>JAWKYI010000007.1:0-251540 GCA_041396525.1 Burkholderiaceae bacterium
CTTCCATGTATCAGCGCGTGCCAGTCGTCTGGTGGGTTCCCGCGTCCGAGCATCTTCTCGAACACGACATACGGGTCCGATTTGCTACCCGAAGACCGCAGGGTCTGTTCATCGTTGACCCAGGCGTACACAATGACCTTCGCCTTCGAGTCGTACCGGAAGAACAACCGGAACCGCCTTCCGATCTTGGCCCGCCGCCAGTGGCGGTGAGCCGGCCCCAGGGTGTTGCCCTGGCGGTATTCGTCACGTGCCGGATCACTCGGCACCACATCCAACATCAACTGGCTCAAGGCCCGAAAGAGCTTGACGTTGGCATTGGACTCGAAGCCCTCCGGATCGTTCTCCTGCGCACGCCGCGCGGCAGCTTGCAGTTTCTGCAACTGCTCGATCACGCAGTCGTGGAAGAGCAGCGTCCAGCCATGCCGTTGCATCAGAGTGCCACTTCCCCGTCGATCTCATCGTCTAGGTTCACGCCGTGACCCGCGTGCTCCAGCATGGCGCGCGCCAGATCCTCGGGCAGGCCCTGGAGGTTCCGACCCGCTTCAATGTCTCGGGCCAGCAGACTGAGGAACGCGCCGATGGCGGGGTCCTCGTGTTCGACATCGACGCGGGTGACGACGACTTCGCTGCCTCGCAGATCGAACGCGAGCTTGCCGCCGGCATCGACGCCGAGCGCCTGCCGAATGGGCTTGGGCAGCGTGATCTGGCCTTTGGAGGTCAGCGTGGCGACTTCGTGGATGGCAGGCATGGCAGCTCTCCTGATTGCGACACCTGCATGGTAAGGAAATTTCCTTACCATGTCAATGTGAGGCTTCACGGCGTTCTCCCGAGTCCAAGAATCGGCCCATCGTAGGGCGTGAACAGCCAGCCTTCCTGCATCAATCCGGCCCTGCCGCAACCCGCATTGGCGGTGGACGGTCAAGACCCGTCGCCCTATACCCAAAGGCTACAAAGGGCCGAAATGGCAAGGGAATGGGGTGCAAGGGGAAAGGCTCTATCCCCAAAAGGCAAAAAGGCCTCCCGCTCGGCCCGCGACAGGACATCCGCATGCTTTCTCTGTTCCAGCGAAAACGGCCCGCAGTCGCTGGCGCGCCACCGCCAGCACCCGCCACCGTCCTCCCGAAAGGGTTGATGCGGCCCGAGTCGGCCGCATCGCTGCTGGCCACCCCGCGCCGGCAGAAGCTGCTGGAACACATCTGGCAGCGCACCTCGCTGTCGCGCAAGCAGTTCGCCGCTCTGTACCGCGCACCGCTGGAGCGCTACGCCGAACTGGTCCAGGCCTTCCCAGCTTCCGAAGCGCATCACCATGCCTACCCAGGCGGCATGCTCGACCACGGCCTTGAGATCGTCGCCTACAGCCTGAAACTGCGGCAGTCCCATCTGCTGCCCATCGGTGCCAGCCCCGAAGACCAGGCGGCGCAGTCCGAAGCCTGGACCGCTGCCGTCGCCTACGCCGCGCTGCTCCATGACATCGGGAAGGTGGCCGTCGATCTGCACGTCGAGCTGGCCGACGGCAGCACCTGGCACCCGTGGCACGGCCCGCTGCGCCAACCATACCGATTCCGCTACCGCGACGACCGCGAGTATCGCCTGCACAGCGCCGCGACGGGTCTGCTCTACCGCCAACTACTCGATGGTCCGCTGTTGGACTGGCTCAGCAGCTACCCCGCGCTCTGGGGACCGCTGCTTTACGTCCTGGCCGGGCAGTACGAGCACGCCGGGGTGCTGGGCGAACTGGTCGTGCAGGCCGACCGCGCCTCCGTCGCCCAGGAACTGGGCGGCGATCCCGCGCGCGCCATGGCCGCGCCCAAGCACTCGCTCCAACGCAAGCTGGTCAACGGGCTGCGCTACCTGCTCAAGGAAGAGCTGAAACTGAACCAGCCCGAAGCCTCCGATGGCTGGCTCACCGACGACGCTCTGTGGCTGGTGAGCAAGACGGTCTCGGACAAGCTGCGCGCGCACCTGCTGTCCCAGGGCGTCGATGGCATCCCTGCGAACAACACCGCAGTGTTCAATGTGCTCCAGGACCACGGCATGTTGCAGCCGACGGCCGACGGCAAGGCGATCTGGCGCGCGACCGTGACCAGTTCCACCGGCTGGTCCCACTCGTTCACCCTGTTGCGGCTGGCACCTGCGCTGATTTGGGAGCCCGGCGAGCGGCCGGCGCTGTTCGCTGGAATGGTGGAGATCGACGCGGCAGCAGCAGATAAGGATGCGGGTTCGGAGGCTACCTCGCCTGCGGCTGTGGCGTCGCCCGTCCCCGAAGAACAGGCGACGCCGCCTTGGGAAGGCAACAGCCCCCGTCTTGGCTTCGCCACCCGCAATCCAGCCCATGCCTGACATCATGGAAGACATGCTCTCGATGGTGGATATGGGGGATTTGCCCGCGACCCGGCAGAACGCAGAAGAGCTCTCGGAACAGGTGTCTGCCGCACATTCGAAGCTCCATCCTTGGCCGCACTCCTGCCTTCTTCACCAGCGTCTACGCCCACGTTCACGACAATGCAACCGTCCGGAGAGCACTTCATGGCGTGGTTGAAGCAGGGTATCGCGTCCCGCCGCCTCATCATCAACGACGCAAAGGCACTCGTGCATACGGTGGGCGACACGGCCTACTTGGTCAGCCCCGGCGTGTTCCAGCGCTACGCGCAAGAACACCTGCAAGTCGCAGCACTGGCCAAGCAGGAGAGTCAGCAGGACTGGCAGTGGGTGCAAAAGCGCTTTGAGCGGCTGGAACTGCACCGCAAGCATTCCAATGGCTTGAACATCTGGACCTGCGAGGTGACTGGACCGAGAAAGTCCCGCCGGCTACACGGCTATCTTCTGGAAGATGCGTCCCTGTTATTCGCCGAGACACCTCTCAACAATCCCTATCTGTCCTTGGTCCAGCGGAAATGACAGCTTTGGAACTTTGATGACATAGGGATTTGACCAGGGCCGGTCAGTTCAACGGGCTCCGAGCCATTTGGTCACTTGCTCCCACGTGCGTCGCTCCTGGTCAGCTTCCATCGAAAATGCCGTATCGACGATCCGCGCCACGCGCATGGGTTGCTGTCGCATCTCGGGCGATCATAATGTCGTCGGCGGAATAAATGCGGACGGGTCAGCTCTACCGATGCGAGGGTACAGAATAGGTGCGTCCGAAAAAGCGTTGAATTGGCGCAATCGGCCACTGAATGAGCCCAGGCTGAACCGATCAGTGACGCTTTAACCGTGGTTATCTGTGCGCACCCTCATCTATCGCCTGTTTGTCATGATGGTCGTGTTCTTCAACCCCATGCCGCGCTCATCAACGTAGCAAGATCGCGCCGCGACAGCACCTCGGTGAACTCGCGCCAATCCTTCTCCGGCGGCATCATCGTGCCGGTGTAGCGCAGATCGAAGCCCGTCGCAGTCTTCTGGGCGTTGATGTACTCGTCCAGCCGCTCGCCCAGTGTTTCGATGTCCTCGATCCACTCGTCCTTGATGGTGTCCGGCAGCGAGCCGAAGAGGTCGTAGCGGTTCTTCATGCGCTCGGATAGTCGTTCGTAGATCTTCTCGTCCACCGTCTGCTCGAACACGAGGTTCAGCATATCCACGGTTTCGCGCCGCTGCCCGAAGCGCTTGATGCGGCCGATGCGTTGTTCAAGCCGCGTGGGGTTCCACGGCAGATCGATGTTGATCAGCGTGCCGAGGGTTTGCAGGTTCAAGCCTTCACAGGCGGCATCGGTCGCCACCATGACGCGAATCTGGTGCTCGGCCACCATGCGCTTGAGCGTTTCGCGCTCGACACTCACGCTGTCGCCGCGCTGGTAAAGGCGGCTGCGGCCTGCGCCTGCGTACAGGCCGACGGCTTCTTCCGGGTAACGGGCCGCCAGTGCATCGGCCAGCCACTTTGCGGTGTCGTAGTACTGGCTGAAGATGATGACGCCCAAGCCCAGCCATTTTTCCTTGTCGGGGAAATGGACGACGGCTTCCATCTTCGGGTCGGTTTCCAGCCGTTCGAGCCGGGTGATCAAGCGCTGCAGCACTTCGCGTTCTTCACTGGATTCGATCTTGATGTCGGCTTCCTGATCTTCGTCCTCCTCGTGCTCGACATCGCCCTGCAGCAAACGCCGCGCTGTTGCCAAGCCCGCGTGGATACTGGAGCAAATGCGCTGCTCCATCAGGTTCTTCATGAAGCCGCTGCCCTTGCCGCGCTTGGCCAGCGCCTTGCCGAAAGCGCGGGCTTCGCCATAGGCCTGCCTGAAGTCTTCCGACGTGCGCAGCGCCTTGCCCTCGAACAAGGCATCGAAAGCGCGCTGCCTGATGCTGCTCCGTTCCGGATGCACGTCCACACCGACGCGAGCCAGCAGCCCCGCATCTTCAAGCTGCTGGCGTTTGCGCAGCACGACATGACGTACCAGCGGGTTTTCGCGCTGGAAAAGCGTTGCACCTGATATGCGACGCTCCAGCTCCTCTTCCAGAATCTCCCGTGTTTCTTCCGTCAGATCGGCCAGCGAACGGTTGGTTTGCCACTCGCCGTTTTGCAAGCCCAGGTCTTGCCGGATGGCAGAGAACAAACGCCGGGCGCGAGGTTCACTGGTTGATTCCATGCGCGGAAGTGGCGAGCGCAACAGTTCCCACGCATGGGTGAGCGATTCCACCTCCACGCGGCCCGCGAGAATGTCCGAGCACTTCGTCGGGTCAGTGCCACGGCGCTAGGTCATGGCCGAGCACGAAGCGGCCTGGGCCTTGATGCAGGATGCCCAACAAATCCCACAGATCGGCAGGGTTGGTCTGGATCGAGTAGGCCGTGCCTTGCAGCACGTGATCGGCACGCGCGGCGATTTCCACGCATGAAGGCCAGCAGTTCGTTCGGTGTTCCGGCTTCCTTGCCGAAGCCCTGGCGGGTTCTGGCCTTGTGCGCCTCATCCAGAATGACAATGCCGAAACGCATACCCAGCAGATGCTGTTTCTCCAGCGAATCGCGCATCATCAAGCCGGTGGAGACAATACCGATGCGCAGCGGGCAATGGGCAATCTGCTCGCGTCCCGCTGGCGAGAGCACACGCTCGTCGGCATCCAGCCAGACCTTGCCCACGGTATCCCAACGTGCAGTGGGGATGCCCAGCTTGTCCAGCATCTCGGTCTGCCATTGTTCGGTCAGCGTGGCCGGGGCAAGATCACCACCGGGCGGCGTGGGCCATTTTCTTTGTCCGCCAGCAAGCACAGTGTCAGCGCGGCCGTGGCCAGCGACAGCGTCTTCCCAAGCCCACTTCGTCGGCCAACAGCAGGCGCACCGTGCCGTACAGACGCTGATGGCGCAGGCACTCGGTCAGAAATCCTTGCTGCCACGGCTGGAGTTGCTGGCCTTCGCGGTACAGCGGCGATTCAATCAGCGCCGCAGGCGCCAGGTTCTGTCATCGTCGATTTCGATGAACTCGATCTCGCGCCGATAGCCGCGCCGATGCACTTCGCGGATGACGGCCTGCGGCAGCGGCTTCGCAGCGTTCCAGAGGAAGTCGAATTCTTCCTCGATCCACGCCACGCCTTCCGGCGATTCGTCTTCCCACAGGATTTCGTAGTGGCGCTGCCAGCCGCTGCGCGTCTCGTTCATCGAGCCGATGAAGCCCAGCCTGCGGCCATCGGCCAACGTAATCACCCCAGCCTTGCCATGCACGAAGCCGCAGATGTCGTCGGGCGCGATGCGCACCGCCTGCCCATGCCTGGCAAGGAAGGCGTCCAGCCGCCGGTAGCGTTCGCGATTCAGCAGCGCCTCGGCCTCCAGGCCGCGCTCGTTCCAGCGGCCCAGCATCTTGCTCTCGCGCAGTTGCGCCACCTTCAGGTCGTCCGGGTGGATGTCCACGTTGCAGACGATCTTGACCTCGGGGATGTGCTCCAGCGCCTCGCCCGCCACCTCGAACAAAGAGCTGGTGAAGTAGCCCGCAATGCGCTTGTAGCTCTGCGCACCGGCCAGATGCTGCATCAGAAAGCTGGCATCCAGCCGATGGGTACGCGAAGAAAAGCGCCGGATGCTCATGCCCGATTCATTCCTTGTTCTCAATCACCGAAACGCAGATTCTTCAAGCGCGCGCCCAGCACCTCGGCGGCAGAGCGCACCTCGGGTTCGGGCGCTTTACGCTCGATGAAGGCCAGCATGTCTACCAATTGGGAGCGGGCTTCGAGGAAGTCCGCCATCTCGGCACGCAGTTGTTCGACGATGACCTGCGCTTCGGTGTCCTTGAGCAGCTGCTGCAGGGCAATGATGAGCTGTCCCAGCCGCGTCACGCCGAGCTCGGTGGCATCCGTCAGGTCGCGCGAAGCGTATTCCGTCACGCGTTTGAGGCGTGCGTTGTTGGGCCGCATGTCGCCCATCACGCGGGAGTAGTCCGTCACGCGGAAGGCTTTGGCGAAGTTCTGGTAGTTGTCCAGCTTGGCCGCGCCTGCGGTTTCCATGTCCATCATCCGCAGCACGAAGCGTTCGATGCCAGTGAGGCGGCCCCAGGCATCAGCGGTGAGTCCCTCAGGCACCAGGAGGCCGGACGCCGTTTCCGCCGCCTGCTGGACGATTTCGTCCACCACGGTCACTTCACCCCGCGCACGTGGGCGCAGGGCAAAGGCTGTGACGTCCTCATCACCGATGCGGGTGTAGGCGGTCAGTACCTTGAGCGCGGCGGCATAACCGGCCATCTGCAAGTCGGAGTCGCCCCACACCGGCTCGCCGTGGTGGGTGGCCACGGTGTCGTTGAGGTGCATCATGGTTTCGATCTGCCGTGCTACTTCCTGCCGCACGGCGGGCAGCAGGCGCTGCTTGAAACCGGTGCGCTCGCCCGCTGCGCGCTTCTTCAGCATCAGGATGACGGTGCCCTGGACAAAGACTCCCTTCTTGATAGCTGCGTTGGTTTCGGTGGCGATGTACCAGGCAGCGACCACTTGCAGGCCCGCTGCCCAGAAAATGCCGATCAGGTCGCCCCAGACTGCGGTGTCCTGATGGGTAAACATCACGCACTGCATGCCGTTATCCGGCATGTGCTCGGCCATTGCTTTGTAGGCAGCGGCCATGCCACGTCGGAATTCGTCGTCAGAGCCCTTGATCGCCAACGCGCGGCGTGAATCCCACACCCAATCAGCGAAGGGTTTGGGTGGATTCTTGCGCAGCCAGGCAATGAAGTATTCGGTGATCTCGTGGTAGTTCACCGCATCGGCATAGGGTGGATCAGTGATCCAGATATCGGCGTCGTCTTCAAGCTTGGTCGCATCACGGCATTTGATTGACCTGCGAGTCTCTGGAAGCGGACTGTTGGCAAAGCCGAACGATCGTCCTGCCTCGTGGCTGGTAAAACAACGAATGCCGTAGTTGTAGAACGTGTTCAACGCTTGGTTGTAGAAGACGTTGTTGGTCTTCTCCCAATGGTTCATCCAGTTGGCGATCCGGGAGTTCCAGTCCAGCGACTTCGCGTTGAAAACGTAGTCTTCCGGGGTGCGATGCTGGAAGTAGCGCGAGATCAAGAGCAGTTGGCGGGCATTGAACAGGTGGTGCCAGTGTGTCCAGCCGCGTTCACGGAACAGACGGGTCGTTTCGTCCCCGTGCTCGATGGCCATATCCGGCACCAGTCCTTCGTCCTGCCATTGGCTCAGGTTCTCGGCGACGAGCGTTTCAACGCGGCACTCACATTCCCAATCGGCGTCGGTCGGGGCGGCAAACCAGGTTTCATGTCGGGACTTGGTGAGCGAATCCTTGGCGATCCAGTGAATGGCGTAGAGCCGCTCTTGAAAGATGTCGTCAGGTTGGGGCTTGAAATCGGATTTCACCCAGCGGCGCAAGCGATTGCCCGTGCTGCCATCGGCATTTCGGTAGTCGCCGCGCAGCGTCTTGATAGGCGTGCGATAGGTCTTGTCATCCAGCGTGTAGACCATCTCGCCATCTTGCACGGTACCTTGATCGGCAATTGCCGCTTCCTTGTCCGAAACGCCGCTGACAATCTCGATGTCGAATCGCTTGTTGCGGTGATCCGGCTTCAGGCGAGCAATGATGTTCCGGCCCTTGGAAATCACCCACGTAGGCGACAGCGGAATCATCCAGCCCGTTTCCGGGCAACGGGTTTCCAGACAGTACAGGTATGACTTGGCACGATTGCCTTGCTTGTCGTGCTCGATGCCCAACTTCGTGATCTCGGTATCCACGGACTCGGCGACGCGTTCTTGCGCTTTTTCGATCTCGGTTCGCCGTTCCGGACTGGAGCCGATGATGTTCAGGGCGCCCCATGTCAACATGCAGGCGATGGGATTGAGGTCGGAGGCATAGACATCGCAGCCGATACGTGCCGCCTCGAAGGGAATGGAGCCGCCACCCGAGAAAGTGTCGCCCACGCGAGCACGGTGGCCATACCGCAGGACGCCCAGTTGGTCCACCAGCTCGGGCAAAGACTGCACGCTCACACCCAGATGGGCATAGTGATGATTGACCTCCGCCCATACAGGGGCGTAAAGCCAGTTCTGGTCGAGTTCTTCCGGACGTTTGCTGATGCTGGCTTTTGCTTCGTAACCGGACAATGTAGCCAGCGCCTGTCGATACAGAACCAGCTTGTCGTCGTCGGTGATGTCGCGCCGCCAGCCGCGCCCGCCAAAGTAGCGTTCCGGGTCGGAGATAGGGATCATCTCCTGTAACTTGCCAGCCGAAAAAGCATTGGCCGCCAACGCCCGTCGTGCCAAACCTTCATCGTCGAAAGCCATGAGCTTTTCAAAGATGGCGAGATCTGCCTCTGCATCGTCAGTAGGGGGCAACAGGCTCCCCAGCACAATGGCTCGCACCAAAATCAGTGGTTTACGGCCCTTCCAGTAAGAGCCAAGCCCAGTCAGAGTCTGGCCAAGATTGGCCTTGCGCTCTTTCTGCGCCTCAAACGACACCTTCTGCGCGGGGAAAACTGTCTCGATCAGCGCGGGCGCATCTTTCAGGGCCAGCGGCGTGAGGGGGGTGGTTGTTTTCTGCATTCCCTGATGAATCCTCAATGGGCCGAAGCCACTTCTTGCGCCAGCCAGCCTTGGGAGCGCAGCCGCTCTTCGGCAATGGCAAGCTGGCGCGGGGTGAACTGCTGCTTGCGGGCATTCCAGCCATAGACCTGACGCTCCACGGCATCAAACTGCGTGGCACCCTCGCGGCTCATCACCCAATGCACTGTGGCCAAAAGTTCCAATCCGTAAGGTGACTCGAAGCCTTCGACCAGCTTGGTGACGCGCTCGAAGCGGGCGCGGCTGATGTCGTGCTGATTCAGATAACCCTTGGCGTCTTCCACCGCGCCGGGCACCAGCGTGAGCGGCTTGTCCGGCGCATCGCCGCCGTCGGCATAACCCGCGATCAAATGACCTTCCACCGCCTTCAGCACATGGCGCAGGTTCTCGGCATAGGGGCCGTAGTGATGCTTGACGTACTGAAGACGCAGCGGCTCGCCGGCCTCCTGCATGAAGTACATCAGCTTGTGGACTTCCAGCAGGGTGACGAAGGGGTCGAGCAGGCCGCCGAGATAGCGCTGCATCAGTTCCACCAAGGCGGCGCGGCCTGCCGTCATCTTGGGCACTTCACGTACATGCGCCATTTTGTCGTTGGCCGGTGCACCCTTGGGCTCGAATATCAGCACCCGTACGTCGGCAAGCTCTGACAGCGCACGCTCAATGCGGGGGCGCACCTCGTCCCAGTCCAGCCCGCCCAAGCCTGCGCCCAGCGGCGGGATGGCAATGGATCGGATGCCCTTCTCGCGAATAACCTTGACCAAATCGACAAGGCCAGCGTCGATGTCCTCGATGCGGCTCTTGCCGCGCCAGTGGCGTTTGGTCGGGAAGTTGATGATGAAGCGCGGCAGAGTGAGCTGCCCCGTATCAAACACGAACATTCGGCCGGGTTGCACGGTTTCGCGCTTGCAGGCAGCCTCGTAAGCCTTGAAGTTCTCGGGGTAGACGTTCTTGAACTGCAAGGCGATGCCACGCCCCATCACGCCGACGCAGTTGACCGTGTTGACCAGTGCGTCGGCCTCACACTGGAGGATGTCGCCCGAGGTGTACTCGATCATGGCTGTGCTCCTCTCATTCAGTAATACCAAGCCGGCAGGACTTCGACCGGTGGCCGGTGTCCGTTCGCCGGAAGGGAGTTGACGACTTGACCGTAGACGGCTGCCGATTGCACGCCGATGCGTTCGATCAGGTGCCACGGAAAGTGATGCTCCAACAGGAACTCGGCTTGCTTGCCTTCCTTCAGGCCGCCACTCCAATTCGAAGCCTGTACCGCAGTCCAGTTGATTTCACCAAGACGCGCCAAGTCATTGCGGTCTTCAAAAAAATACGATCCTGCGTTTGAAAGCGTGAACGCCCAGCGAGCGGGTTGTGCGTTGGCCCAAGCCACCACCGCCCTTAAATCTGCCTGCAAATGAATGATGGGCGTTTGCCCGCCTTGATAGGTCAGCTCTGCGTTGCGCCGGTGGATCAAATAGAGCATCACCGACCGTGGACAGAAATAAAACGGCACGCAGGCACCGACGAACAAGCCGGGGTGGCTGGCAAGTTGAAGCTCGGTTAGTCGACGCTGTTTGATGTGGTTCATTCCAACCATCGTTCCGCCCAGCGCCCGCGCTTGAACCAATGCGTCCGACAATAGTCCGCCTGTCGCCACGATGGAGGGCAGGCGATCAACGTGGGCGATGTGGTAGATCTTGGGCTGTGGAGGAACCGGCACGGTGTTCATGGTGTTTCGTCTCCGAACAGTCCCAATGAGGCTTGTGCGACCTCCTGCTCTGGCTTGCCCCGCCGAGCGCGGGGAGCGAGCAACTCGCTCTGCGCCACATCGCCCAAAGCGTGCTTGAGCGCGGCGCGCCAGCCCTTGCCCGCGTCCATCACGCCGCCGGTGCTCATGGCCGCCATGCCGAACAGCCACCAGCGCTCTTCCGGGCGCAGCGCCAACCAGTTGCGCACGGCGACTGGAATCTTCTCCATCTCCATCTGTTCGACGGCCCAGGCCAGCACGCACAGTTCTTTGCCAAGCAGGCGATCCACCGGGTTGTCGCCGACCTTCCACGTGCCAGGCTTGATGCCATGCGCGGTCAGACGGGCGTTGAAGGCGCGTTGCACCTCGGCGCGGATGGCGGTCCAGCGCGGGCGATCCAGCAGGACGCGGTCGATCACGGCGTTGTCGCCGCTGGCCGCCTGCAAGCCAAGGTGTTCGCCGATCTGCACCTTGCCTGCACTGGCCTTGGGAATGATGATGTTGAAGTGATGCGGATCGGACGTCGCAGGCACGCCAAAGCCCAGCGTGTGCGGCACTTGCGCACGCGCTTTGGACGATGGGGTGTTGGTTGCGACTTTGGCCATCCTCATTGCTCCTGATGGATGTCGCCAGGCTTCAGCTCAATGCCGGCGAGCTTGGCGAATTCCTTGAGCGCGAAGCCGGTATCGAAGGCGATGCCGTCGGCAATGGCAATGTTGAGCGGCGCGTCGGGCTCCTTGAGTACGTCACGCAGGCTGTTGACTACGCCTTCGATGATGACGGCGGTGACTTCACGCTCCTGAAAGCGCACGGTCACGGTGTTTTCGCCTTCGCCGATTTCGACGCGCACACCCTTGAAGCGTGTGCCCGGCTGATCGCGGAAACGGTTGATGACGCTGAAGACGCGGTCGGTGGTGTCGAGCGCAACGCGCTTGCTCTGCAGGCGCGCGGGTTTGCTGTCAACGATCTGCACCGTCTTGTCGCCGCTGGCGGGGATCTGGAAGTCCGCCGTCTTGTTGGCCTCGCCTGCGCGGGCAAACACCAGCAGACGGCAGCTCGCCGAATCAATCTCGAACGGGGCGTCGTAGCGGGTGCCATCCTTGGGGTTGGAGCCGTCCAGGGAATAGAAGATATCGGCGTGCGGCGTGGCGGCCAGGGTGACGCGTCGCTTGTCGGCGGCAGGTTCGACCTGATGGCGAATCTTGAGGTCGGCGAGCCAGCGGGTGGCCGGGCCGCTTTCATAGCGCCCGGTGGGTTCTTTCACCACGAAGTAGACGGTGCCTTCGCCGGTGGCGAAGTTGTCCAGGTCTTCGACCTTGGCGTCTTTGTCGGAAACGTCAGGGCTGCTCGACCAGTAGACGACGGGGCTGTCACCGGCGTGGCGTGGTGTAAGGCTCAGCACTGTCTCGCCGGTGTCCGGCTTGACGTTGATGACGGAGACGTTGACGGTAGCTTTGTCCTTGGGGAACGGTCCCTTCTCGATGTAGCCGTCCTCGCCCAAACGCCAGCGACCTTGTTTCAGGGCTTCGGCCTTGAGCGCATCCAGCCCGCTGGCACCCGGCATCCAGGGCCAGATGGGCGAGCACTTGGCGCGGCTGACGATATCCTTCCAAGGTGTGCGGCGGTTGTCCTTGCCTGAAGGCCACAGGTATTCCTCGGCCTGCGCGAAGCATTCGTCGAGATTGTCCTTGCCCAGTTCGGCCACGAGTTTGTAGTCGGCGCGCGGGCTGGCCAGCAACTTCTCGATCTGTGCTTCGGCGGACTGATCGCCCTGGCCGAGCTTGAGGCCCTGGTCGATGGTGACCCCGGCCAGCACGTCGCGTCCGTCCACCGGATCATTGGCGGGGAAGTAGAGGCGGTTGTAGGCCGCCGACAGGGCCTTGCCGAAGCGGTCTTCCGATTCTTCGAAGCGGTCGCGGGCTTCCTCGAACAAGGTGTCGCCTGACTTGAGGCGTTTGTGAATCTGCTCGATGGCGTATAGCTCGCGCAGCCGTTCTTCCACCGCGTCGGCCAGCAGGCTGTCCTGGCCGCTGAGCACCAGCAGGTTGTTCTTTTCCTGCTGATAGTCGAAGAAGTTCTGCAACTCGCTGGGCGGCACCTTGCCATCGGGTTTGATGACAATCAGCGTGCGCGGGCCGCCAAGCTTGAGTTCGTTCAGTCGAGGCAGCACCTGCACGTCCTGCCAGGCGATTTTGCTGACGGGCGCAAGGATGCCCGAGAGACGATTGATGAGCGCCTGATCGACCTTGGGCTGCGGAACGTCCTTGGCGTTGCGCTCGATCTGGCGCGAGAGGTTCTCGGTTTCCTTGATGAAAAAGCGTTGCTCTTCACGGTGCAGGTACCACGCCGATTCCCGCAAGCGCTGCAAGGCCTGCAGGAACTCGTCGGGCTTGCGTTGCGGGGCGGCCAGGAACTCGATCAGTTCGCTCTCCGACAGGCCGATGCGCCCGCCCACGGCGCGTGACAGGCTGGATGACAGCAGCAGGGTCATGAGCTGCTGGGCGGCATCGCCTGCCAGCTCGACATCGATGTTCTCGGCGATGGCGTTGCCCGAGTCGGCGATGTCACGCGTCACGGCAGGCATCAGTTTGGGCGCAATACGCTCGATCTCATCCTTGACTTGCTCGTCGTTCAGGTTGAGGTGCTGCGTGCCGATCAGGAAAACGTCGTCGGTTTCGCGCTCGTCAACACTCTTGAGCAGGCGTGCAGTGAACTGCATCAGGCCACGGGTCTGGCGGAAGCCTTCGTTCTCCTTGAACAGCGCGACGAGGTGCTTGAACGAGGGATGGAAGGGGTAGGTTTCCCGCACCTGCTCGGCGATCTGCTCGATGCTGCTGGCGATGATGTAGCCGCCATCCTCGGCCCGCTTGATCTGCTGCGCGTATTCTTCGGCAATGTCAGAGATGACACGCTCGTCCGGCAGTTGGGCGATGAGGCGTTTTTTCAGGATTTCGTAGATTTCGTTGCCCGCCAGTTGCACCGGCGTGATGGTCATCGCCTGACGACGGGTTTCCTGCTGCAGGTTGGAGATGGCGTCGGCCAGTGCCTTGGTCTGGGCCTTGTAGCTTCCCGACAGGTTGGCGACCACAATGGCGCAGTTGGGCAACTCCAGCGCTGCACTCATCAGGCTGGAGAGGCTGTAGACCGCCATGTTGGCAAGCGTGCCCTGGCCAAACACCTGCGTGCTGGCGTTGTCCAGATAAGGCGGCAGTTCGTCGAGCAAGATCAGCGTGGGCTTGTCGCCGATGATTTCTTTCCACTGACGCTGATCGACGGCCTTGGGGCCATTCGCCCAATAGGGCTTGATGGCTTCTGCGGCCCCGAGCTGGGTGGCAATGTCGCCCCAGATGAAGTTGTCGGGGTTGTTGCGGCCGTTGAACGCGGCAATACGCGCTTGCCCAAATTCGACGCGGGAGGCCAAGTCGGCTGGCAGAACGTCCTTGCGCAGATGCGGGTGGCGCGCAGGAAACAGCCCAGCGCGATCATCATGTGCGTTTACCGCCGCCCATCGCCTGGGTCAGCTCGAAGACAGCCTGATCGGACTGCCGGAAAGGCGCGGCAAGCCTTCGCGGAAAAGCTGATCCATGCCGTGGGTGACGAAGTTGCGCGAGAAGAATTCGCTGCCGTCACCCGCGTCATTGATGAGGTCTGCAGAGTTCTCGATCCCACAAGCTCATCCGATAGTCGCGAATGATGGGGTTGAACCTGCAGGCTTGTGACCGTCTTGATCATGAACGCGCTCCGTTGTTGTTCTTGGTTTCTTCGGAAGGCGAAATCGCAATACCCCGCCGCTCGCAGTGGTCCCGAATCAGAACCTCGACCATGTTGGCGATGGATCGATGCTCCTGATCCGCAGCAAGGCGAAGCGCCTCTTTCAGACCAGGGTCGATACGAAATGTGAGCGTCGCAGTCTTGACGGTGGCCATGGCCTCTCCAGGAACCACTGCAAATGTACTGCATTTTACAGTATAGGAGTGGCGCTCACAACGCGGACTGGCGCGGCAATTGATCAGCAGGCGTCCATTGTTGATTGCCCGCAGTGGATTAAGGGCACTAACTCCTGGTTATATCGACACCTTCCGGATGGGATGTCCCTGATCAATTGCCTGCATGTCGCTTCGACCTTGAATTCGTCCGAGTGATGCCGCTTTCCACTCACCCGCGTCGGTGATTGCCGTAATGTACGGTTCGGAGATGGCTAAAGAAGCCGAGGCGATTCAGTCGAGCGCGGCGCGGAGATTCGCGTCAAGGGAAGGCGACCTCGTGCGTTACGCCCGCGTAGAAGCGCCGGAACGCGAGGCTGGCAGAACGCGGCCGCGACCAGCGCGCAAGCATCCTTCCGAGAATGCTGCCGCCAGCACCACTCATGAATTCAATTCAAAAGTGCATGCGAATTGGCACCTTTATCCGGGCCTCCATCGTCCATACCATTTCAAAGAATCAAAATGCAATTGGCGAAGACGCTGTCTCGCCTTTGTTGCCAACGCCACCCCGAAGGCCGGACTGAATACTGCGAACGCTCCGATTTTCAGAGCCAATGAGCGGCACCCAGCTTGCCTCGGGACCTCTTTGAATTGGAGTCTGCATGCGTCCCCAGATCATTTGCCACATGATGAGCACCCTCGACGGGCGCATCGTTGGCGACCGCTGGAACCTGCCGCACAGCGGCAAGACCGTGGACGAGGCCACGACCTGCTACGACATCAGTGACCGGCTCGATGCCCAGGCGTGGATGCTCGGTCGCAACACGGTGCAGATCCATCATGCGCCGCAGCGCTTCGACCACGACGGCCTGGCCCGGGCGACCCGATACGAACCTTTCTGGGCCAGCGCACGACCCGGCGTAGCTTGGTCGTCCTGGACCCCAAGGGTCGCATTCGCTACGAGAGCGGACAGATCGAGGGCGATGACGTCATCGCCGTGCTGCCCGAGCAGGTGTCCGAAGCCTACCTGGCCCACCTGCGCGAGCTGGGCATTTCCTACCTGTTTGCCGGCCGCAGCCTGCTGTTCGGGCATCTCGGGCACGCTGCCCAGCACCTTGTTCACCGTCACGAACTGCGTGTTCAAGCGCCCCCGGCTGGCCGTAAAGTCCCGGCGGGCCTGGAGATAGCTACGCTGGCTATCGAGCACCGCGATGAAATCCACCGTTCCGCCGTCATAGCGCGCCTTGGCCAATTCGTAGCTTCCGCTGCGCGGCGGCCACGCGGACCTGCAGCTCTTTGCCCTGCTGTTGTTCTGCGGCGTAGCTGCTCAGCGCGTCGTCGATTTCCTGCCACGCTTGCAGCACGGTCTTCTGGAACGCCACAGCAGCCTCCTGCTGCTCCAGCTCGCGCAACTGCACCACACTCTTGCGTCGGCCCCGATCGAACAACGGCAGGCTCAGGCTGGGTCCCACCGACCAGGTGCGGCTGCCCCAGGAGGAAAACTCGCTGTCGATGAAAGATTCGTAGCCGAAGTGGGCACCCAGGCGGATGCTGGGATACAGGTCGGCCCGGGCGATGCCGATGCTGGCCGTGGCATTGTGCAGACGCGCCTCGGCAGCACGAATGTCTGGCCGATGCCGCGTCACTTCCGATGGAATACCCAGCGCCAAATCTGGGAGCGTGGCTTGCGCCTGGGCGACAGCCGGCTTCAGTTCGGCCTGCAGAGCGCCGGGGCGCTCGCCCAGCAGCAGCGCGATCTGATTGGCACTGGCGCTCTCTTGTGCCAACAACGGCGGTAGCTGCGCCTTCAAAGCGGCGAGTTCCGCGCGTTGCTGCTCCAGATTCAGGTGGTCGATGACGCCGCCGCGCACGCGCGCATCAAGCAGCCCGAGACGGTCTTCGAGCGCGGCGATGTCGTCGCGGTACAAGCGAATCTGGTCCTGGGTCGTGCGCAGCTCGAAGTAGTTGCGGGCAACCTCGCTGGTCAAGCTCAGCCGTGCCAGATCCAGCAAGGCGGCCTGACGCGCCACGTCAGCATCGGCCGCCTCGATCGAACGGCTTACACGCCCCCACAGATCCAATTCCCAGGACGCATCGAAACCGGCCTGATAGTTCGTGAAAGGCTCCGCCAGCAGCTTGGCCAGATCGTCCCGATTGCCGCTGCTGCCAACGGCATCCAGCAGGCGGGTACTGGCTCCATACTCGCTTTGCCGCTGTCGAGTCACGCCACCACTCATGCCGATCTCAGGACCGCGCTGCGCGGCTGCCGTGTTGCGCTGCGCACGCGCCTGCGCAAAATGCAGCGCTGCCGTGCGCAGATCGGGGCTGGCCTCGAACGCGCGCTGCTCAAGTGCATCGAGCACGGGATCGCCAAAGCTGCGCCACCAATCCGCGCGCATTCCTTCACTGACCGTGACAGGAGCCTTGAGGCTTTCGTCGCCGCTGCGCCAGGATGTCCAGTCGTCCGGCGCCTCTGGCGTGGGTTTGACAAAATTTGGGCCGACAGCACAACCGCTCAATGCAAGCGCCAGCAGGCAGGGGGCCAGCCCAAACCGGGAAGAAGAACGAGTGATGGTAGGCATAGCAAACATGACGGCATCCAAGTATTTAGGAAAGGCGATTGCGAAACAGCCAGGCCGCCAACGGCAGCGTGAGTGCGGCCAGCACCAGCAAGGGGATGAATTGAAGTCCGATATCGGCGAACCCTGCACCTTCGAGATAGACGCGACGCACGATGTCGATACCGAAGCGCAGCGGATTGATGTATGTGGCGAGCTGCAAGACCTCCGGCATGTTCTTCACCGGCGTGAGCAGGCCCGACAACAGCATCAGCGGCATGATGAGCAGGAAGGTGTAGAGCATGGCCTGCTGCATGGTCAGCGAAAGCGCCGAAATCGACAGCCCCACGCCTACGGCCGCCACGGTGAAGACGAACAGGCCCAGGTAGAGCAGCCCCACCGAACCGTTCATCGGGATCTCAAACCAGAAGCGGATGATCAGGAAGATGATGGTGGACTGAAACAGGCCGATCAGGATCGCCGGCACGGCCTTGCCGATCAGGATCTGCATGGGCGTGAGCGGCGTCACCAGCAACTGGTCAAAAGTGCCTTGTTCACGCTCGCGCGCTACCGACAGCGCCGCCAGCAACAGGGTTTGCATCAAGCTCAGCGCCGCGATCAACGCCGGCATCATGTTCCAGCGAGATTCCAGATTGGGGTTGAACCAGGCGCGCCGCTCCACGGTGATGCCCGCCGATCCACCACCGAGGGAGGCGTTGTAGTCGGCCACGATGGCACCGACATATCCTGCCGCCGATCCGGCAGTAGAGGAGTTGCGCCCGTCCAGGATCACCTGCAGCGGCGCGCGCTGGCCAGCCGCCAGCCGCGCTTGGAAATCCGACGGCACGCTCAGCACCATCAAAGCCTCGTTGGCGTCGATCACTTCGGCAATCTGCGCGGGCGTGTTGAGGGTGGCCACACGGTTGAACACGCCGGTGCCATCCAGGCGCGCCAGCAGTTCGGTGGAGGTCTGGCCCCGGCTTTGGTCCAGCACGGCGTAGGGCACGTTGGTCAGGTCGTAGGTGGCGCCATAGCCAAACAACAAGGCCTGCATCAACGCGGGTGCAAACAGGATCGCGCGGTTGGCCGGATCCTTGATCAGCGCAAGCAGTTCCTTGCGGATCAGTGCGGCGATGCGCGCGAGCGTGGCGATGAGGGATTCCATGGGCGTCAGTCCAGTGTCTTGCGCAAGGTGCGGCGCGTGGCCCAGGCCAGCACACACGCGTAGAGGGAGAGGATGGCGAAACTGCGCAAAATGGTGAAACGCCAATGTCACCGGCCAGGAACAAGGTCTCGACGAGGCTCAAGAAATGGGTGGCTGGCAGCAGTTGGCTAATCACCTGGATGACCACTGGCACGTTGCGCAGGTCGAAGACGAAGCCCGAGAGCATCATGGCTGGCATGAAGCTGGTCAGCAGCGCCATCTGGCTGGCCTGAAACTGGCTGCGCGTGGTGCCCGAGATGAACAGCCCCAGCAGCAGCGATACGGCCAAGTACAGCAGCGAGGCCACGATGATGATGGACAGCGAGCCGCGGATCGGCACCTCACCAAGAAGCGCGCGGCCAGCAGGCAGAACACCAGATCGATTGCGCCCACCACCAGGTAGGGCGACAACTTGGCCAGCACCAGTTCCAACGGCCGCACAGGGGTGGCAAACAGGGATTCCAGCGTGCCCCGCTCCCATTCGCGAGCGATCAACAGCGAGGTCAGAAAATGCACCGATCAGCGTCATCACCAATGCGATGAGGCCTGGCACCAGATACCAGGTACTGTTGCCCGCCTCGTTGAACCACATGCGCTGCACCACTTCTACGTTGCCGTTAGTGGGCGACTTGTTTCCGGCGCGATCGCCTGACGCTGTGCCCACGTCGACAGGCCCGCCCTGCACAAAGCCATCCACGGTAGATGCGGTGGTCGAGTCGACACCGTTGAGCACGAGCTGGATGCGGGCGTCTCCAGCCGCGAGCCGGCGTGAGAAATCCGGCGGAACGCGCACGATGCCGTCCACCTCGCCCGCGCGCATCAGGCGCTCGGCCTCTGCCATGCTGGTCACCGCCATGGGCGAGAGATAGGCCGAGCCTGCAGGCCATCGACCACCTCGCGCGCAGTCGGCGAGCTGTCCTCCAGCACCACCGCCACCGGCGCGTTCTTCACGTCGAAGGAAAGCCCATAGCCGAACAGCAGGAGCAGCGCCACTGGTAGCAGCAGACCCACGGCGAGGTTGCTCTTGTCGCGCAGCATCTGGCGCACTTCCTTGCGCAAGAGGGCGATGAAGCGCAGGATGAAACCGGAGCGGTTCATGCGACGGCTCCTGCAGTTTCACGCCGGCTCTCGGCGCGGCTTTGCTCGACAATGGCGATGAAAGCGCTGTTCATGTCGGAACCCGCGTCACCAGCCTGTTTGCGTACCTCCTGCGGGGTGCCCAGTGCCAGCATCTTGCCGGCGTCCTGGATCGCGATGCGATCGCAGTATTCGGCCTCTTCCATGAAGTGGGTGGTGATGATGATGGTGACGCCACTTTGCGCCAGCGTGATGGTGCGCCAGAAGGCACGCCAGCGGGTCAGATGCCGCTGGTCGGCTCGTCGAGAAACAGGATTTCCGGCTCGTGCAGCAGGCCGGCTGCCATGGCCAAGCGCTGCTTCAGCCGCTGGGCAACAGGCCGCTGATCGCCTTGGGCTCCAGCGAGAATTGCGTGATGGTGGCGGCCACGCGGTCATGCAGCGCCTGCCGGCAGGCCATAGGCGCCGCCGAAGAATTCCAGATTCTCGCGCACGCTGAGGTTGCCATACAGCGCGAACTTGCGACACAGCCGATGCGCGCACGCGCCTGGGCACGGCCGTGCGCAGGTCCACCCGCCACTTCCAAGTGGCCGCTGGTGGCGGCAGCAGGCCGCAGAGCATGCGGAAGGTGGTGGTCTTGCCCGCTCCATTGGGGCCGAGCAGTCCGAAGATTTCGCCGCGGCCCACTTCGAACGAAGTGCTGGCCACGGCGGTGAAGTCGCCGAACTTGCGCACCAAGTCACGCACCACGATCACCGGCTTGTTGCCGTCGCCGCTCGCGGCCATCTGTGGGGACGGCGTGGGTGCCGCGAGCGCGTCCGCATCCGTCGCCTGGCTCTTGGCCTGCTGGCGCAGCATCATCATGAAAGCGTCTTCGAGTTCCTCGTCGCGCGGCTGGCACTCGATGCCCTCAAGCAGTTCACCCACGGCTTGCTCGGGCGCGTCCGGCTGGCGGATGAACGACACCGCGCCGCCTCGCGGCACTGCATCAACGATCAGCGCTTGCGCATCGATCAGGCGCGCCTGCAGATCGCGAGCAGGCATGCCGGGCGGCGGTGTGGCAACGAAGCTCAAGCCTCGGGCGCGCTCGCGCAGCGCCTGCGGCGAGCCTTCGGCCAACACTTTGCCCTGGCTCATCACGAACACCTGGGCGCAACGCTCGGCCTCGTCCATGTAGGCAGTGCTGACGATCACGCTCAGGTTCTCTTCATCGACCAGTTGCTGCACGATCTTCCACAGGTCGCGGCGCGACAGCGGATCCACGCCTACGCTGGGTTCATCCAGCAACAGCAGATCGGGCGAACGCACCAGCGTGCAAGCCAGTCCCAGCTTTTGCTTCATACCGCCCGAGAGCTTGCCGGCCGGTCGGTCCGTGAAGCGGGCCATGTCGGTCATTTCCAACATGCGCGCGAAGCGCTCGCGGCGCGCGGCCTGGGGTACGCCGTGCAGGTCCGCATACAGATCCAGGTTCTCCTGCACGCTCAGGTCTTCGTACAGGCCAAAACGCTGCGGCATGTAGCTGATGCGGTCCTGGACCGCCTGGGGATCGGCGGCCACGTCGATACCGAGCACCCGCAGCGTGCCGGCAGCGGGCTTGAGCAACCCGGCCATCATGCGCATCAGGGTGGTTTTGCCGGCGCCGTCTGGGCCGACCAGCGCGGTCAGTTCGCCCGCACGCACCGTCAACGACACATCATCGACGGCGTGCAGCGGACCGCCCCCCGGCGCCTCGAAGGTCTTGCGCAGGACCTCGGCGATGACCGTTTCGGCACCGTCGCTCATTGCGCGGCACTGCCCGTCAGGTGAACGGTCGCCGGCTGGCCCAGGCGCAACACGTCCTGCGAGTCCTCGACCAGGATCCGCACCTCGTAGACCAGGCTGGTACGCAGGTCTTCGGTTTGGACGGACTTGGGCGTGAACTCGGCAACTGACGAGATGTAGCCGATTTTTCCCTCGATGGCTTGGTCCGGCTGGCTGTCGGTGACCACGCGCGCCCCCATGCCCGGCTTCACTCGACCCAGATCGGGTTCACCGACGTAGACACGCACCCACTTGGGCTGGGTCAGCGCGAGTGCGAACACCGGCCTCTGCGGCGTGGCCATGTCACCCGGCTCCAGCAGGCGAGAGCGGACCACGGCATCAACCGGCGCCCTGAGTTCGCCCTGGGCGATCTGGTGCTGCAGCAGCGCCAGTTGCGCCTGCGCGGCCTTGAGTTGCGCTTCGGCAGCGCCCACATCTTCCTCGCGCGGGCCCAGTTCGGTCAGGCGCAAGGCTTCGCGTTGCTCGGCGACCTTGGCCTGGGCGACCTGCAGATTGCTTCTGGCGCGGTCCAGTTCCTGCGCGCTGACGCCGCGCCCTTGCGTGGTGTCGGCAATGCCCTGCAGACGCTTGAGATCCTGTTCGGCCTGCACGGCATCGGCCTGCGCGGCAGTCACGCGGCTGCGGGCCTGAGCGATTTCCTGCGGGCGTGATCCGGTACGCATACGCAGCAGGTTCTGCTGTTGCACCTCGATCTGCGCCTGCGCCTGCTCGGCCTGCAGCGCCAGCGTGCGGGTGTCCAGCGTGCCCAGCACCGCGCCCGCCTTCACGTGATCGCCTTCCTCGGCATTCATTTGCGCCACGCGGCCACTCCCGTCGAAGGCCAGTGAAATCTGACGGATGTCCACGTTGCCGTGCAGAACCAGCGCGCCGTCGTTATCTCGGTCCTGGATCTGCTAACAAGCCCAGCCGCCAAGAGCGAGCACAACGAGGATAGGCAGGGCGATAAGAGGCTTTTTCATGTGTGAGGGTCCCAGAGGGCGGAGAGGAGTGCATGGTCCATATGCAATGCTAAATTGATTTTAATCTTAGACTAAAATAGAATGCAAGTCATATCTGCTCCCGGAGACCGAAACGATGAACAGGTGCCCTCACGCGGCTCGCGCGCCGACGGCGACGCGACCCTGCAAGCAAATACTTCAGGGCCGCAGGCGAGCTGTTCGCCACCACCTGGCACCGCCGAGGACCACCAACAAGGCGATCGCGCCCTTGCGCAGGTGGATCTGGCGTCCATCAACTACCACTTCGGCAACCGCAACGGCCTGTACCAGGCCGTCTTAACCGAGGCTCATCACCGGCTCATCGACCTCGCTGACCTGCGGCAACTTGCCGAAGGCGAGTTGCCCCCAACGTCGAAGTTGAAGGTGCTGATCGAGCAGTTGGTTCGACTCGCGACAAGCGAGCCGCAATCGTGGCACCTGCGCGTTCTGGCTAGGGAGGTGCTGGCGCCGACCTCGCACCTGCAGGTGCTTTTCCAAAATGAAGCGCTGCCGAAGATGGTGCTGGTCAAGCGCCTGCTCAGCGAGATCACGGCGATGCCGGCAGACGATCCCGTGTTGACCCGTTGCCTGCTCAGCGTGGCAGCACCTTGTCTGATGCTGTTGGTCGGAGGACGCACTTTCCCCGGTCCGATGCAGGAAATCTTCCAGATGTCGCCAGAGGCGATTGCGAGCCACCTGTATCACTTCGCGTTGGGCGGACTGCAAGCGATAGCGGATGACCACAAGAAGCAACCGAAATCGTAAGGTATCCCGGGAGATTGGTGATGGCCTCCATCGTCTGACGCGCAACGCGGCGCTCAAGTGTCGAGAGCGAATAGGCCCAAGGGAGACGGCTCACGCAAAACATCGAGATTAGGAGCGTCACAGATGGAGTTACGACACCTTCGCTGCTTCGTCGTTTTGGCTGAGGAGTTGCATTTCACACGAGCTGCCGAGCGCCTGCATATAGAGCAGCCGCCGTTGTCACGAGCGATCAAAGAGCTGGAAGAAGAACTGGGAGTTGTACTTTTCGATCGCGACCGCAGGGGCACCCGGCTGACCTCGGCTGGCACTGCGTTCCTGCAGGACACTCGCCGACTATTCACGGTCCTGGATCAGGCACGAGAGAACGCCAAGGCTATTGCATCGGGACTGCGTGGCAGCCTGCGGATCGCGATATCCGACGGCGCGATTGCCCCCCGGCTGTCAGCGCTTTTGGCACGCTGCCGCGCAGAAGAGCCGGAGATCGAGATCCGCATGTCCGAAGTGCCCTTGGCCGAGCAGGTGCGCGGCCTGCGGTCGGGCGACTTCACGATCGGTTTTGCGCACACGGCCGACGTCGGCGAAGGCATTGTTGCCGAACCCATCTGGCGAGACCCGCTGGTGATCGCTGCACCAGCCTGGCACGCGCTGCTCGCCCACAAGAAGGTTCCACTCCACGAACTCCGGGTCACCCGCTTGTCTTGTGCGATCCGCAGGTGTGCGAGGGCTATTGCCGTGAACTGACCCGGTCTACAGGTGCTGGAGCACAAGCTGAATGTCGTCGAGGAGGCATTCTCACTAGACATGATGCTCACCTTGGTCGGCGCAGGCTACGGCATCGGCTTCATGACGGCGAAAGATTCCGGTGAGCCAACGGCCGGACGTAGTAATCCGTCCTTTGGACTTGGATTCAGCGGTGCTCACCACTTTCCTGCTTCGCTCCGAAAGCGACAGCCCGTCGGCTTCGCTGGAGCGATTTATCGATCGCTTACGCGACCCTTTGGGCGACTGACGCAGCCATCCCTAAACGCCACCTGAAGCCACGGTGCCGGCACAAAGATTGTGTTCGGTAGCACCCATCAGCTCTGCCGCACTCATTCCGAGCGCGTTGGAAATTTTCAGTATCAGGGCAAGCGTGGGCATGTGCTCTCCGCGCTCGATTTTTCCCATGTGCGAGCGCTCGACGCCAGCCAGAGAGGCAAGTTCCTCTTGCGCGATCCCTTTCTCCATGCGAGCAGCGCGCACAGCTTGACCGAACGCCAGTGCCGGCTCGGCTTCATAAGTGGTTGTACCAGGGGGGCGGCCCCGTTGAACGCTGCGCTTCTGCATTACCAGAAGCGTCAATCAATCAATGAAAGTTAACCACGTTAAACTTAACTCTTATTGGCTATCATTTTGGCCATTCTGTTGACCCGATAGTTTCTTGGGGGCTCTTATGCACGACGCCACCAGCCAATTCCTTAACTTCAGGCTTGCTATAGCACCTGGTGTACCGTCGCAGCAGCTCTCGACATTGCTCGCGCTGCAGCGTGCAGAAGAGCCGGAAGTCGCTATCACGCTTAACGAGGTTTCGGACGACGAACTGGTCTTAGGCCTGCATGAAGGTCGATACGACGCAGGAGTGTCGCTTTGCAGCGAGACTGATCCTTCTTTGAGCAGCCAGCCGTTGTGGCATGAGAGCCTGGTTGCCGTTGTGCCGTCGCGATCTCCCTTGCTCGACAAAGCGAATCTGACGATCCATGAGTTGCTGGACTATCCCGTTTTTCTCTGGCAGGTGGAGGTCAGTCCCTCATTGACCCAGCGCATGCCTGCTACCTTGCTTGAGCAGCAGGACAGGATTCAGTACGTCACCTCATTCGAGATGATGGCGTTGTGGGTGGCGGCAGGCTATGGCATTGGGATTTCCGCGCAATCCCGTATCGCGCGTGCCCGTTCCTGGGGCCTTACTATGCGGCCTCTGTCCGATGGCCCGTACCAGATCATCACGTACCTGCGGCAACCCATCGGGCATCCCAGCTTCGCGCTGGAGCGGTTCAAGCACAGAGCCCTACAAGTCAAAGCAGTCGCCCCTGATTGATGCGGGACCCGAGTGGGCGAGTCGTGCACTGCTCAAAGAAATGCCTCTGTGGCTTTCAGCGACTACCAGAAGACGTCAATGGAGACGCTACTGGCGCCCAGGGCACCGGGATGGTATATTAAGCGGCCCATTCTGTTTATCTGAATTGGGAAAAATCTTTTTTAATCAACGGGTTGGATGCACTGAGTAGTTCCCTTCACCCGCTCCAATACCTCAAAAAAATGGCCCCATCGGGCCATTTTTTTTGCCTGTCGCCAAGCAGGTTACCGTACGCGCGCCACCGCAAAGGCCCTTTTCGCGAAATTGCACCGGTCTGCGCAACCCAAGATCGGGGCTTGCCGCCAGATACCCTTCCATTGCATCGGGTACACTTTCGGCTGACTGATTTGTATCGACCTGTTACACATTTGCCATCCATGTCAGCCCAAGACCGTTCTCTGGAGCGGGCTGCTTCGCGCCGAAGCCGTCGAAAACCAGCGAACCCAGCTGCTGGGTCAGATCATTCTGACCCCACGCATTTCCACCCTGTGGCTGAGCCTGGGCGCGCGGCAATGGGCATGGCGCTGGTGGCTTTCCTGTTTCGGGTATTATCGCGGCGGGTGACCGTGACCGGCCAGTTGATGCCCGCGGGCGGGGTGATCCGTGTGCACACCCCCCAGGTGGGCGTGGTGATCGAAAAGCATGTCGCCAACGGGCAAACAGTCAAAAAGGGGCAGATCCTCTACGTACTCAACAGCGACCGCCCTGGCGACAATGCCCAGAACATCCAGGCCGACATCGCTCGACAGACGGCCGAACGTCGCGCCTCGCTGGAGCGTGAGGTTCAGCGTTCGCGCCGGCTGCAATCCGAAGAAACCGCAGGCTTGCGCCGGCGCGGGGAAACCCTCAAAGCCGAGGAGCGCACCATCGCTGCCCAGATCGATCAACAAAAAACACGCATCCTATACGCCGAGGACATCCGCAGGCGCTACCAGTCTCTGGCCGAACAAGACCACATCGCCCGCGACGAATTGCGCCAAAAGGAAATCGATCTCTCTGAGGCCCGCTCTCGCCTGCAGGTGCTGCAGCGATGCGCTGGCCACGCAACGCGAACTGCAACAGCTTCAGCAGGAGATCGAAAAGCAGCCAGTTGCGTTTTGACAATCAGGTGGCCCAACTGGAACGGGAGATCTCCAACACCAATCAACAGCTCACCGAGGTGAGAGCCGCCGACGCGCAGATCACCGCCCCCCAGGACGGCCAGGCCACACTCGTGAGCGCCGAAGTCGGTCAGACCATCGACAGCAGCCAGGCACTGCTCACCGTCATCCCGGCCGACAGCAATTGCAAGCGAGGCTGTACGCCCCGAGCAGCAGCATCGGTTTTGTACAGCCGGGTAACGCCGTGATGCTCCGCTACCAGGCCTTCCCCTACCAGAAGTTCGGCCAGTATCCGGGCGTGGTGACCACGGTCTCCACCTCCACCGTCTCGCCCGCCGAATTGACCAGCCTGGCGCCGGGTGGCCTGCCCTCACAGCCCAACGTGGGCCCAAGGGTGAGCCAGTGTTCTCAATCCAGGTCAAGCTGGAAAACAAAACCATCGAGGCCAACGGGCAACGCGGGCTTTGCAAGCCGGCATGCAACTGGAAGCCGACATCCTGCAAGAGAGGCGCAAACTGTACGGAATGGGTGCTGGAGCCGCTCTACGGCGTGACCAAACGCCTGAACTCATGACCGCACGCGCCCGGAGACTCCTTTGACCTGGACCGACCGTCTTTCCTTTGGGCTGGGCCAGACCCTGCCCGTGATCCTGCAGACCGAGGCCGCCGATGTGGCCTGGCCTGCCTGGCCATGGTGCTCAACCACCACGGCGTGGCCACCGACCTGGCCGCCCTGCGCTCGCGCCACACCGTGGCCATGACCGGCATCACACTGGCAACCCTGACCGACATCGCCCAGAAAGAACAACTGGGCACCCGAGGGCTGCGGCTGGAACTCCATGAGCTGGGCCAATTGCGCCTGCCAGCCATTCTCCATTGGGATCTGAACCATTTCGTGGTGCTCAAATCCGTGGGGCGCGATCAGGTCGTCGTGCTCGACCCGGCATTCGGCGAGCGCCGCCTGAGCCTTGACGAGGTGTCGAAGCACTTCACCGGGGTTGCGCTGGAGGCCTGGCCCAACCCGGGGTTTGCCAAACGAGAAGAAAAAACCCGCGTCAAGCTCTCGCAACTGATCGGTCAGGTCTCGGGCTTCTGGTCCACGCTTGGCCAGGTGCTCATGCTGTCGTTTGCGCTGGAGATCTTTGGGCTGATATCCCCGCTGTTCATGCAGTGGGTGCTCGACGACGTGGTGGTCTCCCGCGACACCCAGTTGCTCACCGCGCTGGCGCTGGGTTTTGGGCTTTTGATGTTGCTTCAGCAGGCAACCAGCCTGATCCGCTCCTGGTTGCTGATGGTGATCAATACCTCTGTGGGCTTGCAGTGGAAGGCGAACGTGTTTGCGCACATGACCCGCTTGCCGTTGTCCTATTTTCAGAACCGCCATCTGGGTGACATCGTCTCCCGAGCCAGCTCGGTCGACCAGATCCAGAGCACACTGACCTCCGCCTTCGTGGAAGCGCTGTTCGATGGGCTGCTGGTGATACTCACCCTGGTGTTGATGTTCGTCTACAGCCCCCCATTGGCCTGGGTGGCCATCATCTCGGTGCTGCTTTACCTCGCCATGCGCCTGGTCTGGTACCGCCCGCTCTACGCCGCCTTCGAAGAAACACTGGTGCGCGAGGCCACACAATCCAGCCACTTTCTGGAGTCCATCCGCGGCATGCGGGCCATTCAGCTCTTTGGTCGGCAGAACCAGCGCCAGGCCGCCTGGCAAACCCTTCAGGTCAGCGCCACCAACGCCAACCTCAAGGTGCAAAAACTGCAGATCATCTACCAGGTGGTGCGCGGCATACTGAGTGGCGGCGTGGCGCTGCTGATCGTCTGGCTGGGCGCCCAGCAGATCATCGCCACCGAGCTGACGGTGGGCATGCTGACCGCCTTCATGGCCTACCGCGGCCAGTTCGAACAGCGTGTGATTGCCCTGATCGACAAAGCCTTCGACCTCAGGATGCTGCGTCTGCACGCCGAGCGCCTGGCCGACCTGGTCCTCACCCCAACCAGCGACAACACCCAACGCATGGGCGCGGTCGATCTCATTGCCCAGCGCACTGGCAACCTCGAAGCCACCCCGGTCAGTCCGACCATCGACATGGACAAGCTGCGCTACCGCTACAGCGATCAGGCTCCATGGGTGCTGGACGGCCTGAGCCTGACGGTGCCTCAAGGCCAGGTGCTCGCCATCACCGGGCGGTCGGGGTGCGGAAAAACGACCCTCATCAACCTCCTGCTAGGTACCTATGCCCCGCTGGAAGGCACCATCAAGGCGGACGGGGTCCCACTGTCCCAGATCGGCATCAGCCGATGGCGCCAGGGCGTGGCCACCGTCATGCAGGACGACACCCTGTTTGCCGGATCCATCAGCGACAACATCTGTTTCTTCGACGAGCGCCCCGACTTCGAATGGATGGCCGAATGCGCGCGAATGGCCGCACTGCACGACGACATCGAACAGATGCCCATGGCGTATCAGACGCTGGTGGGCGACATGGGCACCGTGCTCTCAGGCGGCCAGAAGCAACGGCTCCTGCTGGCCCGAGCCCTCTACAAGCGCCCTCGCATCCTCATCCTGGACGAAGCCACCAGCCACCTGACGTGGAATCCGAAGCAGGGTCAATGCGGCCATTGCCTCGTTGAACATCACACGGATCGTGGTGGCCCACCGTCCGGAGACCATTCGCTCGGCCCAGCGCGTGGTGGTGTTGAAGAACGGCCAGCTCGACTTCGACGGATCGCCCGCACAGTACTTCAACCACCTGGGCCTGCCGGCACCCCTCCAGCCATGAGCCCTCGCCGCTACGCCGACGCAGCCCTGTGGCGCCCCGCCCTGCTTGCCATGGCGCTGGGCCAGGCCGGATGGGCCATGGGCGCAGAGCCCGCCCTGGCCCTTCGCACCAGCCACTCGCTCTCCCACGCAGCCAGGGCCACAGAACTGCCACCGCCCGCTCCCCTGCCCACTGGCGCAAGCGTGAGGCTCACCCCCAGCATTTCCCTGCCCGCTACACAATCGCAGGGCTCCGCGCCCGCGGCACACTGGGCCAGCCAGGCGGCCCAATGGCAGCCCGGACAGGACCCGTGCCGACACCTCGGAGCGCCAGACTGGGACCGGCTGAGTCTGGATGCCGCCCTGGCCTCCACCCTGTGCAAAAGCCCCATACTGCGGCAGTCGCTGGCCAATGTGGCTGAACAAAGGGCCTCGGTGATGCTGGCGGAGGCAGCCATGCGGCCGGTTTGGAGTGCCAGTCTGGGTGCCAACGCGGCCCGCAACTTCATCACCGGTGCGACCACCACCCGCTCAATCGATGCCAGCCTCAACCTCAGTTGGGTTCTGTTCGATTTCGGACGGGCCGATGCCGATCTCGACCAGGCGCGCCAAAGCCTGGTGGCGGCTATCGCCACACAAAGCAACGCGCTCCTCGACTCGGTGCGCGACCTGCTGCAGCTCTATGGGGAAGCCGTCGTGGCCGACGCGGCCAAGGAAGCGGCCCAGGAGGCCGAGGCAACCGCCACCCTGACCGCCGCAGCGGCCCAAGCCCGATACGACGCCGAAGTGGGCACCCAGATCGACCGGCTTCAGGCGCAAACCGCGCTGGCCCAAGCAAGCCTGGCCAAGGTGCGCGCGCAGAGCGAATGGGAAACCGCCCGAGCCAAGCTGGCCCTGGCCATGGGCGCAGACATCGCCCAACCCATGCGACTGGCTGGCTGGGAGGCCTGGAGCCGAACGGCCCATGCGGACCCGGATTTCGTCGCCCTGCGCGACGATGCCCGAACCAACCACCCTCGCCTGCGGGCCGCGCGGGCCCAGTTATCGGGCCTGGAGGCGCAGCTTGCTTCGGTCCGTGCGTCGACCAGTGGAAGCGTGGCCTTCTCTGCCAATGCGGGACACTCCAGCAACTGGGGTTACAACGGCACCACCACCACGGTCGATCGGGTACCCAATGCCGGTCTGGGCGTGACCGCCACCTTCCCCCTTTTCAATGGTCGGGAGTCGCAGGCGCGGCAAGCCCAGGTGCTTGCCCAGACCACCGCCAGCGAGGCGGAACTCGACAACGTCGAGCGTGAGATCAATACCCAACTATGGCAGGCCCACCGGGCGCTGATCACCAGCACCCAAAGCCTGGAGGCCAGCGAACGTTTGCTGGTATCGGCCAGACGCACCCATGAGGTCGCACAAGGGCGCTACAAAGCCGGAGTGGGCTCGATGGTGGATCTCCTCACGGCCCAATCGGACCTGGCAGATGCCCGTCGGCAGCGCGTCGTGGCCCTGGTGGACAGACTCACCGCCCAGACCCAGCTCAGTCTGGCTGCAGGGCGCCTGGGCCCCTAGGCAACGCTGAATCACCCACCTGACGGCGTCCCAAAAAGAAAATGGCGCCCGAGGGCGCCATTTCTTGTCTCAACCCGCCGTGCAGCGGGACAGCCTGAACCAGCTCAAGGCACCTGGGGCAGCTCTGGCTGCGCCGGCACGCTGGGCTTGGTGGGTTCACATGTGGGCTTGGGCTCACAGCTCGGCTTGGGCTCACACGTCGGCTTGGGGTCGCACTTGGACTGGGTGTACGTGGGCTTGGAATCACACGTCACCTTGGGTGCACGCCATTTGAAACAGCTGAACCAGTTGAAGAAGAAGCCTCCGGCCACGTCTTGCATTTCTTGATCAGACAAAACTCGCATCTCTTACTCCTGTGGGTTATTTCCTGCCAAGCCCCTCAGCATGACAAGAAACTTTAGTGTACAGAAATAATTCGCAATATCCAAATAAATGGTTACCCGATCAGACAAAAATGGATCGAACAGGGGACCGGGCTCAATGCCCGATCACTTGCCCGCAGGTGCGTCGGTTCATGAACCGCGCCGGTTTCCAACCGCCAGCCAAAGCAAATGCACCCTCTCTTAGCCCTGTGACCAAGACGATGCGCGTCAGATCAACGGTACACCGGTCTTCGATTGCAGAAACTCGCGCGTCACCTCCGGCGCCAGTTCAACCACCTTCAGACCTTCCGGCGTGACATCCATCACCGCCAGATCGGTGATGATGCGATTGACCACCCCTTTTCCCGTCAGCGGAAGCGTGCACTGGGGCAGGATCTTCATGTCTTCGGTGCCGTCTTTCTTCCGCGCCACGTGCTCCATCAAGATGATGACGCGCTTGACCCCGGCCACAAGGTCCATCGCCCCGCCCATACCCTTGACCATCTTTCCGGGGATCATCCAGTTGGCCAGATCGCCCTTGTCAGTCACCTGCATGGCGCCAAGAATGGACAGGTTGATCTTTCCACCGCGAATCATGGCGAACGACTGGTCGCTCCCAAATATCGCTGAGCCCTTCAGCGTGGTCACAGTCTGCTTGCCCGCATTGATGAGGTCGGCGTCCACCTCGTCGTCGTACGGAAACGGGCCGATGCCCAGCATCCCGTTCTCGCTTTGCAGCCAAACCTCGACATTGTCGGGAACGTGGTTGGCCACCAGGGTCGGGATACCGATACCGAGGTTCACGTAAAAACCGTCTTGCAGTTCCTGGGCCGCGCGCGCGGCCATCTGATCATGGGTCCAAGGCATTTCTGATCTCCTGATTACTTGCGTTCGCGCACGGTGCGCTTCTCGATGCGCTTCTCCGGTGTGGCATTGAGCACGATGCGGTGCACATAGATGCCTGGCAGGTGAACGTCATCGGGTTCGATCTCACCCGTCTCCACAATGCGCTCGACTTCCACGATGCAGACCTTGCCAGCCGTGGCCGCCGCCGGGTTGAAGTTGCGTGCGGTCTTGTTGAAACGCAGATTGCCCGACTTGTCGGCCACGTCGGCCTTGACCAGGGAGACTTCGGGCAGCAAGGAGCGCTCCATCACATAGGTCTCACCATCGAACTCGCGCAGCTCTTTGCCTTCAGCCACGAGCGTGCCCACGCCGGTCTTGGTGAAGAAGGCCGGAATGCCAGCGCCGCCGGCGCGCAGCTTCTCCGCCAAGGTGCCTTGCGGCGTGAACTCAAGCTCAAGCTCTCCGGCGAGGTACTGGCGCTCGAATTCCTTGTTTTCTCCCACATAGGAAGAGATCATCTTTTTGATTTGCCGGGTCTGCAACAGCTTGCCCAGACCGAAATCGTCGACCCCGGCGTTGTTGGAAATGGCCGTCAGGTTCTTCACGCCAGAGTCGCGCAATGCGTCAATCAAGGCCTCAGGGATACCGCACAGGCCAAACCCGCCCACGGCGATCAGCTGATCATCGGCCACCACCCCTTTGAGGGCTTCGGCTGCGCTTGGATAAATCTTGTTCACGTCAGTCGCTCCAAAAGTTGAACTCGCGGAAATACGCACCAGACCGCTACCATACTACGTAACCGCATACGTAGTTTGACCTAATGGCTAACCCGCATACCCCCCTGGAGGGCATCGACTACAGGCTTGCCTTCGACCTTGCACCGCTCGGACTGGTTCTCTCCCGTCAGCGCAAGATCCAGGACTGCAACCAGGCGCTGTGCGACATGTTTGGAGCCAGCCGCGAACAACTCGTTGGCCAGAGCTTCCAGATTCTCTACCCCAGTGCCGACGAATACGAACGCACAGGCGCCCGTATCGCCCCGATCCTGGGGCGCAACGGCACTTACGCGGACGACCGCATCATGAAACGGGTCGACGGCCGGTTCAAGGGAGAAACTTTCTGGTGCCATGTCACCGGCCGCGCCTTGCGCCGCGACGCCCCACACGAGTCGGGCATCTGGAGCTTCGAAGATCTGAGCGGGCATCGCGCCGTTCGGGCCGAACTCACCGGCCGCGAGCGCGAGGTGGCCGCGTTTCTGATGACCGGGCTCACCAGCAAGGAGATCGGGCGCCAGTTGGGCATCAGCCACCGAACAGTGGAAATCTATCGCGCCCGCCTGATGCGCAAATTCCAGGCACACAGCACGGCAGACCTGGTTCACCGACTGGTGGCAGGCACAGGTGGGCCTGCGGTCAATGCGGCTTGAAGCGGCCCGGAGTGCGTTGCTCGCGCAACATCGCCTGCACCATGGTCTTGCCCGTGCCATGGATCGCGCGGTGAGGGCTCACGGGCAGCGACACACACATCCACTTGGCAGTCAGCCTTTCGACGAAGAAATTGCGCCCGGCCAAACCACCCATCAGGTTGCCATTGAAATGCGCCCATTTCCATTGGTCGTACCGGTAAAGCGCAAGCAGCCGGGCGCTGGGATGCGCCGAGCGCGGGTTTCACTGTGGCTGGTAGCCGCTGTCTTTGATGATCTTCGCCCAGACCTCGCGGTAAGCCGCCTCGCGTTTGCCAAGCTCGGCACCGCTCATGTAACCCACGGTCAGGCCCATGGCGGTGAGGCGATCACGCACGGACGGCATCGCCACCACTTTCTGCACCGCCGCTTCCAAACGTGCCAGCGCTTCCCTGGAGGTTCCGACTGGCGCGAACAGGCCGTAGTAAGGCACCTCTTCGAACCCATTGATACCGACCTCGGCAAAGGTCGGCACATCAGGCAGCGCCGCCTGGCGCTGCGCGCCCATGACAGCCACCACGCGCAGCTTGCCGGCCTTGTGGTTCGCGATGAAATCAGGCACCGACCCCACGCCGGCGGGAATCGCGTTGCTCATCATGTCAACCATCATCGGCGCGCTGCCCCGGTAGGGGGCCGCCACGAGGTCAAGGCCAAACTGCTTGCCAATCACCTGTACCGCAAACTGTGGCGTGGACGCCGGAGCGGGAATGCCAACGGCCGACCTGCCGCCATCGGCCTTGACGCTGTCGACCCATGCCTTGAAATCTTTGGCCGGCGTACCGCCCGAAAGGGCCACCGCGTTCACAAAGGTCGCAAAGCCCGCCACGGGGACAAAGTCCTTGCCGGGGTCGAAACCGGGATTCTTCATGGTCAGCGGCAGGATGGACACGCTGTGGTCGTGGCTGAGAAACAGGGTATGGCCATCCGGCGCCGCCGCCTTGAGCGCTTGTGCCGCGATCTGCCCGCCAGCACCGGCCTTGTTCTCCACCACCACGCTTGAACCCAGTTCGACCTGCAAAGGCTCCGCCAGAATGCGGGCAATCGCGTCGGACCCGCCGCCGGCAGGGAAGCCGACCAGGATGCGGGTGGTTGGGGATCTGGCCGAAGCGGTACCGGCGCTCAGGCAGGCACCCAGGGCCAAGATAGCGCTCAGGCTGCGGACCAGGAAAGAACGGCGAAAAACGCGCATGAAGATCTCCAGTGCATTGACAAGGGAATTGCAGGTGGTAAATGCGCCGCACAGGAACTGTGCTGTGCGGGTGCGCTGAGCGGTCAGACCGGCCCGTCGCCCACCACCTCTGCCGCCGTGCGAAAAGCATCAACGGCCAGGGGAACGCCGCAATAGACTGCGGCATGAAGCAGGACTTCCTGAATCTCGGCCGCACTCGCGCCATTGTTCAACGCACCGCGCACATGGCCTTTCAACTCGTGCTGCCGGCCAAGCGCGGTCAACATGGCCACGGTGACCAGGCTTCGCGTCTTGCGATCCAGCCCTTCGCGTTGCCAGACCTCACCCCATGCCGCCCGAGAAATATGGTCTTGAATCGGCTGTGTGAAGGGCGTGGCGCTGGCGAGCGCACGGTCCACAAACTCGTCGCCCATCACCTGGCGACGTGTGGCCAGTCCCTGATGGTATTGCTCGTCCTGCATGCTGTGCTCCATGTGTCTGTTCGACAGATACCCCGAGGATAAACTCTCTCCACAACCCACCAAGAGCGGAGACAAATTCATGAGCGCAGTGCGTTATCCCCTGCCCGACCTCAATACCCTGCCCGAAGACCTCAAGGCCAAGATCCTGGAGGTGCAGGAAAAGGCGGGCTTCGTGCCCAACGTCTTTCTCGGTCTGGCGCGCCGCCCCGCCGAATGGCGCGCCTTCTTCGCTTACCACGATGCGCTGATGGTGCCCGAGAGCGTGGGCCGGACCTCCGGGCTGAGCAAAGGGGATCGCGAGATGATCGTGACCACAACCAGCGCGGCCAACCAATGCCTGTACTGCGTGGTGGCCCACGGCGCCATCCTGCGCATTTACGAGAAGAAACCGCTTGTGGCCGATCAGGTGGCCGTCAATTACCGCAAGGCCGATATTTCGCCGCGGCAGCGCGCTATGCTGGACTTCGCCATGAAGATCTGCCAACGCTCGCACGAAGTCGACGACGCCGATTTCGAGGCCTTGCACGCCCACGGCTTTTCCGACGAGGACGCCTGGGACATCGCGGCCATCACCGCCTTCTTCGGTCTGTCCAACCGGATCGCCAGCTTCAGCGGCATGGCACCCAACCCCGAGTTCTACCTGATGGGACGCGTGCCCAAGGCGAAATAGAGGTCCTAGCGCCCGAGTCTCGGTGCTTGGCCCGCCCCTTCGATCAGCGCACGGGCCTGCGCCGACATCGGCACCGACTTTTGCCGAGGAAAGTCCACCCAGACCACCGTCGCGCCGCCACTGGCGCACACGGTATCGGGGTCATCGGTGCGCGACATTTCGTGGTAAGTGTCCACCGAGGTTCGACCCATTTCCCCCACATAGGTGCGCACCAACACGTCACCCGGAAATGCCAATTGGCGGATGAAATTGCAAAAGGCGTTGACGATGACCGGCCCCTCGCCTTTGGGATCTGCTGGCAGGCCCATGCCAAAGAACCAATCAAGGCGGGCCATTTCCATGTAGCGAAAGTAGAGGGTGTTGTTCACATGGCCCATCGCGTCCATGTCGCCCCAACGGATATTGGCCACCATGGTGTGGACCAGGCGCTTGTCAACCGGTAACTCAAGCTTCACTCAACACTCCTTGTCAACTCACCGGTGAGCCTGGATGGACGCCAGGACCCCGGCCAAAAAAAGCGCACAGGCCAGCCACTGCATGGCAGCCGGCCAATGGGCATTCCAAAGAAAACCATACAACAGGCCAAACACCGTTTCGCTCACGATCAGTTGCCCGGCCAGGCTGGCACTCAGGCGCCGACTGGCCATGTTCCAAAGAACCGAGGCAATCCAGGCCGCCCCAACGCCGGTGATCGCACAGACAGCCAGATACATGCCAAAACCCGGCCGGTTCACCATGTCATGCCATGGGCTGCCCAGCCAAAACCAGATCGGCAACGCCCCCAGACCGGCTGCCACCCCCATCCAGTTGGCCCACATGGTGGAGTTCACCTCCGGATGCCGATTCAACCAGCCCTTGTTGAGGAGGCCAAACACCACCCAGGAAGCAGCCGCAAGCGCCGCAAACAAGACGCCAAGCCCCATCTGCCCACCCTCAGGCAACGTGCCCAGTCCGCTGGCGGTGGCCTGCATCATCAACGCCATCCCCACGGCGGTAAGAACCAGCCCGGGGATCAGTTTGCGCCACAAGAGTGCCTCCGGCTTGCCCAGCAGCATCATCCACAAGGGAATCGTGCCAATCACCAGGACAGGCAAGGTTGCCCCGGTTGTCTGTATCGCCAAACTCAACAAGAGGTAGTAGCCTGTGTAACCCAACACACTGAGCCACAACGCGGCCCCCGCCTGGCGCCAGGTGGGCCACACACGATGCCCACGCGCCCCCGACCAGCCCATCAAGAGCAGCGATGTGAGCGCACAAGCCAGGTAACGGCCCACCGTGATGTCCACCGAACTGAAGTCCGGCGCCATCAACGGCGCCACGAATGCCATGCCCCAGAAGGCCCCCGCACCCAAGCCGGCCGCAATGCCCAAAGCCATGCCGGGCGGCAATCCGGGGGCCAAGGAAACAGTCGAAGCGTTCAACGCACCCCCGTCATTTCAAACGGCCCGAAGGCGCACCAAGACACAGGACATCAAACACCGAACCCGTCATCCGCAGCAATCACCGCACCATTCACGAAATGGCTTTCGGCGGCGCAAAGCATCACCAGCACGGCATCCAGATCAGAAGGCTTGCCGATGCGCTTGCGTGGCAACATCTGGATCAGCTTTTGCCCCTGCTCGGTTTCCCAGTGGCGGTGGTTGATCTCGGTGTCGATGTAGCCTGGGCAAATGGCATTGACGTTGATGCCGTATCTGCCCCACTCGACCGCCATGGCCTTGGTCATGTGCACCACAGCCGCCTTGCTCATGCAATAAATCCCGATCTGCGGCAACACCTTGAGACCGGCCATGGACGCAATATTGATGATGCGCCCGCCCACATAGCTGCCGGGTGCGGCGCCCTTGGCGCGCGCGAGCATGCGCTTGGCCACTTCCTGGGCCACGAAGAAAGCCCCCTTGGTGTTCGTGTTCAACACGAAATCGTAATCATCCTCGGTCACGTCCTGCAAACGCTGGGTCGTGCTCACGCCCGAGTTGTTGACCAGGATATCGATGGGGCCCACCTCAGTCTCCGCGTGGGCAATGGCGGCCTTGATGGACGCCAGATCGGTCACATCAAGCGCCACCACGTGTGCGTCACCACCTTGCGACTCGATTTCTGCGCGAAGCGCCATCAGCCGGTCGGTTCGACGGCTTGCCAGGACGACCGCCGCACCGGCCTTGGCCAGCGTCTTGGCAAACTGCTCGCCCAGGCCGCCAGAGGCACCCGTTACCAGGGCAACGCGGCCAGACAAATCCAAGGTGTAAGACATGAAACCTCTCCTGAGAATCAAAAAAACCAGGCCCCGCCAGACTGGGCGTGGCATACGCGACAAGGATTGTGCGCGCTTGGCCTCTAAAATCGGTCCCGTACCCGACACGGAGCGCCAGGAACACTCGAGGACAAAACACATCCTTGCGGCCCCATTGTCCACATCCTTTTTTGCCTGCGAAAGAATCACCCCATGAGCCCACAAGACATCCTGAGCACCTACGGCCCGCGTGAAGCCATGGAGTACGACGTGGTGATCGTCGGCGGCGGCCCGGCCGGTCTGTCCACCGCCATTCGCCTCAAGCAACTGGCCGCCGAGAAGAACAGTGAAATCAATGTGTGCGTGCTGGAAAAAGGTTCAGAGCCTGGCGCCCACATCCTGAGCGGCGCGGTGATGGACCCCAAAGCCATCACCGAACTCTTCCCCAACTGGAAGGAACTCGGTGCGCCGCTGAACCAGGCGGTCACCGGCGACGATCTGTTGGTGCTCTCCGAAACCGGCGCACAGCGCACGCCTGACTGGCTGATGCCACGCAACTTTGACAACCATGGCTGCTATGTCATCAGCCTGGGTGCGGTCACGAAGTGGCTGGGTGAACAGGCCGAAGCCTTGGGCGTCGAAATATTTCCCGGGTTTGCGGCGGCCGAGGTGCTCTACAACGAGGACGGTTCGGTCAAGGGCGTGGCCACGGGCAACCTGGGCGTGGGCAAGGACGGTGAACCCATGGACAGCTTCCAGATCGGCATGGAGCTTCACGCCAAGTACACCGTATTTGCCGAGGGTGCGCGCGGTCATCTGGGCAAGCAGCTGATTGCGAAATACCAATTGGACGCCGGCACGGACGCACAGACCTTTGCCATCGGCATCAAAGAGCTTTGGGAAGTCCCGGCCGACAAGGCCAAGCCTGGTCTGGTGGTGCACACCGCAGGCTGGCCCCTGAATGATGACGCCTTTGGCGGTGGTTTCCTTTACCACCTCGAAGACAACAAGGTGACCCTGGGATACGTGATCGGGCTGGACTACCAGAACCCCTGGATGAGCCCGTTTGAGGAGATGCAGCGCTGGAAGACGCATCCATCCATCAAGGCCCACATCGAAGGTGGAAAACGCCTGGGTTATGGCGCTCGCGCCCTCAACAACGGCACACCGCAAGCCCTGCCCAAGACGGTGTTTCCCGGCGGCGCGCTGGTCGGCTGCGACGCAGGCTTCCTCAATGCCGCCCGCATCAAAGGCAGCCACGCCGCGATCAAGAGCGGCATACTCTGCGCCGAGGCCGCATTTGAAGCGGTGGCCGCAGGCCGTCAGAACGACGAGCTGGCCGCCTTTCCCGAGGGCTTCAAGAAAAGCTGGCTGCACGAAGAACTCTGGACTTATCGCAACTTCAAGAACTGGTTCAAGAAGAGCCCCCTCATGGGCAAACTCATGACCGGCGTCGAACACTGGTTCCTGCCCAAGGTGGGCGTCAGCGTGCCGCCCTGGACGCTGCACAACACCGTCAAAGACCACACCAAGCTGCGACCCGCGGCCGAGATGCCCAAAATTGCGTATCCCAAACCGGACGGCGTGATCACTTTCGACCGCCTCTCCAGCGTGTTCATCAGCAACACCAACCACGAAGAGCAACAACCCGCGCATCTGACGCTCAAAGACGCAAGCGTTCCGGTGAACATCAATCTGGCCAAGTACGCCGGCCCCGAGAGCCGCTACTGCCCGGCCGGCGTATACGAGTTCGTCAACAAAGAAGGGGCCGACCAGTTGGTGATCAATGCCCAGAACTGCGTTCACTGCAAGACCTGCGACATCAAGGACCCGACACAGAACATCGTCTGGGTCACGCCCGAAGGCGGTGGCGGTCCCAACTACGCCGGCATGTAAACCACGGCTGTTTGACAGCCCGACCAAGCCGCCTTCGGGCGGCTTTTTTTTGCCTGAACGGCCGACCGGGCAACACAAATGCGACAGATTGCACGCTTAAGTTGCAAAAACTCACAAAACCCCTATGCTCACGGGGTCTTGATGCGTTGCCATGACCACAGACCTCCTGTACCGACGCCGCTGGCTGCTGATTCGCCTGCCCATTGCCTTGCTGGCCTCGGCTTTGGCGGCGTGCGCGTGGGTGTGGCTGTATCCGATGCCGCCCACCCAATTGACCATCAGTGCCGGGCAAATGGATGGCGCCTATCAGCGCTACGCCGAACGCTATGTTGAAGCCTTCGCCCGCCACGGGGTCGATCTGGCTGTACAAGCCTCCAGCGGCTCAAAGGAAAACCTTCTACGCCTTCAGGCAGCACCCTCCAAGGCCGATCTGGCCTTTGTGCAAGGCGGCTTCGGATGGTCCTCGGCGCTGGGAGAAAGACGGGATGTGAACCGTGTGCAGACCCTCGCCGTCATCGACATCGAGGCGCTGTGGCTCTTCAGTCTCGAAGACAATCTGACCGCTCTCGTCCAACTCATGGGCAAACGGGTCGCAGCGGGTCCGGAGGGCAGTGGCCATCGGGCCATGTTGCTGCGGTTGCTGGAGCAGCAGCGCATCGACCCGGCCGCGCTTCGCTGGTCCGATCTCAGTGGCACCGCCGCCCGAGACGCTTTGGTGCGTGGCGAAGTGGATGCCGTGTTCATGGTCGCCTCCCCCACCGCAGCCGGGGTGCTGAGCCTGCTCGGCGAACCCTCAGTGAAACTGGCGGCTCTGGCACGTCCCACGGCCATCGCAGAACGCAACAACTACCTCGAAAGCCGGCTGCTGATCCAGGACGCGCTGGGCCCGGGACAGCCACCGCAAGATGCCTCGCTTTTGACCACCCCCACCCATCTGGTGGCCCGCGACGATCTGGATCCCGCGCTAAAGCGCATTGCCACCGCTGTGGCCATGGAAGTGCACAGCGCGGCAGGGCCGTTCCACCGGGCTGGCGAATTTCCTTCGCTGCGCTTCAGCGATTTCCCCTCCGCGCCAGAGGCCCGGCAGGTTTTGATCAAGGGCCCGAGCCCGTTGGAGAGCACCCTGCCGTTCTGGTGGGCCCAGTTGCTTCAACGTTTGGCCATCATCGGTCTTCCCCTGGCGCTGCTCTGCGGCCTGCTCTTTCTCATCGTGCCGGCCTGGGTTCGATGGCGCCTGGAGAGCCGGGTGACCCGCTGGTATGGCGAGCTCAAGTTCATTGAAAACGACTTGCGCACCAACTCGGTCGACATGGGCGGCATCGACCTCAGCCGCATCAACAGCCGCCTTCGCAAGATGGACGAGGACCTCGACACCATGCGCCTGCCGCGCGAGCTGGCAGACCGCTGGTACGCCTTGCGACAACACGTGGCCTTCGTTCGGGAAAGCATACGGGGATACCGCGGGCGATGAAACTTCTGCTCCTGTATCGCCGCCGCTGGTGGCTGATCTACCTGCCTCTGCTCACCGCTTTGTTTGTGGGCCTGGCCGTGGTGCTTTGGCTGTGGAATCCTTTGCCCCCCCACCGCGTGGTGATCGGCACCGGCCCGGGTCAAAGCAGCTACCTGGCGTTGGCCCGGGTGTACGCCTCTCGCCTGGAGCACCGGGGCATTGTCGCCGACATCGTCACCCACGACCGGCCCCAGGACGCCTTGCTCCGCATGGCCAACGGCGACAAGACGCTTGATGTCACGTTTGCCCAAGGGTTGTACGCCGACCTGGGCAAAGACACCCAGGCGCTCGCCGTGGTGGGACACGAAATCGTCTGGGTGTTTGCGCACGAGGGCATTCGCAGCATTGCCGAGTTGCGAGGCAAACGCATCGCCGCCGCTGCGCCCGGTTCGTCCAGCCAGATCGCCACCCTGAAACTGCTCAAACATGCCCAGCTCACCCCCAACGACGTCACGCTGTCCGAAGAAGTTGGGGACGCGGCCATCGCGGCCATCAGTGAAGGCAGGGTGGATGCGGTTGTTCACGTGGCCACGGGCGATTCGCAAACGGCCGCCACTTTGGTCCGGATGAACCATGTGCACCTGCTTGGCGTGGACCACGCAGGCTTGCTTGCCACCCGCGAACCCCATTTGCGTGCGGTGGTGATGCCGCAAGGATCGATCGAACTGCGCGGAAACCTGCCCGCGGTCGACCTGCCCACCATGGTGACGCAAACCCACTTGCTGGTCCGTCCGGACCTGCACCCCGCACTGCAACGGGCCTTGCTTGATGTGGCCGGTGAGCTGCACGTCATGACTGGTTTTCTGGAGGGCCAAGGCATCTACCCAACCACGGTAGGCAGCGACTTCCCCATCTCGGCCGAAGCCAACCGCCATCTGCGCGGTGACACCCCTTGGCTGGAAACCCTGCTGCCGTTTGGGACGGCGCAATGGACAGAGCTTGTGCTCTTTGCCTTGTTTCCCACCGCAGTGCTGGGCTTGCTGATTCTGATGAGAGCGCCGCGCTACATTGACTGGCGCGTCAGGGCCGCGCTTCAGCATTTCTATGGCGAGCTCAAGTTCCTTGAGGAAGACATGGCCCGCCAGACCGGCGATGACCCGACCCGGTTGCGGCCCTTTGTTCGGCGAATGGACCAACTTGAACGGCAAGTGGCTGCGATTGAGTTGCCCGACCGGTACGCCGATCGCTGGTACACCCTGCGCGAGCACCTCCAGCAAGCACGGAGTCGGCTGCGCGCACGCCAGACCCACGATGACTCGGCGCCCAGAACACTGGGTTGAGCTGCGCCCAGTGGCCCACAGGGCCGAGCCCTCGCCAGATTGCGCCGACACGGTAAGCTCCTCGCCCATGACTTCCCCGACCCTGCACCCAGCCCTGATTCAGCGCCTGCACACACTCTGCGAACAACCCCGTGCCCTGCTGGGCATTGTCGGCCTCCCTGGGGCAGGAAAGTCCACGCTGGCAGCGCTGGCAGCAGGCGCCGCTCCCGGTCTCGCACAGGCGGTGCCAATGGATGGCTTTCACCTGGCCCAGGCCGAACTGGACCGGCAAGGTTCGGCCGATCGCAAAGGCGCACCACACACCTTTGACCCGGTGGGCTACGCCACCTTGCTGCGCCGACTTCGCCAACCCAACCCGGATGAAGTGGTCTATGCCCCGGACTTTCGCCGGGACCTCGAAGAGCCCATCGCGGCGGCTCTGGCAGTGCCCGCTCAGACACGGCTGGTCATTTCGGAGGGGAACTATCTGCTGCTGGACAGCCCGGGATGGGCGCCCGTCGCAACGCTCTTTGACGAAATCTGGTACCTCCAGGTTGACGATTCCATGCGCTTGCAGCACCTGCTGGAGCGTCACATGCGTTTTGGTCGGTCTCGGGAGCAGGCGCTGGCCTGGATCGCAAGCAACGATGAACCCAATGCCCGCGTCATCGAAGCCACCCGCTCGCGCGCGCACCACACCGTGTGGTGGGACTCGGTGGCGTGCCACTACGCCTTCGAACCCCGCTGACAGACCGGCTGGATCGCCAGAAACCCTTTTACCCACCCTGAGCGGACGGCAGCGGGCGACCGCAAGCTGCAGTTCGAATCTGGCTCGGCCCCGCCTCAAGGGCGCCGGTGTGGACGAAACGCAACGCAACCCCCACCCGATCCGGGGCAGTCAACGCAGGTCAGCGAATCTGGCGGTTTTTCTTCCTATCATCCGAAACTAAAAAACTGAATCGATGCACCGTAGCGCCTGTCTTTGCGGCGGTGATGTCTTTCCCAGCGGCGGGTGTTGCAAGCGCTCGAGACAAGACGGCACAACGCCGCGAACAGAGAAGAAACGGGAGGGGCCATGAGCTCCAGATTCGCAAAATTGTTGCGCGCCAGCACTGGCGCGGCAGTATTGATCAGAGCCTTGCTGGCTGCGGTGATCACCGCCTTGCTGGTGTTCGCCTTGACCCACCTGAACAAGGAACTTCAGGTGCAGGTTCACACCCTCACCAAAAACCGGGAAGCGCTCCAGATCTACTACACCGACAGTGAGCGGCGCTTTGACGAAACGCGCAATCGCACCCAACGCGCCGATGGCGGTGCCTGGGCGCCGCACCACTTCACGATCCGGAGCTACCGGGAGATTCCCGCCGTGCGTGTCGACCCCATGGCCAACAAGGGGTTGATCGAGCTGGGCGAGGTGGTGCTGACAGGCAAGTGGCACGCCGTTCGACTGGCCGGACCAGCCTTGCTGGCGAGCATGAGCACCCGCCATGACCTGGAAGTGCTCGCTGTGTCGCCCGAGACAGTCAGGTTTCAGGCCACGTCGATCGACCCTTTCTTCATCCTCGAAGTCCCTGGCGCGTTGTTCGATGCCCCGCTGGACCAGTTGATCCCCCGAGCATTGGGTTGGGGTCTTGTCGCGGGATTGGCATGGCTGGTTGCCGAGCTGGTGTCCGGCTACCTGAAAGCGGAGTTTCACAGCACCTATCAGCGCGTGCGGCAGGCTCTGCGCACCGGCTGGTTACTGCCGGTCGTGGCCTGCGCAGGCCTCACCTTTCACGCCTCGGACCAGATCACCTCAACGCCCATCGTGGGCGACGGCGTGCAGAACCTGCTCATTGCCTACAACGTGTTTCGCTACAACACCTTCTCCATCGACAGCGAAACCGACCACCCACATCCCAGCAACCTTCGCGAACCCTTGCCCCCCCTGGTCACGGCGCTGTACCTCAAAACACTCTCAAACATCCAGACTGCGCCTCCCTTTCGCCAGTTCCGGGCGGGCGAACAGACCCGGTTCCTCAAGCTGAGCAATCTGATCTGGGTGTACGCCGGCCTTCTGGGTGTGTGGATGCTCGCGCTGCGCCTTACCCGAAACCTGTTCGCCGGCGCAGCGGCCGCGCTCGCCACCTACCTGTTCTTCTTCCACGCACCAACCTACATCGACACGCTCTACACCGAGCTGCAAACGGCCACCCTGCTGGTTTGGGGTTCGTATCTTTGGTTGGTGGCGGTGGAACGCCGTTCATTGTTCTGGCACCTGCTCGCGGGCGTGGTCATTGGATTGCTGGTACTTACCAAGGCTTCGTTCTTCTATATCGGGGCGACCGCCATCGCCTGCCTGTTCGTGATGGGCCTCTTGCGCCCAGGCGAAAACCGACGGCACTGGGCGCTCGCCACCGCCTGCCTCATTGCCGGATTCGCTGCCGCCATGGCGCCCTGGGTGGCGCGCAACGAACTGCAACTGGGCAACGCGCGCCTGTCAGACCGTGGAGGCCTCATCCTGTGGGGCCGCGCGACACTCAACCATATGACCGACGAAGAGGTTCTCGGTCTGCTCTACATCAAGAGTCCCTCCCTGTACCAGCGCTGGGTTGACGGTACAAACTGGGGCCCCCACGGTCCCGGAGATTTCGAGCGCGGGGGGCGCTGGCAACGCCTGAATCGTGGTCTGTCTTCCTTCTGGGCCTCCGACTTGCGGGCGGCCTACAGCGGCCGGCCGGAAGACGCCGTCAGCTTCCATGCCAGAGCTTCGGCAGAGTATGGGCGCCAGGTCAGGCAACTGCAGGCACAGGGCGTGCCCTATCCGGTGCAAGTGGTGGATGAGGCACTGAAGAAAAAGGCGATCGAGATGATCAAGGCCGCCCCCGGACGGCACCTGTTCATGACGCTGCCGTTTCTGTGGCATGGCTTCTGGGGCTTCCAGAAAATCGACATCCCGGTGGTCAGCTTCTCCACCCAGAACATGATCGATGAAGTCATCAATCTCTTCGCGGGGTTGTCCTTGATCGTCGCCTTCTTTGCAGGCGTGCTTCTGCGCCGCACCGATTGGGTCGCTCTCACCATCCTGCCCTTCGGCATGATGATGTTCTACGCCACGCTCACCCACAACATTCCCCGCTACAACACCCCCTTGCACCCGGTCATGCTGGTGATGCTGGTCTGGGGCCTGTTTGTGGCGTGGCGCGCCGGCTTTCGCATGCGAAGAGGGTCCCAGGCCCCGCTCACCCAGACGGCCTGAATCCGGTAAACTCCTCCCGTCAGGAGAGCGCACTCCACCCAGGGTGCCGCCGAAGGCGCATGAGGTCCGGGCAGCCACGCCAGGGCCCTGAACGCTCAGGTATCAAGGACTGACAACCACCGCCCCGACCGGCGGTGTACCCCACTGGAGAGAGGCGCCCAACTTGTTGCGGCGTCCACCGAAGGAGCAAGCGCGGCATCGCCCGCGTGAATCTCTCAGGTAAAGCGGACAGTGAGGCAGCCCACGGATGAACCGTGGCCGCCCGATTCGGGCATGCCTCCATTTCAGACCTGAAAGCCCGCCATGTCCGACACCACCGACCTGCTTCAAACCCCGTTGCACGCATTGCACCTCGAACTGGGCGCACGCATGGTGCCTTTTGCCGGCTACAGCATGCCCGTGCAATACCCCATGGGTCTGATGCAGGAGCACCTTCACACGCGCTCGGCCGCGGGGCTGTTTGATGTCTCACACATGGGCCAGTTGCGTCTGGTCGGTGTTGACGCTGCGGCCGCCCTGGAAACGCTCATGCCTGTGGATGTGGTGGGGCTCGGCGTGAACCGCCAGCGCTACGGCCTGCTGCTCAACGACGAGGGCGGCATCATCGACGACCTGATGTTCGTCAACCGCGGCGACGACCTTTTCGTGATCGTGAACGGCGCCTGCAAACACGGCGACCTGGCCCACATCAAGGCAAGCATCGGCAGCCTGTGTCATGTCGACGCGCAGTTCGAGCGGGCATTGCTGGCCCTTCAGGGGCCTCAAGCCGCCACGGCCCTGGAACGCCTGCTTCCCGGTGTCAGCAAACTGGTCTTCATGACAGGCGCGGCCTTCAACTGGGCCGGTGGCGACTTGTACGTCACCCGAAGCGGATACACCGGCGAAGACGGTTTTGAGGTGTCCCTGCCCGCAGGCATCGCCACCGACTTCGCGCGCTCCCTGCTCGCCCAGCCAGAAGTCAAACCCGTGGGACTGGGCGCACGCAACTCCCTGCGCCTGGAGGCCGGCCTGTGCCTCTATGGCCAAGACATCGACACCGCCACCACCCCGGTGCAAGCGGCCCTCAACTGGGCCATACAGAAAGTCCGGCGCAACGGCGGCGAGCGCGCCGGGGGCTTCCCGGGCGCCGAGCGCGTGCTGGCCCAGCTCGATGGCGCCGAACCCCTGCTGAAGAAGCGCGTCGGCCTGGTCGCCCAGGAACGGGTCCCGGTGCGGGAACACGTGGTGCTGCAATCCACCGACGGCACGGTGATCGGCGAGGTCACCAGCGGTCTGCTCGGTCCCTCCATCGACCAGCCGGTGGCCATGGGGTATGTGCAGCCTGAACACGCCAGCCTGGGCAACCAAGTCAACGCCATCGTGCGTGGCAAAGCCGTGCCCATGGTGGTGGCAGCCATGCCATTCGTGCCCAACCGCTATTTCCGGGGTTGATGTTGCAGATTCGTCGAGCCGAACCCGCCGATGCGAGTGCCATGAGTCTGCTGATGCTGGGCGAGCGGTCACACATCACATTGCGCCCCGACGGGGAAGGCGCGCAGGCCATCCTGGCGTCCATGCAAACGCCGGCCATCCAGGTCAACCTGGCCTCTCCTCGTTTTGCCTATTGGGTGGCCAGCCTCGAAGACCACCTTTGCGGCGTTTTGGGGATGCGCGATGGCCAACACCTCCATCACCTGTTCGTCCCCACAGCGATGCACCGCCGCGGCATTGCGCGCAGCCTCTGGGCCCATGCGCTGGCGGCGTTGCCACACAGCAGCGACATCGAGATCACGGTGAACGCCAGCCCCTACGCGGTGCCTGCATATGAGCGCCTGGGTTTCCGGGCCACCGGTGCGCGCACCGAAACCCATGGCGTGGCGTTCATCCCCATGCATTTCTTCCCTTCAAACCAACCCAATTTCCAAGGAGCTCCGACATGACCACCAAATACACCGAAGACCACGAGTGGATCACCGTGGATGGCGATATCGCCACCGTGGGCATCACCGTACACGCGCAAGACGCCCTGGGCGATGTGGTGTTCGTTGACTTGCCCGAGGTGGGCAAGTCGTTTGAACAGAAGGACATTGCCGGTGTGGTCGAGTCCGTGAAGGCTGCCGCCGATGTCTACATGCCGGTCAGCGGCGAGATCACGGAAGTCAACGAAGCCTTGCGCGCCGATCCGTCGCTGGCCAACAGCGATCCGATGAACGCCGGCTGGTTCTTCAAGGTCAAGCTGTCGGCGCCTGCACAGGTCGACGCGCTGCTCGACGAAACCGCCTACGCTGCATTCGCATCCTGAGGCTGCCCGCCCTCTCCAACCAGCGGCGACCATCCGAAAGGCGGCAGGCGCTGGCGGTGCAGGACCGATCAACACCGATCAGCACCGCCGCCACGACCCCGCCAATTGACTGCATCTGGGCGCCCTTTTCTCCTAGCGGAACCGCCCTCCCCACCGACTCCCCCGCCACCATGACGACTTCCACCCTCCGCTCTTTGCGCGACCTCGAAAACCCTTCCGAATTCATCGCCCGTCACATCGGCGTGAGCGCTGCGGAGGAAGCCCACATGCTGTCCGTGATCGGTGAGGCCTCGCGCCGCGCCCTGATCGATGGCATCGTGCCGCGCTCGATTGCGCGCAACCAAGGCATGGTGTTGCCACCCGTGGCAGGGGAAGCAGCGGCACTGGCAGAGCTCAAGGCCATTGCGCAAAAAAACCATTTGCTCACGAGCTTCATCGGCCAGGGCTACCACGGCACCCAGACCCCCGGCGTCATCCTGCGCAACATTCTGGAGAACCCGGCCTGGTACACGGCGTACACGCCCTATCAGGCCGAAATCTCTCAAGGGCGCATGGAGGCCCTGGTCAACTTCCAGACCATGGTGACCGACCTCACGGGCATGGACATCGCCAATGCATCGATGTTGGACGAAGCCACGGCGGCGGCCGAGGCCATGACCTTGGCGATGCGCTCGGTGAAGTCCAAGGGCACGGTGTTTGTGATCGCGGGCGATGCCCACCCGCAAACCATCGAAGTGATCCGGACCCGCGCCACCCCTCTGGGTGTCACGGTCAAGCTGGCCAACTCGGCCGACGAATGGCATGCAGCCCTGGCCGGAGACGACTACTTCGCCGTGCTGGCGCAATACCCCAGCACCAGTGGCCGCATCGACGACTTGCGTGCCGACGTGGCCCTGGTCCACGGCAAAAATGCCGCCTTTATCGTGGCGGCTGACCTGCTTGCGCTCACCCTGCTCGTGCCCCCGGGCGAGTTCGACGCCGACATCGTGGTCGGCACCACCCAGCGTTTCGGCATGCCCATGGGCGCTGGCGGCCCACATGCGGCGTTCATGGCCTGCCGCGATGCGTTCAAGCGCTCGCTGCCCGGCAGGCTGGTGGGCGTCAGTGTCGATGTCCATGGTCATCCGGCCTACCGATTGGCCTTGCAGACGCGCGAGCAACACATCCGCCGCGAGAAAGCCACATCCAACATCTGCACGGCGCAGGTCTTGCCTGCCGTGGTCGCCAGCATGTACGCCGTGTACCACGGCCACCAAGGTCTGACCCGCATCGCGCAACGTGTGGCCTCGTACACCGCCATCCTGGCCAAAGGCCTGGAGCAACTGGGGTGGACCGCCACATCCACCTCCTCTTTCGACACCCTGACCTATCGGTGCGGCGAGCAGGCCCTGCCCCTGATGGCCAAGGCGCGCGGCGCCGGCATCAACCTGCGCCTGTCCTGGGGTGAATACGTCAGCATCTCCCTGGACGAAACCACCACCCGCGAGGACATCGCCTTGCTGTGGAACGTGTTCGCGCACCATGGTCAGGCATTGCCCAATTTCGTGGAGTTCGAAAACGGCGTCGAGCCCCGCATTCCTGGCTCATTGCGCCGCACCAGCGGCTTCCTGACGCATCCGGTTTTCAACAGCCACCATTCCGAGACCGGCATGCTGCGCTATATCCGCGCGCTCTCCGACAAGGACCTCGCGTTGGACCGCAGCATGATCCCGCTGGGCAGCTGCACCATGAAGCTCAACGCCACCAGCGAGATGATCCCCATCACCTGGCCCGAATTCGCCAACGTGCATCCATTTGCGCCCGCTGATCAGCAACTGGGCTATGCCGAACTTGACGAACAGTTGCGCGCCTGGCTCTGCCAGGCCACAGGCTATGCCGGCATCAGCCTGCAACCCAACGCCGGGTCGCAAGGCGAATACGCCGGCCTGTTGGCCATCCGTGCCTTCCACGCGGCCAAAGGTGAAGCCCAGCGCAACATCTGCCTGATTCCGTCCAGCGCACATGGCACCAACCCCGCCAGCGCACAGATGGCGGGGCTGACGGTGGTGGTCACCAAATGCGACGAAAACGGCAACGTCGACATGGCCGACCTCAAGGCCAAGTGCGAGCAGCACGGCGACAAGCTCGCCGCGGTGATGATCACCTACCCGTCAACCCACGGCGTGTTCGAAACCACGGTCAAGGAGCTGTGTGCCTTGGTCCACCAGCACGGTGGCCGGGTCTACGTCGACGGCGCCAATATGAATGCCCTTGTGGGCGTGGCGGCGCCGGGCGAGTTTGGCGGCGACGTGAGCCACCTCAACCTTCACAAAACTTTTTGCATCCCGCACGGCGGTGGTGGCCCTGGTGTGGGCCCGGTGTGCGTGGTGGAGGACCTGGTGCCTTTCCTGCCCGGCCATGAGACCAGCGGCCTGAAGAGCGGCGTGGGCGCAGTCAGTGCGGCGCCGCTGGGCAACGCAGCGGTGTTGCCCATCAGCTGGATGTACATCCGCATGATGGGCGCAGAGGGTCTGAAACATGCCACCGAGACCGCCATCCTGAGCGCCAACTACGTCAGCAAGCGCCTCAAAGACCACTACCCGACGCTCTACGCCTCGGCCAATGGCCATGTGGCGCACGAGTGCATTCTGGACTTGCGCCAGCTCAAGGAGACCAGCGGCGTGATGGCCGAAGACGTGGCCAAGCGCCTGATGGACTATGGCTTCCACGCCCCCACGCTGAGTTTTCCCGTGGCCAATACCTTGATGGTCGAGCCCACCGAGAGCGAAACACTGGAAGAGTTGGACCGCTTCATAGCCGCGATGATTGCCATTCGAGAAGAAATCCGCTGCATCGAGCGTGGCGAGTGGCCGCAGGACGACAACCCGCTGAAGAACGCGCCGCACACCGCCGACAGCCTGATGAAGGCCGACTGGCCGCATCCGTATGGCCGTGATGTCGGGGCGGCATCGCAATCGACCCGCGCACACGCCAAGTACTGGCCGCCCGTGGGCCGCATCGACAACGTCTACGGCGACCGCAACCTGTTCTGCAGCTGCGTGCCGGTCAGCGAACTGGCCGACTGATCTCTGCCGGTCGGAAATCCGTCAAGGGCGCTGCTGGCGCCCTTTTTTCATGCACGAGGCGTGTCACCGAACTCAGCGACCCAACGCGGCAGTTGCTCGCGCAGGATGCGCAGGGCCGGCGCCTCTTGCCGACGTGCGAGCGTGACCAGCCCGAACCTCGCCGTGCCATCCAGCGGTGGCGACATGGGAAGTGCCTTCAGGCCTTCGGCGGTGGCGTTGGGTGTGAGCACGATGGCGTGGCTGTGCCGGGCAACGTCGACCAACGTCAGGGTTTCGTCGTTGCGCAGCGTGACCATGTCGTCCGGGTTGGCCTTTGGCCCGTAACGCCCGATCAGCATCCGCGCCACCTCATCGCTCAGCGGCATCGACGCCACGGGATAGTCCAGCACCTCGTCAATGGTCACGGGTTGCCCCTTTCGCATGAGAGGGTGGTCCGGCCGCACGAGGAAACCGGCTTCGAGTTCGAAGGTCTGTGCAATCTGCAGATCCGCCGCTGGCAAAACCGAACGGATGTCCACCACGGCGGCGTCCAGGCGCTGATCCCTGAGCGCGTCGATGAGCACCGCCGTGTTGCCACGCGAGATCTCCAATTGAAGACGCTGATGGTGTTCCGCCATGTAGAGCATCAACCGGGTAGCCAGCAAGGCGCCTGGCCCCGAGCTCAATCCGACCCGCAGCTTGCCGATCAGGCCTGCGTGCAAGCCCTTGCCAGTCTGCCGCAACGCTTCGGCATCGGCCACCAGCCGGCGTGCACGGTCCAGCACCTCGTGCCCGAACGGCGTGAGTTCGATGCGCCGACCCAGGCGGTCGAACAGGCGACCGCCCAGCTCATCCTCCAGCGCCTGGATGCTGCGCGTCAATGCCGGCTGCGTCAGGAAGATCGCAGCTGATGCCTGCACGAAGCTCCCCGTTTCTGCAAGCACGACGAAGTGCCTCAACTGAACCAGTGTCATCCCAAAATCGATATTTAAAGTTATTGGTCGTTGATTATCAATGCATTGGACTTTGAATGGAACGGTTCCTAACATGCAGCAAAGTTCATGTTTCAAGGAGCCCACAGCATGGATCGACTCAGTGAAGCGGCCGTTGCGGAATTCACCACCATTCGCCGCGACATCCATCGCCACCCCGAACTGGCGTTCAACGAACGCCGCACCGCAGCCTTGGTGGCGGCCCAGTTGGGCGCATGGGGCTACGAGGTCAGCACAGGACTGGGCGGCACCGGGGTGGTCGGTCAGCTCAGGCGCGGGACGTCAACGCGCTCCATCGGCCTGCGCGCCGACATGGATGCCCTACCGATCGCAGAAGGCACTGGCGCAGCCTGGGCCAGTTGCACGCCTGGCGTCATGCACGCCTGTGGCCACGATGGCCACACTGCGATGCTGCTGGCGGCCGCACACCACCTGGCGCAGCATGGCCGCTTCGACGGCACGCTGAACCTGATCTTCCAACCGGCCGAAGAAGGCGGGGGTGGGGCGTTGAAGATGATGGACGACGGCCTTTTCCAGCGCTTCCCCTGCGACGCCATCTTCGCCATGCACAACATGCCAGGCACCCCGCAGGGGCAACTGGTGTTCCGCAGCGGACCGACCATGGCATCTTCGGACTACGCCACCGTCACCCTGCAGGGCCGGGGTGGGCACGGCGCCATGCCGCACAAGGCCACCGACCCGCTGGTGGCGGCAGCGTCGATCGTCATGGCGCTGCAGACCATCGTCTCGCGCAACGTCGATCCGCTGCTGCCGGCCGTGGTTACCGTGGGTGCGCTGCAGGCCGGGGAAGCCAACAACGTGATCCCGGACAGTGCCCGACTGGAGATCAGCCTGCGTGCCCTGGACCCCCAGGCGCGGCGCGACATGGAGCAACGGATCAAGGACGTGATCCGTTTGCAGGCCGAGAGCTACGGCGTGCGCGCCGACATTCAGTGGTGCCCCGGCTACGCCGTACTGGTGAACGACGCGCAACAAACTGCGCGTGCGCTGGCAGTGGCACAGAAGCACTTTCCAGCGGACCAAGTCAACCCGCTGGGTCCCATGGTCACGGCCAGCGAAGATTTCGCCTTCATGCTCGAACGCGTGCCCGGCTGCTACCTGTTCATCGGCAACGGCACCGACGGCGAACCCGGCGCCTGCACCGTGCACAACCCGGCCTACGACTTCAACGACCTGAACATCGCCCCCGGTGCGGCCTACTGGATCGCGCTCGTGCAGGACCTGCTTTCCCCCACCCAACCCTGATCACAAGAGGAGACATCACCATGAGCACACGCATCCGTATCCAGACCCTTCTCGCCGGCGCCGCGATGGCCGCCCTCGCCCTCCAGAGCACCGCCCATGCCCAGACCACGCTCACCCTGTCCAGCTGGGTGCCGCCCACCTCGCACGTCGTCACGGACATCATTCAACCCTGGATGGCCGATGTGGAAAAAGCCACCGAAGGCCGCGTGAAGATCAGCCTGCTGCCCAAGCCGGTGGGCAGCCCACCTCAGCACTGGGAACTTGCGCGCAAAGGCGTGGCAGACGTCACCTTTGGCAACTTCACCTACGAGCCCGAGCGTTTCAAGCACGTGTGGTTCGCTGAACTGCCGATGATGGGTTCGAGCGCCGAGGCATCCTCGGTGGCCCTGTGGCGCACCTACGAAAAATTCCTGGCCGGCAACGATACCTTCAAGGGTGTGACCCTGATGGGTGTGGGCATGCTCGGTGGTGGTCAGTTCCACCACCCGAGCAAGGTGATCGACAGCCCGGACGACCTCAAGGGCCAGAAGGTCCGCATGGAGGCCCGATCCAGAAACGCCTGCTGGAGACACTGGGCGCCATCCCGGTGTCGGCCCCGGCAACCAAGGCCTACGAACTGCTCGAAGGCGGCGTCATCGACGCGTCACTGCACCCGATGGAATCGGTGGTCAGCTTCCGCCTGGATGGCAAGCTCAGAAAACACACCATCATTCCGGGCGGTCTGTACGACGCGACCTTCTTCATCGCGATGAACGAGGGCAAGTTCAGCGCCTGTCCGCCGCCGACCAACAGGCCATCACGAAGGTTTCCGGCGAAGCGCTCTCACGTCGCTGGGGCCAGGACTTCGACCGCCAGAACAAGGCCGCCGAAGCCAAGCTGCGCGCTGACGGACACACCTTCGCGCAACCCAACCAGGCCCTGCTGGACAACATCCGCAAGGTACGTACAGACATGCTCAAGGAGCTGCAGGCCGAAGGGCCGTCGTTCGGCGTCAAGGACGTCGACGCGATGGTGAACTTCTACGAGCAGCAGTACAAGTCGCAGGCCAAGTAAGCCCCGTCCTCCAGAGACCATGGCCATGAAACCCTCGCTACAAGGCATTCAACGGGCGGTCAGCCTGCTGCTGGTGGCGCTGCTGTCGGCCATGGTCGCCCTGACCTTTGTCGACGTGGTCGGGCGGCGCCTGTTCAACACCCCGGTGTTCGGCGCCAACGACATCACCGAACACCTCATGGCCCTGATCACCTTTTCGGGGCTGCCGCTGCTGACCGCCCAGCGCGGGCATCTCAGCATCGACCTGTTCGACCACTGGCTGCTGCGGCCACAGTGGCGCGCCTGGCACAAGGCCGTCGATCTGCTGATCGCCGCCGTGCTGGCGCTGATCGCCTGGGAGTATTTCAAGGCGGTCGGTGAGGCGTACGACATCAACGAGGTCAGTCCCGCCCTGACCATTCCAAGAGCCTGGATGTACGCCTACATCGGCTGCACGACGGGCATCGCGGCGCTGCTCGCCCTGTTCGTGTCCGCACCCCGACCCGATCAACACGAAACGGAGATCACATCATGACCATCGGTCTGATCTGCCTGGGCCTGGTGCTGCTGCTGGCCTTTCTGCGCGTGCCCCTGGGCTTCGCGCTACTCACCGTCTCCATCGGCGGCATCAGCTACATCAACAGCTTCGATGTCGCAAGCACCATGATCCCCATGACGCTGACCGAAGCCGCGTTCTCCTACGAACTGGCCGTGGTTCCGCTGTTCATCCTGATGGGCAATGTGCTGTCCCGAACCGGTATCTCCGAAGACCTGTTCCGCGCCGCCAACGCCTTCCTGGGCGGATTTCGAGGGGGCCTGGCGCTGGCCACCATGGTGACCTGCGCCGGGTTCAGCGCGGTCTGCGGATCGAGCTTTGCCACCGCCGCCACCATGGCCAAGGTGGCCTACCCGAGCATGAAGCAATACGGCTATTCGGACCGCCTGGCCTCGGCCACCATCGCGGCCGGCGGCACCCTGGGCATCCTCATCCCGCCGTCGATCATCCTCATGATCTACGGCATCCTGACGCAGCAGAACATCGGCGAGCTGTTCATTGCCGGCGTGCTGCCGGGCGTGCTGGGGCTGGCGATGTACATGCTGGTGATCTACCTGATCGCCGTCTTCAAGCCCGAGCATGCCCCGCGCGGCAAACGGGTGAGCGCGCAGGAACGCTGGCAGTCGCTCGCGGGCGTGTGGCCCTTCGTGGCCCTGTTCCTGCTCATCATCGGCGGGCTCTACATGGGGTGGTTCACCGCCACTGAGGCGGGCGGCATCGGCGCCGGCATGGCGCTGGTGATCGCGCTGGCGCAACGGCGCCTGGGCTGGGCCCGTTTCTACGAGGTGATGAAGGAAACCGCCCAGACCTCGGTCATGTTGTACATGGTGCTGTTCGGCGCCATGCTGTTCTCGCAGTTCATCAGCTTCTCCGGGTTGGCCGACGAGTTGCTGGCCCTGGTCAATGGATCAGGCCTGTCTCGCACAGGCATTCTGCTGGCCATCCTCGCCGTGTTCCTCCTCCTGGGCTGCGTGATGGACACCATGGCCATCATCCTGATCTTTGTGCCGCTGTTCATGCCCACCCTGGTGGCCCAGCATTTCGATCTGGTCTGGTTCGGCATCATTGTCGTGGTGCTGACCGAAATCGGCCTGATCACACCGCCCGTGGGCATGAACGTGTTCGTGCTCAAGGCCAACCTGCCCCGGGTGCCGGTCAGCGCGATCTTCCGCGGGCTGGTGCCCTTCATTGCCGTCGATGCCATCCGTCTGGCCGTGCTGGTGAGCTTCCCGATCATCAGCCTGGCCTTGGTGCACTGGATGAAATGAACGTGCCCGACTAGAATCCCACCCTGTCGATCGGGAGAGATCGGCCGCCTTCACAGGCAGGCCGGCGCCGAAGGAGCAACCGCCCCGGAAACTCTCAGGCAAAAGGACCGATCGATCATGTCGCATCTCTGAAGAGCAGCCGGGTTCGTCGCCCGGCTCACCGCAGGAGCAAGCAGCTTGTCCGCATGGCTGTGAATCTCTCAGGTTCCAAACAGAGGGGGCGTGTGCCGCGCATGTCGCGAGGCACACCCAACCCTTCTGACGTCTGGAGCTCTCCCATGAAATCGATCGCCGTCCTCGGCGGTGGCATCACCGGTGTCACCACAGCCTACGCACTGGCCAAGCGCGGATTCCAAGTCACCCTGTTCGAGCAGCATCGCTACGCCGCGATGGAGACCTCGTTCGCCAACGGGGGGCAACTCTCGGCTTCCAACGCCGAAGTCTGGAACCACACGTCGACCATCCTCAAAGGCCTGAAGTGGATGCTCAAGAGCGATGCGCCCTTGCTGGTCAACCCCAAGCCCAGTTGGCACAAAATGGCGTGGTTCGCCGAGTTCATCGCCAACATCCCGAACTACCGCGCCAACACCATCGCGACGACCAAGCTCGCCATCGCCGCGCGCGACCACCTGTACACCTGGGCCCAGGCCGAGGGTGTGGACTTCGATCTGAAGCGCCAAGGCATCCTGCACATCTACCGCGACAAAAAGGGTTTCGACCATGCGAGCGAGGTGTCCAAGATGCTGGCCCAGGGCGGTTTGGCGCGCCGCGCGGTCACCCCTGATGAAATGCGTGCCATCGAGCCGACCCTGGCCGGCACCTACTTCGGCGGCTTCTACACCGAGAGCGATGCCACCGGCGATATCCACAAGTTCACAGTCGGCTTGGCCGCTGCCGCAGAACGCCTGGGTGTGAAATGCCTCTATGGTCAAAACGTGACCCGCCTGCACAGCAATGGCACGCAGGCCACAGTGACCGCCCTCGGTACCGAAGGGGCACAAATGCACAGCTTCGACGCTCTGGTGGTATGCGCCGGGATCGGCAGCCGCGACTTCGCCGCCCAGCTTGGCGACCGGGTCAACGTCTATCCGGTCAAGGGCTACTCCATCACCGTGAACCTGCCCGACACCGCCAGCCAGCAGGCCGCGCCCCAGGTGAGCCTGCTGGACGACGAGACCAAGCTGGTGACCAGCCGGCTCGGTCTCGACCGGTTCCGGGTTGCCGGCACCGCCGAATTCAACGGCGCCAACCGAGACATCCGCGCCGACCGCATCCGTCCGCTGATCGAATGGGTCAACCAGTGCTTTCCCGGCATCAACACGCGCCAAGTGGTCCCTTGGGCCGGGCTGCGCCCCATGCTGCCCAACATGATGCCGCGCGTGGGCGCGGGCAAGCGCGCCAACGTGTTCTACAACACCGGCCACGGACACCTGGGCTGGACGCTCAGCGCCGTCACCGCAGACATGGTTGCCGAGCAAGTGCACCAGGCCAATGTCCAGCGCTCGCCCCTCGCAATACCCACCATGGCTTCGGCCTGAAGCCACCACCACCCAGGAGTCACCATGGCCATTTCCGCTTTTGATCTGTTCAAGATAGGTATTGGCCCCAGCAGTTCCCACACGGTCGGCCCCATGCGTGCCGCCCGGCTCTTCGTCGGCGGTTTGCAGACCAGTGGTCTGGTCACCCAGACGGCCCGGGTGGTGTGTTCGCTGTACGGTTCCCTGGGGGCCACCGGCAAAGGCCACGGGTCCGACACCGCCGTGCTGCTGGGACTCGCGGGGCATGAACCCGACACGGTGGACGTCGACCTTGTACCCGCCTTGCTGAGCCGGGTGCGCGAGACCGGTCGCATCCAGCTCGCCGGCATGCACGACATCGCGTTCAAGGAGCGCGACGACCTGCTGTTTTTTCGCCGCGAAACCCTGCCCTTTCACACCAACGGCCTGCGCCTGCAGGCCTTTGACGGGGCTGGGGTCGAGCTGGTGAACCGTGTGTTTTACTCGGTGGGCGGGGGCTTCGTGGTAAGCGAAGAAGTCGCGGCCGACGGCAGCAAGATGAAAGCCATCGCGCCCGACGCCACCGTCTTGCCGCTGCCGTTTCGCAGTGGCGCAGACCTGCTGGCGCTCACCAGCAACACCGCTGCAGCATCGCCGACGTGATGCGCACCAACGAGCGCCACTGGCGCACAGACGAAGACATCGACAGTGGCCTGCTCACCATCTGGCGCGTGATGCAAGACTGTGTGACCCGCGGTTGCAACACGCCCGGCACCTTGCCTGGCGGCTTCAGGGTCAAGCGCCGCGCGCCCCAGCTTCATGCCGATTTGTGCGGCCATCCCGAAGCGGCGCTGCGCGATCCGCTTCAGGTGCTCGACTGGGTCAACCTTTACGCGCTGGCGGTCAACGAGGAAAACGCCGCCGGGGGTCGCGTGGTCACTGCGCCCACCAACGGTGCGGCGGGCATTGTGCCGGCCGTGCTGCACTACTACACCCGCTTCGTGCCAGGCGCGACCGACAAAGGCGTCATCGACTTCCTGCTCACCGCCGCGGCCATTGGCATTCTTTACAAAGAGAACGCCAGCATCAGCGGCGCCGAAGTGGGCTGTCAGGGCGAAGTGGGGGTGGCCTGCTCCATGGCGGCCGGGGCCCTGTGCGCCGTGATGGGCGGCACCCCCGCCCAGGCCGAGAACGCCGCAGAAATCGGCATGGAGCACCACCTGGGTCTCACTTGTGATCCGGTGGGCGGTCTGGTGCAGATACCGTGCATCGAGCGCAATGCCATCGCCTCGGTCAAGGCCATCAACGCCGCCCGCATGGCCCTGCGCGGCGATGGCACCCACCAGGTGAGCCTCGACAAGGTCATCAAGACCATGCGTGAAACCGGCGCCGACATGAAGACCAAATACAAGGAAACCGCGCGCGGTGGGCTGGCCGTCAACATCGTGGAGTGCTGACCCACGCTGCACCGCCTGGGCTAAGCTCTGGACCTCCGTCTTTTGTCCGCGACCACCATGACCTCCGGTTTTCGCGTCTTGAGCCTCATCCCCCCGATGACACAGCTCAACACGCCCTACCCCTCCACCGCCTACCTGACTGGCTTTCTGCACACACGCGGCATCGATGCGGTGCAGGCAGATCTGGCCTTGGCGCTGGTGCTGCGCCTGTTCACACCCGCTGGGCTCGATGCCATGCAGGCCTGCGCCGAGGGGCTTCCCGAAAGCGAGCGCAGCCCGAGTGTGCATGCCTTTCTCGACCAGTTTGCCGCCTACCGAGCCACCATCGCCCCCGTGATCCGCTTCCTGCAAGGGCGCGATGCCACCCTCGCCCACCGGCTCGCCGCGCGCGGTCTGGTGCCCGAGGGCCCGCGCTTTCAGGCGCTGGATGCATATGAAGCGGTGGACTTCGGTGAAGAAGGTGGCGGCGATCCGCTGGCCTGGGCCTTTGGGGCATTGGGCGTGCAAGACAAGGCCCGACACATCGCCACGCTGTACCTCAACGACCTCGCCGATGTCTTGCGCGACGCCGTCGACGATCGCTTCGAGTTCGTCCGGTACGCCGAATCGCTGGCCAGCAGCCAGCCCAGCTTCGATCCACTTGCAAGGGCCCTGGCCGCACCACCGACTCTGATCGACAACTGGCTGGCCGACCTCACTCTCGCTGAGATCACGCAACACCAACCTTCGTTGGTGCTGCTCTCAGTGCCATTCCCCGGCTCGGTGTATGCGGCCTTGCGCATGGGCCAGGCCATCAAGGCTGCGCAGCCCGGCTTGAAGATCGCGCTGGGGGGCGGGTACGTCAACACCGAGCTGCGCGAACTCAAAGACCCGCGCCTCTTCGATTTCGTGGACTTCGTGACGCTGGATGCGGGCGAACGGCCCGTGCTTTCGCTGATCGAACACCTCCGTGGCCAACGCGGCCCTCAGCGGCTTCAGCGCACCTTCCGGCGTGACGATCAGGGCCATGTGCAGTACACCAACCTTGCCGAACCCGACATCCCTTTCGAAGATGTCGGCACCCCCACCTGGGCAGGCCTGCCGATCGGGCAATACCTGAGCCTGCTCGACATGCTCAACCCCATGCACCGCCTCTGGAGCGACGGGCGCTGGAACAAACTCACGGTCGCCCACGGCTGTTACTGGAAGAAATGCAGCTTCTGCGACGTCAGTCTGGATTACATCGGCCGCTATGAAACGGCCTCCGCCAGCAAGCTGGTCGACCGCATCGAGCAGATCATCGAGGAAACCGGGCAGACGGGGTTTCATTTTGTCGACGAAGCTGCGCCCCCCAAGGCCCTCAAGGCCCTGGCCGAGGAGTTGATCCGCCGCAACCTCAACATCAGTTGGTGGGGCAACATCCGGTTTGAGAAGACCTTCACACCCGAGCTCGCCGAGCTGCTGGCGCAAAGCGGCTGTATTGCCATGAGCGGTGGCCTGGAAGTGGCCAGCGACCGGCTGCTGGCGCTGATGAAAAAAGGCGTGAGCGTGGAGCAAGTGGCGCGCGTCACCAAAGGGTTCTCAGACGCCGGCATCCTGGTTCATGCCTACCTCATGTACGGCTTCCCGACCCAGACGGTTCAAGACACGGTGGATGCGCTGGAGTACGTGCGCCAGCTCTTTGAAAATGGCTGCATCCAGAGCGGCTTCTTCCACCGCTTCAGTTGCACCGTGCATTCCCCGGTGGGGCTCGACCCCCAGGCCTACGGCATCACGCTCATACCCCTGCCCGAGGTGACCTTTGCCAAAAACGACATCGGCTTCATCGACCCCACCGGCGTCGATCACGACGCCCTCGGCCAGGGCCTGAGAAAGGCCATCTACAACTTCATGCACGGACTGTGCGTGGAGGACGACGTACGGCGCTGGTTTGAGCACCTGCCCTTTCCCGCCCCCCGCTCCACCGTCAAGCGAGGCCGCATCCGCAAAGCCTTGCTGCAGACGGCCTGACAGTGCACCTCATCGATACCGGTGGCCCTGGGACTGGCGGCTGCACGGCATCGCTCCGATCTTCATTTCTTGGAAAACACGGCCTCGAACTTGGCGCGGTCCAGGTACTTGGTGTAATTGGTCATTGAGGCCCTGACCGACGGCTCGGTCATCAATTCCTGCATGGCCAGACGCCCCAGCACGGTGAAGGCCGCCTCGAACGAAGCAGAGCCCTCCGCAACGACGGCCGCCCGTGCCTCATCGCTGCAGGTTTCGGTGACCAGGCGGCCGGTCAGGTTCGCCAATCGCTTGTCAAACTCGACCCGGCTCTCTTCATCAACCCGAGACATGGGCTGGATCTCTGGATGGGCCGACATGGCGGCAAAAATCCATTGGGCCAGCTCCTTGCGCTCCTTGCCCGTCGTGCTGTCAGCCACGCACTTGGTGAGCGCATCGCCTGCGGGACCCGCGTGGGCGGCCGACAAGGCAAGAAAAGGGGTCGCCAACAAAGCGGCAAAAACGACAGATTTCATCACGGACTTCCTTCCTGTTTTCGGTATGGGTGGTGTGGCTTGTGACACCAAAGGGGGGACTCCCGGCATTTGGAGCACCGGCGCGCGCATCCTACCCGACTGACAAGGTCAACCCTTGCACCGTCAAGCCACCACCCACCACAGCATGCCGCAACAGGCCATGTCAAACGGCATTCGGAAGGCGCTGCACATCCGCCATCTGCGCACCCACCCCCGCCAACACCTCAGGAGACACCAGGCCAGGTGCGAGCTCGTGCAGCGGCACCAACACAAACGCGCGCGCCCACATCCGCGGATGCGGCACGACGAGCCAAGGCGGTGCATCGATCCGACCCTCACCATAGAGCAGCAGGTCAAGATCGAGCGTGCGGGGTGCATTGCGGTAAGGGCGCTGCCGGCCGGCGGCGTCTTCGATCAGCTGAAGCGCCCGCAGAAGCGCCGGCGCCGTGAGTGTGGTGACCAGCTCGGCCACGGCGTTGATGTAGTCAGGCCCCGTCGACTCCATCGGCGCTGTCCGATAGAAACCCGACGCCCGAAGGCTGCCCGCCTGCACCCCCGGCATCGACGCCAGCTGCACCAGCGCTTCGCGCAACGTCTGCGAGGCATCCCCCAGGTTGGCCCCCAACGCCACAAAGGCCTTGACGGGCTGTCGCACACCCACCCCCATCAGGCGACGGACCCAGCCTATTCGCCGCTGCCTGCAGCGGGTGCCGGGCCACCTTCGCCACCCCCAGCGGGCTTGCGGCGACGGCGGCGGCGCTTCTTCGGCGCGTCGGTCGGCATCACACCGCCATCTGCGCCAGCATCTGGGCCGCCCTCGGCGGCACCCACCGAACGGCCACCAACCGAAGCAACGCCATCCTCCTCCATCGGGCGAAAACGAGGGTCATCCTGCGGCACATCGCCAGCGGCTTGCATGCCACTGGGCGGGTGATCCGCATCGCTTCGCTTGACCCGACGGGCTTTACCGGCGCCCGGCTTGCCTTGATTGCGCTTGCGCTGCTCGTCAATCATCGCGGCCCGGTCGTCGTCGCTCACATTCTGGAACGTCTCCCACCACAGGGCCAGTTCCCCATCAATTTCGCCCACCTGTGCGCGCAGGCGCAAAAAGTCGAACCCGGCGCGGAAACGCGCCTGTTCCACCAAACTGTATGGCGAAGTGCCCACACGCTTTTCGAAGCGCGGCTGCATCATCCAGATCTCGCGCATGTCCGATCCGAGTTTGCCCCGGCCCGACACATCGCCGATGCGGTTGTCAAACGCTTCATCCACCGCGTCCTGCAAGGCCGCAAACGGTGGCTGCGGGCGTTGGTTGCCACGCGGCTGCAGGCGCCGACTCCAGCCTTGCCGCACATCGGCCCACAACACGCAAGCCAGCAGAAAGCTGGGTGCCACGGGTTTGCCCTCGCCCACCCGACGGTCGGTGTCTTGCAGCGCCAACTGAACGAAGGGGTCCTCGGCCCGCTCCACCACGACATCCAGCAACGGGTAAATGCCCGTGGCCAGTCCGGTGGCCTTGAGCTGCTCGATGCTGGCCAAGGCATGACCGGTTTGCAACAGCTTCAACATCTCGTCGAACAGGCGGCTCTGCGGCACATCGGCCAGCAGCTTGCGCGAGGCGGCCAAAGGCTCCACCGTTTTGGCGTCGAATTTGAATCCCAGAGCATTGAGCTTGGCGGCAAAACGCACCGCGCGAATGATTCGCACCGGGTCTTCGCGGTAGCGCGTGGCCGCATCTCCGATCATGCGCAGCGTCTTCTTCTTCGCGTCGCGAATCCCATGGTGAAAATCGACGACCACCTGGGTCTCGGGGTCGTAATACATCGCGTTGATCGAAAAATCTCGCCGCGCCGCATCTTGCTCGATAGGGCCCCACACGTTGTCCCTCAGCACGCGCCCACTCGCGTCCACTGCGTGTTTCATGCCCGAGAGTTCGCCCTTGCTGGTGCGCTCATTGCCCTTGACCTGTTCCGCGTCGGCCGAGTCAAGGTAGGCGCGCATCGTGGACACTTCAATCACCTCGTGTTCGCGCCCTCGCCCATAGATCACATGGACGATGCGGAAACGCCGCCCGATGATGAACGCCCTGCGAAACAGGCCCTTGACCTGCTCCGGGGTGGCATTGGTCGCCACATCAAAATCCTTGGGGCGCAGGCCCAGCAACAGGTCACGAACCGCCCCGCCCACCACATACGCCTCATACCCCGCGCGCTTGAGCGTGTGCACCACATCCAGCGCGCGCTCGTCGACGAGCTTGGGGTCGATGCCATGGACCTCGGCGGGCACATCTTCACGCTTACCGAACTTGGAAGCCTTGGAGGACTTGGCGCCGCTGGACTTGCCCAGCAGCTTGTCGATGAATTTCTTGATCATTCGAATAAATTGAGAATGCGCCAGCCACGCGATTGGGCGATGGCCAGGAGCCGGGCGTCCGGGTTGGTCGCCACCGGCTCGTGCACTTTTTCCAGCAACGGCAGGTCGTTGATCGAGTCGCTGTAAAAGCAGCTGTGCGTCACATCGGCCCAGGAAAGGCCGCGGGCAGCCAGCCATTGTTCCACACGGGCCACTTTGCCCTCGCGAAACGAGGGTGTGCCCTTGATCTCCCCCGTGGGTTCACCCCGGTCATCGCGCACCAGATCCACCGCCATCAGCTCGCCCACGCCAAAAGCCTTCGCAATGGGACGGGTCACGAATTCGTTGGTGGCCGTGATGATGATCACCTCGTCGCCCGCCGCCTGATGCCGCCTCACCAGATCCAGTGCAGCAGGACGAATCGCCGGGCGAATCACCTCCGCCATGAAGCGCGCATGGGCTTCATTGGCCTTTGTCAGGCCATGTTCGCGCACGGCGCTGGTGGCAAAGCGCACGTACTCGGCGATGTTCAGCGTACCGGCCTTGTACTGCTCGTAAAACGCATCGTTGGCACGGGTATGGCTGTCGGCATCGCGCCAGCCCAGTTCGACAGTGAACTGCCCCCAGGCGTGGTCAGAATCCATCGGGAGCAAGGTGTGGTCGAGATCGAACAGCGCAAGTTTCAACGGTGACTTTCAAAAGCTATGGTCAAAAGGGCATTCGGGATGCCTACTGGTTCTCCAACATCGCCTTGATCAGAGGGATGGTGATGGCGCGCTGGGTGCGCAGTGCGTAACTGTCGAGCTGGTCGAGCAGCATCATCAGGCTGGAGAGGTCGCGCGAGAAACGGGTGAGCATGTAGTCCATCACGTCATCACCCAGAAACACCCCACGTTCGTCGGCGGCCCGGCGCAAAACCGAACGCCGCTCGGCCTCCCCCAGCGCGTGGAGCTGAAACACATGGCCCCAGCCCAGCCGGGTGCGCAAATCCTCGCGCAAAGCCAGGTCGGCGGGTGGGCGGTCCGCCGCCGCCAACACCCACCTGGCCGAGCCATGGGCAGGGCTTTGGGCATTGACAAACCAGTTGAAGGCGGCGGCTTGCTGCTCGGCGGTGTAGAGGTGGCAATCATCGAGCAACACCACCTCCCAATGCTCTTCAAACTCGCCCGGGTGCAGTGTTGCCGCATCCAGCCAGCCCACCCGGGCACCGCGCTCACGCAGCGCTTCCCGCACCGCACGCAGCAAATGGCTCTTGCCCGAACCGCTCTCACCCCACAGCAGGGTCGGCACCGGAGACCGCAACGGGTTGTCCACCCACAGTTTCAGATGGGCCAGCGCCGCCTCGTTGCCCACACCCACGAAATTGGACAAGGTAGGCACTGGTGCCAAACCAATGTCCAGCGCCATCTGCTGCATGGCTGGCAAAGGCGGCACGGTCATTCGCCAGCACCTACTTTGGACGCCACATTCGGCGTCTCGGGGGGCACCGAGGCTTTTTCAGCGCCTTCCAGGTACAGCTCGCTCGACAGGTAGCCCGCCTTGGCGCGGCGGATCGCCACCAGCAACACCGCGCTGGCCGGCAAGGCGATCAACACCCCCACGAATCCGAACAGCTGTCCGAACGCCATCAAGGCGAAGATCACGGCAATGGGGTGCAGGCCGATGCGTTCCCCCAGCAAGCGGGGCGTCACATACATGCTCTCAACCGTCTGCCCGACGATGTACACCACCCCCACCATGGCCACACCCCACAGCGATTGAAACTGCAACACCGCGGCCAGGAGGCCCATCACCAAGCCCAGGCCAAAACCCAGATAGGGCACAAACACCGCCAGCCCGGTGAACACGCCAATGGGCAAAGCCAGCTTCAAGCCCACCAGCGCCAGGCCCACGGTGTACAGCAACGCCAATATCGCCATGACGAGCAACTGCCCACGCAAGTATTGGCCAAGCACCTCATCGGTCTCGTCCAGAAAGCTCTGCACCCCGTCGCGCCAGCGGGGCGGGATGAGCCCCTTGGTGCGTTCGACCATGTTGGTCCAGTCCAGCAGCAGGTAATAGGCCACGATCGGGGTCAACACCAGATTGCCAAATACTGCCGCCAATGCACTGCCCCCGATGCGCAATGACGACATCAGACCGCCAAGCAGATCACTTTCATGTCCCGCCACCAGTTGGCGCAACCATTCCCGCACCTGACCCACGTCCACCTGCACATCCACCCCAAAACGGGCGGCCAGTGGAATAAGGGCCTCATTGAGGCGCTCAAGCAGCAAGGGAAGCTGCTCTTTCAACAGCGGGACCTGTTTGGTGATCACCGGGACGATCAGCAACACCACAGCGGCCAGCACCAACAGCAGGAAAAAGATGGCCAGGCCTGCACCCAGCCAACGCGGGCACCTCATCAAATACAGGCGCTCGACCAGGGGGTGCAACGCGTAGGCCATCACCGCAGCCAACAGAAACGGCATCAGCACCGGTGCCAGCAAAGCGAGCAACAACCAGCTGACCAGCGCGATGGCGCTCCAGGACGCGACGCGCATCTGATTGGGTGTGAGTTTCATTTGTGGATCTGACGGGGTTGGGGGCAGCGAGGTCTGGTCGCCGGGCGACGCAGGGGCAAACCCTTAAAATCAAGCGCAAATTCTAGTCGGCGCCCAACCCGGGCTGCCAAAGCCCCATTACCCACCGCCTGCGGCCAGACCCCACATGACCTCCAACTCCTCCACCCCTCTCCTACAAAGACGCCGGCGTCGACATCGTGGCCGGCGACGCGCTGGTGGAGCGCATCAAACCGCTGGCCAAAAAGACCATGCGCGAAGGCGTCATGGCCGGCATCGGCGGTTTTGGTGCCCTGTTCGAGGTCCCCAAACGCTACCAGGAACCCGTTCTGGTCAGTGGCACCGAGGGCGTGGGCACCAAGCTGAAACTGGCCTTCGAATGGAACATGCACGACACCGTGGGCATCGATCTGGTGGGCATGAGCGTCAACGACGTGCTGGTCCAAGGCGCTGAACCGCTGTTTTTTCTCGACTACTTCGCCTGCGGCAAGCTCGATGTGGACACCGCAGCAGCGGTGGTGGGTGGCATTGCCAAGGGCTGTGAGCTGTCTGGGTGTGCACTGATCGGCGGTGAAACCGCGGAAATGCCTGGCATGTACCCGGCTGGCGAATACGACCTGGCCGGTTTCTGCGTGGGCGCCGTCGAAAAGTCCAAGATCCTGACCGGCCAGAGTGTGCGACCCGGCGATGTGGTGCTGGGCCTGGCCTCCCACGGTGTGCACTCCAACGGCTTTTCGCTGGTGCGCAAGTGCATCGAGCGCGCCGGCGCCGATCTGCCCGCCCAACTCGACGGCATGCCGTTCAAGGAAGCCATCATGAAGCCAACCCGCCTGTACGTGAAGAGCGTGCTGGCAACGCTGGCCAAACACCCTGTCAAGGCCCTGGCCCACATCACCGGCGGCGGCCTGCTGGAAAACATCCCCCGCGTGCTGCCCGAGGGAACGGCCGCCCACCTGAAAAAGGGCAGTTGGCCGCAGACCGAGCTGTTCGCCTGGCTGCAGAAAGTGGCCGGCATCGACGACGTCGAAATGAACCGCACTTTCAACAACGGCATCGGCATGGTGGTCGTTGTCGCCGCAGAAGAAGCCGCAGCCTGCGCTGCGACCCTTCGCGGGTTGGGTGAGACGGTGTATGAAATCGGTGTGATTGGCGAACGCGGCACCGGCGAGGCGGTGGTTGTGGCCTGAACGCCAGACGCGCAACAAAATGAGCGACGCGACCCATGCACCGCGTCGCACACTCCCCCCCAGCATCTGGGCGCTGGGCTTCGTCAGCCTGTTGATGGACGTCTCGTCCGAGGCGATTCACAGCCTTTTGCCCGTCTTCATGGCCACCGCGCTGGGTGCCAGCATGCTCACCATCGGTCTGCTTGAAGGTGCGGCAGAGGCCACAGCATTGATCATCAAGGTGTTTTCGGGCGCGTTCAGCGACTGGCTGGGCCGACGAAAACCGCTGGCCTTGGTTGGCTATGGCCTGGGCGCGCTCTCCAAACCCCTGTTTGCGCTGGCAGGCGGCATGGGCTTGGTTGTCACCGCCCGCCTGCTCGACCGCGTGGGCAAAGGCATACGGGGGGCGCCTCGCGATGCCCTGGTCGCCGATCTGGCCCCACCCGGGATGCGGGGCGCCGCTTTCGGCCTGCGTCAGTCCCTGGACACCGCCGGCGCCTTTCTGGGACCACTGCTGGCCATGGGATTGATGCTGGTATGGGCCAACGACTTTCGCGCCGTGTTCTGGGCGGCCTGCCTGCCTGCGCTGCTGTGCGTGGCCACCCTGGCCTGGGGCGTCAAGGAGCCCGATCAGCCACCCGGTGCCGCCCGCGGCAATCCCATCAGCAGGCACAACCTGCGCCGTCTGGACAGCACCTATTGGTGGGTGGTGGCGATCGGTGCCGTGTTCACCCTGGCGCGCTTCAGCGAGGCCTTTCTGGTGCTGCGCGCGCAACAGGGCGGACTGCCGACGGCCGCCGCGCCCCTGGTCCTCATCGGACTGAACCTGGTGTTCTCCGTGGGCGCCTATCCACTGGGCAGGCTCTCTGACACGGTCAGCCACACCAAGTTGCTTGCAATCGGCTTGCTGGCGCTGATCGTGGCAGACGGTCTGCTGGCCTGGCGCGACCACGGCAGCGTGTTCTGGCTGGGAATCGCCTCCTGGGGTCTGCACATGGCACTGACCCAGGGTCTGCTCGCCACCATGGTGGCCAATGCCGCACCGGCCGATTTGCGGGGAACGGCGTTCGGGATGTTCAACCTGATCAGCGGGCTCTCCATGCTGATCGCCAGCGGATTGGCCGGCTGGCTATGGGATAGACATGGCGCCCCCACCACCTTTCTGGCCGGCATGGCCTTTGCCTGTGCCGCGCTTGTACTCGTCGCACGGCACAACCAATTAGGTCCCGGCGAGCCCAAAGAGAACTGCATGTCCTGAAATGATCGATTCTGGTCCGGCGGCAAACGGATCTCTAAGAACCTTCTGTGAAGAATCAAGGCATCGTCAAACCAACCTGCCGGAACAGAACCATGAACACATGTCTGATCGTGATCGATGTATCGGTCTTTTCCAACACCGGTGCTAATTCAACCCAGCGAGACCAGCTTGCGCCGGAGCAATTGGGCGCCATACTTCACCAGGCCGCCGATAAACGTCTCATCGGATGCAATGGACAGCCCGTCACTTGTCCTCAACGCCACGCCCCCAAGAGTCCATTCTGGTCAGCAGGACCAAGAGCGCAAGCGCCAATGGTATCGAGCCCTTGAAGGGAGAAGGTGAACCTATGGGTATCGGCCTGATGGTAGCGATCGCTGCCGGGAGAGATTCCGCTTGAGCCCTGACCTTTCTTCAGTTGAGCGCGACGGTGACAGAAATGGGCATGATTGCCGCCAACGGGGACGGGGCAGCTGTGCCGATGAGGAGAACTCTCCCTGAACGAGCCCGCCACATACAAGCGGCAAACCCTAACACCGCCCGAATTGCATGGTAATGCAGCGAGCTTTCAAGGGTTCGCGCGCACCAGACGCACCGCGACAGAGGGAGATGCGTAGAACCCCCCATAGCCCTCAAGGCGAGGTATGTAAGGACCATGACGTGAGTACACCGCAACCCGCCCTTCGGCAAAGCCTACCTTTAATGCCATATCGTCCCAGTCAGTTGCGAGGGTTGAAGACCAGTAGTCGGTAGGGCCTCCAACCATGTTTGGAAATGCGACACTGTCAATCGCAGGCAGCCACAACGTCGATCTGACCAGGTTGGCCAATTCCTTGATGTTGGGGAGCCGCCATCCTGCCGTGCTTTGGGCCAGTTGCATAGCCTGCTCATGATAGACGAGGGTGGGGGTACCAGCGCAAACCGAGCCGGTCCATGTCTGTCTCCCACTGCATCGTGACCAGACCAAACCGGTGGTGGTATCGGTCACTTCGGCCCCATTGATGAGAAACCGCCCGGGTGTCACAGGACAGACCCCTCAGCGATTCCCGTAAAAAAAGCGCACAAGCAACACAGAACAGAGATTTAAGCCTACGTTTATTCCTTGACATCAGTTTTCTTGGCACGAGCAATGATTCTTTACCATACTCCACCTCGCACCAATCGAACCAAAAAAGAGCGTGTTCGGTCGTTCGTCTCACCCCCCATCACCGAATTCGACGTACCAAGCGCTAGATTGAACAGGCTCGGAGTAGACGACCAGGTAGGTTTCCAGGTTGGAGACCAATGATTGGGAAACCACGATGCGTCCATTTGCAGACCGGAACCAACTACCCCATAGTCAACAATGTTGTGCAGCTCCGCTGTCGCCGGAAGACGCCAGTCAGTAAACCCGCACAGTGCGATGCTGTTCACATACGCGACATAGCCTACGGTGTTACTAGTGGCATCGATGTCGGCCTGGGCTGGATAGAGGTTGTCACCCATTTGCGGCTTGCTGACATCGTCCAAGTTCGTATAAACGTTGCTTCCGCTGCGAGGACCACTGGGTTCTTTCCCTTCCCAGGTCAGCCCCGTCACGTTGTCATGGACGCATTCCGTCCGGGAATAGTAGCCACCTTCTGCCCTGGGCACCTCACTGAATGACATGGGATTGATTGCTGATCGGTGGCCATCCTGCTCCATATTGAGCGAGGTGGCGCTGGGCGTGCCGTAATCAACAAACGGCAGACCATTCCCTGCCTGGAGGCACAACTCGTGAGGTACGCCGCTATGGGGAAGCTTCAGGTTGCTGATCACATAGTAACTGACACCCTCATAGAGATAGCGGGGCATGGTGTTAACCACCGAGTCACGCTCGCCAGCACTAGAGGAATAGAAATGGAAACCCTTGCTTTGCTCATACAGGCGATACAGCGGGACGAACTGAGGAGCGGCAACCTGGACTTGCAAAATACGCGACACCCTCGTATTGAAACTGCGGCAACTTGGCTTGGATCATCGCTTCATCATCGCTGATGGTAGAAATGCACACCGGTCTGCGTGTTAAAGAACCCATGCACCGGGCTCAGGCCAGCATCACCGCTGGTACTGCTTGCGATAAACGCCGGTCCATCCAATTTGAAATGCGGCAGCGTAGCCAAAATCGTGGACTTCTCTACCTCGGCGGTATAGAAGTGAGCGGATGTCTGGCTGTTGAAAAATCTGTACACGACTACTTGGCTGGCATCCACAACACCTTTTGCACCACCTTCAAACCCTCTCGGACCACTTCAACGACGCACGCGCCAGTTCAGCACGGTTGAGTTCAGCGCCGCTCAAGATCAAATTCTCTGTGCGCTGATAACCCTGTTGAGGAGTGGTTCGGTCGGCTTCATTCGTGCCACTTGGAGCGTTTGTCCCCACCTTTCCTCCGCCACACGCGCTCAAGGCTGCATAAATCAAACAAAGAGCGACACGTGGCCAAAAGCGCAGGTGGTGGATATTCGCCATGATCCCTCGAAAAATCAATAATTTATTAGTACATTATATCAAACCCCTTTGACTCGCAACCGTAGAAGCCACTCCGCGAACCCTTAGCCTTTCGAAGGCATACCGAAGACTGGAACTCCCAGACTTCGACACTATGAGAATAAAGCCCCTTCGATGAAAAGCCCCAGCAATATCAACCAGCACGTGGTCGAACGCATAGCGATCATGAGGCTGAGGGCTCAGCTTCGAACCGCATGACTTGGCCTGCCCCCTCTGGACGTACCAATCAAAAGTGGAATTCCGGGTTCAAGGTTGCTCGATTGGCGTTTTGGTTAGAAAGGATTGACTAGCGCCGCGAGCGCGCTGGCGTTGTAGCTCGGCAAAGCGGGCCGACGGGATGCGCCCCAGCGCTACAGCGCGGCCTACCGTTCACGCCTATTCGCCAATCGCCAACCAAGCCTAGGGCACAAGGCAATGTTCAACCCGGGCCTACTACAGGCGTTTCACTTGCTCCGCAAAACCACGCCTCCAAATCGGCCAGCGTCAGAGGCGCGTAAAGCGGAAATCGGGAGCCAGTCCCGGATAGCACCGATTGATTCCCATCGCTTAGGAGTCACGTCACCACCGATGGAAATTACTCGGGCGATTGCCCCTCACGCCAGCTGGAACAATCTACTGCAGTTCAACCCAGACAAAGCCGAGGCGCGCCCCCACAACCTTTCTGGCCGGCATGGCCTTTGCCTGTCCCGCACTTGTACTCGTCGCACGGCACAACCAAATAGGTCCCGGCGAGCCCAAAGAGAACTGCATGTCCTGAAATGATCGATTCTGGTCCGGCGGCAAACGGATTTCTGAGAACCGTCTATGAAGAATCAAGGCATCGTCAAACCAACCTGCCGGAAACAGAACCATGAACACATGTCTGATCGTGATCGATGCACAGGCCTCATTCCAAAACCGCCCTTACTTCACCCAGCGAGACCTGCCGAACTACTTCGCCGCACAAAACGCCCTGATCGAGGGGGCAGCGTCTCTGGGCATCCCCGTCGTGCGCGTCTTCCATGTGGACGGTCCCGCCAGCGCCGACAACCCATTTGCCCTGGAGTCGGGCCACGTACGCCCCATCGACGGGCTGGCCGACTTTGAAGCGGCCGCCACCTTCCAGAAATCGCGGCACAGCGCTTTGGTGGGCACAGGTCTGGGTGTCTGGCTCACCGAGCATGGCATCCGCCGGCTGATCATCAGCGGAATCCGGACCGAGCAATGCTGCGAAACCACCGCTCGTCACGCCTCCGACCTCGGCTGGGCGGTGGACTACGTTCTCGACGCCACGCTGACATTCGACATGGTGCAGCCCGATGGCCAACCATTGAGCGCCCATGACATCAAAATGCGCACCGCCACCGTGCTCCAAGACCGCTTTGCCCGGATCTGTTCCACCGCCGAGGCGTTGAGGCCACAACCATGACATTGCCGACCACCAGCCTGCATGTGGCGATTCTGGTCTTCGATGAAGTGGAAGCGCTCGACCTGGCGGGACCCTACGAAGTCTTCACCACCGCCAGCCGCGTGGCGATGCGCGACACACCGGCAAACGCCACTCCCTTCAACGTATCCTGTGTTGCGCGCAGCCCTGCACCGGTTCGCGCCCGAGCGGGGTTGACGGTCGTGCCCGACCACGACTTCTTCAACGCCCCGGCGGTGGACGTGTTGATCGTGCCTGGTGGGGTGGTGCAAGCAGCCATGGAAGACCATGACACGATCCATTGGATCGCCAGGACGCATCGCTCCACACGCGTCACGGCATCCGTCTGCACAGGCGCCTTCCTGCTGGCCACCAGCGGCGTGCTGAACGAGGGTGCGGCCACCACCCATTGGGAGGACCAGGCCGACCTGGCCCGCCAGTTTCCTTCGCTTGCGGTGCGCAGCGGCGTTCGCTGGATAGAGCAGCAAAAGGGCAAACTGTGGACTTCCGGGGGCATCAGCGCGGGCATCGACATGAGCCTGGCGCTGGTCGCCCGCCTGACCGGCGAACCGCTGGCCATGCGCACCGCAAAACAAATGGAATTCCAGTGGAACCGCCAACCGTGACCACCGACCCCGCCCGCCCCGTGCAGGTGCATTTTGTGCTGCTCCCCGACAGCCTCATCCTCGATTGGGCAGGCCCCGCAGAAGCCCTGCGCACGACCAACCAGTTTTTGCTCGAAGCGGGAGAGCCCCCGGCATTTGCCCTGCATTTCATCGGCCCACAAACGCAGGTGGTCAGTTCGGTGGGCGCCTCCATCACCGACATCGCTCCCCTGCCCTCAACCCTCCCAGCCAACAGTTGGGTGGTTCTTCTGGGACAACCCGGGGACACCATCGACGTGTCCTCTGCCGCGACCCGAACCCTGCTTCATTGGCTGCGAGGACTGAAACCCCAGGCCTCGCAACTTGAACTGGTCACTGTCTGCGCGGGAGCCGTTCTCGCGGCACATGCCGGTTTGTTGCATGGCCACCGGGCCACCACCCACCACCACCACCTGGATGAACTGCGTCGCGTTGCCCCCGGCTGCGAAGTCGTGGGCAACAGGGTGTTCGTGCTCGACGGGGCAGTGGCCAGCAGCGCGGGCGTCACCACCGGCATCGATCTGTTCCTGCACCGCATTGCGGCCTTGTGCGGGCCTGCCCGGGCGGCCCAGGTCGCCCAATCCATGGTGGTTGCCCTGCGCCGCGGACCCAACGACCCCGAACTCTCGCCCTTCCTCAGCCACCGGGACCACCTTCATCCTGCGCTGCACCGCGTACAAGACGCGGTGGGTCAAAACCCACAAGCCAACTGGTCGGTGGCCCGAATGGCCCAGGTCGCCATCACCTCACCGCGCCACCTCACCCGGCTCTTTCTGACCCACGCGGGCATCGCGCCTTTGCACTATCTGCGTCGCATCCGCCTGGACGTGGCCGAAGCCGCGTTGCGGTCTGGTCACAACGTGACGCAAGCCGCTCACATGGCTGGCTTCAGCTCCGATACACAGCTGCGCCGCACTTGGCATCAAATGGGCAAACAGGGCACACCCCGCACCGCAAACTGAATCACAGATGTGGCGGACAGGTCCCTCGCGCACCGGCAGTGAACAAAGAAGGCCAGGCTGCCGCTCTAGGCGTTGGGTTCCCGGCGCAGCTCACGCACACGGCGCTGCATCGCATCGCGGTCAAGCGCATCTTCGGTCTGCGCGATGTAGACCTCCAGATCATTGACCGCCAATTGCACGTCACCCATCTCGGCCCAGGCCAGCCCACGATCACGATACTCCAGCCAGGCATCGGGCAACAGGATCAGGAGACGGTCCTGCACGGCAATCAGGCGCAGCCAGTCTTCCTGGGTGCGGTGAATCTCCTTCAGGTTGCGAAGGATGCGCGCCAGGATCTCGCGCGGCGACGATGCCTCCAGGTAAAGCCCCACCGGCACATCGAAGTCGTCCACAAGCCCGTTGCGCCGCTTGTAGGGCTCCAAGCGTTCGGACAGGTCTTCCCGGCTGAGCGACTGGCCGGAAAACGGGTCAATGACCACCTGCCCTTCCGGCAGATTCACCTTCACCATGAAGTGCCCGGGAAAACCTACCCCTTTTGCCCGCAAACCCAGGCCTTGCGCCAGCTCCAGCCAGATGACCGCCAGCGTCACGGGAATGCCCCGGCGCGTGCGCAACAACACATTGATGTGGCTGTTGTCCGGGTCGTAGTAGTTGTTGACGTTGCCACCGAAGCCCAGATCATGAAAAAAGAACTGGTTCAACGTCCTCAAACGTTGCAAGGGGTTGTCGTGCTCAACACAGCGGCGGCGCAAGCGCGCCATCAGCTGGTCCACATCGCCCAGCACCTCCTGCACATCCAGTTCCGGGTACTCGTCCTGTGCGATGGCAGTGGCCGCCTCCAGCAATGGCAAGCTCTCATCATCGCGCACCAGCGAGGCAAAGTAGCTCAGCGGCGTGGGGTTGAGGAAGTCGAGTCCGGAAGTCATGGGCCAAGCGTACCAGCAGCAGGCCCACTGCGGAACTACCGCCGCACAAACTGCCTGAGCTTGACACCCGTGAGCGCCAGACAGGCAAAGTAAACCATCGCCGCCCCCACCACGCAGGCCACCAGCCAGCCAACCCGTGTCAGCGCATGCGTTTTCAACGCCAGCCATTCGAAGTGTCCTGCGCTCCAAACCAGGGCCGCAGCCATCAACGCGCTGGCAAATGCCACCTGCAAAATGAATCGCCACCAACCAGGCGACGGGGAGTAAGCCCCTCTGCGAATCAAGCCCATCAGCAACCAGCTTGCGTTGACCATGGCTCCAATGCTGATCGACAAGCTCAGGGCCGCATGGGCCATAAACGGTACAAAGATGGCATTCATGACTTGCGTCAGCACCAACACCACCACCGCGATCTTGACCGGCGTTCGCGTGTCCTGCCGGGCATAAAAGCCGGGAGCCAGCACCTTGATGGCCACCAACCCCAATAAACCGGCCCCGTAACTCATCAGAGCCACCGTGGTCTGATCCACATCGTTGTCGGTGAATGCGCCGTAGTGGTAGAGCACCGCCACCAGCGGTTTCGCGAAGGTCAACAATGCGACCGCACTGGGCACGGCCAGCAACACCACCAGCCTCAGGCCCCAGTCAAGCAACTGGCTGTACCGTTCGCCATCATGTGCACCGCGCGCGCCCGCCAGTTGCGGCAACAGCACCACCCCCAGCGCCACACCCAGCATCGCGGTGGGGAACTCCATCAGCCGGTCGGCGTAGGTCAACCAGCTCACACTGCCCGTGGCCAGATGGGATGCAATCTGGGTGTTGATCAGCAGGGACACCTGCGCCACGCTCACACCCAGCAAGGCGGGCAACATCAGCGTGGTCACGCGGCGGGTTCCGGGGTGGGCCCACGCCGTCCTGAAAGACGACCAGCGCCAGCCGATGCGAGGCAACATGCCCACCTGCCACAGGGCGGGAATCTGCACCCCCAGTTGCAACGCACCACCCAGCATCACCCCGGCCGCCATCGCATAGATGGGTTCGATCCCCTGGCTGCGGAACCAGGGTGCGCCCCAGTATGCGGCGGAGATCATGCACAGGTTCAGCAAAACCGGCGTCACGGCAGGCACTGCGAATCGCTTCCAGGTGTTCAAAATGCCCGCCGAGAGCGCCACCATCGACATGAACGCTATGTAGGGAAACATCCACCGGGTCATGAACACGGCCGACTCAAAGCCATGCGGACTCTGCTTGAGCCCGCTGGCCATGGCCCACACCAGCACCGGTGCACCCGCCACGCCGATGACACAGGTCAGCGTCAACGCCCAGGCAAGCACGGTGGCAATCTGATTCACCAGCACCTTGGTGGCATCGTCACCGTCGGAGGCCCGCATGCCCGCCAACACCGGCACAAACGCCTGACTGAAGGCCCCTTCGGCAAACAACCGCCGCAACAGGTTGGGGATCCTGAAAGCCACATTGAAGGCGTCGGTCAGTGCACTTGCACCAAAGGCCGAGGCCATGAGCAGCTCCCGCACCAGCCCCGTGATGCGCGAGGCCAGCGTCAGCAAGGAGACGAGAGAGGCGGATTTAAAAAGCGACACCGGCGGAGTTTAAGGCAGCGCCTGCCGCCCGCCGACAGGCCCCGAAGCGCCCAGGCCTTTCTTTCCCTGCACCACACCCACCACAATGTGCCGCACTCCCGGTTGGCCATGATGCACGCCAGATGGTAGAATCGCCGGCTTTGCTGGCAACATCTCCAAACAACTGAAGGAAATTCACCATGGCAACCAAGCCGAAGAAAAAGAACCCCCGCCTGGCCTCAGGCCGTAAACGCGTCCGCCAGGACATCAAGATCAACGCAGCCAACACCTCGCTGCGTTCCAAATACCACACCGCTGTCAAGAATGTCGAGAAGGCTGTCTTGGCTGGCGACAAGGAAAAAGCCACCGAGCTGTTCTCCAAGATGCAAAAAGTGGTTGACATCATTGCCGACAAAGGCATCTTCCACAAAAACAAGGCCGCTCGCGACAAGAGCCGCCTGTCCGCCAAAGTCAAGGCACTGGCCACCGCCTCTGCCTGATACCCACCCGGGGCCGGCATCGGCCAGCCCCACAGCCGGGCCTGACAAGGCCCGCCGTTTGAAACCGGTGCGCTGCCAGCAAAAGAAAAAACCGCCGTGTCGCAAGACCCGGCGGTTTTTTCTTGGTATGACCAGGCTTGTGAGCCCAGTCGTGGGCAGGCTGGGCCATCTGCGAGTGGGTCATGTGAATGGGCAAAGCCCCTCCCAGCCCTTGCCCAAGGAGAAAACGGCCCGCACGGCGCGGGCAATCTCAGCGCTGAGGCGGATCGGGCAGCAAACAGGCTTCGGCCACCTGCAGCGCGTTGTCCTTGGCAAACGCCATCACAAAGTCCCAGGCCATGGGCTCGGCTTCGCGCAGATCGGTGTGCACGATCACGCACTTCACGCCACCGATCACGGTCGGCACGCACCAGGGCGAATAGGTGATGTGCCCCCCGATACCGGCCTTGGCACCCCCGGGCGAAACTGGCTCATCACGCCTGCCAAGCGCTCCGCCCAGTCGCTGGGGCGAAAGGGGCGGCCATTGGGGTGATCCCCTGAATGAACACTTGTTTGGAGGTGGGTGAAACCATCGAAAAAGCCTTCTGGTGGAGGGCCCTGCAAGGGGAGCGCGGCCATTGGACAGGTGGGGTTGGCCCACCGCCATGGCTGGCTGGAATTCTATCTTATATAAGACTCAAACTCAGGGATAACCCGGTGTGCGCCGATCGCCGAAATCCAGGCTTTGAAGTGTGCCGCAACGCTCTGATGCCCAATCGTCACGGATTCCACCGCTTTCGCCCCCTAAAATCGCTTTTCAACGGCCCAACCATGTTGAGCCGTTTTTTGTTCCTCCCACTTCTTGGAGCTTTCGCATGTCCCCATTCCACACCGCTGCTTCCCCCCACGTGATGAACACCTATGGGCGCCTGCCCATCGCCATGTCACACGGCCGAGGCTGCCGCGCCTGGGACGTGAATGGCAAGGAATACCTGGACGCCCTGGCGGGCATTGCCGTCAACACGCTGGGCCATGCGCACCCCAAACTGGTGCCTGCCCTGCAAGACCAGGTGGGCAAGATGATCCATTGCTGCAACTACTACCACGTGCCCGACCAGGAGCGCCTGGCCCAGATGCTGGTGGAGCGCTCGGGCATGACCAACGTCTTCTTCTGCAGCACCGGGTTGGAGGCCAACGAAGCCGCCCTGAAATTGGCACGCAAGTTCGGCCACAACAAGGGCATCGAACGTCCGGAAATCGTGGTCTACGAAAAGGCCTTCCATGGCCGCTCGATTGCCACCCTCTCGGCCACCGGCAACCCGAAAATTCAGGCTGGCTTCGGCCCCCTGGTGGAAGGGTTCATCCGCGTGCCGGTCAACGACCTGGCGGCGCTCGAAAAGGCCACGGCGGGCAACCCCAACGTGGTGGCCGTGTTCTTTGAAGCCATTCAGGGCGAGGGTGGCGTGAACCCGATGTCGGTGGAATACATGCAGGGCGTGCGCGCCCTGTGCGACCAGCACGACTGGCTCATGATGATTGACGAGGTTCAGTGTGGCATGGGCCGCACCGGCAAGTGGTTTGCCCACCAATGGGCAGGCATCGTGCCCGACGTGATGCCGCTGGCCAAGGGCCTCGGTTCGGGCGTGCCCATCGGTGCGGTGGTGGCCGGTCCCAAGGCGGCCAACATCTTCACACCGGGCGCCCACGGCACCACCTTTGGCGGCAACCCGCTGGCCATGCGGGCGGGTGTCGAGACCATTCGCATCATGGAAGAAGACGGCCTGCTCGACAACGCGGCCCAGGTGGGTAAACACCTGCAAACCCACCTGTTGACCGCCCTGCTCGGCAAGCCCGGCGTGAAACAGGTGCGCGGCCACGGCCTGATGATCGGCATTGAGCTTGATCGCCCCTGCGGCGCCATTGCACAGCGCGCTCTGGACGCAGGCCTGCTGCTGAGCGTCACCGCCGACAGCGTCATTCGGCTGGTGCCTCCACTCATCATGACCGCCGCAGAAGCCGACGAAGTTGTGGCCATCCTGGTGCCCATCATTCTTGATTTCCTCGCCGAAGGAGCCACCGCATGACCATCAAGCACTACCTTCAGTTCAAGGACCTGAGCGCGGCCGAGACCGGCTACCTGTTCCAACGAGCCGCCTTCATCAAGCAGAAGTTCAAGGCCGTCGAAAAGTACCAGCCGTTCGCCGATCCGGACCGCACATTGGCCCTGATCTTCGAGAAAGCCAGCACCCGGACCCGCGTGAGTTTCGAGGCGGGCATGTACCAGATGGGTGGCTCGGTGGTGCACCTGACCACCGGTGACAGCCAGCTTGGCCGCGCCGAACCGATCGAGGACAGCGCGCGCGTGATCAGTCGCATGGTCGATCTGGTGATGATCCGCACCTATGAGCAGACCAAGATCGAGCGCTTTGCCGAATACTCGCGTGTGCCGGTCATCAATGGCCTGACCAACGAGTTCCACCCCTGCCAGATCCTGGCCGACCTCTTCACAATGGTGGAACACCGCCCGGCGGCGTCGGGCGACCCGCTCGACGCCATCAGGGGCAAAGTGGTGGCCTGGGTGGGCGATGGCAACAACATGGCCAACACCTGGCTGCAGGCCGCCGAGATGCTGGGATTCACCGTGCATGTGAGCACCCCCAGTGGCTACGAGGTGGACGCCAAACTGGCCGGCATCAGCAACAAGAACTGCTACAAGATCTTCAAAGACCCCAGGGAGGCCTGCCGCGGCGCCGACCTGGTCACCACCGACGTGTGGACCAGCATGGGCTACGAAGCCGAAAACGAAGCCCGACGCAGGGCGTTTGCCGACTGGTGTGTCGACGAAGCCATGATGGCCGCCGCGAAGCCCGACGCGCTGTTCATGCACTGCCTGCCCGCCCACCGGGGCGAAGAAGTGACCGCCGAGGTGATCGATGGCGACCAGTCCGTGGTCTGGGACGAAGCCGAGAACCGGATGCACGTGCAAAAGGCCTTGATGGAGTACCTGCTGCTCGGTCGATTGGCGTGAGCCGCACCTGAAGCGCGCCCCGAAGCGCGGGCGAGCGAAGCCAGGTGCCCAATGCCCAGGCGTGTCTGCGGTCCATGCCTGGGAGCATACGGACCCAAAACCCAGTGCCTGGAGAAACAGCAGGGCGAGTGGCAAAAGAGACAGTAGAGGAAAGAGAGGCACGCTGGGTGCCTCTTTTTCGTTGAGCGCCCCGCTGCCCGGGCTGCAATTCTGTTCAATACAGCGCCCGCCCACCATCGCACACTTCGTCCCGTTTGAAAGCCGGTGCTTTCGCGAAGGGACATCAATGAACAACGCGCCATGGTTGGCCGCATCCACGTTTGCCTTGATCAGGGCCATCACGCCAGGCCCGGTCAACTTCCGGCCATCCGCCACGGCGAATCCCGCGGCACGCTCACCGCCCTCTGGTACGTCTTGGGCGCCAGCCTGAGCTACACCCTGGTGGTCTGGCTGTCGGGCACCGGAAGCCACTGGGCACTCCAAGACGGTGAGCGCATCACGCAGGCCGTGCGCTGGCTCGGCGCGGCCTACCTGCTCTATCTGGCATGGAAGATCGCCACCGCGCCGCCGGCCCACCTCCACCACGAAGACGAACAACCGGTGGGACAGCTGTGGCGCAGTTTCTCCCAAGGCTTTCTGACGCAAGTGCTCAATCCCAAAGCCTGGTTGGTGGCGCTGTCGGGCGTGGGGCTCTATGTGTTCTCGCCACATCCGGCCTCTGGCATGAGCCTCGGCGCCTTCTCCCTGCTTTCCCTGACCGCCTGTTTCCTGGGTGTGGGCACCTGGGCGTGGCTCGGCAGGCTGCTCACGCGATGGCTACACACGCCGCGGCGTCAACGCGCCTTGAACCTCTGCCTGGCGGCCTTGCTGGCGCTGAGCGTGCTCGGCATCCTGCTCTGACGAAGGCGCGGCCCTGGGCTATCCTTCTGACATGCTCCCCGCCGTCACCCCTCACCGGCTGGTGCGCCACGCCAAAGCACCCTGGATCGAGATGCGCGTCAGCACAGACTCGGCTGCCTGCTACCGCACCCATACCCACCGCGAGTATTCCGTTGGCATTGTCGATGCCGGCGAAGCCGTGTTCCACCACCCTGGCGGGCCGCAGCGCGTGGGTCCGGGTTGCGCGGTGGCCATCGAGCCCGAAGTACCGCACGCCTGCAATTGCCACCGCGGGCGGGTTTGGACCTACCGAATGCTCTACATCAAAGCCGACTGGGCGCACGCGGCGCTGGCCCGCCATTGGGCACTGCCCCAGTTGCCCGACGCGCTGCACTTTCACCAACGGCTCTTGCGGGACCCCGACTGGGTGGGCCAACTCGAGCGCCTGTGCGCCATTCTGCAAAGCGACGAACTCCCCGCCGATCTGGAACGGCAAGTGACGCTCTGGCTCGCGCCGCAAATCCGCGTGGGCACGCCGCCAGACCTCCCAGGAGTGCCCAGCACCCTTCGGCCCGCTTTCGAGGCCATGACCCACGACGGCGCCGAGCCACCCACCGTGCAATCGATGGCGCTCGCCTGCGGCATGCACCCGTCCACCTTTGTGCGCCGATTCAAACGCGCCCTCGGCATGACGCCAGGTCACTACCTCCAGAACTGGCGCATCAATGGCGCGCGCCGCCTGATCGCCGATGGACTGCCGCTGGCCGAAGCCGCTCACGCCACGGGCTTCGCCGATCAGGCCCATCTGCAACGGGCCTTCAAGGCCCACCATGCGATGACACCCGGCCGCTACGCCAATGCCGCTTCCCGTTGAACGGCCCAATCGCCGCCTGGCACTGTCAACTTCTTTCGGCAAAGGCCGCACAACGCATCAGCCACGACCAGAAACCTCAGCACGGGCGGCAGCGGCAATCTTGCCCAGCATACGCCGTCGTATGCCGCCGCTCACCGGGCGGATCAGGACCCAATACGGCGCAAACTGGCGCCGCAACGCGGGCGTGGGGCAATGAATGCGGGTGCGGGTTTCCAGGCGTGAACCACCCAGCCCATCCGGCAAGGCCCGCACGTCCAGCGCGAGCTTGGGCTGATCGGTGACCGCGAGGTAGGCCGACAAGTCCGCGACCTCCACCAGCCCGTAATCCAGCCGCCAAAACCGCCCCACCAGACCAAAGAGGCGCTCGCATCCATCGGCTGGTCCCAGCTGCGTGAAGCTGTGCAAGCCAAACCGCGCATTCGGCAGCACGGTGGCGCGGCCACCCAGCCGCTGGACGAGGCGCCCGGGCAACTCCCTCAAACCGATGGCCAAGTCAAACCAGCGGTCCGGCGCCCGCAACGCCGAGTCGATGTGGGGCGCGATCTGCGCAGGAGACAAATCGGGCACATTCAAATGGTGTGTCTCGGCATACTCCCATTTCGGGAGCACGGATTCGATGGTGGGCGGCTGCGGCATCAATGACCTTCCTCAAAAGTTGAACGATCATGCCTCAGAAAACAGAGTGCGTTGGCCGCTGCACAGCCCCGCCCAATCAAACGGCAAAGCCGCTCCGTTGCCGAATTGACGGGCGTTGATCGGACACTCCCGCGCCCTGTGCGAACCGGCTTGGGCGTGGCTGCAACCGTTCGGCGCCTGGGCCTGGGCCGCCCATCCAATGCACGGAAAACCCGGCATAATCCCGACCGCACCCGGGTGCGGCGGGTCTGGAAGGACCAGCCCGCGAGACGCACCCGACCACGCTTCCTGGAGTCTTCCCGCGGGAATGGCTTGCGCAACCGGCCCGTGTGAACCGCTTGCCTGGCTCATCTGACCACCCTTCAATTTCATCGCTGCCGGGCCGCCTGTGCCCGTTTCGAGTCATGAGTCATTGCCAGTCTTGTGGGGCGTGTTGCGCCTGTTTCCGGGTGGATTTCTCCGTGTTCGAGTCCGAAGAACACGGTGGCCGGGTGCCTGCCGGTCTGGCTTTGCCGTTGACGGAGTCCATGTGTCGCCTGCGCGGAACTGACCACTCGCCCCCACGCTGCACCGCCCTGGTTGGCAAGCTGGGAGAGAAGGTGGCATGCGGGATCTACGAGTGGCGCCCTAGCCCCTGCCGGGAGTTTGCACAAGGCAGCGAAGCCTGTGATCAGGCCCGCCGGCGCCACGGCATGGCGCCGCTTTCAGACACCGGAGGTGCGCCATGAGCATGCCTCCCACGATGGCAGCCTGCCTGACCTGCGGCGCTTGCTGCGAGAGCTACCGCGTGGAGTTCTCGGTCTACGAAATCGATGCCATGGGTGGTGCGGTGCCCGAGTCGCTCACCGAGGTGGTCAACGGCAGCACCTGCCGCATGAAGGGCACGGGCACGGTACCGATTCGCTGCGCAGCACTGGCGGGCACGGTGGGCCAGTCTGTCGCCTGCACCATCTACAACCAACGGCCCCGCCCCTGCGCCGAACTGCAGGAAGGCACCTACGGGTGCAACAAAGCCAGGGTGCGCCATGGCCTGTTGCCCTTGGGCGAGTGGCTGGGAAATTGAGCGGCGACAATCGCTGCCATGCAAGCCTTGCTCGACTCGATTGCCCTGGCCCAGCCAGGCACAGACGCCTGCCGACTGTTCCACGGGCGCGGAGGGCGCCACCCAGGCAGCGAAGACTGGACACTCGACTGGTATGACCCGGTCTGGGTGGTGACCAAGTTCGGCGAATCCAGCGAGCGAGAAGTCCAGGCCCTCTCCGATGCGTTGACCACCCGGTGGACCATCGTAGGCAATGGCCAACCGTTGAACTGGGTGTTTCAGCGCCGCCAGCCCGACGGACCCGCAAGCCGGGCGGTGACCGAGCTCATGGCAGGCCAGGTCCCCGATGCGCACCTGGTCACGGAAAACGGCGCGCGCTACCGGGTGAACGTGCTGTCAGGACAAAACCGGGGGCTGTTTCTCGACATGGCCCATGGCCGCCAATGGGTGCGCGCCCACGCCCGGCACGCCCAGGTGCTGAACCTGTTTGCCTACACCTGCGCATTTTCGGTTGCCGCCTTGCAAGGGGACGCGGCCGAGGTGATCAACCTGGACATGGCCGCCACATCCATCGCGACAGGCCGGGAGAACCACCGCCTCAACTTCGCGGGCACGCCACAGGAAAGGCGCGCCAAGTTCCTGACCCACGATCTCTTTCATTCCTGGGGCAAGGTCAAGCGGCTCGGCCCATACGACCTCGTGATCATGGACCCGCCCAGCTTCCAGAAGGGCAGCTTCGTGGCCAACAAAGACTACCGCCGCCTGGTGCGCCGCCTGCCCGAGCTGCTTTTGCCAGGAGGCCACGCACTGCTGTGCCTGAACGCACCGGAAATTCCTGAGTCGTTCCTGCACGAACTCCTGGCCTCGGAAGCACCCGCCATGCGGGTGCTTGAACGGCTGCCCAACCCGCCCGCCTTCGACGACGTGTCACCGGACCGCGCGTTGAAAGTGGTGGTGGCGCAGATGCCGACGCTGCCTGACGCCCGTAACCACCCAACCCTCGGCTGAACAAACCCGATGGGAACATGTTCGTTTCCGGAGACAGGCACTTGACGACGCGACAACCCCTTGGAGAGCAGGCCGACGGAACGCGGGGTGCACGCGGCCTGTACCGGATTCCGCACACCAACCGGGGCCGGATCGACCTGGCGGCTTGAGTGGCGCATTTGATTTGCTTTAGTTCTAAACTATTTGCTAATCGTTGGAATTAACCGACACCACGGCATTTTTGTCGGTGTTACCTTCCCCAGACCATGAAAAAGCTCTGGGACATTTCACCTCCTTTGCACGCCGGATCGCCCGTGTTTCCGGGCGATACAGACTACCAGCAGCAGTGGGTGGCCCGCATCGGCCCCAACTGCCCAGTCAACGTCAGTGCCATCACACTGAGTCCGCACGTGGGCGCGCACGCCGACGCCCCATTGCACTACCACCCGGATGGCGCCGCCATCGGGGCGGTGGACCTGCAAGCCTTCCTCGGACCCTGCCGTGTGATCCACGCCATCGGATGCGGGCCACTGGTGCGGCCCGAGCACCTTGCCCATGCCATGGACGCACTCCCACCGCGCGTGCTCGTCCGCGTGTATGAGCGCATGCCGCAGGACCGCTTCGACAACGCCCTACCCGCCTTCGCGCCGGAAACCGTGACGCTCCTGGCCGACCGTGGCGTGGTGTTGATCGGCATCGACAGCGCCAGCATCGACCCCGCCGAGAGCAAGACACTCGACAGCCACCAGACCATCAGCCGACGCAACCTGCGCGTGCTGGAAAACCTGCTGCTGGACGACGTGCCCGAGGGCGACTACGAGCTGATCGCCCTGCCCCTGAAACTGACCACCGCCGACGCCAGCCCTGTGCGCGCGGTGCTGCGTAGCTTGGAATGACCCCCGCGCCGCCTTCGGCGTCACCCCTCAGGGGCAACACCAGCGGCCTGGCAGAGCCGGTACCGCGGTGCTCCTGGAGGAACCCCGCCCACAGGCAGCACCCGCAACACTTGATGGAGAAGCCCATGACAACGAAAGAAGACTGCCAGCAATTGGACATCCAGGACCCGCTGCGCAACCTGCGCAACGAGTTCAACCTCCCCAACGACACCATTTACCTTGACGGCAACTCGCTTGGCGTGATGCCCGAGCCACCCCGGCCGCGTGGCCCAGGTGGTGACCCAGGAATGGGGCACCGACCTGATCCAGAGCTGGAACAAGCACGGCTGGTTCCAGATGCCGGGCCAGGTCGGTGACAAGATCGCGCGGCTCATCGGCGCTGGTCCTGGCGAAGTGGTCGCCACCGACAGCACCTCGGTCAACCTGTTCAAGGTACTCAGCGCGGCGATGAACATGGCCGCGGCGGATGCGCCGCGGCGCAAGCGCATCGTCAGCGAGCGCAGCAACTTCCCGACCGACCTCTACATCGCCGAGGCCCTGTGCAAACAGAACGGCATGGAACTGTTGCTGGTGGAACCCGAGGAAATCGCCGCCGCACTGACCGCCGACGTGGCGATTCTCATGCTCACGCATGTCAACTACCGCACCGGCGCCATGCACGACATGGCCGCCGTGACCGCGGCCGCGCACGCCGAAGGCATCCTGACCGTGTGGGATCTGGCGCACAGCGCGGGGGCGGTGCCGGTGGACCTGAAGAAGGCCAAGGCCGACTTCTCGGTCGGCTGTGGCTACAAATACCTCAACGGCGGCCCTGGCTCGCCGGCCTTCGTCTGGGTCAACCCATTGCACGCCGACCGCTTCTGGCAGCCATTGGCCGGCTGGTGGGGCCACGCCACGCCCTTCGCCTTCACCCCCGACTACCAGCCTGCCCCGGGCATCACGCGCTACCAGTGCGGCACGCAACCCATGATCAGCCTGGCCGCACTCGAATGCGGCGTAGACACCGTGCTGGGTGCCGAACCCTTCGGTGGCATGGCCGCACTGCGCGCCAAATCGTTGGCACTGACCGATCTGTTCATCCAGTTGGTGCAAGAGCGCTGCGACGGCCATGGCCTGGGCCTGGCGACGCCTCGCGAACACACGCAACGCGGATCACAAGTCTGTCTTACCCGCGACGAAGGCGCCTACGCCATCGTGCAAGCCTTGATCGCGCGCGGGGTGATCGGTGATTTCCGAGCGGGCGACGGTGGGCGCCACAAAGACATCCTGCGCTTCGGCTTCACGCCCCTCTACATCGGCTTCGAGGATGTCTGGAACGCGGTTGAACACCTGCGTCAAGTGCTCGACAGCGGTGAATGGCAACGCCCCGAATTCCACAAGCAGCACGCAGTCACCTGATCCCGCACAACAGACACACCTCAAGGACCATCCATGACCTGCCCACACCACGGCACGGAGGCCAGCTCCGCGACCGAACGCATCGTTCAGGAAGAAAAGGCACAGCTCGACTTCAGCCGCGACATGAGCTACGGCGACTACCTTGACCTGGACGCCATATTGAATGCACAAAAGCCGCTGTCGCCCGCGCACGACGAGATGCTGTTCATCGTGCAACACCAGACCAGCGAACTCTGGATGAAGCTCATGTTGCACGAGCTCACCGCGGCCATGGCGAATGTGGCCGCCGACGAACTGCCCTCCGCATTCAAGAAACTCGCACGCGTGTCCAAGATCCTGGAACAACTGGTGCACGCCTGGGACGTGCTCGCCACCATGACCCCCCCGGAATACAGCGCCATTCGGCCCTACCTGGCGAACTCCAGCGGTTTTCAGAGCTTTCAATACCGCTGCATCGAGTTCTCCCTGGGCAACAAGAACGCCGCCATGCTCAAACCCCACGCCCACAGCCCCGTTCGGCAAGCCATGGTGCAAGCGGCCTTCGAAGCGCCCTCGCTCTATGACCAGACCCTGCGGCTCATGGCCCGGCGCGGAATGGACATTCCCTCAAGCCACACCGAGCGCGACTGGACCCAAGCCTACACCGCCAGCGACGCCGTGGAACGGGCCTGGCTGGAGGTGTATCGTCAGCCCGAAGCCCATTGGGACCTCTACCAACTCGGCGAAGAGCTCACCGATCTTGAAGACGCCTTCCGGCTGTGGCGCTTCCGCCATGTCACCACCGTGGAGCGGGTGATCGGCTTCAAACGCGGCACGGGGGGCACGGGTGGCGTCAGCTACCTGCGCAAGATGCTCGACGTGGTTCTGTTTCCCGAAATCTGGACACTCAGAACCTCGCTGTGACCACCGCGCCACCGCAGCCGGTTGTGCTCAGAACTCGCCGCCACCCACCAAGGTCTCGAACCGGGTGAGCGCGTTCAGGAACGCCAGCTTCACCACCCCGGTGGGGCCATTTCGCTGTTTGCCGATGATGATCTCGGCCACCCCCGGCTCCTTGGTCGTTTCGCGGTTGTAGTACTCGTCGCGGTAGATGAACATGATGATGTCCGCATCCTGTTCGATGGCCCCCGATTCCCGCAAGTCGCTCATCATCGGTCGCTTGTCGGTGCGCTGCTCCACGCTTCGGTTCAGCTGAGACAGGGCAATCACCGGGCATTGCAGCTCCTTGGCCAGCATCTTCAAGCCACGGGAGATTTCACCCAACTCGGTCGCCCGGTTGTCACCCCCGGCACCACCCGATCCACTCATCAACTGCAGGTAGTCAACCACGATCAGGCGGTGCTTGCCGCATTGGCGGGCCAGACGGCGTGAGTTGGCCCGCAATTCGCTGGGCGTCAGGCCCGGCGTCTCGTCGATGTGCAAGGACACGTTGCGCAACTTCTCGATGGCCTCGGTCAACCGCGGCCACTCGTCGTCGGTGAGCTTGCCGGTGCGCAAGTGCCCCTGGTTGATGCGCCCGATGGAGCCCACGATACGCACCGCCAACTGGGAAGCCCCCATCTCCATCGAGAACACGGCCACCGGCAAACCTTCATTGAGGGCGACGTGCTCGGCGATGTTGATGGCAAACGCGGTCTTTCCCATGGAGGGGCGTGCGGCCAGCACCACCAGATCACCGGCCTGCAAGCCAGTGGTCATTCGATCAAGATCGATGAACCTGCGGGGCACCCCCGTGATGTCATTGGGGTTGTCGGCCATCTCCTGCACCCGGTCAAGCAGGTCGACCACGAGCGTGTCCATGCCCTGAAAGCCCTCTTTCATCCGGGAGCCTTCTTCGCCGATCTTGAAGATCTTCTGCTCGGCGTCGTCCAGAATCTTGGCCACCGGACGCCCTTCCGGATTGAAGGCCGCGGTGGCGATGTCGTCGCTGGCGGCCACCAGCTTGCGCAGAATGGCCCGCTCCCCGCACGATCTCGGCATAGCGACGAATGTTCGCCGCGCTGGGCACATACTGGGCCAGCGAGTTCAGGTAGGCCAGGCCACCCGCCTCTTCGGCCTTGCCCAGGTTTTGAAGGTGCTCATACACCGTGACCACATCCGCCGGTTTGCTGGCGTTGATCAGCGTGGCGATGGCCGAATAGGTGAGGCGGTGCTCGTAGCGGTAGAAGTCAGAGTCGTTGATCAGATCGGCAACGCGGTCCCACGCCGCGTTGTCGAGCAAAAGCCCCCCAACACGCTGGACTCCCTTCGATCGAATGGGGCGGCACCTCAACTGGGCCAATTGGGGATCGTGGCCCTGGCCAACGTCTCCTACACCAGCATCAAAAGAAGAAAAAGGATCTGAAAAAACAGCGGACATGAGCTTCCTGAAAGACGGCCAATGGTACGCTGCCCCTGCCCCGGTGTCAGGGGACAAGCCTGTGGACAACCGTGAATTGAGGTGGAATGGCTGGGGATCCGCCCAACGGCGCGCCCCGGACTCAGCACCATGAAAAAGCCGCCAACCCGGGGTGGCGGCTTCTTCGGTAGGATCCGGACGAGCCGGACTTCACCCAAGTCTGGTGATCAGGCGGTTTCGCCCAGCACGGAGACGTTGACGTCCACGTTCACGTCGGTGTGCAGGTGCACGGAAACCGTGTAGTCACCAGCGTTCTTCAGCGGACCGTTGGGCATGCGCACCTGGGATTTGCTCACGGTGTAGCCGAGCTTGACCAGCTCGTCGGCCACATCGTGGTTGGTGACGGAACCGAACAAACGGCCATCCACGCCCGCTTTTTGCGACAGCTTGACGGTCACGGCAGCCAGCTTTCACCCAGGGCCTGGGCTTCAGCCAGCTTGGCGGCAGCGGCTTTTCCAGTTCGGCGCGGCGCGCTTCGAACTCGGTGATAGCGGTCTGGGTGGCGCGGCGTGCGCGGCCGGAGGGGATCAGGAAGTTGCGTGCGTAGCCGTCTTTGACTTTCACCACGTCGCCCAGGCGCCCAGGTTGAGAACTTTGTCGAGCAGAATGATTTGCATGTCAGGCTCCCTTTAGACGCGGTGCTGGTCGCTGTAAGGCAACATGGCCAGGAAACGCGCACGCTTGATGGCGGTGTTGACCTGACGCTGGTAGAAGGCGCGGGTGCCGGTCAGGCGCGCAGGAATAATCTTGCCGTTTTCGGCGATGAAGTCGCGCAGGACATCCACGTCCTTGTAGTCGACCCTTCCACATTGGCCACGGTGAAGCGGCAGAAACGCTTGCGCTTGAAGAGCAGCGATTGGTGTTGCGCTTGGGGCGCTTGTCTTTGTTGAAACGTTTTGGGGAAGCCATGATGGGCCTTTCCTATGCTTTGCTGAAATCTTGGATATGGAACACAAGGCCTTTGCCATTGCGCGCATTCGTCAGGAATCCGTGAAACTCACAAACCGCTTCCAGGCCCTGTCGGGCAAGGGTTTCGGCCTGTGAACCAAAGGCCACCGCCCTCAGTTGCAGTTTCACCAGCCTGGGTGTTTCCATCTCGGTGACGGTGGATTCGTGCTCAAGCACGATATTCACCACCGGAATGCCTGCTGGGGTGTATCGCAGGGGTTGAACCTGCACCACCGATGCCGACAGATGAAAACGATTGGCCGATGCCGACGATGTCACGCCTGGGTCAGGCGGCTTGGGCGCGAGGTTCGCGAGTCTTGGGCTGGCGCCTGGGCCTTGCGGGCCTCTTTCGCGCTCAACGGCCTTCATCATGCTCGAAGGACCGGTCTCGGCCTTTTTCAGCACGGTGAGGTGGCGCAACACGGCATCGTTGAACTTGAAGGCGTGCTCAAGTTCAGCCATCACGGCCTGATCGGCTTCGATGTTGACACACAGGTAGTGGGCCTTGGACAGCTTGTTGATCTGGTAAGCCATCTGACGGCGGCCCCAGTCTTCAACACGGTGGATCTTGCCGCCGCCGGCGGTGATCATGCCCTTGTAGCGCTCCAGCATGGCTGGAACCTGTTCGCTCTGGTCCGGATGGATCAGCATAACGATTTCGTAATGACGCATAAACTCTCCTTGTGGATGACACCGGGCCCGGCAGCTGACTCAGATGCAAGGCCGGCTTCGGATGAACAGCTGCCCCCAGCGTCGAAATGGGGTGCAGCAAGGCAAGCCCGCGATTCTAGCAAGAATTTGCCCCCAGGCAATGGCGCGGGGCAGCGCTCAGTGTCTGGCGCGGGTACCTGACGCTCGACGAATTTCCGTGCCACCCGCCCGGGTGCGGGTGTGAACCAACTGACCACCACAATCACGGCGAATCCCACCGGCACACCAAATACGCCCGCCGAAATGGGCTGAATGCCCCACCAAAGCTCCACCGGCCGGGTGACCCCAAAGATCGCGCGCAGCCAGGGCTGGGTGGTCACCATGTAGTAGAAGGTGATTGCCAGCCCGAGATCATGCCCAGCGAAGCCGCGATCCTGTCTGCACGCTTCCAGAAGATGCCCAGCACCAGGGCGGGAAAGAAGGCCGACGCGGCAAAAGAGAACGCTGCCGAGACCAGAAAGAGAATGTCGGCTGGCTTTTGCGCGGCCACATAGGCCGCCGACAACGCAACCATCAGCAGCAGGACCTTGAGATCGTGACTGACGGGCCGTCGACGCGTTGGGATCGATCATCTTGTAGTAGACGTCGTGCGACAAGGCATTGGCAATGGTCAGCAACAAGCCATCGGCTGTCGACAGGGCTGCGGCCAGCCCGCCTGCTGCCACCAAGCCCGAAATCACGTAAGGCAGGCCCGCAATCTCCGCGTGGCCAATACGATGATGTCGCCGCCGATGGACATCTCATTGAGTTGAAGCTTGCCATCCAGATTGACATCGGTCACCGACAGAAGCAGGGATCCACCTTGTTCCACGCCGATACCCAGGCTGGCAATTGGTCGAAAGGGGTGCCGATGAGCACGTTGAACACCTCGTACTTCACCATCACCGCCAGCGCAGGCGCCGTGAAATACAGCAGAAAGATGAAGAACAGCGACCAGGTGACGGACTCGCGCGCTGCCTTCACGTTGGGCACGGTGTAGTAACGCATGAGGATGTGCGGTAAGGCGGCAGCCCACCATGAGGCAGAACACCAGGGCCAGAAAATTGCGCCGCGAGTTGTCGAAAGTCTCCTCGCCTGGGTGTCCCCATCGGGGTCGCCGGCAAACTGGGCCGCATGCGGCGGCATGCCGTTGAGCGGCTGGGATTTGGTATCGGCCACGGCCTTGCGCTGCCGCCATGTCGACTCTGCGGCCGAGGCGGTGCGCGGGAGGGAGGACAGCGTCTTTCAGCTGCGGACAGCGCCGCAAACGGGGCATTGGCGGCTCTGAGCGCGGCCAGTTCACTCTCCGCCTTGGCCTTGTCCGCGAGCAAGGCTGCCGCGGGATTCTTGAGCTTCTCGCCCAACTCCTCTGACAACGAGGCAAAGATCCGGCGAACCTCCAGTTTCGGATCCAGTGGCCAAGGCCTTTTCCTTGGCGGTCACCTTCTGCAACTGGTAGCCATACACCGCCTGGGGCACGGGCACTCCCGTCTGCTTGACCGACAACCAGATCACTGGGATGAGATAGGCCACGATGATGACGATGTACTGCGCCACCTGCGTCCAGGTCACAGCCCGCATGCCCCCCAGGAACGAGCACACCAGAATGCCGCCCAGGCCGAGAAAGATCCCGAGCTCGAACGCCACACCGATCAGGCGTGACGTGATGAGGCCAACCCCATAGATCTGAGCGACCATAGATGAACGAACACAGGATGGCCGCGGCCACGCCGAGCAGTCGCGGCAGATTGCCGCCATAGCGCTCGCCCAGGAAATCGGGGATGGTGAACTGACCGAACTTGCGCAGGTAAGGCGCCAGCAGCAACGCCACCAGGCAATAGCCGCCGGTCCAGCCCAGAATGAAGGCCAGACCGCTGTAGCCCGTGAGGTACAAAGTACCAGCCAGACCAATGAACGAGGCCGCCGACATCCAGTCGGCGCCAGTGGCCATGCCGTTGTACACCGCCGGTACGCGCCGCCCCGCCACGTAGTACTCGGTGGCGTCGGTGGTGCGGCTCATGATGCCGATGGCGGCATACAGGCCGATGGTGGCAAACAGGAAGATGAAACCGATCCACTCCCTGGGCAGCCCGGCCTGCTCGAGCCCGGCCAACGCGGCCACGAACAGAAAGAACGCAAGGGTGTACCAGCCGTAGACCTTGTTGAGCTGCTGCTTGAATGCCGAGGCGGAAAAAGGCGCCTCCGACACCCTGGGCCGGTCGTTGAAGAAGCTCATCGCTCAGTCGGCCCCATCGTCTTGATCGTGAGCCCTGTCAAGGCGGTTCATGGCCCACGCGTAAAAGGCCACCAGCAAGACGTACATCAAGGGAGCACCCTGCGCCCCCAGCCAGAAACTGAACGGCCAACCAAAAAAACTGAAGTTCAGGTCGCGGGCGAAGTAGGTGGCCACGAAACTCACCAGAAACCAGATGGCGAGCAGTGCCGCGGTCAGGCGCAGGGTCTTGCGCCAATAGCGGCGCCGCACTTCGGCAGGGGAAGGGGCTGGCATGGGGGTCATGGGGCGCACAGCCCCGTCTCTCTCTCCACTTGCCTGGCCACCTTGGGTTCGAACTGGCGCAGGCGATCGATGGTGGCGACGGCCTCATCACGAGCCCCCAGGTCCGCTTGCACGCGGGCGAGCTGATACCAACCGTATGGGCTCATGGGTTGCAAACGGGTGTTGACCTTTAACGCCTCGACCGCCTCACTGAGCCGGTCTTGTGCAATCAACACCAGCCCCAGGCCATACCAGGCCCGATCCAGTTCAGGCGATTCCTGCGTGGCCGTGCGAAAGCAGCGCTCGGCCTCTTGGAGGCGCTCAAGGCGCTGACAGACGTACCCCAGGTTGAACCAAGTCCCACCATCGTGGGGTCGCAGCGCGGTGCACCGCAACAGCGTTTCCCTTGCCTGCGACCAGGCGCCCTCAAGCGACTGCTCATGGGCCAGTGTCGCCAGCACAAACGGATCGTCGGGGTTGGACACCAGCGATTGCTGAGCCAGACAGCGGGCCCAGCGCCGCAACCCAAGCGTGTTGGCCACGCCCATGGCAACCCGAAAGCGCCCCGTTCTCCACATCGCTTTCAAAGACACTGGACCACGCCAATCTGCACGCAGTGTGCGATCTTGAGGGCGGTCAACGCCAGCCAAGCCAGCGAGAGCAGCAAAAAGGCAACCCAGGGATGGTGTCTGGGCATCACTTGCCCTGGCGTCACCCACCGGGCCAGCGCTACAAAGGGCCGCCCCACCAGCCCCAGCAACTGATAGACAAAGTTGTCGTGGCGCTGTTCCCCAGCAAGCAGCCCCAAGACCCATTGCCCCAACAGTGACAACAAGGCCACTTCGGCAACAAGTTTGGCAATGGATATGAGGGTCAGCATGTCAGGTTGATGTCAATTTGCGTTGATTCTGGGTCGTGACCTTACCGCGTTCTTACAGGACGCCCCACGCCCCCTCTGACACAGGTCAAACCCCTAGCGGGTATACCCGTGTTGAACGTGAGATCGGGGTGTAGCATCCCAAGAGAACCCCCTATGAGAGGCCCCGACGCATGCGTTCTCCCCCCATCACGCCCGCTCAGATTCTCGACGCCTTGCGCGCCCACCGCGCTTTTCGCATCTTGCCTGAGGCGACTTTGGCGTCGCTGGCGGCTTCGCTTCATGTACAGGTATTCGATGCCAAGACGCCTGTCTCGTTGGGCGCCGAACTCCGGTCCCACGCCCATTGGCTGCTGGATGGGCAAGTGGATCTGCTGGATGCCGAAGGACAGCATGTCCTGCGTTTGCACGCTGGCGAGGTGTTTGGGCTGGACCAAGGCGACACGCTGCACGTAAGCGCTGCGCAGGCCCAAACCGATGCGCAGGTGATTCAGATGCCACTGACACAGGTTCAGGACCTGTGCGACGCCACCCCGGCACTGGCCTACTTTCTGCCCGCGTTTCCTGCGCGCAGCGATCAGGCACCCACCAGCCAACGCGCCGGGTCGGACCCCGCGCTCAACCTGATGACCACACCGGTGCGTGCACTGGTCAAGCGGGCACCCATCACCCTGGGACCACACACCCCGATCCGCGAAGCGGCGCAACTGATGAGCGAAAAGCGGGTGTCATCGGTGCTGATCGAAAAAGACCAGCGCCTTTTCGGACTGATCACCGACCGCGACCTGCGCGGGCGCGTGGTGGCAGTGGACCTGGACACGAGCCGACCCATCATGGACATCGCCACCCTGGCGCCGCTGACCATGGACGTGCAAAGCCCGGCATTCGAAGCGCTCTTGCTGATGGCCCGGCACAACATCCACCATGTGCCGGTGCTGGACGGCGATCACATCGTGGGCATGATCACCGCCACCGACGTCACCGAACAGCACAGCACCTCGGCGGTCTACCTCGCTGGCGAGGTTTACAAACAGGCCACGGTCGACGGCTTGCAGGCTGCGGCCACCAAGATCAAGCGCCTGCAGCAAAGCCTGGCCTCGGCACAGGCATCGGCCTACAGCACAGGCCACATCATCACGGCCATCACCGATGCCATCACGAGCCGCCTGCTGCAACTGGGCGAAGCGCGGTTCGGCCCGCCACCGGTGGACTACGTCTGGGTGGCCGCTGGATCCCAGGCCCGCAGCGAACAGACCGCCAAATCGGATCAGGACAACTGCCTGGTGCTGGACGACAGCTACGACCATGCCACGCATGGCGCCTACTTTCAGGCCCTGGCCAAATTCGTCTGCGACGGCCTTGACGCCTGTGGCTACATGTATTGCCCGGGCGAAATGATGGCCATGACGGACACCTGGCGGCAACCCAAGCACCGGTGGGCCGAGTACTTCTCCCGCTGGACCGGGCAACCAGACCCCAAATCGCTGATGCTGACTTGCGTGTTCTTTGATCTGCGGGCGGTGTATGGCAACACCGCTTTGCTGGATCGGCTGAGAACAGACGTCTTGCGGCGCACCAAGGGCAACACGCTGTTTCTCGCCCACATGGTGGGCAACGCGCTGCAGCACCAACCACCACTCGGTATGTTCAAGGGCATTTCCACGATTCGAAGTGGCGAGAACAAGGGCACGATTGACCTCAAGCACAGTGGAATCGTGCCGGTGGTGGACCTGGCCCGGGTGTATGCCCTGGCCGGCGCACACGAGGCGGTCAACACCCACGACCGCCTGATGAGCGCCGCAGAAAGCGGCGAGGTCAGCGAACAAAGCGCACGCGACCTGCGCGATGCCCTTGAGTTCCTCGCCTACACGCGCATCCAGCACCAGGCCCGCCAGATCGGCGCAGGACTGGCTCCCAACAACTTCCTCAACCCCAACGACCTGTCCAACTTCGAGCGCAGCCAGCTCAAGGACGCATTCACGGTGGTGCACGACCTGCAAAGCGTGCTCAGCCAGCGCTACAGGATGTAGGCTCCCCCCGCGCCGCCGGAGGCGGCGCGGGGAGGGGTCAATACTTCAAGCGCGCGTAATAAGTCTTTTGCGCCGCCTCGCGCGCCTGGCCCAGCGTGAGAATCCCTTTCTCGGCCAACAAGGGAATCAGTTTCACAAACACCTCGGCGGTCACCATGGCATCACCCAGGGCTGTGTGGCGGCCCACAATGGGCACATTGAATCGCTCCGACAGGGCTTCAAGCCGATGCGAATCCTGGTTAGGGTGCACCACAGCCGACAACAGCAGCGTGTCGAGCACCGGGTGGTCAAACACCTTGCCAGTCTGAGGCTCCTTCATCTGAAGAAACCGCATGTCAAAAGCCGCGTTGTGCGCCACCAGCACCGTGTCCTGCGCAAAGGCATGAAAGGCCGGCAACACTTCTTCGATCGTGGGCTGCCCTTGCACCATGTCGGGCGAAATGCCATGGATGGGAATGGTGGCTGCGGGAATGCTGCGCCGCGGGTCCACCAATTGCTCAAAACACTCCTGTCTCAACAGCTTGTTGTTGACCACCCTGGCCGCGCCGATCTGGATGATCTCATCGCCCTGGGAAGGGTTGAGGCCGGTGGTTTCGGTGTCGAACACGGTATAGCTGAGCTCGCTCAACAGGCGCTCGTCGAGCGCGTGCGTCTGTTCGGTGGTCTTGAACAGGTCGAAGTCGTAGTACTCGGGGCGGCTGTCGCCGGGTTGCAAGGCCACCACCGCTTCTGCCTGTTCCTGCGGATTGGCCAGCGGAAGCAGGAATCGAAAGAACGCCTGGTGCCGCACGCGCTCGCGCTCAAACCAGAAAGCGCCGCCATGGCGCTCGACCACCTCTCGCACCGAGAGGCGCGAGGTCTCGGAACCGAGTTTGATCGTGTCCATCTCCCAGCTCATCACCGTTTCGGTGCTCATGGCCTGCCCCGACCAGATCAGATCCAGCCTGGCCTTGTTGGCACTGTCATCGGCGCGGCCCAGACGCAACTGCACAAAGCGCACGGAAAACTCCTCTGCAAGGCGGGCGGTGAAGTAGCTGAGCGCTTGCAGCAGCGAAAAGCTCTCCACCTTCAACCACAGGCTTTCGTCCACCTCAACCACCGACGCAGGCACCCGGGTGACCGCTTCGATGCGTTTGGTGGCTGCGGTCAGAAAATCGACTCCCAACATGTCTTCCAGCGGCCAACGCGATTTGCCCGAATCGGCTGAGCGGCTCTCCAGGGTCGCAATGCGCTGGCCCAGGCTGCGCGTCTCTTCGCGGACCACACCCAGAAAACGCTCACGCATGGCCGGCTCCAGATCGGGGTAATCCAGCATGTCGATCGCGGCCTGCATGTTGGCCAGCGCCGCCCGTGTTCCCTCGGTGAGCGCATGCAACACCTGGTCCCTGGCGGACTCTGCTTCATAGTCTCGGGTGATGTTGTCCAACATCAACACAAAGCCCGTCAGCGCCTGCCCCTGCTCCGCGTCTCCCTCAACAGATGCGCGCACAGGCGCCATCTGCACCCGCAGCAACTGGCCCGACGGCGTGGTCGTCACAAACTGCGCGGAAGGCTGCCCTGCCCCGCGCTGCATGCGTTGACGGATGTTGTCGAGCGCGTGACTCACCAAGCGCTCATCGAACACCCCGTAAATGGAACGCCCGAGCCCAATCAGCTCGGCCCCACCGGCCACACCGGGCGCTTGGGACAAGGCACGAAACTGCATGCGAGCGCGGTTGTTGTAGAGCAAGACGCGCCCGTCCAGGTTACAAACCACCACGCTTTGGGTGAGCTCGGACATCAGCGCGGCCAGGCGCGATTTCTCCTGCTCGATGCCCTGCGCGGCCTGCTCCACCTTGGTATCCATCTCGCTGCGCAGCTCTTCGCGCTGCTCGACCAGTTGATTGAACAGGCCAGCCAGGGCCTGTGTTTCTGCATTGCCTTTCAGGGGCAGCGTGCGCACCACATCGGTCTTGAGCACCACCTGGGCCTCTTCCGCCAACTGCACCGAAGGAGTCACCCAGTGGTCAAACCATCGCTTCAGTGCCCAAGCGATGGCGGCCATGCCCGCGCCCCAGGTCAGCAACAACAAAACCGACTGCTCGCCCACCAGGCGCCAGACCGTCGCGCGCCCTTCCTCATCCAGTGTGGAGCCCACCAGCCCGATCGTCGCAGCCAGCCACAACAACGACACCGCCGCGGCCACCCCCAGCAGCCACCACAACCGACGGTCCGTCTTCTTCTGCCGGCTCATGGCGTGCTGTCCAACAATTCCCGTACCTTCTCCACCAACTCACGGGTTGAAAAAGGTTTGGTCATGTAGGCGTTGGCCCCCAGGGCCATGCCCTTGGCGATGTCGGTGTCGCGGCCTTTGGCGGTGAGCATGAGGATGCGGGTACCGCGCAAGGTCTCGCTGTTGCGCACCTCATGGCAGACGTCAAATCCGGTCTTCACAGGCATCATCACATCCAGCAAGACCAGATCGGGCCTGTCGCGTGCGATCGCATCCAGCGCCTCCTGGCCATCGCGGGCGAGGATGACCTCATATCCCTCTCGCTTCATCAGGAATTCCAGCGAAATCAGGATGTTGGGTTCGTCGTCTGCAATCAGCAGTTTGCGAGTTGTCATGTCGATTGGCTCCTTGTTTCGTTGTCTTTTTCATCTTGGTCATCGCCTGCGCCGGGCGGGCGAACCGTTGTTCTGCGGGGAATGGAGAAACCGAAACACGCGCCTTTGCCCGGCGTGGATCGCAGCCACATCCGCCCACCAAAGTGCTCGACGATCTGGCGACTGATGGGCAGCCCCAGACCCGTACCACCGGGCCGGTAATGGGCCTCACCCCCCACCTGCCTGAACTTCTCAAACACCACCGATTGCTCCTCCGGTGCGATCCCCGGTCCATTGTCCTGAACCTCCAGCTCCACCACCCCGTCAGCCGGCCTCACCGTGAGCGCCACGAGACCACTTCCCCGCGGCGCATACTTCAACGCGTTGGACAGCAGATTCAGCACCACTTGCAACAAGCGGTCCGCGTCCGCCCAGACGCTCGGCACTGCCTCTTGCACATGCAAGGTCAGCGCCACGCCCGCCTCACGAAAATTCGCACCCAGGCTGTCGGCCGCCTGGCGGGCCAACTCGCCCAGATCCACCGCCTCTTCGTGCCATTCGGCGTGTCCCGCCTCGATCTTCGCCAGGTCCAGCACCTGATTCACCAGGCGGGTCAAGCGCTCCGTTTCACCAACGATGATGTCCAGGAACTGCTGGCGCTGCGCTGGCGCCATATCGGGATCGTCGCGCATCAATTCAGACAGTGCCCTGATGGAAGTCAAAGGCGTTCGCAACTCGTGGGTCACCGAAGACATGAAGTCGTCTTTCATGCGATCCAGGCTCTGCAGTTGCTGATTGGCCCGGCGCAGCTCGGCCGTGGCCTGTTCCAGCGAACGCGACTTGTCCTCCAGCGCCTGGGAGTAGGCGCGGACCTGCGAAGCCTCGTCCAGGATGCGCATCACGTCGTCAAGGCTCAAGGCCTCTTCCTCCACGACCGAGGCCACCATCACGCGCGCAGACGCGCTCCCGATGGCCCCCGCCAACTGCGTCTCGACGAACTGCACCAACAGGGCATCCGCGGGAATGTCCTCCACACGGCTCAACCCCAGGCGCCTGGCATACCCGGTGAACAGGCGCAAGGCGTTGTCGGCGCCCAGAAACCGCGCCACCAAGGGCAACAAGGCCGATACCTGCGCCTTGCCCTGCCAGAAAACCGGCGACGTCTGGCTGGTGCGCTTGAAGACGTCCACAAACAGCAGCGCCTGGCTGGCTTCAGCCGCGGTCGGCAAGCGCCACAGAGAGATGCCCACATAGGCGCCGAGGTTCAGCAACAAGCTCCAGAACAGTGAGTGGGACAGGTTGTCCAGACCCTTGAGCCCCAGAAACGCTTCCGGCTTGAGCAGTTCCCAACCCCAAGGCCCATGGGCAAGAAAACTGTCGGGCATCCAACCCGACTTGGCCAACGACGGCAGCATGAGCGTGTAGGCCCACATCGCAAAGCCCAACGTCAACCCAGCCAACGCGCCACGACGGGTTCCTCCGCGCCAGTACATCCCGCCCAACAGCGCAGGCGCAAACTGCGCCACAGCGGCAAAGCTGATCAGCCCGATGCTCACCAGCGCATAGGCCTCACCCGCGAAATGAAAATAGACATAACCCAGCAGCAACACCAACAGAATCGCCGCCCGACGGATTCGCAGGAGAAGACCGGCCAGATCGGATGCCCCCTGGTGCACCCTCCCTTCTCGCCGCAGCATCAGCGGCATCACGAGGTCATTGCACACCATGGTGGACACCGCAATCGTCTCCACAATCACCATGCCTGTGGCCGCCGAAAGCCCCCCCACGAAAGCCACGAGCGCCAACACCGTCTGGCCCTGGGACAGCGGGATCGACAAAATGAAAGTCTCCGGGTTTACCGATTCGGCGCCAAACAGGAGCAATCCGCCCAGTGCGACGGGCAACACAAAAATGTTGATCAACAAAAGGTAAAGCGGGAACACCCAGACCGCCCGCCTCAAGTGGCCCTCATCCACGTTCTCTACCACCATCACCTGAAACTGACGGGGCAACAGAATCACCGAAAGCATGGCCAGCAGCGTCAAGCCCGCCCACTGCGCATAGGCAAAGGGCTGCCCTTGGTCAAACAGCAGCAAGACCCTCAAGGTATCGACGGCTTGCGCCTGTTCGAAGAGCGCGGTCGGACTCGCAAACAGGCCAAAGCACACAAACAACCCCACGGCCAGAAAGGCCAGAAGCTTGACCAGGGACTCGAACGCGATGGCCGCCACCATGCCTTCGTGGCGCTCTGTGCTGTCCAGGTGGCGCGCCCCAAAAACCATGGTGAAACCCGCCAGCGCCAAAGCCATGTAAAGCGCACTGTCTCGCCACCACTCGCTGCTCTGGGGGGAAGGGGCGCCCAGCGGTGAGGTCAGCACCGCATACCCGCTGGCCACCGCTTTGAGCTGCAAGGCAATGTAGGGCACGATGCCCACCACGGTGATCAAGGTCACCAGACCGGCCAGCGCAGGGCTCTTGCCATAGCGGCTGGCGATGAAGTCAGCGATGGAGGTGATGCGGTATGCCTTGGCGATGCGGATCATCTTGCGCACCACCAGCCAGGCCAGAATCATGGCCAGCATCGGGCCGAGGTAGATCGGCAGAAACCACACGCCCGAACTCGCCGCGCGCCCGACGCTGCCAAAGTAGGTCCATGCGGTGCAATACACCGCCATGGACAACGCATATACCCAGGCGTTGCCAATCACCGAGCGCCCGGCGAGTGCCCGGCGGTCTCCCCAACTCGCCACCCCGAACAGCAGCAACAGGTAGGCGCATGAGACGGCTATGACCAGTGGGGCGGACAACATGGAGACGGCCCGGTTTCTGCGCGGATCAGCCGCCCCTGGCGCCGCTGTGGGTCTCGCGCTCGATGATCCAGGCCAGCGCAGCGATCAGCACGGACCAGAGTACAAACAAGGCCACAGGAAACAGCGGCAGACCCCATACCTGGGCATCCACATCCCACAGGGCCAGCAACGGGAAATTGAACAGCGCGAGCCCTGCAAAAAACAAGGCCAGCAAGCGCTGGGCTTTGAGTCCTTGGCGCATGTATGTCTCCGAAAAGTCGCGCGATGCGTTGCCGCGCAGATGCATCATCACAAGTGGCGGGTTGCGCCAGACGCGGACACCACCATGGTCACGCGCCCCGTCATGCAACCACCCCCTATGCGGACGGGTGAAAGTGGGTCAAGGAGGCGCGACCATGTCGCGCAACCATTGTGCGCCGCGCTCTGACCCTGTGCTTACGCAGGAGCAGCCCATACGGGCAAAAAAAAAGCAGGGCCACGCCCTGCCTTGGATGATCCGATCGGCAAAATCAGGTGGCAGACGCGGCCAGCAACTGCCAGGTGTCAACCACCGAATCGGGATTGAGCGAGATCGAGCTGATGCCCTCATCGCGCAACCATTGTGCAAAGTCCGGGTGGTCGCTTGGGCCCTGCCCGCAAATACCCACATACTTGCCTTCGGCCTTGCAAGCACCGATGGCCATCTTCAGCATCGCCTTGACGGCCGGATCGCGCTCGTCGAAATCGTGCGCCAGGAGTTCCAGACCGGAATCGCGGTCCAGGCCCAGCGTCAACTGGGTCAAGTCGTTGGACCCGATGGAGAAACCGTCGAAGTACTGCAGGAAGTCCTTGGCCAGCACCGCGTTGCTCGGGATCTCGCACATCATGATGACCTTGAGATCGTTCTCTCCACGCCTGAGACCCTTCTCTGCCAACAATTCCGTCACCTTCGCCGCCTGGCCCAGCGTGCGCACAAAGGGCACCATGACCTGCACGTTGGTCAGCCCCATGTCTTCACGCACCCGCTTGAGGGCCTCGCACTCCATCGCAAAAGCCTCTCGAAAATCCTCGCTGACATAACGGGCCGCACCGCGGAAACCCAGCATCGGGTTTTCTTCATCGGGCTCGTAGCGGCTGCCGCCGACCAGTTTGCGGTACTCGTTGGACTTGAAATCAGACAGGCGAACGATCACCGGCTTGGGCCAGAACGCAGCGGCAATGGTTGCCACCCCCTCCGCCACCTTGTCCACATAGAACGCACGCGGCGAGGCATGGCCGCGCGCCACGGACTCCACCGCCTTTTTCAGATCGGCGTCAATGGCGGGATAGTCGAGAATCGCCTTGGGATGCACGCCAATGTTGTTGTTGATGATGAACTCCAACCGCGCCAAACCCACGCCGCCATTGGGCACCTGGGCAAAGTCGAAAGCCAACTGGGGGTTGCCGACGTTCATCATGATCTTCACATCGATCTCGGGCATCTCACCGCGTTGCACCTCGGTGACCTCGGTCTCCAGCAAACCGTCATAGATGAGGCCGGTATCGCCCTCGGCACAACTCACGGTCACCAGCGTGCCGTCTTTCAAGGTCTCGGTGGCATCGCCGCAACCCACCACCGCCGGGATCCCCAGCTCGCGGGCGATGATGGCCGCATGGCAGGTTCGGCCACCGCGGTTGGTCACAATGGCGCTGGCGCGTTTCATCACAGGCTCCCAGTTGGGATCGGTCATGTCGGTCACCAGCACGTCACCCGGCTGCACCTTGTCCATTTCGCTGATGTTGTGCACCAGGCGGACCGGCCCGGTGCCGATCTTCTGGCCAATGGCCCGGCCAGAGGCCAGCACCGAACCCTTGCCCTTGAGCTTGTAGCGCACCTCGGTCTTGCCCTGGGCCTGGCTCTTCACGGTTTCCGGGCGCGCCTGCAAAATGTAGAGTTCGCCATCGGTGCCGTCCTTGCCCCATTCGATGTCCATCGGGCGGCCATAGTGCTGCTCGATCACCAGCGCGTAGCGCGCCAGTTTCTCCACATCGGCATCGGTCAGGCTGTAGCGGTTGCGCATCTCCACCGGCACATCGGTCGTCTTCACCAACTTGCCACTGGCGGCTTTCTCCTCGGGCGTGCTGAACTCCATCTGATCAGCTTGGAGCCCAGGTTGCGGCGGATCAGGGCGCGCTTGCCGGCCTTGAGCATGGGCTTATGCACATAGAACTCGTCGGGATTCACGGCCCCCTGCACCACCGTCTCACCCAGGCCGTAGCTGGAGGTGATGAAGACCACATCTTCAAAGCCGCTTTCGGTGTCGATGGTGAACATCACCCCGGCCGCACCCAGGTCGGAGCGCACCATGCGCTGCACACCCGCGCTCAGCGCCACATCGGCATGGGCAAACCCCTTGTGCACGCGGTAACTGATTGCGCGGTCGTTGTAGAGGCTGGCAAACACCTCTTTCATCTTGTGCAGCACTTCGTCGATGCCATGCACGTTGAGGAAAGTCTCCTGCTGTCCGGCGAACGAGGCGTCAGGGAGATCTTCTGCAGTTGCCGACGAGCGCACCGCAAAGGTGGCCTTGTCGTTGCCGTCCACCAGTTTTTCATAGGCTTGACGAATGGCTTGCTCAAGGTCCGCGGGAAACGGCTGCTTCTCGACCATGGCACGGATCTCGGCGCCGGCCTCGGCCAGCGCACGGACATCGTCCGTGTCCAGCGCATCCAGGCGCGCATTGATGCGTTCGGTCAGGCCTTCAAATGCGAGAAACTCCCGAAAAGCGTGCGCCGTGGTGGCAAAGCCGGTGGGCACTTTCACACCCGTGGGAAGCTGAGAAATCATCTCGCCGAGGCTGGCATTCTTGCCCCCCACGGCTTCGACATCGCTCATCCTCAGATGCTCGAAAGGCACGACCAGGTCGGTCGGGGAAAACAGTTTGGACATGGATAGACTCCGCTCAAGGTTAAAAAACCGGGGGACTCCATGCGCCAGCACACGACCTGTTGTTGCTTTTTTGGGTCAGAAACCAGGCGATAGAGCGAGAATGGGGAGGGGTTGCGTTGCCCAAAGGCAAAAATCGCACCACACCCGCCATTGTAGGTGGCCCGGCGCCCATCCCCAGCCGATCAGGCCTGCCGGGATTGAAATGCGGCGCCACCAGCCATGAAATTTTTTTGAAATCAAACACGGAGCCGCCATGCCCAACCGCACCGCCTATTTCGTCTCAGACGGCACCGGCATCACCTCGGAAACCTTTGGCAACGCCATCCTGGCCCAGTTTGAGGCCCAGGTACGCCGGGTGCGCATGCCCTTTCTGGACAGTGTGGACAAAGCCCACCAGGCCGTGCGCCAGATCAACCACACCGCCGAAGTGGAGGGCCAACGACCGCTGGTGTTTACCACCGTGGTAAACATGGAAGTGCTGCAGGTGATCAAACAGCATTGCAAGGGCATGCTGCTTGACATGTTCGGCACCTTCGTGGAGCCCCTGGAGACCGAGCTGGGTATCAAGTCCAACCACCGTGTGGGGCGCTTCTCCGACGTTTCCAAGAGCCAGGCCTACAACGACCGCATCGAAGCCATCAACTTCTCGCTGATGCACGACGACGGGCAAAGCCATAAAGACCTGCAAGGGTCCGACGTCATCCTCGTGGGTGTGAGCCGCAGCGGGAAAACCCCGACCTCCTTGTATTTGGCCATGCAGCATGGCCTCAAGGCCTCCAACTACCCGCTCATCCCTGAAGACTTCGAGCGGCGCAAGCTGCCACCGGCGCTGGTGCCACACCGCAAGAAGATCTTTGGCCTCACGATCGCGCCCGAGCGGCTGGCAGAGATCCGCAACGAGCGCCGCCCCAACTCGCGCTACGCCAGCCTCGACAACTGCCGCATGGAGGTCCGCGAAGCCGAAGGCATGATGCGCAGGGAGGGCATCCGCTGGCTCTCCACAACCACCAAGTCGATCGAAGAGATCGCCACGACCATCCTCCAGGAAATCCAGCCCGACCGACTGGCCTACTGATGACGCTGCGAGGCCCGCGCAGGGGCGTCTCGGATTTCTATCGACAACGCCGCCTCAGGCGTTCTTGTCTGCATGGGCCGCCTTCTCCTTGCCCGAACGCTTGGCAGGGCCCAAACCATGGGCTTGCCGGCCCAAGGCAAACGAGAGAAGCAGCTTGATCCAGAGCGTCACGCCAGCGATGGCGATCCAATCCTCCGATTTCAGGGCCTGAAATCCGAGCACCGCCACCAATACCCCCAACATGACCAGCCCGCCCACCAGGTTGATCCCCATCTCATAGGGAGCGTATTTCTCTGCATTGGGCGGGGGCACGCCCTTCTTGAGTGCCACTTCGGAGAAATCGCGCTGGACCAGAATTCGGTAAGCCCGACGCAACCAGAAAAAAGCCACGGGAATCAGAACGAGCAAGAAAAACCAGTTGAAAACAACGATCTGCATCAGAGAATTCCTATTGACCTATCGACACCGGGTGCCAGGGTGCTGTGCACAGACAGGCTATTCAGCCTGCCTCTGCGCAGCCCTCTGGCGGCACAACCGCTCAGCCCCTACCGGATTGTGCCGCTTGTAGCTGCATTCAAAAAACAAAACCCCGCCAGCAGGTTGACGGGGTTCTGAGAAAACCGATCCAGTCAGACAGCCGACATGGACCGGATCAAGCCATCAGTGGCCGGTTGCAGCACCCGCGCCCTTGGGCACGCGCACCGACTCCACCAGATCCTGAATGTGCTTGGGTGCTGGCGTCGACATCTTGTTGACCAGGAAGGCCACTGCGAAGTTGACGATGGCGCCCACAGTACCAAAGGCCTCTGGCGTGATCGTGAAGAAGCCGTTGGCACCGCCGACCAAGTCCAGGTACTCGGTGCCCTTGATGAAGAACAGGCCCTTGTGTGCGAACACGTAGAACAGGGTCACGAACAAGCCAGCCAGCATACCGGCCACGGCACCTTTGTCGCTCATGGTGCGGCTGAAGATACCCATCATCAATGCCGGGAAGATGGTCGATGCAGCAATACCGAAGGCCAGTGCGACAGTACCGGCAGCAAACCCGGGTGGGTTCAGGCCGAGGTAGCCCGCGACGAAAATCGCCACAGCCATCGAGATCTTGCCGGCCATCAATTCGCCTTTCTCACTGATCCCGGGGTTGAGCGCACCCTTGATCAGGTCGTGAGACACAGCGGAAGAAATGGCCAACAGCAGACCAGCAGCCGTGGACAGCGCAGCGGCCAGGCCACCCGCGGCCACCAGAGCGATCACCCAGTTGGGCAACAAGGCGATTTCGGGATTTGCCAGCACGATGATGTCGGCGTTCACGGTCAGCTCATTGCCCTTCCAGCCAGCGGCCTCGGCCTTGCCAAGGGTGACCTCGTTCTTGGTCTTGTCGTTGTAGTACTGAATGCGGCCGTCCGCGTTCTTGTCTTCCCACTTCAGCAGGCCAGTGGCTTCCCAGCGCTTCATCCAGGCTGGACGGTCTTCGTAGACCAGGCTGGAGTCCGCTGCGAACACGTCACCATTGGCTTTGACGGCGTCGGCGTTCACCACGATGCCACCTTCGGCGCTCTTGGTCAGGCCAACTGCGGTGTTCACGGTGCCAATCAGGTTCAGACGGGCCATCGCGCCGACGGCAGGTGCCGTGGTGTAGAGCAAGGCGATGAAAACCAGGGCCCAGCCTGCGGAGGCACGCGCATCGGCCACCTTGGGCACGGTGAAGAAACGCACGATCACGTGAGGCAGGCCGGCCGTGCCGATCATGAGCGACACGGTGTAGAAGAACATGTTCAGCGTGGAGCCAGCCGACGAGGTCGTGTACTGACCAAAGCCCAGATCCGTGACCACCTGGTCCAGCTTGCTCAGCAGCGACACGTCGGTACCGGCCAGCGAAGCGCCCAGACCCAACTGCGGGAAGAAGTTGCCCGTGAGGTTCAGGGAGATGAAGAAAGCAGGCACCAGATACGCCAGGATCAGCACGCAGTACTGGGCGACCTGGGTGTAGGTGATGCCCTTCATGCCACCGAACACCGCGTACATGAACACGATGGCCATACCGATGTAGATGCCTTGAGCGCTGGTCACGCCCAGGAAACGCGCAAACGTCACACCCACGCCGGTCATCTGACCAATGATGTAGGTGAGCGAAGCCACCAACAGGCACAGCACCGCGACGTTGCGGGCGGTCTGCGAGTAGAAGCGGTCGCCGATGAACTCTGGCACGGTGAACTTGCCAAACTTGCGCAGGTACGGTGCCAACAGCATGGCCAGCAACACGTAGCCGCCGGTCCAGCCCATCAGGAACACGGAGCCGCCGTAGCCCATGTTGGAGATCAGACCCGCCATGGAGATGAAGGAGGCGGCCGACATCCAGTCAGCGCCGGTGGCCATGCCGTTGAGCACGGGGTGCACCCCGCCGCCGGCAACGTAGAACTCGGACGTGCTGCCCGCACGAGCCCAGAAGGCAATGCCCAGGTAGAGCGCGAAGCTCAACCCGACAAACAGGTAAATGGTGGCTTGTAGTGACATGTTGTGCCCTCTTGATCAGTCTTCTTGCATGCCGAACTTGCGGTCAATCTTGCCCATCTGGTGTGCGTACCAGAAGATCAGCGCGATGAACACATAGATGGAACCCTGCTGCGCAAACCAGAAGCCCAGCGGGTAGCCGCCGAGATGGATGCCATTGAGCATCGGTGCAAACAGGATGCCCGCGCCGTACGAGACCAGAAACCAGATGACCAGCACCTTGGTCAAAAGACCCAGTGTGGCCGACCAATAGGCCTTTGCGTTGTTGTCAGTTGTCATGAAAGTCATCTCCTCATCGTGATGCTTTGGCTCTTTTGACGGCGTGAACCGCCCCGATTTGCATGCCTGGACCTGTGCGGTTTTTGGCACTACGGGGGCGACTTTGTTGGCGCTTTCTTACAGCAAAATTTCGAAACACCCCGTTCGGCCCAAAGCCTAGGGTAAGCCCCTAGCAAATAGTCCCCATGTGACAAACCGAGCCACATGGGTGCCACATCCAGGGCATCGTTTTTCTCCTTGGCACCACCAAAAAAACAAAAAAAGGGCGGACCCCGGTCTCCCGGAATCCGCCCTTGGACAGGCGCGTCGACTTGCCCGCTCAGGCGCTCAGGCCGCGGCCACCTCCTGAGCCGAGACAGGTTGTCGGATCAGGTGATCGAACGCGCTCAGCGCTGCCTTGGAACCTTCCCCCGCAGCAATCACGATCTGCTTGTAAGGCACGGTCGTGCAATCGCCTGCGGCAAACACCCCCTCGAGATTGGTATGGCCTTTGGCGTCGACCTCGATTTCGCCGAAGCGGCTCAGCGTCACATCGCCCTTGAGCCACTCGGTGTTGGGCACGAGGCCGATCTGCACGAACACGCCTTCCAGCGCCACCAGCGCTTCCTCGCCACTCACGCGGTCTTTGTAGCGAAGCCCGTTGACCTTGCCTTCTGCCCCGGTGATCTCGGTCGTCTGCGCGTTCACATGGATGTCGACGTTGGGCAGGCTCTTGAGCTTGCTCACCAGCACCGCATCGGCCTTCAACGCATCGGCAAACTCGACCAGGGTCACGTGGGCCACAATGCCCGCCAAATCGATCGCGGCCTCCACGCCCGAATTGCCGCCGCCAATCACCGCCACACGCTTGCCTTTGAAGAGCGGACCATCGCAATGCGGGCAATAGGCCACGCCCTTGTTCTTGTACTCCTGCTCGCCCGGCACATTGACATTGCGCCAGCGCGCCCCCGTGGAGAGCACCACTGTGCGGCTCTTGAGCGAGCCCCCGTTGGCCAGTTGCAGTTCAATCATGTCGCCCGGCCGACCGGCCGGGATCAGCTTCTCAGCCCGCTGCAGGTTCATGATGTCGACCTCGTAGTGGCGTACCTGCGCCTCCAGTGCCGCAGCGAACTTGGGCCCGTCGGTCTCCAGCACGCTGATGTAGTTCTCGATGGCCATGGTGTCGTTGACCTGCCCACCAAAGCGCTCTGCGACCACACCCACACGAATGCCCTTGCGGGCTGCATACACCGCAGCCGCCGCACCCGCGGGGCCACCGCCCACGATCAGAACGTCGAAGGGGTCCTTCTCATTGAGCCTGGCGGCTTCACGCTCGGCCGACTTCACGTCCAGCTTGGCCACAATCTCCTCGAGCAACATGCGGCCCGAACCAAACACTTCACCATTGCGGTACATCAGCGGCACCGCCAACACCTGACGCCGCTCCACCTCCTCCTGGAACAAGGCCCCATCGATCACCACGGTCTGTATCCTTGGGTTGAAGATGGCCATCAGGCTGGCGGCCTGCACCACATCCGGGCAGTTGTGGCACGACAGGCTCATGTAGACCTCGAACTGGTGATCACCCTCCAGCGCCTTGATCTGTTCGATCACACCGGCCTCCACTTTGGGCGGATGCCCACCCGTCCAAAGAAGCGCCAGCACCAGCGAAGTGAACTCATGGCCCAACGGAATCGCTGCAAACCGCACGCCGGTGGTTTCCCCTTCGCGGGCTATCACAAACGACGGCTTTCGGGCGTCGCGCCCGCTCTCGTCCACGCTCACCTTGTCCGACATCCCGGCAATCTCGTTCAGCAGCTCGCGCATCTCGGCCGCCTTGGGGCTGTCGTCCAGCGAGGCAATCAACCGGATGGGCTGGCGAAGCATGGCCAGGTAGGAAGTGAGTTGGGTGGTCAGGGTGGAATCAAGCATCATGGGCTCCTTCAAAGTCGGGATGGGCGGGCACAGGACCAGTGCCACTGACGCATAGGCCTTTCAGACAAGCCGATGTGTCCGGGGTACGGGAACAGGAAGCAACTCGGGGCGGGAAGCCGCCTGGTGGCGGCGTCCCGCACACCGCGAACCCGGCCAGGCCGGGCCGCGGGTGCCGCTCCTCAGCACACGGGGAGCGGTTGGTCGCGCCAGGAAAACGGTGGCGCGCGCAGGGACATCAGATCTTGCCGACCAGGTCCAGAGATGGAGCCAGGGTCTTGGCGCCTTCGTTCCACTTGGCTGGGCACACCTCACCAGGGTTGGCGGCGGTGTACTGGGCGGCCTTGAGCTTGCGAACGGTTTCCTTCACGTCGCGTGCGATCTCGTTGGAATGGATTTCCATGGTTTTGATCACACCATCGGGGTTGATCACGAAGGTGCCGCGCAGGGCCAGGCCCTCTTCTTCAATGTGCACACCGAAGGCGCGGGTCAGTTGATGGGTGGGGTCGCCCACCAGCGGGAACTTGGCCTTGCCCACGGCAGGGCTGGTTTCATGCCACACCTTGTGCGAGAAGTGGGTGTCGGTCGTCACGATGTAGACCTCGGCGCCCGCTTTTTCGAACTCGGCGTAGTTGTCAGCGGCGTCTTCGATCTCGGTGGGGCAGTTGAAGGTGAATGCGGCCGGCATGAAGATCAGAACCGACCATTTGCCCTTGAGGGACTCGTCGGACACCTCGATGAACTCGCCCTTGCCAGCGCGGTTGACGAAGGCAGTGGTTTTGAATGGTTGGACTTGGGTGTTGATCAGGGACATGGTCTTCCTATCTGAGTTGAGGTTGATAAAAGAAATGTGCAATGTTTGGTGCATCGCAACAGGGTTAATGATAGCCGACATCTATCGACAATCTGCATTGATAGTTGCTATGCAGTCCATAGCTTTATTGCTGCAATGCATCAGAAGTGTGGGTTTTTTGCCAATCTTTTTACGAATCATTCGCATTTAGATTAACATAAGGGATTCAGCCAGCCACGGTGACGTTCCACTGCAGCCAGCCAACAACCCTCCTGCAAGGCTGCATCACATGTCACGACGCTCTGCCTCGAAACAGCGCATTTCGCCCCGCTCTTCCAACCCTTTTCAAGCCCGCCCTGCCCTGATGCCCATTGGTGCCATGCTGCTGGCCGGCTCGATCAACGCCACGGCCCAGACGGGCAGTGCCACGCCCGGTGCCGAACCCGCAGGCACCCTTCCCACGGTGGTGATCCGGGAAAAGGCCGAGGCGCCTGAAGGCAAAGACGCGTTGCGCGCCACCGAAACCCAAATTGGCAAGGGCACCCAAAAGCTGCGCGACATCCCGCAATCGGTCACCGTGGTCACGGAGAAGCTCATCGACGACCGCAACCTCGACACGCTCAAGGAGGTGCTGAAGAACACCGGCGGCATCAGCTTCCTGGCCGCCGAAGGTGGCGAGGAAGACATCAAACTTCGTGGTTTCAGCCTCCAGGGCACCGGCGATGTGTTCGTCGACAGCCTGAGAGATCCCGCCTTCTACGACCGCGACACCTTCAACCTCGACCGCGTCGAAGTCATGCGGGGATCGGCCTCCATGCTGTTTGGCCGCGGCTCCACCGGCGGCGCCGTCAACATGGTCAACAAATCGCCCCGCCTGATTGACGAACACCAGGTCGACCTGACCCTGGGCAGCCATGCCTACAAGCGCGTGGTGGGCGACTTCAACATCAAGACCAGTGACACAGCCGCCTTGCGACTTGGGGCGATGGTCAACAAGGCCGACAACAACGGCGCTGGCAGTGAAATCGACAAGAGCGGTGTCGCGGCGGCCTACCGCTGGGGCATTGGCGAGCGCGACGAGTTCTCGGTCAACCTGTTCCACCTGGACAACCGCAACGGGATCAACTACGGCATGCCCTGGATCCGGCCCACCGCCCAGTCCGACGCCAGCGCCACCACCATCTTGCCGCTCGACCCCGACGCTTACTACGGCATGGCCAGCGACCACAGCAAAGGCACCGCCAGCACCGTCACACTGAGCCACGTTCACCGGTTCGACCACGACAACAGCCTGACCACCAAGGTTCGCCGAGGCGCCTACACCCGCGACCAACGCTCGGGTGCGATCCGCCTGTGCACCTCAGGCATCAGCCGACGAACCGGTCTGCCCGTCAACACGGACTGCCCCAGCAACGTGTCGCTTGAAACCTTTGGCCCCGACACCCAGCTCACCCGTGGCAACCACACCAAGATCCAGGACCTGGACACGGTCTATGCCCAAAGCGATTTCAGCGGCAAGTTCCAAGCCATGGGACTGCAACACGAACTGCAGGCCGGCATCGACGTGGCGCGCGAAGAGAAGGTCGTGTACGCGGCCTCTTCCGTGACCAAGCCCCGCACCACGGTGGGCACCCCGAACGATGGCGCATGGATCGATGAAGGTGCCCGCACGCTGACGACCTCCAGCGAATATGTCTCGCAAGGCTACGGGGCCTACGTGCAGGATCTGGTCCAGATTGCCCCCATGTGGAAACTGTTGGGCGGGCTGCGCTACGACAACCTCTCGGGGAATACGACAGCTACTCGGGGAACAACGCGGGCAGCTACCGCATGGATGTCTCCGAATGGAGCAAACGGGTGGGCGTGTTGTTCCAACCGAGCTCACGCCAGTCGTATCACTTCTCGGCCGCCACGTCGTTCAACACCTCGGGCGATGCCTATTCCCTGAGCGCCAGCAACGCCGATGTGCCACCCGAGCAATCGATCAATCTTGAACTCGGTGCCAAACTGGACTCCGCCGACGGCAACTTCAGCACGCGCCTGGCGCTGTTCCGGACCACCAAGCTGCACGAGCGCAATACCGACCCGGACGTCGATCTCGTCACCCTTTCAGGCAAGCGCCATGTGGCGGGCTTCGAAGCCGACATCGCCGGCCGCCTCTCGCCCCGCTGGGAGGTCTATGGGTCCTACATGTGGATCCCGGTGGCGAACATCGACATTGGCGTGGCCGGTTCCGAGGGCCAGGGCACACGCCCCTCACTCACCCCCAAACATTCCGGCACGGTTTGGACCACCTACCAGTTCACGCCCCGCCTGCGGCTGGGCGCTGGCCTGAACTGCCGTGGCAAACAGACGCCCAACCGCAATCCGGGTTGGGAAGTGCCAGCCTTCGTCACCGGCGACCTGATGGCCGAATACATGGTGCTTGAGGAACGCCTCACCCTCAAGGCCAACCTCACCAACGTGACCGACAAACGCTACGCCGACCAGTTGTACCCCGGTCACTACATACCCGGTGCCGGGCGCCAACTGCAGGTGACCGCCAGCGTGAAATTCTGACGTTTCTGGAGACCCTTTCCTCGTGGAAAGTTCGCCCTCCCTCTCACCGGGGGAGGGCATTTTTCCCGTCCGACGTCTTTGTATCGCACCCATCCCCACACCACGCCCGCCCCCTTCAGACGCCACCCACAACCATGCTGCTAGAACTCCCCGACATCCTCACCCCGCAGGAAGTGCAGCAAACGCAACGGCTGCTGCGGGATGCCCCGTGGGAGGACGGCACCGCCAGCGCTGGCCAACAGGCCCGAACCGTCAAAAACAACCAGCAGTTGCCCCACGATTGCGCCGCCGCCGCCACCATCCGCAGCCTGGTCCTCAACGGGCTGAACCGCTCGGCGCCGTTCTTCAGCGCGGCCCTGCCTTTGCGCATCTTCACCCCACGCATCAACCGCTACGGGGATGACGCCAATGCCTACGGTCCCCACATCGACAATGCGATCCGGCTCAAGGCCAACGACGGCGGTCACACCGAAAATGTGCGCACCGACCTGTCGTGCACGGTCTTCCTGAACGAGCCCGAGAGCTACGAGGGCGGAGAGCTCACCATCACCGACACCTACGGCAGCCACGCCATCAAGCGGCCCGCCGGCCACGCCGTGCTGTACCCGGGCACCAGCCTGCATGAGGTCAAACCCGTCACCCAAGGTCATCGCCTGGCTTGCTTCTTCTGGGTGCAAAGCATGGTGCGCAGCGACGAACAGCGGCGCCTTCTCTACGAGCTCGACATGAACCTGCTGGCGCTGAGAGCACGACACGGTGAGTCGCCCCAGACCACAGCCCTGACCGGCAGCTACCACAACCTGCTTCGCATGTGGGCCGAGGTATGAACAACAACCAGCAACCACCTGAGTCGCCCGCCGCGTCGGACCGTGGAGGCAGGCACCTGGCTCAGACTCCCCTTTCACCGAGTCATCCAGGTGGTCAGCCGGACGGGCCAGCTACCGATCCGCCAATCCGCACCGCCTTGCCGCAGGACGTGGTGACCTTGGCCGACCACGAAGCCCTGGCCAATCGCCTGCTTTCCCGGCAGACGCAGGCCTATTTCGACGGCGGCGCGGCCGATGAGATCACGCTGCGCGCCAATGCGCAGGCATGGCAACGCATACCGTTGCACCCCAGGGTGCTGCGATCGGTCGCGGGTGGACACACGCGCGTGGACCTGCTCGGCCGCACCCTCGCCCACCCCATCCTGGTCGCACCGATGGCGTATCAGGGTCTGGCCCACCCCCACGCAGAGCAGGCCACCGCATTGGCCGCCTCGGCGCTCGACGCCGGCATGGTGCTGAGCACCCAGGCCAACACCCCGCTCGAACAGGTGGCAACCCTTGTGCTGAGCGAGGCCACCCACGGCCCCCTGTGGTTTCAGCTGTACCTGCTGCCGGACCGGAACTTTGTTCGCGAGCTGGTGCGACGGGTTGAAGCGGCGGGCTTTGAAGCGCTGGTGCTCACCGTGGACGCGCCCGTGCAAGGCCCGCGCGACCGCGAACGGCGTGCCGGCCACCGGCGCCCCTCCCATCTTCAACCGGTCAATCTGGCCGGTCGGGTCGTGCCCCCCCTCAAACCACTGAGAGACGGGCAGAGCAAGCTGTTTGATGACTTGATGACCCACGCACCCTCCTGGGACGACGTGGCCTGGTTGCGCTCCATCACGCGACTGCCCGTGTTGCTCAAAGGGGTGACGCACCCGTTGGACGCACGCCAGGCCCTCGACTGTGGCGTTCAAGGGCTGATCGTGTCCAACCACGGTGGGCGCACGCTCGACACCATGCCCCCAACCGCCGAGCTGCTGCCCCCCATCGTGCAAGCCGTTGACTCGCGAATTCCGGTGCTGGTCGATGGGGGCATTCGGCGCGGCACCGATGTGCTCAAGGCGATGGCGCTGGGCGCCAGCGCGGTGCTGGTGGGGCGCCCGATTCTGCATGGACTGACCAATGCCGGTGCAGCGGGTGTGGCCCACGTGATCCGCCTGCTGCGGGACGAACTGGAGATCGCCATGGCGCTGTGCGGCTGTGCCACGCTTGACCAGGCCTGGGAAGCACTGAACGCGTCAGTGAACCCCGCCCTGCTCCAACCGACGCCATCAGGTCCAGTTGATAATGCTAATGATTCTCATTTAAAATGATGGCAACCGACACGGATGCCAAGCCACGTCATACCCCTCCCGCCGCCAGAAGAAGCCCAACCCCATGAACCCTGGTCTCGCCGCCCTCCTCACCAGTCTCGGCTTGATTCTGATCACCTTGCCCTGGGTGTTCGGGCTCCGGAAACCCAATGGGCGGTCCTAAACTATGTCAATAGCCAACGTTGCCAACGCCAGCTCAGCGCCTTTCCTGGCACTGGGGTCCCGGCCCAACCAACCCATTGCGTATTTCATGAACCCTCGCCTGGCGCCCATCGTCCTGGCCGTCGTCTGTGCACACGGGCTGGCACTGTGGGCGCTGCAATCCGCGCTGCAACGCACAGCGCCCCAGCCGGAGTCGTCCATCGTGATGGTGGCCAGCCTGGTCGATCCGGTGCAACCGATCGCGCCCGCACCACCGCCCCCCCCACCGGCGCCTGCCAAAGCCCCGGCACCACCGGCACCGAAAAAGACACCTGCCCCCAGCCCCGTTCCCGTCAAGCCCCGGGCAGAGCCAGCGCCCAAACCCGTGATCGAGCGGGAAGCTGCGACCGCCGAACCCCAGTCCCCAACCGAAACCATCAACCTGGACAACCCGGTTTCTGCGCCCCAGCCACAAACCACCCCCACACAAGTCAGTGCCCCACTGGTCGCGCAAGCGCCACCAGCGCCTCCCCCAGTCGAGTTGCCCAACAGCTCTGCCAGACACCTGAACAATCCGAAACCGCCCTACCCGGCGCTGTCAAAACGCATGGGCGAACAAGGAACCGTCGTGGTTCGCGCCTGGATCGGGCTGGACGGCACCGCCAGCCAGGTCTCGGTTCGAACTTCCAGCGGCTACCCACGGCTGGACCGCAGCGCCGTCGAGGCGATTCAGAGATGGCGCTTCGTGCCCGGCAAACGCGCCGGCGTGCCGGAAGCCATGTCGTACGACATTCCGCTGACGTTCACGCTCGACCGTTGAAGTCCGCTGCGCGCCGACCTGGCGTTCTGTCGCCCAGGTCCGATGCGCCGCATCACCGTTCCGCCGCTGGTCGCACCGGCCCCCACTCCGTTTCTTGTTTTCACCCTCAACACATCGATCATGGACTCCCAACTCACCTCCACCGGCCTCGCCCATGTCTGGACCCAAGGCGACGCTGTCACCAAGACAGTCGCGTTCATTCTGCTGATCATGTCGCTCGCCACATGGGTCATCATCGTCTGGAAGTTTCTGGACCAACGCCGTCAACGCCGCCAGGCCTTGGCCTGCGAGGACTTCTGGCACAGCACCGACTACGGCACCGGACTGGACCTGCTCGGCAAACAGTCCGGCAATCCTTTCCGTGCCCTCGCCACCCAGGGCCGTGAAGCCACCCACCACCTGCTGCAAAAAGACAGCGGAAAGAGCACCCAGTTGCACGACGCTCTGGACCTGAGCGACTGGGTAGAGCGTGCCCTGCGCAACAGCCTTGACGATTTCTCAGCCCGCGCACAAAGTGGCCTGACCGTGCTGGCCTCCATTGCGTCCACGGCACCGTTTGTGGGCCTGTTTGGCACCGTCTGGGGCATCTACCACGCGCTGCTGAGCATCGGCTCAAGCGGACAGGTCAGCATCAACGAAGTGGCCGGCCCCATTGGTGAGGCGCTCATCATGACCGCGCTGGGCCTGCTGGTGGCGATTCCGGCCGTGCTTGGCTACAACGCCCTGGTGCGCGGCAACAAGGGCGTCACCCACCGCCTCAACCGATTCGGCCACGACCTGCATGCCTATTTCGTGACCGGCGCGCGCGTCAGCTCGGGTGGAGCGGCCAAGGTCCTGCCATTGAAACGGGGTTGAAACCATGGCCATCGGAACCCAGAACGACAGCGAAGAGATGCTCAGCGAGATCAACATGATCCCGTTCATCGACGTGATGCTGGTGCTGTTGATCATCTTCATCATCACCGTGCCCGTGATCAACCACGCGGTCAACGTCGACCTGCCGCAAGCGAGCAGCCAGAAACTGGAGGAACTGCCCGACAACGTGCGGCTCTCGGTCAACGCCGACGGAAGCTACGCCTGGAACGACAACCCGGTGGACGACGCGACCCTCGAAAGCCAGTTGGCCGCCTCAGCCGCCCTGCAGCCTCAACCGGAACTGCACATCAGGGGCGACAAGGATGCCCGATACGAGCGCGTGGCCCAAGCCATGGCCGCTGCCCAACGCGCCGGGTTGCACAAGATCGGCTTTGTGACGGAGCCCAAGGCACCATGACCCAAAACACCCCGAACACATCCCGACAAACATCTGCTGCCCCGGCAACAGCGACCAAGGCATCCACACCGCAGCCCATCCCCAGCGAGGACGTGTTGCGCGGCCAAAGCGCTGTCGAGATCGAGCACAACGGGCAGCGCTACCGCCTGCAGACCACCCGTCAAGGCAAGCTCATCCTGACCAAATAACGCACCTTCTTCGCGCCATGCGGTTCGTCAGGCCGCCGCGCGCACAAACAGCGTCACCAGCGGCTCTTCCCCCACCTGTCGGCTGCAATGGCCGTGCAAGGTGGGATCAAAGGCGACCCCTTGCGGCAGGGTGTCTGCCGAAAAGAAGTGCTCACCGGGACCAAAGAGCCGCCGGGAGCCGTCCTGCAATCCGATCTCCATCTGACCTTTGAGCACGATCAGCCATTGTGGGGTGCCCGTGCAATGGAAATCGGAGCGGAAACCCACCGGGCTTTCGCGCAGCTGATAACCCCCACTTAGGAACACCGCCGACAGCCGTGCCATGGGGCTTCCCTCATCAAGCGGCACCGGCTCCTCACGGAAGCGCGCCCGCCCATCGACATCAGTAAACAAAACGGTCTTGAGAAAAGTGGTGCTCATGGAATCTCCTGCCAGATGCCTGCGGTTGTACCAAACACCAGAGCCTCCCAACGAAAAAGCCCAGCCACCTCGCAGAGAGGTCGCCGGGCTTCGACAGCCAGCCACCACCGGTTGGGCGGCGGCGCTTGCCAATCAGTTGCTGGCCTTGTACTGGTTGGGGTACAGCTCGTTGAGCTTCAAACCCGACTCACCGTTGGCCACGATATCGCCGGTGCGGCGGGCTTCGATAAGCTCGGCGCGGACTTGCTCGCGGGTTTTGCCTTGAGCCACGGCAGCAGCGGGATAGCGCCCGGGAAACATTTCGCGCAAGGTCTCGCCAGTGGCGTTGTTGCCGATCACGTCACCATTGCGTTTGGCTTCGGCCAACTCGGCCTTGACTTCGGCACGGGTCTTGCCCTGGGCCACCACGGTGGCGGGGTAACGACCTGGGAACATTTCGCGCATGGTCTGGCCAGACTCGCTGCTACCGACCACGTCGCCGTTGCGCTGAGCGTCGCGCAGCTCTTGTTGAACTTCGGCACGGGTTTTCACTTGCCCGGCGTCGGCGGCAGGGTAGAGGCTTGGATACATTTCGCGCAGCGTTTGGCCAGACTCGCTGGCACCGATCACATCGCCATTGCGCTGGGCTTCAAACAGCTCGGCGCGAACCTGTTCGCGGGTGAGGCCGCTGTCACCAGCGAAAGCAGGCACGGCGGCGGCAGAAGCGATGGCCAAAGCGATGGCGGAGAAAGTAGCGGATTTCATGATGCATTCCCTTTCAAGGATGAACTTACAAACAAAACAGTTGACTGACAGATGGATCGTGCCGACCGGGTGGCCGGTTGTCTTTTCACAGCGGTTTCGCTTCCTTTCGGTTTGTTTCGGAAGATTTCTTGCTGCGATGGGTGAACTTTAAAAGTCATCGCAATAGAGAAAAACCCTCAAACCAGACACTCTGAATTGCTGAATGTGAAACAATCAAGCCACTTCAACTCTGATTCCAATCTCCTATGGACCGCTTGAGCTCCATGCGCGTGTTTTTGCGCGTCATCGAAGAAGGGGGCTTTGCCGCCGCCGCCCGCGCCCTGGACATGTCGCCCGCGGTCGTCACACGGCTGGTGGCCGACCTGGAAGACCACCTGGGCACACGCCTGCTCCATCGCACCACGCGCAAGCACTCGCTCACCGATGCCGGCGAGGCCTATGTGGAACGGGTTCGAATGATTCTTCAGGACCTGGACGAGGCCGATGCCATGGTCAGCTCGCAGACACACGAGCTCTCGGGGGTGCTGCGTGTCCTGGCGCCACCGGTCCTCGCCACCCATGTGCTCGCGCCACTGCTGGCAGGCTTCAGACAGATGTACCCCAGCATCACGCTGGATGTGGAGGTGGCCTCTCACCGCGAGCCCCCCATCGAGGAATTCGACATCACCCTGATCGGTGCCGACCGCGATTTCGATGCCAACGTGGTGGCGCGGAAAGTCAGTTCCACCGAAGCCATCCTCGTGGCTTCGCCCGGCTATGTGGCCCAACGCGGTGAGCCCGCCTCGATCGAGGCGCTTGCCGATCACGACTGTCTGCGGTTCACCCCGTCGGGCTTGCGCAACCGGCCCTGGCGGCTGTTCAGAGCCGACAATGAATCCTTGGTGGCCGAAGTCGATGTCAAGCCCGTGCTGTGGGCCAACCACACCGACACCTTGCTGCGCGCCGCACTCGATGGTGCCGGCATCACAGCCACCACCGTGGAGCTGGCAGCGCCCTACCTGTCCTCGGGTCAGCTCGTGCGCGTGCTCAGCCCCTGGATCGCCAACCGTTTCACCCTCTACGCCGCCTTGCCCAGCCGCAAATTCCTGCCGCAACGGACCCGGGTTTTCATCGAATACCTGATCGAGCAAACCCGCCTGAACATCGCCAACGCACTGTCGGCCTGCGATGGAAACTGCGGTCAGGCCTTGTCTGGAACATCTGGTTTCAAATTGGCGCCACAGATCTAACCCCGTTCGCACGGTGCTCACGTTTCAGACAACTCCTTCACTTCTTTTTGGAGTCCTGACCGATGACCACCTCCTCCACCGCCCTCTTTGCCTCTTCGACCCGACGCCGGGCCTTGGGGGCCCTCGCCTGCCTCACCTTGTCCTGGGTACTCCCGGCCCACGCGCTGGGGCGCCTCGGCGATGTGCAAGTGATCGACCGTGACACCAGCGAAACCCTGCCCGTCTACCGCCATCGGGGCGAATACTGGGTGGCCGGACGCCCGGGCGCCCGGTATGCCGTGTCCATCCAGAATCGCCAAAGTGCAAGGCTGCTCGGCGTGGTGTCTGTCGATGGCATCAACGCCATTTCCGGTGAAAAAGCGGGGTTCAACCAGACTGGCTATGTGCTCGATCCTTGGCAGAGCTACCGCGTGACCGGCTGGCGCAAAAGCGATGATGAAGTGGCCGCATTCCACTTCACCGCCTCCCCCGCCTCTTATGCCGAGCGCACAGGCCGGCCCGAGCAAGTCGGCGTGATCGGCGTCGCCCTGTTCCGAGAGCGGGTCGATCCACCCGCGGTCAGCGTCCCCGACTCACGGTACCGCGAAGCGCCGGAAAGCCCACGCTTTGAACGCCAGCAAGCGCCCGCACCGTCTCCTTCGGCGGCCGCCAAACGCGGAGCCGCGGCCGACGCCATGGCCGAGTCCGCTGCGGCCCCTCGCCTGGGCACGGGCCATGGCGCCCGCGAAATCGACTCCATTGGACACACGACCTTCGAGCGGCGCAGCGCCCGGCCAGACGAGATCGTGCGCATCCGCTACGACAGCCGGGAAAACCTCATCGCCATGGGCGTGATCCCAGCGCGCGCCGTGCCCCCACGGCCCAATCCGTTTCCAGGCGGCAGCAACCGGGGCTATGCGCCCGACCCCTATTGAGCAAAGAGTGCCACCCATAATCGGGGGCATGCAAGCGCGCACAGACGAACACACCAGCGATGGCGACCTCATGCAGGCCTACGCCGCTGGCAACATGCGCGCCTTCGAACAGTTGTACGACCGCCACGCGCTGCCCGTGTGGCGGTTTGTGCAACGCAGCGTGCAAAACACCGCGTTGGCGGACGAACTGGTCCAGGACGTGTGGTTCAGCGTCGTGCGCCACGCCACCCGATACGAGCCGCGCGCCCGCTTCCGCACCTGGCTCTTCACGCTGGCCCACCACCGCATGGTCGACCACTGGCGCGCCAACCCGGCCCACACCAGCCTGGACGCCCGCGATGAAGACGGCTCCAGCCTGGCCGAGATGCTGGTGGCCGAATCGGGCTTCGGCCCGGACCGCCGACTCGATTCGCGGGAACAGGCCCAGGCCCTGCTCGATGCCTTGGCATCCTTGCCGCCTGCGCAGCGTGAAGCGTTCCTGTTGCAGGCAGAAGGTGGATTCAGCCTTGCCGAAATCGCCGAAGCGACGGGTGTGGCCGCCGAGACAGCCAAAAGCCGCTTGCGCTACGCACGCGCACGACTTCGCGAAACCCTGGAGGCCTTCGCATGAGTTCCCCACCCCGAGCACCCAACGCCCCACCGTCGGACGACGACGCCCTGGTCCAGCGCTACCGGGAGGCCAGCGAGCTGGATACCGCCCGGCCCGGAACAGCGCTGCGCGAGACGGTTCTGGCGCATGCCAGAAGTCAACTGGGCACCAAGCCTGGGCCTTTGAGCCACACCCCGCCCGCGGCCAACGATGCACAGTGGAAGCTGCGAGCGCTGGGCAGTCTGGCCGTGGTGGGTCTGATCGGTTTGCTCGTGATGCAATTCGAACGCGGCACCCCGGAAGAGCAAGAGCTGGCTTTGGGACAACCCGAGCAGCGCGCCGAGCGGGCAGCCAATGCGGAGTCACCGCAAGAGGTCGGTGCCGGCTCAGCGACCCCGGCCGCTCCAGCGGCAGAAGAGGCCCCTGCGACCACTCAAGCCCCAACGGCCGTGGAGGGCCAACGGGAACCGCAACCCGCCGCCAAAGCCTCCCCAACGCCTGCCACCCCCAACAATCAACCGCCCCCCGCGGATGCGGATGCGGCGATGAATGCTGCACCAAGGCAACCTGCCTTGCCACCTCCTGCCCCCTCCGCACGCAGCATGCCCGAAGCGTTCGGCCAAAGCCCCCCCTTGATTGACCAGAACACAGATGCACCAGCACCACCAGCGGCGGCGCCTATGCCAGCCAGCCCGGCACCCGCCGACAAGCGGGAAGGCAGCCGGGCCCGACGGGAGCCGTCGGCTCTGGATGGCGCGCCGGGTGCAGGCCAGGAAACCAACCCTCGACCCGGCCTGCCATTGCACGATGCGGTTGCCTCGAATCAAAAGGCCAAGGTGCAACAACTGCTGAATCAAGGCGTGGCCATCAACGCCAGAGACGACCAAGGGCGCACGGCCCTGATGCTGGCCGCCCTGGGAGACGATCCCGCCTTGGTCGAGTTGCTCATGAACGCCGGAGCCGATCCCAACCTGCGTGACCACGCCGGTTGGCGTGCGTCGGACCTCGCTGAGCAAGCCGGCCACGCCGACTGGCTGCCACTGTTCACGCGCAGCACCCGCTGAGCGAGTGCCGGGGTTGCCGGAGCCCGCCACCTCAAAGAGGCCAAGTCCAGCCGATCGCCTCAGCGCAGTTCGGGCAAGTCGGCGTTGACCGGCGTCAGCGCCTTGCCCTGCGTCAGGAAAGCGACGAGGTTGTCGGCCGCGAGCTGCGCCATGGCACGCCGGGTCTTCAAAGTGGCGCTGGCAATATGGGGTGTCAGCACCACATTGGGCACCTCAAGCAAACCCGGGTTGATCGCCGGCTCGCCTTCGAACACATCCAATCCAGCCGCAGCGATGCGCTTGGCGCGCAATGCTGCCACCAGGGCGTCTTCGTCCACGATGCCACCGCGCGCCAGGTTGACCAGCGTGGCAGAGGGTTGCATCTGCGCAATCTCCGCCGCGCCGATCGCGTGGTGAGATTCGGCGCTGTAGGGCAGGACCAGCATCAGGTGATCGGCTTGCTGCAACAACTCTTCCTTGCTCACATACCGTGCGTGGAGACGGGCTTCCGTGTCGGCATCGAGCCGCGAGCGATTGTGGTAGATCACTGGCATGCCAAAGCCATGAGCGGCCCGCCTGGCCACGGCCTGACCGATGCGACCCATACCCAGGATCCCCAGCGTAGCGCCATGCACCTCCGCACCGGCAAACAGGTCGAGGCCCCACTTGGTCCACTGGCCTGCCCGAAGAAAATGCTCGCTCTCGGTCAGGCGACGCGCGGTGGCCAGCAACAACGCCAACCCAAAGTCGGCTGTGGTCTCGGTCAACACGTCGGGCGCGTTGGTCCCCACCACGCCCGCCGCGCTCATCGCAGGCACGTCAAAGTTGTTGTAGCCGACAGAAAGGTTGCTCACGATGCGCAGCGCCGGACAGGCGGCCAGCAACGCAGCGTCGATGCGCTCGGCACCCGAGGTCAGCACACCCACTTTGCCCTGCAGTCGCTCAATGAATTGGGTCGTGGTCCAGATGTCGTCCGACTCGTTGGTCTCCACTTCGAAATGCGCCCGCAAATGGGCAATCACCTCGGGAAAGACGCGTCTGGCCACCAACACCGATGGCTTCGCTGCAGTACCGGCGGCCATCGCGCTCAGACCGCCAGCAGATCAACTTCGAACAGCAGCGTGGCATTGGGCGGAATCACGCCGCCTGCGCCGCGCGCGCCATAGCCCAGGGCCGCAGGAATCACCAGGCGCCGCGTGCCGCCCACTGCCATGCCCTGCACGCCCTCGTCCCAGCCTTTGATGACGTGGCCGGCACCCAGCGGAAATTCAAAGGGCTGACCGCGGTCCTTGCTGGAGTCGAACTTGGCGCCTTGCACGCCATCGTTGAACAACCAGCCGGTGTAGTGAACCTGCACAGGCCCCCCCGCTTTGGCCACTTCGCCGTTGCCCACAACGGTGTCTTCGTATTGCAAACCGCTTTCGGTGGTGATCATGTCTTTTCCTTTTGAGTGTTGAGAACAATCGTCGATTATTCCAGCCCTGCGCCTGCGCGCGCTGGTCCGCCCCGAATGCCCGCGCGTCACAGTTTGCAGCGCATCTTTACGCAGCGTTTTCATATCTGAGGCTGGCCATTCACATGAGCATCGCCTAATCACACCACCGAAACAAACCGGTCAAAGGAGATTCAGATGATGGCTACCCCCACCCGCTTCACACGCCGCATGGCACTGGGCGCACTCACCACCGCCGCTTTGCTCGTTGGCATGCCCGCGTTGGCCGAAGGCCGTTTGGTCGATGTGCGCATCGTCGACCGCGACAGCGGGAGGACCCTCCCCATGTACGCGTTCAAGGGCGATTTGTGGGTCGCAGGCAAACCCGGTGCGCGCTATGCGGTGCAATTGACCAACCAGTCGCGCGGCCGGCTGCTCAACGTGGTTTCCGTGGATGGCGTGAACGTGGTTTCTGGCGAAACCGCCGCTTTTGACCAGACGGGTTACGTGCTCGATCCCTATCAACGGTACGACGTGGCGGGCTGGCGCAAGAGCAGCAGACAAATCGCCGCCTTTGAATTCAGCCGGGCTCCCAGGTCGTATGCCGCGCGCACGGGCCGTCCCGATGACGTAGGGGTGATCGGCGTCGCCGTGTTTCGCGAAAGGCGACCCGAATGGGATGAGCGCGAACAATGGCACTCCTCCGGGCGAAGCCGTGAAGGACAAAGCGGTCCCGTGCCACGTTCGGGCTCCATGCCCAAATCGGGCGCGGCAGGCAAGTCCTATCAGTTCGACAACAACGGCCCCGTTGAACAGGAGCTGGGTACCGCGCACGGTGACAGGGAGCGGGACCGCGTGGGCAAGACCGATTTCGAGCGCGACTCCAACCGGCCGAACGAAATCATCCGCATCCGTTACGACAGCTATGCCAACCTGGTGGACATGGGCGTGATCCCTGCCTATCGAGGGCGCCCGCATGAACCATCGCCCTTCCCTGCCCAGCGCCCTCGCTGGGTACCCGACCCACGGTGATCCGTGGCGGGCCCCTTGTCTATCGTCCATCGCCGCTCCCCCGGGAACGGCGCTGGGCAATTACAGATATGGGCTCAATCCAGCCATTGGGTGAAGCTGGCCACCGTTTCTCGCGGTGTATGGAAATCATTGACCTTGTCGTCCGGATCCGCATAGCCCAACGACATCCCACAAACCAGCATTTCACTATCGCCAGCGCCGATGTGCGGCAGGATGATCTTGGCGAAACCGTTCCAGGCCGCCTGTGGGCAGGTGTGAAGGCCGTGGCCGCGAGCGGCGATCATGAGGTTCTCCATAAACATGCCGTAGTCGACCAGCGAGCCGCGCCCCATCACGCGGTCCAGCGTGAACATCAATCCCACGGGCGCATCGAAGAATCGAAAATTCCGCTGGTGCTGGGCGTGCATGCGGTCTTTGTCGCCCTTGGTGATTCCCAGGAGGCCGTAAAGACCCCAGCCATTTTCCCGCCGCCGATCGATGTAGGGACTGACCCACTTCTCGGGGTAGTAATCGTATTCTTCGCGATACTCGGCGGCCAGCGCCGGGTCCGCCCGCAAAGCGTCGTGGGCAGCACAGACCTTGCTCACCAGCGCATCGCGGCTGGCGCCTTGCAACACATACACCTTCCAGGGTTGGGTGTTCGTGCCCGACGGGGCACGGGCGGCCAAGGCCAGCAAATGCTCCAGCGTTTCGCGGGGCACCGGCGTGTCCAGAAACGCGCGAGCCGACATGCGGCTGTTGATCGCTGCGTCCACGCTGTTCGAATCGATCTGGCTGGGGGTCATTGCAAGGTCTCCAAAGTTGTTTTGAGCGCCGCCGGCAGGGCCACCGGGCGCCGCGTTTCTCGGTCCACATACACATGCACAAAATGGCCGCAAGCCGCTGCGCTGGCCTCGCCCGCGGCAAACAGGCCCACCTCGTAACGCACACTGGACTTGCCCATGTGTGCCACGCGAATGCCCGCTTCAATCGTCTGGGGAAAGGCCAGCGGGGCGAAATAATTGCATTGGGTCTCGATCACCAGGCCAATCACGGCGCCCGCATGAATGTCGAGTGCACCCTGTTCAATAAGATAGGCATTGACGGCGGTGTCGAACCAGCTGTAGTAGACGACGTTGTTCACATGCCCATACACATCGTTGTCCATCCAACGTGTGGTGATGGTGCGAAAAACCGGGTAGGCGCCTCGAGGTTGGGCTTGTGGACGGGAGGGGGCAGTGTCTTGGCTCATGCGGACGCATTCTGCCAGCGCCCATCGGTGCCGGGGTTGCTGCTCACGACAGCCTGGGATGCCCACCGTCTGTGGTACTCCAGCGCCACGCGGTAGGTGTTGACCTGCACCTGGACCGTGGTCGACAAGTCGATGCCATACCCGCCAGCCATGCAGAACGCCAGCGGAATGCGCCGTTGCCACGCCCAGTCCATCACCCGGCGGTCGCGTGCCTCCAGGCCATCGTAGGTGAGCTTCAACCGCCCCAGCCGATCACCTTCATGCGGGTCGGCTCCCGCCAGATAGAACACCAGCCCGGGATCGAAGCGGTCCGCCATGGCGCCCAGCGCCACCTCCAGCGCCTGAAGATACGCCCCATCATCACAGCCATCTGGCAACTCGACGTCCAGGTCGCTGGGCTCTTTGCGAAAGGGAAAGTTTTTCGCGCCATGCAAAGACAGGGTGAAAACCGTCTCGTCCCCGGCGAAGATGCGCGCGGTCCCGTTGCCCTGATGGACATCAAGGTCGATGACCGCCACCCGCAGCGGCGCGCCCTTGCGAGCCCGTCGGGCATGCTCCACCTGCATCAGCCGTGCTGCCACCGCCACGTCATTGAACACGCAAAAACCGCTGCCCTTGTCCGCGTACGCGTGGTGCGTGCCACCCGCCAGATTGGCGGCCAAACCCTCTCCCGCCATCACGGCCCTCGCCGCCTGCAGCGTGGCCCCGACCGAACGGCGCGCCCGCTCGGCCATGGCCAGACTCCAGGGGAACCCGATTTCACGCTGCGCAGCCGCACTGAGCCCACCGCCCGTCACGGCAGCGACGTACGCAGGGGTATGCACCAGCGCCAGTTCCCCGTCAGTGGCAGCCCGGGCCTGCTCGAAGCGCACTTGGGGCACCTCCACAGCCAGGCGCTCGCGCAGGTGGCGGTACTTCGCCATCGGGAACCGGTGACCCGGTGGCAATGGAAGCACGAAAGAGTCGGCGTAAAAGGCTTGCAAAACGTGTCGGTCGGGAAAAATGGGTCGGTGGCGAGGCCATGAAGGTGCCCGCCAACCCCATTGTCACCGGGGGCACCAATCGACGAGACGCCGGGAAATTGTGTGTTTTTGTTGCAACGCAACAAAACCGCTTGCAAACGCCCAGGCGATCTCTATAATTGCGCTATGTTGCAGTGCAGCAAAGCGAACGATAACAACAGCGTCCAGACAGCGCGGAGTTCGGGAGCAGCTCTCAACTACCACTTTTTTTAAAGAATCTTGGAGTATGACTATGTTGACCGCTGAACAAATCCTCGCCGCCCAAAAAGCCAACCTGCAGACCCTCTTCGGTCTGACCCAAAAAGCCTTCGAAGGCGTGGAGAAACTGGTTGATCTGAACGTGCAGGCCACCAAGGCCGCCATGAAAGAGTCCGCCACCAACGCACAAGCCCTGATGAGCGTGAAAGACGCCCAGGAACTGCTCACCTTGCAAGCCAGCCTGATGCAGCCCCTGGCCGAGAAGACCGTGGCCTACAGCCGTCATCTGTATGACATCGCATCTGGCACCAGCGCTGAATTCAGCAAAGCCGCTGAAGCCCAAGCCACCGACGCACAAAAGAAGTTCATGACCGTGGTTGACAACGCCGCCAAGAATGCACCGGCTGGCTCCGAGTCCGCCGTGGCTGTGATGAAGAGCGCCGTGTCCGCCGCCAACAACGCCATGGAATCGGTTCAGAAGGCTGTCAAGCAAGCCACCGAGCTGGCCGAATCCAATTTCAACACCGTGACCAGCCAGGCCGTGACCGCCACCAAGGCTGCCGCCGCCAAGAAGCGTTGAATTGACTTTCTGAGGTGCGGTTATTCCGGGCTTTGATTTTCATCAAGGCCCACACAATAAAACCACTGCACCATGGCGTTGCACCTGCAAAGGGCGGCGCTGTCACCAGACCGCTTTTTCTGGTTGTCTCCTCGGGTCCTTTTCGAAATTCCGATTTCATCGGACCCCTTAAGCCCTCACCGCAAGGTGAGGGCTTTTTTTATGGCCCCCCCCTGCTACGGCTTGCACCAGGCCACGCCGCGCGCGACGACGGCACGAGCCAATCAAAGCCAAAGCCCGCCGGTCACGGAGTACATGTTGGCGCAAACCGCCCAGTTCAGACCAGGTCGTCCGCGCTGGGCGCAACGGGCGGCGGGCGGCGACTGGCCCTCTGCATCACCAGGGTGACCAACATCGCCGCTGCTGCGGTGCCCGCGAGCACCGGCGAACGATTCACCCATTGCACCAGTCCGTCCACCGCGTCGACCCGCATCACCTGAAGGCGTGCCACCAGATCGGCCACATCGCTGGCCCGCACCTGGGCCAGGTCTTCTACCCGGAAATGCGATTGGATCCAGTCACTTCGCAAGCGACTGCGTGCGAAGATGCCATTGGCCACAGCCACCAAGCCAAGCACCCCCACAAAGGGCAGCAGTTGATCAAGCAGGCGGCGGCGCTCGGTCAACGGAGCCACCTCGTAAATTTCGCCAACCAGGCGGGCGATCGCTTGATCGGTCGGGTTGGTATCGATGGTTTCTGCTGGCATCCCTATTCTCCTTTTCGCCATCACGCGAGGGGCAAAACCCGCCAATCTCCAGGCCCGGTACACGCGTGGCAGCACGCATACCTGTCACAAACGGTCCCACGCCCAGACCATGCTCGGGTTTCAGACTTAGCTTGCACTTAAGCCTGGCGAGCGCAGCGCACGCTGCGATACGCTCATGGTTGCCACGGCGCTTGGGAAGCCTCAGGGCATGACGTGAACCGCCCAGACATCTTGGCGCAAACAACGCCCCCTGAGGGCAACGATTGGTAAACGACAGCCAAAGCGGCGCAACGCAGTACATTGAATGCCTTGCAAGGCTGGTCGACTCATCATGACGCTATTTCACTGGCTCACGCTACACGGTCTGGTCACTGCAGTGGCCACACTGATCTACGTGATCCAGTCCCATGTGACCCACATGCGGCGACAACCGGCCGCGGCCATTGCCTGGATGCTGTTCATTCTGCTGGTGCCCTACCTGGCGCTGCCGGCATACCTGATTTTTGGTTCGCGCAAGCAACCGCGCCCGCAAGCGCAGATGCCCCAGCCTCTTCACATCAACCCGACCGAAACCCACTGGTCGGTGACCCTCTTGCAAGCGCTCAACCAGCCTGGCCCGCAGGCGGTGGCCGACCTGCGGGTGCACCAGGACGGCAAAGATGCGCTCGACAGCCTGCTGACGCTCATGGCCAATGCAAGGCGCTCGATCGACCTGTGCACATTCATCCTGGCGCGAGACGAAGTCGGTCAAGCGGTGCTGGCACGGCTCATCGAACGCGCGCAGGCGGGTATCCGGGTGCGCGTGCTGCTGGACGGGATGGGGAGTCTCATGACGCGTCCGCCCCGTCTGCGGGACCTCAAGGCCGCCGGGGGTGAGTGCGCGCTTTTCGTGCCCCCCTTGCGCTCGCCGCGCAAGGGGGGCACCAATCTGCGCAATCACCGCAAACTGGTGCTGATCGATGCGGACAGTTCAAGCGCCCGCCTGTGGACGGGTGGGCGCAATCTGGCCAGTCCCTATTTCGAGGGCTCGCCGCCATCACCCGCCTGGCTGGACTTGAGCTTTCAGTTGGGTGGCCCACTGACCGACCAGGCCAGACAACTGTTCGAGAGCGACTGGAGATTTGCAACCGGTCGCACAACACCGGAGATGGGCACCCCGAAAGACCCTCCCACAACACAGGCCGCCACGCGCGGCATGGCCCAACTGGTGGCGTCGGGGCCCGACCAGGCCGATGACACCGTTTACGCCTTGTTGCTCTCGGCAAGCCACCGCGCGAAAGACCGCATCGCCATATCCACCCCCTATTTCGTGCCCGACGCAGCCCTCCAGTTGGCCCTTTGCCTGGCGGCGCGCCGCGGCGTGCAGGTGGACCTCCTCATACCGGCCCGGTCCAATCACCGCCTGTCCGATGCCGCACGGGGACGCGCACTTCGAGCGCTGGCCCAGGCGGGTGCCCGGATCTGGCTCACCAGCCGCATGTTGCACGCCAAACTCGTCCTTTTCGATCACGATCTTGCCCTGGCCGGATCGGCCAATCTCGACAGCCGCAGCCTGTTTCTCAACTACGAAATGATGTTTGCCTTCCATGAGCGGACACACATCGATCCATTTGATGCGTGGTACGACCGCCAGATCGAAGGCGCGTCGGCCTACCAGCCTCGCGCCCCCGGATTGCTGCGCGACACGGCGGAAGGCCTGATCCTCTGGACCGGCTTCCAGCTCTGAAGCCAGCCATTCGCCCGCAATACCTGCGTTGCGCACGACTGGCGCGCCCAGGCAGGACACCCACTCACAGATCGAGGCGCCGCGCCCACGTCTTGCGCAATGCACCCGTCCGCATCGCAGGTACCCCGCCCGATTAAGCCCGCTCTAACTCTCCAGGCAGACAGTGGACCTCAGACGGCCACACGGTCGTTCACCGTCCACACAAGGCCCCTGCGGCCATGCCCCGAGAGAAACATGAGCACAACTCCCCGCCCCTCCACCCACCGAAGCGCCACCGGCGGCGCCACCATTGCCCTGGTGCTCCAGGGCGGCGGCGCATTGGGAGCCTACCAGGGCGGCGCTTTCGAAGCGCTGGCCGAGGCAGACACCCAGCCCAACTGGATCGCCGGCATATCCATTGGCGCCATCAACGCCGCCATCATTGCGGGCAACGCACCGCAAGAGCGCGTGAAGCGATTGCGCGAGTTCTGGGAACGGGTGAGCAACGGGATTCCTGCGCCCATGGGCGACTCGTTTGAGATGGGGCCCTTGCGCGGCATCGCCAACGGTGGATCGGCCGCCTGGGCGATGATGTTCGGGCTCCCTGCCTTCTTTGCCCCAAAGCCGGGCGCATTGCTGTGGCCCGGCCTCATGGCCGAGCCCAGTTTCTACGACACCAGCCCCTTGCGCCAGACCCTGGTGGAGCTGGTGGATTTCGACCGCCTCAATGGTGGCGATGTGCGATTGAGCGTGAGCGCGGTCGACGTGGAGACCGGCAACTTCGTCGACTTCGACACGGCGCACCAGCGCCTGGGCCCTGAGCACATCATGGCCAGTGGTGCCCTGCCGCCCGGGTTCCCGGCGGTGGTGATCGACGGGCGCGCCTATTGGGATGGCGGCCTGGTGTCCAACACCCCCCTGCGCCATGTCGTCGACAACCTCACCAGCCAGGACGCCACGATCTATCAGGTCGATTTGTTCAGTGCGCGTGGCCCCCGTCCCAAGACCCTGGAACAGGTTGCCGAACGCGACAAAGACATCCGTTATTCCAGCCGCACCCGCATGGTCACCGACCTGCTGGCGCAGCGCCAGGAAAACCACCGGCGTTTGCGCGCCATGGCCGCCTTGCTTCCCGCCGCCCGGCGCGAGCAGGCCGACGTTCAGCGATTGCTGGAAGGCACCAACGACCCTGCCATCACTTTGGTGCACTTGATCCACCGCCACAAGGGCTGCGAGACACAAAACAAGGACTACGAGTTCTCGGCACTGTCGATGCGCGAGCACTGGTCGGCCGGTCAGCTTGACATGCGGCACTCCCTGGCCGCACTCGCCAAAGCGCCGAAAGACTGCCAACCCGGTGAGTTCCGGGTCTACGACCTCAATCCCGACCCCAACCGGAGCACACGATCATGAAAGAAGACGCCGTTCGCCAAAGCGCCTGGGCCATGCCATTGTGCAGCCCTTCCTATCCGCGGGGACCCTACCGGTTTGTCAACCGGGAGTTCCTCGTCATCAGCTACCGCACCGACCCGGCGCTCTTGGCCGAGGTGGTGCCCGAGCCACTGCAGCCGCTGGACGACACCGTGCGCTTCGAGTTCATCCGGATGCCCGACTCCACCGGCTTTGGCAACTACACCGAAGCCGGTCAGGTGATTCCGGTCACGCTCGATGGCCGCCCAGGCAGCTATGTACACAGCATGTTCCTGGACGACGACGCGCCCATCGCCGGTGGGCGCGAAATCTGGGGCTTTCCGAAGAAGCTGGGCAGCCCGGTGCTGCGCACCGAGAAAGACACCCTGTTGGGCACGCTGGACTACGGCACCCTGCGTGTGGCCAACGGCACCATGGGCTACAAGCACCGGGAAGCCGATCAGACCAAAGTCCTGCAATCACTGGCTGCACCCAACTGGCTGATCAAGATCATTCCCGACGTGGACTGCGGTCCGCGCGTGTGCGAGCTGGTGGAGTACCACATGGAAGACGTGGTGCTCAAAGGCGCCTGGGAAGGCCCGGCAGCGCTGGAGTTGTTCGAACACGCGCTGGCCCCGGTCGCCCGGCTGCCCGTGCTTCAGGTCCTGGGTGGGTTGCACATGCAGACCGACCTCACCCTCGGACTCGGCCGTGTGGTGCACGACTACCTCAAGCGCTAAACACCACTTGGCCCACCGCCATCGACCGCGCTGATGGGCCCCTCCCACCCTTCCCTCAACCACTTCACTCTGGAGAAACCACCATGAAACTCACCAACCAAGTTGCCTTCATCACCGGCGCAGCCAGCGGCATCGGCAAACACATCGCCGAGGTCTACGCAGCGGCCGGGGCCTCGATTGCGGTAGCCGACCTCGACCCCAAGGCGGCGTGCCGCCGCCGAAGACCTGCGCCGTTTTGGCGTCAAGGCCATTGCCATCGGCGTGGACGTCACCGATGAAGCCGGTGTGGACGCCGCGGTCCAGCGCACCGTGGACGAACTGGGCGGCCTGGACATCCTGGTGAGCAATGCAGGCATTCAGATCGTGGCGCCCTTGCAAGACTTCAGTTTCGCCAAATGGAAGAAGTTGCTCGCGGTCCATCTCGATGGCGCCTTTCTCACTTCGCGCGCGGCCATGCGCCAGATGATTGCCAGCGGCAAGGGAGGCGCCATCATCTTCATGGGATCGGTGCACTCCAAAGAAGCCTCGATGCTGAAGGCCCCCTACGTCACGGCCAAGCACGGCCTCGAAGGGCTCACCAAAGTGATCGCGAAAGAAGGCGCAGCCCACGGCATCCGCGCCAACATCATCTGCCCAGGCTTCGTGCGCACGCCACTGGTCGACAAACAGATCCCCGAGCAGGCCAAAGAACTGGGCATTTCGGAAGAAGAGGTGATCAAAAACGTGATGCTCAAGGAAACCGTGGACGGCGAGTTCACCACCGTCGACGATGTTGCGCAGGTGGCGCTGATGTTCGCCGCTTTCCCCACCAACGCGTTGACAGGCCAGTCCCTGGTGGTCAGCCACGGATGGTTCATGCAATAAGGTCAGAGCGCGGGGAAGCGCGACCAGGCCTGCGCCGCACAGGGTTTTATTAGGAATAATTCGCATTCGTGTTAATATTCCCACCAGCCATTTCAACCTTGGCAACCTTGATTGCGCACCCTGGCGCATTTCAACGGTTCAACCTCACCAACCCGCGCTTGCCCTCAATGAAACTCAGCAAACGACTCCCCCTGCTCCTGACCGCTCTCGCCGCCATCGCCGTCCAGTTGCCGGCCCACGCGCAAGAGAAGGTTCTCAACATCTACTCAGCGCGCCACTACCAGACCGACGAAGCGCTGTACGACGGGTTCACCAAGGCCACCGGCATCAAGATCAACCGCGTGGAAGCGGACGATGCCGGCATCGTGGCGCGCCTGCGCGCCGAAGGCAGCAGCTCTCCGGCCGACGTGATCCTGATGGTCGACGCCGCCCGCATGGCTGTGGCAGACAGCCAAGGCCTGTTCCAGCCCATTCAGTCGGCCAAGCTGGATGCGGCCATTCCGGCCAACCTGCGCGCCACCCCCACAAAAGACGGCGTCACCTGGACCGGTTTCTCGACCCGCGCCCGCCTGATCGTGTACGACCCGCTGCGCGTCAAGCCAGCCGACGTGGCCACCTACGAACAGCTCGCCGACCCCAAGCTCAAAGGCATGGTCTGCACCCGCTCGGGCTCACACCCCTACAACCTGTCGCTGTTTGCCACCGTGGTGGAGCGCCTGGGCGATGCCCCTGGCCAAGCCTGGCTGCAGGGCGTTGTGGACAACATGGCCCGCGCACCCAAGGGTGGCGACACCGACCAGATCCGTGCCGTGGCCTCGGGTGAATGCGGCGTTGCACTGACCAACTCCTACTACATGGCCCGCCTGCTCAAGTCGAAAAAGCCAGAAGACCAGGCCGTGGTGGAGAAGGTGCGCGTGGTGTTCCCCAACCAGGGCACCAGCGGCACCCACGTGAACATCGCCGGCGCGGCCGTGGCCAAATATGCCAAACACCGCGACAACGCTGTTGCCTTCATGGAGTACCTCGCCAGCCCATCCGCGCAGGACTACTTCGCCAACGGCAACAACGAGTTCGCTGCGGCCAAGGGCGTCACCGTTGACAACGCGGCGCTCAAAGCCATGGGTGGCGACAACTTCAAGGCCGAGACCGTGCCCCTGGGCGTGGTCGCCAAGAACCTGACCAAGGTGCAGCAGATGCTGGACCGCGTGGGGTATAAGTAAGTCCACCCCCGCGCCGCGCCTGCGGCGCGTCACCCCCTCAAGGGGGCGGTGCTGGCGGACCGGCCGAGCCGGATCCGCGGCACCCTGGTGTTGGCACCGCTGCTCGCCGACAATGATCCCGAGTTCTTCCCCGCGCTGCGTCTGCGGCGCTGCCTCCCAGTTCGGCGATCAAACCCGCAAAAAAATAGGCCTGCGAATCCGCAGGCCTTTCACGTTCCCTGGCGTCGTTCCCTTTTCTCGTTGCCTCGTTCTCCAACGCCGTCCGGCACGGCCGTTGTGTCTCCCCTTCAGCTCTGTGTCCGCTTTCCCCTGTCTGGTCCGGCTGCAAGCAAGCCTTGCCCGGGCTCAATACACCTGGGGCACAAAAATCTCACCGGGCACCTGGTGACGCCGATAGCCTTCGTGGTGCACCCGATCGGGCAAGGTGATCGTGGGCCGCGCGATTTCCTCGTAGGGCATCTGGCTGAGCAGGTGGCTGATGCAGTTGAGGCGGGCCTTTTTCTGTCATTGGCCGGCACCACCCACCAGGGCGATTCGGGCGTGTGGGTGCGCCCAGCATCACCTCCTTGGCCTTGGTGTAGTGCCCCAGCGGCGGCGCGACTCCAGGTCCATGGGGCTGAGCTTCCATTGTTTGAGCGGGTCGTGGATGCGGCCCAGAAAGCGCAACTCCTGCTCTTCGTCCGAAATGGAAAACCAGTATTTGATCAGTTGAATGCCCGAGCGCACCAGCATGTTCTCGAAATCGGGCACCGTGCGGAAAAACTCTTCGTACTGCTCATCGGTGCAAAAGCCCATCACCCGCTCCACCCCCGCGCGGTTGTACCAGCTTCGGTCAAACAGCACGATCTCGCCGGCTGCCGGCAGGTGGGGCACGTAACGCTGGAAGTACCACTGCGTGCGCTCGCGGTCATTGGGGGCGGGCAGCGCCACCACGCGACACACGCGCGGGTTGAGCCGCTGGGTGATGCGCTTGATCACCCCGCCCTTGCCCGCCGCGTCGCGGCCTTCGAAAACGATCACCACCTTGTGGCCCGTGGCCACCACCCAGTCTTGCAGCTTCACCAGCTCGGCCTGCAAACGAAACAGGTTCTGGAAGTAGTGGCGGCGCGAGGCTTGGTGTTCGATCAGGGCTTGCGGGTCCATTCCCGCATCCAGGGCGTCGACGTGGCGGTCCTCGATCTCCATTTCGAGTTCTTCGTCGTAGCCATCCATCAAATCATTGTGGATGCGGCGCAGCAGCGCGTCGTGGCTGTCAATCATGGAGGCTCCGGGAGGAAATGCGGTCACAGGCCGAGAGACTAGTTGGCAAATATGACAACCACATGTCAATCCCATGACGACCGCCATGACGTGCGCCATCACGACGCAGGCAGACCGGGCCGGTATCAGCTGTTGAGCGACTTGCGTGCCCGGTGCAAGCGCACGAAGAGGCTGTCCTGGCTGATGCCCAGGCGTTGGCAAACCACCTCTGTGGCCTCGTCATTCAAGATGCGCCACTCCATCACCTCGCGCAAACCCTCAGGCAACTGCGCAATGCGGGCCATCACCAGCGCCAACCGCTCGCGTTGCTCGGCCATTTCGTCCGGCTGGGCGCAGCCGCAGGCCATCGAGGCCCACTCGCTGTCTTCATCGTCCTCACCGTCCAGCATGGGCTGGTAGCGGGCACGATCGCGAATCAGGTCCACCACCTTGTTTTTCAACACCCCCACCAGCCAGCTGCGCAGGGCACTGCGCCCGGAAAAGCTGGCCCGCCCGCCCAGCACGGCTTCGAACACGTCGTGCACCACGTCTTCGGCCAGCGCAGGGTCGTGCAGCTTGCGCCGCGCGTAGGCCACCAGGTAGTCTCGGTGGGCCAACACATCGCTGGCACACAGCGGTGGCATGGCGGCGACGGGTGCGGTGGCGAGCGGCGCTGCGAGGCTGGCTTCGAACATGGTGTACTCCTTGGGGTCGGTGTTTGGATGCCTCCACTGTGGAAAGCGCAGATCACAGCCGTCTCCCGAAAGATCACATTTCCATCACATTTGGGTAAGAATTGGGCGCTTTCGCCGACCCACAGCCATGAATCCCGCCCAACGCATCCTGGTGGCCGAAGACCAGACCGATATCCGCGATCTGCTGGTGCTCAACTTGCGTGCGGCGGGCTACGCGGTCAGCGAAACGCGGGATGGCCTGAGCGCCCTGGCGCTGCACACCGAGGCCCCCTGCGACCTGTTGGTGCTCGATCTGATGATGCCGGGCCTGGATGGCCTGGAGCTGTGCAAAACCCTGCGCGCCCGGGGCGACACCACGCCCATCCTGATGCTCACCGCCAAAGCCACCGAGCTCGACCGCGTGCTCGGGCTGGAACTGGGGGCCGACGATTACCTCACCAAGCCTTTTTCCCTGCCCGAGCTGCTGGCCCGGGTCAAGGCGCAGTTGCGCCGCAGCGCCCAATTGCAAGCGGCGATCGCCGCCCAGGCATCCGCCAGCGACGCGGGCACCACCTTGATCAACGGCGACCTTGAAATCCAGCCGGTCAAACGGTTGGTGAAGGTGCGTGGACAAACGCAGGATTTCACGGCGCTCGAGTTCGATCTGCTGATGCACTTTGCGCAACACCCCGGCCACGTCTACTCCCGCGCCCAGTTGCTCAGTGCCGTGTGGGGCTACACCCACGACGGCTACGAACACACCGTCACCACCCACATCAACCGCCTGCGCGCCAAGCTCGAAGCCGACCCGCTCAAGCCCGAGTACATCCTCACCGTGCGGGGCGCGGGCTACAAGATGCGGGAGAGCCCGGTGGGCAAAGCATGAATGTCCGCGCCAAACTGGCTCTGACCATCGCCTTCACCGGCCTGCTCACGGCCCTGGGCGTGGTGCTGGCCCTGGTGTTCGCCTACGAGCGCTTTGAACACGAGTCGAGTTACTACCGCGCCGAAGCCTTTCTGAAACGGGTGACCAGCCAACACAGCGACCTGCTGGGCATGCGCGAGCGCTTCGGCGACGACTTCGACGGATTCCTGGCCAATCTCGTGCTCTACGAACCCGACACCCAGCTCTACCTGCTCGACACGGAGGGCCGGGTGCTCAACACCACCAGCCAGACCCCCATGGCGAAGGACTACCGGGTGAACATGGCGCCGGTGCGGCTCGCGGCCAGCGAACACCCGATGCCGTATGTGCTCGGCGACAATCCAGAGAGCATGGACACGCGCGTCGTGGTGGCGGCGCGGGCGCTGCGCCCGATGTCCATCGCGCCCTCCCCCGCGCCAACCGGCTACCTCTACCTCGTGACCCGGCCCATGGGCATCACAGGCAGCAGCACCCAGGCCGCACTGCGCAGCGTGTTGGCCCAGCCCTTTGTCGTCATGATGCTGTCGGTGGTGGCGCTGGCCACCCTGCTGGCGGCCTGGATCACCGCCACGGTCACCCGCCCCCTCAAACGCCTGACCGGCGCGGTCAACCAGATCAGCGCCAGCGGCCTGCAGGCGCCCGACCCTGAGCAACCCCAGGAAAGCACGCTGCCCTGGGACATGCCCGACACGCGGCGCAAGGACGAGTTCGGACAACTGGCGCGCGGCATGAGCGCCATGCTGCAAACCCTCCGCCAGCAATGGTCCACCATGCACCGCCTGGACCACTTCCGCCGCGAAGGCGTGAGCAACCTGTCCCACGACCTGCAGTCGCCCCTGACCGCGACCACCACCTGCCTGGAAACACTGGACCAACGCTGGACCACGGAGCCGACCCGTGAGGAGGACCGCAAGCTGCTGGAAGTGGCCTTGCGCAACACGCGCAACGCCGCCAGGCTGGTGCACAGCCTGGGCGACCTCGCCCGCCTGGACGAACCGAGCTTCCAGCTCAAGACCGAGCGCCTCAACCTAGTCGAACTGCTCGACGACGTGAGCATGCGTTTTGCCGAACGCGCCCGGCAAACCGGGGTGACCCTGGAAGTCATCGACGACCCTGTCCAACCGTCCACCCTGGCCCTGGTCGATGTGCAACTGATCGAGCGCGCCGTGGCCAATCTGGTCGACAACGCGCTCAAGTTCAGCCCACCCGGCAGCCTGCTGACCCTCAACGCCCGGCGCCAGGACACCGCCCAAGGGCCGCGCGCCAGAATCACCGTGCGCGACCATGGTCCTGGCATCGACCCCAAAGACCTGCCCCACCTGTTCGACCGCTTCTACCAAAGCCGCAGCCATGTCGCCCCGGCCACCGGCGAGGGCGGCAAAGGGCTTGGGCTGGCCATCGTCAAGCGCATTGCCGAACTGCACGGCGGGCAACTGGCGGTGCAAAGCGTGCCCGGTCAGGGCACCGAGGTGGCGCTGGAACTGCCCGCCTGCTGATCCAGCGGTCCATCGGTCATAATTGACGTTTACGTTAACGTCAACCATCCAACACTGGAGCAACCCATGGACATTCAAGGCAAGGTTTTCATCGTCACCGGTGGCGCATCGGGGCTGGGCGAAGGCACGGCGCGCATGCTGGCCGCCAACGGTGGCAAGGTCGTCATCGCCGATATGCAGGCCGAAAAAGGAGAGTCCGTGGCCAAGGACATCGGTGGCGCGTTCCTGAAATGCGACGTCAGCAACGAGGCCGACGGCCAGGCGGTTGTCGCCAAGGCCGTCTCCATGGGCAAGCTCATGGGTCTGGTCAATTGCGCGGGCATTGCCCCGGCAGAAAAGACCGTGGGGAAAAATGGCCCCCATGCGCTGGCCACCTACACCAAGACCATCATGGTCAACCTGGTGGGCAGCTTCAACATGATCCGCCTGGCCGCCGACGCCATGTGCAAGAACGACCCGGAAGCCACGGGCGAGCGCGGTGTGATGATTTCCACCGCCAGCGTGGCCGCCTACGATGGCCAGATCGGCCAGGCTGCCTATGCCGCGTCCAAAGGCGGTGTGGTCGGCATGACCTTGCCCATTGCCCGCGACCTCGCGCGCAACGGCATCCGCAACATGACCATCGCACCCGGCATCTTCGGCACCCCCATGCTGTTTGGCATGCCCCAGGAGGTGCAGGACGCTTTGGCGGCCAGCGTACCCTTCCCCAGCCGCCTGGGCACGCCCGAAGACTACGCGAGGTTGGCCAAGCACATCATCGAGAACGACATGCTCAACGGCGAAGTGATTCGCCTGGACGGCGCCATCCGCCTCGCACCCCGCTGAAGCGCTCCTCACCAAAAAACGAAGCCCGGTCAAGACCGGGCTTTTCTTTTGGGCGTCTCAGCGAAGCTCAGCGGTAGGCGCTTCGCGCCTGTTTCAGATCGACCAGCCCTTGCACCACCTTCTCCAACGCGTCGTGGCGCAAGCTTCGCATGCCCTCGCTCACCGCTGCGTCGAAAATCTCGGCGGGACGCGCACGATCCTGGATGAGGCGCTTGATGGCCCGGCTGTTCTGCAGAATTTCATACACACCCAGCCGCCCTTTGTAACCCTTGTCGTTGCAGTGCTCGCACCCTTGCGCACGCCTCAGGTGCACTTGCTCAGGCGTGTCCACCCCCGCGGCGGCAAGCAAGCGCTCCTGAGCCTGCGCCCGCGTCAACGAACTGCCTTCGCGGTATTCCTCCACCAGCGCCTCCCACTCCCCCGCTTCGAACCCATGCCGCGTCGCGCACACCGGACACACCTTGCGCACCAGGCGCTGCGCCACCAGGCCCAGCAGCGAATCCGCAAAATTCATCGGGTCCATGCCCAGATCGAGCAGTCGCACCACGCTCCGGACGCGTTGTTGGTGTGCAGGGTGGAGAGGTTCAGGTGGCCGGTCAACGACGCTTCAATGGCGATCTGCGCCGTCTCTGCGTCACGAATCTCGCCAATCATGATCACGTCGGGATCGGCGCGCAGGGAAGCCGCGCATCGCGGGCTGCGAAAGGTCAGACCGATCTTCGGATTGACCTGCACCTGGCGCAAGCCGGGCTGGGTGATTTCGATCGGTTCCTCGGCGGTCCAGACTTTGTGCTCTGCCGTGTTCACCGCCGCCAGCATGGAGTGCAAGGTGGTGGTTTTTCTCCCGAACCTGTCGGCCCGACCGCCAGCATCTAGGCCAAAGCTGCGTTGCGAGAACTCTGCAATCGTGGCGAGATCGCGGGGCTGCAGCCCCAGCTTGGCCAGGGGCAGGGGCTTGGCCGACTCCAACAGGCGCAACACCACGTCCTCCAGCCCGTCGTGGGTGGGCATCACCGCCACGCGAAGCTCCAGCTTCGAACCACCGAACTCGGCGAAATCGATCTTGCCGTCCTGCGGTCGGCGGCGCTCGGCGATGTCGAGCTTGGCCATGATCTTGATGCGGGACACCAGTGGCCCACGCAACTTGGCCGGCAACCAGAGATAGGGCTCCAGCTCGCCATCCTTCCGGAACCGGATCGCAGTGAGAGCCTCCCCCGGGTTGGTCTCGATGTGGATGTCTGAGGCGTGTGTGCGCTGGGCCTGGGCAATCATTTCATTGACCAGGCGCACCATGCCGGCCGACTCGCTCGCCGAGGCCTGCTCCTCGGCCTGGGTCCCGGCGCCCACCTCCACCATGGCCTGCATCACCAGGTCCTGCAACACCAGTTCGTCATCCGGCGCGGCAGCCTGTTGGTGGGGCATGTAGTGCCGACGCAGCTCATCCACGATGGCGGCCGGGCTGTGGTCGTGCCCCGCATGGGCCACGCGATCCTGCACCGCCAGACGCCGCTCGATGGCCTCACGGCTCGCCCACACCAGGCGCACGGAGTGGCCGGTGTGGGAACACAGATCGTGCTGCAAACTGTCGCTGGTCGGCGCACAGGAAGCCACGTAGAAATGCTCTTCCGCCATGCCCAATGGCACCACACCCAGCGCGTGCGCCAGCCGCAAGGGCAACACGTCAAAGGCGCCGCGCTCCACCTCGAAGCCCAACACCTCCACCTCGACCACCCCCGCCACCCTGGCCAATGCACGCTGCAGCTCGTCGTCGGTCAGCAGCAGGCGTTCGACCAGTTCGTGCGAGCGCGAACGCAGCAAGCTGGGGTCTTCCGAGGCCAGCGCCTTGAGGGTCGCCTGGTCGACCAGGCGCAATTGCAGCAGGGCTTCACGCAGGCCCACCACGGGCAGGCGGTGCTGAGCGGACTGCGCCACCATCAACTGGGGCAAGGAATGCACCACCTGTCGATTGGGCGCTTCCGTGGCCCCGAGTGCCTGCGGCAGCCCGCGGTCAAGCACCACCACAGGGTCTTCAACACGTTGTTGTTCTGTCATTCATCGAGATCCAAGATATAGGGAGAATCTTCAAAATAGCGCAAACTGGTCTCCGAACCCATGATTTTCGGCCACAGCCACGCGCAACTCTTGCACAAACCTGCCCACACCATGTCACGCTTCACGCTTTTCCCACCATACCCCCCATGGGTACTTGCGCTGACCGCCTCTTTCTGCCTGGCCGCCTGCACCCTCCCGGCAGCGACGCAAACACCGCCCAGCGTTCCCACGCCGCCCCACCCCGAGCAAGCCACGGGACTCATCCCCAAACCCGGCTGGACGCTTCGCCGCCAGGCGGTGGCCGCTGCCAATCCACTGGCCACCAAGGCAGGTGCCGACATCCTCCGCGACGGCGGCAGCGCCATCGATGCGGCCGTGGCCGTGCAGATGGTGCTCACCCTGGTCGAGCCACAGTCCAGCGGCATCGGTGGCGGCGCTTTCCTGCTCTACCACGACGGCCAGCGCATACAAGCCTTTGACGGCCGCGAGACGGCGCCCGCCGCGGCAGACGAGCGCCTCTTCCTGCGCCCCGATGGGCAGCCCATGGCATTCATGGAAGCCGTGGTGGGCGGGCGCTCGGTGGGCGTGCCCGGCACGGTCGCCATGCTCGCCATGGCGCACCAGCAACACGGAAAGCTGCCCTGGGCCAGACTGTTCGAGCCCGCCATCGCCCTGGCCGAGAACGGCTTCGAAGTCAGCCCCCGGCTGTTTGGCCTGCTCCAGGCAGAGACCGCCCTGCAAAAAGACCCGGTGGCCGCGGCCTATTTCTTTCAACCCGACGGCCAACCCCACCCCGTTGGGTATCGGCTGAGAAACCCCGAACTCGCTGCCGTGCTCAGACGGATTGCCAGGGAAGGCCCTCAAGCCCTCTACAGCGGACCAGTGGCGCAAGCCATGGTCGACAAGGTGCGCCAGCACCCAACCAACCCCGGCCTGCTCACCCTGGACGATCTGCAGCGCTACCGCCCGCTGGAGCGCCAGGCCCTGTGCCACGCCTATACCCCGCCGACCGTGGGCGACAAGACGAAGGAATGGAGCTTGTGCGGCTTTCCGCCCCCCAGCTCCGGCGCCCTGGCCATTGGCCAGATTCTCGGCGTGCTCGCGCGCACGCCAGCGGGCGCACTGCCGCTGGACGCCAACGGCCTGCCCTCACCGCGATTTCTTCACGCCTACACCGAAGCATCCCGCCTGGCGTTTGCCGACCGAGCCCTCTACCTGGGCGACCCCGACTTCGTCGCCCCCCCGGCGGGGCGCTGGACCAGCCTGCTCGACGCGCGCTACCTGAGCGAACGCGCCCAGCTCATCGGTCCCACGCGCATGCCCGATGCACCGGCCGGCGCACCGCAAGGCACCATCAGCGCCTGGGCCCCCATGCCCGACCAGCCCGAATACGGCACCAGCCACATCTCCATCGTGGACGCCAACGGCCACACACTCGCCATGACCACCACCATCGAGTCCGGCTTTGGTTCGCGGCTCATGGTGAGCACCGACCCCAACCGGCCCGGCGGTTTTCTGCTCAACAACGAGCTCACCGATTTCAGCTTCTCCCCCACCGACGCGCAAGGACGCCCCGTGGCCAACCGGGTCGAGTCGGGCAAGCGACCGCGCTCCTCGATGGCGCCCACCCTGGTGATCGACAAGGCCAGCGGCCAGGTCTTGATGAGCACAGGCAGCCCGGGTGGCGCCTTCATCATTCACTACACCGCCAAGACACTGCTGGGCGTATTGCAATGGGGCCTGACGCCCCAGGCCGCCATCGACCTGCCCAACTTCGGCAGCCTGGGCGGCCCGCTGGTTGTCGAGACCAACCGCTTTCCCTCATCCACGAACGAGGCGTTGCGCCAGTTGGGACACAAGGTGAATGCGTCGGATCTGACCAGCGGTCTGCAAGCCATCGTCCGCGGCGCAAGCGGCGGCGAGCCGACGTGGCTGGGTGGCGCCGATCCCAGACGCGAAGGGGTCGTGGACGGCGACTGAACCTGCTCAGGCGACCCATGGCGCCAGCCGAATCACCCCCGTACGAAATGCACCCGGTTGAAACTGCTGCGCCATTCGCGCACCTCGGCTGCCAGCGCCGCTGGTCGATCAGCGCGCAGCGCCTGTGCAAGCAAGGCGGCCAGGCGCGGCATGTGTTCAACCGTCATGCCCCAGCGAACGATCTCGGGCGTGCCCAGGCGCAAGCCGTTCGATCGCCTTCGACCGGCGCAATCGGCAAGCCGATGCCGCAAGCCAGAAACCCTGCTCGCGCAAACGGGCTGACGCGCAGTGCTGGCCACCACCGAGCGGCGCCGCTTCGAGCGCGAACTGGTGGGACTGGGTGTGCCCTCGTGCACCAGCGAACACTTTCAGCCCGTTGTCTTGCAGCGCCTGAGCCAGTGCGCGCGCTGTGTCCACCATCGCCTGCCCGTAAGCCTCCCGTGTTCACGCCAATCCAGCAGCGAAAGCGCCAACGCGGCCGTTTTGGCCGCATCGAAGTTGGCGGTGAGCCCGGGATAGGCGATCGCGTCCAGACGCTCGGCCATGGCCGCGTCCCGCGTCACGATCAAGCCGCCCGCCGGCCCACCCAGGCTTTTGTAGGTGCTCATGGTCATCAGATGCGCACCTTCGTCCAGCGGGTTGGGCCATTGGCGGGACGCGATCATGCCGCACTGATGCGCGGCATCAAAGAGCAACCTGGCGCCCACTTCGTCCGCCAGCGCCCGCACCTCCCGAACCGGGTGGGGATACAGGTTCAGGCTGCCGCCGAGCGTGATCACACGCGGCCTGACCTCGCGCACCAGCGTTGCCAGCGCCGCCACGTCGACCGTGTAACCATCGGCCAGCACAGGCGCCGAATGGGTCTTCAACCCATACAGGCCAGCGCAACCATCGTGGTGATGGGTGACGTGTCCACCGATGGCAGGCGGCGGCGCCACGATCGCGTCGCCCGGCTGGGCCAGGGCCATGAAGGCGTACAGGTTGGCCAGCGCACCAGAGCCGACGCGCACCTCGGCGTAGCTCGCGTCGAACAGCTCGGCCGCCAGCTCTGCGGTCACCACCTCGATCGACTCAATCGCCTCCAGACCGGTTTCGTATTTGCCGCCCGGATAGCCCAAGGACGGCCTCGATCCCAGACCACTGGCCAGCACCGCTTCGGCCCTGGGGTTCATCACATTGGTGGCCGGATTGAGGTTGAAGCACTCGCGCTCGTGGATGTCGTGGTTCTGTTCGATCAGCGCGTGCAACTGGGCATCCAGCGCGTCGCTGGTCGCCGCACCGACGGGCGCTGCAAGGGATTGCACGCGCTTTTCACAAGCTTCCGGAACCCAGGGGCGGGCTTTCAAATGGGACATGACGGCATCTCAAGAGGTTTGAAGAAAGGCCCATGCTACGCACGCCATCACCGCTGTACAAATCAATTTTCAAGAAAATGAGGCTTAGAAATTCCAAGCCTAAAATTGCGAAAATCCCATCCACATTTCAACCAGAGAAGCGCCCCATGGCCGTGTCTCCGCCCCATCCCCGATCGCCACCGCTCAACGCCTTGCGCGCGTTTGAAGCGGCGGCCAGACTGGGTGGCTTCACCGCCGCAGCGCAGGAACTCAATGTCACCCCCGGCGCGGTGACCGCCCACATCAAAAGCCTGGAGCACCACCTCGGTGCAGCCTTGTTCGAACGCCACGCGCAGGGCGTTCGCCTGACGGCGCTCGGCGCGCGCGTCATCTCCCCCCTCACCAACGCCTTCGACCAACTGGCCCACGCGGTGGCGCTCATGCGGGCGCAGGCGCAACCCCATGCCGTGCACCTCGCCACACTGCCCTCGATAGCCCAGCTGTGGCTGCTGCCGCGACTGCCTTTGCTGCGCGAGATGCTGCCCGACATCAGCATCTCGGTGACGGCGCTGGAAAGCCCGGCCGATCTCAAGCGCAGCCCTTACGACCTGAACCTGTTCTTCACCGAGGGAGATCAGGGGATTGTCCTGAGCGAAAACGTCATTTTTCCGGTCTGCTCACCCGCCTTGGCGGCCCGCCTGAAACGCCTTGAAGACCTGAATGAAGTGCCTTGCCTGACCGATGCGGTCTGGTCCAGCGACTGGTCAGACTGGCTGGCACACGCAAGCAAAGCCCGCCGCCGACCGGTGGCCGCTGTTCGCCCGCGCGGTCCCGTCTTTTCCCTCTATGCGCTGGCCCTGGACGAAGCGCTGGCAGGATCGACCGTGCTGGTCGCGCACGCCTGCCTGGTTCAAAACCTGCTGGACAGCGGGCGACTGGTCGCACCCTTCCGCCCACGATTGCAACGTGCAGCCGCCTTGCGCGCCTGGTCGGCTTTCGGCTCACGCCCTGACAGCCCGGGCGCCCGCGTGCTTCAGGCGCTTCAGACGATGGCCGAATCACACCCAGGCAAACCCCTCCTCGCCAGCGGAACCAGGCGCAAAACACAGCGATACCCGTAGGCATCGAGCGGATTCGCAAAGCAGCCATGGCCCGAAAAAGTGTGGTTTTAAGTCCCGGACAGCACACTAGCTGTTGAGTTGCAATAGGTTGTTCCCACTGAGGCGGGAAGCCGGAGGGCGATGACCGAGTGCCGTGTGGGGCCTGCGGGTGTTGTAGTAGCTCAGGAACGATGGCAACCATGCGGTGCGCTCTGAGCTGTGTTGCCAAGTTCTGCCATAGGCCCATTCGCGCAGACAGGTCTGGATGAACCGCTCGGCCTTGCCATTGGTTTGTGGGTGGTAGGGCTTGGTGAAGCAGTGTTTGATGCCCAGCGCCTGACAAGTCTTGGCGAACAGACGCGAGCGGTAGGCCGAGCCGTTGTCGGTCAGCAGGCGCTCGATGCGCACACCCAGCGCGGCATAGTGGGCAACTGCGGCTTGCAGGAAGTCCACTGCCGAGCCCTTGCGCTCATCAGCATGCATCTGCACGAAGCCCACCCGGCTGTGGTCATCGATGGCCACGTGGGCGAACTCCCAGCCGGCGCCATCGACGGAGTCGCGGCGGTTGCCGGTGACGCGGTGGCTGGGGCGCTCAATGCGCCCAAGCTTCTTGGTGTCCATGTGCAGCATGGCCCCGGGGGTGGCGTATTCGTACCGAACCACAGGGGCAGCGGGCTGCAGTGCTTTCAGGCTGGAGAGGCCAAGCTTGGCCAGCCAGCGGCTGATGGTGGCCACGCTGCGCCCGACCACCGAGGCGATGCGGCGCATGGGCATGCGACTGCGTCGCAACTGCTCGATGCGATGGCCCAGCGCCTCATCGATGGTGCTGCGCGTTCTGGCTGGCCGTGAGCTGCTGTCCAGGAGGGCATCGACTCCGCCAGCCTCGAAGCGGCTGCGCCACTTGCGGGCAGTCCGAACGCTGATGCCAGCGGCCTGGGCCGCTGGCATCAGCCCCATGACGGCAATGCGCTCGATGAGCAATTTGCGTCCTTCAAACGTCAATCTGGCATTCTTGTGGCTGTTCATCCGACGGGTTTCCTCTGTGAGTGCTGAAGCGTGGTAACTCCAGTCTCCCAGATGCCGTCGGGTGAACAACCTATTGAAACATCACAACTAGCCCCCCACCAGACCGTGCCCTTGCGTGCAGACAGCCATGATCGCGGGCGGGTCCCGTTGCTGCAAAGCGCCCATTCGCAAGGTATCAAGCGCCTCCAGGCAATCTGTCATGCAAGCCCGTTGGGGCGAGCCGGGTGGCAATGTTTCGGCGACCGTCCCCAATCGCTCCAGAACGGCGCAAAACATGATGTCCCAGTCGACTCTTTCAAGGCACTGTGCGAAAGTTGGATTTTCAGGAAGGTCTTTTTCAGACGTCATTGCAACCGGCTCCAGGGAGCTATTCTGTTGGGGTCGGCAACAATATAGGACCCATCACATCGTCAGCATGTGTCTTATGACACAGCCACCTGAAAGTTGTCCATGCAACCGCTGTCTTGCGTCGAGTGCCCGCTGAGATCCCTCCCGCTTTTTCTGGAACACTCGCAGGACGAACTGGCACTGATCCAGTCCATGAAGAAGCGGAGCCTGTCTCTTCAGGCAGACGAGGTGCTCATCCATGAGGGCCAGACCCACGCCCAACTCTATACGCTGCTGAGCGGGTGGGCATTCCGCTTCAAGACGCTGAGCGATGGGCGGCGCCAGATTCTTTCGTTTCTCTTGCCCGGCGATTTTGTGGGTGTGCAGCAAAAGATGGCTGATGCGGCCGCCCACGGAGTGACCACAATCACAGACGCGGTCTTCTGTGTCTTTCAGCGAGACGCCTTGTGGACCCTGCACCAGCAATCTCCGACGATGGGGTTCAATGTCACCTGGCTGACGGCGCATGAAGAGTCGTTGGTGGATGACAACCTGCTGTCTGTGGGCAGGCGAAGCGCCCAGGAACGCATTGCGACCCTGCTGATCCAGCTCTACAAGCGAATGACCGCACTGCAAAACGGCTCCGCCAGCGAAGTAGGCGTGCAGTTCCCTCTCACGCAGCAGCACATCGCCGACAGCATGGGGCTTTCGCTGGTGCATACCAACAAAACGTTGCGCAAACTGGAGCAACTGGGCCTGCATCGCGTCGAAAACGGCAGGCTGTACCTGCGCGACGTCAGGTCGCTGGAACGCATGGCCGACCTCTACGGCGACGGCCTTCCTCCGCAACGCCCCCTGGTCTGACGCACGGTCAAGGCTGGTGTGAACAGGCCCTGAGCGCAAACCCTCTCGACAACCCTTGCTATCGAGAGGATCTGCAACGCAGCCGTGGGTGTGGATTCGCGGGTTCATAGGCCCGCTACTTGCGAGGCAGAACGCCCGCTCAGATGTCGATGGCCGAAGCCGAACCCGCCTGTTTGCGCAACTCGAACTTCTGGATCTTGCCGGTGCTGGTTTTGGGCAACTCACCAAACACCACCGCGCGGGGCACCTTGAAACCCGCCAGGTGTTGCTTGCAATGGGCCACGATGGCCTCCACCGTGGTCGTGGCACCAAACTTCAGTTCCACAAACGCACAGGGCGTCTCACCCCACTTGGGGTCGGGCCGCGCCACCACGGCAGCGGCCAGCACATCCGGGTGGCGGTACAACACATCTTCCACCTCGATGGAGGAAATGTTCTCACCCCCCGAAATGATGATGTCCTTGCTGCGGTCCTTGATCTTGAAATAGCCGTCTGGGTACTGCACCGCCAGATCGCCGCTGTGAAACCAGCCACCGGCAAAGGCCTCTGCCGTTGCCTGCGGGTTCTTCAGGTAGCCCTTCATGGCGATGTTGCCTTTGAACATGATCTCCCCCATGGTCTCGCCGTCTTGCGGCACCGGCCGCATGGTCTCGGGATCGATCACCCGCACATCGCGCTGCAAGTGGTACCGCACCCCCTGACGCGCATTCAGGCGCGCGCGTTCGCCAATGTCCAGCGCATCCCAGGCTTCGTGCTTGGCACAAACCGTGGCAGGCCCATACACCTCGGTCAAACCATACACATGGGTCAAATCGAAACCCATCTGCTCCATGCCCTCGATCATCGACGCCGGTGGCGCTGCACCAGCCACCATGGCCTTGACCCCCGAAGGCAGCCCTTCCTTCATGGCCGCCGGCGCATTGACCAACAGGCCTGCACAATGGGCGCACCGCAATAGTGGGTCACACCATGCTCGCGCATCAGGTCGAAAATCGTTTGCGCCTCCACCCGGCGCAAACAGACATTGACCCCCGCCCGTGCGGCCACCGTCCAGGGAAAGCACCAGCCATTGCAGTGAAACATGGGCAGCGTCCAGAGATACACCGCGTGCTTGGGCATGTCCCACTCCAGCACATTGCTGATGGCGTTGAGCGCCGCGCCGCGGTGGTGGTAAACCACGCCCTTGGGATTGCCGGTGGTGCCGCTGGTGTAGTTCAGCGCAATGGCGTCCCATTCATCCTCGGGCAACGACCAGGCAAACGCCTCATCGCCACCGGCGAGAAATGCTTCGTAGGTAAGGCTGCCAATGCGCTGCGTCTCGCCGGTAAACAGGGGGTCTTCCACATCAACCACCAGGACTTCCGAAGTGCCCTGGCGCAAGGCCAGCGCCTTCTTCATCACCGAGGCGAACTCAGGGTCCACGATCACCACTTTGGCCTCGCCATGGTCAAGCATGAACGCGATGGTCTCGGCGTCCAGCCGGGTGTTGAGTGAATTGAGCACTGCCCCTGCCATGGGCACACCAAAGTGCGCCTCCACCATGGGCGGGGTGTTGGGCAGCATCACCGCCACGGTGTCGTTCTTGGCCACACCCGCGCGCTTCAAGGCGCTGGCAAACCGGCGCGCCCGCGCGTAGGTCTGCCCCCAGGTCTGACGCAAGTCGCCATGCACCACGGCCAGTCGGTCGGGATAGACCTCGGCGGTGCGCTCGATGAAAGACAGCGGCGAAATCGGCGCGAAATTCGCCTCGTTTCGGGGCAAATCCTGATCAAAGATACTGGGCATACAAAAAACTCCTAGGGTTGTCAGCGGTGCAGAATACACCCGTGGCCATCCCCCAAACTTTCATCCAGGAACTGCTCAACCGCGTCGATGTGGTCGACGTGGTCGGCCGCTACGTGCAGCTCAAGAAAGGCGGCGCCAACTTCATGGGGTTGTGCCCCTTTCACGGCGAAAAGTCGCCCTCTTTCAGCGTCAGCCCCACCAAGCAGTTCTACTACTGCTTTGGCTGTGGCGCCAAAGGCAACGCCATCGGATTCCTGATGGAACACGCCGGCATGAGCTTCATCGAGGCCGTCAAAGACCTGGCTCAGCAAACCGGCATGCAGATTCCGGAAGACGACGCCTCGCCGCAAGACCGCGAACGCGCCGCCCAGGCCCGGCAAAAGCAGGTCTCACTCAACGGCACCCTCGACAAGGCCGCCCACGCCTACATCCAACACCTCAAGGCCACACCGCGCGCCATCAGTTACCTCAAGGGGCGCGGTCTGTCAGGCGACATCGCCAAGACCTTCGGCCTGGGCTACGCGCCCGAAGGCTGGCGCAGCCTGGCGGCGGTGTTCCCCGATTACAGCGAACCGACGCTGGTGGAATCCGGGCTGGTGATCGAACACGCCGATGAGACCGGTGCCAACGGCGAGGCCAAACGGTACGACCGCTTTCGCGACCGCATCATGTTCCCGATTCGCAATGTCAAAGGCGAATGCATCGGCTTTGGCGGACGTGTGCTCGACAAAGGTGAGCCCAAATACCTCAATTCCCCTGAAACCCCGGTGTTCAGCAAGGGCCGGGAGCTCTATGGCCTGTTCGAAGCGCGCACCGCCATCCGCGTGGCCGGCTACGCCCTGGTCACGGAGGGCTACATGGACGTGGTCGCGCTGGCCCAGCTCGGCTTTGCCAATGCGGTGGCCACCCTCGGCACCGCCTGCACCCCCGACCACGTGCACAAGCTTTTTCGCTTTACCGACACCGTGGTCTTCAGCTTCGATGGCGACGGCGCCGGCCGCCGTGCCGCGCGCAAGGCGCTGGACGCCGCCCTGCCCCTGGCCACCGACACCCGAAGCGTCAAGTTCCTCTTTCTCCCGCCAGAGCACGACCCAGACAGTTTCATCCGCGAACATGGCACCGAAGCGTTTGCCCAGGCGGTCAAGGAGGCCGTGCCGCTGTCGCGCTTTCTGGTCGACTCGGCCAGCGCCGAATGCGACCTGAAGACGGCCGAAGGGCGGGCCCGCATGACCAGCCAGGCACGGCCGCTATGGAGCGCCCTGCCCGACGGCGCCCTCAAGCGCCAGCTCATCGGCGAGCTGGCGCAAGCCTGCGGTCTGGCCACCCAGGACCTGCTGCAAATCTGGCAACAGGCCAACGACGGCGCCCGTCAGCGCCGCGCTCCCCATGCAGAAAGGCCGGTGCCGGCCGAAAACCCTGCCGCGGTACACGGCGCCGACTATTACGAACCACCCACCACCTCGGCAGGCTACGCCAACGACCACCACGCCTATGCGCCGCCCGGCGGGGCCGAGCCAAGCGGCGGATACGTCAAGAAGCGTTACGACAGAGGGGGCTTCGGCCGCAAAGGCTTCGGCAGCAAGTGGCGCAACGATCCACCGCCACCGCGCATGCTCGGACAGCGCAAGGCTGGGGGCAGCCGGGCCGACCGGGCGGTGGGCCTGCTGCTGACCCATGCCAATGCCTGGCAAAACCTCTCGGCGGACGATCACGCCATGCTCGCCCACCTGCCCGGACCACCCGGCGCGGTGTTCACCTGGCTGGAGGCCCAAATGCACGAACACGGCCCGCAACCCTGGGCCGCCATGAGAGAAGCGCTTCGCGGCCACGAACACGAAGCCTTCGCCTGCGCCCAGGCCGAGCAACTGGTCAGCACCGACGACAGCGATGACCCCGACCAGGAGGAAATCCAGGAGGTGATGACGCGCCTGCGCATCGAGCGCCTGAAAACCCAGGAAAGCGAAGCCATCGCCCTGGCCTCGCAAGACCCGTCCCAGCTACAGCGCTACCGCGAGCTGCAGACCGAAAGAAAAGCCCTGGAACACAAAATTGGCCAGGCGCCGGTATAATCCAAGGTTTTGCACCGCAAGCGCGACAGCAGCACCTCCGGCACAGGCCTGACCCCAGCACAGGGGCAACACGGAACATTTTCCTGGCCACCTCAGCGACCCCCAGGGTTCTGACGGAAACCCGCAAGGACTGCACACCAAATGTTCGCCCCACCAGCTTGCAGGCCCGTCTTTTCCGGCAAAAGGCGGGCGCAGTGCCCAACAAAAACCCCTGGTTCCGTTGCGTTCGGCAACCCCGACCGGTGATTTTTGTGCCTTCCGCCGGTTCCATTCCTGTCCATTTTTTGAGGTCCTCATGCCTGCGAAGAAGTCCAGTACGTCCGCCGAATCCAGCACCAAAGTCGCCGCCAAGGCCAAAACCGCTGCGCCTGCAACCCCTGCCTCGACCAAGAAAGCGCCCTCTGTGACCGCCAAGAAGACTTCCGCGAAATCCGCCGCCAAAGCGACTGACGAGCTCGAAACCAAGAAAACCACCCCAGCCGCCAAGGCCAAACCTGCCGCCAAACGCGGCCCGAAACCCAAGGCCAGTGCCAAGACCAAGAGCCGCGGCAGCGATGACGACACCGACATGTCCGACATTGAGGACGATCTGCAAGGCGAACCGGAAGACACCGCCAGCGATCCAGCGCAGCCCACGGAGAAGGTCAAACCCCTTCGCATGAAGATCAGCAAAGCGAAAGAACGCGCGCTGATGAAAGAGTTTGGTCTGGACGAGACCATCCTCTCCGAAGAAGAAGCCAAGACCCGCCGCGAACACATCAAGGCACTGATCAAGCTGGGCAAGACCCGCGGCTACCTGACCCACGGCGAAATCAACGACCACCTGCCCGACAAACTGGTCGACGCCGAGACGCTGGAAGTCGTGGTGGCCATGCTCAACGACATGGGCGTGGCGGTGTACGAACAAACACCCGACGCCGAAGCGCTGATCATCACCGACAACGCCCCGTCCGGCTCCAGCGAAGAGGAAGCCGAAGAAGCCGCCGAAGCCGCCCTGTCCACCGTGGACAGCGAATTCGGCCGCACCACCGATCCCGTTCGCATGTACATGCGCGAAATGGGCACCGTCGAGCTGCTCACCCGCGAAGGCGAGATCGAGATTGCCAAGCGCATCGAAGGCGGCCTGCACGACATGATGGCGGCCATCAGCGAGAGCCCCGCCACCATCGCCGAAATCCTGGCTTTGGCCGAAGAGATCCGCGAAGGCAAGGTGGTGATCTCCACCGTGGTGGACGGTTTCAACGATGCCGATGAGGCCGACGACTACGTGGCCGAAGAAGACTTCGACGAATACGACGAAGAGGACGACGACGACGGCAAAGGCGGCTCGAAAGCCCTGACCCGCAAACTCGAAGAACTCAAGCGCGACGCGCTGGAGCGCTTCGACACCATGCGCAACCTCTTCGAAAAGCTGCACAAGATCTACGACAAGGAAGGCTACGGTTCGCCCGCCTACATGAAGACGCAGCAAGCCATCACCGACAAGCTGATGAGCATCCGCTTCACCGCCAAGTCAATTGAAAAGCTCTCGGGCACCATGCGCTCGCAGGTGGACGACGTGCGCAAGAAAGAACGCGAACTGCGCCGCATCATCGTCGACAAGTGCGGCATGCCGCAGGAAAAATTCATCGCCGAGTTCCCGGCCAACCTGCTGAACCAGAAATGGGTTGAGAAGCAGGCCGCTGCAGGCAAGCCCTGGAGCGTGATCATGGAGCGGAACATTCCCCCGATTCAGGAACTGCAGCAAGGCCTGCTGGAGATCCAGAACAGCGTGGTGGTGCCGATTGCGCAGCTCAAAGACATTTACAAGCGCATGAACGAAGGCGAGTACACCTCGCGTGGCGCCAAGAAAGAGATGATCGAGGCCAACTTGCGCCTGGTCATCTCCATCGCCAAGAAATACACCAACCGCGGTCTGCAATTCCTTGACCTGATTCAGGAAGGCAACATCGGTCTGATGAAGGCGGTGGACAAATTCGAATACCGCCGCGGCTACAAGTTCTCGACTTACGCCACCTGGTGGATCCGCCAGGCCATCACCCGCTCCATCGCCGATCAGGCGCGCACCATCCGCATTCCGGTGCACATGATCGAGACCATCAACAAGATGAACCGCATCAGCCGCCAACACCTGCAGGAGCACGGTTTTGAGCCCGATGCCTCCATCCTGGCCGAGAAAATGGAGATGCCGGAAGACAAGATCCGCAAGATCATGAAGATCGCCAAAGAGCCGATCTCCATGGAAACGCCCATCGGCGACGACGACGATTCGCACCTGGGCGACTTCATCGAAGACCAGGCCAACACGGCGCCCATCGAGGCGGCGATGCAAGCCGGTCTGCGCGACGTGGTCAAAGAGATCCTCGACAGCCTCACGCCACGCGAAGCCAAGGTGCTGCGCATGCGCTTCGGCATTGAGATGTCCACCGACCACACCCTGGAAGAAGTGGGCAAGCAGTTCGACGTGACCCGCGAGCGCATCCGCCAGATCGAAAGCAAGGCGGTGCGCAAGCTCAAGCACCCCAGCCGCTCCGACAAGCTGCGCAGCTTCATTGATTCAATGTGATGTGAGGTGTCTTCTGCCGGGCAGATGAGCGGTAGAAGACCAGTGGCACAAGCCAAAAAAGGGAGCCTCTCAGAGGCTCCCTTTTTTTTTACCCTACCTCACGGCAACCCCGCACAAGGGCTTGGCGGCCGTGCTCGGATCACGGCGCCACGATTGGGCAAGGCCTGCTTGAAAACCCGCGCTGAGCAACGCGCAAAAATCCCGGTCAGCCCCACCAGTGCACGCTCAACCCGTCTCCACCGCCAACACACCCGTGGCGGTGTTGGAGATCGGGATGTGGTAATTGCTGTGCACCTTGCGCACGCCCGTGCCACCCGCCGTCAGCGCCGCGCGCATCGCCAGCCACATCAGCAACTCGACGCCCTGCGTGCCCGCCTTCTCGACCAGCTCCAGATCGCTGAACTGGGTGGCCCACTCCGGGTTGGTCTCCATGCTCTCCAGAAACTGCAAGTCAAATTTCTTGTTGATGAAACCGGCCCGCTCACCTTCCAACTGGTGCGAAAGACCGCCGGTGGCCATCACCGCCACGCGCTTGTCGCTGTCCCAGCTCTGAATGGCCTCGCCGACCGCTTTGCCCAGCTTGTAGACACGCTTGGCCGTGGGCAACGGGAACTGCACCGTGTTGATGTCGATCGGCACGATCTGCACCGGCGCCACCTCGTCGTTGGGCCAGAACAGCTTGAGCGGCAGGGTGCAGGCGTGGTCCACCAGCATCTCCTGGCAGGTCACGATGTCGAACTCCTTGGCGATCAACTGGTTGATGATGTGCCAGGAAAGGTCGGTGCAACCAGCCACCGGCGCGGTCGTGGGAATGCCCCAACCTTCGTCGGCATTGCTGTAGCTTGCCGCCGCCCCCACAGCGAAGGTGGGCATTTTGTCGAGGAAAAAGTTCAGACCGTGGTCGTTGTAGAACACCACCACCACCTCGGGCTTGTGCGCACCCAGCCACTGGTGGATGGGCGGGAAACCATCGAAGAAGGGCTTCCAGTAGGGCTCGTTCTGCAGGCCTTTGTGGATCGCGCCACCGATGGCGGGAATGTGTGAGGTGGCCAGACCACCGATGAGTTGTGCCATGTTGATTCTCCGTGCGGTTCTTTCGATTAGGGACGCAATGCCTGGGTGCGCCGCCCATGTGTCAATGCGGTGATGCGAAGTTCAGGCCCTGGGTGTCCTGGGCGCCCGTGGTACCGTTTTCGACGGAGCCACCGGGGTGCGCCCTCCTTCAGGGAAGGCGCCAAACGCCGCAATGGGTCAACACTGCTCGTTCGCTGCGACCAGCTTGGCCTTGAAGGCCTCCTTGCTCATGCCGGTTTGCTGGGCGCCAATGTCTTGCATGTCCAAACCAAAGATGCCGGCGAACTTGGCCAGGTAGTAAGCGTTGCCCCCAGCTTGCAACAGCGCCAGCACCTGCTTGGACCGGATGGCCTCGGCCTGCGCTTCGTTCAGCCCGTAGCGCCGCATATAGGCCTCAGGGTCGGCCACAAACGCTTCGCGGTTGGCCTTTTCATTGAAAGAAAAACACATCTTGTTCAGGGCGTAGCCCTTCTTGGCCAGGTCGCCATCAAAAGGCGTGGTACCAGGGATCGTGGGCCTTGGTTCGGACATGGGCATCTCCAGGGAAGTGGGGGTTGGGCGTCAGTATTCCTCCGGCATTGCAAAAGATAAACAGATGATTAATCATCTGATACATGAACAAAATCGATTGGTTGGACATCGACGCCCGTCTGCTTCGCTTGCTTGCCGCGGTGATTGAGACCGGCAGCATCACCGGCGCGGCGCAGGCATTGGGGGTCACGCAATCGGCCGTGAGCCACCAGCTCGACAAACTGCGCGCCATCACAGGCGACCCGCTGTTTGTCAAAAGCGGCCGAGGCATCGTGGCCACAGCCCACGCCCAGACCCTCGCCCCGCGGGCGCGAGACCTGCTCCAACAAATGCAGCGCTTCGCCCACGCCGGTGTTTTCGAGCCGGCCCGCTGGCAAGCCACCGTCACCATCGCCGCCAACGATTTCCAGCGAGATGCCTTGTTGCCCGCACTCGCCCGGCGCCTTCGCGAGGCGGCACCCCGCGTGGTGCTGCGCGTCATAGCCTCCGGGGTCCCCAGCCTGGAAATGCTGCGCGATGGCGCTTGCGACCTGGCCATCAGCCCCCGCCCCCCGGATGGCACCGACATCCTGCAAAAGCGCCTGTTCGAAGACCACTACCGCGTCTTCTTCGACCCCAACAGCCGCCGCGCCCCGCGCACGCGCGCCGAGTACCTGGCCGCAGACCACATCACCGTTCTCTACGAACCCCGCCGCCCGCTGGACATCGACCGCCAGTTGAGCCAGCAAGGCGTGAACCGCCGCTTTGCCATCTCGGTAACGGGCTTCAGCGGCATACCCGCGTTCCTGCGCAACAGCCCCCTGCTGGCCACAGCCCCCAGCCTGCTCGCCCACAGCCTGTTCCGGGAGTTTGGCAACGCCCGCGTTCCGCTGCCCTTCCCGCTCGCCCTTCCCATGTACATGATCTGGCATGTGCAACACCAGCAAGACCCGGCGCACCGCTGGCTGCGCGAACAACTTGAGGCCGCGTCGGGCGAGGTGCTTCAGACAACAGCCTGAAGGCGTTGGCGGGACCGCACCCCACGCCTGCGCGCAAACTGGCGCCCGTGCAGACCTGGTCAAGCCACGAGTCAGGCCACCAGCGGCTGCTCCCCCGGCAGATCACCCGCGATCAGTTTGAACTGCTCCAGCGCTGCTTGCAGGTCTTCGACGATCTCTTGCGCAATCACATCGGGCGGAGGCAGGTTGTCGCTATCGGCCAATGACTCGTCCTTGAGCCAAAAGATGTCCAGGCTGGCCTTGTCACGGGCAATCAGTTCGTCGTAGCTGTACACGCGCCAGCGACCGTCTGGCTGGTCGACCGACCAGGTGGCTTGCCTTTGGTGACGAGCCCCCACCTTGAAAAGATCAACGAACTCATCCAGATGCGTCCGCTTCAGCGGGTTCGTCTTGAGCGTGAAGTGCTGATTGGTACGCAGGTCATAAATCCACAACTGCTTCGTCCACGGCGTTTCGCTCGCCGGCTTCTTCTCGAAGAACAGCACGTTGGCCTTCACGCCCTGGGCGTAAAACAGACCCTGGGCAAGCGCAGCAAGGTGTGCAGGTCGCATTCGTGCAGCAGCTTGCGGCGGATGGTTTCGCCTGCGCCGCCTTCGAACAGCACGTTGTCGGGCAGCACCACGGCCGCACGGCCGTGGGTGGCGAGCAGCGTCCTGATGTGCTGCACGAAGTTGAGCTGCTTGTTGCTGGTGGTGACCCAGAAATCGTCGCGCTCGATGATGTCCTTCTCGGTGCTCGTACGCCCGTCTTCGCCCACGATCACGGTGCTGCTCTTCTTGCCGAACGGCGGGTTGGCCAGCACCACGTCGTAACGCTCCCGGGGTCTGAGCCCAGTGCATCGCCCACCACCACTGGCACCGACTTTTCAGATCCGATACCGTGCAGCATCAGGTTCATGGCACAGACCCGCGCTGCGGGCCTGCACCAGCTCGTAGCCCGTAAAGGCCTTTTCCTTCAGGTGCTTGAGCTGGTCGCGCGTCAGGTTTTGTGCTCACGGGTAATGTGGTTGTGCGCCGTGAACAGGAAGCCGCCTGTGCCACAGGCTGGGTCGCAAATCGTCCCGCCCGGCTGCGGCGAGATGCAGTCCACCATGGCCTGGATCAGCGCTCGCGGCGTGAAGTACTGGCCAGCGCCGCTCTTGGTGTCTTGCGCGTTGCGCTCCAGCAGGCCTTCGTAGGCGTCGCCCTTCACGTCCGCGCCCAGAATGGTCCAGGTCTCGGTGTCGATCAGGTCCGCCACCACCCGGCGCAGCTTGGCCGGGTCCTGGAACTTGTTCTGCGCCTTGGCAAAGATCAGCCCCAGCGTGCCCCGCTCCATACCCAGCCGCTCCAGCGTATGGCGGTAGTGGTCGAACAGGCCATCGCCGTCGCGCTTGAGCAGCTCGGGCCAGCTGTAGCCCGCTGGCACGATGCTCGGCTGGTTGTACGGCGGCTTGCTGCGCTCGTCGGCCATCTTCAGGAACAGCAGGTAGGTCAGCTGCTCCACATAGTCGCCATAGCTCATGCCGTCATCGCGCAGCACGTTGCAGTAGTTCCAGAGTTTCTGGACGAGGGTGTTGGTGTTCATGGGGTCTAGAGTTTGGCGATGTCGGTGAATCGCTGCAAAACCAGGCCGGCGCGCGTGCTCTGCGCGACGATGCCCGGCAAGGCGTTGGAAAAGTCGGTGTGATTCAACACCGCCCGAAACTGATCGGCGACAAAGCGGCGCACTTCACCGGGCGATGCACCCATTTCCGCAAGCAACTCCTCCCGCCCATCCACCACGGTGATGATGTCTTCCAAGTCGTGGCTCAACAGAACGTCGCCATTTCCGCGGTCGTTGAAGGCTTCCAGCTTGGTCGCCACAAAGTAGGGTGCCGACAGATGCCTGAGCGTCAAACCCGTGGGCAAGGTGGCGGACTGTGCCGCCGCATAACCGGGTCGGTACCACCGATTGGCAAATCCCAGCACCTTCTCGTCCAGGGGCACGAGGTCCAGCTGCATCCGGTTCCAGAACCAGCGGAACGGCGGCGTGTTGTCTGCCATGGTCTGTTTGAAGCCACGGGCCATCAACTGATCGGCCAGCGCGTGATAGGCGACCAAAGACGCCACCTCAACGATGGCATCGACATCTTCAGTGGCACGCGCGTCAGCCACCAAGGGCTGCGACATCAGCAAGCCGGTGGCACAGCCGCCCACAAACACCACCTGATCACACAGTGGCCCCATGGCATGCGCCATGCCCGACAGCAGTTCGATGTTGGGGTCAGCCATGTGGGGCCCTTTCTTGAGGCTTGGGACCATCCGGGTAGATCAGCAGCGGCAAGCGCTTGAGCGCCATGCCACGCTCGCGGGCGCGCCCTACGCGAAGGGCGTCGAAAAGCGCAAGCATCTCGTACAGCTTCGCGTCCTGCATGGCCGCGAACGGCGCGCTGGGGTGCAAAGGCTCCACCCCTTGCCCGCGGGCTGTTCCATTGGGGTGCGGCCACACCCAGTCGTCAGAGCCGGGCGCAAACACGCCCGCAAAGACTGGCGCGCTGTGGCTCGTGGGCACGCCCACCGCCACCGGCAACCGGTCTGCGGCAAAGGCGTACTTGGCGCCATGCACCGCAAACTCCGCGAGGTTACGGCCGTTCACCCGCGCCGAGTTGTCCGCCCCGCTGGCCGCACCTGCGCCAACACGGCGCGGCTTGGCACGTACCCGGTAGATCGACGGCGACTCTTGAACGCCTGGAACGCTTGCGGGCGGTGGCACCAGCAACGCGGCGTCCACCAGCAAGCCTGCCTGTATGCCGCGCTTGACAGCGGCATGCGCCTCCGACGCGCTCAGCCCCAGCTCCTGCGCCAGCCGGGCATACGTCCAGCGTTGATCACCCCAAGCCACGAGCTTGAGGGCAACAAGAAAGTCCTGGGGTTTGAGCTGCATTCGTTCTTAATTCGCGATTTGCGAATATTGAATATACTTGACATAGATTCAGAACACAAGCTCTCAGCCTTCATCGACCACCGAGCGTCCACCCTTCCAAAACCACCATTGCACGCTCGGTCAACGAGCCTGTGGCTTTGGCCAGAACCGATCTTCAACCACGAGAGCAATTTCTCAAGCACTGAGCGCTTGCCCGGGTGGTCTTCCGGAAGCCCTTCGCTCATGAACGCCAGCCACTCAGGCAAGCTCAAGTGGGGTTTGTCATCCGGTTCATGACCAGAAGTCGCAAACACATTGCCGCCCACATGCGGTGCCCCACTTTCGGCAAGGTGTTGCGCTTCCGGGCTGGGGTGCACCGGCTTCAACTGGTTGCGGAAAGCCAGCATGCGCCACTCTTCGGCGAAATACTGCCATTCGCGCCCACAGGCTGTGCAGGTGACGTCAGCTTTCTGAAAGTACAGCGGCTCTTTGGGCTTGCGCTGCTGAAAGGTCGGCAGCTTCAGCGCCTCGTCAATCAGGCTGTTCTGAAAGTTGTCTTGCCAGCCGGGGCCCTGCGACTTGCTGACCCAGTACTCAAACCGGGGCGAGTGGCAGGGGCAGCCCCAGGCCTTGACAAATCGATCCAGCAAATCATGAATGGTGCGGTCCTGGTCGGCCAGGTATTGCCGCACGGCTTCTCGGTTGTCCATGTCGTTTCTCCCCGTCTTGTTGTCATGTCAAGCCCCGTGTGCCAAGTTCGCACTAGGCAACGCGACCCCACCTTGGCTACCCGCTCCTCTGCAAACCGCTGGCGCAGTTGAAGGCAAGCATATTGACCATGGCGTTCAAAGGTAGGTGACCAAGTCCCCATTCACTTCCATCACCTTCGCCGCCTCCAGCTTCCGGCAGAGCGCTGCTGCCTCGTCAGCCGTGGCCGCCTGCCCTATCTGCGATTTCAGATGCCGCAGCAGTGATGCCCGCTTGGTGGGCCGGTTTTTCCCCATCTTGGCCAAAGATGTCCTGGCCCGTGCGAACACCTTGTCGACGGGAGTGGATACAGGTTTCGGAGATGCCGCTTTTGCAGCAGAAGTCACCTTTGTCGCGGCCGTCTTCTTTTAGGGGTGGCATTCTTGATGCCTGCCTTTTTTGCTGGCGGGGAGGCCTTCGATGGCACCGGTGTGGTCGGTTCTTTCTTTGACGACCGCCTTCTTCTTCGCGGTTGCCTTTTTGGCTGCCACCTTTTGGCCGGCGACTTCACTGGTTCGGCCTTCTTGGTGGCCCCCGCCTTTGCTTCTGTCTGTGGCGTGGCCGAGGCTGCAACAACAAGGCTGCCTGCAGCTGCATCCATCGCCGCGACCTCAGGCGACTTGCTTGGTGTGGCTTTCTTCGGCTTTGCAGCCTTCTTGGCGGCCTTGACCTTTTTGACTTTGAAGCCCACGCGAGTTGCCGTGAACCCCAGCAATTCTGCATGCGCGAGCATCGAGTCGTAGCCTTTGTCGTTGGCCACCACAAGCAGATTGGCATCGGGGTGCTTGGCAGCCACGTAGCCCAAATAGAACGACAGATGAAAGTCCAGCGCGTTCTTGCCCTTGCCCGAGTGAGGAACCAGCGTCACGCGCTCATGCGCAGCCTTTAACTGCTCAGCGCGCTTGACTTGCCCAGGCCCATGGAAGAGCCACACGTCGGTGAGCTTGGGCGCGAGCTTCAACAGGTCGTCCATCGATGGCTGGACGTTTTCGTAGTCCACCAGCAGGTGTTGTTCTTGCATTTCTTCTTTCCTCCCTTGGCAGTGCATTGGCTGCCTGCATTGTTCGTGATTCGAACAGACTGTCAGTTCTCCGCCTCAGCCTCTTGCAGCTCTTTCAATGTGCGGCCTTGGGCGTCTTTCCACTCAAGACGTCCATTGCTGCTCCGTCCAAGTACGTGGCCTGCGGCGCTGCTTGGAGAGCGAAACACAAAATCTTGAGCAAAGCGGAGGACCGCACCATCTCGGGCCAAGACGCCACTCGATGAAAGGTCATCGCGAACTCTGTCGGGAATTTCGTGACGTCCGACAACTGCCTGAGAACCAGTCAGCACAACAAATCCCTTTGTCGATTCATAGCCCCGAGCCTCAACTTGCTTCCCACGGCAGAAAAGCAGCGGCCCCTCAATCCCGTCGTTGACGTTGTCACCATTGTGAGGCGCCTGCTCGAACGCATGCACCCCCAGCACCGGCAGCATGCCCAGCATATGGGCCAGAAAGACCTCCATGTCGGCCCGGTCGGCCTCGCTCAGGCTGGGTTCGGTGGGCTGGTTGGCGTTGTCCAGTGGCACCCGCTTGGCCGCGCGGGCCAGCGATCAGCCGCGCCTCCAGAAACTGCACATGCGCCTTGTTCAGTTGCCCGGCCGTGGCCGTGGTGAAGCCGATGGCACGGGTCCAGAAATCCTTCTGCGCGTAGTGGCTCTCCAGCCGGGGGGCGAATGGGGTCGCCCTCGCCCACGTAAAGCAACTCGCCCTCGCCGTCTGGCCGCGGCCTGTGGAGCCTGTTCGGCGGAAGGCGTCGAAGCGAAAAGCGGATCCGCCGAGGACAGTTTTCGCCGCGTTCGCAGGCCCATAGCCCGGCTATGGGCCAAGAAGGCGGTGAAAAATGGACCGGCGCAGCCGCTTTGCAGCCGACGATCCTTCCGCTGCGCAGGCTCCTCACAGCAGATAGACGCCGGTCTGCGCCAGCTCCGGCCGCGCCTTCACCTGCGGCAACAGCGCCCGCGGAAACACCAGCGCCTTGCCGATCCAGTTGGATTTTTCGACGATGCGCAGACCATCGGGGTCGCCGTCGGCGACGAAGATGCGGAGGGAGAAAGGGGTTGTCATTGCGCGTGTCTGTAAAGCCGAAAGTGCCTCGGCGCTGAGGTTGCGCAGAGGTTAATCGTCAACTGACGAGCCAAGAAATCCAATAGGGTCCGTACTAAAACTACTTTCCATGGCATTCGCCCGCGACCACATGAATACTGTAGGTAATACCCAAATTGCGACACCAATACCGAGTATTTGGAAAAAATTTCCAAGATCAAGCTTGCCGAAAGTGAGTGAATAGATGTTAATCAGAGAGAAAATAAAGGCCAACAACCAAAATTCGATCAATACACTGAAAACTGAGTTGGAATGCTCGCGGAGATGCGTGTATGTGTCACGGACATCGCGTGCATTTTTTTGGCGTCGTGCATGAAAGAGTTTTTTATAAAAATCTTCAACTTTTTCCTGCTCAAACAGCAAGCGCCAAAGCACGGCGTATTGCACAAAACCAATCCAAACAATCGGGTACCCCAAAATTAGTACCGGCAGAACCCAGCTTGGCGATTTGATTGGTAGAAAGTGGTTAATCGAAAGAGTAATGACAAGCAGCATGAGGAACCAAAGGCAGGTCGAGATTACGACCACATTTTTCTTATCGGAAACGTCTACCGCGCTTCTGGCTAACTTGCCCATGCGAACGAGCAGCATCAGTAGAGCGCTGCAAAGCAGCAGCCCTGCTATTGGATAGAGGAAACAGGCCGAAGTGAACCCTGGGATTGATGAAGTCAACAGGACCAGTATCCAACTCAACCAAAAGTATCGGGATTGGCTGTCAACTGGGCCACGGCCATAACGCCCAGCATGTAAAACGGTAATCGGCGTACTTGCTACGTAGCAATAGCCCAAGCCAGCCAAAGACAGCATCCAGAAGATAACGGACCAATCCGGCTTTCCATCTTTTGAAATGGAGACCAATTTACCTAAGGACTCATCGGTTACGAAATGGCTGGCAATCGTGGCAACACATCCTGCCCCTACGATGAACCCAATGAAGTATCGAACAAGATATGACTCCCACCACCTTGTGTTCATGCTTTCAGAGGGGCTTGAGTCCTTATTTTTTCCAGTCAATTTATTCGCTCCCTATTGCATATGCTTTCGTCAAAGTCGCCTGCCGCAGCGCCTGCGCGCGCTGGAGGTTGGCGTCGACCTCGGCTTCGACTTCGCGGAGGATGGACAGGCGATGGTCGACTTCGGCCACTATTCGAGTTTGCTCTGCGCGTGGGGGCAGAGGCAAAGCTATCGAGCTGAAGTTCGCAAGGTTGACTTTCAACTGCGCAACGCCCTTTGTGATTCCCAAAATCTGGTCCTGAACTATCCGCGACGCTATGGCGTACTCGATGAATGCCGGATCAACGTCAACTTTGGTCACACGCAGTTTGATGCAGTCGGCAGTGATTACGGCGGGTGGACAACTAGCTGGGTAGCGACAGACATCACCTGGAGGATCACCCATCTTGGTGACCAGAATGTCCCCTGCACCCACCGAATGTGCCGAAAGCTCCTCAGCCTTTTCGGCAGTTATGTAGACAGCGTTTTCACCACCAAAAGACCCGGAGCGGATATTGCGCACAAACACCAACGGTACACCTTCGGTCTTGTAGTCACTCACCTTCAAGCTGCTGCCAAATGGACCAATCGCCAAAGAATGAGGTTCGCCTGCTGATAGCTGCTCTGGTGAGGCCCATGCCCAGCCGGCGGGCAGTTCGGAAAGATCCTCAATTTCAGGACTGCCGGGATCACGGTACTTGCGCTTACCACTCCACTCTGTCCGACGCTCCTCAAGAATCCGCTGCAAAAGCTGTTCGCCGGTTTCGTAGCTGCGCCCTTCGCGGCGGGCGAGGCTGGCTTCGATTTCGACGAGGCGGCCTTCGACGGCGGCTTTGAGGACGGCGGCCTTGTAGCGTTTGAGGTTGGCCTTGACGCGCTGGAGGTTGGCGACGGCTTCGTCGAGGCGGGAAAACTGTTTGTCGATCTCAGCGACGATGCGGCGCTGTTCGTCCAACTCGGGGACGAACAGGTCCAGCGCAAGAAGCTTCTTGGTCGATACGTTCGAGATATTCGTCGTCGTGGACGCGGTTCCTCGAATGCGCCCCTGCGTCTTGCCCCACGCCAACTGGTGATAGAGGAACTTGGGGTCAACCGAGTCGTTCGGGCGAATAAGCGAAATGAAAGCGCCAAGAGTTGCCTTGTGCGGCAGGCCATGGACAGGCGCCACCTTGCCCACCAACTCATAGCTGTTCGCCGTGGAGATCAGGATATCCCCTGTGCGAACGAACTGCTCCTCTCGCTTTACGTGTGCTTCGGGGACAAACCAGAGATCGTCCCATTCAACTGATCGCTGAACGTTCGTTGTTCGCAAACACGCAACGTGCCCAGGTAACGGCTCGCTACGCTTGTCGTCCTTAGGAAATGAGATACCGCGAACGATGGTTGCAAGTTCGCCTAGCTGGACCATCCTCACGCCACCAACTCCCGGTTCAGCTCATCCATCACCTGCGGCAGCTGTTCGCCAAACAGCTGGTTCACGCGGCCCAGGCCGCCCTGCTGGCTGAACGGGGCGTAGTCGAAATCTTCCAGTTCAATGCCCAGGTTGGCGGCGATGTGGTCGCGGATCATTTCCAGCCAGTGTTGTTGTTCGGGGGTGAAAGGCTCACTGTGCTGCGCCAGCCAGGCCTTGAAGTTGGCCTGCACCCGTTCGGGGTACGGCACGAGTTCGTTGTCTTGCTGCATGGCAAAGCGCACCAGGCTGACGATGTCGGTGAGCAGCCGTTTCTGGCCGCTGCCTTTGACCTTGCCTTTCTGCAGCGCGGCGTAGGCCTGCCAGAGGGCGCTTTCGTCGATCAGGTGCGGCGGGGCGTGCAAAGCGCGTCGGCCAGGGCCTTGATGTCTTCAAACCGCAGGGGCGCGCGCACCGGGCGGTTGTAGAGGATTTGCAATGCGGTGATCTCGTCCTTGTGTTGCTGGATGAAGGCTTCGAAGCTCTGCACCAGTTGCTGGGCGCGGTCGCTGGCGGCTTCGGCAAAGCCGGCGTGCAGCAGCGCGTCTTGCGTGACGGTGTCGATGACGAGGTCGGCCTTCTGCTTGAGCTTGAGGATGAGGTCGCGCAGCACGGGGTTGGCCAGGGGTTCGGTGGCGTGTTGCAGCGCGGCTTCGGCCTGCTGGGGCGGGGTGTCTTCGTCGCGCGCGGTTTCCAGCGCCTGCACCAGGCTGCGGGCGATGTCGCGCAGGCTGCGGCCGCCGCTGGCTTCCATTACCTTGGCCTGGTCGGCTTCGCTCACGTCGCGGTCCAGCCGGGTCAGGCGCACGGCCACGCTGCTGATGACGTCGTCTTCCACATTGCCCAGGGCCACAGCCTGCAGCAGTTTGTCGAGCGGCACGGCTTTTGCTGTCCATGGGGCGGCTGTCGGTCTTGTCGCGTTCGCACACGCCCACGCAGTCGACGATGACGAAGTGGTCTTTGCGCACGTGCTCGCCGGGGTTGACGCTGCGCAGATCGTCGTCGCGGCAGACGCGCACGCCGCGGCCTTTCATCTGTTCAAAGAAGCTGCGGCTTTTGACGCTGCGCATGAACATGACGATTTCCACCGGCTTGATGTCGGTGCCGGTGGCGATCATGTCCACCGTAACGGCCACGCGCGGGTAGTAGCTGGTGCGAAAGTCCTTGATGAGCTGTTCGGGGTTGGTGCCTCCGCCCTGTGCACTGCGGTAGGTGATCTTCTGCGCGAACTCGTTGCCGCGGCCAAATTCCTCGCGCAGGATTTCGACGATCTTTTCCGCGTGGTTGTCGTCCTTGGCAAAGACCAGGGTCTTGGGCAGTTCGCTGCGCTGGGGAACAGTTCGGCCTGCCAGCGGTCTCGCAGGGTACGGACGACGGTGCGGATCTGGTCGGGCGTCTGCACGGCGCGGTCGAGCTCTTCGGGGCGGTATTCAAAGTCGTCGTCGAGCTGCCAGGCGGTCTTGCGGCGGGTGGCTTTGTCCTGCGTTTCCAGCCAGTAGCCTTTGTCCACCCTGGCGCCCTGCTCGGTCACTTCGGTTTTGATGCGGTAGACGTCGTAGTTGACGTTGACGCCGTCGGCCACGGCCTGGGCGTGGCCGTATTCCATGACCAGGTTCTGGTTGAAGAAGCCGAAGGTCTGTTTGTTGGGCGTGGCGGTCAGGCCGATGAGGTAGGCGTCAAAGTACTCCAGCACCTGGCGCCACAGGTTGTAGATGCTGCGGTGGGCTTCGTCGGTGATGACGATGTCGAAGCTCTCGATGGGAATGGCCGGGTTGTAGCCGATGGGTTCGGGGTCTTTGAACAGGGCTTCGGCACCTTCGGTGCTTTCTTCGTCGGCCTCGTCGGGCAGCTCTTTGCCCTTGAGCAGGCTGAACATGCGCTGGATGGTGCAGATGACCACGCGGGCGTTCTTGTCGAGCTGCTTGCCCTGCAGGTGCTGGACGATGAACTCTTCGCCGAACTTGTAGGCGTTGTGCGGGCTGGCCCAGGCGTCAAACCCTTCTTGGTCTGGCGGGCGAGGTTGCCCCGGTCCACCAGAAACAGCACGCGCCGCGCCCCACCGAACTTGATGAGCCGGTAAATGGCGCTGATGGCGGTAAAGGTCTTGCCGCTGCCGGTGGCCATCTGGATGAGGGCGCGCGGCTTGTTGGCGGCCAGGCTGGCTTCCAGGTTCTGGATGGCGGTGATCTGCGCGGGCCAGAGTTTGAAATGTGCACCACCCTGCCCCCATTCGGTGACCAGTGGCGGGCGATGCTGCATGCGCCGCAGGAAGGTGGGGGCTTCGTTGACGTCGCCCGTGTTGCTGGTGATGGGTGGCGGCAGGTATGCCAGCCACTGCAACAGCAGATCCGGCCGGAAAAACGCGAAGACCGGGCGGGCTCGGGGCTGCGGGTCCAACCCGTTGGTGAAGCGCGTTTCCACCCCGGTGGACTCGAACACAAAGGGCAATGGCCGGCGCCACGCGGGCAGGCTGGCCGGCAGGCCCTGGGCGTAGCGGGCGCTTTGCACTTCCACCCCGCTGAGGGTGGCGCCTTCTTCTTGGCTTCGATGACGCCGCAGGCCTGCCGTTGACATACAGCAGGTAGTCGGCAAAACCGTGGCCGGCTTCCAGGGGGAATTCGCGGATGGCGACGCCGGTGGACGCCCGGATATTCGCATTGGCCACATCGCAGACGTGCCAGCCAGCTGCGGTGAGCAGCGCGTCGATGGTCTGGCGGGCGCGGGCCTCGGGCGTCATGGTGGAGTGGTTTGTCGTTGTTTCCTCTTGTTGCATTCTAGGTGCGCGAGGTCGACTCACCACAGCAGCTCTTTCGGCCGCACCAGAAGCCCGTGAAATCAGCGGCTTTTCACCAACGCCCCCAGCGCCTCCACCCCCACCGGCGGTTCGGGCAACCACGGCAGCACATACGTGCGCTTCGCCAGCCCGTTCGCAATGCGCTCGGCCTGGCGGTGCTCGCCGACGAGCCGCACTTGCAACAACGGGTCTGCGGTGCCGCTGGCGGCGATGCTTTTGTTGATGACCCAGGCCCAGGGTTCGATCTGGGCGCGGCGCAAGTCGTCTTGCAAGGCGGCGGCCTGGCTCACCGGGGTGGCTTCAGGCAGGGTGACGATGATCACGCGGGTCATGCTGCCGTCTTGCAGGCGCATGAGCGGGGTGATGATGTGCAGCCCTTTTCCTCGGATTTGCCTTCGTATTGCTGCACCATCTGGCGGTGGTAGGCGCCGGTGGCGTCCATGAGCAGCAGGCTGTGGCCGGTGGGGGCGGTGTCGAGCACGACGAAGCTGGTGCGCGCCTCATTGACCACGCGGCTGAAAGCGTGGAACACGGCCACCTCTTCCGTACAGGGCGACTGCAGATCTTCGAGCAACAGGGCTTTGCCCGCTTCGTCCAGCGACTTCCCGCGCGTGGCCATGATCTTGGCGATGTAGGCCTCGGTTTCGGCCTTGGGATCGATGCGGCCCACGTTCAGGCCCGGTAAAGAACCGCCCAGCGCATCGGCCACATGCGCGGCGGGGTCGGTGGTGGTGAGGTGCACGCTGTGGCCGCGTTGCACCAGCCCCAGCGCAAGCGCCGCCGCGATGGTGGTCTTGCCCACGCCGCCCTTGCCCATCACCATCACCAACCCGTGGCCGGCGGTGGCAAGCTCATCGGTCATGCGACTCAACGATCCGGCCGCCAACGCGGGCACGGCATTTTTCGCTGAGGCAGACGCGTCCGTTGCATTTGGCGGGGGCGGCGCCACAGCGCCACCAAACAGCAACGCGCGCAGCGCGGGCAGGCCCACGGTATCGAAGGCCCGCAGCGGCACCTCGTCTCGCGGCAAGCTGGCCAGGCCAGGCGGCAGGTGGTCCATGGCCTGTTGGCCCAGCACTTCGATGGCCTTGGCCACAGGGTCTGCGGGGTCAGCTGCGTGAAACACGCCATTGATCACCAGGCGCTGGTTGACCAGGCCAAGGTGGCGAAGTTCATCGGCGGTTCGCGCGGCCTCCTGCATGGGGCGGGGATCGGGCCGGGTCACGAGGACCACGGTCGTGCGCAAGGGGTCGGTCAGGGCTTGCAGCGCTGCATTGAAGCGGGCCTCCTGCATCTTCAAGCCGGAATGCGGCCCCAGACAGGACGCACCGCGGTCGTTGTCGGCAAGAAAGCCGCTCCAGGCCTTGGGCAGGCTCAACAGGCGCAGGGTGTGGCCTGTCGGGGCGGTATCAAAAACAATGTGGTCAAACCCTTCATGCACGCCCTCGCCCGCCAACAGGGATGCGAACTCGTCAAAAGCGGCGATTTCGGTGGTGCAGGCGCCCGAGAGCTGTTCGCGCACCGTTTCCCGCTTGCCGTCGCTGGCGCCGCTGTCCAATTGCGCCAGCACCCGCTGGCGGTACGCCTCGGCGGCCTCATCCGGGTCGATGTTGAGCACCTCCAGGCCCACAACGCCAGGCACCGCCACCGGCCGGTTTGAGAGGGGTATGCCCAGCATCTCGTCCAGATTGGACGCGGCGTCGGTGCTGACCAGCAGCACGCGCAGGCCTTTGTCGGCCAGGGCGATCGCTGTTGCGGTGGAAATCGATGTTTTGCCGACACCGCCTTTCCCAGTGAAAAACAGAAATCGGGTGGGAGCGGCGGCGAAACGGGGTAGACGTGCGGTATTCATACCGTCAGATTGAACGCTTCAGCGCAGGCGCATCATGACCTGCGTCAAACGACCCGTATCGGGCCAATCGCTGGGCCCGGCCAACCCGGTGTCAACCCATGCTCAAGCCTGGGCCAACCGCACCGTCACCGAGAGCCCCGGATGGGCGTTGCGAATCGAGCAGCTGCCGCCATGCGCATGGGCCACCAGTTTGCACAGGTAAAGCCCCAGCCCCACCCCACCGGCACCGCGGGTCCGCGCGGTGTCGGGGCGAAAGAACGGCTCGGCCAGTTGCGCCAGTTGCGCCGCGGGCACGCCAGGCCCGAAATCGCGCACCTCCACCTCCAGCGCGCCGTCGGGCAAGGTGCGCAGATGCACTTCGGGCGGTTGCGGGGCGCCGCCGCTGTGACGCAGTGCGTTGTCCAGCAGGTTGCGCACCAGAAGGCGCACGCGGGCAGCGTCCACAAACGCCTGCCCCAGACCGGGCGACCCCATCAGCCGGATGGCGCTGGCGCCGGCATGGCGCACCTGCAGATCCGTCACCACGCCTTGCACCAATGCCATCGGGTCCACCATTTCGCGGTTCAAGGCAGCGTGCTGGCTGGCCAGGCGCTCGCTCTCCAACAAGTCACCAATCAGGCCAGCCATCTCCTGCAAGTCGCGCAGCAGCGCAGTGCGCTGCGGCTCGACCTCAGGCGTCTCTGGCAGCAGCTCGGTGTTGAGCCTTGCGCGGGTGAGTGGGCTGCGCAGCTCGTGGCTGATGGCCAGCAGCAGTGCCCGCTTGGCGTCGAGCATCTGGCGAATGTCATGCCCCATGGTGTTCATGACCTTGGCCAGCTGGCCCAGCTCGTCCGGACGAACCTCGCAACGCACGTCGATCGGCTCATTGAAGTTCCCCGCGCCAAACCGCTTGGCGCCCGCCCCGATGGCATCCAGCGGGCGCAACAAGCGGCGCACATACAACCAGGCCGCCAGCGTCAGCAGAAGTAAGACACCAATGGCGACGCCAAAGTTCCTGGAGCGGCGCTGGAAAGTATCTCATCGATGCCAAAGACGATGGTGTGGCCGTCGGCGGTGGTGCGCCTGAGAATGGCCGGCCAATCGGCGCCTTTGCCCCAGTCACCCGACCGCAGGTGCGGGGCATGATCACCCACGCGATCGCGAAGCCAGTACGGAATGGAGTTGCCGGGGTGCGACTCCCAATCGAGGTTGGGGCCGTAGATGTAGATGGTGATCGGCAGTCTTTGGACCAATGCCTTGGCCCGGTCGATGCGCGGCGCAGGGCCGCCGCCGGTGATGTCGCGGGCCAGGTGGTCCACGTAATCCATCATAAGGGGGCGTGCCGCCTCCTTCCACCCCACGGTGAAGGCCCTTTGCGCCCCCACCACGAAAACCCCCGTCATGGCCACCGCCAGCAGCAGGAACACCACCACCAGACGCAGCTTGATGGAATGGGCCACCGCATGCACACAGCGTTTGAGCCATGGCGCCTCGAGCTCCGTCACCTCAGGCGATCCCGCCGCCGACGCCACCGATTCCGTCATGGCATGGTGCGGCGCAGCGCCAGCGAGTATCCCGCGTTGCGCAGGGTTTTGATGCAGTCCAGCGGTTCGAGCTTTTTGCGCAGCCGGCTGACCACGATGTCCACCGCACGGGTATAGAGCTCGGCCTCGTGTCCCCGAAGCTGGTTGAGAATGTCGTCGCGGCTGTGCACCTTGCCGGGCTCCTTGGCCAACATGGCCAACAGCTCGTATTCGGTGCCCGTGAGTTCCACCAATTCACCCTGGCGGCGCACTTCCCGCCGCGCCGTGTCGATGGTCAAGCCTTCAAACAGCAGGTCACCCAGCCCCTCGGCCATCACGGCGCCAGCGCCCACCCTGGTCCGGCGACGGAGCACCGTCTGTATGCGCGCCACCAGTTCGCGCGGCTCGAAGGGCTTGGGAAGGTAGTCATCCGCACCCAGTTCCAGCCCCACCACGCGGTCCATCACTTCGCCCCGGGCGGTGAGCATGACGATGGGAATGTCGCTGGAGCGGCGTATGGTCCTGCACAGCTCAAAACCATCCATCTCGGGCAGCATCACATCCAGAATCGCCGCATCAAAATCCTGGCTGGCCAACTGGCTCAGCCCCTCGCTCGGCCTGAGCGCCTGAGTGAGCGCCAGCTCGAAGCGCTGAAAGTAGGTGGTCAACGGCGCACCGAGCTGCTCGTCGTCATCGATCAACAAAATGCGGTTCATGCGGAATTGTCACACTTGAGCGGGCCGATACGATTGGTGGCGAAGAATCAGGCGGCGCAAACGGTGTTGCAACGGCGCCGCCAAGGCGTCGAACTGGTCGGCCATGCTGATCAGCGCAGGCAAAACCGGCATGGCTTGTGCAGGCTCGCGCTGCGACAGACCGGCCCACAAAGCCAGGGCGTGCTCCCGGTCAAAACGGGGCCCCCACACCATGGCCAGCAGCTCGGCATGGGGATCGCTGGACGCCTCAAGCAGCAAGGGCGCATGAACCCTGCCGCAACGGGCGAACGCCCGAAGGATGCCACGGGCGTGTGCATCGCGATCACGCCTTCACCCAGACATGGGCCACACGCATAAAGCCGACTGAATCCTCAGCAGCTGTTCGTCAGCCGGCCCCACCGCGGTGGGCTTTCCCGCAAGCAATCGATGCATGTTGTACCTCCTTGACGTCAGCAACACGTCTGAAACAAGACGGAATGAGCGAGGCCCCTGCCCCGCTGATTCAATCGGTGATCAATGCTCAGCCGCGGCCCCACCAACGGTGGCCGCGCTTCTCGAGCTTCTCGCGCACCACCTTTTGCTGCTCGGGATTCAGGCTGTCGTAAAAATTCGCCAATGCGTCGATCGTTTGCGGGGCGTTGCCCTGAATGGCCTGCGTTTTCTTCTCCAGCAAAACTTGGGCGGCGGCACGGTCAAACTTCTCACCAGCGATCAAATCGGCGAACTCTGCACGGGGGTTGGCCCCATCGCCGCGAAAGGCGGTGCGCGAGGCGATGATCTGATCGGCCAGTGCGCCCAGCTTCTGCTTCTGGTTGGTGTCGAGGTCGAGCTTGTTGCTGATCTTCTCGACCACCTTGCTGCGCACCTCGCCCACGCGCTCGGCACTCCAGTCTTCGCCGTAATGGCCTCGACCACCACAGGCGGTCAAACCGCCGAGCAACACGGTGACACTGGCCAGGCCAATGAGTGATTTCTTGATCCAGGGTTTCATGATGGGACTCCTTCAGACACATGGTTGATGAACATGTCTGTCATGGTGCCGGTCAACGCCCTGCCCATCATCTCGGGGCCGTTTCGGTTTTTTTCGGTTTGTTTCAGCGCACGGTCTGGGATTCAAGCCTCCGATTCAGATTCAATATGGGCTTCGTAGGCTTTGTAGCCGTCTTCGACGGTGGAAACGATATTGAGCACCTCAAAGTACGGAACAGAAAACAAGGGCGAGTCCCGCAAGCGTTCCATGAAGAAGCAGTGGTGCCGGGGATCCTTTGTCTCGACCATCATCACGTCGCTACAAGGCGACGAAAACGCCTCCGCATCGAAATAGCGCATCGAAAGCTGGCCCTCACAACGGGCAAGGGCGGCCCCCATGTGTTCATCGGCCAATGCCTTTCTGGCCTCGCGCGACAGCGCCAACCAGGCAGGCAAGGCACGCAGCAACACAAAATAGCTGTAGTTCATCAATAGACCTCTCTCTCTTCTCTGTTGAATCAAGGGAAACGACTGCCGCGCTCCAAGCCCGGGAATGTCAGGCTGCCTGCATGAGGCGCGCGAGCACCCCAGGGGCCAGGCGCTGCAACACCGGAATGCCCCGCGCCTTGCCCACCCAGATCACCTCCCGCCCGGCCACCAGCCCTTGCAACACCTGCGCGGCGGCAAGACCAGCGGGCATCTTGTCGCGGCCGCGCCCATGCGTCATGGGCGTATCGACCAGTGGCATCACCGCCTCCACCACCCTCACCGACGCCCCTTGCATCTGCAGCCGCAACGCCTGGGTAAAGAGGTGCAGACCCGCCTTGGTGGCGCTGTACACCGCCGCGCTGCGTTTGGGCGCATACGCCAGGCCCGAGGTGATGTTGACCACCCAGGCCGCGGGCTGCAAACGCAGATGATCCAGCAAGGCACCGGTCAAGACCATGGGCGACGTGAGGTTCACGTCCACTTCTTCCCGGATCGACGCCAGATGGGCAGCGCTCTCACCGAAGCCAACGTTGTGCTGCATGCCCGCGTTGTTGATCAGACACGCCAGATCCGGGTGAGCAGACGCCAACTCTGTGGCCAACACCGGCAAAGCGGTCAGGTCGGAGAGATCGCAGCGAACAAACGAGATGCCTGGGTACTGCGACTGCAGCGGCGCCAGGCCCCCCGCGTTTCGACCCAGCGCCACCACCGGCACCCCGGCCTCGGCCAGCAGTTGCGTGAGCGCCAGACCGATGCCCGAGGTCGCGCCGGTCACCAGGGTTTTCGGCCATGCTCGACCATGGAGGGGATTGGCGATGCGAGGAAAATGCGTCATGACCCAGGACTTTAGAGACCCCAACGCATGACGTCATTAACCCAAGTTAATCGGGCGCCCGGCACCGACAGCCGCCTGCAACGGCTGCTCGAAACGGCAGCGGGCTGCCCCTTGCCCGAATGGGACCGGGTGGTCAGCGAGCTGGAGACCATTCGGATCGCTGCGGGAGCGACCGTCTTCGAACAGGGTGTGGTCCACCCATACCTGTACGCGGTGCGCCAGGGTCTGGTGAAACTCTGCTACCTGGACGAAGACGGCAACGAGTGGATCAAGTCGTTTTCAGAAGAGGGCCGGTTCTTTGCCAGCATTGCGGCGCTTCAACCGGCGGGCCGTACAAGCTTCTTGGTCGAAGCCATGGAACCCACCGAACTGGAGCGCCTGGCCTACCCCACGCTCAGCGCCCTGGCGAGCCAGCATCTGGCATGGGCCCGGGCCGCACAGAACATGACCATGGCCTTCGCCACGCGAAAGGAAGCGCGCGAGCGCGACCTGCTGACGTTGACACCCGAAGGCCGCTACCGGGCCTTCCTGGCAGACAACCCCGGGCTGGCGCAGCGCATCCCCCAGAAAGACCTCGCCCGCTATCTGGGCGTGACCCCGGTCGGCCTCAACCGCATCGTTGGTCGACTGCGCCGCGAATCAAGCCCAGCACCGGATCAATAGGCTTTGAATCAATACGCCTCGAATCAATAGGCCTCGGTATCGACCTCGCTGTTGGCCTGCGCGGTGTAACGGTTCCCATGCACGGTCTGCTGGTTGATCAACGCATCCAGGCGCTTGAGCACATCGGCGCCGAGTTGCACATTCACGGCTCCGAGGTCGTCCAGCAGGTGTTCGACGCTGGTGGTGCCGGGAATCGGAAGAATGTCCTCCCCCTGGTGCAACAGCCAGGCGAGCGCGAGCTGTGCCGGGCTGCAGCCCACTTCCTGCGCGATGGCGTTGTAGGCCGGCAGCAGCGCCAGGTTCTTCGCGTAGTTCTCGGGCGCGAAGCGCGGCATGCTGCGGCGAATGTCCTTGGCATCCAGAGCAGCCACATCGATCTCGCCGCAAAGAAATCCCCGCGCCACCGGGCTGAAGGCCACGAAGCTCACGCCCAGTTCGCGGCAGGCCTGCAGCACCGCGATCTCGGGGTTGCGGGACCACAGCGAATACTCGGTCTGCAACGCAGCAATCGGATGCACCGCATGCGCCTTGCGCAAGGTCGGCGCCGACACCTCGGACAAACCGATGGTCCGGATCTTGCCCGCCTTCACCAGATCGCCGAGCGCGCCCACGCTCTCCTCAATGGGCACCTGCTTGTCCCAGCGGTGCAGGTAGTACAGATCGATCACATCGGTCTTCAACCGCTGCAACGCGGCCTCACAGGTGGCGCGAATCGTCTCGGGCCGGCCATCGATCACGCGCACCAGCTTGCCATCGCCGTTCACATCCACGCCTTGCATGCCGCATTTGCTGGCCAGCGTGAACTTCGAGCGGTGTTGCGAAAGATACTTCCCCACCAGCGTTTCGCTGACACCAAAACCGTACAGCGCCGCGGTGTCGAAATGGGTCACGCCGGCATCCAGCGCGGCGAGCAGCACGCGCTCGGCCTGCTGTTCGGACACGGGCGCGCCATAGGCATGGCAGATGTTCATGCAGCCCAGACCGATGGCGCTGACTTTGAAGGGGCCGAGTTGGCGTTGGTTCATGGAATGCTCCTGACGTACGGGTGTGGAATCAGCGAACCTGAAGGTCGCGAACGAAAACGACTTCGCAGGCGCCAGGGCCTGTGTCGTCGCGGGTGAGTGAACTGCGCCAACGCCAGCCGTCGCCGCCTCGTGCCTCGACCAGCCAGCCCTCGATGCGGACAATTTGTCCCTCGCGCAAGGACTTGATGCGGCGGGCCAGGGTGTCGTTGGCCGGAATCATGTGCATGTTGGCACTGGATCGCTCGATATCCCGCCTGGGAATCGGAAATTCGTCAACGTGCCAATAATAAAAGCGACCGGACTGACTGATCCTGACTTTCGCAAGCACAGCGCTGTCAGACATTGGACCCCAACCCAGCGCCAAATCGACAGGCGACAGATCGGCCTCACGGCCGGTCCGGTAGCGCTCACTGGCCAACACCCTGGCCTCCAGTTGAAAATTCTGCAGGGGCTGCAGGGTGTACCCCTTGAACGGGAAATCGGCGATCCGCTCATCGGCCTGCTCTGGCGGGCTGGGGGCCAGCACCCCCGGCCCCGGGTCCACGGGCCGATGCTGCAGGTGCTGGTACAGGCCGAAGCCGATGAGCGCGGCGAAGAGGAGCGTTTTCCAATTCATCTGCCGAGGATAGCGCCGCCCGGCCCCGCGGGATCAGGCCAGTTGCTGCTCCAACTGATGCAGCACCTGGTAGCAGTTGAACACCTGCGCCACGCTGCTGTTGGGCTCGCGGCCTTCCTTGATCGCCGCAAAGAACTCGCGATCCTGCAGCTCGATGCCGTTCATGGACACCGCCACTTTGGAGACATCGATCTGCTCTTCTTTGCCGGTGAACAGGTCGTCATAGCGGGCGATGTATGTCGCGGTGTCGCCGATGTAGCGGAAATAGGTGCCCAGCGGACCATCGTTGTTGAAGCTCAGGCTCAGGGTACAGATGGCGCCGTTGGCGGTCTTGAGCTGGATGCTCATATCCATGGCGATGCCCAGCGCGGGGTGGATCGGGCCCTGGATGGCGTTGGCCTGCACGATGGGGCTACCCGCCTGGTAGGCAAACAGGTCCACGGTGTGGGCCGCATGGTGCCACAGCAGGTGGTCTGTCCAGCTTCTCGGCTGACCCAGCGCGTTGGTGTTGGTGCGGCGGAAGAAGTAGGTCTGCACATCCATCTGCTGGATGTTGAACTCGCCGGCCTTGATCTTGTTGTGCACATACTGGTGGCTGGGATTGAAGCGGCGCGTGTGGCCACACATGGCCACCAGACCCGTCTGCTTTTGCAACGCCACCACCTCTTCGGCGCCCTTGAGACTGTCGGCCAGCGGAATCTCCACCTGCACGTGCTTGCCCGCCTTCAGGCAGGCCAGGGTCTGCTCAGCGTGCATCTGGGTGGGGGTGCAGAGAATCACGGCGTCCACTTCCTTGATGGCCAGGCTGTCGGCCAGATCGGTGGTGACGTGTTGGATGCCGTACTTGTCGGCCACTTCCTGGGTCTTGGTCAGGTCGCGGCTGATCAACGACACGACCTCAACGCCATCGATGTTCTTGATGCCGTCGAGGTGCTTGATACCGAATGCGCCGGCACCGGCGAGTGCGACTTTGATGGTCATGGTCTTTCCTTCTTTAAGCGTTCTCGAGAATCAGATGGCCCACCGCGGTGTTGCTGGCGGGCACATGGTAGAAGCGGTGCTTCACGACAGGCGCAGGGCCTTGCACCTTGCCGTCGACGATGTCGGACATGGCACCGCGGGCGATCAGCCACATCACGAGTTCGATGCCCTCGCTGCCCGCTTCACGCACATAGTCGATGTGGGGCGTCTCGGCACAGGCCACCGGATCGGCAATCAGCTTGTCCAGCCAGGCGTTGTCCCACTCGCGATTGATCAGCCCTGCCCGCGCGCCCTGCAGCTGATGGCTCATGCCACCGGTGCCCCAGATGTGCACATTGAGGTCTTGATCGTAGCTCGCCACCGCCTTGCGGATGGCCTGGCCCAGCATGAAGCAGCGCTTGCCCGACGGCACCGGGTACTGCACCACGTTCACCGCGAAGGGAATCACCGGGCAGGGCCAGGCATCCTTGTTCGGATCCAGCTCACCGCACATGAGCGAGAGCGGCACCGTGAGGCCGTGGTCCACATCCATCTTGTTGACGATGGTGAGGTCGAAGTCCTGCTGGATCACGCTTTGAGCGATGTGCGAAGCCAGATCGGGATGACCGATGACCTTGGGCACCGGGCGCGGGCCCCAGCCCTCGTCGGCCGGCTGGTATTCCGCAGCCGTGCCAATGGCAAACGTGGGGATCATCTCCAGGCTGAAAGCCGTGGCGTGGTCGTTAAAAACGAGGAAGATGACGTCGGGCTTGTTGTCCTTCATCCACTGCTTGGAGAAGTCGTAGCCTGCAAACAGGGGCTTCCAGTAGTCTTCCTGGGTTTTGCCCAAATCCATGGCCGCGCCAATGGCGGGGACGTGGGAGGTAAAGACGGATGCGGTGATTCGAGCCATTCAGTTGCTCCCATTCAATTTCAAGTTAAAGCCAAGCAGCCACCGGGGAAGGGTCATTGCTTGCCCTGCGGTTGGCGGTGGGCCTGCGCATCACCGTCTTCGCCCACGAATCGGTTGCCCTCCACACTGCGCCCGCCTTTGATCATCATGTCGCGGTACTCGGTCTCGGTCATGCCGGTCATGGAGCCCGCCATCTGCTGGAAGCTCTTGCCATCGGTGGCACCGATCTTGGCGAGAAAGTAGATGTTGCCCCCGGTGCGCATGCACCAGTTGAGGTCGCGCGCCAAAACGGCCTGTTTCTGCTCTTCGGTCATTGCCCACTCGTCCAGGTAGGCACGCTCGTCGGCCTTGAAACGCTCCCGGTTCTCCGCTTTCATGAGCGACATGCAGAACTGGTTGAGCCAGTAGCCTTTGCGGCTCTGCTCGGCGTCAAAAATGATGGTGCCGGGCACATCAAGGTAAGGTTTATCGAGTGCCATGGGTACTCCTTTTGGTGAAATCCGCCGCCGGGTGGTCCCCGAGCGATTCAAGCCCCCAGCGGGGGCTACCGGCCGCGTCCAGGCGGCGTGTGGGCATCAAACCTCTTCCGGCCAGTAGAGCCTCATCGGGTTGTCCACCAGCAGTTTCTTCTGAAGTTCTGCCGTGGTTGCGATCTGAGGGATGAAATCCACCAGCAAACCGTCGTCGGGCATGTGGTCCTTGAGGTTGGGGTGTGGCCAGTCGGTGCCCCACAGCACGCGCTCGGGAAACTCCTCGACGACCTTGCGTGCAAAAGGCACCACGTCCTGGTACGCCGCCTGCTCGCCGTTCAATGCCTTGGGTCCGGTCACGGACAGGCGCTCGGGGCAGCTGACCTTGCTCCAGACGTTGGGGTGCTGGCGCATGAACTTCAGAAACAGCTCGAACTCGGGTCCGTCCACCGATTTGCTCACGTCGGGACGGCCCATGTGGTCCACCACCACGGTGGTCGGCAAGGCGGTGAAAAAGTCCCACAGCTCGGGCAGGTCCACGGCTTCGAAGTAGATCACCACGTGCCAGCCCAGCTTGGCAATGCGCCCGGCAATCTCCATCAGCTCGTCCTTGGGCGTGAAGTCGACCAGGCGCTTGACGAAGTTGAAGCGCACACCGCGCACACCAGCCGCGTGCAACTGCTGCAGCTCTTCATCGGTCACGGCCCGCTTGACCGTGGCCACACCGCGCGCCTTGCCACCGCTGGAAAGACAGGCATCGACCATGGCGCGGTTGTCTGCGCCGTGGCAGGTGGCCTGGACCACCACGTTGCGGGAAAAGCCAAGGTGATCTCGCAGCGCATAGAGCTCATGCTTGGACGCGTCACATGGGGTGTACTTGCGCTCGGGCGCATACGGGAACTCAGCCCCCGGGCCAAACACATGGCAATGCGCGTCCACCGCGCCTGCAGGCAGTTTGAATGTCGGCTTGGCCGGACCGGTGTACCAGTCCATCCAGCCATCGGTTTTGGTGAAATCACCGGAAGTGGGTTTGTCGTTGGGTTGGGTCATTTCAGAAGGGCCTTTCACGCATGCGTGTGATGTCTCGTTCAAGGGCGCCGTGGAACCGGCTCCGCCGGGCCGCCAGCGCCGCCCCCTTTGAGGGGATCGCGCGCAGCGCGGCAGGGGTGGGTCAATCCACGTATTTCAGGCCCAGGGCCGCGAGCGGTTCGCGCATCTTGTAAAGATCCAGCCCCAGCACACCCGCCTCGAACTTGGCGCGTTTCTCGCCTTCAAAACTCTCGCGTTTCTCAGCCGCATCGGCCACCTTCTGGGCCATGGCCGCGGGCACCACCACGATGCCGTCCACGTCGGCGATCACGACGTCGCCCGGATTCACCAGCGCGCCCGCGCAAACCACCGGGATGTTCACCGACCCCAGCGTGGCCTTGATGGTGCCCTTGGAGTGGATCTCCTTGCTGAAGACTGGAAAACCCATCTTCTCCAGCTCGTCCACATCGCGCACACCACCATCGATGATGAGGCCCATGGCACCACGCGCCTTGAAGGAAGTCGCCAACAGGTCGCCAAAGAAACCATCGGCGTTGTCGGTCGTGCAGGCGGCCACCGCCACGTCACCCGGCTGCAGCTGTTCGGCCGCCACATGCATCATCCAGTTGTCGCCCGGTTGCAGCAAGATGGTCACCGCGGTGCCACACATCTTGGCGCCTTTGTAGATCGGGCGCATGTAGGGCTTCATCAGCCCCACGCGGCCCATGGCCTCGTGGATGGTCGCCACACCAAAGCGCGAGAGCTTTTCGACCGCGGCCTTGTCGGCCCGAACGATGTTGCGTTTGACAATTCCAAGTTCGTACATGGGGTATCTCCTGTGTGTCGCCAATATTCTTCAAAACGGATCGACGGGGCAGCAACCGCCGCCATGCCCATCAAGCGCTGCTGACCCGGAATGTCCGGATCCGCGCCGAGATCACTTGCCTTTGGCCTTGAGCTGCGCGTCCAGGCGCGGGAAAACACGGCGCGCGTTGGCCTCGTAAATCTTGTGGCGGTCATCGCCCACCACGATGGTCGAGGCTTCGATGTACCGCTTGGTGTCGTCGTAGTAGTTGCCTGTTTCGGGATCGATGCCGCGCACCGCGCCGATCATTTCCGAGGCAAACAGGATGTTGTCCACCGGGATCACCTTGGTCAAAAGGTCGATGCCAGGCTGGTGATAAACGCAGGTGTCAAAAAACACGTTGTTCAGCAAGTGGTCCTTCAACAAGGGCTTCTTCATCTCCTGCGCCAGGCCTCGGTAGCGACCCCAGTGGTAAGGGGTTGCACCACCGCCATGGGGAATGATGAAACGCAATGTGGGGAAGTCCGCAAACAGGTCACCCTGGATGAGCTGCATCACAGCCGTGGTGTCGGCGTTGATGTAGTGCGCCCCGGTGGTGTGAAAGCAGGCATTGCAGCTGGTGCTCACGTGAATCATGGCCGGGATGTCGTACTCCACCATCTTCTCGTAGATCGGGTACCAGGCCTTGTCGGTCAGCGGCGGGCTGGTCCAGTGACCACCGGACGGATCGGGGTTGAGGTTGATGCCCACGTTGCCGTATTCTTTGACGCACTTCTCCAGCTCGGGAATGCAGGTCGCCGGGTCCACGCCCGGGCTCTGCGGCAGCATGGCGGCGGGAACAAAGTTGTCGGGGAACAGCTGGGAGACCCGGTAGCACAACTCATTGCAGATGGCCGCCCAGGTGGACGACACATTGAAGTCGCCAATGTGGTGCGCCATGAAGCTCGCGCGCGGGCTGAAGATGGTGATGTCGGAGCCGCGCTCCTTCATCAGGCGCAGTTGATTGAGCTCGATGGACTCGCGCAACTCATCATCGCTGATCTTCAGATCGGCCACCTTGGGCATGGCGGCCGGGTCCTTGATGCCGGCGATCTGGGCATTGCGCCAGTTCTCCAATGCCTTGGGGGCGGTGGTGTAGTGGCCATGGCAATCGATGATGAGACTCATATTCTTCCTTCAAAACGGGTCAAACAGGCGCCATCCCGTGGCGTCGCTTCACGGCATCCACCGCAGGGGAACACACAAAATCCAGAAAAGCCCGAACCGCCACCAAACGCTGCGGATCATTTGACAGCGGAATGGGAGCACCGGCAGAGAACGTGGTCACAATCTGAACGGCTTCGGGCAGCGGGCCCACGATCTCGATCCCATCCACGTTCAGCAACTCGCTGAGTTGCTGAAAGCCCAAGGCCACTTCGCCGCTGGCCACCATGGACGCCACGGGCACTCCCGGTCGCGCCTGCACCAAGCGGCCCTTCAGCGCGTCGGTCACACCCCAGGCATCAAACTGCTTGAGCAAGGCCACTCCGCTGGGACCGGTGGAATAGCCCACGGTGTCGGCCGCCAGAACAGCCTGCCGGAGCGCGGCTTCGGAACCGATATCCGGGTGCAGCGCCCCTTGGCGCACCGCCACCGACACACCCGAGCGCACCACATCGACCCGGCTTCCGGCCTGCAGATGACCGGCGGCCATCAGTTTGTCTATCGCGTCGGACGCCAGCACGACAAGATCAAACGCCTCGCCATCGGCCACGCGCCGCGCCGCATCCACACCTCCGACCGATTCGAACACGACCAATTCGCCGCCCGCCGCCTCAAAGGCCTGCACCAGCTCACCCAACAAGAGGCGGGTGGCCATGGAAGAGATGCCGCGCAGGGCTGAAAGTTGGGTCGCCATGTATCGGGATTGAACAAAGGGTGCAATGATTGTGGCGACGGATGAAGCGATCAACCAGCCCCCAGCGCACGCTAGCAGCTAGAACAATCCCTGATAACTATCATTGGGGTATTCACTAAAAGCAGATATGGACCTCAAGCAACTCGAGTACTTCGTGCGCGTGGCCGAACTGGGCAGCTTCACCCGAGCCGCCCAGGCCCTGGATGTGGCGCAGCCAGCGCTGTCGCGCCAGGTGCGCTTGCTGGAAGTCGAGCTGCGGCAGACGCTGCTGCTGCGCAACGGGCGCGGCGCCTCGCCCACCGAGGCCGGCAAGCTGCTGCTGGAACACGCCAGGGGCATTCTTCACCAAGTCGACCGCGCGCGGGAAGAGCTTGGCCGCGTGGGCGGTGCGCTGGCTGGCCGGGTGGCGATCGGCTTGCCCCCCAGCCTGTCCAGAGCCCTCGCCGTGCCACTCACGCGGGCCTTTCGGGATCAATTGCCACAGGCCAGCGTATCCATCAGCGAAGGCCTTTCGATTCAGATGCAGGAATGGCTCACCACCGGGCGGCTCGACATCGCAGCGCTTTACAACGCACAGCCCGCCGCCGAAATCGAAATCGCCCCGCTGTTGGAAGAAGAGCTGGTTCTCGTGCAACCCCGTCCGCCCGGCCTTCCACAGGACCCACCGCCCGCCCCCATCCCTTTGACGGACATCGCCGCGCTCCCCCTTGTGATCCCCAGCCGACCGAACTCGATCCGCATGCTGGTCGAAACCGAGATGGCCAACATTGGCGTGCGGCCAAAGGTAGCCCTGGAGATCGACGGCGTGGCCGCCATTCTCGACCTCGTTGCCGACGGCGCCGGCGCGGCATTGCTGTCGCGCAATGCGGTGGCGAGTTCCATCCGCCCGTCCGCCTTTCAAACCCGCCCGATCTGCAACCCGCCCCTGCGCTCCCGCCTGAGCCTGGCCACCAGCTCCCAGCGCCCCTCCACGCTGACCCAACAGGCCTGTCTGAGCGTTCTGCGAGACACCGCGGTGCACATCCTCAAGAACAGCTAAAGCCCCTGTTTATGCGGTCTCCGGGCGACTTGGCCGCTCGGGTTGACACGAAAAATCAACAACGTCATAATATTAGCTGTCATCTGCTTGCATCTAGCAACAATTTGCGAAACGCATTTTTTGCCAGGCGCAGCTCTTTTTCGAACCAGGCGCCTCCATTCACGCTTTTTCGGCGCCGCTTCGGTCAAGGACCCCACGGGTCTCTTGAGGTCTTTTGTAGGCGTCCCGCCATGGGATGCCGCCCGATCCGCCCTGGCACCAACTGCTGCCGTTCACCGGGGGATCTTCAGTCGCGGTTGAGCCTTTTTTCCAAGGGTTGGCCACGGCCAGCATCAGGAAAACACACCCCCGCATGACTCACGACGGCAGGACCACGCACACCGCTTCCCACCCCATCCAGTTCCGCAGTGCACGCCCCACGGATGGCGCCTCGCTCTGGCACCTGATCCAGGCGACCGGCACACTGGAACTCAACTCCGCGTATTTCTACGTCCTGTTTGCCACCGATTTCGGCCGGACCTGCCTTGTGGCAGAGCACGACGGCGAAATGATCGGAGCGGTTATCGGATACCACCCGCCCCAGCAGGCGCGCACAGCGTTCGTGTGGCAGGTGGGCCTCAGGCCCGAATGGCGTGGGCGCGGCCTCGGCGTGACCCTGCTGGAACGCTGGATCGACCTTCCGGCCAACCGAGACCGCTACTGGGTCACCGCCACCGTGGCCGACGACAACGCCGCCTCACAAGCCCTCTTTCACCGGTTCGCCGAGCGAGGTGGCACCGAGTGCACGGTGCAGCCCCATTTCACCGCCGACCAGTTTCCTGTGGACCACCCCAGCGAACCGCTTTACCGCATCGGCCCGTTGCACCGGGCCGTGATGCGCAGTCGCCCCGCCGAGTTGTCGGCCTGATTTTTTCAAGAAAGGACCCACCATGAAAAACCTCTTTGAGCAACATGAGTCCGAAGTACGTGGCTATTGCCGCAACTTCCCTGCGGTTTTCGCAAGCGCCAAAGGCGCCTGGATGACCGACGAGAACGGCGAACGCTACCTCGATTTTTTCGCCGGGGCCGGCGTCATGAACTACGGGCACAACCCCGACAAGCTCAAGGGCGCCCTCATCGACTACCTCTCGAACGATGGCATCACCCACTCGCTGGACATGTACAGCCAGGCCAAGCGCGATTTCATTGACCGCTTCCAGCGCGTGATCCTCCAGCCCCGCGGCCTGGAGTACAAGATGCAGTTCCCTGGCCCCACCGGCACCAACGCCGTGGAAGCGGCGCTGAAACTCGCCCGCAAGGTCACGGGCCGGGAGCGCGTGGTGAGCTTCACCAACGCGTTTCACGGCATGACGTTGGGCGCACTGGCAGTGACGGGCAACGGATTCAAGCGCGCCGGCGCCGGGGTGTCCTTGCAACACGCCTCCTCCCTGCCCTTCTGCGGCTTCATGGGCGATGACCCCGACACCCTGGGCTTCTTCGAAGCCATGCTCAACGACAACGGCAGCGGCATGGAAACCCCTGCCGCCGTGATCGTGGAAACCGTGCAGGCAGAAGGTGGCGTCACTGTGGCGGCGTTCGACTGGTTGCAGCGCCTGCGCCAGATCACGCAGGACCATGGCATCGTGCTCATCGTTGACGACATCCAGGTCGGCTGCGGACGCACCGGCAAGTTCTTCAGCTTCGAGGAAGCCGGAATCGTGCCCGACATCGTGACTCTGTCGAAATCCCTCTCCGGCTACGGCATTCCCATGGCTTTGGTGCTGATCAAGCCAGAGCTCGATCAATGGGCCCCTGGCGAGCACAACGGCACCTTCCGCGGTCACAACCCAGGCTTCATCACCGCCACCAAGGCGCTGGACTACTGGGAAAACGACTGGCTGGAGAAGGCCGTTGCCCACAAGAGCAAGATCGTCCATGAACACCTGAACGCCATGGTGGCGCGCCATGGCGCCAAGGCGGAGGTGCGCGGACGGGGCCTCATCTACGGCATTGCATTCGAAGACAACACCATTGCAAGCCAACTCTCGCAAGCCTGCTTCAAAGACCACCTGATCGTGGAGACCGCCGGCATGGAGGACCAGGTGCTCAAGTTGCTGCCCAGCCTGACCATCAGCGACGAAGACCTGCTGCTGGGTCTGAACACCATCGAGAAAAACCTCGCTGCCTTGTTGAAACCCCAGGAACGCAAATCCGCTTAACCCAGGAAGGAGCCATCACATGATCGTCAAACACCTCGACCAAATCGTTGGAACCGAAGCCGATGTGGACACCGAAGGCTGGACCAGCCGCAGGCTGATCCTGAAAGACGCTGGCATGGGCTACTCGGTCCACGACACCATCATCAAAGCCGGTGCCGAGCTGGACATGCACTACAAGAACCACCTCGAAACCGTGTACCTCACCGAAGGCGCCGGCGAAATCGTGGACCTGACCACCGGCATCACTCACCCCCTGCGTGTCGGTTCGATCTACGCACTCAACCAGCACGACCACCACATCCTCAAGGCCAACAAGGGCACACACATGCGCATGGTCTGCGTGTTCAACCCCCGATCACCGGTCAGGAAGTGCACGACGAATCCGGCGCCTACGCGCTGTGCGAGTGAGGGAGGCTGCCAGGCATGACCGACACCACCATCCAGCCCGACACACCACTGACCACCAACGGTGACCGCTACCCCTCGCGCCAGGCCAGCGAACCGCACATCACCAACCGGCTTGACCCGGTGGTCTACGGCCGCGCCGACGGCGGGCCGATTGACCGAAAGCCAGTTGCACTTCTTCGAAGACAACGGCTACCTGTCCATCGAGCAGGTGTTCAGCGAATCCGAGTTGGGCAGTTACATGCAGGAACTGCACCGGCTGCGCAACGACGAACACACCAAGGAGACGGCCGAGGCCGTCATCGAACCCAGAGCCGCGAACTGCGCTCCGTCTTTGAAGTGCACCGCAGCAGCGACGTGTTGCAAACGCTTTGCAGCCACCCCCGCCTGGTGGCCATGGCGCGCCAGTTGCTCGGCAGCGGTGTCTACATCCACCAGTCGCGCATCAACTACAAAAGCGGATTTCGCGGCAAGGAATTCTTCTGGCACTCCGACTTCGAGACCTGGCACGTTGAAGATGGCGTGCCCCACATGCGCATGGTGAGCTGCTCCATCAGCCTCACGCCCAACACCGAACACAACGGCCCGCTGATGCTCATGCCTGGCTCGCACCACCGGTTTGTGTCCTGCGTTGGAGAAACACCCGCCGACCACTACAAGGCCTCGCTCAAGCGCCAGGAGGTGGGTGTGCCCGATGACGCCAGCCTCACGCAGCTAGCCCACGAATGCGGGATCACCTCGCCCAAGGGCCCTGCCGGTTCGGTCACCTTCTTCGACTGCAACACCATGCACGGCTCCAACTCCAACATCACGCCCATGCCGCGCAGCAACGTCTTCGTGGTCTACAACAGCGTTGAAAACACCCCGGTGGCGCCGTTCTGCGGCCTCGCACCGCGCCCGAACTTCATCGCCGAACGCAAGGACTTCACCCCGTTGGCCCTGCCCGGCGAACTTTGACCCCCAAAGGAGCAAACACATGACGAACACCACCTTCACCCGCCGCGCCCTCGTCGCCATCACCGGGTTGGCCGCCCTGACCGCCAGCGGCCTGGCTTCGGCCGAAACCACCCTGGAGCGCATCCAGAAACAGGGCTACATCCGGGTCGGCTTTGCCAATGAAGCACCCTATGCCTTCGCCACCGCCGACGGCAAACTGACCGGCGAGTCGCCCACGGTGTTCCGCCATGTGATGGGCAAGCTGGGTGTGAAGGAGGTCGATGGGGTGCTGACCGAGTGGGGCGCGCTCATTCCGGGTTTGAAAGCCGGGCGTTTTGACGCCATCGTGGCCTCGATGTACATCACGCCCAAGCGCTGCAAACAGATCATCTTCGCCAACCCGACCTATGGCATCGGCGAAGCCTTGATCGTGAAAAAGGGCAACCCCGACGGCGTGCAAACCTATGCCGACGCGGTGAAGAAGAGCCTGAAGGTGGCCTTTGTTGCCGGCACCGCGGAGATCGAACACGGTCGCATGGCCGGCCTCAAGCGCGACCAGGAAGTCACGGTGCCCAACTTCGCTGCGGCCGTGGCCACGGTCAAATCCGGCCGTGCCGCTGCGGCGGCCTTCACGTCGCTGACCGCCAAGGACCTTGCCGGCAAAGACGAAGCCATCGAGCGGGCCGAGCCGTTCACTTTTGAGCACAACGGCAAAAAGTACAAAGGCGAAGGTTCTTTTGGCTTCCGCATGGAAGACACCTCGCTTCGCGATGCGGTCAATGCGGAATTGGCCAAGTTCCTGGGCACTCCCGAACACCTGAAGATGGTGGGCGAGTTTGGCTTCGATGCGTCCAACATGCCTGAGAAGACCGCCGCACAGCACTGCGCGGACAAGTAAGCAACCGGCTGTCCCTTGAGCGCCCGCCACGCATCCACGCTGTTTGCCGCCATCCTGTGCTTCTGCGCAGGGCTGGTGGCCGCCACCTTCACCGACCTGAAGGACTTTCTGCCCGAGCTGATGCGCGGTGGCGTGATCACCCTGCAGGTCACGGCCGGCGGCGCGGTGGTGGCGGTCATCGCCGCCCTGGTCCCGGGTTTGCTGCGCCTGTATGGGCCGCTGCCTTTGCGCTGGCTGGCGACCGCGTATGTGGAGCTTTTTCGCGGAACCTCGGCACTCGTGCAGCTCTTCTGGCTGTTTTTTGTGTTGCCCCATTTCGGGCTCACGCTGGAGCCCATGGCCGTGGGCATTGCCGCCCTCGGTCTGAATGTGGGCGCCTATGGTGCCGAAGTGGTTCGGGGGGCGATCGGCTCGGTTGCCCGGGGTCAATGGGAGGCGGCTCGGGCACTGAACCTCACACACGCCCAGACCCTCAGGCGCATCGTGCTGCCCCAGGCCTTTGTGGCCATGATTCCGCCTTGGGGCAACCTGTTCATCGAGTTGCTCAAGGCCACTTCACTGGTCTCGCTGATCACACTCTCCGACCTGGCATTCAAGGCCCAGCAGTTGAACCAGAACACCTTGCGCACCGCCGAGGTGTTCGGCACCGTTCTGGTGATGTACCTGGGCCTGTCGGTATTGATCACCATCGCCATGCGCGCCCTGGAGGCGCGGGCATCGCGCGGGCTGCGCAGAGGAAGGGTCAGCTGATGGCGTTCCAACTGTGGGACTGGGCCTATGCGGCAGAAGCCCTGCCCCTGCTCGCCGAGGCCTCGATCATCACGGTCCAGGCCACCGTGATGGGATTTGCCGTGGCGCTGGTGGTGGGCCTGGTGTTTGCGATCGGCCGCATGGCCGGGCCCCTGTGGTCTCGCCTGGCCGTGGGTGGGCTGGTGGAGTTCATTCGGTCCACCCCCCTCCTGATCCAGATCTTTTTCCTCTACTACGTGATGCCGGAGTTTGGCCTCACACTCGATGCCATGCCCACCGGCGTGCTGGCGCTGGGCCTTCACTACGGCGCCTATTGCGCCGAGGTCTACCGCGCCGGCCTGAGCAACGTCCCCAAGGGGCAGTGGGAAGCCGCCATTGCGCTGAACCTGTCGCCCTGGACCACCTTCAAGAACATCATCCTTCCCCAGGCCATTCCACCCATCGTGCCCGCGCTGGGGAACTACCTCGTCGCGCTGTTCAAAGAAACGCCACTGCTCTCGGTGATCGCGGTTCTCGAGTTGATGCAGACCGCCAAGATTCTGGGTTCGGAGACCTTTCGCTACGTGGAACCCATCACCCTGGTGGGCCTGTTCTTCCTGTTCTTCAGCCTGGTGTCCGCCTCGTTGATCCGCCGCGCCGAGCGGCTGCTCAACCAGCGCATCGCCCACCGCACATGAACCCAGTATCCGATCCGACTCCCACCGCCCCCATGGTGCGCTTTGACAAAGTCACCAAGCGCTACGGACCGCTCACCGTGCTGGACCAACTGGACCTGGAAGTGGCGCCCAACGAAAAAGTGGCCATCATCGGCCCATCCGGGTCGGGCAAGACCACCGTCTTGCGCATGCTGATGACGCTGGAGACCATCGACAGCGGTGTCATTTCGGTCGACGCAAGCCCACTGACCCACATGCAGCAAGGCGACCGCTTGGTGCCCGCCAACGCCGCGCATTTGCGCCGCATGCGTGGCCACATCGGCATGGTCCTGTTTCCGCACATGAGTGCGCTCAAGAACTGCATGGAAGCACCAGTGACCGTGCTCGGACTGAGCAAGGACGAGGCCCACGCACGCGCCAGCGATCTGCTGACCCAGGTGGGCCTGGGCGACAAACTGGACCACTACCCCTCTCAGCTCTCAGGTGGCCAACAGCAGCGGGTGGCCATCGCAAGGGCGCTGGCCATGCGCCCCAAGGTGATGCTGTTTGATGAAGTCACCTCGGCACTGGACCCCGAGCTTTGCGGCGAAGTGCTGTCGGTGATCCGAGACCTGGGGCAGGAACACCAGCTGACCATGCTGATGGTCACCCACCAGATGGGCTTTGCACGCGAATTCGCCGACCGCGTGTGCTTCTTCCACGGGGGCCGAATCGAAGAACAGGGACCGCCACAGGCCCTGTTCGGCAATCCGCAAAACGAACGCACGCAGCAGTTCCTGCGCGCGGTGATGGAAGCAGTCTGACGTTCTTCGCGCCTCGAAACCGCGCGTTCGACCCGGTCACCACACCCGGGGACCTGTCGCCAAGGCTCAGTGCAACCAGCCGGCGGAGTGGCGCATCAGCCAGAGCACCGCGCTCAAGGTGAAAAACGATGCCGCTGTGACAGCGAGCAGCGCCGCAGCGGTGAAGCCTTCGAAGCCATGGCGGGAGGCCAGCAAGGAATAGATGCCCAGCATCGGCATGGCGGCAGACAAGACCGCAGCGGTGCGCAGGTCACCCTGCAAGGCGGGCAGACCCAGCAAGGGCAGCAAGGTCAGCGCACCCCAGACGCACAACGGGTGCAAGACCAGTTTGCCCAGGGCAATCAGACCCACCTGCCGGCGCAGCCCTTTGACCTTCAGGCCCACGAGGCTGCCGCCGATAATGAACAGTGCCAACCCACCGCTGGCGGCAGAGAACAGCGTCACAGTGCGCGAAAGCACCGACGGCAGGGTCCAACTGGCCATTGAAAAAACAAACCCCAACACAATGGCGATGATCATCGGATTGCGGGCCAGCCGGGCAAAGGTCTGCCGCAACAGCGTCGCCAGAGACGGTCGAGCACCCTGGTGGGCGCCGGCGTCGGCCAAGGCGAGCAGCGTCGGTATGACGAGAAGGTTCTCCACAATCAGGTTGAGCGCCAGGATCACGCCGGCCAGCGGACCGAAGGTGAGCAACATCACCGGGTAGCCCACATACCCGCTGTTGGAGCAGGTCATGCCCATGGCCTCGTATGTGGCCTCCGTCAACCCGCGCCCCCGAAAACGGCGGGCCCAGACCACGGCCGCGGCCACCAGCAGCAGCGAGCCCAGACCGTAAGCCAACAGGTAGGCCGGGTTGACCACCTCGGCCAAGGGGCGCGAAGCCAGCGCGTTGAACAACAGCGCGGGCAAGGCGATCTGGATGACGAAGCGGCCAAACACCCGCATGTCCGCCGCACTGAACAGCTGCCAGTACACACTGGCGTAACCCGCTGCGATACACAGGTAGATGGGACCGGTGATGCTCAATATATCCAACATGGGCTAGGCGTCTTTGGAAGGTTAGGGCCTGTTCACACTATTTTTCCGAGTGCGAAAGGGGCGTAAACAACGCCAATCTGGGCGCGGAACGACGGTCAGACTTGGCGTCTGACCTAGGAGCACAACGAGGAGTGGCGTTGTTTGCACCCCTTTCCCTTCGGGTTGCAGCCAAAAAGGCCATGCGCGGCGTAGCAAAACCTCGCCTGGGGAAAATCCCCGGCTGCGTTTTGCGCCTTGCGCATGGCCTTTTTGATCTGCAACGCATCTCGAAAAAATGGTGTGAACAGGCCCTAGTTGGTGTTGTCGGAAGGCCCGGCATCGGCTGCCATGCGATCGGCGAAGTCTTGCCATGCAGGCGCGGCCGCCAGACCGGCAAACCGCCCTTCCCTGGCCAGCCTGGCCATCCAGTCGTGCTTGGTCGCGATGGCACTGGCCATCACGGGCTCGAACCCCGCCTCACGGACGGTGTTGGCAGCCTCGCGCATTTCCTCCGCGCGGCGCTTGCCATGTTGCGCCACCCGGCTGAAGAAATAACTGCCTTGCTGTTGCCAGTCGACGCCGGGAAAGGTCTCCTGCAGCGTGGCGAGCATGGCGTCCTCCACCCCGTAATGGCGGGCGGTGGCGTAGCTCTCCAGCACCAATGCTTCCAGCCCCTTGATCATCACGCTGCGGCACATCTTCGTGGCCGATGCCACCCCGACATCGTCGCTGGCCACTTTGGCGTCCAAGCCCAATGCCTGCAACGTGGGCAGGAGCGCCTGCGCGTGCGGCCCCCCGATCAGCATCGGGACGCGCACGCCATAAGGCGGTACCGAAGTCATCACCCCCGCCTCCAGGTAGCGCCCACCCGCATCTTCAATCAACTTGGCTGCGCGCTGCTTGGTCCCGGGAGAAGCGGAGTTGAGATCGAGAAAGACCGCACCGGGCTGGATATGGCCCGCCGCCTCCTCGGCCACCGACAAGGCCTGCGAAGCGGTCACCGCAGAGATGAGGAAATTGGCCTCCTGCAACAGCGCCGCAGCGCTTTCACACAGGCGCACTCCGCTGCGCTCAGCGGCATCGGACAGCTCGCCGCGCATGGATGCATCGCGCAGCTTCAGGTCCCAAGCTCCCACCCACTCCACACCCGGCTTCAGACCCGCCCCAAACAGCCGACCCACTTCGCCAAAACCCACCAGACCCAGTCGAACCGATTTCATGGCGTTACCTCCTCTGCGCATGCCGTTCAAGAAAAAGGGGCCACGCGCACCCGCTGGCCCCTGAGGCGTGTTGGCACGATGAAAGCTGTGCGAACAGGCCCAGCCTCCAATGCGCCACCCGCTGAAATCAGATTCGCAGGATGAACAGCGTGATCGAAGGGAAGGCCACCAGAATGGCGGTGCGGATGAAGTCGCTGGCCACGAATGGCATCACCGAGCGGTAGGTCTGGGTGATGGGCGTTTCCTTGGAGAGCGAATTGATCACAAACAGGTTCATCCCCACCGGCGGCGTGATCAGCCCGACCTCCACCACTATCAACACCAGAATGCCGAACCAGATGGCGAATTCTTCCGGCGGCAAACCGAAGTCCAGCGCTGTCACGATCGGGAAAAACACCGGGATCGTCAACAGAATCATCGACAGCGAGTCCATGAAGCAGCCCAGCACCACATACAGCACCAGAATGGCAATCAACACAATGGTCGGGCTCACACCCCAGCCAGCCACTGCCGAAGCGGCTTCTTGAGGCAACTGTGACAGGGCCAGGAAGGTGTTGTAGACCCCGGCGCCCAGCACGATCATGAAGATCATGCCGGTGGCGGTGGCGGTGCCCAGAATGGCCGCCAGCAAGGTCTTGCGGTTGAGCCCCCCGCTGAACCAGGCCGACAAGCCTGTGCCAAAGGCACCGATGGCAGCCCCTTCCGTGGGGGTGAAGATGCCGGCGTAGATGCCGCCCACCACCGCGATAAAGATCAGCATCACGGGCCAGACCTTGACGGTGGCAATCCAGCGGTCTTTCATGGGCATGGGTGGCATGGAGCCCACTTCCTTGGGGCGCACACGCGCATAGATCGCCAACACGATCATGTAACCCACGGCCGCAAGCAAACCGGGAACAAAAGCCGCCAGGAACAGCTTGGCGATGTTCTGCTCGGTCAAGATGGCGTAGATCACCAGAACCACCGAGGGCGGGATCAGGATCCCCAACGTGCCACCTGCGGCCAGGCAGGCCGTGGAGATGCCGCCGGCATAGCCAGCCCGCTTGAGCTCAGGCAAAGCCACCTGACCCATGGTGGCCGCCGTGGCCAATGACGAACCACAAATCGCACCAAAACCCGCGCACGCGCCCACGGCAGCCATGGCAACACCGCCCTTGCGGTGTCCGATCCAGGCCTCTGCGGCCTTGAACAAGGCCTGGGAAAGGCCCCCGAGAGCGGCAAACTGCCCCATCAAGAGAAACAGGGGAATCACCGAGAGCGAGTAGTTCGAGAAGGTGCTGTAGGTCACCTGCTTGAGCTGGCTCAGGATCGGCATGTAATTGCCGTAGACAGCCCAGGCGCCTCCCAGGCCGCACAGCAGCATGGACAGACCGATGGGAACCCTGATGAAGATCAGGAGGAGAAGCAGTGGGAAGGACCACAGTGCGAGTTCAACGTTGCTCATCTTCAGTGCCCCGCATTGGTATCAAGCGTCCAACCTTTGGGCTCCGATGCGAGCCCCAGTTGCGTCATTGTCTTGGCCACGTAAGTCACGCAGCCCACCACCGCACCGACAAAGCACCAGGCATAGGCCCACCAGACAGGCATCTGCAGGATGAAAGTGGTCTCGGCATATTCCTTCTTCTCCAGCATGCCTTCCCAGAGCATCCAGGTCAGGACCAACCAGACCAGCAACATCGCCACGTCGCTGGCCAGGTCGACGCTCTTTTGGAACCAGCGGGGCATGTGCATGTAAAGCAGGTCCACCGTTGCATGGCCGCCGCGCAAGTAGCACCAGGGCATGAAGAAAAACACGGCAACGCCGATGCCCACCTCGATCAGCTCGAAGTCGCCGGGCACAGGCCCCAGACCGAGGCCAATCATCGCGCGGCCAGACACGCTAACCACCACCATGAGCATCAAGCCCACCAGCACAATCCCGCCGATCAGCGCGGTCCATCGGGCTATCCGGTATATCCAGTCAATCATTCCAATCCTTCTTCATTCTTGGTGCGAACCAGCCGCATTGTCTCCCAAGCGCTCGTTGGTGCCATCCGCAAGGGGTTCAGCCCATGCCGATGCAACCGCCAGAGTGTGCCGGGATGCGGATTCGCCGCCCAGATCGGTCGCACGCTTTCAGCTATAGCGTTTAAGCATAAGCCGCCCGCTGTCATCGCAGGAATTGCAAGTGAGGAGGCGCGGACAGGCGCTTTTGCCGATGCGCGCCAGACCCCAGGCCCTGCAAAAAAAAGCCACCGGGAAGACCGATGGCTCATGCGATGGCGCGCAAAGCGCCGAGGCATTATTTGCTGTATTTGGCAATCAGGGCGCGGGCCGCTGCAGCCAGCTTCTCCCCGTCGATGCCTTTGGCCTTGACCTCCTGCACCCATTCGGTCTCCACCGACGCGGCCACTTCACGCCAGCGCTTGGTTTCCGCTTCGTCCAGCGCCACGATCTTGTTGCCGGCCTTCTCGGCCAGGCTGCGCCCGCGTTCATCGCCTCCGGCCATGGCACGGCCGAACATCGCTGCGGTCTCGATGCCCGAGTTGTCGTCAATCACCTTCTTGAGGTCTGCTGGCAGCTTGTCATAGGCGCCCCGGTTCATCGAGACGGCAAAGGTCGAGTTGTAAAGGCCATTGGGGCCAAAGAAGGTCGTGTGGTTGTGCACGATTTCCTGCACCTTCAGCGCTGGCACCACCTCCCAGGGGATCGTCGAGCCATCCAGAACGCCTTTCGACAGCGCCTCGGTCACCGCTGGGACCGGCATGCCCACCGGGGTGGCACCGAGCTTGGTGAGCATGTTGTTGATGATGCGCGAACCCCCGCGGATCTTCATGCCCTTCAAGTCTTCCAGCTTCGTGATCGGGTTCTTGGTGTGAAACAACCCTGGGCCATGGGTGTGCACGGCAATCAGCTTGACGCTCTTGAACTCGTCGGCTGCGTAGGTTTCGACGTACTCCTGAATGGCACGCGAAGACGCTTCGGGCGAGGTGGTGATGAATGGCAGCTCAAACACCTCGGTCTTCGGGAAGCGGCCCGGGGTATATCCCAACACCGTCCAGGTGATGTCAACCACGCCATCGCGCGCCTGATCGAACAGTTGCGGAGGTGTGCCGCCCAGTTGCATGGTGTTGTACATCTGGACCTTGATGCGTCCACCGGACTCCTTCTCCACCTTCTGGGCCCATGGCGTCAGCGCCTTGGCGGGAATGGTGGCCTGGGCTGGCAGCATCTGATGCAGGCGCAGCGTGTAGGTTTCCTGCGCCATGGCCTGACCACTCAACAAGGTACCGGCGGCCATGGCAATAGCGGCCAGGCTGCTTCTGCGATTCATGAACTTCATCGATCTATCTCCTGTAATAAGAATTGCGGGGCAGACCAACCAGCCACTGGCCCCATCACATCACTATTGAACCAGACAGCGTCACGAGCGCAGACGGCGCATTTACCCTGATACCGCCAGCCAACACACATCTTTCAGCTATGCCAGATCGCTATGAAGCGGCCGCCCGTCAGGCGTCATCCAGCCCAAGCAGGCGCACGGCATTTCCCTTCAGGATGCCAGGCATCACCTCTGGCTTGAAGCCAGCCACCTCAAAGTCCCGCATCCACCGCTCAGGGGTGATCAGCGGGTAGTCGCTCCCAAACAGCACACGGTCCTTGAGCAGGGTGTTGGCGTACTGCACAAGTTGCTTGGGGAAGTACTTCGGGCTCCAGCCTGACAAGTCGATCCACACATTGGGTTTGTGGGTCGCCACGCTCAAGGCTTCGTCTTGCCATGGGAAGCTCGGGTGGGCCATCACGATCTGCATATCGGGAAAGCTGATCGCCACATCGTCCAGGTGCATGGGGTTGCTGTACTCCAGTCGCAAGCCGCCGCCGCACCGCATGCCGCTGCCAATGCCGCTGTGGCCGGTGTGAAAAATGGCCGGCAACTTGTGCTCGTTGATCACCTCGTAGATGGGCCAGGCCATCTTGTCGTAGGGGTGGTAGCCCTGCACCGTCGGGTGAAACTTGAACCCCTTGACCCCGGCCTCCTTGATCAGGCGCTCGGCCTCGCGGGCGCCCATCTTGCCTTTGTGCGGATCGATGCTGGCGAACGCCATCATCATGTCGCTGTTCTCCCGCGCCGCATCGGCGATCTCTTCATGGGGAATGCGGCGGCGACCCAGTTGGCTCTCGCTGTCCACCGTGAACATCACCAGACCGATCTTCTTCTCCCGGTAATAGGCGATGGTTTCAGCGATGGTGGGACGGCGGTTGCTGCCGAAATACTTGTCGGCTGCGCGGTCATATTCCTCACCATAGTTGTCGAACGGATTGCGGCAACTGACCTCCGCGTGGGTGTGAATATCAATGGCGATGAGGTTCTTGTGGTCCATGGGACAAAGGCTCCAGACTAAGGGTAAACACGGATAAGGAAAATATGCGGTCGGCTTGATTTAGTTATTGTTTATAACAATAATACGGGCACCGAACAAGCTGGAAAACCCTCATCAACCATGAACACCAACAACCCCGATCTGAGCTTCAGCCTGCGCGGCGAGAAGTCCGACATTGCCGTCGTCACCCTGAACCGCCCCGTCAAACGCAACGCTCTGAACGATGGTCTCATCCTTGCCATTCGAGACGTTTTCCAGAACCTGCCCTCCAGTGTGCGCGCGGCGGTCATCGATGGCAATGGCGAGCATTTCTGCGCCGGGCTTGACCTGTCCGAACTGAGCGAGCGCGATGCTGCCCAAGGCGTGCTGCATTCGCGCATGTGGCACGCAGCGCTGGAATGCGTCGAGAAAGGGACCGTTCCCGTGATCGCCGCGCTGCATGGCGCCGTCGTCGGCGGAGGGCTGGAATTGGCCAGCGCCTGCCACATCCGTGTGGCCGACGAGTCCACCTTCTACGCGCTGCCCGAAGGCACACGAGGCATCTTCGTCGGCGGTGGCGGCGCCGTGCGGGTGCCCAAACTCATCGGTGCGGCCCGCATGACCGACATGATGCTCACCGGCCGCGTCTACAACGCGGCCGACGGCGAGCGCATTGGCCTGGCGCAATACCTGGTGCCCACTGGAACCGCACTGGACAAAGCCATTGAACTGGCCGGCCGCATCGCTGCCAATGCCCCGATGACCAACTTTGCGCTGATGCACGCCCTGCCCCGCATTGCCGAACAGCCGGCCGACCATGGACTTTTCACAGAAGCCCTGATGGCTTCCGTCGCGCAAAGCGCACCCGAGGCAAAAGCCCGTGTCAAGGCCTTCCTTGAAGGCAAGGCCGCCAAGGTTTCCAAAGACTGAAACACGCCCACGAACGGCCCGCTCCCGTTCTGGGCCTGCCCCCAAACCGTTGATCTCTGCGGCAGCACCCTGCCCCTTCGGGGTGCTGCCAAAGCGCAGGGTCGTTCAAGATCAAAAAAGGAGACACCATGAGCACAGCAAAATACCGCCCGATGACCTTTGGCGTTACCCGTGCCACCTTGCGCGACGGCGAACCGGGCGTGCACTACCTTCGCGCAGACACCCTCTTGCGCCTTATGCCGAGCGCCTGACGGACCGGCTCGTGCACTGGGCCAAGACCCGACCCGACCACACCCTGTTTGCCCGCCGCACCAAGCATGCCGATGGCACCAGCGGTGACTGGCGCCACATCTCTTTGCCCAGGCGCTCGATGCGGCCCGGCGCATTGGTCAAGGCCTGCTGAACCGAGGGCTCAGCGCAGAGCGCCCTGTGCTCATCCTCAGCGAGAACGACCTGAACACGCCCTGCTTGCCCTGGGCTGCATTTACGCAGGGGTGGCCTACTGCCCCACCTCACCTCCCTACTCTCTCATCAGCCAGGACTTTGACAAACTGCGCCACGTCGTCAAGACGCTGACGCCCGGTCTGGTCTTTGCCAACGATGCCAACCGCTACAGCCGGGCCATGCTGGCCACGCTGGATGAATCGGTGGAGCTGGTCACCACCCAGGGAACCGTTCCCGGACGCGCCACCACTTCGTTCGAGGCCCTGATGGCCACCGAACCCACGCCAGCTGTGGACGAGGCCATGGCCGCCACGGGCCCGGACACCATCGAAGTTTCTCTTCACCTCGGGATCCACCAAGATGCCCAAGGCGGTCATCAACACGCAGCGCATGTGGTGCGCCAACCAGCAGCAAATGGCCACCTCCATGCCGGTGCTGGGAGAGAAGCCCTTGGTGCTGGTGGACTGGCTGCCCTGGAACCACACCTTTGGCGGCAACCACAACTTTGGCATGGTGATCTACCACGGTGGCACCATGTACATCGACGATGGCAAGCCCACGCCGGCCCTCATCGGCGAGACGCTTCGCAACCTGCGCGAGATCTCACCCACGGTGTACTTCAACGTGCCGACCGGTTTCGAGGCAATTGCCAACGCCATGAAGACCGACGACCTGTTGCGCAAAACCCTTCTGGCCAAGGTCAACATGTTCTTCTACGCGGGCGCCGCCCTGGCCCAACCGGTCTGGGACAGTTTGTTTGCCAGCCAGGAAAAGGAGATTGGCGAGCGCATCGTCATGAGCACCGGTCTGGGCATGACGGAATCCGGCCCATTCGGCATCTTTGTGACCAGCCCCAATGTCAGGGCAGGCGACCTGGGCCTGCCCACCGCAGACCTGGAGCTCAAGCTGGTGGACATCGACGGCAAGACCGAGGTGCGCTACAAGGGCCCCAACATCACCCCGGGCTACTGGCGCATGCCAAAGGAAACCGCCGAAGCCTTCGACGATGAAGGGTTCTTCAAAACCGGTGACGCGGTGAAATGGATCGACGAGACCGACATCCATCTGGGTCTGAAGTTCGACGGCCGCATCGCCGAGGACTTCAAGCTCGCCACCGGCACCTTTGTGAGCGTGGGGCCCTTGCGCGGCAAGATCATTGCGGCCGGCGCGCCCTTTGTTCAGGACGCGGTGCTCACCGGCATCAACCTCAAGGAGGTCGGTGCCATGGTGTTCCCCACCCCGGCCGTGCGCACGCTGACCGACTTGCCTGCGGACGCCTCACTGCACGATGTGCTGGACCACCCCGCCGTGATCGCCCACTTCCAGACCGTGGTCAACCAACTCGCCCAGGAGGCCACGGGCAGCGCCAACCGCATCGCCCGCATGTGCCTGCTGGCAGACCCGCCCACCATCGATCGCGGTGAGATCACCGACAAAGGGTCCATCAACCAGCGCGCGGTGCTGGCACACCGTGCGGAGACGGTGGCCAAGCTGCACGCCGACGAATTGCACTACATCATCAAACCCGCCATCTGACCCACAGCACGAGCGGCGGCCTGGCGATACAAGCCCCGCCGCCGGGCTTGAACCCATTACTCCTTGCCGCATGGCACCAAAGAGAACAGCATGACACAACGAGGTTTCTTCAACGCGTTCGAGGATGTGGTCATCCTGGACGGTGTGCGCACCCCCATGGTCGACTACTGCGGCGCACTGGGTCACATCTCACCCACCGACCTGGGCATCAAGGCAGCCAAAGAGGCTTTGAAGCGGGCAGAGGTTGGCGGAGCCGACATCGACTCCGTCATCACCGGCAACATGGCGCCGGGGGACTTCGACCAGTTTTTCCTCCCCCGACACATCGGGCTCTACGCTGGCGTCCCCGTCGAGGTGCCGGCCATCATGACGCAACGCATCTGCGGCACCGGCTTCGAGCTGTTCCGGCAGGCCGGCGAACAGATTCAGTCCGGCGCCTGCACCACCGCACTCGTGGTGGGCACCGAAAGCATGACGCGCAACCCCATTGCCGCCTTCGACCACCGCACCGGCTTCAAGCTGGGTGCACCGGTGGGATTCAAGGACTACATGTGGGAAGCCCTGAAAGACCCGGCGGCTGGCATCAACATGATCCAGACCGCCGAAAACCTGGCCAAAAAATACGGCATCACCCGCGAAGATGTTGACGCCTTCGCATCGGCTTCCTTTGCCAAAGCGGTGGCCGCGCAGGAAAGCGGTTTCCTGGCGGGTGAGATCGTGCCCGTGATCACGGAAAAATTCGAGCTCGATGGCTACAAGGCCCGGGGCATCAGGCTGCAAGGCAAGGTCACCGAAGTGGCCACCGACACCCACCCGCGCCTGTCCCCTGTCGACGTGCTGGCGAAGCTGCGCCCGGTCTACGAAGGTGGGGTGCAGACCGGTGGCAACAGTTCTGCCTTGGTCGACGCCGCGGCGGCTTGTGTGGTGACCTCCGGCGCCCAGGCCAAGGCGCGCAACAAGCAGCCGCTGGCGCGTGTGGTGGCGGCCGCCGCTGTGGGTGTGCCGCCCGAAATCATGGGCATCGGCCCGGCGCCTGCCATCCGCCTTTTGCTGGCCCGCACCGGCCTTCAGCTCAGCGACATCGCCCGCTTCGAAATCAACGAAGCACAGGGCGCGCAGACACTGGCCGTGGGCCGTGAACTGGGTCTTGACCTGGACCGGCTCAACGTCAATGGCGGCGCCATTGCGTTGGGCCACCCACTGGCCGCCACCGGCGTGCGCCTCACCCTCACCCTTGCCCGCGAGCTGCAACGCGGCGGACACCGCTACGGCATCTCCAGCGCCTGCGTGGGTGGCGGGCAAGGCATCGCCCTCCTCATCGAAAACCCGCAGGCCTCAGCCTGACCCTTTCACCCCACTCAAGGAAGACACCATGCAGATTCAAGGACACGCCGCACTCGTCACCGGCGGCGGCTCGGGCCTGGGCGAAGCCACCGCCCGTGAACTCGCGCGACTCGGCGCCAAGGTGGCGGTGCTCGACCTCAACCTGGCCAATGCCGAACGCGTGGCCGCCGAAATCGGCGGCATCGCTTGCCAATGCGATGTGAGCAACCCTGAAAGCATGCAGGTGGCCATTGACAAAGCCGCAGCGGCCAATGGACCTGCCCGCATCCTGATGCAAATCGCCGGCATTGGCAGCGCCAAGCGGGTGGTCGGGCGCGACGGCAATGCCGCCCCGCTGGAAGACTTCGCCCGCGTGATCAACGTCAACCTGATCGGCACCTACAACGCCGCCCGGCTGTTCGCCGCCGCCTGCAGCAAACTCGAACCCATGGCCGATGGCGAGCGCGGTGCCATGGTGTTCACCGCCAGCGTGGCCGCGTTCGATGGTCAGGTGGGCCAACAAGCGTACAGCGCGTCGAAGGCTGGCGTGGCGGGCATGACGCTGCCCATGGCGCGCGATCTGGCCCAGCACGGCATTCGCGTGTGCACCATCGCACCAGGCCTCTTTGCCACCCCGCTCATGAAAGAGCTGCCCGAGGCGGTGCAGGAATCGCTGGCCAAGAGCATCCCGTTCCCCAACCGCCTGGGCAAACCGGAAGAGTTCGCCGAACTGGCCGCACACATCGTCACCAACGGCCACCTCAACGGGGAAGTGATCCGTCTGGACGGCGCGTTGCGCATGGCCCCAAGGTAATCGCACAACCCCTCACCGCGGTGCGGCGTGACCCCCTCAAGGGGGCAGGGCCCCGCGACCCCGGCCAAGCCGCACGCACCGCACCCTCGAATGGAGAAATCGGTACCCGACCCGATCTGAATATGAGCAAAGTCGTTGTTTATGAAGTGGAAGTGATGTTCGGCGACTGCGATCCGGCCGGCATCGTTTTCTTTCCCAATTTCTCAAAGTGGATGGACGCCTCGTCGCTCAACTTCTTCGTCAAGTGCGGCGTACCGCCGTGGCGCGAGCTGGTCAAGACGACGGGCATCATCGGTACGCCGCTGCTGGAGATCAACACCAAGTTCATGCGCCCAGCCACCTACGGCGAGCGTCTGCAGATCCACACCAGCGTGATCGAGTGGCGCGAAAAGGTGCTGATCCACAAGCACGTGGTGATGCGTGGCGAGACGGTACTGTGCGAAGGAACCGAGGTGCGCGCGTTCTGCATGCGCGATCCGGAGAACCCGGACCGCATCAAGGCAATTCCGATCCCGGAAGACATCAAGGCCAAATGCCGTTGACGGCTGTGTCTGCCACCTGAACTCGACCCACCGAACCAGGAGACCCCACATGTACTACGAACCCGGACGAACGCCGCACGGGCTGCCGCACGATCCCTTCAAGTCATGTGTTGTGCCGCGCCCGATCGGCTGGATCTCTACCGTGGATGCACAGGGGCGGGACAATCTTGCGCCCTACAGCCAGTTCCAGAATGTGACATTTGATCCTCCGATCGTCATGTTCAGTGCCAACCAGAGCACACAGGGCGAGCGCAAGGACTCCGTGCGCAATGCCGAGCAGATGGGGCAATTCGTCTGGAACATGGCCACCTATGCGCTGCGCGAAGCAGTCAATGTTTCCGCCGAAGAACTGCCGCACGGTGTGGATGAGTTCGAACGCGCCGGGCTGGAAAAGCTGCCCAGCCGGTTGGTCAAGCCCATGCGCGTCAAGGGCTCCCCCATCCAGTTCGAGTGTGAATACCTCAACACGGTCCGCTTCCCTGGCAAACCACCCATGGGAACGGTCGATGTGGTGTTCGGCAAGGTCATCGCCATCCACATCGACGACGAAGCACTGACGCCAGACGGTTTGGTCGACGTGCTCAAGATCCAGCCGCTCGCCCGCATGGGCTACTTCGACTACACCCGCGTCGACAACCGGTTTCAGATGGTCATTCCAGGCAACAGCAAGGCACTGCTGGCTGGCCTGGAAGGCTCTGCCGACAAGGCCAAAGACGCCACCGGCCAGAGCTGACCGCTTTTTGATCAACCCGCTCTGCCCCTGAGGTCAGCGCACTACGGACAGATATCACCGTGAGCCCATTCCAACCCAACACCGAAGACATGAACTTCATCCTGCACCAGGTGCTCAAAGCACCGGCGCAGTTGCAGGCCTTGGCCCCGTTCAGCGAAACCGACGCCGACCTGATGCAACAGGTGACAGAAGAGTCGGGCAGGTTTGTGGCCGAGGTGATTGCACCTCTCAACCGCGACGGCGACGAAATCGGCGCCGTTTTCAAGGAGGGTGTGGTCACCACGCCCCCAGGCTTCAAGGACGCCTACCAGTCTTTCTGGCAATCCGGCTGGCCGTCCCTCGCTTGCGATCCTTGCGATGGCGGCCAGGGTCTGCCTGCTGCGCTGGAAGCCATGCTGTACGAAATGCTCAGCGCCGCCAATCACGGCTGGACCATGGCCCCCGGCCTGCTTCATGGAGCCTACGAGTGCATCAAGCACCACGCATCGGACGAACTCAAGCGCACCTACCTGGAGAAAATCGCCACCGGCGAATGGCTCGCCACCATGTGCCTGACCGAACCCCACGCCGGCTCCGACCTGGGCCTGGTGCGCACCAAGGCCACCCCCATGGCCGACGGCCGCCATGCCCTCAGCGGCACCAAGATCTTCATCTCCGGCGGGGAGCACGACCTCACAGACAACATCGTTCACCTGGTGCTCGCCCGGCTGCCCGACGCCCCGCCCGGACCCAAAGGTCTGTCGCTGTTCCTGGTGCCCAAGTTCTACGGGGATGGCACCCGCAGCGCCGTGGTTTGTGAGCGCATCGAAGAAAAAATGGGCCTGCACGGCAGCCCCACCTGCGTCATGCGCTTTGACGAAGCCGCCGCCTGGCTGGTCGGCGAGCCGGGCAAGGCTGAATGCGATGTTCGTGATGATGAACGCCGCCCGCCTTCATGTGGGTCTGCAAGGCATCGGACTGCTCGAAGCAGCCTGGCAAAAAGCCCATGCCTATGCGCAGGAACGGCAGCAAATGCGCGCACCCGGCAGCGCCAGCAAGGCCGGTCAGGCCGACCCGATTCACCAGCACCCGGCCATGCGCCGGATTCTGGCACCCAGCGCGCCTGGATCGATGCGGGGCGCGTCTCGCCTACCGCACCGCCATCGAGCTTGACGTGATCAAACACCACGCCGATTCCGCGCGCCGCGAGGCCGCCAGCCGCTGGTGTGCGCTGGTGACCCCGGTGCTCAAGGCTGCCTGGACCGACCAGGCCTTCGCCGGTGGCAGCGCCTGTCTGCAAGTCTTTGGCGGTCACGGCTATGTGCGCGAGTGGGGGGAGCAGCACGTGCGCGACGCGCGCGTGGCCATGATCTACGAAGGCACCAACGAAATCCAGGCCATTGACCTGCTGGTTCGCAAGGTGATCCCCGATGGGCCCAAGGCCTGCTCGCGCTGCTGGACAGGCTCTCAAAGCCGACCTGTCGCCAAGCAGCCCACGGTGGTGAGCTGGACCAGGCGCTCGAGCGCTTCGCCCAGTTCACCAGCGACCAACTCCTCGTTCAGATTCGCGCCACCGATGCCTCACCTGAAACCGCGTTCTGGTTGGCCGACGACTTCCTGCGCGCCCTGGCCCTGCTGCTCATGGCTTGGGCCTGGGACCGCATTGGTCAATCCGACGGAGGCGATGCCGATCGCTGGACCACACCCAAAACCGGGTTCTGGCGCTGGGTATGGCCGGAATTCGACATGCGAATGGTCATGATGCAGGCCACCCTGTCGCCCGCATGATCCCGGGTTCCCCGCAGCGCGCTATGCTATTGGCCCATGCCAACGCACAAGCCCGCCGACCCCACGCGCAAAACCCGAAAAGCCTCTTCAAGCGTGGCAGGTGCGGGCCTGCTCCTCCGGGCTTGGCCTCTGACGCCACCGTGGACACCAGCTACCTCGAGTCCTTGCTGGGCTACAACGCGCGCCGGGCCGCCCTCTCGGTGATCGCCGTCTTCATGCGGCGCATGGCTCCGTTTGGGCTGAAGCCAGTGGAGTTCTCGGTGCTCACCCTGATCGCCCACAACCCGGGCATCACCTCGCGCCAAACCTGCTCGGCCCTGGACATATTGCCGCCCAACCTGGTCGGCATCATCAAGAGTCTGGATCAACGCGGGCTGATCGTTCGCAAGGCACACCCGACCGACGGTCGGGCCCAAGGCCTGCATCTGTCGGCCCAGGGCAAGCGGCTGCAACACGAAGCCCAGATCACCGCCACCGCGCTGGAAAACGACGCGGCCCACGCGCTCACGCCGGCCGAACTCACCAAACTCAAAAGCCTGCTGCACAAGGTCTACAGCAACTGACGCAGGGCCCGCCGCCCCTTGCGCAATCGGGGTATGTCCCAAGGCAGGCGGCGGCCAGAAAGGCGCACCATTGCATCGGGAGAGAAGACCGGCGTTGCAGCGCAGCCCGGCCCCACGAAAACCGATGCGCCCCACCAACGGGCCGCCGCAGGAGACGCCGATCATGAGTGCTCAGGACAACCCCGCTGCCACCCAGCTGTTCTCGCTGCTGGAGTCGCGGTATGCGATGCGGGTCTTGCGGGCGCTTTCCGATGGCCACCCGCAAACCTTTCGCCTGCTTCAGGACAGCGTCGGTGGCGTCACCCCCAACACCCTGAACACCCGCCTCAAGGCGCTTCGTGCGGCCCAACTGGTGGAGCACAGCGGCGAGGGCTACCGCCTCACCCACCAGGGGCACGACCTGGCACGGCGGCTCGGTGAAGTCCAGGGCTTCGCCAACAAGTGGGCACAACAGCAGGCCCGCTCCACCGTGCTGACGATGCACACCTCCGCGCAGCATCCTCTTTAACGCACAGGCTCCCGGAGAAGAAGGGAGCCACCCGTTGCCAGCCTTGCCCAGAAACGGCTTCAGGTCCTGGTCAAACCAATGAAGGCGAAGCCAGCACCCGCTGGCGCTGCGCTCCCAGTCCACGGCCGCCAAGGGTGATGACATCACCCTCCTTCAGGAAAACCGGCGGTTTGTGTCCCATGCCAACGCCTGGCGGCGTGCCGGTTGGAATCACGTCACCAGCCTGCAAAGCCATGAAACGGCTCAGGTAGCTCACCAGATGAGCCACACCAAAGATCATGGTGCGGGTATTGCCTGTCTGCCGCCGCTGGCCGTTCACGTCAAGCCAGAGATCCACGTCCTGGGCGTCGCCCAACTCGTCCGGCGTGACCAACCACGGGCCAATGGGGCAATGGCTCGGGTAGCTCTTGCCTTTGATCCACTGCCCCTCCATCTCGATCTGGTAGGCGCGCTCGGACACATCGTTGACCAGACAAAACCCTGCCACATGTTTCAACGCCTCCGCTTCGCTGACATGAAAGGCGCTGGACCCGATGACAATCCCGAGCTCAACCTCCCAATCCAGCTTGGCCGAGCCAGGGGCAAGCCACACGTCGTCGTTCGGACCACTGAGCGAACCCGTGTGCTTACTGAACACAATGGGCTGGCCCGGCGGCTTCATGCCGGCCTCGGCCGCGTGGTCGGCATAGTTCAACCCGATGCAAACGACATTGCCCGCGCCCCCCACGCAGGGCCCCAGACGCGTGCCATCCGGCACCATGGGCAAAGTCGCCGGGTCCAGCGCAGCCAGCTTGGCCATAGAATCGGGGTCCAGGGTGGCTGGACCGATGTCCGCCACCAGCCCCGAAAGATCGCGCAGCGCCCCGCTGGCATCGATCAGACCGGGTTTTTCAGCGCCGCGCGGGCCATGGCGAAACAGTTTCATGGGTAAATCCAGTGCAAAAACCGCATTTTTACCCTGCAAACGCCATCCAACCGCGTTGCGGCCCTTGAAAACCTTTTCCCAGATCCCATATAGCGCGCAAGGCCTTTCACGGCCATGACCGCATTTCGACCAGGAAACACACCATGAGTTCTACGACGCCACAAGATCCCGCCACGCAAACCCCGGAAGCCAGCCAGGCACAGGCCGCCAGCGCCGAAGCCGTACAGGCGGCCACCGAAGCCAGCGAGGCCGATGCACTGGCGGCGTTGACCAACGAAGTGGCCGCTCTAAAAGCCCAGAATGCCGATTTGGCCGAACAGTTTCTGCGCGCCAAGGCCGAAGCGGAAAACACCCGCCGACGCGCTGAGGAAGACATGAGCAAAGCCCGAAAGTTTGCCGTCGAGAGCTTTGCCGAGAGCCTCCTGCCGGTCTCCGACAGCCTGGAAGCCGGCCTTGCGGTGCAAGAGGCCACACGAGAGCAACTGCGCGAAGGCTCAGAGGCCACCCTCAAGCAGCTCAAGAGCGCGCTGGAGCGCCACAAAGTGGTGCAGATCGATCCCCCCGTGGGCGCCAAGTTCGACCCCCACCAGCACCAGGCCATCAGCATGGTCCCGGCAGACCAGGAGCCCAACACGGTTGTCTCGGTGCTTCAAAAGGGCTACCTGATCGCCGAGCGCGTGTTGCGCCCGGCCCTGGTCACGGTGGCGGCGGCGAAATGAACACCGCTGCATGAGGTGAGGACGCCCTCCAAGGCCGCCAGCCCACAGAAAATCCTCAGCCCGTGCACTTGAAATCCCCAGACTTATCCACACCTCATTCACAGTTTCAATCTATCTTCTCTCGGAGCAAAAATCATGGGAAAAATCATCGGTATTGACTTGGGCACCACCAATTCCTGCGTGTCCATCATGGAAGGCAACAGCACCAAGGTGATCGAGAACGCCGAAGGCGCCCGCACCACGCCTTCCATCGTGGCCTACCAGGAAGACGGCGAAGTGCTGGTGGGCGCCAGCGCCAAGCGCCAGGCCGTGACCAACCCCAAGAACACGCTGTACGCCATCAAACGCCTGATCGGCCGCAAGTTCACCGAGAAGGAAGTCCAGAAAGACATCGACCTGATGCCCTACTCCATCGTGGCCGCCGACAACGGTGACGCCTGGGTGGAAGTGCGCGGCAAGCAGCTCTCGGCCCAACAGGTTTCAGCCGACATCCTGCGCAAGATGAAGAAGACCGCCGAAGACTACCTCGGCGAGCCGGTGACCGAGGCCGTGATCACGGTTCCCGCCTATTTCAACGACGCCCAGCGGCAGGCCACCAAAGACGCCGGACGCATTGCCGGCCTGGAAGTCAAGCGCATCATCAACGAGCCGACCGCCGCTGCGCTGGCCTTTGGCCTGGACAAGCAGGACAAGGGTGATCGCAAAATTGCGGTGTATGACCTGGGTGGCGGCACGTTCGACGTCTCCATCATCGAGATCGCCGATGTGGACGGCGAAAAGCAGTTCGAGGTGCTGTCCACCAACGGCGACACCTTCCTGGGCGGCGAAGACTTCGACCAGCGCATCATCGACCACATCGTCACCGAGTTCAAAAAGGAACAAGGCGTCGACCTGACCAAAGACGTGCTGGCTTTGCAGCGCCTGAAAGAGGCCGCAGAAAAGGCCAAGATCGAACTCTCGAGCTCGGCGGCCACCGACGTCAACCTGCCTTACATCACCGCCGATGCATCGGGCCCGAAACACCTGAACATCAAGCTCACCCGCGCCAAGCTGGAAGCCTTGGTGGAAGAGCTCATCGAGCGCACCATTGCCCCCTGCCGCACCGCCATCAAGGACGCAGGCATCAGCGTGGGCGACATCAACGACGTGATCCTCGTCGGCGGCATGACCCGCATGCCCAAAGTGCAGGAAAAGGTCAAGGAGCTGTTCGGCAAGGAGCCGCGCAAGGACGTGAACCCCGACGAGGCCGTGGCCGTGGGCGCTGCCATTCAGGGTCAGGTGCTCTCCGGCGACCGCAAGGACGTGTTGCTGCTGGACGTGACGCCGCTGAGCTTGGGCATTGAGACCATGGGTGGCGTGATGACAAAGATGATCGCCAAAAACACGACCATCCCAACCAAATTTGCGCAAACCTTCTCGACCGCTGAAGACAACCAGCCGGCCGTGACCATCAAGGTTTTCCAGGGCGAGCGTGAAGTGGCCGCTGGGAACAAGTTGCTGGGCGAATTCAACCTGGAAGGCATCCCCAATGCGCCACGCGGCATGCCCCAGATCGAAGTCTCGTTCGACATCGACGCCAACGGCATCCTGCATGTGGGCGCCAAGGACAAGGGCACCGGCAAGGAAAACAAGATCACCATCAAGGCCAACTCCGGCCTGTCGGAAGAAGAAATCCAGCAAATGGTGAAAGACGCCGAGCTGAACGCCGCCGACGACAAGAAGAAAGTTGAGCTGGCCCAGGCGCGCAACCAGGGCGAAGCCATGGTGCACAGCGTGAAGAAGAGCCTGGGCGAACACGGCGACAAGCTGGAAGCGGCCGAGAAGGAAGCCATTGAAAGCGCATTGAAAGATGCCGAAGAAGCCCTCAAAGGCGACGACAAGGCCGACATCGAAGGCAAGACCGAAGCGCTGATGACCGCCAGCCAGAAGCTGGGCGAAAAGGTCTATGCCGCTTCGCAGGCCGAGGCCGAAGCCGCCTCTGGCGATGCTTCTGCCCAAACGGGTGCCGACGCCGGCAAAAACGCCTCTGCCGCTGACGATGACATCGTGGATGCCGAAGTCAAGGAAGTGAAGAAGGGCTGACCACCGGATCGAGGCCGGTGGCCTTGAACCTCTGCCGCCGCGCTCGGTCACCCTCCCGTGACCGTTCGCGGCGCATCTGTTTTTAATTGTTCCCGATCACACCATGGCAAAACGCGACTTTTACGAAGTGCTGGGCGTCCCCAAAAACGCCTCAGACGACGAAATCAAGAAGGCGTATCGCAAGCTGGCGATGAAATACCACCCTGACCGCAACCAGGGGGATGCCGCCAAGGGTGCCGAAGAGAAGTTCAAAGAGGCCAAAGAGGCCTACGAAATGCTGTCGGACCCGCAGAAGAAGGCGGCATACGACCAATATGGACACGCAGGCGTTGACCCCAACATGCGGGGAGGCCCGGGTGGTGCCGATGGCTTCGAGGGCTTCTCGGGCGCTTTCGGCGACATCTTTGGCGACATCTTCGGTGGCCAGAGACAGCGTGGCGGACGGCAGGTCTACCGCGGCGCCGACCTGTCTTACGCGATGGAAATCACCCTGGAAGAAGCCGCCATCGGCAAGGAAAGCCAGATCCGCATTCCCTCCTGGGACGACTGCGAAACCTGCAAGGGCAGTGGTGCCAAACCGGGCACCAGCGCCAAGACCTGCTCCACTTGCCATGGACAGGGCGTGGTGCAAATGCGCCAGGGCTTTTTCAGCGTGCAACAGAACTGCCCGCATTGCCACGGCACGGGCAAGATCATCCCTGAACCGTGCACCACTTGCCATGGACAAGGCAAGATCAAGAAGCAGAAGACCCTGGAAATCAAAATCCCTGCGGGCATTGACGACGGCCAGCGCATCCGCTCCACCGGCAACGGCGAACCCGGACAGAACGGTGGGCCATCGGGCGACCTGTTCATCGAGATCCGCCTGCGCAAACACGACATCTTCGAACGAGAAGGCGACGACCTGCATTGCCAGGTACCGGTCTCCATGACCACCGCCTCGCTGGGCGGCGAGATCGACGTGCCCACGCTGCAAGGCAAGGCCACCATCGATTTGCCCGAAGGCACGCAAAATGGCAAGACCTTCCGCCTGCGGGGCAAGGGCATCAAGGGTGTGCGCAGCAGCTACCCGGGCGACTTGTACTGCCATGTGGCGGTGGAAACCCCGGTCAAGCTCACCGAGCACCAGCGCAAGCTGCTCAAGGAACTCGACGAGTCGTTCAAGAAGGGGGGCCACAAGCACAGCCCGAACGACAAAGGCTGGTTTGAGAAAGCCAAGTCTTTCTTTTCCTGAGCGGAGGTGACGCGGCGAGCGGCCAACGCCTCCCAGCCTGCCACCCCTGGCTTCCGCCTTCGAGGCCCCTCTTCTCGGCAAAGAAGAGGGGCCTTCTCTTATTGCCTCATGGCACCAGACGCGACGCCCACCATGCGATGCTGTGCGTCCCCCACTCGCAGCGCCAATGGAGGAACCACCCCGTTGCGCTGCAATGCCATCTCCCGCAGTTGGGCGCGGAACCCCTTGGCCGCCGCCCTGGGGGCGGGTTCCACAGGCGCATCGGCACCGGTCTCAGCCGGCACCTCCGACAGGGGGCTGGCAGGGGCATCATCAACGTCCGCCCCATCAACCGCTTTGCCTGCCTTGTCGCTCTGGGACTCCGTCAGGCCCTCGCGACTGCCCGGCCCCCCTTCGTTCTCGGGTCGCCGGGGTTCAGAGGGTCCCGGCACATCCGCTTCGACCGCACGCTCGACCCCCCAGGGCATCAGCGAGTCAAACTTGGCCGACAACTCGGCGATGCGCATGTCATCGACGCGGGACTGCAGAATGGACGAGCGAACCGCCCGCTGCACGAAGAGCCCATGGTCGTGGGTCAGTGCCTCGTGGCGCACCGCACGCTGCACATACACCTCGGGATGAATGCCGCCTTGCACCTGACCGCCACCAAGCGCCACCGAAAGGTCTGCCGTATCCCCGGGTTGATCGAGGAGGAGGTTGTCTGCCACCTGGGTCATGGCCTCAGCCATCAGAACGCGGTTGGTGTTCTCGATGGTCAGACCATTGGACACCAGCGCGGATTCCACGCGCGACCCTTCAACGGCACTCAAAACGTGGATTTCGGGTGAGAGAGGCGAAATGGGTGTCTGGCTGGAGGCAATGCCCTCCACCACCCCAACAGGCCGAACCTCCAGACTGGGACCACTCGGTTCACTCACAGGAACAGGGGTCTGAACCACCGGCGTGCGGCCTACAGGCGCCTGCGGCTTGGCTGGTGGCGCATCAAAGACAGGTGTGACCTCGCCACCCACGAAAGCAGAGGAACTCAGCTGACCATCTGAGGCGGTGTAGCTGAAGGCAATTGGACCATGGTAATCGGCAGCGGGTTTGAACACCAGTTGCCCCGCAACCAGGCTGACCGACCCATTGGCCACCGGAACCGCAGGTCCACCGTCAACGATGACCTGGCCATCGACCTGGGTGATGGTCAACGGATCACCGTCGATGTCGGTGTCGTTGGCCAACACGTCGACGGTGACCGAGCCGTCTTCGGCCACGGTGAAGCTGTCGTTGTTGGCCACGGGAGCATCGTTCACTGGCGTCACGGTGCCGGTCACATTGGCCGTCGCCGTGGCGCTTCCGTCGCTGACCGTGTAGCTGAACAAAGCCGGACCGTTGTAGTTGGCAGCCGGTGAGAACACCAGTTGACCACCGACCAAGCTGACCGAGCCGTTGGTCACCGCCACTGGTGCACCACCCTCGGTGATGGCCTGGCCATCGACCTGGGTGATGGTCAGCGAATCACCGTCGATATCGGTGTCGTTGGCCAACACGTCGACGGTGACCGAGCCGTCTTCGGCCACGGTGAAGCTGTCGTTGTTGGCCACGGGGGCATCGTTGACTGGCGTCACGGTGCCGTTGACGTTGGCCGTGGCCGTCGCGCTTCCGTCACTGACCATGTAGCTGAACGAAGCCGGACCGTTGTAGTTGGCAGCCGGCGAGAACACCAGCTGACCACCGACCAGCGCAACCGAGCCGTTGGTCACCGCCACTGGTGCACCGCTCGGTGATGGCCTGGCCATCGACCTGGTGGTCAGCAATCGCCGTCGACATCGGTGTCGTTGCAACGTCGATGGTCACCGAGCGTCCTCGGCCACGGTGAAACCGTCGTTGTTCGCCACCGGCGCATCGACTGGCGTCACAGTGCCCGAGACCGTCGCCGTGGAGGTGAGCAAACCATCGGTCCGGTGTGAAAGAGCTGGACCGTTGTAGTTGGCCGATGGCGTGAACACCAAGCCACCGACCAAGCTGACCGGCCATTGGTCACCGCCACGGTGCACCGCCCTCGGTGATGGCAAACCCATTGATCTGGGTGATGGTCAGCGAATCACCGTCGATGTCCGTATCGTTGGCCAACACGTCGACAGTGACCGAGCCGTCTTCGGCCACGGTGAAGCTGTCGTTGTTGGCCACGGGGGCATCGTTGACTGGCGTCACGGTGCCGTTGACGTTGGCCGTGGCCGTCGCGCTTCCGTCGCTGACCGTGTAGCTGAACAGAGCCGGACCGTTGTAGTTGGCCGATGGCGTGAACACCAGTTGACCACCGACCAAGCTGACCGAGCCATTGGTCGCAACGGCGCACCTCGGTGATGGCCTGGCCATCGACTGTGATGGTCAGCGAATCACCGTCGACATCGGTGTCGTTGGCCACGTCAATGGTCACCGAACCATCCCGGCCACGACAAGCTGTCGTTGTTCGCCACCGGCGCATCGTTGACCGGCGTCGCTGCCGCTGACGTTGGCCGTCGCCGTGCGCTTCCGTCGCTGACCGTGTAGCTGAACAAGCCGACCGTTGTAGTTGGCCGATGGCGTGAACACCAGCTGACCACCAACCAAGCTAACCGAGCCGTTGGTCACAGCGACCGGCGCACCACCATCAGTAAACCCGCTGATCTGGGTGATGTCAAGGATCACCGTCGTCCGTATCGTTGGCCAACACGTCGATGGTCACCGAGCCGTCCTCGGCCACGGTGAAACTGTCGTTGTTCGCCACCGGCGCATCGTTGACTGGCGTCACGGTGCCGCTGACATTGGCCGTGGCCGTCGCGCTTCCGTCACTGACCGTGTAGCTGAACGAAACCGGACCGTTGTAGTTGGCAGCCGGTGAGAACACCAACTGACCACCGACCAGCGCAACCGAGCCGTTGGTCACAGCGACCGGTGCACCACCCTCGGTGATGACCTGGCCATCGACCTGGGTGATGGTCAGCGAATCGCCGTCGATATCGGTGTCGTTGGCCAACACGTCGACGGTGACCGAGCCGTCTTCGGCCACGGTGAAGCTGTCGTTGTTGGCCACGGGAGCATCGTTCACTGGCGTCACGGTGCCGTTGACATTGGCCGTGGCCGTCGCGGCTTCCGTCACTGACCGTGTAGCTGAACGAAGCCGGACCGTTGTAGTTGGCAGCTGGCGAGAACACCAACTGACCACCGACCAGCGCAACCGAGCCGTTGGTCACTGCGACCGGTGCACCACCCTCGGTGATGGCCTGGCCATCGACCTGGGTGATGGTCAATGCGTCACCATCGATGTCGGTGTCGTTGGCCAACACGTCAATGGTCACCGAACCATCCTCGGCCACGGTGAAACCGTCGTTGTTGGCCACGGGTGCGTCATTGGTTGGCGTCACGGTGCCAGAGACCGTCGCCGTGGAGGTGAGCAAACCATCGGTCACGGTGTAGCTGAAAGAGGCTGGGCCGTTGTAGTTGGCAGCCGGTGAGACACCGCTGACCACCGACCAGAGCAACCGAGCCGTTGGTCACAGCGACCGGCGCACACCCTCGGTGATAGCCTGGCCATCGACCTGGGTGATGGTCAGCGAATCGCCGTCGATATCGGTGTCGTTGGCCAACACGTCGACGGTGACCGAGCCGTCTTCGGCCACGGTGAAGCTGTCGTTGTTGGCCACGGGAGCATCGTTGACTGGCGTCACGGTGCCGGTGACATTGGCCGTCGCCGTGGCGCTTCCGTCACTGACCGTGTAGCTGAACGAAGCCGGACCGTTGTAGTTGGCCGATGCCGGTGAACACCAGCTGACCACCGACCAGCGCAACCGAGCCGTTGGTCACCGCCACTGGTGCACCACCCTCGGTGATGGCCTGGCCATCGACCTGGGTGATGGTCAGCGAATCACCGTCGATATCGGTGTCGTTGGCCAACACGTCGATGGTCACCGAGCCGTCCTCGGCCACGGTGAAACCGTCGTTGGCCACTGGCGCATCGTTGACTGGCGTCACAGTGCCCGAGACCGTCGCCGTGGAGGTGAGCAAACCATCGGTCACTGTAGCTGAAAGGGCTGGACTGTTGTAGTTGGCCGATGGCGGAACACCAGCTGACCACCGACCACTGACCGAGCCATTGGTCACCGCCACTGGTGCACCGCCCTCGGTGATGGCAAACCCATTGATCTGGGTGATGGTCAGCGAATCGTCGATGTCCGTATCGTTGGCCAACACGTCGACAGGACCGAGCCGTCTTCGGCCACGGTGAAGCTGTCGTTGGCTGAGGTATCGTTGACTGCATCACGGCCGTTGACGTTGGCCGTGGCCGTCGCGCTTCCGTCACAGCCGTGTAGCTGAACGAAACCGGACCGTTGTAGTTGGCCGATGGCGTGAACACCAGTTGACCACCGACCAGCGCAACCGAGCCGTTGGTCACAGCGACCGGTGCACCACCCAGGTCGATGACCTGGCCATCGACCTGGGTGATGGTCAACGGATCACCGTCGATATCGGTGTCGTTGGCCAACACGTCGACGGTGACCGAGCCGTCTTCGGCCACGGTGAAGCTGTCGTTGTTGGCCACGGGAGCATCGTTCACTGGCGTCACGGTGCCGGTCACATTGGCCGTCGCCGTGGCGCTTCCGTCGCTGACCGTGTAGCTGAACAAAGCCGGACCGTTGTAGTTGGCAGCCGGTGAGAACACCAGTTGACCACCGACCAAGCTGACCGAGCCGTTGGTCACCGCCACGTGCACCACCCTCGGTGATGGCCTGGCCATCGACCTGGGTGATGGTCAGCGAATCACCGTCGACATCGGTGTCGTTGGACAGAACGTCCACTGCGACCGAGCCGTCTTCGGCCACGGTGAACCCGTCGTTGTTGGCCACGGGAGCATCGTTCACTGGCGTCACGGTGCCGGTCACATTGGCGGTCGAAGTGACAAATCCATCGGTCACGGTGTAGTTGAACGAGGCTGGGCCGTTGTAGTCCGCTGTGGGCGAAAACACCAGTTGACCTGCCACCAGACTGACCGAGCCGTTGGTCACCGACACCGAGGCGCCCCCTTCGGTGATGGCTTGACCGTTCACCTGCGTGATGCTCAATGCATCGCCGTTGGCGTCGCTGTCGTTGGCCAGCACATTGATGTTCACCGAACCGTCTTCGGCCACGGTGAAGCTGTCGTTGTTGGCCACCGGGGCCGCATTGGCCTGGGTCATTTCAACGACCACCGTGGCACTCGTGGTTTGCCCATTGCCGTTGCTCACGGTATAGGTGAACGTGTCTGTGACGGCATTGACGCCATCGCCCTGCGCGGTTATCTGGCCTCCCGTTCCCATGGTGAGCGTGATGCCGGAAGCCAGCGTGACCACGCCTCCAGGGCTGACCGCATTGCCATTGATGGCCACCACGCTCAGCGTTCCCCCACCCTGGTCGACATCGTTGGCCGTCACGTCAAAGGTCAAGGGCACATTGGTCGGGGTTGAAACGCTGTCGTTCTCGGCCACAAACGCGGTTTGCAGCGACTCGGCTTTCACGAACAGCCAGGAGTCATAGCTGGAATCGCCGGTATCGGCAATGCCCAGCTTGATCGTGTTGTCCACACCCACGGTCACGTCGAAGGTCAATGACAAGGTGACTGTGAAACCGTCCATCTGCGTGATGTACGCGCTTGCCGAGTTATTGACGTAAAGATTCTGGTTGGCACTTTCAAACGATGCCGAGGTGTGCTCGGGGTTGGGATCGTTGGCCACCGACCCGTTGGCGGGATTGAAGTTGGCCGCATCGTTGACGGTGTCAATGCCGATTGCCAGACCGTTGGGCACAGTGGCCACATTCACCCCGTTTACCCACACACCCAAGGTGTCGTTGAAGCCGCCATACACGTATTCGTTGTACTCCTCCGAGCCGAACACGATCGATGCCGTCATCCGGCCTGTATCCCCGACCGAAGCACCCGGAAAAACGTCGGGCGTGAAATGAATGACGATGAACGAGGCATCGAAGGAGCCGTACCCAGGGCTCAACGCCACAAAATCGGCGTCGCCGTCAACCCCAGGTGCATCAGACGACAGGCCCGCCTGGGTGTTCGTTCCGCCCACCGAGGATGTGTTGGTATTGGTGGTGAATATGGCGCCTTCGGTGAACTCCAGAATGTTGTTGCCAAACTGCAAGCCCGCACCAGTGGTGAATATCCCAGCCTGATTGGCACCGCCCGAATAAGTTGCCGAGGTGACCGTGACCCCGGCGCCCATGATCGCATTGGCCAGGGCAAGTTCGCCCACAGACCCCACGTTCTGAATCACCAGATCGAGCACCCCATCCCAAGCCAGCGGCCTGAGGGCTTCGGTGGACACATCCCCGACCTGCACCTCCAGGTCCCAATCACCGCCCCGGCTTTCGTGGCCTGTGGTGTCGTTCGAGGCTGCCACATCCGCGCCCGTGAATTGCGCCAGCAAGCTGGCCGCGCCCAGGCCGTCTTCACCCTCACCAAAGTTGCACCCGTAAATCAGAATGTCGGCATCATCGCTCAGCGCCGCGCCGATCTGCCCCAGGGTGGCGGCATACCGCCCCGACATGGTCTCGGCGTTCAGCACGGTGTTGCCCAGCATCAACTGGCCTTCAACACCGTGGCTGACGATGTGCACGGCGGTGATTTCGCTTCGACCCGCCAACACCTGCGCAATCTGTTCCACGCCGTCGCGGTTGGCATCAAGAATCACCACCTCCCGTTCCGGCGTGTCCAGCGTTGGTGCCAGATCCGCGGCCACCGCATCCACAAAGACAATCTCTCTCGCCGGCCCCTCAACCGACTCCCCAATGGCCTCTGGCACGCTGTCTTCCGGCGCCGCTGCCACCGATCCGCCATCGTTCGGCACAGCCCCTTCCGTCTCCGGCGCGGCTGCCACTGAGGCCAAACCGCCACCGCTCCCCTCCGCGTCCTGACTCAAGGGCGCCTCAGCACCGGAGTCTGTGTCTGCACCAGCGCTGGTATCTGCCAGCGAGACAATCTCACCACCGCCATCAACCGGGCCAGCGCTGCTGTCGGTGCCCGCCTGAAGCTGAGGTCCTTCGGCGACCACATCGGTTTCAACCGAATCCTGTCCGTCTGCCGTGGGGTCAGCCGTCGCCTCAACCGAATGGGCTGCGGAACCGTCGTCCACCACCGTCCCCCCCGCGTCGCCAGCGTCCAACTGCACTTCACCTGCCGTGGCCAGCAGTGCCCCGTCGAACACAATGCGCTGCTCGAGCGCCATCGGCAAGGCCCCGCTGCGCATGGGCTGGCGCCGCGCCTGGCGCCCGGAGGAGGTCCTTCGGCCACTGGATGCGGCCGACTCCGCTGCTGCCACATAGGTGCCCAGCGACTCATTCCAAATTGATTTGTATACGGCGTTCATATTCTTCTCAGGCACAACGTTGGGCGGCTCCAAGGCACTCGGAATTCGCCATGTCCATGGGTATCGGCGCTCCGCCCCCAAACCCAAATATGAGCCGTTGCTTAAGTTGTGAAAGCGTGAAAAACGCCACTGATCAAGCGCAATACCACCCCATGGCGCCCCAAAACGGCGATTCAGAGCCCAGGAACCGGCCCACCAGGCGCCAACCCGAGGCGATTACCATCGTGACGAAACCCTTCCCAACGCCATGACCAACTCAGCCGACTTCCTTATCATCGGCGCCGGAATTGCCGGTGCCTCCGCCGGTTACTTTCTCGCCCCACATGCCCGCTGCCTTGTCCTGGAGCGCGAAAGCCAACCCGGCTACCACAGCACTGGCCGATCGGCCGCGCAATTCATTGCCAGTTATGGGCCTGACCAGGTCCGAGCGCTGACGCGGGCCAGCGAGCCCTTCTTCCAAAGCCCGCCGCCCGGTTTCACCGAAGCGCCGCTGCTCACGCCACGCGGCCTCCTGACCGTGGCCGGCGATCACGAGCGGCACCACCTCGACGAAGCCTGGGCGACGCTGGAGCAAACCAGCCCTCGCGGGCGCAGGATGGGTGCAGAAGAAGCACTGGCCATCTTCGGTCCTGAAACCGGAAAGAACCGCTGCCGCCATCTACGGAAGCCCGACAGCTTTGACATGGATGTGCATGCCATTCACCAGGGCTATTTGCGCGGTTTCCGCAAGGCCGGCGGCGAGGTCGTCTGCGACGCCCACATTTCAGCCATCGTTTCCACGCAGGGCTTTGGCATTTGCAAACACCTTCGGGCAACGTCCTATACGGCGCCGGTTCTGATCAATGCGGCAGGCGCCTGGTGCGACGAGATCGCCCGCCTTGCAGGTGTTGCCCCCATCGGACTGACTCCCAAGCGCCGAACTGCCTTCACCTTTGCACCGCCACCAGGAATCGACAGTGCCCATTGGCCACTGGTCCTGGCCGCCGATGAGAGCTTCTATATGAAGCCGGATGCGGGCGCCCTGCTCGCCTCACCGGTCAATGAAGACGACACCGTGCCCCAAGACGTGCAACCCGAAGAACTGGATGTGGCACTCGGCGTCCACGCACTCGAACAATGGACCACCCTCAAACCGCGCCCCTCACACACCTGGGCAGGCCTGCGCTCGTTCGTGGCCCACGGGGAACTGGTCGGCGGCTATGACCCGCAGACGCCAGGCTTCTTCTGGTGTGCCGCGCAGGGTGGCTACGGTATTCAAACCAGTGCAGCCATGGGCGAGGCCTGCGCGGCCCTGGCGCGTCGCCAACCGCTGCCAGACCACCTCACCCGATGTGGCGTCACGGCCGAGGGCCTCTCGCCCGCGCGTTGCAAACCGATCAACTGAAGCCCGAGCCTCCTGCGGTCGAGACGGCGGAACGCCACAACACACGCGAAATCCAGAGAAGCAAAGCCTCAGCCCACGCGCTTTTGTGGTGCACCAGCACTTGTGCCCGTTGAACCCGCTACCATGGCTCCACGACGAACCTCGCGCGTCCGCCCCGCCCTGGGCCACCTCCTGGCGGTGTCGGACCTGACCCTTCATGACTGAATCCCTGGATGCCCTCAGCGGCGTCAACCTCGGCACCGATGCCCTGCTGCTCATCCTGTATGTGCTCCTGGCACTTCTCTTTTCCTTCCTGTGCTCGGTTGCCGAAGCCACCTTGCTGAGCATCACACCTTCCTACATTGCAGGACTCAACGAGAGCCAGCCTCGCAAGGCAGAGCAGTTGCGGCGGCTCAAGGAAGACAACATCGATCAGTCGCTGGCCGCCATTCTCACCGTCAACACCATCGCACACACTGTGGGCGCGATTGGCGCTGGCTCCAAAGCGACGGCCGTGTTCGGAGACGCCTGGTTCGGGGTGTTCTCCGCCGTGATGACGCTGCTGATTCTCTTTTTGTCGGAAATCGTGCCCAAGACCCTGGGGGCGGTGTACTGGCGCCAGTTCGCCGGCATCACCGGCATGTTCGTCAACCTGTTGATCAAGGGCATGTACCCGCTGATCGTGGTGTCCGAGAAGGTCACCCGCATGATCTCAGGCGGCAAGAAGGTACACGTCTTCAGCCGCGACGAATTCGTGGCCATGGCCAACATCGGTCAGGCGCAGGGCCAGATCAACGACAGGGAATCCAAGATCATTCGAAACCTCTTTCGCTTCAAGTCCCTGGAAGCGGCAACCGTCATGACACCGCGCATCGTGATCTCCGCGCTGCAGAAAGACCTCACGGTCGACCAGGCCCTGAGCGACCCGGCGAAAGTCACTTTCTCGCGGCTACCGATTTACGGCGCGGACCTGGACAACGTGGCGGGCTTTGTGCTGCGTGACGACCTGCTCGTGGCCAAAGGGCAAGGCCAAGGCGGGCGGCCTTTGACGGACTTTCGGCGGGAGATCGTCGCCGTGGTGGCAAGCACACCCCTGTCGCGGCTGATGGAAACCCTCCTGGAGCAGCGGCTGCACATTGCCCTGGTCGTGGGCGAATACGGGGAAACCAAAGGCCTGGTCACACTCGAAGACGTGGTGGAAACACTGCTCGGTATCGAGATACTGGACGAAGGAGACACCGTCGAAGACATGCAAAAACTCGCCCGCCAGCTTTGGGCCAAACGCGCCGCGCGCATGGGTATCCCTATCGAACCGGATTCTGCTGCCCAAGCGCACCCGCCTGCCACCCACTGAGCAAGGCCGCTGCACGCGCCGCTGGCAGGCGACCCACCAGCGGTCGGGCGGCATTCAGTAAAATTGCCGGCCCCAACGCCGCGCCACATGGCTGCGCCGCTGCCTCACACAAGACTGTCTCTCAGGAACGACCCCATGCACTATTCCGTCTCCCACCAGAAGCTCAAACTCATTCTTGCCGCTCAAGGCCTGACCACCGGCGACGCCGGAGGCATCGACCAGCTCTTTGGCGGCAAAGACGGCTACTACTGGTATGGCACCCTGCGCGACCTCTGCCCGCCTGGCATCACCATCAGCTGGAACGACCAATACGAAATGGTCAAGGCCATTCAGGACCACGAGAACGCCACCGCAGCCGAAGACGAAATGAAACCCCAGGTGCCCAGCCCGGCGAACATTGCAGCCCTGTCCAAACTGCTGGCCAACCCCATCTGAGGGCCAAAGTCCGGCGCCCTCGAACCGCCCCGGACAAGGGGCGCGTCAAGCGCTGGGGCAATGGCCCGCCTCAATCCCGAGGACACGGTGGGTCACCATGTCCAGGCTGGGCCGGTGGTTGCCCTGTTTGTCCACCCAGACCTTGGGCGTGAGCGCACCGGCCAACGACAGCGCATCGCCATCGCTCAATCCCAAAAGCGCCTCGCCTGGCGCGTCTTCAAACGCAATCACATTGACGATGAACTCCTCGTCGCCGCGGTTGCGCGCCAGCACGCGGGCCACCACGTAGTTGTGCCCCGCCCGATCCAGGCGGCGAACCGCGTCACCCATCAAACGCCCAGCCACCAAGCCGTCGATCATTCCCAGGCCCTCACCCGCTGCCCACCGGCGCTGTCCTGAAAATGGCCAGTGTCCGCCATACGCCCATAACCGGCCACGGCCCAGCGTTCGGCGGCGTCTCGACCCAGCTTGAAAGTGGGCGGCACCGGCACCCGGGCGATAAGATCGTCCGAGGCGTCGTAAGCGCTCAATGTGGCCGTGGCCCCTTCTTCATCGGGCAATATCGCCATTGCAATGCGCACGCGCTCGCCCGCCACCTCGATGGTCAAGTCGCGGTTCAGCTGCGCGTGCAACTGCTGCTCCGAGCGACGAATGACTTCCTTGGCGGTCTTCACAAGGGTATTGAAGGCGCTGATGTCCAGCGGCTTGGGGTTCTTCTTGTCCCGCCCCATGATCCATGGCCCCACGAGCGCCGGCTCGGGCTCACCGTCGAGAAACATGGCCACGGCCCAGCCGTCGTCGTCTTCGTTCTTGATCACCTGCGCCGTCCAGTCCCCATCTGTCCAGCGGCGGGCCTCGCGCACGGGTTCGTCTTCATTGTTCGTCATCCGCCGAATGGTACGCCCCTTCGGCGAACGAAAACCGACCAAGCGCTCAGTTGGGGCGCCCGCCTCCTGCCGCCGGCACCGAGGGGCGCTGGGTCCAGCGAGATGGCAATCGGCTCTTCAACGCCAACGCCCGCTTCTCCACCAGATGCCAGGAGGCCGCCGCAAACAGCGTGGTCAACAGAATCGAGGACACCAGCAACGAGAAGAACTGCAGGCTGCCACCCGTAAACCACTCCGGCTTGACCGCAATCAGAGACTGGGTGATCGGGAATCCATACAGATAGATGCCATAGCTGTAGTCGCCACTGGCGAGCAACCGGCTCTTGGGCAAAGGGATCAGGCCGAAATACATGGTCATGTAGGCCACCGGCAAAGGTGCCAGGTACACCGTTGCATCGAACATCAGAAACACATAACTGGCCACCGCGCTGGCCACAAAGAGACTGAAGCGCGCCGGAATGCGGTCCCGCCAATGAAAGAACAGCACACCAAAAAGGAAGTAATACACCACCACGTGCGCAGGGAATGGCCCCAAGGGCGTTGAAAGTCCGGTCAGCGCATGGGCCACCACCAACACCGCCGTGACCGCCACCATGATGCCGGTGTAGACGGAACGGCTGTATACCAGCCCTGTCACCATCAAGGCGGCCATCGCCAGATAACAATAAAACTCGCTGGGCAAGGTCCACAGATTGACATTGACGATGAAATGCACCGGGTTGTTGAGGAACACCCCTGGCAGCGTATAGCTGATGTCGCCCACGGCATTGAGCAGGTATTCCGAGAACTGGGGATCCGAGAAATAGGACGACAGAGGCAAGGTCGTGAAGAAGATCCCAAGCAGCAGCGCCGAGAGCACCACCTCAACCACCAACGCCGGAAAGATGCGCAACACGCGGTGCGCCAGAAACACTGGCGTGTGCCGAAGGCGAAATGCGCTGCCAGCCACGAGAAAGCCGCTGAGCGCGAAAAACATCGGCACCAGGGCAAGCTTGATGGGGCGTCCCGGGCCGGTCCAGGCAGACACATGAAGAACACCGCCCACGGTGGTGGCGACGGTGTGGTGAGCGGTCAGGCGCGCTTTGTTGGCCACCTGTTCGATGGCCATCCCAGCCAGCCCCGACGCCCAGCGCGCGTGTCCGGCAAAAATGACGAGGGCCAACAGAATGCGCAATACATCAAAGCCGGGACCGGCACCTCGGTAGCGCTGCAACACCGTATCAAAGGTGTCCCCGGGCTGCATCTTGAGCCATTTGTCCAACATGATGTGTCTCCTCCTGAACGACCGCGCCCTGCGACGACCAGGCTGCCTGAACATTTCACCCTGAGACGTTCCGCTGACTTGTGGCGCGCCTCAGGCACCGTGCTCAAGGGTCAATGCCCCCTGTCGTGTGAAGGTGGCATGCGGCGCACCGGATCAGCCCCTGATCGGTGCAGGTCCATTGCCTCCCATCCCGCTTGGGGGCCAATGATATCGCCAAGCGCCGGGGGCCTGGTCCGGGCGCGTGCCGCGGCCCGACACGGCACAACTAGGGCCTGTTCACACTATTTTTCCGAGATGCGTTGCAGATCAAAAAGGCCATGCGCAAGGCGCAAAACGCAGCCGGGGTTCTCCCCGGCGAGGGTTTTGCAACGCATGACGCTTTGGCTGCAACCGAAGAGAAAGGGGTGCAAACAACGCCACTCGTCGTTGCGCTCCTAGGTCAGACGCCCAGTCTGACCGTCGTCCACGCCCAGATTGGCGTTGTTGCGCCCCTTTCGCACTCGGAAAATAGTGTCAACAGGCCCCAGCTCCCGTGATGTTTCAATAGGTTGTTCACCCGACGGCATCTGGGAGACTGGAGTTACCACGCTTCAGCACTCACAGAGAAACCCGTCGGATGAACAGCTACAGAATGCCAGATTGACGTTTGAAGGACGCAAATTGCTCATCGAGCGCATTGCCGTCATGGGGCTGATGCCAGCGGCCCAGGCCGCTGGCATCGGCGTTCGAACTGCCCGCAAGTGGCGCAGCCGCTTCGAGGCTGGCGAGTCGATGCCCTCCTGGACAGCAGCTCACGGCCAGCCAGAACGCGCAGCACCATCGATGAGGCGCTGGGCCATCGCATCGAGCAGTTGCGACGCAGTCATGCCCATGCGCCGCATCGCCTCGGTGGTCGGGCGCAGCGTGGCCCTGCATCAGCCGCTGGCTGGCCAAGCTTGGCCTCTCCAGCCTGAAAGCACTGCAGCCCGCTGCCCCTGTGGTTCGGTACGAATACGCCACCCCCGGGGCCATGCTGCACATGGACACCAAAACTGGGCGCATTGAGCGCCCCAGCCACCGCGTCACCGGCAACCGCCGCGACTCCGTCGATGGCGCCGGCTGGGAGTTCGCCCACGTGGCCATCGATGACCACAGCCGGGTGGGCTTCGTGCAGATGCATGCTGATGAGCGCAAGGGTCGGCGGTGGACTTCTGCAAGCCGCAGTTGCCCACTATGCCGCGCTGGGTGTGCGCATCGAGCGCCTGCTGACCGTGGCTTGGCTCGGCTACCGCTCGCGTCTGTTCGCCAAGACTTGTCGGGCGCTGGGCATCAAACACTGCTTCACCAAGCCCTACCACCCACAAACCAATGGCAAAGGCCGAGCGGTTCATCCAGACCTGTCTGCGCGAATGGGCCTATGGCAGAACTTGGCAACACAGCTCAGAGCGCACCGCATGGTTGCCATCGTTCCTGAGCTACTACAACACCCGCAGGCCCCACACGGCACTCGGTCATCGCCCTCCGGCTTCCCGCCTCAGTGGGAACAGCCTATTGCAACTCAACACCTAGCCCTCGACCGCCTGCCCGAACACCGCAATCAACAAACCCAGGATGGCCAGCCCGACAGCCCCGGCCATCGCCAGGGTACGCCCCTGCGCCCTCAGTGCCATGGCCGCAATCGCGGCCTGAATGGCGTAGTACAGGGCAAATGCCCGGCTGGCCAGCGCAATGATCTCGAACACGTTGACATCCAAAGGTCAGCGTCACGCCAATCAATGTGAGCACCACATAGGCCCGCCGCTCGGGCACCTGACCTCCACTGAGCTCGCTGATGGCGGTCTCGGAATGGGGCGGTATCGGCAGCAGGCGTAGCAGGTCAACAACACCACGCCAACCATGTAGATGGCCGAGGCGAGCCACATTGAGCAATGCGGATGATGGCGGTCTCGGAATGGGGCACGGTGTCGGCAGCGAAGCTGTAGGTCAACAACACCACATAAACCATGTAGATGGCCGAGGCGAGCCATTGAGCAATGCGCATGGAGCGCATGCGCGTGGATGCATCGTAGGCACGCCCAAGGTAGCGCGATGTCTCGAACCCCTGCACCGTCACGATCAAACCAAACGCCAGCGTGAGCGCCGGCCAGCCTTGCACGGAGGACGGGCTGAACACCCACCCCCCGGAAGCGCCTTTCTGCGAAAAAAACACCGCCAATCCACCAAGCAGGCCCGCAATGATGGCCAACTTGAGCCCCACGGAGAAGCGCTCCATCAACTCCAGCGCCCGAAACCCCTTGCTCAGTCCGACCAGGGCAATGAGCGCGTAGGCTGCCGTGGTGAGCACCTTGGGTCCGATCTCACTGCCCGGCATGAACAGACTCAAGCCGAATGACCCGAACAGGTTGAGGTAATACGCCACCGAGATCACATAGGCGCCCACCAGAACCCAGGAGGCCAGATCATCCCCGCGCGCCACGGCCGAAGGGCGCGAGCCCCGATCGATATTGGCAATGTTGACGCGGACCGCCCAGCCAAAGGCGTACGCCAGCACGCACAGCAAGGCCATCACCAATGGCGCCCAATAGCCGTAGTTGTGGCTGAGCAATGGGCCCAACACCAGAAACCCACTGCCGATGATCGACGCCAATGGCGTGGTACTGGCCTGCCACAGCCGGTTGCCGGCCAACCGAGGCCACAACAGGATCCCTCCGGCGACCAGCGCACACAAGACGACGATCACATTGAGGTTCATCGGATTCCTTGAATGGTCGACGGCGCGGTCATCATTGAATTGCTGGGACGGTGGCGCGGACAGCGTAACCCATCAGGCCCGCAGATCGCCACCTCCCTTGACAATGGCATTCAGCTCCTGGCTTTTGCTCGCGCGGCCTTGCCCTTGGCGGCGGGCTGCTTGAGACGAGCGTAGGCCTGATCCAGCCACAGCAAAGAGTCGGAATACCCCAGAAAACGGCGCAGGTAGTCGGGCGAGAGCTCGCGCATCAGCCCCAGCATGCGCAGCACCAGATGGTGGGCATTCAGCGGCCCAGCGTTCTCGGGAGCGCGGTGGTGGGCTTGCTCCACTTCGGTTTCCGCACACAGGCGCGCCCAGGTCTCTCGAAATCGAACGGCGCTGCGCAGATCTCGGTGCGGACCACCCAAGCCAGACAGACCATGGGATTCACCCAACCCAAGAGCCTCGATGTGTTCGTTCAGTTGCCCCAGCAGACCGTGCGGCGCTGGCTTCGGTGCTGATGGCGCTGGCGGCCTGCTCCGCTCGTTCGATCCGCTTGCCTGCTTGGCAGCGGACGCCCCATTCCCGCCCCCGCCCATGCCTGGCTCCACAGACCGGGGCTCCGTGTTCTGCGGTTCATCGGCCAGTGCCGCCGCCAGACGCATTCGCAACACCGCTTGAACACCGGGTGTGGCGGATGGCAAGCGGCGAGCCAGTGCCTGGATATAGTGCGCCCGCAGCGGATCTCGCGCCGCCACCGATTCGCTGGGCAACTCGGCCACGCGCGCCAACAGCGACTCCAGCTGGGCGTCAGGTGCGGTGTGCGAATCCGAGTCGCTCATGGCCCTTTGACCTCCTTGCTCCCCTTGGCCAGGGGACCGACTCCAGCACCATCGCCACCTTCGTTGCCTGAAGCGCTCGCAGCCGCGGCTGGGCCCGCGTTGGCGGAAACGGACCCGGACTGAGGGCTCCGCGGCACCGGCGCCATCTCCACCCGCCGATTGAGTGCGCGGCCCTTGGCGTCGTCGTTCGAGGCCACAGGCTGCTCGGCGCCAAACGCGGCACTGAACACCTGGGACCGCGCCATGCCTTCTTCAATCAGGGCGCGTGTCACGTTCAGCGCGCGCTGAGCAGACAGCTCCAGGTTGTCCTGGAAGTGCAGGTTGCCTTCCTGGATCGGGCGGTCATCGGTGAACCCACTGACCATCAACATCTGACCGGTCTCCCCCAGGTACACCCGCAGCGGTGGCACCAGGCTCTTCAACAGCAGGCGGCCCTCCTCGCGCAACTCGTCCGAGTTCAGATCGAACAACACACTGCCGCTGATGCCGATGCGCCCGTTGTTGAGCGTCACACGGCCCGATTGAAGCGGGATGGCCAAGGCCTTTTCCAAAGCCATGCGCCGGGCTTCCTCCTGGTGCCGCTTTTCGATCTCGGACTGCAGGCTGCTGACCAGATCCATCTGCATGGCCAACACGGAGATCAGAATGAGCACGAACGCCCCCACCACCCCGGCCATGAGGTCGCCAAACACGGCCCAGACCGGCGCGGCCTGCTCGACGCCGTCGTCCTCACCGCGGGTGCCGACGACCTCGAAATCGGCGCCAATCACGCCGCGCTCCCAGCGGCCTGTGCCTTGGCGTTGGAGCGCAGGCGACGCAGATCTTCCACGATGCCCTGCTGCGCACTGATGCTCAGATCGATCACCTCACGCGCCTGAGCCACGTAGTAGGCCAGTTGCTCATCGCTGCGCGCCATGTTTTGCGCGATGGCCCCTTCAACGCCCTGCAGCTTGTCAACCAGTTTCTGGTTCGACTCGCTGAATAGCCCAACACCGTGCTGGAACGCCTCACCCAGGCTCGCCAGATCGGCCGCGCTGCCTGCAACCCGGTCGGCGGCCTCATTGGTGCTGGCGGCCTGGGCTTCCAGTGTGGCGCGGAACTGTTGGCTGACCTGATCGAGCACGCCCGTGGCCGAGCCCACCAGCGTCTCGATGGCCGCGCGCTGCGCCCCGGTGGCGTGTTCCACGCTGTGCAGCAGCGAGCCGAGCCGCTCCATCAGCGCCATGCGCTCCTGCAGGGCTTGGTTGTCGCGCTCTGTCAGATGGCTCATTTCATGGCGCAACTGGCCAATCACCTCGGCTGCTGCCTTGGGCGCTTCGGATGCGGTGGCCAGCAAGCGCGACATCGGCGCCTCCAGTGCATCGCCCAGCGTGGCCAGGTGGGTGGCCATGGCCGCCTGCAGCTCGCCCAAGCGGCCAACCGCAGCCTCTGCACGCAGGTCTTCTTCCCGGCGCAAGGTCTGCAACTGGGCGGTCAGCCCTTCTTGCCAATCCGCCATACGGGTTTGCGCGTTTTCGCCCCGCGCCTGCTCCTGGGCGCGCAAGGCGGCCAGTTCGCTGCGCCACAGGGCCGCGAGCTGATCCATGCGCTCACCCTGTTGCGCCGCCCACTGGGACTCGGCCTCGTGGCGCGACTTGACCAGAGCCTCGGACGAGTCAAGCAGACGGGCCATGTTCTCCTGCGTCTGGCGTGCCTGCTCTGCGGCGCTTTGCCGGATGGAGGTGGCAGCTTCGGCCAGCGAGGCAGCGACCTCCTCGTGCTGAGCAAGATTTTGGCGCCCCATGGTCTGCCATTCGTTTTGCAAGTCAGCGGCCACCGCTTGAAGAGACTGGCGCCACTCGCCGAGCCGTTGCTGTTCAGCCTGTACCTGCTCGGCCTGTCCACGGCCCATCGCCGCCACCACCTCGTCAAGCAAGGCATGCGCTCTGTGCTCGAACGACGCGTTGAAGCCCACCAGCGTCTCGTCCAGTCTCCGCACCAGGTCACCGCTGGCTTGCGCCTGCGTTTGCAGCGTGTGCACCCAAGCCGATTGTTTGGCCTGCTCAGCCTGCAACTGTTCGCGAAGCTGTTGGCCCATGGCGTCGACCATCTGGGCCAGCAGAGCTTCGCTGCGCTGCTCAAACGTCTGATTGAAACCCTTGAGAGCCTGGCCCAGCCCCCCCACCAGCTCGCCTTGCGCCGTCGACTGGTTCTCCAGGGCCTGGTTCCATTGCTCGGTGATGGCACGGGAGGTGGTGCTGAATTGCTCGCTCAAGCCATTCAACTGCAACTGCACCGATTCACCCACCTGTGCGTGCAAACGCGTGGACTCTTCGGCGATGGCCTTCATGGCGGAAACCACCACCGGCTGAATCGTCTCGCCCGCCATGCGGGCGCTGGCGGTGAGGCTGTCCTGCAACGACCGGGCAACGGACTGCCCCAGCCCCTGGTAAGCCACAGCCGCCTCTTTGTGGAACACCTCTTGCCGGCTCTGCAACTGGGCGTCGAGCTGCTGGCTGCGCTGCTCCAGCTGGGTCATCAGGGCCTGCAACTGGTCAACCACCGCGGGCAGTGCCCCCGCCTGCGCCTGCATGGCGGCAAACGAGGCGTTGCGCTGGTGGGCCAGCGTGAACGGATGAAACACCGTGGCAATGCCCACATCCAGTCGGCGCACCACCTCCAGGCGGTCCCGGCGCACCAGCGCAGACATCAACCCCAACATGGCCGAGGTGGCAACCCCTGCCACCGAAGTGCCAAAGGCAAAGCCCAGCCCTTTGATGGGCGCGGCCAGCGCAGCCCGGATGGCTTGCAGATCGGCCGAGCCTTCCAGCGCGAAAACAGCGCCTTTGAAGGTCACCACCATGCCCAGGAAGGTGCCCAACATGCCAAGCATCACCAGCAGACCAATCAGGTACGGGGTGAGCGATAGCCCAGGCAACGCAGCGCGTTCGCCTTCGATGCGCTGGCGCACCGCGTGTTGCAGCGGATCGGGCACGCTGGGCAGCCAGTCTGCCAATTGGGCGAGCGGCGTGGGCACCTTGGCCAGCGCAGCAGACAGGCCACCGGTCAAACCTTGGTAGCGGCGGATCTCCATCGCACCCAGCAGGTAGGTTGCCGCGATGGCCACCATCATGCTCAGGGCAATGGGGTTGCTCCCCACGAAACCCGCACCGACCCAAAGTACCGCGGCCAGGCCCAATGCAAAGGCGACCCATGGTGCCCACGTAAGTTTCCGGATGAGATGGTTGCTGTTCATGACTTGAATTCAGGTCTCGGTATTTTTTCAATGGCTGGCGTTCGCCAACGCCTCGGCCAACCCGGTCAGCGGCTGCAACCGAAGATCGAGTTCGGCCAGCAAAGCTTGCTCAAACTCGGCACCCAGCTCGACCAGCCAGCCCGGCGGCCCACTGGCTTCGGGTGAGTGGCCAAACAGCGTCTGGGCATCGGCGGCCGCCTGGCGGCGCAAGGCCTCAAAGCGCTTCTTGAGAAAGGCGGGAACGGTCGACAACAGGTGTTGCTCCCGCCCACCCAGCATTTGATCGAGCATGGCGTCCAGCGCAGCCAACCGCGCCAACTCGGGCGAGGCTTGGCTGAGCACGTCGCGGGCATGGGCTCGCAGCGCATCGATGCTCATCTCCATGCGCCGTTGTTGCTCGCCATAGCGCTGATGCAACATGGCGAACTCCGCGGCTGGATCCAGCGGCACCGCTGGCGCGACCATGGCCGCCTGGGGCGAATGGTCGGCCGGGCCCCGTCGGGGTTGGCTGGGTTCGGGCGTGGTGATCGACTTGGCGAGCGTGGCGCGCACCCGCCGAACCTCTTCGAGCAGATCCGGCAAGCCCTCGGCATGCGCGCCCTGGGCACTCTGGGTGCTTTTCTGAACCGTGCGTCTCGCCTGGGGCTGGGTCGGCGTGGCTTGCAGGGCAGCGCGCAAAGCAATTGAATCGGCCACGCTGAGCCAGGCCCCCAGGCGCTCGGCAAAATCCTGCCCCGCAGACGCGCCCGAGCCCGGGCCCGGGCCCATGCCCTCGCCAAGCTGCCGCACCAAGGCCGACTGGTTGAAGTTTGCGCGCAAAAGCGTTCCGGGTGCCCCATCGAGAAGCACCATCCCATTGTGTAAAAGAATGAAAACTTGGGAAAATTCCCTACGGAACCCCCAAAAAACGACAAACCGACATGGAGTCGGTCGCCAGACCACCGAACAAAGCCGTGCTTTGCCGGTGGCCAGGAGGTCGGGTTTTCAGCGTTGCGGCCAACAGGCCCGCGCCGGGAGGGACACGGGGTGTCCTCCCCGGCGCGCAGGCGATTATCCCAGCTTGAGAAGCTCGACAATGGCCGCACCCCAACCCGAGGTCCTGACCCATGACCGCCTTGCTGATCCAGAACGCCACCTGCATTGCCACCCAGGACCACCCGATTCCGGGTCAGGGGCGAGAACTGAGGGACGCGTCCATGTTTGTGCGGGGCCGCGTGATCGAGTGGCTGGGCCCGGCCAATGCCTTGCCCGAAGCGCTGCACGGCGCCGCCACCGAGACCATTGACGCCAGAGGCCACCTGGTGGTGCCCGGCCTGGTCAACACCCACCACCACATGTACCAGAGCCTCACCCGGGCCATTCCCGGTGTGCAGGACGCAGAGCTGTTCTCGTGGCTCCAGGGGCTCTACCCCATCTGGGCAGGACTCACCCCCGAGATGGTGCGGGTCGCCACCCAGGTGGCCATGGCCGAGCTTCTGCTGAGCGGTTGCACCACCAGCAGCGACCACCTCTACATCTACCCCAATGGTGTGCGCCTGGAAGACAGCCTTCAGGCGGCGCAGGCCATCGGCATGCGCTTCCTCGCGACGCGCGGAAGCATGAGCGTGGGTCGCAGCGCAGGCGGCTTGCCGCCCGATGAAGTGGTCGAAGACGAGGCGGCCATTCTGAAAGACAGCCAGCGCCTGATTGAGACCTGGCACAGCGCGGACCACGGCGCCATGATGCAAATCGCTCTGGCGCCTTGCTCGCCATTCTCGGTCAGCCCCGCACTGATGCGCGAGAGCGCGGCGCTGGCGCGCAGCTTCAAAGGCCAGGGGGTGCGGCTGCACACCCACTTGGCCGAGAACGACCATGACGTCGCGTACAGCAGCGAGAAGTTCAACATGACGCCAGCGCAGTACGCGCAGGAACTGGGCTGGCTGGGCGAAGACGTGTGGCACGCGCACTGCGTCAAGCTCGACGAACAGGGCATATCGCTTTTTGCGGCCAGTCGAACCGGGGTTGCCCACTGCCCTTGCAGCAACATGCGCCTGGCCTCTGGCATCGCACCGATTCGCCACATGCTGGACGCCGGAGTGCGGGTCGGCCTGGGGGTCGACGGCAGCGCCAGCAACGACGCCGCCCACCTGGTCAACGAAGCTCGGCAGGCCATGCTGCTGGCCCGGGTCGGGCGTTCATTGCAGGCACCCCAGACCCGCGACGGACGCACCTTTTTTGGCTGCGACCTCGGTCCGGCCGACATGTCGGCCCGTGACGCTCTGCACCTGGCCACCCGAGGGGGTGCGCAGGTGCTGGGTCGCACCGACATTGGGCACCTGGCCCCGGGCATGTGCGCCGACTTTGCACTGTTCGATCTCAGGACGCTGGGTTTTGCCGGAGCGGCGGTGCACGACCCGGTGGCCAGCCTGTTGCTGTGTGCCAGCCCACAGGCGGCCTGGGTGGTCGTCAACGGCGAGTTGGTTGTGCAACAGGGGCACATCGCCACCATCGATCTGGGCCCGCTGCTGGAGCGACACAACCGGCTGGCCCGCCAACTGGTCGAGACTGCTTGACAGGCGAGGGAGACAGAGGATGCCGTGTCAGGGAGAAAGCACCGATGGTTGCTCAGGGCCGACGGCCTTTCCGAGAGCGCCACGCCTGACAGGCCTCGTTGGAAAAATGCCGCAAATGCCTCCCACATCTGGGGCATAAAACCCCAATTGGTCGTGCAAATCCGCACAACACCTGCGGCGAACTGGGCTTAAGGTAGGCATCAATATGCCGATACTGACGTGGGTAAAGAACCCAACTGGGCACGCCCTTGCAGCAACGGTTCACCAGAGAACGCCATGACCAGATCGAAAAGCCAAGCCAGTCCAGTTGCCCTCCCCAAAAACCGTGCCGTCGCCACCGCCGCGTGGGCCTTGCTGCCGATAGCCGCGCTGGTCTTGTCTCTTTCGGCCGGCTCAGCGCGAGCAGCGTCTCCCCAGGACCCGACCTGGCTTTCGCTGGAAGAGCTGATGACGATCGAAGTCAGCTCGGCCGCCAAGCGCCCCCAGCGACTGGCCGACGCCTCCACAGCGATTTACGCCATCGGGCGCGAGGAAATACGCCGCTCGGGCGCGACCTCCCTGCCTGAACTGCTGCGCACCGTACCAGGGGTGCAGGTTTCCCGAATCGACGGCAGCCGCTACGCGGTGAGCATCCGCGGGTTCAGCAGCCGCTACAGTGGCAAGCTGCTGGTTCTGCAGGATGGTCGCACGCTCTACAACCCGCTGTTCAGCGGCACCTACTGGGAAGCACAAGACGTCTTGCTGGAAGACGTGGAGCGCATCGAAGTGATCCGGGGGTCGGGCGGCACGCTGTGGGGCGCCAACGCCGTCAACGGCGTGATCAACATCATCACCCGCCACGCCAAGGACACCCAGGGCACCTACACCGAAGCGAAGGCGGGCAACCTGGAAAGCGGCATTGCCATGCGCCACGGCGGCACGTTGGGCGAAGCCGGCCACTACCGCATCTACGGCAAAGCCGATCACCACAGCAGCATGGACGAGGCAGACGGATCACCCGCCCACGACAGTTGGCAACAGAAACGCGCGGGATTCCAGGTTGAGATGCCCGTCGACGCGCGGAACACCGTCACCTTGCAAGGCGATGCCTACGAAGGCAAGTCCAATCAAAGCGTGCTGTTGACGTCGGAAGAAACACTGTCTTCGAGCATGGTTCCGGACACCGCCAAACTGCTGGGTGGCAACCTGCTGATGCGGTGGAAGCATGAAAAAGGCGACGAAGAGAACTGGCAGCTTCAGGTTTACCTCGACAACGCCAGCCAGGACGACGCCGTGCAACGTCAGCAGGTCAACACGCTGGACATCGAGTGGCAACAGCGGCTCAAGCTAACCGCCGCTCAAGACCTCACCTGGGGTTTGGGTGCGCGCCGCATAGAGGAGTCGCTCAAGGGCGGCTTTACTGTGGCCATGGTGACCGAGCAAACCAACTTCATGCTTTACAGCGGTTTCGTCCAGGACGAAATCAGGCTCAAGGAAGACCTGCTGCTCACCTTGGGCACCAAGGTCGAGCACAACGACAACACCGGCATTGAAGTGCAGCCCAGCGTGCGGCTCCAATGGCGGGCCACCCCCACCGACAGCCTGTGGGCGGCGGTATCGCGGGCGGTGCACACGCCCTCGCTGGCCACCACCTCCGTGAACGCACACATAGGGGGGCAACCGAGCCCGATGGGTCCACTGCTTCTCAATGTGAGGGGCAACCCCAACGTGCAATCGGAAACGGTGCTGTCGCGCGAGATTGGCTACCGGGGCCAGTTTGGCAGCGATGTGAGCGTGGACGCAGCCGCTTTCTACAACACCTACGACAACATCGTGTCCCGCGAGTTCGGTCGCCCCGAGTTCGATCGCTACGCCACGCTGCCCACCACTTTTGCCAACATGATGTATGGCAAGACCTACGGCGTGGAACTTTCCGGCAACTGGCAGGTGACACGCGACTGGCGCCTTCTGGGCAGCTACAGCTGGCTCAAGATGGACCTCAACAGCCGTCCGGGTGGCGCGGGCATCGTCGGATTTGGTGCGGCCGGCAACTCGCCGCAACACATGGTGCAACTGCATTCCCTGCACAACCTGGCCCACAACCTCGAGCTCGACGCGAATCTTTACTACACCGACGGGTTGAACTTCACCGACAAGCAGCCCCCGCTGCGTGTGGATGCCTACACCCAGCTGGACTTGCGACTGGGGTGGCGCCCGAGCTCCAATCTGGAGATCAGCCTGACCGGACGCAACCTGCTCAACGACGCCATCAGGAATACTTCGCGGACGACGTCATGTCCTCTCAAGTTCCCCGAAGCGTCCTGGCCCAGGTCCGCTGGACGTACTGACATGCAACGCTCTCGCGCACGGCGCAGCGCAACGGGGCTGCTGGCCCTGTTGTGCTGTGCTGTGCTGGCGGGACACGTGGCTGCGCAGCCCGTCAGCGAACAGGCGGTCAAAGCCGGGTTCGTCTACAACTTCATCAAATTCACGCAGTGGCCTGCGCAACCCGAGGGGGACAACCGCCATTTGATGATCTGCGTCACCACGGACAAACCACTGGACGGCCATATCGCCCGCCTGAGCGGGCGCAACGTGGATCGAGATCCATTGAGACCAGGAGCAACGTGGGCGTCAATGACTGGGCGGGCTGCGACGTGCTCTTCATCGCGCAGAAGGGCGACCAACAGATCGAAGCCTACCTGCACAGCCTGGGCAACGCACCCGTGCTGTCGGTGGGAGATGCCACCAATTTCGTCAAATCGGGCGGCATGATTGGACTCAGGATGCAAGACAGCCGGGTGAAATTCGACGTGAACCTGGGCAGCGCCCAGCGCGCCGGCCTGCAGCTCAACAGTCAGATGCTCAAGCTTGCAGGAGAGGTGTTGAAGTAATGCTCAGAGACCTTCCGATCGCCAAGAAGCTCGGATTGCTGCTGGGCTTCAACACCATGGTGGCCGTGCTGGTGATTGCGACCGTCTTCACCATCGGCACGGCCTTTGGCCGATACAACGAAGTTGAAGAGCAGGTGGCCTCGCTGGCCGGCATGGTGGGCGAAAACACCCGCGCGGCCCTGGCCTTCAACGACCCTGAGAGTGCACGGCGGACCTTGCTCGCCTTGCACACCAAGGAAGAAGTCTCCGACGCCACCCTCACCGACGCCAACGGCGCGCTGTTTGCCGCTGCATCCTTCCCTCTGGCCGACGACAAAAAACACTTGATGTTCACCCGCCTGCTCGAACAGGTCTCCAGCGGCACCTTCACCGTCACCCAGCCCATCATGGACGGCGACCAGTTGATGGGGCAAATTGCGCTGACGGTGCGCATGTCGGCCATGTGGGCCGAACTCATACGGGGTCTGCAATGGATGACCCTGATCGCCATCGTCCTGTCCAGCCTGGCGGTCTACCTTGGTACGCGGCTGCACCGCTTTGTGACCCAGCCCATTCTGGGACTGGCCGCCGTTTCCCACCGGGTATCCCGCGATCAGGACTATTCTGTGAGAGCCGAGAAACTGGGCAACGACGAGATCGGTGCCCTGGTGGACGACTTCAACCACATGCTGGCCGAAATTGAAACCCGCGACGAGGCCCTGCGACGGGAACGCGCCTCCCTGGGCGAACGCGTCAAGCGACGCACCGCCGACCTCACCGCGGCCATGGAAGAGGCCAAACGCGCCAACAAGGTCAAATCGGAGTTCCTCTCCACGGTCAGCCACGAACTGCGCACGCCCTTGACCGCCATCGCCGGTTCGATCGGACTGGTCACCGGCGGTGCCCTGGGGAAGCTGCCCGCGGGCATCAACGAAATGCTGCAGATTGCCGACAAGAACAGCCGGCGCCTGACCTACCTGATCAACGATCTGCTCGACATGGAAAAACTCCTGGCGGGCAAACTGCATTTCGACATGCAGGTCCAACCGCTGATGCCACTGATCGAACAGGCTCTCGAAGACAACCGGACCTATGCCGAGCGCTTTGGCGTGCGCTACGTCATCAGCGAGTCCCTTGAAGGCGTGCAGGTCAACGTGGATGGCCAGCGACTGCAACAGGTGCTGGCCAACCTGCTGTCCAACGCCGCCAAGTTTTCCAACGAAGGCGGTGAAGTTGAAGTGCGCGCACAGAGCGACGGGCGCGTGGTGCGGGTCGAAGTCACCGACCACGGCACGGGAATCCCCGCAGAGCTGCATTCGCGCGTGTTCCAGAAGTTCTTTCAGGCAGACGCGTCCGACACACGGCAAAAAGGCGGCACGGGGCTGGGCCTTGCCATCACGCGCGAACTGGTCGAACACATGGGAGGCAGCGTAGGGTTCCAGTCGACCGAGGGCAAGGGGTCGAGCTTCTTCTTCGACCTGCCCATCACGAACTCGGCGTCCTCCTTCGCCAGCCTGGAGCCTCTCGTCACCCAATTGCCCTCCTCTCCGCGGGTCCTGGTGGTGGAAGACGATCTGGAGGTCTCACGGGTCTTGTCCATCATGCTCAGCCGCGCCGGCTACGCCGTCGACGTGGTCGCCACTGGCTCGCAAGCGCTGCTGCGTTGCCACCAAAACACCTACGACGCCATCACCCTCGACCTGGTGTTGCCAGACATCTCCGGACTGGAAGTCATGCGCCACCTGCGCGAGCAGCCCACCAATGTGAACCTGCCCATCGTGGTGGTGGCCGCCGAGGTGGGAGAAGGGCGTCTGGTGGCCCCCAAAGGCATCAAAGGCGTTCACTGGCTGTCCAAGCCCATCGACCAGGAGCAGCTGATCGCTGTGTTGCGCAGCGCCAGCCTGCGCAACCGCAGCGGCCACCGACGCATCCTGCATGTGGAAGACGACCACGCCTTGCACGAGGCCGTTTGCGCGATGGTCGGGGATCAGTATGATTTTGAACTTGCGACCACCATGCGCGAAGCCAAGGCGAGGGTGGCGCTGGAGCGCTTTGATGTGGTCCTGCTGGACTTGACCATGTCGGATGACTCGGGGTGGGACCTGCTGCCGATCATTCGTGCCCAGCAGCCTGATGCCAAAGTGGTCGTTCTGACAGCGTCCAGCATCAAGTCACATGAGCGTGAGAAAGTCGATGGCGTATTGCACAAAACCCACCTCACACCGCGCACCCTGATCGATGCCATGTCACGAGCCGACACCCACCCCGCCGCACTCAGCACCTTGTCCGGGCGCTCGCCCGAGGAACCCAAATGAAGCCGCTGTCGCGCGTCATGTACGTCGAGGACGAGCCCGACATCCAGGCCGTGGCACGCGTGGCGTTGCAGGCGGTGGGTGGTTTCACCGTACAGATTTGCTCCTCCGGCGAGGAGGCCCTGCGTGAGGTGCCCCGCTTCAGACCCGACCTGATCCTGCTCGACGTGATGATGCCGGGAATGGATGGACCCGGTACCCTGGCCGCATTGCGGACGCTGCCCGGGTTCGAGCGCATACCCGTGGCCTTCATGACGGCCAAGGTGCAGCCCAGCGAGGTGGAACATTACAAATCGCTGGGTGCGCTTGATGTCGTGGCCAAGCCCTTTGACCCCATGAAACTGGCCGACCAGATCCGACTGATCTGGGCCGATCACCATGGCTGAAGACACTGGCCCGCGCGACGAAGCGATCCTGCAGGAGCTGCAGGCCCTTCGGCGCGTGTACACCCAGAGCCTGCCTGGTCTGGTGGAAGCCATCGCCACCGGTTTTCCTGTCCGAGGGTCCCTGGAATCACGAGGCTGCCACCTCGCTGCACCGCATGGCACACAGCCTCTCAGGCACCTCGGGTACCTACGGCATGCGCGACGTGTCGCAAGCGGCCCGGCAACTGGAAATCGAGTTCGATGCCGCGATCAAGGCCCGCCAGCCACCCTCCGCGGCCGCTTGGGCCGCCTTGAAAGCCACCATGCGGTGCAACTTGACGCGGTGGTTTGGGAAACGCGGCCCGACGACGGGCGCCTGCCCGCCGTGGGTCACGAGCACGTTGCCACCCCGGGCAGCCGGGTGCACCTGGTGAGCAACGCCGCGCTGGCTTGCGACGGCTTGCGCAAGGCCTTGGAGCACAGCGGCTTTCTGGTAACGGTGTTCGACAGCCCCGAGCGATTTCACGTTCATTTCCTCACCGAACAGGGCAACCGCCCGTCCGTCGTGGTGTTGGACATGAGCGGCGGCGAAAACCGCCAACCCGTTTCCACCTTCATCGAACAACTCGGTCTGAGCGCCCACCCGGGATTCCCTGGTCGTCTCGCTCAACCAGGACGTTACTCCCACCCGCATCGCACAGCACGTGCAGGACGCCCACAAATGCCTGCCCCATCCACTGGATCCCGACGACTTGAAGAGGTCTTGAAAACGGCTCGGCAGAGGCACCTCGCCCGCACCATGGCGGGTGCTGCTCGTCGACGACAGACCGATCGCGCTCAGACCCACGCCATCCACCCTGCGACGGGCTGGCATGGAGGTTACTGCGCAGACCCTCTCCGACCCCATGCAAACGCTGCATGAGGTCAAACGCTCCAGCCCGACGTGCTGGTGCTGGACGTCTACATGCCCGAGGCGAACGGACCGGAAGTTGCTGCGGCGCTGCGCGGAAATGACATCAGTCCGCACCTGGCCATCGTGTTTCTGTCCGCAGAAACCGACATGACCCAACAACTGGTGGCGCTCAACCTGGGGGGTGACGACTTCCTCATCAAACCCGTGCAACCCTCACACCTGGTCGCGGCCATCACCGCCAGGGCCCGCCGCACCCGGCAAAACACACAGGTCCAGCAACGGCTCGAAACCACCCTTTACGAACGCCAGCGCGAACACCTGGCCCTCAACGAGCACGCCATCGTCAGCATGACCGATGCCGAGGGCTGCATCACCTATGCCAACGACCTGTTCTGCAAAGTCAGTGGCTACAGCCGAGAAGAGATCCTCGGTCAAAACCACCGCTTGATCAAATCGGGCGAACACAGTCCCGAGTTCTTCCGCAACATGTGGACCACCATCGCACAGGGGCGGGTCTGGAAGGGCGAGATCTGCTGCAGGCGTCGCGATGGCAGTCTGTTCTGGGTGGAAAGCACCATCACCCCGTTTGTCGATGGCGAAGGACGGCCCTATCAGTACGTCTCCATCCGAACCGACATCACGCACATCAAAGCGGCCGAGGAGGCCTTGCGCCGCCAACGCGACATGCAGCGCATGATCAGCATGGCTGCGGCCAGCCTCATGGCCGCACCAGCCCAGCAAACCGACACCGCCATTCAACAAGCCCTGCGCGCCAGCGGCGAATTGCTCGGTGCCGATCAGGCCTTTCTGTTCCGCGTCAACCGAGATGGCACCGAGATGCGCAACACGCATTACTGGAGCGCCAGCGAGGCGGTCAACCAGCGGGACAAGGTGCGCCAGGTCCCGCTGCCCCAGTTTGTCTGGCTGCGCGACTGGTTCAGCAAACAAGGCATCGCCGTGGTGCCCGATGTCGACCAGTTGCCTGACGATGCCCTGCCCGAGCGGCGGGCACTGGCCTTGACACACACACGGGCCATGATCGCCTCACCGATGTTGAGCAAGGGGAAGATCGCGGGCTTCGTGGGATACAGCGCCAGCCAACCCATGCCCGACTGGACCCCACAGATCAGCGAGTTGCTGAATGTGCTGAGCGAAGTGATTGGGGGAGCGCTTGCGCGGCAGCGCGCCGAGTCGGCGCTTCGGGAGAGCGAGTCGCGCCTGAGCTTCCTGGTGTCGTCCAGCCCCGTCACCATCTACACCCGTGCCAACCAGCCGCCCTACTCGCTCAACTACGTCAGCCCCAATGTCAACCAGCTGATGGGCTTGCCACCGAGCGCCTTCACCAGCGCCCCCGACTTCTGGCTCGAGCGCGTGCACCCCGATGACCGCGACGGCGTGAAAAACGCCATGCCGCGCATGCTCGACGGCGAGGTTCACCAACACGAATACCGCATGCGCATCGGAGACGGCTCCCACCGCTGGGTGCAGGATTCCCTGCGGTTGGCGCGCGACGAGGCGAGCGACCAAGCCGAACTGGTGGGGTACTGGATGGACATCACCGAGCGAAAGCGCATCGAAAACGAGCTCTCTCGCTTCAACCATGCGCTGGAAGAAAGGGTGGCAGAGCAAACGCAAAACATCATCGAAAGCGAGCGCTTTGCCCGTGCCACCCTGGACGCGCTGGACGCGCGTGTGGCCATTCTGGATGACAGCGGGCTGGTGTTGGCCGTGAACCGGGCCTGGTCTGAGGCGGCCACGGCCCGCGAAGGCAGCAACTACCTCGACTGCTGCGACGATCTGTGCGGGCTGCCCGCCCAAGGCCCTCGCCCCATTGCGGAGGGCTTGCGCAATGTGTTGCAAGGCAAGCTGGACCACCACTTCCACGAGTACGCCTGTCCCAAAGCCGCCGAGCCCCGATGGTTCATTTGCCGCATCAAGCGCTTCCCGGGCGACGGCGCGGTGCGCGTGGTCGTCTCACACGAAGACATCACCGCCATGAAGCTCATCGAGCGACAACAAATGCGCTCCCAGCGACTCGAAAGCCTGGGCACCCTGGCCGGTGGCGTTGCGCACGACCTGAACAACTCGCTGGCCCCCATCCTGATGGGCATGGACATCTTGCAAGACCAGTACCCGCAAGAGACCAAACTGATCACCATGATTCACAACAGCGCCAAGCGCGGCGCCGACATGGTGCGCCAGTTGCTCGCTTTTGCCAAAGGCGTGGACGGCAAGCGCATCGCCTTGCAACCGGCCCAGCTGCTGACCGAGCTTGAGGGTCTGATGAAAGGCAGCTTCCCCAAGAACATCGACCTGCAAGTCTCCTGCGACCATCCGCTGCCCCTGGTCTTGGGCGACGCCACCCAACTGCACCAGATTCTGCTCAACCTGTGCGTGAACGCGCGCGATGCCATGCCCCATGGAGGCACCCTGCTCATTGAGGCCCGCGTGATCGATGTCGACGGCCACGTCTCCCGCAGCGTGAGCGAAGCCAAGCCGGGACGCTATGTCTGCTTTCGCGTCTCCGACACCGGTGAAGGCATCCCGCCCGACGTCCTCGACCGCATCTTCGACCCCTTCTTCACCACCAAGAACCAGGAGAAAGGAACCGGGCTGGGGCTGTCCACGGTTCTGGGTATCGTCAAGGGCCATGGGGGGTTTGTGCAAGTCGTCTCCAGCCAGGATCAGGGCTCCACATTTTCCGTGTACCTGCCCTGCTCGGAGGCGACCACCGACGATGCGGATGGGCGTGCGCCCGAACGCCCGTTCCAGGGCAAGGGCGAGACCATTCTCTTTGTGGATGACGAGCCCGCGGTCAGGGAGGTGGGGATGACGGTGCTCAAGCGCCTGAATTTCAACCCATCGTGGCCGTCGATGGTGAAGACGCGATCCAGGCCACAGAGAACCGTGCGCGAGTTCAGCCATCGTGACCGACATGCACATGCCCATGGACGGTCTGGCGCCGTCCATGCCGTGCGGCGGACCCTGCCCCACGTTCCCATCATGCTGGCCAGCGGGCGGGTGGACGACAGTAGCCGGGCGCCTACGAGCCTCTGGCGTCACCGCCCGGCTGGATCAAGCCCTTCACCGAACGCCAACTTGCAGAAAAGCTCAGCGAGCTGCTGGGCGCCGCGCAGAAGCCTGACGACCAGGCCCCTCACTCCAGCCCGCGAGCACCTCCAGCAACCACGCATTGAGATGGAGGATTTCCTGGTGACACACCTCGTGTCCCATGGGATAGGTGTGCCACTGCACCGAATAGCCCAGGCCCACCGAAGCCTCGCGCCGCCACCCGCGCTCAGGCACCACCACCTCGTCGTGCCCATGAGCCATAAAGATCGGTGTGGGCGGTTGGCCACCGACACTCACTGGCGGTATACCCTCCCAACGGCAGGTACCCCGACAGCGCCACCAGTCCCGCCAGGCGGCGCCCGGGGGCGCGCAAGCCCCGGCGAGCAGGGTCATCGCACAGCCTTGGGAGAATCCCATCAGGACCGTGCGCTCGGACGCCCACTCCGCTGCGCTTCTCGATCAGCAACTGCTGCACCAGATCCTGGCCTTTCGCGCAGACCGGACACATCCTCTTGCCTGGCCACCGTCGGATCCGCACTGGGCGGAAAGATGTCATACCAGGCTCTCATGGCATAGCCACCATTGATCGACACCGGTCGCACCGGCGCACTGGGAAATACAAAACGCACCGGGCCAACGGCGCTCAGGTCCAGCTCCTGGGCAACCGGCACGAAATCGCTGCCATCGGCACCCAGGCCATGCAACACCACCACACTGGCCACCGGATCGGCACCCGTGACCAACTCTCTCAACTCCAGCTTCCTACTCGGGCCCATGAATGTCCTCCTTTCTTTGACAGGTTTGCCTATCATGCGGCATGACGCCACAAGACATTCTCGATCACCTGGAGCGCGCCCGCCTATGGGAGGCGCCCCTGAGCGCCGAGGCCGGCTCGACCTGCCGCTGCCTACGCTTGCGCCCTCCAGGTGCGCGCCCTGCGCATCGCCATACGGAGAGATGCCGCGCGGCTTCCTAAGATCGGTTTCTGCCAACCGCACCATTTGGGCCCGCTACAACGTGTTCGCCCCCATCTGGGGCACCATGTGGGAAAGCACTGTCTCATTCAGCGATGCCCACGGAGACGGTGTCCTGCGCCCTCTGGGCACCTGCCAACCCAGGCTGGAGCCTGAGATCGTATTTGGCCTCAAGGCCGCGCCATGCACCGACCCCACGCCCCAACAGCTCTTTGAAGCGATCGACTGGATCGCCCCGGATTGAAGTGGTGCAATCCCACCTGCCCGTGGAGGTTCCTGCCCAGCGACACCGTGGCAGACGGGGGACTGCAGCGCGCGACTGCTCGTTGGCCCCGAAGGCCGGTGCAGTCCGTCGCCAGCGGTGCGCAGAAGTTGGACGCCGCGCTCGCCCATGCCAGCGTCGTCCTGTCTTGCGACGGCAAGCCGATGGAATCGGGCACGGGCACCAATGTGCTGGGCAGCCCGCTACAGGCCCTGCGCCATTTTGTCCAAACGCTGAGGGCCTGCGAGGGAGCGCCACAGATCCAGGCGGGCGATGTGATCACCACCGGTACCTGAAACGCCTGGCCGGTAGACCCGGCCAGCGCTGGCGCGCAAATTTCTCGTTATCGAATCTGGTCATTGGTGTGCGCCTTGTGAGGCGTAGGGCTCGGGGGGATCAAGATCACCTCAGCTTTTTTTGATTGCCGGAATAAACCACCGACCCAAGGTGTTCACCGTATGCAAGCCCTTTGAATCCTTCATTTATTTCCATCAGGAGCCTCGTGACCCACACCCCTCCATTGCCCACATTGCCTCTTCACTGATCCTGTCCACCGCACTGATCGGTGGCTGCGCAGTGGGTGGAGACAAACCCATCGCCATGGGCCACCCCGCCGAGGTGAAGGCCATGGATGGCGTATTGGCCGGCACCAACGGCATGACGCTCTACACCTTTGACAAAGACGTGGCCAACAGCGGCAAAAGCGTGTGCAACGGACCCTGCGCCACCAACTGGCCGCCACTGATGGCGCAAAGGCACCATCGGCCGATGGCTACATGGTCCGCACGCGACGACAGACAAAAGCAGATCGCCTACAAAGGCAAACCGCTGTATTTCTGGATCAAAGACAAGCAGCCGGGCGACAAGACCGGCGACGGGTTCAACGGCGTGTGGCACGCCGCCAAGCCATAAAGGGCTGTCCGCCTTGGGCCCTGAGTCCACCCTGCCACACATCCCCCGTCTGCGCCGCTATGCGCGAATGCTGACGGGGGACAGCGTGCACGCCGACGACCTGGTGCAGGACACGCTTGAGCGCGCCTGCCGCAAGTGGAGTCTGTGGCGACCCGGCCCATCGGGCGAAGGCCTGCGCGGCTGGTTGTTCTCCATCATGCACAACCAGTTTCTCAACAGCCTGCGCGACCGCGCACACGACCGCCACCTCACCGAGCTCGACGACACCAACAACCCCGCACACGACCCACTTTCTCTTGCGCACCTCCAGATGGATCTGGAATCCGCCCTAGAGATGCTTCCTGCGCCCTGGCGTGAAGTCATTCTCCTGGTGTGCGTGGAGGAGCTGTCCTACAGCGAAACCGCTCAAGTCCTGGGCGTGCCCCAAGGCACAGTGATGTCGCGCCTTTCGCGAGGGCGCGAACAGCTTCGGCACCTCATGCAGGGCACCCCCGCAGACCCCAGCGCACCCGTATTTCCCCGGCTAAAAGTCGTCAATGACCGCCACAGATCCATGACCGCAGACGCCCCCCTCCCCCCACTGAAGACGAGCTGCATGCCTGGGTCGACGGGCAACTGCCGCCGGACGGGCGGCCGGGAACGCATTGGCTTGGGCAATCGCCCGACGATGCGACCAAGGTTCGCGCCTGGCAGCAACAGCGCCGGGTGCCTTCGAAGCCCTGGGGGCCCGCCTGCTGGAGGAGAGCGTGCCCCAAGCCATGCGGGGAAACCATCCAGCCCCGGCGGCCGTTCCCCTGGCAGCAGGCATGGATCGCCAGCCTGCTGCTGACCCTGAAGTTTGCAGGGGGGCTGGGTGTCTCACACCAAGGCACCCGTTGGGCAGTAAGCCACAGCACCCGCATTTGTTCGCGAAGCTCCAGGCGGCCCATGTGGTTTACACCCCCGACCAACGACACCCGGTGGAGGTAGAACCGAAACCCACCTCATTCAGTGGCTCTCACGCCGCCTGGGCACGCCCAACTTTGAAAGCACCCCACCTGGAGAGCGAGGGTTTCTCGCTGATTGGCGAGCACGCTGCTTTCCGGCGAAGACAACCAGCCGCGCGCCCTCTTCATGTATGAAAACCGGCCACGGTGATCGCATCACGCTGCACGTGTCAGCAAGGCCGGCGGACCAAGGCACCGCGAACAGCGCGGCGCCCGACACCGCGTTCCAGTTCAACCGCGTGCAAGACACCGAAACCTTCTACTGGGTCGATCAACATCTGGGCTATACCCTGAGCGGCAACCTGCCCCGCACACAGCTCGCCCAGATTGCCGCACACGTCTACCCGCAACTGCTGCCGTGAGGCCGTACGCCCGGGCGCAAGCCCGCCCATTCAGGTCAGCGCTTTCGCGTGGTGGCGCAAATGGTCTTCCACAAAGGTGCTGATGAAGTAGTAGCCGTGGTCGTAGCCCTCGTGGCGGCGCAGCGTCCAATGGCTGCCCCACCTTGGCGCAAGCCGCCTCCAGCGCCTCGGGGGTGCAGTTGCTCCGCCAGAAACTTATCGGCCAGACCTGATCCACCAGGAATGCCGGGTGGGGGCCGCGGTCTGACCCGCCATGAGCACGCTGGCATCGTGCGCGCCCCAGGTCGTTCGTCTTGCCCAAGGTAGCCGGTGAACGCCTTGTGGCCCCAGGGGCACTGGGTGGGTGCGCAAATCGGTGCAAACGCGGACAGGCTGCGGAACCGCCCCGGGTGGCGAAGCGCCAGCGTCAGCGCCGTGCCCGCCCATGGAATGACCGAACAGCCGAGTCGCTCGCCATCCAGCGCGAAGGCCTCGATCACCTCGGGCAGCAGTTCCTTGACCAGATAGCTTTCCATACACCAGTGGCCGGACCACGGGGCCTGCGTGGCATCGAGATAGAAACCGGCGCCCACCAAAATCCCAGTGGTGGTCTTCGCTGTCCACCCCCGGTGTTGCGCAGGCTGGTGTCGAGGGGTGAGCAAGGCAAACCCCAGCTCGGCAGCCACACGCTGGGCTCCCGCCTTGAATGCAAATGTCTCTTCGGTGCAGGTCAGGCCAGCCAGAAATGTCAGCAGCGGCACCTTCTCACCCGCCACAGCCTTGGCAGGCAGAAAAAGCCCGAAGCGCATCGGCAGGCCGATTTCGCTGGACATGTGTTTGTAAAAACGCTGCACACCGCCAAAGCAGGCGTGCTCGCTCAACAGTTCAAGGCGTTCGAAGGAAGGGTTCATGACGGGGTGTCCATAGATGCGAATCAACAAAGGGGGAGGTCATTCCAGACCACCGCCGATCCGGCCTCGCCGGTCGGCCGGCGTTGCCCCTTGGGGAGTGACGCGCCCTGCAGGCGCGGTGCGGGGGTCAATACAAGACCACGCCGCGGATCGACTCCCCGCGCTTCATCAGGTCGAAACCCTTGTTGATGTCTTCCAGCGGCATCGTGTGGGTGATGAGGTCGTCGATGTTGATCTTGCCGTCCATGTACCAGTCCACGATCTTGGGCACATCGGTACGACCGCGGGCGCCACCAAAAGCCGATCCTTCCCATTTGCGCCCGGTCACGAGCTGGAATGGGCGGGTGGAGATTTCAGCGCCGGCCTCGGCCACCCCGATGATGATGCTGCGGCCCCAGCCCTTGTGGGTGCATTCCAGCGCGTCGCGCATGACCTTGGTGTTGCCAATGCACTCGAAGCTGTAATCGGCGCCACCATCGGTGAGCTGCACGATCGCATCCACCACGTTCTCCACGTCCTTCGGGTTGATGAAGTGGGTCATGCCGAACTTGCGGGCCATGGCCTCACGCTCGGGGTTCAGGTCGATGCCGATGATCTTGTCGGCACCCACCATCTTGGCACCCTGGATCACGTTCAGGCCGATGCCGCCCAGCCCGAACACAACCACATTCGCACCCGCCTCGACCTTGGCGGTGAAGATCACGGCGCCAATACCGGTGGTCACACCGCAGCCGATGTAGCAGACCTTGTCGAAGGGCGCATCCTCGCGAATCTTCGCCAGCGAGATTTCCGGGGCCACGGTGTAGTTGCTGAAGGTGCTGGTGCCCATGTAGTGAAAGATGGGCTTGCCATCCAGGCTGAAGCGGCTGGTCGCGTCGGGCATCAGGCCTTTGCCCTGGGTACCGCGAATGAGCTGACACAGGTTGGTCTTGCGGCTCAGGCAGAACTTGCACTGGCGGCACTCGGGCGTGTAGAGGGGGATCACATGGTCACCCTTCTTGAGCGAAGTCACGCCCGGGCCCACGTCCACCACGATGCCCGCGCCTTCGTGGCCCAGGATGGCTGGAAAGATGCCTTCCGGATCGGCGCCGGACAGCGTGTAGTAATCGGTGTGGCAGATGCCTGTGGCCTTGATCTCCACCAACACCTCGCCCAGCTTGGGGCCCTGGAGATCAACGGTTTCAATGGTCAGCGGTTGGCCTGCTTGCCAGGCGACGGCGGCTTTGGTCTTCATGGTCGGCGATCAAAAAAGTTGAACAACCGGCCAAGGTTAACGCAAGCGAATGCCCCGAGCGTGTCAATGGGCGAAATGCCCCCCACCGAATGCCAGCGCAGGGGCCTGCTTTGCCCGACCGCGAGGGGGCGTCCTGTCTAGGGCCTGTTCACACTATTTTTCCGAGTGCGAAAGGGGCGCAAACAACGCCAATCCAGGCGCGGGACGACGGTCAGACTCGGCGTCTGACCTAGGAGCGCAACGACGAGTGGCGTTGTTTGCGTCCCTTTCCCTTCGGGTTGCAGCCAAAAAGGTCATGCGCGGCGTTGCAAAACCTCGCCGGGGGAGAACCCCGGCCGCGTTTTGCGCCTTGCGCATGGCCTTTTTGATCTGCAACGCATCTCGGAAAAATAGTGTGAACAGGCCCTAGCGCCTGCTCACCCGTTTCCTCGCTCTTCGGTGCAATATCCCATCCGGTGAGGGCATGCGCCGGTTGGCAACCGGGCTGCGCTGGGGTTTCACCCTGTGGTGGCTGTGGGCAGGCGGTTGCCGCTGCGTGGTGAGGCTTTGGTGGACAAGGTGCCGAAGAGGTCTTTGGGGTTGGACAGCGATGGCACCAGTGCGGTGCGCTGGCCCAGGCCCATGGCCTGTGCGGTTTCAAACATGAACCGCAGTGCGGAGAAGTCTTCAAGGGCAAAGCCGACCGAATCGAACACGGTGACCTGGGCCGGATTGTCGCGGCCCTTCTTTGAGCCGAGCAGAACCTGCCACAACTCTGTGACCGGAAAGTCCTTTGGCTTGTGCTGGATCTCGCCTTCGATGCGCGACTGCGGCTCGTACTCCACGAACACCTTTGCCTCGTCAAGAATGGCGCCGTGCAGTTCGGTCTTGCCGGGACAATCGCCGCCCACGGCGTTGATGTGCATGCCCGGTTGAACCATGGCCGGGGTGAGTATCAGTGCATTGCACTTGTCGGCGGTGACCGTGGTCACGATGTCTGCGCTGCGCACCGCCTCGGCCGCACTGCGACAGATCACGACCTTCAGGCCACTGCCTTGAAGATTGGTCACCAGCTTGTAGGTGGCCTCAGGGTCGATGTCGAACACTCGCAAAGTGGTGATACCGACCAGACGCTGGAACGCCAGTGCCTGGAACTCGCTTTGCGCGCCGTTGCCGATCAGTGCCATGATCCGGCTGGTCGGGCGCGCCAGCGTTTTGGCGGCCAGAGCGGACATGGCCGCCGTGCGCAGGGCGGTGGTCAAGGTGAGTTCGCTCAGGAACAGCGGGGCGCCGGTGTCCACGTCGGCCAGCACGCCAAAGGCCATCACCGTGGACAGACCGATGGCGGTGTTGCCAGGGTGGCCGTTGACGTATTTGAAGCTGTAGCGGTGGGCGTCGGAGACGGGCATGAGCTCGATCACGCCGCCTTTGGAGTGGTTGGCCACTCGGGCGCTTTTGTTGAAATCGGGCCAGCGCTTGAAATCTTCTTCGATCTGGCTTGCCATGCCGGCCAGGCAATCGGCCAAGCCCTTGCGGCGAACGAGTTCGACCGCCTCCGGCGCGCTGAGGTACAGGGTGCCGGCGGTTCGGAATGGGGTGAGGTCGTGGGCGTTCATGGAGAAGGGTGCGAGCAAGGCTGAGGGTGGGTTCAGTGTGCGCCTTGGCAGGAACAATGAAAAGCGTCA
>JAWKYI010000008.1:0-220689 GCA_041396525.1 Burkholderiaceae bacterium
AGATTTCATGAAAAACTATCTCTGAAGTTTTTGTCAGTCTGTAATAGTACTCCTCAATTGTGCTCTTGAAATGCGGCGGGCGATTAGGGTATACATTTGGGCCATGCAAAATGTATCCATCGTCGCAAGGAGGAAGGTGATTGGCGACGTCAAATGCTTCCTTCATGTCCAATTCCGTTGATTTCTTTGCATTCTCATGAGAAATGGGTAAATAGCCGCGGTGAAACTTCGACTCGGTGATTTTCAGCTCCATTTTTTCGTCCAGCGGGAGAGAGAAATAGTCTTTCAGAAGACTATCTACGCCTAACATGAACGAGCCGCCTAGCAACTCACTTGCCAAGTAGAACGCTCCAAATCTCTCGCAAGCATCTGATAACGTTGGTTGGGATCCTTCGAAATTATTCTCCAAAAATACCCTTTGGTTTTCGATTCTAAATTTAGGTAGATTCATTAAATACGACTCCCCTGATTGGATGTAAGTAGGTTTGACGTCGATTGCTAGATTGATGCTTCACCTTTAGAAGCCTTTCCGGACTCGGCGACTTCCTAATTCTGAAAAAATGAGTTGGAGAATCGGCCATTTTCCCCATATAGCTTGGCATTCCTTCTCGCGGACGACCTGTTTCGTGCGTTAAGGCTTCTTGCTAGTACCTTTGATGTATCGCTCGGTCGAAGAAGCTGGAATTTCTTTGCGCCACGCTTGCCCCACCTTCTTCCATTCTCAATTTGAAAAGTCTTAATGCCATTGTCGAACCAGCCATCTTGACATTGCGGCAGTTGGGGTTTGCGTTTTTGCCTGCAGTACCCTCCTACGACAGAGGCTTGAAGAATTGGGGCAGAGCAACATGACCCCGTGTCGCCCAGGGGTCGTCTCTGTGAACCACCGGCGCGGAACCCCATCACCGCTTTTGATATCGCTTGAACGATACTAGTTGCAGTTAGCCGGCACCAATGATGTGCCTATTGGATTGCATTGAAACTTTCTGCGCGTACGCACATCGATTGCCATCCAATGCTTTGCGCTGCATTGGAATGCAATGACGGCTGGCACGCGTGCATGCATGCATTTTGCATGTGTGCACTCCATCCTGCAGGCAGTCGATTTCTGGATCGCTACCGATTGTTTGAGTATTTCTATTCGTCTATAGACGACTAACTGGTGATGCTGAATAGCTTGGTGCATCCCAATCACTCCCTTCTATGGCCACGAATGTGTTTGAGTTCGTAGCGAATACCAACCATACGATAGCACTGGCCGAGATATTGTGACAATTCTGTAAAAGACGTGGTTGGTTGCATTCTGTTATGTGTTATGTATTGACCCAGCGAAATTCTGCTCAGGTGTTAACGTTGAAGGAAACGACGATGAGCACTCTGATAAGAGACGTACTCGAGCGCTGGACAGCCAAGCGCAAGACCGCCCTGGTCCTGGACTTCATCCAGGGCAAGACCAAGATCTTGGAGGCCTGCAGGGCCTTCGATCTGAACCCCTCCGAGGTGGAGCAGTGGGTCGATGAAGGTAAGCGAGGCAGGGAGAACGCCCTTCGCACCAAGCCCCTGGAAATCAAAGAGCGGAACGAGAAGCAACTGTGCGAGCTGCAGGAGGCCTACGGCGAAGCCGTGCTTGAGCTGCGTGCCAGAAAGAAGCTGGCCTTCCTTCTGGGCAATGATGAAGAGAAATGATCCTCAGCCTTCAGCAGTAACTGGCGCAAGACGGATTCAAGGTCAGCCTAATCAAGCTGTGTCGGTGGTTCGAGATGCCAAGGCGCACGGTGTACTACCGCGACACCAAAGGGGCGCCGAATGTTCAGGAGCACTTGGCCAAGCCCATCAAGGCGATGATCGAAGAGAAACCCTCATTCGGGTACCACACGGTGGCGCACCTGCTCGGCTTGAACAAGAACACCGCGCTGCGCATCTTCCTGCTCAAGGGCAGGCAGGTTCGCAAGCGGCCGGTGGGCTCCAGACCTCGCATCCAGGCCTTGCCCTCGATGGCCCGGGCACCCGACGAGCGCTGGCCCACGGATCTGTGCAGGGTGTGGATAGGTGGTGATGGCTGGGCCTTGCTGGCCCTGGTGTTCGACCCGATCAATCATGGTGCGTGTCGAATCCACCTCTTGGGTGCGGTGTGCTGGCGTTGCCTCTACGTCCACGATGATTCCTGCTGACAGGTCGATCAGGTAGTTGGTTGAATATGCAAAGAATGCCGGTCCACCTGTGGCTGCAGTCCAGCGAGCAGCAGGGTCGGTCAACGATATGTTCTTGGGCGGCGTCGGTGGTTCTGGTTGATCAGCGGGCGAATCTTCTGCAGTCGGGTTGCTCTCTTCGAGCGCATCGAGGTATTCGCGAACGGCGCGACTGCACCGACTGCTTTGACAATGCGTCGATCGAGAGCTTCTTTGGAACACTCAAGGCCGAGCACTTCCACCTTGCCGAATTCGACAATCTCGTGCAGCTCGAAGCTGGCGTGCACGACTACATTCGCTACTACAACCACGAGCGCATCAAGCTCGGGCTGCAAGGGCTCAGCCCGGTGGAATACCGGCTGAGAAATACCGCATGATCAGCGGGATCTCAACTGTCCACCTTCTGGGGGTCAGTTCATACCCGGGGCGGTTCACTATGGCGTCACCGAGGCACCTCCACCGGCAGCAACTGCCAGCCCGTTTCGGTGGCGCTCAGCCGGTCCGTCAGCTTCAGCGCGTCGAGGAACGCCGGGTCGTGGGACGCGACCAGCAGGGCGCCGGGGTGGTTGGCGAGCATCGCTTCCAGCGCGTGCAGGGAAGGCAGGTCCAGGTGGTTGCTGGGCTCGTCGAGCAGCAGAAGGGGCGGTGGCGGGTCGGTGTAAAGGGCGCAGGCCAGAGCGGCTTTGATCCGTTCGCCGCCGCTGAGGTGGCTGCTGGGTTGGGTGGCTTTTTGGGCGTCCAGACCGAGTTGGGCCAGACGCATGCGCAGCGTACTTTCGTCCATCCTGGGCAGGGCTTGTAGCAGTTGGGCCAGCGGCGAGCGTTCGGGGTCGAGCTGGTTCAGGTTCTGGTCGAGGTACACGGTGTCCGGGGCTGTCTGGCGGTGGCCAGACAGCGGTGCGAGCTGGCCTGCCAGCACCTTGAGCAGGGTGGACTTGCCGCTGCCGTTGGGGCCGGTCAGGCCGATGCGCTGGTGGCCGTTGATGCGCAGGTTGATGTGGCGCAGGGCTCGGGACACGAAGGGAAGCTCGGCCTCGCGCAGTTCGGCCACCAGGCGCCGATTCAGACCGGCGTTGGGGGGCGCGTGCAGGTGAATGGAGGCTTCGTTGGACACGCGCCCGGCGGCCTCGCGCACTTGCTGGGACAGTGCCCGTCGGGTGGCCGCTTGCTGGCGCCGCAGTTGACCGCTGGACGCTTCACTGCGCTCTTTTTGCCTGTCGAGCAGGACCTTGGCCTGGTTGGCCTCGCGGCCCGAGCGTGCACCACGCGCTTGCCGCTTGTCCTGGCGCTCGCGCTGTGCGCGCAAGGCCTGTTCTTCCCGTTGGCGGTGGTGCTTGGCGCGGTCGAGTTCGCCCATGGCAATTTGTTGCTCGTGCGCTTTGGCCTGGGCGTAGAACGCGTGGTTGCCGCCGTAGCGGCGCAGGCCTTGGGGCGTGAGTTCGACGATGTGGTCCATGGTGTTGAGCAACTGGCGGTCGTGGCTGATCACCAGCAATCCCTGCGGCCAGCGGGCGAGCTGTTCGATCAGGGCCTGGCGGCTGGGTCGGTCGAGGTGGTTGCTGGGCTCGTCGAGGATCAGGAAGTCGGCGTCGGAGAGCAGGGCGCCGATCAGCGCCACGCGCATGGCTTCGCCGCCGCTGAGGCGATTGGCCGGGGTATCGGCTTGCAGGTGCCCCAGGCCGTGTTGTTCGAGCGATTGCTGCAGTGCCTGGCGGATCTGCCAGCGCTCGCCCACGCGGTCGAAGTCCGCCGGGTCGGTGCTGCCCGATTCGATGCGCTGCAGGGCGTTCAACACGGTTTGCACGCCCGCCAGGTCGGCCACGGTGGCGTCCGCTTGGGGCGTGGCCGCCTGCTGGGTGAGCAGGTGCACGGTGCCCGAGCGCAGGCAGCGCCCGCTGGTGGGGCGCCAATCGCCGGCGAGCAGGTGCGCGAGCACGGTCTTGCCGCTGCCGTTGCGGCCCACCAGGCCGGTGCGGCGCTGGTCGTCAAAGGTTTCGGTGAGGTGGGTGAACAGCGGGGTGCCGTTCGGGAGAACGCAGGACACGTCCTCCAAAGCGAGGTAGTGGGTGGTCGTCATACACGGTCCATAGATGCAAAGAGCTCCCCCGCGTTTGGGGGCAGTGGAGATTTGCCGTCAAGTCGACGGCGGCATCAATGGCGCATGGGACGGGTACCTCGCGGTGGTTCGAATGGGTCGATTTTAAAAGCAAAGTGAAGGGCGGGTGGTGCCTGGGGCGATGGCCTTCGGACCGAAGTCGGGCGACGGGGTCTGCGTGAAAGAAGAAGCAGCACTTCCCGCCCGCCCCTATGATGACTGGGTGGCTCAGAAGCTGCCCTGCCGCGGGGCCACCGGGCAGTGCCTGCGGGGGCTTTGCGGGGTTGCTGCATGGCGAGAGAGGCTGCGGACCCTTGCATGGGGGCCGTGTTCCTAAGGCCGGCCGTTTTCCGCACGCCCGCGTCAGCTTGCGCCGAGTTTTTTTCAACCCGATCACGCCATATGGACATCCCCCGCATCTTCAACATCACCGAGAGCGCCCACCGCATCCACAACCCGTTCACGCCCAACAAGTTCGCCACGCTGGGCGAGGCGCTGCGCCTGGAGGCCGGTATGCGGGTGTTGGACCTGGGCAGTGGCTCGGGTGAAATGTTGTGCACCTGGGCGCGCGATCACGGCATCGGGGGCATTGGCGTGGATCTGAGCGCGTTGTTCAGTGAGCAGGCCAGGCGCCGGGCCGAGGCATTGGGTGTGGCCGACCGTGTGGCGTTTGTGCACGGCGACGCGGCAGGCTATGTGGCGCCGGCGAAGGTGGACGTGGCCGCGTGTGTCGGCGCGACCTGGGTGGGTGGCGGCGTGGCGGGCACCAATGCGCTGCTGGCGCAGAGTCTTCGCAATGGCGGGATGATCGTGGTGGGGGAGCCGTTCTGGCGGCAGTTGCCCCCTGACGACGCGGTGGCCCAGGGGTGTCTGGCTCAGGCGGTGACCGATTTCCTGGTGTTGCCCGATCTGCTGGCTTCATTCGGTCGGCTGGGTTACGACGTGGTGAAGATGGTGCTGGCCGATCAGGACGGCTGGGATCGGTACGAGGCGGCCAAATGGCTCACGATGCGGCGCTGGCTGGCCGAGAACCCGGATGACGGGCTGGCCGCCGAGGTGCGGTCGATGCTGGCCACCGAGCCTGTGCGCTACGCGACCTACACGCGTGAGTACCTGGGCTGGGGCGTGTTTGCCCTGATGCCGCGGGTTGGATGATGGATTGGAAGGAGTTGTCGATGGCGGTTGAGGTGGTCCCAGTGGCGGAGGCGCATTTCGAGGGCCTTTACAGGGCGCTGGATTCCGTGGCGCGGGAGCGGCGTTTTCTGGCCTTTCTCCAGGCGCCGCCGAAGGACGAGGCGTTTGCCTTCTTTCGGCAAATTGTGGCCCGGCGGCTTTGCCAGGTGGTGGCGGTGGAAGATGGGGCGGTGTTGGGCTGGTGCGATGTGTTGCCCACCCATGGAGAGGCGCGGGCCCATGTGGGGGTGTTGGGCATCGGGGTGGTTGGCGAGGCCAGGGGGCGCGGCATCGGGCGCCGCTTGATGGAGTTGGCTGTGGACGGTGCCTGGGCGCGGGGCATGTCGCGCATCGAATTGACGGTGCGGGCCGACAACCCGCGTGCCCAGGCACTCTATGAGCGCTTGGGGTTTGTGGTGGAGGGGGTTCAGCGCGGGGCCTTTTGTGTGGATGGCGCGTCCTTCGATGCCCACGCCATGGCGCTGGTGCGGTGAACGGCGCGGCGCTGGCAAGGGTTTGCGGGGTATCGATGGTCGTTGTCTATTTTCTGTTGTGTGTGGTCGGCGCCGCCTTGCCGCTGGCGCAGTTTGTGCCGTGGCTTGCCGTCCATGGCCTGGATGTGCCACTTTTGTTGCAGCAAGCCTTCGCCACGCCGATCGCGGCTTTTGCCTGGGCCGACGTGTTGGTGACGGGGACCGCTGTGGCGGTGGTCATTCTGGTGGAAGGCCGCAGGCTGGCCATGGGGCGGTTGTGGCTGCCGTTGGCGGCCCTGATGGTGGGGCCGTCGCTTGCGCTGCCGCTGTTTATGCTGATGCGAGAGCGGCGTTTGGCAGGAGCCGCGCAGGAGGCTTGACGCGCCTGCCGGCGCGCGCTGTTGACCGGCCCAGTTTCTCGGGGTGGAGGTCCCAGCCATGGTTGGGGACGCATTTCACATTTGTCTGAACTTGCGGTCGCAGGAATGCTCCAATCCGTCCTGGTCTTTGCTTGTCCGACTGGAGCCGACATGACGCGTCTTCCACTTTGGGGTTCGTTGGGGTTGTTGCTGATGTCTTTGACGGCGTGCAGCGGCTACGCGCCACCCGATCGGGTGGTGGGCCTGACTGAGGCGCAACTGGTTGCCCACATGGGCCCGCCCGACGCGGTGCGTCCAACCGAGACGGGCAAGCGCCTGGAGTTTCCGCGAGGACCCATGGGGCACCACACCTGGTTTGCGGACCTGGACCCAGGGCAGGGTGGTCGGGGTGGAGCAGGTGCTCACCGAGTCGAACTTCAACCGGATCGCTCCTGGAATGACCCAGGAAGCGGTGCGCCAGCGGCTGGGGCGGCCAGGGGCGGTGCAGCGGCTGGGCCGCTCGCGCGGGTGGTCTGGAACTACCGCTACGAAAACCCGTTCTGCCGGTGGTTCCAGGTGGAGATCGCCGAGTCGCAGCAGGTGCGCTCCACGGGCTATGGCGAACCACCCGAATGCCGGCTGGACGATAGCGACGACACCATTCGGTGAATGGTGCCGCCCGCCGAACGGCGTGTTCCGGCGTCTCTGGCGGCCGCGGATGGTCGAAGGCGGCGTGGCCGTCCAAACGTCTCAGCACTGATTCGCCGTTCAGCAGGATGGAAGTCAGCTTCCGCTGTGGCTTGTTGCTGGAAAGTTGATTTCCGCTGCGCGCGAGCCGTCTTTTCCGGCGACGCGCGTAGATCCAAAAATCCTGCAAAAACAAGCGCTTGCGGGCCAGTGTTAGGTGTTTTCCCGGTGGCTTCGAGAAGTGGCACGAGACGTGCGCAGACAGGTCGTGCCGGAAACCTGTCATCGCATGCCAAGGCCTGTTCGATGCGCATGGTGCCCGGGATCAACCAGACCCAGGAGATAACCCATGATGGAAACCTTTTACGAGGTGATGCGCCGCAAAGGCATTTCACGCCGCAGCTACCTGAAGTACTGCTCGCTCACCGCCACCTCGCTGGGGCTGGCCCCGTCCTTTGTGCCCCAGATCGCACACGCCATGGAAAACAAGCCGCGCACCCCGGTGCTGTGGCTTCATGGTCTGGAGTGCACCTGCTGCACCGAGTCGTTCATCCGCTCGGCGCATCCGCTGGCCAAGGATGTGGTGCTGTCCATGATCTCGCTGGACTACGACGACACCCTGATGGCCGCCGCTGGTCACCAGGCCGAGGCGATCTTGGAAGAGATCATGACCAAGTACAAGGGGAACTACATCCTCGCCGTGGAGGGCAATCCACCGTTGAACGAGGACGGCATGTTCTGCATCCAGTCGGGCAAGCCGTTCATTGAAAAGCTCAAGCACGTGGCCAAGGACGCCAAGGCCATCATCGCCTGGGGCTCCTGCGCCTCCTGGGGCTGCGTGCAGGCCGCCAAGCCCAATCCGACCCAGGCCACGCCCATCCACAAGGTCATCACCGACAAGCCCATCATCAAGGTGCCAGGCTGTCCGCCCATCCCCGAGGTGATGACGGGCGTGATCACCTACATGCTGACCTTCGATCGCATCCCCGAGCTGGACCGCCAGGGCCGGCCCAAGATGTTCTACAGCCAGCGCATCCACGACAAGTGCTACCGCCGCCCCCACTTCGACGCCGGCCAGTTCGTCGAGGCGTTTGACGACGAGTTCGCACGCAAGGGCTATTGCCTCTACAAGGTCGGCTGCAAGGGTCCGACCACCTACAACGCCTGCTCCACCGTGATGTGGAACGAGGGGGTGAGCTTCCGATCAAGGCGGGCCATGGTTGCATCGGCTGCTCGGAAGACGGCTTCTGGGACAAGGGTTCGTTCTACGACCGCCTCACCACGATTCACCAGTTTGGCGTCGAAGGCACGGCCGACGAGATCGGTGGCACGGCCGCCGCCGTGGTGGGTGCCGCCGTGGCTGCGCACGCCGCGGTTTCGGTGGCCAAGCGGGTGCGCGACACCAGCAAAGACAAAGCCAAGACCACGGCCTGACGCACAACAAGAACCACAAGGACATCATCATGGGTGCATACGAAACACAAGGCTTCACGATGGACAACACCGGGCGGCGCATCGTCGTCGATCCGGTCACGCGCATCGAGGGCCACATGCGCTGCGAGGTCAACCTCGACAGCAACAACGTCATCCGCAACGCGGTCTCCACCGGCACCATGTGGCGCGGTCTGGAGGTGATTCTGAAAGGGCGCGACCCGCGCGACGCCTGGGCTTTTGTGGAACGCATTTGCGGCGTGTGCACCGGTTGCCACGCGCTGACCTCTGTGCGCGCGGTGGAAGATGCGCTGGGCATCAAGATTCCCCTCAACGCCCACCTGATCCGCGAAATGATGGCCAAGACGCTGCAGGTTCACGACCACGCGGTGCACTTCTACCACCTGCACGCGCTGGACTGGGTGGATGTGGTTTCCTGCCTCCAGGCCGACCCCAAGAAGACCAGCGAGCTGCAGCAGATGGTCTCGCCGGCGCACCCGCTGAGCTCGCCAGGCTATTTCCGCGATGTGCAGAACCGGCTGAAGAAGTTTGTCGAGAGCGGCCAGCTCGGGCCTTTCGCCAATGGCTACTGGGGCAACAAGGCCTATGTGTTGCCCCCCGAGGCCAACCTGATGGCGGTGACCCATTACCTTGAAGCGCTGGACCTGCAAAAGGAATGGGTCAAGGTGCACACCATTTTTGGTGGCAAGAACCCCCACCCCAACTACCTGGTGGGCGGTGTGCCCTGCGCAATCAACATCGACGGCAATGGCGCCGCGGGCGCGCCGATCAACATGGAGCGCCTGAACTTCGTGCAGGCCCGCATCCAGGAGATGATCGACTTCAACAACAACGTCTACATCCCCGATGTGTTGGCCATTGGCACCATCTACAAGAACGCTGGCTGGCTGTATGGCGGCGGCCTGTCGGCCACCAATGTGGCCGATTACGGCACCTACGAAAAGGTCCCCTATGACCACAGCACCCACCAACTCCCCGGTGGCGTGATCCTCAACGGCGACTGGAACAAGATCCACGAAATCGACCCGCGCGATCCGGAGCAGGTGCAGGAGTTCGTGAGCCACAGCTGGTACAAGTATGCCGACGAATCCAAGGGGTTGCATCCGTGGGACGGCGTCACCGAGGCCAACTACCAACCCGAGGGTCCCAACTTCAAGGGCACCCGCACCAAGATCGAAAACCTGGACGAGTCGGCCAAGTACTCGTGGATCAAGTCGCCACGCTGGCGCGGTCACGCGGTCGAAGTGGGCCCGCTGTCGCGCTACATCCTGGGCTACGCCCACGCGATGCAGGGCAACAAGCACTGCCAGCGGGTGAAAGAGCAGATCGACCAGTCGGCGGTGGCCATCAACAGCGCCATTCCCAAGGCACTGGGTCTGCCCGAGACCAGTTTCTCTGCCAAGCAACTGCTGCCCACCACCATCGGGCGCACCCTGGCCCGTGCCCTGGAAAGCCAGTACGCCGCCGAGATGATGATGGACGACTTCAAGCAGCTCGTGGGCAACATCAAGGCCGGCGACACCGCCACAGCCAACACCGAGAAGTGGGACCCATCGACCTGGCCAAAAGAGGCCAAGGGCGTGGGCACGGTGGCCGCACCGCGCGGCATGCTGGGCCACTGGATCAAGATCAAGGACGGCAAGATCGAGAACTACCAGTGCGTGGTGCCCACCACCTGGAACGGCTCGCCGCGCGACACCAAGGGGCAGATCGGCGCGTTCGAGGCCTCGCTGATGAACACCCCCATGGTCAACCCCGAGCAGCCGCTGGAGATCCTGCGCACGCTGCACAGCTTCGACCCCTGCCTGGCTTGCTCCACCCATGTGATGAGCGAGGACGGCCAGGAGATGGCCAAGGTCACGGTGAGGTGAGATGCCCCCCCTGCGCCGCTTCGCGTCTTCCCCCCGGAGGGGGGACGCACCCAGTGGCCCGGCGGAGCCGGTTCCACGGGTGCCCTGAAATAGACCCGTCGCGTGTGCAGCGATTCCTGAATCGGTGAACCGTTTTGAACCCACACGAGGAGAAATACATGCAATCGAAAAACATCCGTCGCGTGACCGCGGCCGCGCTGCTGGCCGGTCTGGCCGGCGCCGCCCAGGCGCACACCGGCCATGGCACCCACAGCCTGATGCAAGGTCTGGCGCACCCCTTCGGGCTGGACCATCTGCTGGCGATGGTGGCCGTGGGGGTGTGGTCGGTCTCGGCCTTGCCTGAAGGGAAGACATGGCAAGGTCCCGCCGCCTTTCTGCTGGCGCTGATGGTCAGTGCCACTCTGGGCGCGGCGGGTTTGACCGTGCCCTACCTGGAGCACGCCATTGCCTTGTCGGTGGTGCTGTTCGGCGCCATGCTGCTGGCTTCGCGCACGCCTGTGCCATCCGCCTTGGGGTTGGCGTTGGTCGGCGCTGCCGCTTCGCTGCACGGTCTGGCCCACGGCGCTGAGACACCGGCCACGGGCTTTGCCGGCTATGCCACCGGTTTTCTGCTGACCACCGCGGCGCTGCACATCGGGGGTGTCGGCCTGGGGCTGTCGATCAAACGCTGGCTGGCGGCGCGCAGTGGCGCGGTGCTCGGTGGCCTGGGCGCGTCGTTGGGCGCGGCCGGTGTGTACCTGTTCGGACAACTCGCGGCCTGACGGCCATTTCCCGGCAACCGGATTCAGGAGGCCTTATGTCAACGACGACCAGCAACCCCCAGCGGCTCACCGCAGCCAGCGCGAGCGCGGCCGAGGAGCGTGAGCTCGCGCAAAGCCAGAGCATCAAATCGGTCTACGTGTACGAGGCGCCGGTGCGCGTGTGGCACTGGATCAATGCCTTGTCGATCACCGTGCTCGCGGTCACCGGCTACTTCATCGGCCACCCGTTGCCGACCATGCCCGGCGAGGCGAGCGCCCATTTCCTCATGGGCTACATCCGCTTTGCGCATTTCGCGGCGGGCTACGCCCTGGCCATTGGCCTGATCGGGCGTCTGTACTGGGCCTTTGTCGGCAACCACCACGCACGCGAACTGTTCTGGCTGCCCATCTTTCAGAAGGCCTATTGGGTCGAGGTGTTGAACATGCTCAAGTGGTATGCCTTCCTGGCACCGCGCCCGGGCCGTTATGTGGGCCACAACCCGCTGGCCCGTCTGGCCATGGTCACCCTGTTTCTGTTCACCGCTGTCTTCATGGTGGTCACCGGGTTTGCGCTGTACGCCGAAGGGGCGCAGGCGGGCTCTTGGCAAGACCGGCTGTTTGGCTGGGTGATTCCGCTGTTTGGCCAGAGCCAGGATGTGCACACCTGGCACCACATGGGCATGTGGGCCATGGTGATCTTCGTGATTGCCCACGTTTACGCCGCCATCCGCGAGGACATCATGGGCCGGCAAAGCGTGGTCTCCACCATGATTTCCGGGCGCCGAACGTTTAAAGACTGAAGAGATTGACCCAACCCCGCGCGGCCGCACCGTTGGCGCGCCACCCCCTCAAGGGGACGGCGCTGGTGGCCTGGCAGAGCCAGTTCCACGGCGCCCTTGGTTCAGGCGCGTTGCCTTCTTCGTTTTGTTTTTTGCACTGATTTCACTCTTCTTTTCACCATGCCGCTCTCATCCCGTTCCCGCTGGCTTGTCGCTGCTTCGGCCCTCCCGCCGAAGGGTGTGCCTTTGCGGGCGCCGGTGCATCCGGGGCGGTTGTTGGCACGCACCTGTCTGGCACCGCTGGGCTTGAGTCAGAGCGAGGCGGCGCGGGTGTTGGGGCTGTCGCGCCGGCGCTTGCACGAGTTGGTGCATGGCCAGCGCGCCATGTCGCCCGACACCGCCATCCGTTGCGCGCGCCAGTTTGGCATCGACGCTTCTTTCTGGCTCACCTGCCAGGCCGCCTGGGACAGTTTCCACGCCTGGAAGCGCCACCGCCTGCCCGTGGCGCCTTCGTCCCCCCTCTGACCGTTTGAACCGGAGACATCCACCATGCCCCTTCATCCGTCCGAATCCGCCTGTCACCCCAACAGTGACAGCCCTGAGTGCATCGTGGTGCTCGGTAGTGGCAACCTGCTCTGGGCCGACGAGGGCTTTGGCGTGCGCTGCATCGAAGCCTTGCAGCAACGCTACGCGTTTGCGCCCCATGTGGAGCTGATCGATGGCGGCACACAGGGGCTGTACCTGATCCAGTTTGTGCAAGCCGCCGATGCGCTGCTCATCTTCGACGCCATCGACTACGGGCTTGCACCGGGCGAACTCAAGCTGGTGCGCGACGACGAGGTGCCGCGCTTCATGGGGGCCAAGAAGATGAGCCTGCACCAGACCGGGTTTCAGGAGGTGCTTTCGCTGGCGCAACTGACCGGCAAGTACCCCCGCCAGGTGTTGCTGATCGGGTGCCAACCTGAGGAGCTCGAAGACTATGGCGGAAGCCTGCGCCCGGTGGTCAAGGCGGCCATGGAAGAGGCTTTGCGGCTGGGTGTCGAGGCGCTGGCCCAATGGGGCGCGGCGCCACAGACGCGCCAGGCGCCCTTGGGGCAGCGCGAGAGCGTCACGGTGGACGAGTTGGCGTTGGCCGCGTATGAGGCGCAGCGCCCGGGCCCTGACATCGCGTGCCGGGAGGGCGATGAGCGCTTTTTGTGCACCTCACCAGGTACGGCGGCCGGCGCGGACGCCACTTTTGGCGGGGAGCGCTGACATGTGCATCGGCATGCCCATGCAGGTCGCCGTTGTCGAGCCTGGCCACGCCTGGTGCGAGGGGCGGGGTGAGCGCCGCCGGGTGACCACCGCCCTGGTCGGTGAGCTGGCGCCGGGCGACTGGTTGCTCGTGTTTCTGGGCGATGCGCGTGAGCGCATCGATGCGGACCGCGCCAGGGAAGTCAACGCTGCGCTCGACCTTGTGTTGGGTGCCATGCAGGGCGGTGCGGCCAATGGCGAGGCGGGTTTTCTTCTGCCTTCGCAGATGTCGGCCAGCGAGCTCAAGGCGTTGGCGGGCCGGGGTTGATTGCCAGCACTTTCGGTTTTCTCCCAGTGCAATACATCCGTTCAGCAACTCTTCAACATCTTCGATTCAGCATTTGTTTTCTGTTTCAACAAAAGGCTTTGACATGACCTCCTCCACCACACCCATGGCAGCCCCTTCCGGCGCCTTCGCCTTGCCTGAGCCCAGCAACGACCCGGCGGCTCCGCTGGTGATGCGCCTGGCGCGCGAGTTCGGTGCGACCTGGGTCGACGAGACCACGGTGGCCGAGTGGGCGGCCAGTGGCGGCGATCGGGTCTTGCTGTTGGCGGGCGATGCGGTGCGGTTCCCTGAAGGGCAGGATGTGGCCGCCGTGTTGCCGGAACTGATGAAGAGCTTCCCCGGCCGCTTCAGCGTGGGCGTGGTGCCGCGCGAGGTGGAAGACGCGGTGGCCCGTCGCTACGGTTCCCAGCGCTGGCCCACGCTGCTCTTTTTCCGCGACGGCCAATACGTCACCGCCATCGCGGGCATGCAGGACTGGGACGTCTACCTCAAGGCCGTGGCGGCGGCGCTGGCCATGCCCCCGTCGCGCCCGCCCACTGTTGGCATTCCCGTGGTGAACGGCAATGCCGCCGCCAGCAACGGCGCTTGCCACTGATCCGATCGAACCTTCACGCCAAGGACACGCCCCATGAAAGAATTTCCCATCCCCGTCGTCGCCCTGGGTCCGGGCAGCCAGACCGAAGACGAGACGCTGGACTACATGCCCATGCCCAAGGACATGAACACCTACCGGCCACCGGTGTTGCCCGAGCCGGAGGCGCTGGTGGGCCTGGATCAGGCGCGGCGCGCGCTCGAAGACGTGCTCGCCTTGCTCAAGCAGGGCGGTGAAGGCGGGGCGCCGGGCCATGTGGCGCTGGGTCTGATGTCGCCCAGCGATTTCGCGCTGGTCAATCAGGTTCTGGGCGAGGGCGAGGCCAGCGCCATCGTGCAGCTGGATGCCGATGGGCTGGAGGTGCGCGTGCAAGAGGCGGTGTTTGCGGGCGTGTGGCGCCTCATGACCTACCGCCACGGAGCGCTGGTCGATGACGCCATCGAGGTGGGTCCGGTGCCTTCGCTGTTTGCTGCCACGGCCGCAGACGATGTCTGGCCCGATGGCACCATGCCGCACTGGCAAGGCGCGCTGCCGCCCAATGTGCAAAACGCCCCCATGCTCATCGAGGAGATCCGCGACCAGGTCAGCCGCTGGCGCCCGGGCCAGGTGCCCCATGTGGTCAACCTCACCCTGCTGCCGGTGACGCCCGAGGACATCGGCTTTCTTGACCACCACCTGGGCACCGGCCGCGTGCTCATGCTCTCGCGCGGGTATGGCAATTGCCGCATCTCCAACACCCGTTTGCGCAACTGCTGGCGCGTGGTGTACTACAACTCCATGGACAAGGTGATCCTCAATACCGTGGAAGTGGTGGACATGCCCGAGGTGGCCATGGCCGCGCCCGAGGACCTGCGCGATTCGTATGACCGGCTGCGCGAAGTGGTGAACTACCTGGAGCAAGCATGAACCCCAACGATCCACCGCTGCGCGGGTCGCTGCCCCAGGGTGGGGAAGGGCCCCGGTCCTTGCCGGAGCCGGGGGTGGATCCGGCTTGGGACGGCCCGGAGCCGGATCGCTCAAGTGCGCAACCACCCAAGGGTTTCGAGGGGTCTTACCTGGGCAACCGCGATGTGCTGACACCGGCGTCGCGCCTGGAATGCAAGATCTGCTGGTGGGTGTACGACCCCAAGGAGGGCGATCCGCAATGGCAGATCCCGGCGGGCACCCCGTTTGCCGACCTGCCGCCCCACTGGCGGTGCCCGAATTGCGACGGCGACCCCGACCAGTTCCTTCTGCTGCCGGCCGAAGGCGCCTGAACCGCACATACGGTGTACGCCATGCAAGTCCCCGATTCCCCCTCAGATGCCCTGTTGGCCCAACGGGTTGCCGCTCTGACCGACCATTTCAACCGCGTGCAGCGCGAGCGCATGGCGGGCGTGGCGCTGCTGAACCCGGCGCTGGCGGTGGCGGCGGTCGGGTTTGAGTGGGGTGATGCGCAGCGCGGCGGTGAGCCCGAAGTGGCCGAAGGCGTGTTGATCACGCCCTGGTTCATGAGCCTGGTGCGCCTGCCTGCGCGGGTGCTGCCGCTGCGCCACCTCACCGGGGCGAAGTTTGTGCGCGACTTTGGCGGCGAGCGGTTCGATTTCATCGGCGCGCACGACCTCGCGGTGGGTTACCACGAAACCTGTGCCCTGTTTTCTCCCATGCAAGGGTTTGACAGCCAGGACCGGGCGCTGGAGACAGCGCGCGAGGTGTTGGCTTTGACCCGCCCATCGCCCGCGCCGTCCATGCCGCCAGAGCCCACCGAGGCCGTGCCGGCCGCGCAACCCCTGCCTTCGCGCCGCGCCTTCTTTCTGCCAGGGCGCCAGGCCCAACCGGGAGCGGGGCAATGAACGCGGCCCTGGTGGCCAGCATGGCCGGGTGCCTGCGCGTGGCGCCTGGCCTGCCCTTGCCCCACAGCCTGGCCAGCTCCCGGGTGGATTGGGCGCAGCGCCTGAGCGCGGGCCAGCCTTGCAAGGCATTGCCCGGGCTCATGGCCAGTCTGTTCAGTCTCTGTGGCAACGCCCATCGTTTGTGTGCGCAGCTCGCGGTGGACGCGGCCCGGGGTGAACCTGGGGGCTTGCGGCATGAGGAAGTGGCCCGGCGCCTGCGCCTGGAGGCGGCTCAGGAACATGTGCGGCGCATCGGGCTGGATTGGCCGCGTTTGCTGGCCAGCGGTTCAGAGGCCGTGGCGAAGGCGGCGGTGGCCGATCTGGCCGCTTGCCCGGTGCTGCAAAGCCCGGGTGTGGCCGACTGGTCGGCCATGGGCTCATGGCTTCGGTCGCGCTGGCTGGGCATGTCGCCGGCGGACTGGCTTTCAGCGTGGAACGCGCAGGCGGGCGATGGGCTGCTGCGGTGGAGCCAGGCCACGCCGGGATGGTTGCCTTGCCTTGTGGCGCAGGCGCGCCCCTTCGATGCGGGTGCGCCTGCCTTGGCCCAAGAGCGGGCCCTGCGGGTGCACGAAAGCGACACCGCTTTGCGCCGGTTGAGCGAGCGTTTGTCGCACGAACCCGGCTTCTCGCAACAGCCGCTCTGGGAGGGGGCGGCGGCCCACACCGGCAGTTGGGCGCGGCTGCACCACTTCGGGCTGCCAGCGTCTGTGCTCAGCCCCTGGGCCTTGTTGGGCAGTCGCTTGGCCGAACTCGCGCGCTTGTGTCTGGAGGACGGGGCTGCAAGCCACGGTGCGCAATGCCTGCGCTGGGGCGCGTTGCAGCCACAACCAGGCGTGGGGCTGGCTTGGGTGGAAATGGCCCGCGGCTTGTTGGTGCACCAGGTGACCCTCGATGCGGGTGGCGACAGCGTGGGGCGTTGCCGCGTGGTGGCGCCCACCGAATGGAATTTTCATCCGCTTGGGGAAGTGGCGCAGCGGCTGAGCGCGTTGGATGTGTGCGCGCCCGCGGTGGAGCGCCAGGTGGGGCTGCTCATGGCGGCGTTTGATCCCTGCGTACCGTATGGGCTGGTGGCGGGTGCGATGCAGGAGGTGGCCCATGCATGAAGCCAGCCTGGCCGGGGGCGTGTTGCAACTGGTGGAAGAGACCGCGCGGCGCGAAGGCTTTGCGCGTCTGCTGGTGCTGCGCCTGGAGGCGGGCCAACTGGCCGGGGTGGACGGCCGCGCTTTGCGGTTTGCGCTGGAGAGTCTGGCGCCAGGCACTTTGCTGGATGGCGCGCGCATCGAATTGGACGAGCCCCCGGGACAGGCCTGGTGCATGGGCTGCGCACAGACGGTGGCGATCTCGCAGCGGGGGACGCTTGCCCAGCTTGCGGCGGATTTCAACTGCAACCCACGGGCGGTTTGGCGCTGCGGGTGGTGGACATGGAGGTGGAGTAGGTATGACGATCACCCCCTGCGCCGCTTTGCGGCTTCCCCCTCTCTCTCGCCTTCGGCGGGAGGGGGACGCTCCCTGTGGCCTGGCGGAGCCAGTTCCACGGGAGCACTTGGTGGGCACCTGGTGCTCCGGATGATTCAGCGCAATACAGGAGAACAATGATGTGTGTCGTTTGTGGATGCAGTGACAACAGCCCGGCCCATGCCCGGCATGTGCAGGGTCAAGGGACCGAGCCAGGGGTGGTGCGGGTCGATCCGGCGCATGGCGACCTGCACTTTGGTGCCGGGGCGGCGCGGGTGTCGGTGCCGGGCATGAGCCAGGCACGGGCGATCAGGTTGGAGACCGACATCCTGGGCGCGAACAATCGGGTGGCGGTGCAGAACCGGGCGCATTTCGAATCGCACGGCGTGACCGCGCTCAACTTCGTGTCCAGCCCCGGTTCGGGCAAGACCACCTTGCTGTGCGCCACCATCGAAGCGCTCAAGGCCCGTTCGCCAGCGCTGACGGTGTCGGTGATCGAGGGCGACCAGCAGACCAGCTTCGACGCCGACCGCATCCGCGCCACCGGCGCACCCGCGATCCAGGTCAACACCGGCAAGGGCTGCCACCTGGACGCACCCATGGTGGCCGAGGCCTTTGCGCAACTGCACAGCCACGACCATCACCATGGTCATCACGACCACGGGCATGACCACGATCATGGTCATGAACATCATCACCATCACCACCATCACGATGGTGAAGGCCACAGCCTGCTGTTCATCGAGAACGTGGGCAACCTGGTCTGTCCCGCCGTGTGGGACCTGGGCGAGGCGGCAAAGGTGGCGATCCTCTCGGTGACCGAAGGCGAGGACAAGCCGCTGAAGTACCCCGACATGTTCGCGGCCTCGCAGCTCATGATCCTCAACAAGATCGACCTGCTGCCGCACGTGAAGTTCGACGTGGCGCGCTGCATCGAACTGGCGCGGCGGGTCAATCCCGCCATCGAAGTGCTGCAGCTCTCGGCCACCACCGGCGAGGGCATGGACGCCTGGTTGCACTGGTTGAACAACAAAGTCCATCGCCCCCACGCTCCGCCGCTGCGCGGGTCGCTGCCCCCCGAGGGGGCGGGTTTCGCCTTGGGGCGGCCCGGCGGCGAAACCGGTCTTGCCCACCACCAACACGGCGAACCCGATGCGCAAGCCACGCTGCGTCAACGTGTTGCGCAACTCGAAGCCGAACTGGCGCGCGCCAAGGCGGCGCTGCCGGCCGACGTCGCCCACTGAATGGTGAGCAACGCCATGCGCCGCGCCGAGCTGCCCACCGTCCTGGCCTTTGGTGCCTGGCTGAAGAACGCCGCCTGCCTGCTGGTCGATGGCGAGGCGGTCTGGTCCGAGGTGCACGGCGATCTCTCCGATCCGGCGGCCTGCGCCGCGCTGGACGCTTCGGTGCAGCGCCTGCTGGCCGAACACGGGCGGACTATCGACGCCGTGGCGCATGACCTGCACCCCGATTTTTTCAGCACCCGGCTCGCGGTCGAGACAGCAGCCCGGCTGGGCGTACCCGCCATCGGCGTGCAGCACCACCATGCGCACATCGCGGCGGTGGTGGCTGAACACCACATCGCGGGGCCGGTGATCGGCCTGGCGCTGGACGGTGTGGGGCTGGGGACGTCTTCGGACGATCCGGTGGACGGCTTCACCACCTGGGGCGGTGAACTGCTCCGGGTCGACGGCGCCGATTGGCAGCGGCTGGGTCATTTGCAGGCGCTGGCCTTGCCGGGTGGCGACCGCGCCGCGCGCGAGCCCTGGCGCATGGCCGCCAGCGCCATGCATGCGCTGGGTCGGGGCGACGGTATCCTGGCGCGCTTCGCACCGCAGGTGGGCGAGGCGGTGGCGCAAGGGGTGCAGCAGATGCTGGCCCGCGAACTCAACTGCCCCCTGACCAGCAGCACCGGCCGCTGGTTCGACGCGGCGGCGGCCGCCCTGGGCCTGAGCCTGCGCCAGCGCGACGAGGCCGAAGCAGCGATCGCGCTCGAAACGGCGGCGGCGCGCTGGCTGGCCGCGCACCCCGATGCCGCACCCTGGCCCGGCGTGCGGATCGATGCCAACCACCGACTGCTGCTGGACGGTCTCTTCGCCAGGCTGCTGGAGGTGCCGACCGAGGGGGTGGACGAAGCTGCCGCCGGGTTCCACCTCGCACTGGCCGATGGCCTGGCTGAATGGGCCGCGCAAGCCGCCCGCGCTCATGGCTCCACCACCGTCTGCCTCGGCGGCGGCTGCTTCTTCAACCGCATCCTGCGCGAGCGCGTGACCGCACGCCTGCAGTCCGCCGGATGCACCGTGGTCCGACCCGGCGACAAGGGCTGCGGCGACGCGGCGCTGGCGCTGGGCCAGGCCTGGGTCGTTGCGCAGCAACTCGCGTCGCCCCTTTGTTCCAACCCACCCACCCAGGAAACCGAACCATGTGTCTAGCCATACCCGCGCTGCTGGTGGAGCGCCTGCCTGGCGAGCAGGCCGTCGTCAACCTCGGCGGCATCCGAAAGCCGATATCGGTGGCCCTGGTGCCCGAAGCCAACGTGGGCGACTACGTGATCGTGCACGTGGGCCACGCCATCGGCGTGATCGATCCCGAAGAAGCGGCGCGCACGCTGGCGCTGTTTGCGCAGATGCAGGCGGCCGAAGTCGGGCGCGTGGGCGTGGAGGTGCAACCATGAAATACATCGAAGAATTCCGCGACGGCGCGCTCGCACGCCAGATCGCCGAACGCATCGCGGCCGAGGTGCGGCCCGAGCACCAGTACCGCTTCATGGAGTTCTGCGGCGGCCACACCCACGCGATCAGCCGCTACGGCGTGCTGGAGCTGCTGCCGCCCAATGTGCGCATGATCCATGGCCCGGGCTGCCCGGTCTGCGTGCTGCCGATCGGCCGTGTCGACCTCGCCATCGAGCTGGCGCTCAAGCACGACGTGATCCTATGCACCTACGGGGACACGCTGCGCGTGCCTGCCTCGGACAGCTTGTCACTGACCAAGGCCAAGGCGCGTGGTGGCGACATCCGCATGGTCTATTCGGCCGGCGATGCGCTGCAACTGGCGCGCGACAACCCGGACCGGCAGGTGGTCTTCTTCGCCATCGGCTTCGAGACCACCACGCCGCCGACCGCGCTGGTGATCCGCGACGCGGCGCGCGAAGGCCTGAAGAACTTCAGCGTCATGTGCAGCCACGTGCTCACGCCGCCCGCGATCCGGGCCATCCTGGACGGCGCCAGCGAAGAAGAGCTCAGGACGGCCGAGATCGAAGGCTTCGTCGGCCCAGCCCACGTCAGCATCATCATCGGCTCCGATCCCTATGCGAAGTTCGCGCAGGAATACCGCAAGCCCGTGGTCATCGCCGGCTTCGAGCCGCTGGATGTGCTGCAGGCCATCCTGATGCTGGTGCGCCAGGTCAACGACGGACGCGCCGAGGTCGAGAACGAGTTCCTGCGCGCGGTCACGCCGCAGGGCAACCTCAACGCGCAGGCGCTGATGGACGAGATCTTCGAACTGCGCGAGGCCTTCGAATGGCGCGGCCTGGGCACCATGCCGCTGTCGGCGCTGCGCATCCGCGACAAGTACCAGGCCTACGACGCCGAACACCGCTTCGGCCTGGTCTACCAGGCCGTGCCGGACAACAAGGCTTGCGAATGCGGCGCCATCCTGCGCGGCGTGAAAGAGCCCAAGGACTGCAAGATCTTCGGCACCGTCTGCACCCCGGAAAACCCGATCGGTTCCTGCATGGTGTCCAGCGAAGGCGCCTGCGCTGCGCATTACACCTACGGCCGCTTCCGCGACACACAGCCGGCCACCCCCTGCGCCGCTTCGCGGCTTCCCCCTCTCTCGCCTGCGGCGGGAGGGGAACGGCACCCGAGGCCCGGCGAAGCCGGTTCCTCGGCGCCACTGGGTGGCGCTCCCGCGGTTCTGGAAAGTTGACATGAAGAAGACCTACACCCGCCCGCTGGACATCAAGCACGGCCGCATCGACATGGGCCACGGCGCCGGTGGCAAGGCGGCCGCGCAACTGATCGAGGAGCTGTTCCTGGCCGAGCTGGACAACCCCTTTCTGCGCCAGGGCGACGATGGCGCCGCGTTGCCGCTGCTCGCCTTCGATCCGGTCGAAGGGCGGCTGGTGATGGCCGCCGACGGACATGTGGTGTCGCCGATCTTCTTTCCCGGAGGTGACCTCGGTGGTCTGGCGGTGCACGGCACGGTCAACGACGTGGCCATGATGGGCGCCAAACCGCTGTACCTCAGCGCGAGTTTCATCATTGAAGAGGGCTACCCGCTGGCCGACCTGCAGCGCATCGTGCGCTCCATGGGCCAGGCGGCGCGCGAGGCCGGCGTGCCGGTGGTCACCGGCGACACCAAGGTGGTGGAGCAGGGCAAGGGCGACGGCGTGTTCATCAGCACCACCGGGGTCGGCGTGTTGCCGCCGGGCGTCTCGGTCAGTGGCCGCAACGCGCGGGCGCGCGACGTGATCCTGCTCTCGGGCACCATCGGCGACCACGGCGTGGCGGTGCTGTCGCAGCGCGAATCCTTGGCCTTCGAGACCAGCATCGAGAGCGACACCGCGGCGTTGCACACGCTGGTGGCCGATCTGATGGCGGCCGCGCCCGGCGCGGTGCGCGTGCTGCGCGACCCGACGCGCGGCGGGTTGGCCACCACGCTCAACGAGATCGCGCGCCAGTCGGCGGTCGGCATGCGGCTGCAGGAGGCGGCCATTCCGGTGAAGCCACAGGTCGACGCGGCCTGCGAGCTGCTGGGGCTGGACCCTCTCTACGTGGCCAACGAAGGCAAGCTGATCGCCATTGTTGCGCCCGAGGCGGCCGACGCGGTGCTGGCGGCCATGCGTGCCCACCCGCTTGGCGCAGATGCCGCCCGCATCGGCGAAGTCACCACCGACCCCCATCACTTCGTGCAGATGGACACCCGATTTGGGGGCGCCGTGTGGTCGACTGGCTCAGCGGCGAGCAGTTGCCCAGGATTTGTTGAGGCGTCCGCGCCGCTATCGCGGCCGGGGTCCTCGTGAGCGAGTAATGCCAGTGCGGATGCCCGATTCGTGAAGGAGCCAGCATTTGCCAGTTGATAAACGAGAAACGAACAGGCCTGGCATGTCCACCCAGGTGTTTCGAAAAACCGAGGCCGGGCGTGAAGAGCTCAAGATACGGCGCGCCGGACTGCCCTTGGCCACCCGGCAGGTGCTCATTCTGGTCAATGGGGTCGACGATGTGCGGGCGCTGAAGGCCAAGGGGCTGGCCGACGTGCGCGGTCACCTGGACATGTTGGTCGCGCTTGAGCTCATCGAGCCGGTGCCGGGTGCCGCGCCGCCGACGCATTCTGTTGCCGATCCCGTCGAGGCGCCCATGGTCTCAAAGACCTCGGCTCCCGAACGACCAGCATCGCCGGCGATCCCGCAAGCGGCTTTACCTGGGGTGTCGTCCGGTGTGGCCAAGGAACCGCTTGCCGCCGAGGGCGGCTTTGTGGATGCGCTGGCGGCGTTGACCGCATTGCAGCGCCAGCTCATGTCCACTTTGCTGCCCCACTTTGGTCCTGACGCCGCCGATGTGGCCCAGCAAGCCTTGGCCGCCGGGTCGATGGACGAGTTCCGGCGCGCGCTCGACGCTGTCGAAACCAAACTCTCGATCTACATGGGGCGCAAGCGGGCCGCGCGCGAGTTGCAGGCGCTGCGCCAAGCGGGATGAACCTGTGTCACGCCCCCTGCAAAAAGCCGTGGTGCGCTCCTACAATGGGCCCCACCAAAGCCCTCGATTGCCCCTGCCTGTGACCGCCTCTCTGCCCATCGAAGATTTGCCCACAGTGCTGTTGGTCGATGACGAGGTGCGTTCACAGGACGCGATGCGGCGCACCCTGGACGAAGACTTCACCGTCTTCACGGCCAGCAACGCCGATGAGGCCCGTGGTCTGCTTGAGCGGCAGCCGGTGAGCGTGGTGCTTTGCGACCAGCGCATGCCGGGGCAAAGCGGCGTGAGCTTTCTCAAGGAAGTGCGCGAGCGCTGGCCCGAAGTGGTTCGCATCGTGATCTCGGGCTACACCGATTCCGAAGACATCATCGCTGGCATCAACGAAGCCGGCATCTACCAGTACATCCTCAAGCCCTGGTCGCCCGACCACTTGCTGGACTCGGTGCGCAACGCGGTGGAAGCGCAGGCATTGCAGCGCCAGACCAGCCGCCTCGATCTGGAGCTTCGCACCAGCACCGGCATCCTGCGCCAGCGCACCGCCACCCAGGTCTCCCAGGCGCGGCGCAGCTTTGGCTTCGACCGCATCGTGCGCGCCCAGGGCAGTCCGCTGGACGCGGTCTGCGCCATGGCCGAGCGCGTGGCCCGCTACGACATTTCGGTGCTGGTGCTGGGCGAGTCGGGCACGGGCAAGGAACTGCTGGCGCGCGCCATGCACTACGCCTCGCCGCGCCACGCGGGACCCTTCGTGGTCGAAAACTGCGCTGCCATTCCCGACACGCTGCTGGAGTCCGAGCTGTTCGGCCACAAGCGGGGCGCCTTTACCGGGGCATATGAAGACCATTTGGGCCTGTTTCAGCGCGCCAATGGCGGCACCGTGTTTCTCGACGAGATCGGCGAGACCTCGCCGGCTTTTCAGGTCAAGCTCTTGCGGGTGTTGCAGGAGGGCGAAGTGCGCCCGGTGGGCGGCGCCCGGCCGGTGCCGGTCAACGTGCGCGTGATCGCTGCCACACACCGGCATCTGGAGCAGCGCGTGCGCGACGGCCTTTTCCGGGAAGACCTTTATTACCGCATTGCCGGCATCACGCTGACGGTGCCGCCGCTGCGCGAGCGCGCTGCCGACATCGAACCCATCGCCCACCAATTGGTGGACAACGTGGCCGCCGAACTCGGTCATGCCGGCGCGCGCCTGCCCGACGACGCCCTGGCCTGCCTGATGGGCTACGACTGGCCAGGCAACATTCGCGAGTTGCGCAACGAGATTGCGCGGGCCCTGGCCCTGAGCGATGGCCCGCTGCTGGGCGCGGCGCATTTTTCCAGCCGGGTCTTGCAAGGGCGCGCGGCCGCCGGGGTCGATGGCCTGGTCAACGCACTGCCCAAAGGGGGCACGCTGGCCGACCGCCTCCAGGTGATCGAAGCCATGGTGCTGCGCGAGACGCTGTTGCGCCACCGCTGGAACAAAACCCGCGCTGCCCAGGAACTCGGCCTTTCCCGTGTGGGGCTTCGGGCCAAGATGCAGCGCTTTCAACTGGAGTCGCCATGAATGTGCTGTGGCTGCAATCGGGGGGCTGCGGCGGCTGCAGCATGTCGCTGCTGTGTGCCGACACCACCGACTTCCAGGGGCTCTGGCGCGATGGAGGCATCGAGTTGCTGTGGCACCCCTCTCTGTCGCTGGCCAGCGGCGAGGAGGTGGTCGACCTGCTCGGGATGCTGGCCCGGGGCGAGCGGCCGCTCGACGTGTTGTGCGTGGAGGGGTCTTTGCTGCGGGGGCCCAATGGCACTGGCCGGTTTCACATGCTGGCCGGCACCGGCCTGCCCATGATCGAGTGGGTCCGGCGGCTGGCCGCGCGCTCGGCCCATGTGGTGGCCGTGGGGAGTTGTGCGGCCTGGGGCGGCATCACCGCGGCGGGGGGCAACCCCACCGAGGCCTGTGGCCTGCAATACGAAGACGACCGCCTTGGCGGCCTGCTGGGCGCCGACTTTCGCTCAGGCAGCGGGTTGCCGGTGATCAATGTGGCCGGCTGCCCGACCCACCCGAGCTGGGTGACCGATACGCTGCTGGCGCTGGCCTCGCACAGCTTCACCGCCGACGACCTCGATCCGCTGGCCCGTCCGCGTTTCTACGCCGACCAACTGGTGCACCACGGTTGCACCCGAAACGAATACTACGAGTTCAAGGCAAGCGCCGAAAAACCATCCGATCTGGGTTGCATGATGGAGCACATGGGTTGCAAGGGCACGCAGGTGCACGCCGACTGCAACATCCGCTTGTGGAACGGAGAGGGCAGTTGCACCCGCGGGGGTTATGCCTGCATCGCCTGCACCGAGCCCGGCTTCCAGGAGCCTGGCCACACGTTCCACGAAACCCCCAAGCTCGCCGGCATCCCGATCGGCCTGCCCACCGACATGCCCAAGGCCTGGTTTGTGGCGCTGGCCTCGCTGTCCAAGAGCGCCACGCCGCCGCGCGTCAGAAACAACGCCGTGGCAGACCATCTGGTGGTGAAACCCGCCATCCGCAAGACCCGCCTGAAATGACCGTCGCCATGAACGTGATTCACTTCGCCACCCGGACGGCTTTTGCGCCCCACCTGGAGGCATGGTCATGAGCCGTCTGCTGGTCGGGCCGTTCAACCGCGTCGAAGGCGACCTTGAGGTCGCGCTGGAGCTGGCCGATGACCGCGTGCACCGTGCACAGGTCAACGCCACCATGTACCGAGGGTTCGAGCAGATCCTCCAGGGCAAGGTACCGCATGATGCGCTGGTCTATGTGCCGCGCATCTGTGGCATCTGTTCGGTGTCGCAGTCTGTGGCCGCGGCCCGCGCACTGGCCGACCTGGGCGGCAGCACCATGCCGCCCAATGGCCAGCACGTGACCAACGTGATTCTGGCCAACGAAAACCTGGCCGATCACCTCACGCACTTCTATCTGTTCTTCATGCCCGACTTCTGCCGCCCGGTGTATGGCGCGCAGCCCTGGCACGCCGAAGCGGTGCGGCGCTTTTCGCCCGACCACGGTGAGCAGGTGCGCGCGGCCACTGCGGCGCGTCAGCGCTGGCTCACCATCATGGGCACGCTGGGCGGCAAGTGGCCCCACACCCAGGCCATCGAGCCGGGGGGCACCTCCCGCGCCATTGACGCGGCCGAGCGCGTGCGCTTGCTCACCAAGGTGCGCGAGTTTCGCGCCTTTCTCGAACGCCAGCTCTTTGCCGCGCCGCTGGAGGCGGTGGCCGAGCTGCAGGACGAGGCCGACTTGTGGCGCTGGCATGCCAGCGACCCGATGGCGGGCGACCTGCGCTTTTTCCTCACGCTGGTGCGCGATCTGTCTTTGCAGACCCTCGGGCCCGGTCCGGGGCGCTTCCTCAGTTACGGCGCCTATGTGCAACCCGATGGGCGTTGCGCATTGCCCGGCGGCGTCTGGCGCGCTGTCGAGGGGCGACTGGATGCGGTCGATGCGGCCACCATCACCGAGGACGCCACCCATGCCTGGCTGGCCGAAGCGGGGCAGGGCCCGTTGCATCCCCTGTCGGGCCTGACCCGGCCGGAGCCCGACAAGGCCGGCGCCTACACCTGGAACAAGGCACCCCGGCTCGCCGGTGAGGTGGTGGAGACCGGCGCGATTGCACGCCAGTTGACGGGCGGTCAAGCCCTGGTGCGCGACGCCGTGGCGCGCCATGGTGGCTCGGTCTACACCCGGGTGCTGGCCCGCCTGATCGAACTGGCCCGTGTGGTGCCGATGGTGGAGGCCTGGTTGCGGGAGATACAGCCCGGGGAGGCCTTTTGTGCGCCGTCCCGCCTGCCCGAGGAGGGGCGTGGTGTGGGCTTGAGTGAGGCTGCGCGGGGCAGTCTGGGCCACTGGGTGGTGGTGCAGCGCGGGCGCATCGCCAATTACCAGATCGTGGCGCCCACCAGCTGGAACTTCTCGCCGCGCGACGCCGCCGGGGTGCCGGGCGCGCTGGAGCAGGCGCTGGTGGACGCGCCGGTCCGTGAGGGAGAGAAGACCCCGGTGGCGGTGCAGCACATCGTGCGCTCCTTCGACCCTTGTATGGTTTGTACGGTGCACTGATGTACACCCCCCTGCGCTGCTTCGCAGCTTCCCCCCTCTCTGGCGCGCCGTTGGCGCTGGGAGGGGGGACGGCACCTGTGGCCCGGCGAAGCCGGTTCCACGGTGCCCCAGGGGAAGGTACTTGCTCCGTCCAGGTATTTGAAGGCTCCCTGCGTTGCTTCGCAGCTTTACGCTGCTCTGGCGCGCCGTTGGCGCTGGGAGGGGGGACGGCACCTGTGGCCCGGCGAAGCCGGTTCCACGGTGCCCCAGGGGAAGGCAGTTGCTCCGTCCAGGTATTTGAAGGCTCCCTGCGTTGCTTCGCGGCTTCACGCCGCTCTGGCGCGCCGTTGGCGCTGGGATGGGGGACGGCACCTGTGGCCCGGCGAAGCCGGTTCCACGGTGCCCCAGGGGAAGGCACTTGCTCCGTCCAGGTATTTGAAGGCGCCCTGTGCTGCTTCGCAGCTTCACGCCGCTCTGGTGCGCCGTTGGCGCTGGGAGGGAGGGCGGCACCTGTGGCCCGGCGAAGCCGGTTCCACGGCACCATTGGGGCAAACACCTCCTCTTGGATCCGGGCAATTTGAGATGTCGAAAGACCGCGCACCCAGTCCCTTGCCGACCGTCCCGATGGACGGTGTGGACGAGTCCACCTGGCTTGACGTGATCCAGAAGATGGACGAGGTCTACACCCGCCTGATCGACGACGAAGTCGAGCTGGAGAAAAAGAACACCGAGCTGGAGCAGTCGCAGCAATTCATCTTCAGCGTGCTCACCTCCATGTCGGATGTGCTGCTGGTCTGCGACGAGAGCGGTCTGATCGAACAGGCCAACGCGGCGCTGTGCCAGTTGGTCGGGCGCGACGAAGCCTCGCTGCGGGGCACCTCGATTGACAGCCTGCTGGCGGACGAACACAGCCTGACCCTGGCGCGCGCCGCCATTCTCGATGCCCCGCCCAGCGGCAAGGCGATCGAGCTCAATCTGCTGGACGCACAAGGCCAGGCCGTCTCGGTGGACGCCAACTGCACGCCGCGCATGGGCGCCACCGGGCGGCGCGCGGGTACGGTCTGGGTGGGGCGGCCCACCGCCGAACTCAAGCGCGCCTACCATGAGATGCGCGCCGCCCACGAAGCCCTCAAGCGCACCCAGCAGCAACTGCTGCACTCGGAAAAGATGGCCTCCCTGGGGCAACTGGTCGCGGGCGTGGCCCATGAGCTCAACAACCCGATCAGCTTCGTGCTGGGCAACGTGCACGCGCTGCGAAAGTACTGCACCCGGTTGCAAACCTATATGGCCGCGCTCAACGCCCGCCTGCCCGAGGACGAGTTGGTGGCGGTGCGCAAGCAACTGCGCATCGAGCACCTGATGGGCGACCTGCCCTCGTTGATCGAAGGCACGCTGGAGGGCGCTCAGCGCACGGCCGACATCGTGCACGGGCTCAAGCGCTTCTCGGCCATGGACTCCGAGCAACGGTTGCCGGTGAACCTGGTCGACGTGATCGAGCGTGCCATCCATTGGGTGCAAAGGCCGTGCCCACCCACCCCAGGTGCACTGGACCGCGCCGGGCCCACTGATGGTGCTGGGCAGTGCCGGGCAGTTGCAGCAGGTGATGATGAACCTGCTGCAAAACGCCTTCGATGCGGTTGATGGGCGGGGTGATCGCGGCTCGCCCAGTGTGTGGGTCGAAGTGTCTCAGCCGAGCCCACAGACTGTGCGCGTGTCGGTGCGAGACGACGGACCCGGGATCGCCCCCGAACATCTGCTGCGCATCTTCGACCCGTTTTTCACCACCAAACCCGTGGGCAAGGGCACGGGCCTGGGGCTTTCGATCAGCTACGGCATCGTTGAACAACACGGTGGGCAGCTCAGTGCGCGCAATGCCGAGGCAGGGGCGCGGAGCTGGCGCTCGTGTTGCCCGCCTTGGGCGCTGAGCCGTGAGCCCCCCGCGGTTCGTCGCGATCCCAGGCTGAAGCCTCGTTTACCGGGCGCAGGCCTGTCCCATGGGGCCCGGCCACCCCATCGAATACACTTGAAGGCTGTCTTTCGAGGTATTTCATGAGTCTCCAATGCGGCATCGTTGGCCTGCCCAACGTCGGCAAGTCCACCCTTTTCAACGCGCTGACCAAAGCCGGCATCGCGGCTGAAAACTACCCTTTCTGCACCATCGAGCCCAACACGGGCGTCGTGGAGGTGCCGGATCCCCGCCTGGCGCAGCTCGCCACGATCGTGGAGCCCGAGCGCGTGGTGCCTGCCATTGTGGAGTTCGTCGACATCGCCGGTCTGGTGGCGGGCGCGAGCACGGGCGAGGGCCTGGGCAACAAGTTCCTCGCCCACATTCGCGAGACCGACGCCATCGTCAACGTGGTGCGCTGCTTCGAAGACGACAACGTCATCCACGTGGCCAACAAGGTCGATCCGATTGCCGACATCGAAGTGATCCAGACCGAGTTGTGTCTGGCCGACCTGGCGTCGGTGGAAAAGGCGCTGCACCGCGTGCAGAAAATCGCCCGCTCCGGTGACAAGGAGGCGATTAAGCAGGTGGCCATCCTCGAGAAGTGCCAGACAGCATTGAACGACACCCAGCCAGTGCGCACCATCGACTTCAGCAAGGAAGAGCGCGTGCAGCTCAAGCAGTTCTTCCTCATCACGGCCAAGCCAGCCATGTTTGTGGCCAACGTGTCGGAAGACGGGTTCGAAAACAACCCCATGCTGGACCGGCTGAAGGCATTTGCCGACAAGCAGAACGCGCCGGTGGTGGCGATCTGCGCCAAGATCGAAGCCGAGTTGTCCGAGATGGACGACGCCGATCGCCTGGAGTTTCTGAAGGAACTGGGGCAGGACGAACCCGGCCTGAACCGCCTCATCCGCGCGGCCTACGACCTGCTCGGCTTGCAAACCTATTTCACCGCCGGGGTGAAAGAAGTGCGCGCCTGGACCATCCACAAGGGCGACACCGGGCCACAGGCCGCGGGTGTGATCCACACCGATTTCGAAAAGGGCTATATCCGCGCCCAGACCATCGCCTTTGACGACTTCATCGCCTACAAGGGCGAGCAAGGCGCCAAGGACGCTGGCAAGATGCGCGCCGAGGGCAAGGAGTACGTCGTCAAGGATGGCGACGTGATGAACTTCCTGTTCTCCTCCTGAGCGCCCCCATGAATCAAGCTGCACGGCCCGAGCCACAGCGCCTGGCCAAGCGGCTGGCGAGGCAGTTGCCGTGTTCGCGCAGCGAGGCCGAGGCCTACATCGCAGGTGGCTGGGTTCGGGTGGATGGCGAAGTGGTGGAAGAGCCCATGGCCCGGGTGCACGACAGCCAGGCGGTTGCTCTCGACCCCAAAGCCAGACCGGAGAGCCTGGCGCCGATCACGCTGATCTGGCACAAGCCGCCGCGCCACCCCGTGCCCGACGCGTCTCCCATGCCCGATGACTGGGCTGCCAGCGTATTCAGCGCCGCCACCCGGTTCAAGGGCGACCGCTCCGGGGTCCGACCGCTCAAGGTGCATTGCCGCAAGCTGTGGCATGCGGCACCGCTGGAAACCCGCGACAGTGGCCTGATGGTGCTGACCCAGAACCCAGCAGTGGCGCGCAGGATCTCTGACGCCTCAAGTCAGATCGAACAGGAATGGCAGGTGCGCCTTCGAGCCGAAGCCGGCCTGGAATCGGATGTCGAGCGTCGGGAGGCCATCATCCACTCTCTGGAGAAAACGCTGTTCTTCGATGGCTGGGCGTTGCCCAACGCGAAAGCGAGCTGGCAAAGCGAACTGCGATTGCGTCTGGCCATCAAAGGTGCGGTGCCCGGGCAGGTGGCCCATTTGTGCAAGCGCGCCGGTGTGCAAGCCACCGCGATGCACCGTTTGCGCCTGGGGCGCGTGGGGCTGGCTGGGCTGCCCGAAGGTGATTGGCGCTACTTGCTGGGCTACGAACGGTTCTGATACCGCGTGGCCCAGATGCTCAGCCCCATGGCAGTCAGCATCACAACCAGGCTCAGCTCGTGCAGCTTCAGCAAATGGCCATGGGCGATCATGATGCCGCCCAGCGCCGCGCCCAGCGCCTGACCGCCGTACATGGCCGACGTGTTGAGCGCCACCGTGGCTGGCGCCAGCAAGGGTGACTGATGCACCAGCCGGGCCTGCTGGGCCGAGTTGGACGCAAAGCAGCCCAGCCCCCAGGGCGTGATGATCAGCGCCTGGGGCCAGAATCCGTACCGACCCAAGGGCCACAGCAACAGGCTCAGCGCAATCAGCCCGAGCGTGATCAACACCGCGCGGGCCGAGCCGATGCGGTCGACCCAGCGCGACAGCCCCATGTTGCCCAGCAAGCCGAAGGCGCCAAACCACAGAAACATCAAGGCGATGGTGCCGCTGGTGGCACCCAGTGTTTCCTGAAGGTAGGGCGCAAAGTAGGAGAAGAGGGTGAACTGGCCGAACGAGTAGGTCAGCGTCACGCTCAGGGTCAGCATCAGCGCAGGGGAGCTCAGGGCCTGACCCCAGGCGCGGCGCGACAAGGCCGCGGGGCGGATCTGTGAGGGCATCACCCGCCAGATCCAGGCCGCCACCACGAGTGCTGCGAGCGCCACCAGCCCGAACACCCATCGCCAGCCCAGGGCGCCAGCGATCCATGCCGCCAGCGGTGTGCCCATGACCGAGGCCACCGACCACCCCAGAAAGACGAAAGTGATGGCCCGGCCCCTGTGGGCCGGCTCCACCATCAGGCCGATGCTGGCCGCGGCCTGGGGCGTGAAGATGGCCGGCGAAATCACGGCCAGCACGCGCAGGGGCAGCAGCACCGGGTAGCTCGGCGCAAAGGCGCAGATGGCCGTCATCACGCCATACCAAATTAGCGACAGTGTGAGCAGCTTGCGCCGGTCCCAACCCGCCACGACGGTGGCAAACAGCGGCGCGCCCAGACCCATCATCACCGCCGCGGCCGTGATGAGCTGGCCGGCCTGGGGGATGCTGATGGCCAGCGACGCGCTGATGTCGTTCAGTGCGCCCGGCACCATCATCACCCCGGTGCCGATCACCACATTGCCCACCATCAATGCCCACAGGGCACGGGTCGTGGACGCTGAGATTGGGGTGGAGTGGGGCATGAGTGTGGAGTGTGCGACGGCGCAAACGGCGCAAGGTCACCGAGTATCGGTGGATCCGCCCGCCAGCGGTCAGAAAGGGAGTCCCCCAGGGAACACCTTGAGCAAAGCGAATGTGAGCACCACATACCGCACCAGTTTGCCCACCGCCATGTAGGCCACACACGGCCAGAAAGGAAACTTGAGCCAGCCCGCCACCGCGCACAGTGGGTCCCCGATGATGGGCATCCACGACATCAGGCAGGCGCTTGGTCCGAAGCGGTTGAGCCAGTTCAGGGCGCGCAGTTCGGTGGGGCCATGGCGCGCCTTGTCGACCGCCTTGTGCGCCGCCAGCCCCATCCACCAGCTGAAAGCCCCGCCGAGTGTGTTGCCTGCTGTGGCCACCGCGATGGCCGGCCACAGCAACTCAGGGTTGAGTTTGAGCAAGCCAAACAGCGCGGCTTCGGAGCCCATGGGCAACAAGGTGGCCGAGACAAAGGCCACCACGAAGAGGGCGCCCAGACCGGCTTCGGGCATGGCCAGCCAATGCAGCAGGGAAGTGAGCCAATCGGGCATAGACACAGAGAGATCAGAAATCTGTTGGAAGTTGCATATCGCCTGCTGAAAAAACAGGCAGATACAATGCCCATCCTGCTGGCGTTTGTCCGCCAATCCCCAAGCCGCCCGATTCTCACACGCTCATGCAACTGGGTCCCTACACCCTGCCCAACACCTTGTTTGTTGCGCCCATGGCGGGCGTGACCGACCGGCCGTTTCGCAAACTCTGCAAACAACTGGGCGCGGGCTATGCGGTGAGCGAGATGGTGACCTCCCGTCCCGATCTGCAAGCCAGCCTGAAGACCTCGCGCCGGGCCAACCACGAAGGCGAAGCCGCACCGATTGCCGTGCAGATTGCGGGCACCGATGCCCAGATGATGGCCGATGCCGCGCGCTACAACGTCGACCGGGGTGCCCAGATCATCGACATCAACATGGGCTGCCCGGCCAAGAAGGTGTGCAACAAATGGGCCGGCTCGGCGCTGATGCAGGACGAAGCCCTGGCCATGGAAATTGTGGAGGCGGTGGTGAACGCCTGTGCGCCACATGGCGTGCCGGTCACACTCAAGATGCGCACAGGCTGGTGTGCGCAGGTGCGCAATGCGCCAACCTTGGCCATGGCCGCCGAGAGCGCCGGGATTCAGATGCTGACGGTGCATGGCCGCACCCGGGAGCAGGGCTACAAGGGGCGCGCCGAGCACGACACCGTGGCCTTGATCAAGAGCCGCGTGACGATTCCGGTGGTGGCCAACGGGGATATCGACTCGCCCGAGGTGGCCCGTGAGGTGCTGCAGCGCACAGGCGCGGACGCGGTGATGATCGGGCGCGCCGCGCAGGGCCGTCCCTGGATCTTTCGCGAAATCGCGCATTTCCTGTCCACCGGTCAGCTTCTTCCGCCGCCGGACCTGATGGACGTCAAGGCCTGGCTGATCGAGCATCTGCATGATCATTACGCGCTGTACGGTGAGTACACCGGCGTGCGCAGCGCGCGCAAACACCTAGCTTGGTATGCCCGTTCCTTGCCATTGCCTGAAAAGGCCCAAGAGGCGTTTCGCGACCACATCAACGCGCTGACAACGGCCGAGGCGCAATTGTCGGCGGTGGCCCGGCACTTTGATGTCTGGGCTTCATCGGGTTCGAACGGCTTGACCGATGAAAAAGAGTGGAAGCTGGCCGCTTGAGCGCAGCGACGAGGAGCAAAGAGGCGATTTATGAGCAAGCACAACCACCTTCACGACTGCGTCAAGGACAGCCTGGAGGTCTATTTTCAGGACCTCAATGGCACCGAACCCGCCGGGCTGCACGAAATGCTGGTCAAGGCGGTGGAAAAACCTTTGCTCGAGGTGGTGATGAGCCAATCGCAAAACAACCAGTCCCGAGCGGCCCAGTGGCTCGGCCTGAACCGCAATACGCTGCGAAAGAAGTTGCTGGAGCATGGCCTCATCGAGTGAGCCATGCGCCTTTTTCCATCCGATTCAATCAACTCCCTCACCTAGGCTGAACCCATGCGTGCCCTGATCTCCGTCTCCGACAAAACCGGCATTGTTGAACTTGCGCAAACGTTGCACGGGCTTGGCGTGTCCTGATTTCCACCGGTGGCACCGCCAAGCTCCTGGCCGACAACGGCTTGCCTGTGACCGAAGTGGCGCAAGTCACGGATTTCCCGGAGATGCTGGATGGCCGTGTGAAGACCCTGCACCCCAAGGTCCACGGAGGGCTTCTGGCCCGCCGCGACCTGCCGGAACACATGGCGGCGCTGAAGACCCACGGCATCGACACCATTGACCTGCTGGTTGTGAACCTCTATCCGTTTGAGTCAACGGTCGCCAAGCCGGGCTGCACATTGGACGATGCCATCGAGAACATCGACATCGGCGGCCCTGCCATGGTGCGCAGCGCGGCCAAGAACTGGAAAGATGTGGCGGTGCTGACGGATGCCGCCCAGTATTCAGCGGTGATTGACGAACTCAAGGCCCACGGCAAGCTGAGCGACAAGACGCGTTTCGCGTTGTCGGTCGCGGCTTTCAACCGCATCAGCCAATACGATGGCGCGATCAGCGACTACCTCTCCAGCATCGAGTTCGAAGCCGGCGTGAGCGTTCCGAAGATGAGCCGCTTCCCTGGCCAGGCCAACGGTCGCTTCATCAAGCTGCAGGATTTGCGCTACGGCGAAAACCCCCACCAGGCCGCGGCGTTCTACCGCGATCTGTACCCGGCGCCCGGCTCGCTTGTGACGGCCAAGCAACTGCAGGGCAAGGAACTGAGCTACAACAACATTGCCGACGCCGATGCGGCGTGGGAGTGCGTGAAGTGCTTCGAGGCGCCGGCCTGTGTGATCGTGAAACACGCCAACCCCTGTGGTGTGGCGGTGGGCAAGGACGCATTGGAGAGTTACAGCAAAGCTTTCCAGACCGATCCCACCAGCGCATTTGGCGGCATCATCGCGTTCAACCGCCCCTTGGACAAAGCGGCGGCTGAGGCGGTGAGCAAGCAGTTTGTCGAAGTGCTGATGGCGCCCGGCTACAGTGACGAGGCGCTGGCCATTTTCAAGGCCAAAGCCAATGTGCGCGTGCTGGAAATCGCGCTGCCCCCAGGCGGCGCCACCGCATGGGACAAAGGCCTGAATGCCAGCGATACCAAGCGAGTGGGCTCAGGCCTGCTGATTCAAAGCGCCGACAACCATGTGCTCACCCGGGCCGACCTGAAGGTGGTGACAAAACTGCAACCATCGGAGCAACAGTTGGACGACCTGCTGTTTGCCTGGAAGGTGGCCAAGTTCGTGAAATCCAATGCCATCGTATTCTGCAAGAATGGCATGACCATGGGCGTGGGCGCGGGCCAGATGAGCCGGCTCGACTCGGCCCGAATCGCCAGCATCAAGGCGGGTCACGCCAACCTCAGCCTGCAGGGCACGGCGGTGGCCAGCGACGCCTTTTTCCCCTTCCGTGACGGCCTGGATGTGGTGATCGATCAGGGCGCCACCTGCGTGATCCAGCCGGGCGGCTCCATGCGGGACCAGGAGGTGATCGAGGCGGCGAATGAGCGCGGCGTGGTGATGGTGACCACCGGCGTGCGCCATTTCAGGCACTGATTTTTGCAATTGGCGACCAGTGCCGTCGCGGCGCTTTATTTGAGAACGAAGCTAGGGAGGGAAAAATATGAGCAGAAAGGTCTTTGTATGTTTGCTCGTGGCGGCAGCGGTCGTTGGCTGTAGTGAGGCGATCCCTAAAGAGACGGTTCACACAGTTTCAGAGCTCAAGACCAGCCCAGATTTGCTTAAAGGCACTCTGTCTCGGTGCAAAGATAACCCGGGTGAAATGGCGAATACACCAAACTGCGTCAACGCGACTCAAGCTGTTCAAGAGCTGGTTCTTGAACACCGTGAAAGGCAAAGAAGAATGTCGTTGCAGTAGGCAGTCGTCGTGAATGAGCGTGAGTGATTTTTATGGCGAGAGTTCTGCGAGCGAGCAGTAGTGATTCTCTGAAAAGGCAGCCAAAGAACTGCTGATCATCGAGATGAATCTGGCCATCATCAGGCCATTTCTTTGAACACTTCTCGTGCCGCAGCCACGGTATCTGCAATGTCCTGCGCGGTGTGCGCCGCGCTCACGAAGCCCGCTTCGTACAGCGCCGGCGCAATGTAGACGCCGCGCTCCAGCAGGCCGTGGAACAGCTTGTTGAAACGGGCGTTTTCGGTGGTCATGACGGTGGCGTAGTTCTGGGGCAGTTGGTCGAAGAGGAAGATGCCGAACATGCCGCCTTGGCTGTCGCCACAGAAAGGCACGCCCTCGGTCTTGGCGGCGTCAACCAGTCCGTCGACCAGCGAACGGGTGGTGTTCGACAGGTCTTCGAAGAAGCCGGGTTTCTGGATTTCCTTGAGTGTGGCCAGGCCGCATGCGGTGGCGACCGGGTTGCCGCTCAAGGTGCCTGCCTGGTAGACCCCGCCAAGCGGAGCGAGTTGTTCCATCACCGCGCGTTTGGCGCCGAAAGCCGCCAGCGGCATGCCGCCACCAATGACCTTGCCCATGATGGTCATGTCGGGTTCGAACCCTGGAATGAGCTGGGCATAGACGCTCTGGGCGCAGCCGAGCGCCACTCGGAATCCTGTCATCACCTCGTCGAACGCAAACAGCGCACCATGCTGCGTGCACAACTCCCGGCAACGCGTCATGAAGGGCACCGAGGCGCGCACGAAGTTCATGTTGCCCGCGATGGGCTCGATGATGACGCAGGCCACGTCGGGACCGTGCTCAGCAAACGCCGCTTCGATCTGCTCGACGTTGTTGTATTCCAGCACCAACGTGTGTTGCACCACCTCAGGAGGCACACCCGCGCTGGTGGCGGTACCGAAGGTGGCCAGGCCCGAACCGGCTTTCACCAGCAGGGCGTCGGCATGGCCGTGATAGCAGCCTTCGAACTTGATGATCTTCTTGCGGCCGGTGGCGCCCCGTGCCAGTCGGATGGCGCTCATGCCCGCTTCCGTGCCCGAGCTGACCAGGCGCACCATGTCGATGCTGGGCACCAGTTTGACGATTTCTTCGGCCAGTTCGACCTCACGTTCCGTGGGCGCGCCAAAAGAAAAGCCCTCGAGCACGGCCTTCTGCACCGCTTCGACCACGGCGGGGTGGCCATGACCAAGAATCATTGGTCCCCACGAGCCGATGTAGTCGATGTAGCGCTGGCCGTTCGCATCCCAGAAGTGCGCGCCCTGGGCGCGTTGCACGAAGCGGGGCGTGCCCCCCACCGCTTTGAATGCGCGGACGGGCGAATTCACGCCACCTGGAATCAGGGCTTTGGCGCGGTCAAAGAGTTGCAGGTTGCGGTCGGTCATGTCGTTTCTCTGAGATTTGTGGGGTGCGTGGTTGAGCGGGATCAGCTCGTGGGCCGTGCCCGGCTGGGGCTGAGGGAGCGTCGCCGGCAATGGGACGCCGTTGCCTTCAGTGCTTGGTCGAGTCCAGCGGGAAATCCTTGGCTTCCAGGGTGATCTCGCTTTCCGGTGCGTCTTGCTGGGGGTCTTCCTCGTCGTCGCCATGGGCCCAGAACATCCGGTCCGGAACGGCGTGACCCATGCCGGGCTGGAATCCGGCGTCAAGGCACTGGTCGAGGTAGGTCAGCGCTTCGGCGCAGGCTGCCTGCAAGTCCATGCCGTTGGCAATCAACGCGCACAAGGCCGCAGACAGCGTATCGCCCGCGCCGCTGAAGGTTGCCTCGAAGCGCTCATACCGTGCCGTGGCCAGAATGCTCTCCGGGCTGGCCAGATGGCTTTCCAGGAACTGGTCGGCGGCATTGAACCCGGTGATCAGGGTGTACGGCACGCCATGGACCGCTGCGGCGCGGGCCACCTCACGCGGTGGGGGCGCCTTGTCGCCTTCCCAGTCAGGCAGGAGCCACCGGCACAGCGTGCTGTGGTTGCCGACCAACACCGTGGTTTGAGGCAGCAAGAGTTCGGCGCAGGCGTCCAGGTAGTTGTCGATCTCCACCTCGTCCCACCAGGACAGGTCGGGCATGTAGGTGATCACCGGGATGTCGGTGTAGTCGGTGGCGATCCCCGCGATCGTGCTGATGTTCTCCGCATTGCCCACGAATCCCACCTTGAAGGCCTGCACAGGCATGTCTTCCAGCGCACAGCGGGCCTGATCGGTTACCGCTTCTTCGTCAAAGGGAATATGGTCGTGGATCTCGGTGGTATCTCGCACATAGCTGCCTGTGACCACGGCAAGCACATGCGCTGACGCACTGGACATGGCGCTCAGGTCGGCGGCCAGCCTAACGGCCCCGCTGGGGTCGTTGGCGGTGAATACCATCACGCAGGGCAAGGAGGCCTCGGGCTCAGAGCGTGGGGTGGGGGGGGAGTCGGACATGTGAGGCAGTGGCCACAGCGGCGGATGGTTGGCTTCCGATGAGGGCACCTCGGTTCGAGCCGCCCTGGCGAGCACGCCTGGCTCGATACAATGGTTTGATTCTAAGACAACGCCCTTGATACCATGACCGACGCCAAGACCTGGATGTGCCTGATTTGTGGCTGGATTTATGATGAGGCCGCTGGCGCGCCCGATCACGGCATAGCTCCTGGGACGCCGTGGGCCGATGTGCCCATGAACTGGACGTGTCCCGAATGCGGGGCTCGCAAGGAAGACTTCGAAATGGTGCAAATCTGACGCAGATTGCGCCTTTTTTGTTGTTTACATTCTGGCGGCATCGGCCATACTGCGGGTCCGTCTTTTCTGGAGTTCAACCACCGTGAGTGCTTCCACTGCCTTGAAAGTTCTGGTCGTTGACGACAGCAACACCATCCGCCGCAGCGCAGAGATCTTCCTCAAACAAGGGGGGCACGAGGTGTTGCTGGCCGAAGATGGTTTTGACGCGTTGGCCAAGATCAATGACTATCAGCCCGATCTGGTGTTCTGCGACATCCTGATGCCTCGACTCGACGGCTATCAAACCTGCGCCATCATCAAGCGCAACCCACGCTTTGCCGGAATCCCGGTGGTCATGCTTTCGTCCAAGGACGGGGTGTTCGACAAGGCGCGTGGCCGCATGGTCGGCTCGGAGTTTTACCTGACCAAACCCTTTACCAAAGACCAGTTGCTGCAAGCGGTGCAGCAATTTGGCAGCAACCTTACGACAGGAGCCGTGTAAATGCCTATTCAGAAAGTGCTGATCGTCGACGATTCCAAGACCGAATTGATGGTTTTGTCCGACCTGCTGGGAAAAAATGGCTACAGCGTGCGTACCGCCGAGAACGCGGAAGAAGCCTTTCGTCGCCTTGGCGAAGAAAAGCCGGAGTTGATTTTGATGGACGTGGTGATGCCCGGTCAGAATGGTTTTCAGCTTACCCGGGCGATTGCGCGGGATCCGCAGTACTCGTCCATTCCGATCATCATGTGCACCAGCAAGAATCAGGAGACTGATCGGGTGTGGGGCATGCGTCAGGGTGCCCGCGACTACGTGACCAAACCAGTCAACGCCGAAGAGTTGCTGTCAAAAATCCGGGCGCTGGGCTGATTGCCCCGCGCCGCTTCGCCACTTAACAGATAGACAATGGCCCAGCGACAATCACTCAGAGACCTTCAAGACCGCTTGGCGCAGCGCCTGACTGCGGCCAAGACAGAAGCCGCTGGTGTGTCCTGGCTGGCCGTTGAGGCCGGCGGGAGGCAGTTCCTGTTGCCGCTGGTGCAGTCTGGCGAAATCTTTTCCTGGGCACCAGTCCAGACGGTGCCCTACACACAGCCCTGGTATGTAGGTGTGGCTGCGTTGCGTGGCGGTTTGCATGGTGTGATCGATCTGGCGGCCTTTCCTGGGATAGGCGCGCAGTCTGCCTCGGGCGCGCGCTCGGATCGCCTGTCGGCTGAATCGCGTCTGATCAGTCTGCACCCGGCGTTGGATGTCAACGCGGTGTTGTGGGTGGACAAGTTGCTGGGATTGAGGAATCCCGCGATGTTCAGCGCGCTCGGTGAGCGCCCTGAGAACGCGTCGGCCTTTGTGGGGCGCGTGTTGTTGGATGCTCGAGGTGGGGTGTGGCAAGAATTGGACTTGCAAGCCCTGGCCAGCGATTCGGTGTTTTTGAATATCACTGCTGAATGATTCAGCGAGATTCTTTGGTGAGTCTCGCTGTTTCTATTGGCTTGGTCGTTTTGTTGGCTGCGAAATGCGGTTTGTTCAATTTTGTTGGAAGGTGATCCATGGCCGTGCTTGACCGGATTCAAGGAATGTTTTCAAAGTCTGAGCCACAGGAGAGTGCTGACCTGACCAAGGTCACCGACCAAGAGTTGGCCAATCTGGCAGCGGCGAGTCTGGCGCCCAAGGCAGGTGAAGGGGCGGTCCCCGATGACAGCCGCATGGGCACGCCGCTGGACCTGGCTCAGGCCGCCGATGGCGAGGATGAGGTGTTGAGCGAAGGAAGCGACGATGGCGGCCTTATCGCCGTGCCGTTGCTGGGTCAGCGGACCGCCGCCCAGCATCGAAGCATGCTGTCCATCTTGCTGGCCATTTCGCTCATCGTTCTGGCAACCTCGATTTTCCTGGTTCTGCGGGAGACCGAAAAAACCAGTCGGCAAGTGGCGGCAAGTGGTCAGGCACTGATGCAGTCTCAGCGACTTGCCAAGAGCGTGTCGCAGGCGCTGGTGGGTAGCGCGGAGGCTTTCCCCGAAGTGCGGGACAGTTCGGAGGTGCTTTCGAAGAGCTTGCACGCTTTCCAGGAAGGCGATACCACCATGGCGTTGCAGCCTTTGGATGCTTCCTTCAGTCCGCTGTTGGGTGAGATTGCTCCGCGCGTGGATGCCGCCAGCCGCAGTGCGGCCATCGTGCTGGCCCAAGAGGACAACCTGACCCGGGTGAGTGCATCGGTGCGCGCCATTAACAACCAGACGGCCGATTTGCTCGAATTGGCCGAGACCGTTGCCTCCCTGAAGTTGCAGGCCAATGCCCCCACCCCCGAACTGTCGGCTTCCAGCCAGATGGTGATGCTCACGCAGCGGATTGGTAAGTCGGCCAACGAGTTGCTGACGCTGGAAGGTGTGAGTCCCGAGGCTGTGTTCCTGCTTGGCAAGGACTTGAACACCTTCAAGGAGCTTGGTGAGGGTCTGCTCAATGGCAACGAGGCCTTGCGTCTTCGGCCCACGAGCGATCCCCAGATCAAGGAAAACCTGGAAACCCTGTTGGCGTTGTTTGCCGACACCTTGAGCCGTGCGCAAGAGATCCTGGGTTCCACGCAAGGTTTGGCCGAGGCCCGTGCCGCGCTGGACACCATCGTGAAAGACAGTGAGCCATTGCGCCAGGACCTGCAGAAACTGCAAAACGACCTGTCTGACGCCAGTGGCCTGAGTGGGCGTCAATTGCTGGTCTTGTTGGGGAGCGCGGTGGTCGCCCTGCTGTGTGCCGGTGGTCTGGCTTATGTGCAACTGCAGGAAAGCCGCGTGCGGCAGCTTGCTGCGGAACGTCAGCGGATTGCTGCTGAATCGGAAGAGCAGGACGCCAAGCGCGTCAACGATGCCAACCAGGCTGCCATTTTGCGATTGATGAACGAACTGCAGACGGTGGCTGAAGGTGACCTGACTCAGGAAGCCACGGTGACGGAAGACATCACGGGCGCCATCGCCGACTCGGTGAACTACACGGTGGAAGAGCTGCGTTCGCTGGTGGGCAACGTGCAGGCCACGGCCACCCGGGTGGCTCAGACGACCTCGGCGGTGGAGAGCACCTCCACCGAGCTGCTGGCAGCTTCCAACGAGCAACTTCGAGAAATTCGCGAAACGGGTCAGTCCGTGGTGGACATGGCGCAGCGCATCAACCAGGTTTCGGGTCAGGCGCAGGAGTCTGCTCAGGTGGCGCGCTCTTCGCTGCAGGCAGCCGAGCAGGGTTTGCAAGCTGTGCAGAACGCCATCGGCGGCATGAACGCCATCCGCGACCAGATTCAGGACACCTCCAAGCGAATCAAGCGCCTGGGTGAGTCTTCGCAGGAAATTGGCGAGATCACCGAGCTGATTTCGGACATTACTGAACAGACCAACGTGCTGGCTTTGAATGCGGCCATTCAGGCTGCGTCCGCTGGTGAAGCCGGCCGGGGCTTCTCGGTGGTGGCGGAAGAGGTTCAGCGACTGGCTGAACGCTCCGGTGATGCCACGCGCCAGATTGCGGCCCTCGTGAAGACCATTCAGACCGATACGCAGGATGCGGTGGGCGCCATGGAGCGTTCCACCCAGGGCGTGGTGGAAGGGGCGAAGCTGTCGGACAATGCCGGTGCCGCGCTGACCGAGATTGACCAGGTGTCGCGCCGACTTGCCGAGCTGATTGAGCAGATTTCGCAAGCGACCTCTCGGGAAGCCGATTCGGCCAATGAGGTTGCCGGCAACATTCAGCACATCTTTGCCGTGACCGAGCAAACCGGTGAAGGTACCCGTTCTACCGCACAACAGGTGCGTGAGCTGTCGGCCATGGCTGAGGAACTTCGTCAGTCGGTGTCGCGATTCAAAATTGCCTGACGCTAGGCGCTGGCCCAAACCAATCTGAACCATGCTCGATTCCACCATCGACAGCTTGCCAACGGATTCGCCGCTGGCCGATCTCGGTCCGCTGGCCTGGGTTTTTGACGAACTGCGCAAGTCGCTTGATGGGGCTAACAAGGCAGCCAAGCGCTTTGTGCGTGAAGCCGCCCAACTGGAGCCCGGGGGGCTTGATGCACCCGATCCTTCTCCTTTGCGCTTGGCGCGCCAGCAGTTGCACCAGGCGGTTGGTGCGCTGGAGATGGTGGGGCTGGAGCAGCCTGCTCAGGTCTTGCGCGGCATGGAAGCCGCTGTGCATCGTTTTGTGCAGCGCCCGCAGTCGTGCGACGAGGCGGCGGTACAGCGGGTGGAGCATGCCGGTTTTGCGTTGCTGGAGTATTTGCAGGCGGTGTTGAACAACAAGCCGCTGCAGCCATTGGCGTTGTTTCCGCAGTACCACAGTGTTCAGAAGCTGGCCGGGGTGGAGCGCATCCACCCTGCCGACCTGTGGTCGTTTGACCGCCTGACGGTCAACATGCCGGCGCCGGAAGGTGTCTCTCCAAAAGGCTACAGCGAAAACCTGCGTTCGCTGTTTGAGCGCACCATCTTGCTGTTGGTGAAAGAGCAAAGTGCTGCGGCATCCCAGTCGCTCATGCGGCTGTGTGCCAGCCTCTCCGCCGGTTCTGCGGATGAGCGCGCGCGCTCGTTGTGGCATGTGGCCGCAGCCTTCTTTGAAGGCACCAGTCAGCGCCTGATTCCGACCGATGTGTTCGCCAAGCGAGCGATTTCGAGGCTGTTGCTGCAATTCAATGCGCTGATGGGCAAAGGGCCTGGCGCCGATGTAGACCAGCCCGGCCAGGTGTCGGAGACCCTGTTGAGGGACCTGCTGTTTTTCTGCGCCCATGTCAAGGCGGTGCCTGAGGCGAAGACCGCGCCCTATTTGACCCGGGTGCGGGAAGCCTATGGCCCAATGGTTTGCAGTGGGTCGATTACACCCAGGCCTTCTTGGGTCGGTTTGACCCGGCCTTGCTTGCCCAGGCGCGCAAGCGGGTACAGACCGCCAAAGAGTCGTGGGGCTTGTTCACCAGTGGCGATGTCAATCGCGTGCGTCAGGTCGTGGACCAGTACGCCTTGGTGGGGGACTCGCTCGGGAAGCTCCATGCCCCGTCTGCCGGGCTCGCCGCCGCTTTGAACAAGGCGGTTGACCAGGCGGTTCGCGAGGCCAAGTCCAGCATCCGTCCCGAGTTGGCGATGGAGGTTGCGACAACGACCCTTTATCTTGAAGCGGCGCTGGACGACTTTGATCCCGGTGATGCCACGTTCACCCAACGCAGCAACGAGCTCGTCGAGCGGCTGGAGCGTGTGCTCGCCGGCGAGCAAGGGCGTCCGCTGGATGCCTGGATGGAGCAGCTGTATCGGCGTGTGAGCGACCGCCAGACCATGGGGAGCGTGGTCAGCGAGCTGAAGGTCTCGTTGGCGGAAACTGAAAAGACCCTCGATCAGTTTTTCCGCACGCCGCACGAGACCGCGGGCTTGTTGCTTGCGACGTCGCAACTGGCGCAAATGCGCGGTGTGTTGTCGGTGCTGGGGTTGGAGCAAGCGGTCCAGACCGTCAACCGCATGCGCACCACCGTTGAACAGATTCTGGACGCAGGTGGGGAAGTTGATCACGAGAGCGATCCAGAGCGATTTCAGCGACTGGGCAACAACCTGAGCGCATTGAGTTTCCTGGTTGACATGCTCAATTACCAGCCTTCGCTGGCCAAGAAGCTGTTCGTGTTTGATGAGGAAGCGGGCGAACTTCGTCCGCTCATGGGGCGGGCAGCTCCCACGTTGCCAGTGCCAGGGGCCGTGATCGATGAAGCGCAAGCCCTGAACAGCGGCACGGTCGCCCCCACGGGGTCCGAAACGCCGGTGGTGGACGAGCCCGTGGCCAACCCGGTGGTCCAGCCGGAAGTGCTGTCTGCTCCCGAGAACGATGCCGCGGCTGAGGACGACGAAGACGAAGACCTTCGTGCGATCTTCCTGGAGGAGGCGCGCGAGGTCGTGGTCAATGGCAATGAGGCGGTGCGTCAGCTTCGCGCCAATCCGGATGACTTGGCTCAGCTGACCACCTTGCGAAGAGCCTTTCACACATTGAAAGGCAGCTCACGGATGGTCGGCTTGTCGACCTTTGGCGAGGCCGCCTGGGCGATGGAGCAGCTTTTCAATGCGGTCCTTGCGGAGCAACGCCCGGCCACCGATGAGCTGCTCGATCTGGCGCATCAGTCGCTGGCCGCCTTCGCGCGATGGGCTGACAGCATCGAATCAAAGTCTGATCAAGCATGGCAGGCGCAGCCTTTCATCGACAGCGCTCAGGCCCTCCGCGAGCAGACCGGTGTTGTTCCACTGGCTGTGCCAGGTGCTGAAGATGTCGAACCGTTGCCCGATTGGGAAGAGTCGGCCGAAGCCGAACCCGAGCCCGTGGCTTATGTCGCTCCCGATCCGACCATCGAGGCCGAGCTCGAGGGTGAAGGCGGGAACGAAGGCGAGAATTGGGCCGTCAGTGATTTTGTGGCCACTTCGCCTGCCGCGCTGACCGGCAACCTGCCCGAATCCGAGAAGAGCCTTGATGCCGGACCAGAAACAAGCGGTGAGTCCTCTGGCTTGATGAGCGACATCGACTTCAATCTGGTGGCCCCTTCCAGTGGGACCGACACAGACGCGGTGGGTGCCGACGCACCCCCATCGCCGGAGCTTCCGGATCTGCCGATCGAAGTGACGACCGAAGACGCAACGGCCTCAGCGCCCGATCTGCCTTCGATGTTCGATGGCTTGACCCTGGACTTCGACGACCTGCCAGCCGTTGAGCCCAGCCAGGAAACGTCCGCAGGTCAGGCGCCCGATGTGGAATCTCCGCCTCAATCTGAGGGGCTTTTCGAGGCCGAGGTGCAGCAGGTCGCTGACGGGAACTCCCGCCTGATCGAAGTCGAGTTGGGCGAAGACGCGGCGCTGCCGTTGTCCGATGAGCTGCCGGTCATTCCCGAAGTGCCGGCAGAGCCAGAGGAGCGTGCCCCCGAACCTGAAGCCGCTGCGCTCGCGGCGTCCGATGATGGTGGCGACGCGCCTGCCCCGACTGTTGCCGCAGACGATGCTCAAACGCAAGAAGGCAAAGAGGGCGCGTCGCCTGGGAGACAAAAGATTCGCTGCCGGACGAGCAAACCCGCGTGATTGGGCCCCTGCGCATCGACCTCAAGCTGTACAACGTCTATTTGAATGAGGCGGACGAGTGGTCGCGCCGTTTGTGCACCGCCTTGTCAGAGTGGTTGCTCGAATGCCATGAGCCGGTGCCACCCCAGGCCGAATCGTTGGCGCATTCGCTTGCAGGCAGCTCGGCGACTGTGGGCTTTCAGCCTTTGTCCGATATCGCCAGAGCCCTTGAGCATGCCTTGGGAGCGGTTGCGCTTCACCAGCGCGAAGGCCGCCCGGCTTCGAAAGCTCAAGCACAGCTGTTTGTCGACGCGTCTGAGGATATCCGCCGCCTGCTCCACCAGTTCGCGGCAGGCTTCTTCAAAGAGCCATCGGCAGAACTGCTGGATGGCTTGTACAGGCTGCTGCATGAGCTGCCTTCGCCGGTGGGCCAAGGCTCCAGTGATGCCGAGACCGCGCCTGGATGGGACGAGGCGCCGGAGGCCGACGCAGACGCTGAATCGGGTGCCAGCGCGACCGACGGGTCTGAGACGCCGGCAGCGGTCGAATCGATCGAGGTGGTCGAAATGGGTTCTGCCGATCTCGAGGCAGAAGCCCAGACGTTGATGGCGCCCTTGCCAGCGATCCCTGAGCACAGTGGTTTTGTGCAGGACATCGACGACGACATCGATGTGCTCGACACCATTGACGTTGACCTGTTTCCGATTTTTGAAGAAGAAGCGGCCGAGCTTTTGCCAGCGCTGGGTTCGGCCTTGCGCCAATGGGCAGCCCGCCCTGAAAACACCGGTGCGCGCAACGAAGTGCTGCGCAACCTGCACACATTGAAGGGAAGTGCACGACTGGCCGGTGCATTGCGTCTGGGCGAAATGGCCCACCGTCTGGAAACCGATGTCGAGCGTCTCGATCTGCAAGATGCCTCCAGCGAATCGGTGCACCCTCTTTTGAGTGCCTACGACGCCATCGTGGCCCGTTTTGATCTGCTCAAGGGCATGGATCCCGAATCGCAAGGCGTTGTGCAGATTGCGCCTGAGCAGGATCTTCAGGCTGAGCAGCCCGTGATGATCGATCTGGGGGCTGAGGCTGAGGTGACCGTCGGGGATGACGGCGCCATCGCCTCGATGGAGGATGTCGAAAGTCCGCTGGCCTCTGAGGTCGACGAGGTGCCTGAGACGGGGGTGGATGGTCTGACGCTGCCTGCCGCGCCGAAACTGGCTGCGGCCAGGGCCGGTGCGGCCATTCGGGTGCGTCCAGAGCTGCTGGATCGCTTGGTCAATCAGACCGGTGAGGTGATCACCACGCGGTCGCGAATGGACACCGAAGCGGTGACGCTGCGCAACTCTCTCAAGGAACTGACCGGCAACCTGGAGCGCCTGCGGCAACAACTCCATGACATGGAGATTCAGGCCGAAACCCAGATGCAGGCGCGTTTGGCTCAGGCCCGTGAAGCGGACCAGGTGTTTGATCCGCTCGAGCTCGACCGATTCACCCGGGTTCAGGAGATCACCCGCATGATGGCCGAGTCGGTGAACGACGTGGCCACCGTGCAGCGCAACTTGCAACGCGCTGTTGAAGTGACCGAAGACGGTTTGGCAGCCATGGGGCGACAGACCCGCGAGTTGCAGCGGGATCTTCTGCGCACCCGCATGGTGGAGTTCGAGGGCATTTCAGAGCGCCTCTACCGGGTGGTGCGCCAGGCGTCCAAGGAAACGGGCAAGCAGGTTCGACTGGACATCACCGGCGGCCACATCGAGATGGACCGCGGTGTGCTCGACAGGATGACCGCCGCTTTCGAACATGTGCTGCGCAACTGTGTGGTGCACGGGATCGAGTCTCCTGAAACACGGCTGGCGGCCGGCAAACCGGCCGAAGGCCGCATCAACATTCAGTTGGCCCAGGAACTCAACGACGTGTCGGTGGTGTTCCAGGACGACGGGGCAGGTTTGAATCTCGGCCGTCTGCGCGACAAGGGCGAAGCCATGGGATTGGTGGCCGATGGTCGTGTCCTGAGCGATGCCGAAGCCATTGAGCTGGTCTTCACCCCGGGTCTGAGCACCGCCAGCGAAGTGTCTTCCCTGGCTGGCCGCGGTGTGGGGATGGACGTGGTGCGAAACGATGTGCTTGCCTTGGGTGGTCGCGTTGAGACCTCCACCCGTGAGGGGCAAGGCACGGCTTTCAAGCTGGTGCTTCCATTGACAACCGCTGTGACCCAGGTGGTGATGTTGCGCGCAGGTGCATTCACGGTTGGGGTGCCCTCGATCGTGGTGGAGCGGGTGCGCCGCATGCCGGCGGAAGAACTCAACGAGGCCTATGCCAAGGGAGCGCTGACCGTCGGCGACGAAGAGGTGCCGTTCTATTGGGCTGGCGCTTTGATGCAGACGTCGGTCAAGAGTGAACAGATGCAGGAGCGCACGCAGCCTGTGGTGATCTTCCGAAGCGCCGCACAGCGCGTGGCCATGCATGTGGACGAAGTGCTGGGCAACCAGGAAGTGGTGGTCAAGAACCTCGGTTCCCAATTGTCGCGGCTGCCCGGCTTGGCTGGCATGTCGGTGCTGGCCTCTGGTGCCGTGGCGCTGATCTACAACCCGGTGGCCCTGGCCAAGGTGTATGGCAACGAGGTGCGCGAGTGGCTGTCTCGCCAACTGGCGCAGCAGGCCGCCGCACCACAAGGGGCGCAACCCGAGGTGGCTGCGGCACCGGTCAATGCCGTGCCACTGGTATTGGTGGTGGATGACTCCATCACGGTGCGTCGCGTGACCCAGCGCCTGCTGCAGCGCGAGGGGTACCGAGTCACTCTGGCCGCCGATGGTTTGCAGGCCCTGGAACGTCTGCAGCAGGAACGGCCGTCGGTGGTGCTTTCCGACATCGAAATGCCACGCATGGACGGTTTCGATCTGGTACGCAACATGCGCAACGACCCGCAATTGAGTGATCTCCCGGTGATCATGATCACCTCGCGGATCGCCGAAAAACACCGCGAGCATGCGCGTGAGCTGGGTGTCGATCACTACCTGGGCAAACCTTACTCGGAAGACGAACTGCTGGGCCTGATTGCGCATTACACGCGGGTGGCTGCCGACGCCTGACCGATGTGATGGGGCCGCTTCGATGGCCCCCATGCGCGCAGGGCGACGGAAGCGATCAGGTGTCTTTTCACGCCGAAGTCGAACTGCGCCCGTTCTTTGCTGCTCGGCCCTCAGGATGGCGGGCCCTCACTCAAAGCCTGTGGGGCAGTGCACAGGCATGCCGGGCCTGATCCCTCAGGCTTTTGTCTCGGGCAGCGCACCAGGCTTCTTTGACCACCGCATAGCGCTCAAGGGTCAGTTGGCGCGCAGCGGCATGGTCCACGATCGGGTGCGGGTAGTTCTTTCCCAGGCTCGCCGGCTGCGGCCAGCTCCACTTCATTGGCTTTCCATGGTGCATGGATCACCGCATCGGGCAGGCCTGCGAGTTGGGGCAGGTAGCGCCGGATGAATTTGCCCGATGGATCGAAGCGCTCACTCTGGGTCACCGGATTGAAGATGCGAAAGTAGGGCTGTGCATCGCAGCCGGTGGAGCTGGCCCACTGCCAGCCGCCATTGTTGGCCGCCAGATCGAAGTCGATCAGGTGGTCGGCGAAATACGCCTCTCCCCAGCGCCAATCCACCCCCAGGTCCTTGACCAGAAAACTTGCGGTCACCATGCGCAGGCGGTTGTGCATGTAGCCGGTCTGGTTGATCTGGGCCATGGCCGCATCCACCAGCGGGTAGCCGGTGCGCCCTTCACACCACGCCGCGAAAAGCGATTTGGCGTGTTTGCCGTGCTCGAACTTGACCTGCTCATACTCGGGTTTGAAAGCATGGCCGACCACATGAGGAAAGTTGGCAAGGATCTGGTGGTAGAAATCGCGCCAGATGAGTTCGGACAACCAGGTGCTGGCACCCCGCATCCCCTGAAGGTGCATGCCGTAGGCCACCGAAGCGACCTGCCGGATCGAGATCGTGCCGAACCGCAGGTGCACGCCCAGGTAGCTGGGTCCTTTGACCGCAGGGAAGTCGCGCGTGTCCTCGTAGCGGTCTATCCGTTCAAGGAAATCTTCAAAGAGCGCTTGAGCGCCGCTGATGCCGGTCGGGATCTTCAACCGACCCAGGTTGGTGGGCTCAAATCCCAGATCCTCGAGCTTGGGCAGGGGCGTTGGCCTGTTCACCGCTGCAAGGTGGTTCGCATAGCGCTGGCTGGGGTAGCTCTTGAGGTGAAATGCATCGAGCTGCTTGAGCCACGCCTTTTTGTAGGGGGTGAACACGCCATAGGCTTGACCGGCCTGAGTGAGCACTTCGCGCCGCTCAAAGATCACATGGTCCTTGAAACCATGAAACATGATCCCACGGTGCGCCAGTTCGCCGAGCACCTGTGCATCGCGTTCCTGGGCCGTTGGGTCGTCGTCGTGATTGGCGAAAACCGCTTGAACGCCCAGGTGTTCGGCCAGTTCTGGCAGTACCTCCAGAGCGCTGCCATGATGGACGATCAAACCGGCGCCCGGGGTTCCATGTTCTTGACCCAGCGATTGCAGGCGCACATGAAGCTCGCCCACCGACGCAACCAGGAATTCCACCCGACGGTCGGCCATGTTGCCGCGGTCAAGAAGGGGCTGGAGGATGGCGGTGTCAAACACGAACACACACCACACCTGCCGACACGACTTGAGTGCGTGATACAGGGCGGCGTTGTCGTGGGTGCGCAGGTCGCGGCGGAACCACATCAATCCTTTGTCGTAGCTGTTCATGGCCTGGTCCGTGGTGAGGCTGGGGCGTGCAGCGCCGACAGAAGCCTCCGCTTAAAATCGGCGCATGACCGCTGATTCTGACGCCATCAACCTCACCAATCATTTTTTGATTGCGATGCCCAGCCTCAGCGACGAGCTTTTCCACAAAAGCGTGGTGTTCATGTGTGAGCACAGCGAGCGGGGGGCCCTGGGGCTGGTCATCAACAAACCCAGCGACATTCTTCTGCCAGGCCTGTTTGCCAAGGTGGACTTGCCGTTGGGCCGGGAAGACCTGGCGAATCAGCCTGTGTTTCAAGGGGGGCCGGTCCAGACCGAGCGCGGCTTCGTGTTGCATGAGGCCATCGACGCGGGTGAGGGTGAGTCGGTCTATGCCTCGACCCTGAGCAATCCCGGTGGCCTGGAAATGACCACGTCGAAAGACGTCTTGGAGGCGATGTCGTCCGGCGCGGGTCCCAGCAAAGTGTTTGTGACTTTGGGCTATGCATCGTGGGGTGAAGGTCAGCTGGAATCGGAAATCACCGAGAACAGCTGGCTGACGGTTGAAGCCGACCCTCAACTGATTTTTGACGCGCCTGTGGAGGAGCGCTACGACCGGGCAATGGCTTTGCTGGGTCTGAAGTCGTGGATGCTCTCACCCGACGCAGGGCACGCATGAGCGGGCCGACCGCCCATGGGAGCATGGCGCCTGAGGTGCCGGCGCATTTACAGCGATTTCTCGGATTCGACTTTGGTCACAGGCGCACCGGAGTCGCCGGTGGCAACCGGCTCACCCGCAGCGCCACCCCAGGCCACGATCAGCGCTTCGGGCGCCGAAGACCGGTTGGCCCAGGTGGCCCTGCGGCTCAAGGACTGGGAGCCCGACGCGCTGGTGGTGGGGGTGCCCTGTCACCCTGATGGCGCACCCCATGAAAACACGGCCCGCGCGCTGAAGTTTGCTCGGCAATTGCGTGGCCGGTTTGGCCTGAAGGTGTTTGAGGTGGATGAACGCTACAGCACCACCGAGGCCCACGCCATGGGCGCCAAGGATGCGGATGCCGCCTCGGCCTGCATCATCCTGGAACAATTTTTGAGGAGCCTGCCTTGACATCATCGATCCAACTCGACGCCGAAGCCCTGTACCTCCACTTGCGCGATGGGGTGAAGGACCTGCTGGCGGCCACGCCCCAACCGGCGTACCTGGCTGGCATCACGTCGGGAGGTGCCTGGCTGGCCGAACGCCTGCAAAAGGACCTCGTTCTGCCAGGTGATGCGGGGGTGATCTCCTCGAGCATGCACCGCGACGACTTCGCCCAGCGGGGGCTGGCGTTGAGCGCGCAGACCGTCCTGCCTTTCGATGTCAACGGGGCGCATGTCGTGCTGATCGATGATGTGCTCTACACCGGGCGCACGATTCGTGCGGTGCTCAACGAGCTGTATGACTATGGGCGCCCAGCCACGGTGCAGTTGGCTGTGCTGGTTGACCGCGGGGGGCGTGAGTTGCCTGTGCAGGCCAATTTCGCGGCAACCAGTCTGAGTTTGCCTGATGATCAATTGCTGGAGCTGGACAAGAATGGCGAAGGTGAACGGCTGAACTTCGTGCTGGAAAAGAAAAAATCGGGCGCTTGAACGACATGGAACACCGGAAAAACCCACAACTCAACAAGCACGGTGAACTGATCCACCTGCTCTCCACCGAGGGTCTGTCGCGAGAGATCCTGACCCAGATCCTCGATACCGCGGCAACCTTTGTGAGCGTGAATGATCGCGAAGTCAAGAAGGTGCCCTTGCTGCGCGGCAAGAGCGTCTTCAATCTGTTTTTCGAGAACAGCACGCGCACCCGGACCACATTTGAAATTGCCGCCACCCGCCTGAGTGCCGATGTCATCAACCTTGACATCGCCCGCAGCTCCACGGCCAAAGGTGAGTCCCTGATCGATACCATCGCCAACCTCTCAGCCATGGCGGCGGACCTCTTCGTGGTGCGCCACAGCGAGTCGGGCGCACCGTATCTCATTGCGCAACACGTCGCGCCGCACGTCCACGTGGTCAACGCCGGTGACGGGCGCCACGCTCACCCCACTCAGGGTCTGCTGGACATGTACACCATCCGGCACTACAAGAAAGACTTCACCAACCTGTCGGTGGCCATCGTGGGCGATGTGCTGCATTCGCGGGTGGCACGCTCTGACATTCATGCCCTGACCACCCTGGGTTGCCCCGACGTGCGTGTGGTCGGCCCTCGGACCCTGGTTCCCAGTGACATGAGCGCCATGGGCGTGCGGGTTTGCCACACGCTGGAAGAGGGCATCAAGGACTGCGATGTGGTGATCACCCTGCGCTTGCAAAACGAACGCATGAGCGGCGCCTTGTTGCCTTCCAGCCAGGAGTACTTCAAGAGCTTTGGCCTCACGCCAGAGCGCTTGCGCTGGGCCAAGTCCGATGCGATCGCGATGCACCCGGGGCCGATCAACCGCGGGGTGGAGATCGATTCTGCGGTGGTGGATGGCTCGCAAAGCGTGATCCTGCCGCAGGTGACCTTTGGCATCGCCGTGCGCATGGCGGTGATGGGCATTGTGGCGGGGAACGAAGCGTGAGGTCGATCGTGCGTGTACCAAATGGGAACCTGCCATGACCCTGCCGACAAACATGGTCGATGAGACGAGGGCGCTGTGGAGCCCTGCCGTGCGGGGGCTTCATGCCTATGTGCCGGGTGAGCAGCCTCAGGGCGGGGGCTGGATCAAGCTCAATACCAATGAGTGTCCGTATCCGCCTTCCCCCCGGGTCTTGCAGGCCATCAAGGAGGCGGCCGATGAGCGGATGCGCCTGTACCCCGACCCCACCGCGCTGGCCCTGCGCCAGACCATCGCCGGCCAGTTTGGGTTGACGGCAGACCAGGTCTTTGTCGGCAATGGTTCCGACGAGGTGTTGGCCCATGCCTTTTGTGGTCTGCTGCGCCATGGCCGGCCGGTGCTGTTCCCCGATGTCAGTTACTCGTTCTACCCGGTGTATTGCGCGCTGTATGGCATCGAGCCGCAACCGGTGCCGCTGACGGACAGCTTTCGGGTGCGGGTCGCCGACTATCGGCGAGCCAATGGCGGCATCGTGTTGCCCAACCCGAACGCGCCCACCGGTGTGGCCCTGTCGCTGCCGGAGTTGACGCAGTTGCTTGAGGATCATCCGCGTTCGGTGGTGGTCGTCGATGAGGCCTATGTGGATTTTGGCGCTGAAAGCGCGGTGAACCTCATCAGCCGGTTCAAGCAGTTGCTGGTCGTGCGAACGCTGTCGAAATCGGCGGCCCTGGCGGGTTTGCGTGTGGGTTTTGCGATGGGGCAGGCGCCGTTGATCGAGGCGTTGAACGTGGTCAAGGACAGTTTCAACTCCTACCCGCTGGACCGGCTGGCGCTGGCGGGCGCACAGGCGGCGCTGGAGGACCGTGCGCACCTGCAATCCCTGACCGCGCGAATCGCCGAAAGCCGCGGGTGGTTGGCTGGGAAACTGACGTCTCTGGGTTTTGAATGTCTTCCGTCGAGCGCCAACTTCCTTTTAGTGCGCCATGAGCGCGCGCGGGCGACCGACCTGTTTGCCGGGCTGCGCGAGCGGCGCATCCTGGTGCGCCATTTTCGCCAGCCCCGCATCGACAACCACCTGCGCATCACCATTGGGACGCAGCCGGAGTGTGAGGCGCTGTGCGAAGCGCTGAGCCAAATATTGGCTGCCACCCCGATCGGACGTCTTCCCACCGGCGGCGAAACGCTTACCGCACCGACAGGCAACCCATGAAAATTCTCATTCAAAATGGCCGCGTGATGGACCCGGCCACAGGTCGAGACGAAATCGCCGATGTGGCAATCGCAGCCGGCCGCATCATCGCCATTGGCCACATTGGCGCCGATTTCCAGGCCAACCGCACGCTGGATGCCAAGGGCTGCATTGTGGCCCCCGGCTTGGTTGACCTCTCGGTTCGTTTGCGTGAACCAGGTCAGGAACATGCGGGCATGCTGGAGAGCGAGATGGCCGCCGCTGTGGCGGGCGGCGTGACGTCGCTGGTGTGTCCGCCAGATACCGATCCGGTGCTGGACGAGCCCGGGCTGGTCGAGATGCTGAAGTTCCGCGCGGAGAAATTGCACCAGGCCCGCGTGTTCCCGCTTGGGGCGTTGACGCGGGGGCTGCAAGGTGAGGTGCTCACCGAAATGGCCGAACTCACCGAGTCAGGCTGTATCGGGTTTGGGCAGGCCGAGGTGCCGATCGTGAACACCCAGGTGCTGCAGCGCGCCTTGCAGTACGCGGCAACTTTCGGCTACACGGTATGGCTGCGCCCGCAGGACTTCTACATGGGCAAGGGCGTGGCCGCCAGCGGTGCGCTCGCTACCCGCATGGGATTGCCTGGCATTCCGGTGTTGGCCGAGACCATCGCCTTGCACACGCTGTTTGAAATCATGCGCGCGGCCCAGGGCAAGGGCAAAGCCAACGATGGACGTGGTGCGCGGGTGCACCTTTGCCGCATCAGCAGCGCCGCGGGCCTGGATCTGGTGCGACAGGCCAAGGCCGAGGGCTTGTTGGTGACCTGCGACGTGAGCGTGCACAACCTGCATCTGACCGATACCGACATTGGTTACTACGACAGCCGCCTGCGCCTGCAACCACCGGTTCGTCAGCAACGGGATCGCGAGGCGTTGCGCGCGGGTCTGGCAGACGGGAGCATCGATGCCCTGGTGTCGGACCACAACCCGGTGTCGGCCGATGCGAAGATCCTGCCATTCGCCGAAGCCGAGCCAGGGGCCACTGCGGTGGAGTTGTTGCTCGGGTTGGCGGCCAAATGGGCGCAGCAAGAGGGGCTGGGACTGATGCAGGCGCTGGCCGTGCTGACCACCGGACCCCAGGCGGTGCTGGGCAACAGCCTGGGTACGCTGCAGCACAGCGTCGGCCAACTGGTTGTTGGTGGACAGGCCGATATGTGTCTGTTCGATGCCGGGCAGGATTGGCGCGTCGACACGGGTGCCTTGCGCAGCCAGGGCAAGCACACGCCATTTGGCGGGCATGCCTTGCCCACGCGCGTGTGTGCCACCATCGTTGGTGGTCACGTGGCTTTTGAGGCGCTCGGCGAAAGCGCGTGACTGCCCGGCGTTCGGTTTGGGCGGCGCTTTGGCGTCTGGCGCGCGCCGTGGGGCATGTGATTGGCGGCCTGTGGACGATCCGCACGAAGTTTCCGGGTTTGACCGACGCGCAGCGAACCGAGCGGGTTCGGGTCTGGTCCTTGCAAGTCTTGGAGATTCTGGGCGTGGGCCTGGAGGCGCGTGGGCCGCTGCCGCCGCCTGAGGAGGGTGCGCTGCTGGTCGCCAATCACATCTCCTGGCTCGACATCCTGGTGATGAACGCGGTGCGACCGGCCCGCTTCGTTTCCAAGGCCGATGTGAAGCGGTGGCCTTTGCTGGGCAGCCTCATCACGGGTGCGGGGACGCTGTATCTGGAACGCGAGAGCCGTCGCGATGCGATGCGCGTGGTGCACCATGTGGCCGAGCGCATTCAGAACAACGACCTGGTGGCCATCTTTCCCGAGGGCACCACCGGTGACGGCGTTGCGCTGCTGCCCTTTCACGCCAACCTGTTTCAGGCGGCCATCGCCGCGCAGGCGCCGGTGCGGCCGGTGGCTCTGTCGTTTGTGCATGCCGGAACAGGGCTGCGCCACGACGCCCCCACCTACATTGGCGACACCACCTTGCTCGCCTCCATGTGGGCGACCTTGCGCGCCACCGACGTGCAGGCTGTGGCGACCTACGGGCCGGCCCAATGGAGTGGAGGGCGTAGCCGACGCGACTGGGCGCAAGCGGTGCGTTCGGACATTGCCGCGTTGCGCGAAGGCCCTGTTGCCAGCGCAACCGCTGGTTGAGAAAGCCCCTGAGTGCGGCCCATCGGGGCACGCTCAGCGCGGTGGCCACGGGTGGAAAGACGGGGGCAGATCGTTTGCCCTTGATGGCGTTTGTCAGTTTGACGCGGGCTTGCTGCGCTTCAAGAGCAGTTCTGTGTTGGCCTTGCGATCCGCGTTGATCTGGTTCACGGTGGCGCGCTGGCCGAGCAGACCGAGGTACTCGCGCACCGGCAGGCCTGCCAGGACATCGCGCCCATAAATGATCTTGCTGGCACCGGACACCAGAGGCAGGTGCACCGCCGCGGCACAGTCGGCCAGGGTGAAGCTGTCACCGCCAATGTAGGGGGCAAAGCGCGCCAGCTTGGCGAAAGCGGCCACGTTCTTTTCCAGTTGCTGCAACACCTTTTCTTTCGCCGCGTCGCTGACTTTGCCGCCAAAGAACGCTTCTGGGTACAGGTTGCGCGCCACGAGTTCGAGATGGAGCTCGATGTAGCGCACGAGTTCGCGGGTCTTGGCGGCCTGGTACGGGTCGGCAGGAAGCAGGGCCGGGGAAGGATGCTTGGCTTCAATGTATTCCAGCATCACGGTCGATTCGCTGATGGGGCCTTCATCGGTCTTGAAATACGGGACCTTGCCCAGCGGGCTGGCTGCGGGGTCGGTTTCGCCGACCCAGGCGAGTTCCTCCTCAAATGGCACGCCCTTTTCGAGCATGGCGAGTTTGACCTTGTTGTAGTAGTTGCTGGCGGAAAAGCCGCAGAGCTTGAGCATGTGTGTCTCCAGGTTGGTGGGTGTTGCGATGGTAGGAGCAGATGTGCGCCCAGGCGGGTCGCGAAGTTGACCGCCCACTGCTAAACTCCTCGGTATGTCGTTCTACCGCGTCCACCGCCGCTTTGCCGCATGGCTTGCCATGTGCGTGATGGTGTTGAGCGCGCTGGCGCCCGTGGTGGCGCAGGCCATGGTGGCGGCATCGGATCGAGATCAGTGGATCGAGGTCTGTAGCGTCAGTGGCATGGTCTTGGTCAAGGCCGATGGCGCTGCCGGGTTGGGCGACCAGATGCCCGATTCCGACGCTCCCATGGGCGACATGGCCAAGCACTGCCCCTGGTGCAGTTTCCATGGCAACGCGGTGGCGCCACCCACAGACTTTGCACCGCAGCCTTTGCTGGCGCCCGTGACGCAGGCACTTCCTGAGCCTGCGGCGGTGGCGTTCGCCTCCAAGTCGACCCGAAGCCAGCAGGCGCGGGCGCCCCCAACCCTCTTCTGAACACCCGTCTTGACGCGCCACTGAGTTGGGCGCGTCGTTGTCGAATTCTGTTCAGGAGGGCTTGTGGCTCTTTCTCCCGCTGTTTGGACGCGCCTGTCGGCGCGCATTGCAAGGCGTTCTTGGCTGTTGTCGTGCTTGGCGCTCACTGCCTCGCTGGGTTTGACCGCGTGTGACCGGGGTGATGGGCTGGCGGTGTCAACCAGCGAGTTCAAAGGCATCGACATCACGGGTGTGGACTACGCGCGCGACTTCTCTCTCACCGATTTTGATGGCGTGCAACGCACCATGGCCGACTACCGAGGCAAGGTGGTCATGCTGTATTTCGGCTTTGTGCAATGCCCTGACGTGTGTCCGACCGCGCTGACCCGTGCGGCGGAGGTGCGGCGCTTGCTGGGGGCTGAGGCGGCGAGTCGGGTGCAACTGCTGTTTGTGACGGTCGACCCCGAGCGCGACACGCCTGCGTTGCTGCGCGAGTACATGGCTGCGTTTGACCCATCTTTTGTGGGGCTGACCGGCACGCTGGAGGAGATCCAGGCGGTTGCCGATGCCTTCCGCGTGGTGTTCAGAAAGGTGCCGACTGGCAGCACCTACACGATGGACCACACCGCGCTGACTTACCTCTTCGATACCCAGGGGCGGGTGCGGGTGGCGCTTCGCCACCAGCAGACCGCGGCCGAGTACGCCGCCGACATCCAGCGCCTGCTGGCTTCGGCGGACACCTGAAGCAAGCCGTGGCCTTGTCTGCCGAGTGGTTTGGGATTTGTCTGTTTTCTTTTTCGTTGTTTGATTCACTTGTTTGGAGTTCCTCATGAAAAAACTGTTGATTGCTTCTTTGCTGACCATCACCGCGGGCGCCTGGGCCCAACAAATCACGGTCAAGGTTGAAGACGCCTGGGTGCGAGGCACGGTGGCGAGCCAAAAGGCCACGGGTGCCTTCATGCGACTCACGTCGCCTTCGGACGCGCGCCTTGTTTCGGTGAGCTCGCCTGTGGCGGGTGTGGCCGAAATTCACGAGATGGCGATGGAGAACGACGTGATGAAAATGCGCCAGATTCCGGGGCTGGCTTTGCCTGCGGGCAAGACCACCGAGCTCAAGCCCGGTGGTTACCACATCATGCTGATGGCGCTGAAGGGACAGGTCAAAGGTGGGGACACGGTGCCCTTGACGCTGACGTTCGAAGACGGCGACAAAAAAACCTTCACCCAGGAAGTCAATCTGCCGGTCAAGGCGCTGGGCGCGCCTCAGGGCGGCGCTGCCATGAAACACGACATGTCGCACGGCAACATGCCTGCCATGGCGCCCAAGCAGTGACGCAACCGCTGCCTTCTCTTTCCGACTGAAGGTCTCCAGTGATCTCCCACACCTCGCGATGGTGGACCCGCGTGTTGCTGGCAGCGATGCTGCTGGCCACGCTCGCACCCGCCATTTCTCGCACACTCGGCGCCGCGCGCGAGGTGGGCGACTGGGTGGAGATCTGTTCGGCCGAGGGCATGCGTTGGGTGCAGGTCACCGCAGCGCCCGACCCGGCGTTGCGACAGGACCCCCAAGGGCAGCAGACGCCGCTGGATGAATGCGGTCATTGCACCCTGATGGCCGAGCGCTTTGCACCGCTGTTGCCCACGTTGCCGGCATGGATGCCGCAACAGGGTGCGGTGGTGGCGCCTTTGTATGCCAGGTCAGGACTGTTGGAAGCGCGTGCGCCCAACCCCGGTGCCCGCGATCCTCCGCTGCTGAGTTGAAACCCAGGTGCGGCCCTGCGAACGGGGTCGCTGGTTCAGTGGCCGGCTTGCTGTGTCGGCCTCACTCAGGAGCAAATCATGTCTACCCCTGACGCGGGTCATGCGCTGGCATGCGCCAGCAACCAATTCATTTTTCTGGCCGGTGAGACCGGTCCTGTGTGGCGTGTGGTCGAAGGCGTGGTGCGCCTGGACCGTGCTGCTGGGCCGGTTTGCCAACCGGTCCAGTTGGCCTTGCCGGGGGACCTGGTGGGCAGTGAGGTGCTGTGTGGTCAACCTTACCAGTACAGCGCAATGGCCTTCACCCCGTGCCGCCTGGAGCCAGTGCCCCGTGGCGCCGATGGGTCGCCCGGACCCTTGCTGCAACAGGCGCTTTTGCAGCAGATCGAACGCAGCCAGGACATGGCCCAGTTGCGCACGGGCAGTGTGATGCAGCGCCTGACCCACATGCTGGCGCTTCTTGGCCTGGGCTGGCGCACCGACCAACCCCCGGTGAGTCTGCAAGCCGACGCGATTCGCCGGGCGCTGCCGACCTTGCGGGAGGTGGCTTTGCTGGTCGATGCCAAAACCGAGACCGTTTGCCGTGCCCTGGCGCAGTTGCTGCCTCCGCGCAAACGCCGTCCTGGCGGGGTGTCCCCGGCGCCAGGGCGAATGGCGGGGGGCTGGTCCGCCCATGTCAACGCGGCCGGCAGCTTGGCCTGACGCTGCGCCCACACCCCCGGTCATTCCTTCAGTCGACCTGTTTGATGCGCGGGTCTGCGTGCTGACACGCTCCCGCGATCAATGGGGCATCGGCGGGTTCGGGCCGCCGTTGCGCGCTGGCGCAACCATTTTCACAACTTCAATCATCACGAGATCGACGATGCATTTCTTCAAGAAAAACAAGCTTGCCCAGGCGGTGGCGCTGCCCTTGCTCAGCCTGCCTCTCAGCCAGATCCACGCGCAAACCACGCAACAGCCCATGGCACCGGCACGCACGGACCTGCCCGCGAGCGCGGGGACGCTGCCTGTGGTGACCATTCACGGGGAACAAGAGGCGCAATTGCCGCAACCACATGACCTCGGGCGTTCGCTGGTGCAGACGCGCCGGGCGAACACCAGTGACAGCGCCAGGTTGTTGCTGGAGGTGCCCGGTGCCAACGTGAACGGGGCTGGTGGCGTCTCTGGCCTGCCCTCGCTGCGGGGGTTGGCGGACGACCGCCTGCGCATCAAGGTCGATGGCATGGACCTGATCGCGTCCTGTCCGAACCACATGAATCCCGCGCTGTCCTACATTGCGCCATCCCAACTGGGTTCGCTCACCGTCTTTGCCGGGATCTCACCGGTCAGCGCGGGCGGCGACAGCATTGGCGGCAGTGTGCTGGCCGAATCGGTCGTGCCGGTATTTGCTGGCACGGATGAGACGGCCATCACCCAGGGTGAGATCGGCACCTTTTACCGGAGCAACAGCCGCGCGCGCGGCGCCAACCTGTCGGCCACCTATGCCACGCCGTCGCTCAGCCTCGGGTACAGCGGCGCCCTGAGCCGCGCTGACAACTACCATGCTGGAGGCGATTTCAAGGACCACGACTTCTCCGGCCGCCCGGGCCACAGCCTGGCGCGAGACGAGGTGGGCTCCACGGCCTACGACACCCGAAACCACGCGCTGAGTTTCGCCTTCCGGCAAGACGATCACCTGTGGGAAGCGCGGGTGAGCGCGCAGGAAATGCCGGATCAGCGCTACCCGAACCAGCGCATGGACCTGGTGAAGAACGACCAGCGCAGCGTCAATCTGAGCTTCACCGGCGAGATGGATTGGGGCGTGCTCAAGGCCCGGGTCTACGACGAAAAAGTGGACCACCTGATGGATTTCGGCGCCGACAAGCGCTATTGGTATGGCGCGGATTCGGGCGGGAGCGTGGCCTTGGATGGGCAACCCTGCGGACCGGTCAGCGCGACCTGCGCGGCGGGTATGCCGATGTACACCGAAGGCAAAACGCAGGGCGCTTCGCTCAGCGGCGAGCTTGCCTTGCGCGAAGACCAGCGCCTGCGTGTGGGTGCCGAGTTGCAGCGCTACCGCCTTGATGACTGGTGGCCCGCGTCGGGCTCGGGCATGTGGCCTGGCACTTTCTGGAACATCCGCGATGGTCAACGCGATCGCGCGGCTGTCTACGGTGAGTGGGAATCGCAGGCGCTGGCAAACTGGACCACGCTGGCGGGCGTGCGGGTGGAGCGGGTGCGCTCGGATGCGGGAGAGGTCGTGGGGTACAACCCGGCTGGAATGGGGTTTCAGGCGCGTGACGCGACCGCCTTCAATGCGCGCGAGCGCCGCCGCACCGACCACAATCTGGATGCGACGGCACTGGCCCGATACACGGTGAGTGAGCGACAGTCCATCGAGTTCGGTTTCGCCCACAAGGAGCGTTCACCCAGCGTCTACGAGCGCTTCCCTGGTCGACCTGGCCAATGGCGGCCCTGATGAACAACTTTGTCGGCGACGGCAATGGCTACATCGGCAACCTCGACCTCCAGCCCGAGAAGGCCAACACGGTCTCGGCCACCTTCAACTGGCACGCACCCGATCGCCGTTGGGGGTTCGAGGCTACGCCGTACTACACGCGGGTCGATGACTACATCGATGCCCAAGCTTGGGACCCCGTGGCCAATCGACCGGCGGCATCGCTGGCGCCGAACCGGTTTGGCGTGTTGCGCTATGTCAACCAGACGGCGCGCATCCAGGGTCTCGACCTGGCTGGTCAGTGCCGTTGGCCGAGGGTTCTTGGGGGCGCTGGGACCTCAAGGGATTGCTCAATTACACGAGCGGAAAGAACCTGGATACAGGCGACGGTCTGTACAACACCATGCCGCTCAACGCCAGGCTGACCCTCTCGCACAAGGTCGGCGGTTGGGACAACGCCCTGGAGCTGGTGGCGGTTCGGGCCAAGACCCGCGTGTCGAACACCCGCAATGAAGTGCACACCCCAGGGTATGCCTTGGTCCACCTTCGCGGCAGCTATTCGTGGAAGCGGGTGCGGCTGGATTTTGGCGTCGAGAACCTGTTTGACCGCTTCTATGGCTTGCCCACGGGTGGGGCCTATGTGGGTCAGGGAACCACCATGGCCAACCCCATGCTGCCGAACTACCCGCAGTGGGGCACCGCCGTGCCTGGTATGGGCCGCACCTTGTATGCGGGTGTGAACCTCAGCTTCTGACGCACTTCGGAGCGCTGCGCGTTCCGAGCGCCAATGGCAGCGCTTTCATTTGGTCAGGGCGTGCAAGTTCTGACCACTTTCGCGCTCGAAGGTGACCACGTGGTCCACCTCGGCGCGGATGCCAATCCATTCGCCCACGGCGTGGTTGTGGTGCGACGGCACGTGCGTCATCACGGTTTCGCCGCTGGCCAGGCGCAGGGTGTAGAGAAACTCCGAGCCGCGAAACGATTTGCGCAGAATCTGCGCCTTCACCGGCGCGGCGTCGTCGTGCACGATGTCATCGGCACGCAGCAACACATCGCACAGCCCATCGGTGTACGCAGAGGGCAGGGGACATTCTTCGACATCCAGCAGGTCACCCAGCGGTGTGCGCACGACCACGTTGCTTCCTTGCAGGTGGATCTGCGCAGGGGTGAAGACGCCGTGCCCGATGAACTCGGACACAAAGCGCGTGGAAGGGCGGTGGTAGAGCGCGTAGGCGTCGTCCCATTGGTGCAGGTGGCCTTCGTGCATGACGCCGATCACGTCGCCGATGGCAAAGGCCTCGAGTTGGTCGTGGGTGACAAAGAGGGCGGTGGCGCCCGCGGCTTTGAGAATGGCCCGCACCTCGTGTGCGAGCCGTTCGCGCAGGTCCACATCGAGGTTGGAGAAGGGCTCGTCCAGCAGCAGCAGCCGGGGGCGGGGCGCCAGCGCGCGGGCCAGCGCCACCCGCTGTTGTTGACCGCCCGAGAGCTCGTGCGGCCAGCGCTGTTCCATGCCGGCCAGCCCCACCAGCGCCAATACCTCGGCCACGCGGGATTCGCGTTCGGCCCTGGGCAGGTCGTCGATGCCAAAGCCCACGTTGCGCCCCACGTTCAGGTGGGGAAAGAGTGCGTAATCCTGAAACACCATGCCGATGCGCCGTTGCTCGGCGGGCGTGTGGTGATGGCCGTCGCTGACGGTTTCCCCACCCATCACGATGCTGCCGGCGCTGACCCGCTCCAACCCCGCCACGGCACGCAGCAGCGTGGTCTTGCCACACCCTGAGGGCCCGATGAGCACGCCGATGTCACCGGTGCGCAGACCGAGCGACACGCCGTCGACCGCCGCCTGGGTTTGGCCGGGGTAGCGGATGGACAAATGGGTGGTTGACATGAACATGCTGGCGATTGTAGATAATATTCATTCTCATTTGTGTTGAGGTGGCCCTTGCCACCCTTTCAGACCCTTCTCCCCCTATGTTGCGCGGGATGGCCCTGGCCGCCTTGTTGTTGTTTGCGGCGTTGCTCACGCTGCCCGTGTTGTCGCTGGGCGTGTCCTGGGCACAGTTTGATGCGGTCGCGCGCGACGTGTTGGTGCAGATGGCGCAGACCGTGCTGCCCGATTACGCGCTCACCTCGCTGTGGCTGTGCCTGAGCGTGGCGGTGGGCGTGGCGCTGGTGGGCATGGCGACCGCCTGCGGCGTGACGTTGTTCGACTTCCCCGGACGCCGTGTGTTCGAGTGGGTGCTGTTGCTGCCGCTGGCCATGCCCGCGTATGTGGTGGCCTACGCCTACACCGATTTCCTGCAGTTCAGTGGGCCGCTGCAGGTGGGTCTGCGAGAGGCATTTGGTTGGCAAGGGCGCTTGCTGCCCGAGGTGCGCAGCACCCCGGGCGCTGTGTGGGTTTTCACCTTTTCGCTGTACCCCTATGTGTACTTGCTCGCGCGCACCGCGTTGACCGAGCGGGCCTCGCAGTTGATGGAGGCGGCGCGCCTGCTGGGGGCGCCTCTGTCGCGGCGTATCCGTGAGGTGGCGCTGCCCATGGCGCGCCCGGCGGTGGCCGCGGGCGTGGCGCTGGCGCTGATGGAAACCCTGGCCGACTTCGGCGTGGCCAGCTATTTCGGCATTCAGACGTTCACCGCGGGCGTCTACAAAGCCTGGCTGGTGATGGACAACCGGGTGGCCGCCGCCCAACTTGCCACCGTGTTGCTGGCGACTGTGGCTGCCCTGCTTTGGGCCGAGCACCGCGCCCAGCGCCGTTTGCGCTTTTCGGCTTTGAGGGGCCAGCGCGCCGGCAGCGCCGACGGGCAGGCGGCGCGGTTGCGCGGCACCCAGGTGGTGTGGGCCTGGCTGGTTTGCGGACTGCCGGTTCTGTTTGGTTTTGTGTTGCCGGTGGTGTTCATGGTGCGCCCGCTGCTGGGCGGCTGGGAACAACTGCCCTGGGGGTCCTTTGTGGATTGGTCTCGCAACAGCGTCTGGCTGGCTGGTGTTTCTGCGGCATTGGCCACCTGCATGGCATTGGGTCTCGCCTTCGCCGCGCGCGCCTGGCCCTCGCTGTGGACCGCCGGGGCGGTGCGCTTGACGGGCCTGGGCTACGCGGTGCCCGGGGCGGTGATCGTGGTGGGTTTGTTGTTGCCGGTGGGCTGGTTGCAAGAAGGGTGGCCTGACAGCGGCGTTGGCTACTGGATCACCGGGACCGCGCTGGGCATCGTGTGGGCCTACTTGGTGCGTTTCACCGCGGTGGCGTTGCAATCGATGCAAAGTGGCTACTCGCGCGTACCCACCAGCCTCGACGATTCGGCACGCATGCTGGGCGCCACGGGTTTTGCACTCGCCTGGCGCGTGCACCTGCCTTTGCTCAGGCGTTCGGTGCTGGCCGGGGCGTTGCTGGTCTTTGTGGACGTGATGAAGGAGTTGCCGGCCACCCTGGTGCTCAGACCCTTCAACAGCGACACGCTGGCGGTGGTGACCTACCAGCTTGCGCGAGACGAGCGCCTGGGGGAGGCTGCTTTGCCGGCCCTGGCGTTGGTGCTGGTCGGTTTGTTGCCGGTGATGTTGCTCAGCCGCACGCTGCGGCGCACATGAGTACCTTCTTGAATGTCTGTATCGCGGGATGATCGGCAATCGCCCAATATTGATTGCAAAAGTCCTGTATTTATTCTCAACGTGGCCCTGTCTTGTGCCGATACTGATTGAAAATAATCGGAGCGACAATGACAAAAGGACTATCTCGTTTGGTGAACTGGCGCGTCTGGCGCCCGGCGGCGGCGGCCATGCGGGCGCTGCGCTTTCCCGGGAAAATGAGCTTGATCTCCTTGGCTTTCCTGCTGCCGGTCGCCTGGTTGATGTACGGTTTTGCGAATGGCGCGCGCCAGGACCTGGGTGTGGTGGCCAACGAGCGGGCCGGTGTCACCTATGCACAAGTGGCTTTCCACGCGCTGGAGGCGTCAGACGAATGGCGTTATGCGGTGCGCAGCCAGGCCTATGGCGACGCCAACATGCCGGTGGAAGCCTCCCGAAAGGCGTTTGAGAGCCGCCTCGCCGACCTGCGCCAAATCAACACTCAGCTCGCGAGCGCCTGGGAGCTGAATGATCATTGGCAACGAATTGATCGGGCGCTGGCAGCAGTTCAAAAGCTCGACGCCGGTGACACCCAGGGCATTTACGGCGAAATGAACGCGCTGTCTTCCGAGCTCTCCGCCTTGCTGGCCACGGTGACCGATCAATCGGGGCTCGCGCTGGACCCCGAAATGGGCTCCTACTATTTGATGAGCGCAGCCTTGATGCGTGGCCCGGAAGTCATTCGCCACACAGGTGAACTGCGTGGCCTGGCCGGGCAATCGTTGCGCTCAGGGCGCATCGAGCCTGAGCAGTTGGCACACATGAGCGCGCTGCGCGCCATCGTCCAACACGAACTCAAGTTGGCCAAAAGCGAACTGCAAAAGGTGAAATCCGCAGAACCCGACGCCACCCAAGCGTTGGTGAGCGATGCCCTGGTGGCCACGCAGGCTTTTGACCAGCGCCTCGCTCAGTTGTTTCCACCTGGCTCGACCGAGGTGCAGGGCGATGCGCATGCGTTCCTCTCACAGGCCAACCAGGCGCTTTCCACCCAATACCGCCAGGTTGAATCCAACCTGAGCTTGCTGGAGAACTTGCTGGCGAAGCGGGAAAGCCGCTTGAGGCAAGACATAGTGCTGAGCGTGGCTGTCACCATCGTTGGCTTGCTGACGGCGCTGTACTTTGCGCTGGGCTTTTACCGTTCCATGTTTGGCGGCTTCAAGGCCCTGCGCCGTCACTTGATGGCGATCAGCATGGGCGATCTGCGCGCATCCATCAATACCAAGGGCCGCGATGAGGTGGCCGACTTGTTGCGGGAAGTGAGCTATATGCAAGCGTCATTGCGCGAGACGGTGCAGCAGGTGCAGGGGGCCAGCGACGCCGTGGTGCACGCCAGCCTGGAAATCGCCACGGGCACCACCGATCTGTCGGCCCGCACCGAAGCCGCAGCGGCTGCATTGGAGCAGTCGTCGGCCGCGCTGGAGCAGACCACCGCTTCGGTGGGGCTCACGGCAGAGTCGGCCCGGCAGGCTTCGGTGATCGCGCAAGACAACGCACAGGTGGCCGAGCGCGGTGGCACGGCCATGGATCAGGTGGTTCAGACCATGGAGCGCATCCAGACCTCCTCTCGCCGCATCAACGACATCACTGCCGTGATCGACGGCATCGCGTTTCAAACCAACATCCTCGCGCTTAACGCCGCCGTGGAAGCGGCGCGCGCAGGCGAGCAGGGTCGCGGGTTTGCCGTGGTGGCCAGCGAAGTGCGCAACCTTGCGCAGCGCAGCGCGGAAGCAGCGAAAGAAATCAAGACCCTGATCTCAAGCAGCGTGTCGGAAGTGGATGGCGGCATGGCGGAGGTTCGCCGCGCTGGCGACACCATGGTGGACATCGTCTCCCACGCCGCCAAGGTGCGCCAGTTGCTTGAGGAAGTGGCTGGAGGCACTCGCGAACAGAGCATGGGCATGGGGCAGATCGGACAGGCGGTTCAAGCGCTGGATCAGAACACCCAGGCCAATGCGGCGCTGGTTGAACAGACCGCCACGGCCGCCGCCGCGCAGCGCTCCGCAGCAGTGCGCATGGCCGCACAGGTGGACGAATTCCGGCTGCCCAACGCGGAACAGGTGGCGCCGGCGCTGGTCGAGGGGGTAGATGTGGACGTCTATATCGATGCCCATCGCCAGTGGAAAGTGAAACTGCGCGACGCGATCGAGAACCGGGACAAGGTGGACACGGCCACGTTGTCGCGAGACGATTGTTGCGCGCTGGGCAAATGGATTTATGGTGAAGGGCGGCGCCTGTCGACCCGGCCCTTGTTCAGCGATCTGGTGGCGCGTCACCGCGAATTCCATCAGGTCGCAGGCGATGTGGGCACGCTGGTGAACCAGCGCAGCTATCGCGCCGCCGAAGAGGCGCTGGCGCCCAACACACCATTTTCTTCGGCCACCAGCAAAGTGGTCTTGGTGTTGTCCACCGCCAAACGGCTGGGCTTCTGAAGCGAGGCCGCCGCGTGCTGCGGCGCCGGGTAGCATAGGCGGATCGCCCGCTGCTGCCTGCTCCCTCAAAGGGTTGGTGGTCAGGGCTTCCTGGAGTCCATTGTTTGAACCCCCGTGCCACCCCCGCCCCATTTCGCGACATCGCGCTGGCCCACGCCGTGCGCCTGTTGGAGGAGGCTGGTGCGCTCGATGACGCGGGGGAGATGACGCTGGCCCACGCCCGTGAGCACGGCGAGCAGGAGCGCATTCTGGAGCGTGCCCGCCTGCTGGCGGCCCGACTCGGTTTGTTGGCCGACTGGTCACGCTTGCGGATGGCGCTGTGGCTGGCGGCCGCGGTATCGGTGTTGCTGGCTTATGCGCTGGCCGGGGGGCTGCTTGCCCGGGCGCTGGGCGATGGCAAGACCATCAATGCCGCACTGGCGTTCGTGGCGGTGTTGGCGGTGCCGACGGTGACCTTTGTGGTGTGGCTGCTGTGGGCCTTGGGGGCCGCCCTGTTTGTCAGGGGATCGGCGCCCTGGTCGCTGGGCCAGTTCATGTTGGGACTGGCGGCGCGCTTGCCGGGGCTGCACGGGCCACACTCCCTGAACCTGTTGCGTGGCATCCATGCCGTCCTGAGGGAGAACCGCCTGGGCCTGTGGCTTTTTGGTGGCATCACCCATGCGCTGTGGGCGCTGGCTTTTGGCCTGATGCTGGTCACACTGCTGGTGTTGTTTGCTTTCCAGTCTTACCAGCTGACCTGGGAGACCACGATTCTCGATGCCGCGTTCTTTGAGCGTTTTCTCGCGGTGACGGGCTGGCTTCCCAAAACGCTGGGTTTCGTGGTGCCCGAGAGCGTGCATCTGCAGGGTGCGGCTGGTCCAGCGGTCAACAGCGCGCCGCCGTCGTTGCCCATAGCGGTCTGGCTGCTGGCCTCGACCTTGCTTTACGGCCTGCTGCCACGGTTGCTGGCGCTGGTGGTCTGCGTGGGGGTGTGGCTGCGCCGCTCGGACCGCTTGGGTCTGGACACACGCGATCCCTACTTTCGCCAACTGGCTTCGCGATTTGCGGCCATGGCGCCGGCCACGGTGGTGGACGAAGAGCGGGCCGCGCCGCGCGAGCCGGGGCGCCTGTTTAGGGTGCCGGCGCCGGGCCAGGCCGTGCCCCGCGTGTTGGTCGGATTTGAGCTGCCGGCCGAGCTGTCCTGGCCCTCGGATGAGCTGCAGGCCTTGGCCGATCAGACCCACGCCATCAGCGGCACCATGGCCGAGCGCCTTCAGATGCTCACCGCGTTGGCAAGCGCGCCACCGGCCAAGGTGCTGATCGGCTGCTCGGCAGGCGCCAGCCCGGACCGTGGCGCAGAGCGTTTTTGCGGCAGGTGTGTGCCGAAGTGGCCGCTTGTGCCCTGGTGCCCGTGGCTTCTTCCGACCCCATCAACGACAAGCCTGGGCGGTGGGCAGACTGGTTGGCCGCCACCGATCTCAAGGCGGTGCACTTTTGCTCAACGGCCGAGGCCGCGCGCGACTGGCTGGAGGCGTCACATGGTTGAAGTCAAGCCCTCCGGGGTGATCGACGTTGCGGTGGTTGGCCACACCAACGCGGGCAAAACTTCTTTGCTGCGCACGCTCACGCGGCAGGCCAGGTTTGGTGAGGTGTCCGACCGGCCGGGCACCACCCGCCATGTCGAGGCGATCGGCCTGGCGGTGGACGGGCGCACCCTGATGCGGTATTTCGACACGCCGGGACTGGAAGATTCGGTGGCGCTGCAATACCACCTGAAACAGATGCCCGAGCAGCTCACGCCGCCCCAGCGGGTGGCCGCCTTGCTGGAGGGGCCGGAGGCGCGTGGGGTGTTTGAGCAGGAAGCCAAGGTTCTGCGACAGATGCTCAGCGCCGACGCTGCCATTTATGTGATCGATTGCCGCGAACCTTTGCTGCCGAAATACCGCAGCGAGATCGAGGTGCTCAACGCGTGCGCGCGGCCCATCATGCCGGTGTTGAACTTCGTGCGCAGCGAGCACAACCGCGAGCCCGAATGGCGCGAAGTGCTGGCAGCCTATGGGTTGCATGCGGCGGTGCTCTTTGATGCCGTGGCACCCTTTGTGGGGGCCGAGCGTCAGCTCTATGAAGACCTCAGCGTATTGATGCGGCAACACAAAGGTACGCTGCAAACCGTCTTGGCGGATCTGGACAGGCAGGCGGCGGAGCGGCGTGCGGCCAGTGCGCAGCGCGTGGCCGACACGCTGATCTCGGCGGCCGCGATGCGGCGCGAAATCGAGCCGGAAACGCTGGCCAACCCCAATGCCAAATCGCGGTTTGTGGCGGAGTTCCGAGGGGAGTTGGTGGCGAATGTGCGCCGTTGTGTGGACGATCTCCTGCAGATGCACGGTTTTGACAAGCACGATGCCCAGCTTGATGTGATGCAGTGGACCAGCGGTCGTTGGGAGTCGGACCTGTTCAACCCCGAAACGCTGGCCAGTGTGGGCCGCTTGCTGGGAAAAGGGGCGGCGGCCGGCGCAGCGGTGGGGTTCACCCTCGATCTGGCGCTGGCGGGCATGTCATTGGGCGCGGCCACGGCGCTGGGCGCGGCCATCGGGGGCGCCTTGGGTCAGGGGTGGGGTCAGGCGCCGCGCAAGTTGCGCAACACCTTGCTGGGCATCGAGGAGCTCACGCTGGACAACGACGTTCTCATCGTGTTGGCCGACAGCCTGGTTCAGCTGTGCCAGACCCTGCAAGCCCGTGGCCATGCGGCGCAAGACCCGATTGCGGTGCGCATGGCGCCCGCGGGCGACTACCGCCAGGCTTTGCTGCAATTGTTGGAGCCGTTGAACCAGGCGCGTGCCCATCCTGAATGGGAGCACCATGCGGGCAGTCGCCGCAACCACAGCACGCGACGTGAAGCGCTGGGCCAGACCCTTGCCACGCGCGTGGAGGCGTTGATGGACGCGCAGGGAACCGCCGTCATGGGCCTGCGCGTGGGGGCGGGACCTAGTGTGCTGTCCCACAAATAACTTGCATATGAAACCTCGCCTTCACACCCATGGCTGCGTTGCAAATCCTCGCGATAGCACGAGCCATCACTGCGGTTTGCGCCTTGCCCTGGGCGCGAATCCATCGGTTTCAATTCATGCAACTGTTTGCGGGACAGCACGCTAGAGGGCCGCGAAGCAGGTCGGAAATGGCTTTCAAACCCGCCTCGCGAGGCGGAAGTCGCCGCCACTCGAAATCATGTGCATCGATTCCCGCGCCAGAGGGTGTTATGCAGACCATCCTTAGCGCTTTTCTGCGGGAGTTCTTATGCGTAAACTGCCGCCTCTACGAGCCAAAGCCGACCCGCCCGCGATCCATCGCTGCGGGATGACGTGCTCAGCTCCTAGCACTTCCCAGCGGCTTTGAGCAAGGCATTGCACGCTGGCGGCTTGCTTGTTTGCGTGGCCTTGCCCGCGCTGGTCTTACTCAACTCAGTGCACATCGCGTCGGACACCACCCGCCCGACAACAGATACTGTGCCTGTCACGTAGCAGTTGTAGGTCTTGCCGTTGGCCTTTGCAACGTAGGTGGTTTTGACGCCTTCGTCCATGCGGTCGCTGATATCCAGTGATGTGAATCTACCCCCAACGCAACTGCCGTGTTGCGTTGGATCGCGTCATCCGTAACGGCAACTGAGGCGCAACCAGAAGCCAGCACAGCGGCTGCCAGGAGCGCTCGCGAGGCGATTCGATTGATCTGACTATGTCGCATGTGAATCCCTGCTCATTTGGTTTACTTAATGGGACAGGCGAATACATTGCCGATCACCGTGCTGCTGATCGCACCGCTGCTGTATGGGTGGGTTCCATGCAGTGTGCTTTGCGCTTGTACCACGTTGCCCCCATGGCTGCAGCCTTGTTTTTCAGGTCATTGCGCGCTCCGATCATGAGGTTTTCGTTGGAGATGAAGTCTCCTGTGAAGGCATTGCCCTGCTTGCCAACAGCCTCGCCCAACAAGCGGCAACCGGTAGGCCGCTCAGTGACGATCTCGACCGTTGCTCCCTTGGATGTTGTCTCGGTTGTAGCGCAACCCATCACGCCCAGCGTGATCGCAAAGACTGCGAAGCCAGTGATACGTTGTTTTTTCATTCTTTCCCCTGAACACGGCCACAAAGAAAACCCGCGCAAACTGGCCAGGTTAGCGCGGGATTGAGTTGATCCGCTAGGCGGCTTCCAAGAGTAGAGCCGCGTTGGAGGCGGCCACGGATCGCCCCAACTCCTCGGGCAGCGCCGAGCGCACCGACTCTACAACATCGTCTTCGGTCTCCTGTTTGCTCTGTAACAGCTTCCAGACGCCGTCGTCCAACGTGTTTTTAATCAAAGGCACGATCACCATCACATCGCGCAGCTGCCCCAGCCGGTAAGCGCGGTCCTCTGCCTGGCGGATGAGGGCAGGCGTCCACGGCAACGAAGCAAAAGCCACGTAGTTCGCTGTCGTCAAGGATGCCCACGCCTGCAGCAGACGTAGCACAGATGAACACAGTCACCGCTGGATCGTTCTGTGATGTTGCAATAGGTTGTTCCCACCGAGGCGGGAAGCCGGAGGGCGATGGCCGAGAGCCGAGTGAGGCCTTCGAGTGTTGTAGTAGCTCAAGAAAGATGGCAGCCAGGCGGTTCGCTCTGAGCTGTGCTGCCACGTTCTGCCGTAGGCCCATTCGCGCAGATATGTCTGGATGAATCGTTCGGCCTTGCCATTGGTTTGTGGGTGGTAGGGCTTGGTGAAGCAGTGCTTGATGCCCAGTGCCTGACACGTCTTGGCGAACAGGCGCGAGCGGTAGGCCGCGCCGTTGTCGGTCAGCAGGCGCTCGATGCGCACGCCCAGCGCGGCATAGTGGGCAACTGCGGCTTGCAGGAAGTCCACTGCAGAGCCCTGCGCTCATCAGCATGCATCTGGACGAAGCCCACCCGGCCGTGGTCATCGATGGCCACGTGGGCGAACTCCCAGCCGGCGCCATCGACGGAGTCGCGGCGGTTGCCGGTGACGCGGTGGCTGGGGCGCTCGATGCGTCCAAGCTTCTTGCGTCCATGTGCAGCATGGCTCCGGGGATAGCGTATTCGTACCGAACCACAGGGACAGCGGGCTGCAGCGCGTGGGCATGCGACTGCGTCGCAACTGCTCGATGCGATGGCCCAGCGCCTCATCGATGGTGCTGCGCGTTCTGGCCGGCCGTGAGCTGCTGTCCAGGAGGGCATCGACTCCGCCGGCCTCGAAGCGGCTGCGCCACTTGCGGGCAGTTCGAACGCTGATGCCAGCGGCCTGGGCCGCTGGCATCAGCCCCATGACGGCAATGCGCTCGACGAGCAATTTGCGTCCTTCAAACGTCAATCTGGCATTCTTGTGGCTGTTCATCCGATGGGTTTCCTCTGAGAGTGCTGAAGCTTGGTAACTCCAGTTTCCCAGATGCCGTCGGGTGAACAACCTATTGCAGCATCACACCTAGAGGGGATTGCACAGGCAGCAACCAACAGGGAGAGGATGGCCGGGTGGCGCGGGTGTCCCACCACTCAATAGCCTGCGCAGAGAGGTGTCATGCGGCTTTGAGTGTGGTACCACCAACAGGAATCGAACCTGTATCTAGCGCTTAGGAGGCGCTCGTTCTATCCATTGAACTATGGCGGCACAATTTTCTTGAGCCCGCATTGTAGGGTGCCTGACGAAGCCGTCGGGCCATTCGATTTCGAATACACTCTGCGCTCACCCGTCATGGGGGAGTAGCCGCCCTGCTTGCGCAGGGGTTTGCGTCAACACACTGGGCCCTCACGGCTCTGGCGCAGACAGCTTCAGGCCTGGCAAGACCTTTGACCACAATGCCTCCGGTTGGGCCGGGGTTGCGTTGTGGTTGTTCATTGGTCCGGCCCTGAGGAAATCATTTTGGAAGCATTTTGGGTATCCACCGGCGTGGTGGCATTGGGCGAGATGGGGGATAAAACCCAATTGCTGGCGATGTTGCTGGCCGCCCGTTTCAAGAAGCCTCTTCCGATCATTCTTGGCATTCTGGTTGCGACCCTGGCCAACCACGCGCTGGCCGGCGCCGTGGGCGGCTGGGTGGCCAATGCGCTGGGTCCCGACGTCCTGCGCTGGGTGATTGGCTTGTCGTTCATCGCGATGGCGGTGTGGATGCTGGTGCCCGACAAGCTGGACGACGACCTGGAGGTGAAAGAGGTCGCGGTCTGGGGTGTGCTGGGAACGACAGTGCTGGCGTTTTTCCTGGCTGAAATGGGCGACAAGACGCAGATTGCCACGGTGGCTCTGGCCGCGCGTTACACCGATCTGGTGTGGGTGGTGGCGGGCAGCACGCTGGGCATGATGCTGGCCAATGTGCCTGCGGTCTACCTTGGCGACAAGGTGGCCAAGCGCTTGTCCATGGCCTGGGTGCACGGCATTTCTGCCCTGATCTTTGTGGTGCTCGGACTGATGACCTTGTTCAACCTGGGGCGCTTCTTCTGATGCGGCACAGGCTGCGCTACTCGTAGCGGTGGGTGAAGATCAGGTCGATGGCGTTTTCGGTACCGGCGCGGGCGCGCAGCGTGAGGCTTCTGGACAGGTCGTAGAGGATGGAGACCGTGCTCATGGCACCCGAGAGGCTTTGCTCGTAGGTGAGGTACAGGCGGTCTGAAAGGCGCTTGCCGACCGTGAGCGCAGTCTGGGTGGCGGTGCCGTCGGCATTGCCCCCTGCATCGGCGAAGCCCACCTCGTCCACGCCGAGGGTCTTGGCCAAGGTGCCTTCGTCGGCCGTGCCGCCGCGGGCGAGCAGTTGGCGCGCGGCCTGCTGCAACACGAAGGCTTGCGCTCCTGCGGCAGAGGCCGGACGCCCCAGCACCAACCAGGCCAAGGCCTCGCCGTCGGTCAAGGCCGGCTCCGAGTACAGGCTCACGCGGGGTGCCTGGGCGTTGCCCTTGATTTGCACGCCCACCCGCTGGTCGGTGTTTTCGGGCAGCTTGCGCACCGCCAGGATGTCCAGCGCGGGGTCGTCGTAAGGGCCGGTAAAGCGCAGCACGCCCGTTTCGATGTTGAGTTGTTGCCCATAGGCCTTGTAGGTGCCGCTGACGGTGCGCACCTCGCCGGTGGCGCGCGGCACGGGCAGGGAAGGTGTGGCGCGCACCGTCAACTCGCCTTCAAGCCGGGTGTCGATGCCCTGGCCGCGCACCTGAAATTGCCGACCCAGGTCGAGCGTGACCTGCACATCGGGCTTGACCACATTGGCGGTACCGTCGGTGGGCAGGGTGCGGGTGCTGCGCACCACCACGTCCTTGCCCAGACTGGGGGCGAGCTCGTCGGGCAGGACGATTTGCGCCGAATCCACGCTGAGCTGGCCTCGCAGGCGCAATTGGTCACCCGTGAGTTCGGCATTGACATCGCCGGAGAGCGCCAGGCGTCGGTCCACCCGGTTGGACACCCGCAGGCGCTGCGCCTTGGCCTTCAATGTGATCACCGGCTGGTGCAGGTTGCTGCCGGGTTGGGCCAGCCATTCGGCCTGGCCGCTGGCTTCCAGCGTGCCGCCAGACTGTTCGCCGCCCGGACCTTGCAGACTGAAGCGCTCGACGTTCAGCCGATCGCCGGCCAGGCTGGCCCGCAGTTGGCCGTTGGTGAAGGCGAATCCGTCGACCACCGAGCGCAAGGCCAGTTCATTGGCTTCGATGCGCCCTTGCCACACCGGCTTGCCGCGGGTGCCACCGACCGTGGCATTGGCGTTGAGTGTGCCGCGCATGCGCCAGCCCGGCGGCGCCAGCATCGACCACACACCGACCTGGGGCAGGCTGGCTTGCGCCGTACCCTCGATGGGGGTGTCGGCGGGCCACAAGCGGTCTAGCAGTGCGCTGTCGGTGCGGCCCTGAGCCAAGGTGGTGTTGAATTCGGCATCGGCCTGTCCCAGGCGCTCGGTGTCCCAGCGCAGGGCCGCCCGGGCTTTGCGGTCTTTGACGACGAGGCTGATCCGGGCGTCCTTGATGCCTGCGGGGATGCGCTCGCTGGCCATTCCGTTTTGCGCGGTCCCGGGCAATGTGGCGTTGCCGCCCTCCCAGCGCAGATCGCCACTGCGGCGTTGCAGGGTGGCCGACAGGTCCATCGCGCTCTGGGCATTGGTCGGCAGGTGGATGTTCCACGCCCCGTCAAAAACGAGATCGCCGCTGATGCCGCTTGCGTTGTTTGTGGCGGGCTTGTCTGGCTGCACTGCCTGGGCAGTGGCAGTGGCGGCCAAGCCTTCCAGCCAGGCAATCGACAGACCCTCCAGCCGGCCCTGAGTGTCGAGGGCGCCGCCTTGCCAAGACAGGCGCTGCCAGGCCAACGACAGTGGCGCCTTCAGATTGGGTGCCTGTTTGGGATCGAGGGGGGTCAGGCGCAACTGGCCGGCACCGGCATCGAGCGCGGAACCGCCGTTTTTGTCTCGGCTCCAGTTCAGCGTCAGCGGTTCGGCGCTGGCGATTTGCCAGCCACCCGTCGGTGCGCTGGCGCCCTCTGAGCCAAGGGGACGCACACGCAGGGCGAACCCGTCCAGTTCCATCCGGCCGCCTTGGGCCACCTGGGGAGAAAGCGTGGCATTGCCGCGCGTCTCCAGGTCGGCTTGCCAGCCGCCTTGGGCGACCCGCCCAGCGGCGCTCATGCTCAGTGCTTGGGCTGGCCCCGAGGCGGTGAGTTTCAACTGCGTGACGGCCATTTCCGGGGTTTCACCGTTTTGAATGGACAGGCGGGGCATGTCCAGCGAGGCGTTCAACTTGGGCCAAAGAGGAGGGGCTGCGACGGCCTCTTCGGATTGTGGGGGCGCCGGCCAGCCCAGGGCGCCCAGTCCACCGGACCACTGGAGCTCGGCAGTGGCACCACCGTTGAGGGTCAGGGCCTCTTGACCTGCGAGGGCCGATTTCACGGCCTCCCCCACCAAGGGCAGTTTGTCCAGGCTGCGCACCCAGTCCAGCAAGCGTTTGGCGTCGGCCACTTCCACCCGGCCCTTGCCTTCTCCGCGGGCATGGGCGAGCAGGCCTTGCACGTCGATCTGGCCGCCGGGCAACTGGAGGGCGCTGCGGCCTTCAAAGCTCAGGGCGTCGGTGTCGAACCGCCCCTGTGCATCCAGCTCGGCGTCCGCGATGGCCAATTGGGCTTTGTCGAGCTGCAGCAGCCCCGCGGTGGGGTTGGCGGACGCGGCGGGTTGCCATTCGCCCTTCACTTGCAATCGCTGGAGCTTCAGGTTTGCGGTGAGCGCCCCTTCGGGCTGGGTTTTGGCCGGCTGCACGCTGGCCTCGATGGCCACGGCATCCGGGTTGGCGCCGCCGGGTTCGGTCCTGGCGCTCAATGAGGCGTCCAGCGCGGAGGGCGGCAGCGGGCTCCAGATTTGGGCCGGTTGAATCGCCTGCGCAGTGAGCGCCCCCTGCCAGCGGGTGATGGCGGTGTGGCCGTCATGTGCTTGCACCGAAAAGCCCCCTTGACCCTTCAGGGTTCCACCCGCCAGTTGCGCCTCCAACGCCTCGATCTCCCAGCGGTCTCCCTGCTGGACAACGCTTGCGCGGAGGCTGTCCAGAGGCAGGCCTTTGCCGTCGATCGGCCCTGGCCGCGCGTTGGTGAGATCAATTTGGGCGCGCCAGCGTTCGTTGGCTTGCGGCTGTGCGCTGAGTGCCCCGCTGAGGTCTGTGGTCGGCGCCCCAGGCCACAAGGCCGCGAGGTTGAGCGAGCGGGCGTCGCCCTGTGCGCTGATCAGTGGTTGCTTCGCCCAGGGCATCACCCGCGCCTGGAGCGACAGGGTGCTGGCCTGAGGCTGGGGGCCGTCAGACCTGCCTTCGGCCTCGGCATTGACGTCGATGGCGGCTTGCTCGCCCGACAGGCTGCCATTGGCCTGGGCGTGCAGCTTGAGCTGTAGCGGAGCCCCATCCGGCACCTGGGTCTGGATGTCCCCCACCAGCGCCATCGCCAGGGGCATGGGCGCCTGTGCGCCCAGGCTCAATTTGCCTTCGTACCGACCCTCAGCCATGCGAAGCGAGTCGATGCGCAACTGGTGGCCGTCGGTCAGTCCGGCCGAGCTGGGCAGGGTGGGGGCATCGCTCTGCATGCCAATGGGGCCGTACTGATAGTCGCCTTTCAGTTGGCTGAGCACGAACTGGTTGGCGCCAGTGAGCTGCAATTGGTCAACGTCAAATCCCACGCCCACCGGGATGGGCAAGACCAGCGTCTGCATGGGCTCGGTGGGTGTGGCGGGCCGTTCGTCGTGGATGGTGAGTTGCTCGATGGTGAGCTGGTCCAGTTGGATGCCCCGTCCCAGAAGCAGACCGGTCCACAGGCCATCACCCCAAGCCTGGCGCACACCTCTGGCCGTCACGCTCAGCCCGTCCTGCGTCCACACCAGTTGCGCGATGGCTCCACCCAGTCGCAGACTGCCTTCGACGCCTTCGGTGCGCAATTGGCCTATCGCAGGATTTTGCTTGTTCAGCCAAATCTGCGCCAGCCCCAAGGTCTGGGACAGCGATCCCGGTGTGGCGGCCCACAACCACAGCGCCAGCAGACCCATCGCGAGCAGTCCCACGACGCTCCCGAACATCCAGGTCAGGCCGGTGGCCGCACGGCGCAGAAACGGGTGGCGTCCGGAAGCCGTGCGGGGCGCTTGCTGTGAGGTGTTCGACTGGGGGCGGTTGGCTTCCATGGGCATCAGAAGGTGAAGCCGACGTTGAGGTGAATCCGGAATCGCTTGGCATCCAACCCATAGGCCAGATCCATCTGCAAAGGCCCCACCGGGCTGTTGTAGCGCGCGCCCACGCCCACACCAACTTTCGGCTTCAGGTCGGCCGCCTGGTTGGCCACGGCCCCGGCGTCGACAAAAACCACGCTTTCCCAGGCACTGCGCACGCCATCGCTCCAGATCGGGCGCTGCCATTCGAAGCTGGCCACGGCCAGGTAGCGCCCGGCGGTGACACTGCCGTCGGACTGGGTCACCCCGATGTCCCGCAGGCCATAGCCGCGCACCGTGTTGTCGCCGCCGGTCAGGAAGAGCTGGGTGTCCGGGATGGGGGCATTGGCGTCGGCCAACACGGCGCCGCCTTGCAGGCGCAGTGCCAAACGGCCGAAGCGGCTGCGCTTGTCGGCGGGGCGCTGCTCGCCGGAGGTGACGCCAGCGAGCAGGTCTTCCTTGATCGAGCCGCCCAGCGGCCAGTAACCCAGCCACCTCACCTGGGTGGTGGTGAAGGGTTGGCGCACGGAGCCCAGCGTGGTGCCCGCGCCGAGCGTCAGCCCGAGGCCGTAGCCTTGGTCAGGGAAGGGGACGTTGTCGAACCGGCGCCAGGTCCATCCGTAGTTGATCGAAAGGGCGGCTTCATTGCCGTCGGAGGACGCCAGCTCGGATTCGGTGTTAACTGTGCGCGCGCGGTCGTACTGCACAAAATAGCGCCGGTCGAGCGCCGCGCTTTCTTCAGACCGACCCAGGCTCAGGCGCAGGCTGGAGGTGGTGGCGTTGTTGTCGATCTGTCGCGCGATGCGTCCGCTGGCCAACCAGTGCCAGCCGTCGTCTTCAATCGGAGTACTCCAGTCCGAGGAAATCAGTTGATCTTCCTTCTCAAGCTGGATCTTGCTGTGCGCCCGCCAGCCGATCAAGGGCAGGCGCAGGTGGGTGTGTTCCAGGGACAGGCGCGGGCCGCTGTTGGTGCTGCCGCCAACGCCCAGCACCACCTTTTGTGGCTTGGCTTCCTTGACCTGCACCACCACCGGGGCCGCGCTGTTCCTGTCTTCGCCTTCCTGATCGAGGTCCACATAGGCAAATACCGAGGTGTAGTAGCCGCTGTCCGAGATGCTCTGTTGCGCGTTTTGAAGGTTGGCCAGGCTGTAGTCGGCGCCTTTTTGCAAACCCGCCAGCCGTGCAAGGCGCTCCGCGGTGATCGGGTCATAGCGTTCGGCACCTTCAATGCGCACATCGCCGATGAAGACCGGGGGGCCGGAGTCGAGCTCAATGTGCCAATGGGCCTCGCGGGCCGTGGTGTCGATGTCGCTCAGGCTGTTGACGATGCGTCCGCGCGGAAAGCGCTCGGTCGTGAGCAAACGCAGGGCGTTGCCCTTGGTGCTGTCCCACTGCGACTGGGTAAAAGGTTTGCCCACCGCTTGCTGGCTGCTGCGTTGCAGCAGCTCTCGCTGGGCTTTCGCGGTCTCGTCGGTCGCAATGTCTCCTTGAAAGTACACCTGTGAAGAGGTCACCTGGGTGCGCGGGCCTGGTTCGACGCGAATCTCGACCTCACCCAGGGGTGCCGCGTCTGGGCCGAGTTCGGCGGCGGGCTTCCAGTTGATGTGGATCTTTGGCTCGAAATAGCCTTGGGTTCCGAGCAGATCGCGCAGGTTGTCGGGCGCTGCGGCCATCAGGCGCTCAAGTTCACTGGCGTCGAGATCGCCCAGAAACCGGAAGCGTTGCAATTCCATGTGCCGAAGCAACATGGGTTTGAGTGCCTCCAGCGTGTCCAGAGCGATGCCAAACCGCGGTGGTGATTGGGCATCGGCGGAGTCGTCGTTTGCAGTGGGGCCAGGAGCGGCTGTGGCGCCGCTCGCCGCGCCTTGGCCGGCTTCTGGCGTTTCGGTGGGCGCCGGGCTGCTCTGGGCGTGCGTCCCCATCGGCGCAAAGGCGACGAGCAGAAAACAAAAAAGCCGTGTGGAAGCCACACGGCGCAGGACGCAAGGGTTCATGCAGAGGCTTATTTCGACAGCATTCTCATCGTGTCTTCAAGTCCCTTCAGGGTCAGTGGGAACATGCGCTGACCGATGAGTTGCTGAATCACGCTGATGCTCTGTCGATACTGCCACACCCCTTGAGGTTCCGGATTGATCCAGGCGAACTTGGGAAAAGCATGGGTAAGGCGTTGTAACCACTCCGCCCCGGCCTCTTCGTTGTTGTATTCCACGCTGCCACCGGGCTGCAGGATTTCGTAGGGGCTCATGGTGGCATCGCCCACGAAGATCAGTTTGTAGTCCTTGTTGTATTTGCGGATGATGTCCCAGGTGGGGAATTTCTCGGCAAAGCGCCGTTTGTTGTTCTTCCACATGTAGTCGTAGACACAATTGTGGAAGTAATAGAACTCCAGGTGTTTGAACTCGCTCTTGACGGCCGAGAAAAGCTCCTCCACCCGCTGCACATGTTCATCCATCGTGCCGCCCACGTCCATCAACAGCAGCACCTTCACGTTGTTGTGGCGCTCGGGAATCATCTTGATGTCGAGCCAGCCGGCGTTGGCGGCAGTGGAGCGGATGGTGTCGGGCAGATCCAGCTCCAGATCGTTGCCTTCGCGGGCGAACTTGCGCAGGCGACGCAGCGCGACCTTGATGTTCCGGGTGCCAAGCTCCTGGGTGTCGTCGTAGTCGCGGTAGGCGCGCTGGTCCCAGACCTTCACGGCGCTCTTGTTGCCTCCTTTGCCGCCAATGCGGATGCCCTGCGGGTTCTTGCCGCCATGACCGAAAGGCGAGGTGCCGCCGGTCCCGATCCATTTGGAGCCCCTTCTCGGCGCTCCTTTTGCTCTTCCAGCCGCTTCTTGGCGTCTCCATCAGCTCGTCCCAATCCATCTTGGGCGCGTTGGCGATCTGTTCTGCCGAGAGGATGCGCTCCATCTCCTGGCGCAGCCAGTCGGCGGGAATGGGTTTGGTGAAGTCGGCGATCATCTCCACGCCCTTGAAGTAGGCAGCGAAGGCGCGGTCGAATTTGTCGTAGTGCTTCTCGTCTTTCACCAGCGCCGTGCGCGAGAGAAAGTAGAAGTCGTCCATGCTGCAGGCGTCCGGGTTGGTCGGCCCGACCACATCGGCCTTCAGAGCCTCCAGCAGCGTGAGGTATTCCTTGACCGAGACCGGCAATTTGGCCGCCCGCAAGGTGTAGAAAAAATCGATCAGCATGGCGGACTCCCCGAGGCCAGGCCTTGCCCGCGCAAGCTGCGCCGGTAAAGCAGTTGAGCCTTTGCCTCAGGCCATTCGCCGGCGGTCATGCTGTACATGACGGTGTCGCGAACCGTGCCATCGCGCCGCATGGCGTGGCCGCGGATCACGCCGTCCTTGCGCGCGCCGAGGCGCTCGATGGCTTGCTGTGAGGCAAAGTTGAAGTTGTCGGTGCGCCAACCCACGGTGCGGCAGCCCAGTGTGTCGAACGCGTGGCCCATCATCAGCAGCTTGCAGGTGGTATTGACGTGGCTGCGTTGCGCGCTGCGGGCATACCAGGTCCAGCCGATCTCCACCCGCTTCACGGCGGGCAGGATGTCATGAAAGCTGGTGCTGCCCAACACGCGACCCGTGCTGTCGTCCAGAACGGCGAACGCGAACCGGTCGCCTGCTTGCCGCATCTGGAGGGCCGTCTCGATGTAGGCACCGACCTGCGAGGGCTCAGGCACCGAGGTGATGCGCAGATTCCACAACTCGCCATCCTGGGCGGCTTGCAGCAGACCTTGTTCGTGGCCCTGCGCCAGGGGTTCCAGCCGAACGCCGTGGTCTCTGAGAATGACAGGTTGGACAAAGCCCATGGTGGCACCTGCTTTTTCAGCGGTTTCTCTGGTTCATGAACACCAGCTTCTCGAACAGGGTGGTGTCTTGCTCGTTTTTCAGCAAGGCGCCCACCAGCGGTGGAATCGACACCTTGTTGTCGGCACTCTGCAGTGCCTCCAGGGGAATGTCCTCGGCCATCAACAGCTTGAGCCAGTCCAGGAGCTCACTGGTGCTGGGTTTCTTCTTCAGGCCGGGCAGGTTGCGCACGTCGTAGAAGGTCTTCATGGCGGCCTTGAGCAGGTCTTGCTTGAGGTCGGGGAAGTGCACATCGACGATCTTCTGCATCGTCTCGGCTTCGGGAAAACGGATGTAGTGAAAGAAGCAGCGGCGCAAAAAGGCGTCGGGCAGTTCCTTTTCGTTGTTGGAGGTGATGAAGACCAAGGGGCGGTGCTTGGCCCTGATGAGTTCGCGCGTTTCATAGCAGTAGAACTCCATGCGATCGATTTCGCGCAGCAGGTCGTTGGGGAACTCGATATCGGCCTTGTCGATTTCGTCGATCAGCAACACCACAGGTTCGTCGGCGGTGAACGCCTGCCACAACACCCCCTGAACAATGTAGTTCTTGATGTCCTTGACGCGTTCGGCGCTGTCTTCGGTGTTGAGCTGGCTGTCGCGCAGGCGGCTCACGGCATCGTATTCGTAGAGCCCCTGCTGCGCTTTGGTGGTGCTTTTGATGTGCCATTGCAACAGCGGCATCTTCAGGGCCGAAGCCACTTCCTCCGCCAGCATGGTCTTGCCGGTGCCTGGTTCGCCTTTGATCAGCAGCGGGCGTTTGAGGGTGCTGGCGGCGTTGACGGCCAGCATCAGGTCGGGGGTGGCAACGTAGTTATCAGAGCCTTGAAATTTCATGTCGATTGCTTCAGAAAGAGGGCGGTGCCGGGTCGAAAGTGATGGCAGGAAAAGCCTTGGGGTAAGCCAGAAGGTGAGGCGGTTGGACGAGTCTATATAATCCGATGTTGATTTTTATCAATCGTCGTCCATCTCATTGTGCTTGCAAAATGAACTCACTGTTGCCCATGATTGCCCGTAGTCTTGTCGCCGTTGCGACCGTTTTTGTGGCCGCAGCGAGCGCCCAAGCCCAAGGTGTTGTGGGCAGCGCGGAGAGTGGCCAGAAGAAGGCCGACATGTGCATCGGTTGCCATGGCATCCCCGGCTATCAAAACAGCTTCCCCGAGATTCACAAGGTGCCGATGATTTCGGGCCAGTCCGACAAATACATCATCTCGGCGCTCACCGCCTACAAAAAGGGCGATCGCAAGCACCCTTCGATGCGCGGGATTGCCGGCTCGCTGACCGAGCAGGACATGGCCGACCTGGCCGCGTTCTATTCCGCGCAAGTCACCAAGACCGCACCTGAAACAGCCAAGACCGCCGATGTGGGCGCGGCGGCCCTGTTGGAGAAAGGCGCTTGCGCCTCCTGCCACGGCGCCAATCTGAGCAAGCCGATCGACCCCAGCTACCCCAAGATTGCCGGTCAACATGCCGATTACCTCTATGTGGCGTTGAAAGCCTATACGGTGGAAGGCAACACCTACATTGGTCGCAACAATGCCATCATGGGTGGTATCGCGAAGCAGTTCAGCCACGCTGAGATGCGTGAGCTGGCGAAGTACCTGTCGACACTGGATGGTGAACTGGCGGTGGTGCCGCAGGCCCGATTCCGCTGACCAGTCTTGACCGTCAAGCAAAAAAAGCCGCTCCGGACCTGGAGAGTCGCGGCTTCGTTCATCCCGGGTGTCAACCTAATTCAGGACGGGTCAGTGCCGAGGTCGATGCCGGCGCGTCAATCGCGGGTGGCGCGCTGCCGAACATGATCGATGTAGGCCTGACCGTCTGGTGGGCGGCCTGCCCGCTGGCTTTCCCACAACATGCGGCCCAGGCACTCCATGACCTCGTGGTGTGCGGCGTGCAGGTCGCCGCGCCGGGCCGTCAGCAGTTCCACCGCCTGGCGAATGCCAGGGGGTTGGTCGATACTGCATTGCTCGCTGATCGACAGGTGCATGGACAGGTGAAGGAACGGGTTCTCGCCGCCGTCCGTTGCCGGCTCCCCGATGCGGGCCAGCGCGCCGTCCAGGTCGGCCAGCGCCGCGTGGTGCTCAGCATGCTCGTTGATCCATTGAAGTGCCAGCGTCTCGATGGTCTCCATGGGTTGATCACCCAGGCCTTTGGCATAGACCGAGCAGAAGAAGCGCCGCACATCGGCTTGAGAGGGATTGAACATGGGGAGATTGTCCCGCAAGTGTGTCGGCCCTCCGGCGAGATTGGGTAAAGTGTCGCCACTTGAAAAAGCCAGACCACACCCACATCCCAGGAGATATTCATGAATCAGGCCTTTATCTGCGACGCCATCCGGACCCCGTTTGGGCGCTATGGTGGAGCGCTCTCCAGCGTGCGCACCGACGACCTGGGCGCGGTGCCACTCAAGGCCCTCATGGCGCGCAACCCGGGTGTGGATTGGGCCGCTGTGACCGACGTCTTGTTCGGGTGCGCCAACCAGGCAGGCGAGGACAACCGCAATGTGGCCCACATGAGCAGTCTGCTCGCCGGTCTGCCTCTGGAGGTGCCCGGCGCCACGATCAACCGGTTGTGTGGCTCCGGTCTGGACGCGGTGGGCAGTGCTGCCCGGGCCATCAAGGCGGGCGAAGCGGGCTTGATGATTGCTGGCGGCGTCGAAAGCATGAGCCGCGCGCCCTTTGTCATGCCCAAGGCCGAGAGCGCATTCAGCCGGAGCAACGCGGTCTACGACACCACCATTGGCTGGCGTTTCGTCAACAAGCTGATGAAGGCGCAATACGGCGTGGACTCCATGCCAGAAACGGCTGAAAACGTCGCAACCGATTTCAACATTGAACGTGAAGCCCAGGACCGCATGGCGCTGGCGAGCCAGACCAAGGCGGTTGCAGCCATTCAGGCAGGTCACCTGGCGCGTGAAATCTGCGCCGTCGCGGTGCCGCAAAGAAAAGGCGATCCGGTGGTTGTGGACACCGATGAGCATCCGCGTGCGACCAGCCTGGAGGCCTTGGCAAAGCTCAAAGGGGTGGTGCGCCCGGATGGCACCGTGACCGCAGGCAATGCCAGTGGGGTCAATGATGGTGCTTGTGCCCTCTTGCTGGCCGATGAGGCGACCGCCGCCAAGAATGGGCTCACCCCCAAAGCCAGGGTGGTCGGGATGGCCACGGCGGGGGTCGCGCCACGAATCATGGGCATGGGCCCTGCGCCAGCCACTCAGAGGGTTTTGGCTCTGACGGGTCTCTTTGGCGCAACTCGATGTGATTGAGCTCAATGAGGCGTTTGCGGCCCAGGGTTTGGCGGTTTTGCGGGAACTGGGCTTGCCAGATGAGGACGAGCGAGTGAACGCCTGGGGCGGTGCCATCGCGCTGGGCCATCCGCTGGGCGCCAGTGGCGCGCGGTTGGCCACCACGGCAGTGAATCGCCTGCACGCCACAGGTGGGCGTTACGCGCTGTGCACCATGTGCATCGGGGTGGGGCAGGGTATTGCCGTGATTCTGGAACGGGTCTGAGGCGCGGGCACGCTTGATTGCCCCAAACCATGGGCCTGGGTGGTCATGCGAATGACCGCCTCGCGCCGCACTCAGGTCTTCCAGGCAGGCAACTGCCAGTTGCGCCACAACGCCAGTCCACGCAAACCTGCGGTGGTGGTGACGCTGGCGGTCAAGGCCACCCATCCCGGGGCTGCCAGAGACCAAAGGCCCACGTAGACCCACCCGCCTGCGAATGCACACACCGCGTAAGGGCGGTGGTCGTGGAAGGCGGTGGGAATCTGATTGCACACCACATCCCTCAACACCCCACCAAAGACGCCGGTGATCAACCCCATCAGCACGGCGACGATGGGGGCAGTTCCAGCAGCAGGGACTGATGCACACCCGTGGCGGCAAACAGGCCCAGCCCCAGCGCGTCAGGCCATTGGATGGCCTTTTCCGTCAGATGGAAATGGTGGCTGCGCAAGAAGCCCATGGCCAACACACACAGCACCAGCACACCCCAGAGCACATTGACATGGCTGACCCAGAAGAAGGGCCGTTGGTCGAGCAACAGATCGCGCAGCGTTCCACCGCCGAAGGCTGCGAGGAACCCCACCACACAAACACCCACAGCGTCCAGGCGTTTGCGGGCCGCTTCCATGATGCCTGCCAGGGCAAACGCGGCGGTGGCCGACAGCTCGACCAGGAGTCGGAGCGTTTCGCCCCAGAATTGCACCTTTTCCATGGGCACGATTGTCGCCGCCCAGCCCAGCCATGACCGTCATTACCGACCCATTCTTTTATCTGGTGGCCATTCCGGCGGTGCTCTTGTTGGGCATCAGCAAGAGCGGCTTTGGTGCGGGTTTTGGCTCGTTGGCCGTGCCCATGATGGCGTTGGCAGTGACCGTGCCCCAGGCTGCTGCGATTCTGATGCCGGTTTTGCTCGTGATGGACCTGCTGGGCATGGCTGCGTTTCGCAAGGACGTGGATCGGGCGTTGCTCAAATTTCTGTTGCCTTTTGGTCTGGCCGGTGTCGGCATAGGGACGCTGTTGTTCAAACTGCTCGATCCGCGGTTGGTGGCTGGCATCGTGGGGGTGTTCACCCTGCTTTTTTTGGCTCAGCGGTTGGTGTACCCACCCAGGCCCGACAGTGGTCCACCGCCACGCTGGGTGGGGGCCTTTTGACCGTCACCTCGGGCTTTACCAGTTTCATTGCACATGCGGGGGGGCCGCCCGTCAATGCCTATGTGATCCCGTTGCGCCTGTCACCGGTGTTGTTCACGGGAACGCTCGCTTTCTTTTTCTTCTTCGTCAACATGGCCAAGTGGATCCCCTACGCTTGGTTGGGCCTGTTCGACTGGCGCAATCTGCTGACCTCCCTGATTTTGCTGCCCTTGGCTCCGTTGGGCGTGTGGCTGGGTGTGCGCATTGCCCACCGGATTGAGCCGGTGTTGTTCTATCGCGTGATTTATGTCGGCATGCTGTTGACGGGGCTGAAACTCGTCTGGGATGCATGGGGCATGGTGGCTTGGCGCTAACATTGACCCCGCACGAGGGTGCCCGTCCTGGGGCGCCAAGGCTGTTTTTTCCTGGAGGTCGGTATGCCAGTGGTGGTGGTCGCGAATCCCAAGGGCGGTGTGGGCAAGTCGACGCTGTCGACCAATGTGGCGGGCTACTTTGCCAGCAAGGGGCACGCCGTCATGCTCGGCGACGTGGACCGGCAGCAGTCTTCTGCACTCTGGCTTCAACTGCGCCCGCCCTCGGCGGCGCCCATATCGACCTGGGAGATATCGGGCGATCAGATTGCCAAGCCTCCAGGGGGCACCACCCACATGGTGCTGGATACCCCGGCGGGCTTGCATGGCAAGCGGCTGAAAGAAGTGCTCAAGATTGCCCACAAGGTACTGGTGCCGTTGCAGCCGAGCATTTTTGACATTTTTGCCACCCGGTCGTTTCTGGACGACTTGATTGCCTCACGCCGATCAGACAAGCTCGACATCGGCCTTGTGGGCATGCGGGTCGACGGCCGAACCATTGCCACCGACAAGCTCCACGAGTTCGTGGAGGGGTCGGGCTTGCCTGTGGTGGGCTATGTGCGTGACACCCAGAACTACATTCACTTGGCGGCCCGGGGCTTGACGTTGTTTGATATCGCGCCAGGCCGGGTTCAAAAAGACCTTGAACAGTGGCGACCGATCTGCGAATGGCTGGACCGTTGAAAGCCACTGCGGTGCTGTCGCACGACAGACAGCGGTTGTCGGATCCGGGGCGCTAGAGTCGGTGCCTATGAAAAACTTTGACACCCTGGCGGAAGTGGCAGCTTGTGTGGGACAGGAGGTCGCTGTAAGCGACTGGATCGAAGTCACGCAGGCGCGGGTCAATCAGTTTGCCGAGGCCACTGGAGACCACCAATGGATCCATGTGGATGTCGAGCGAGCGAAGGCCGGGCCTTTTGGCGCACCCATCGCCCACGGGTTCCTCACCCTGTCATTGCTGCCGGTTTTCTTTCAGTCGGCGTTCTCCATCAAGGAGACCCGGATGGGCGTCAACTACGGTTTGAACAAGGTGCGTTTTACTTCGCCCGTTCCCGTGGGAAGCCGCCTGCGTGGTCGCATGACCCTGCTCGAAGCCAAACCCATCGACAACGGGGGCCTTCAGATGATCTGGTCGGTGTCCGTGGAGCGCGAGGGCGCCGACAAACCGGTGTGTGTGGCGGAGTCGTTGGTCCGGCACTATCCCTGAGGTTACCGGATCTTCACCAACTGGCGGGGGTCAACCCAGCCTTCAAAGGCTTCGATCAAATGATTGATGCGTGAGACGGCCTCGGACTGGCTGTGTTGTTGCGAGATCAGCTGGTAGGCATCGTTCCTCAGCATCCACAGGTCCTGGGCGGTCTTGGCGGCGGCAATCTTGAGTTGCAGCCGTTGAGCCTGAAGTCCTTCGCAATCCTCCATACAACTGTTCATGGCTGCACGAATGACCTGAAGGTCTTTCAAGGTGGCCGTCTTGACCTTCTTTCGTCGTGGCTGAAGCGAGCGGTGAATCAGCTGGGCAAGGCGTTGTATCACGATCGACCCTTTCCGCGCAGGGTCGCCGGGGTCGGCACAACATGGGGTATCAGACGGGTATGTTCCTGCGCGACCTGAGTCGGACTCATGGTTGTTTTTCCTTGAATTCGTTTTGTCGCCATGCTTCGAACGCCACCACGGCCACGGCATTGGATAGGTTCAGGCTGCGTTGACCGGGCTGCATCGGCAATCGAATGTGTTGCTCGGCCGGAATCCGGTTTCGCACGTCGTCTGGCAGACCTTGCGTTTCCGACCCAAACACCAGCCAGTCCCCTGGTCGAAACGCCACATCGTACACGCTGGTGCTGGCCTTGGTCGTGCAAGCGAACAGGCGATCGATTGGTGCGCCGGTGTTTGCAATGAAACTGCTCCAGTCAGCATGTCTGCGAACCTTGGCGTGCTCGTGGTAGTCCAGGCCTGCGCGTCGCAAGGCCTTGTCCTCCATGGAGAAACCCAGGGGTTCGATGAGGTGCAGGGCACAACCCGTGTTGGCACAGAGTCGGATCACGTTGCCGGTGTTGGGGGGGATCTCTGGGGCAACAAGAACGATGTGAAACATGAATGCGGACGTTGGATGCCTGGAAGCAGGAAGGTGGCCTGGGTCAGGACTTCTGAGGCTCGCTTTGGTGGCCGATGATAAGGCCAATCGGGCAAGCCCTTTGAGCACAAATGCCCCGTGCGCATGCCGCTGATCAGGCATTGGCTTGAGGTGCCGGCTGGCCTTGTCGGTGGGCGCTGAGCCTGGCTGGGACGACGGAAATGCTCGGTGGCCTTGTGGTCAGCGTGGGGCCACGCTGAATCAGCCTCCTTGGGCGTGCGCCACCACCGCTGCGCTGACCTGGCGCGCGCCGGCTCTTTGCAGCGCCAAGGCTGCTGGGTGCGCAGGGTTGCGCCCGTGGTGCTCACATCGTCGATCAGGAGCACATGGGCCCTTTTCAATTTCGGGGCGTCGCAGGCCTCGACCCGAAACACGTTTTTCACGTTGCCGATGCGCTGTTGCGCAGGAAGGTGGTGTTGATCGGGAACGTCGCCAGCGCGCTGCAGTGCCCGGGCCCAGCCGGGGGCACTCTGCTTGCCGGTCTGCTGCCGCAAGGCTTGGTCAACTCCCAAGCCTGGTTGTATCCGCGTTCGGCCAAACGCCTGGTTGTGACGGGAATCGGTGCGACCCAGTCGCATTCGTGCAACAGATTGCCCACTGTGGGGTTGCTCAACATCAGTGCCGCCAATGGTTGCGCCAGCGCAGGCTCCTGGCGAAACTTGAACCGGGCGATGAGCTGGTCCCAGGGATAGGCGTAATCCACGGCCGCAAGGCAGGTCGAGAGAATGGCCCGCTGCCGATCGGTCGAACAGGCGCCGCATCGAGCATGGGCTGTATGCATCGGGCGCGCAGGTTTCACATCGGTATCGGATGGGTGCAAACCGGTCAATGCAGGCGGGGCAGACGGGGCGCGCTGGCCAACGGCTGCACACCTGGCATATCCCTGGCATTCCTTGGCCGATCGCTGCGAGTCTGGAAAGGACGGTCATGGAGTCAATATACTGGTATCGCCCGTTCGCAGGCCAAATGGCGCTGCGTCGGAGGTGACCGGCTTCAGCCTTCGGTCCTATGCGCTCAGCCAGCCCCATTCACCCACCCATGAATTCCGAACCCTCAGACAGCTTCGCCGTGCCCGACATGGATCCCGTGGCGGCCCGGCGATGGGCACGCCGTGCGCCGGCGAGCAGTCCCTGGCTGCACGAAGAGGTGGCCGGGCGCATGGCACAGCGGTTGCAGTGGTTTCGGGAATCCCCGGACACCTGGGTGCATTGGGAGCCCGCTGCGGGTGGTGCCAGGGGCACCAGCGGGTGAAGGCGCTTTTGCCTGAGGCGGCCAGTCGCGTCTGGTCTTGGAACATGGCGCACGCGGTCGCGGTCACCGCCGAGCCGGTGCGGCGCTCATGGAATCCAGTGTCCTGGCGGCGAACCGGTGGAGCGAAGCCAGCTTCAGAGGATGCGCCTGCGGCGATGGTATGGGCAAACATGGCACTGCACCGGGAGCCGGTTCCCGGCGCGCTGATGCAGCAGTGGTTCAACTTGTTGCGACCCAATGGCTTTCTCATGTTCAGTTGCCTGGGGCCGGACAGCCTGAAGGAGCTCAGGCAGGTCTACCGACGCATGGGCTGGCCGGACCCAGCGCACGCCTTCACGGACATGCACGACTGGGGTGACATGCTGGTGGCCAATGGGTTTGCCGAGCCTGTGATGGACATGGAGCGCATCACGCTGACGTTCAGCGATGCCAGTGCCTATCTCGGCGAGCTGAGGGAGCTCGGGCGCAACCTGAGTGCGCGCCGGTTTGGGGCTTGCGTGGGCGCCTGTGGCGCGCGGCGCTGTTCGCGGCAGTCGAAGAGCATGTGCCCCGTGACGGGGATGGGCGATTGCTGATGACCTTCGAGGTGGTGTACGGCCCGCCGTTCAGACCCCCGCCGCGTCTGCCTGTCACTCCCGAGCTGTCGTTTTCGGTGGAGTCGATGCGGGCGATGTTGCGCGATGGCCGGCGGTAAACCCAGCCGGTGCGTTGCCGGTGCAGTCCCCTGAATTGCTAGAGGCGCGCGAATAGGGCTTCATTGACGGGCCGGCGATGGGCTTCTGGCGGCCGTTACCGCCGCTTCATTTCGTGGCGATTCGACGCCAGGGACACCTGCCTGACAGCGCGGGGTGAAATCGCGTTCTCCCCGCTACAATTGACATAAATCAAATCGCTGGGGGTTAAACCCTGCCCGGCCGTTTCTGACTGCGGGTGAGTGGCGGCTGCATGCGGTGATGCTGAATGACACAAGTGTTCAAACCCATGGCGCTGGCCACCGTGTCGGAAGACGGTGTGCAGTGGCTGTTGAGACGCAATTGTTCGGTGACGCCGGGGCAACTGGGCGGCATGTTTGTGGCGCTTTCGGTGCTGTCGATGCTGGTGGCCGGATTTTTCTGGTTCATGGGCGCGACACTGGTTTTGCCATTTACCGCCATCGAGTTGGTGGCAGTGGCCTCGGCTTTTCTGATCTATGCCCGCCATGCGACTGATCGGGAGTGCATCCGTTTGACCGCAGGGGTGCTGGTGGTGGAGCAGGAAATGGCTGGACAGGTCCGGCGTTGCGAGTTTGCTCGCCATGCGGTGCGCATCGAGCCCAGGCACGATGGGAGCCGTTTGTTGGAGTTGAGAGGTGGAGGTCAGATGGTCCAGGTCGGGCGCTTCTTGCGAACCGAGTTGAGACCGGTTCTGGCTGCGGAGATTCGCCGGGCTTTGCACGGTGGCTAGAGGCCGCCTTGCTTGGGTATACCCGGAGTGGGCGAGTACCTGAAAATTTGTTCTAATCTGCATTGATATAAATCAATGCTTATATTTGAGGCGCAAAAGTGAGTACGACAAAAAAATCGGGTGAATCCCTGCGAGACCGTTTGGCGAGCCTGCGCAATGTGGCTTCGGCGCTGGCTTTGGGTAGCGGGGTGTGGGTGATGAACGCTGCGCATGCGGTGAATGATCTGCCCGGTGGTCCAGCTGTCAATCAACTCAACTTTGCGCCTGCGGCGACCAAGATTGCCGAAGAGCAACATTGGTTGCACTGGTTCATGATGATCATCTGCTCGGTGATTTTCGTGCTGGTCTTTGGCGTGATGTTCTATTCCATCCTCAAACACCGGAAATCTGTGGGCCACAAGGCGCAGGAGTTGCCCGAGCCGATTTGGGTCGAACTGGGCTGGACCATCGTCCCGCTGCTGATCGTGATTGGCATGGCATTGCCCGCGACCAAGGTGCTGGTTGCGCAGAAGGACACCACCAACAGCGACCTGACCATCAAGGCCACGGGCATGCAGTGGAAATGGGGCTATGACTACATCAAGGGCGAAGGTGAGGGCATCGGCTTCCTCTCGACCCTGGACAACTCCCATCGTGAAATGTCCAACAGCGGTCACCCGGCACCCACGGACGACTACCTGCTGAAGGTCGACAATCCACTGGTGGTGCCGGTGAACAAGAAGATTCGCATCATCACCACCGCCAACGACGTGATCCATGCGTTCATGGTCCCCGCTTTTGGGATCAAGCAGGATGCGATTCCAGGCTTTGTGCGTGACACCTGGTTCCGCGCAGAAAAGACCGGTGACTTTTATGGTCAATGTGCGGAGTTGTGCGGGAAAGAGCACGCCTACATGCCCATCCACGTCAAAGTCCTGAGTGCAGAAGATTATTCGGCCTGGGTGACAGAGCAGCAAAAAGCCATGGCGGCCGCAGCCGATGATCCGTCCAAGGTTTGGGAATTGGCCGATTTGGTCAAGCGCGGTGAGTCGGTGTATGCAGCCAACTGCGTGGCCTGCCACCAGGCCAACGGCAAAGGTGCAGGTCCGATCAAGCCTCTGGATGGTGCGGCCGTGGTGCTCGACGCTGACCACAGCAAGATGATTTCGGTCCTGCTGAACGGACAAAACAATGGTGCCATGCCGTCATGGAAGCAGTTGTCTGATACCGAACTGGCTGCGGTCATCACCTACGCCAAGAACAACTGGTCCAACCAGACCCAGCAGATCGTGCAGCCATCTGAAGTGGTCGCTGCCCGCAAGTGAGAGCCGTCTGGCCCGAGATTGAATTGCAAAGGAAAACCAAATGAGTGCAGTACTTGATCCCCATGACGCCCACGCGCACGACGATCACCACGACCACCACGCACCGGTGGGCTGGCGCCGCTGGGTGTTTGCCACCAACCACAAGGATATCGGTACCCTCTATCTGCTGTTCGCATTCACCATGCTCATGGTGGGTGGCGTTCTCGCGCTTCTGATCCGTGCCGAGTTGTTCCAGCCCGGCCTGCGGTTGGTCAGCGGGCTTGTTCAACCAGCTCACGACCATGCACGGTCTGATCATGGTGTTTGGGGCCATCATGCCGGCCTTTGTGGGTTTTGCGAACTGGATGATTCCGTTGCAGATTGGTGCGTCGGACATGGCCTTCGCGCATGAACAACTTCAGCTTCTGGCTGATGATTCCCGCGGCCATCATGCTGGTGGCCTCGTTCTTCATGCCCGGTGGCGCGCCGGCGGCGGTTTGGACGCTCTATGCGCCCCTGACGCTGCAGATGGGTCCCTCGATGGATGCCGGTATCTTCGCCATGCACATCCTGGGCGCCTCGTCCATCATGGGCTCGATCAACATCATCGTGACGATTCTCAACATGCGCGCGCCGGGCATGACGCTCATGAAGATGCCGATGTTTTGCTGGACCTGGTTGATCACAGCGTATCTGTTGATTGCCGTGATGCCAGTGCTAGCCGGGGCCATCACCATGACCCTGACAGATCGCCATTTCGGCACCAGCTTTTTCAACCCGGCTGGCGGTGGTGATCCGGTCATGTACCAGCATATTTTCTGGTTCTTCGGTCACCCCGAGGTGTACATCATGATCTTGCCCGCATTCGGCATCGTCAGCCAGGTGGTGCCCGCATTTGCACGTAAGAAACTGTTTGGATATGCGTCCATGGTCTACGCGACCGGTTCGATCGCCATTCTGTCTTTTGTCGTGTGGGCTCACCACATGTTCACGACCGGCATGCCGGTGACCGGGCAGTTGTTCTTCATGTACTCCACCATGTTGATTGCTGTGCCCACGGGCGTGAAGATCTTCAACTGGATTGCGACCATGTGGAAAGGTTCGATGACGTTTGAGACGCCCATGATGTGGGCTGTCGGCTTCATTTTTGTGTTCACCATTGGCGGCTTCACCGGATTGATTCTGTCCATGGCGCCGATCGACATCAACTTCCAGGACACCTACTACGTGGTGGCGCACTTCCACTATGTGCTGGTGGCTGGTTCGCTGTTTGCGATGTTTGCGGGCATCTACTACTGGCTGCCCAAGTGGACCGGCGTGATGTACAGCGAGACCCGCGGAAAGATTCATTTCTGGTGGTCGATGATTTCGTTCAACGTCACCTTCTTCCCGATGCACTTCCTCGGCTTGGCCGGCATGCCCCGTCGTTATGCCGACTACCCCATGCAGTTTGCCGATTTCAATGCGATTGCATCGGTGGGTGGCTTCTTCTTCGGTTTTGCCCAGGTCTACTTCTTCATCGCGGTGATCATCCCCGCCATGCGTGGCAAAGGCGAAAAAGCCGTCCAGAAGCCGTGGGACGGTGCAGAAGGGTTGGAGTGGGAAGTGCCTTCTCCTGCGCCTTTCCACACCTTCGAGAATCCACCCAAGCTCGACGCCACCGCCACCAAGGTGGTGGGCTGACAGCCTGCTGCTTCACAATGAACGAAATGCCCTCATGACGCCTGAACAAAAAAAGAACAACCTTCGCCTGGCCTTGGTGCTGGCGTCGGTCGCTTTTGTCTTCTTTGCCGGTTTTGTCGGCAAGCTGGTCTTGTTCGGCGGCTGAGTCATTTCCTGGGGATCGCATGGCGCTGAAGACCGAGAATCTGAAGATGGTGGCCAAGCTGGGTGTGATCACGTTCGGCATGTTTTCCTTCGGGTATGCCTTGGTTCCCATCTACCGCGCCATCTGCGAGGTGACTGGCATCAATGTGCTGGCTTTGCAGGAACGTGAAGTGCCCGGGGCCAAAGCCAAGTTGCCTGCCAATACCCAGGTCGACACAAGCCGGACCATCACGGTCGAGTTTACGACGCGTCAATACGCGCGGGCCTTGGCATTTCCGGCCTGCGGTGCGCAGCCTTCAAGGTGCATCTGGGGAGCTGACCACCGTGCTGTACGAGTTCCAGAACGTGCAGAACCGGACCATGTCGGCACAGGCCATTCCGAGCTATGCGCCCAAGCAGGCTGCATCGCATTTCAACAAGCTGGAGTGCTTCTGTTTCAATCAGTACACGCTGGCGCCCGGAGAGAAGAAGGAATGGCCCGTGGCCTTCGTGATTGATCCGAAACTATCCAAGGACGTGAGCACGATCACCCTGTCGTATACCTTTTTTGAGGTGGGTGGTCAGGTGCCACAGGCACCCAAAGACGTGGCGGCAGCTCGTTCGCCTGCTGACGCCGCAAAATCTCCGGACGCCGTATGACCGAACCCAGCCCGCACAAACGCAAAGGCAGCCTTTTGGGCACGGTGAAAGCCGTTCTCTGGGGCTTTCTGGGCGTGCGCCGCAACGCAGACTACCAAGACGACATTGTCAAGTTGAACCCGGTCCATCTGGTGGTGGTGGGTTTGGTCATGGCACTGTTGTTCGTCTTCTTACTGATACTTGTGGTGAGGTGGGTCGTGTCCTGAGGGGCATGGCCTTGTGACCCCCCCGTTTATCCTTCAAATATTCATATAAGCGAAAGCATTGGAGTGAGCATGTCAGCAACCACGCACGGCGCAACGCCTTATTACTTCGTCCCCGGGCCTTCCCGGCACCCGGTGATGGCCGCCATCGGCTTGTTTTTTGTGATTCTGGGTGCTGGCCAGTGGATCAATGGCGTCAACTGGGGGGCCTATTCCCTGGCTTTTGGCCTGTTTTTCTGGTCCATCGTGCTATTCCAATGGTTCCGCGACGCAGTAGGGGAGAGTGAACAAGGCTTGTATGGCCGCAAGATCGACCTCTCTTACCGTTGGAGCATGAGCTGGTTCATCTTCTCTGAGGTGATGTTCTTTGGCGCCTTCTTCACGGCCCTGTGGTGGGCTCGTACCCACTCGGTGCCGGCCTTGGGCAGTATCGAGAACGCTTTGATCTGGCCTGATTTCACCTCGGTCTGGCCCAGTGTGCAGGCCGGTGCCACGGCTTCGCCCGGGGGCATCGTGGAGCCGTTCCAGACCATGGGGCCCTTCTGGCTGCCAACCATCAACACCGCACTTCTGTTGACCTCGGGCGTGACGCTGACCATTGCTCACCATGCCTTGCAAGCCGGCAACCGTGGCAAGACCATTGCATTCATGTGGCTGACGGTGCTGCTCGGCATTACCTTCCTTTGTGTGCAGGGGTACGAGTACTTCCATGCCTATCACGCTTACAACCTGAAGCTCAACTCCGGCGTGTTCGGTTCGACCTTCTACATGCTGACCGGGTTTCACGGGTTCCACGTCTTCGTGGGCATGCTGATGCTGTTGTTCATCACCCTGCGTTTGCAAAAGGGGCACTTCACGGCGGCGCGCCACTTTGGTTTCGAAGGCGCTGCCTGGTATTGGCACTTCGTGGACGTGGTCTGGCTGGGCCTGTACATTCTGGTGTATTGGATGTGACGCATTGGGCAGGCGACTGCCCAAGCTGGCCTGCAAGAGAAAAGGCGCCGTGAGGCGCCTTTTTGCTGGTGGTGCTGAGAGACTCTTGAGGCTCATCCCCCATTCAAGGGCAAGCCGGTGGGTTGAATCCAGCCCAGCTTGTAGCTGACCAGCACGGCCACAAAAAGCAGCACTGAAAAGCCGACACGAAAGGCCAGTGCACGGGCCATGTGGTTCTTCCGGGGCTGAGCATCAGGCGATTCGTCATCGTCCGGGGCGCCCCCACGCATCATGGCGACCAATGCCACGACCAGGCTGCCGATGATGGCCACGAAAGCAGCGATTACAAGGTAAGTCATGCCCGAATTATCCCTCCGCAGAACCGCCACCCATCCCCTCCGATCCCAAGAATGTGTCGTGGCGCAATGATCATGAAGAAGTCTGAGCCCCAATCACTTCCTGTCAACGCCCGTCGGCGATGGATGGTGGCGCTTGCGACCTTGCTGGTGATGGGCTTAACGGCCTCACTGGGTGTCTGGCAGCTTTCGCGTGCGGCACAGAAGCAGGCTTTGGAGGCCATGATCGAATCAAGGGCGACCCTGAGCCCATGGACCGAAGGGGATCTTGCCCGGCCGGAGGCGCTTGTAGAGGGAATGCACCGCCCGGCACGCCTGGCGGGCGTGTGGGACGCGGGCCACACGGTGTTTCTGGACAACCGGCCGATGAATGGGCGAAGTGGGTTTATCGTGGTGACACCGTTCCGTTTGCGTGGGCTATCCGAGGCGATTCTGGTTCAGCGTGGGTGGGTTCCGCGCGATTTCACCGACCGCACGCGGGTGCCGACGATTTCGACCCCTGAAGGGGAGGTTGGTATCGAGGGGCGGTTGGCCCCACCTCCCAGCCACCTATTCGAGCTTGGCCCGGCCCAGCCAGGCGGGATCCGGCAGAATATCGACCTCAAAGCCTTTGCTCAAGAGACCGGGCTGCAGTTGGTGAACGCGTCCCTGCTGCAAACCGCGCCCGCATCGTCCCAACTGGCGCGCGACTGGCCTCGCTTCGCTGCCGGTGTTCAAAAGCACTACGGTTATGCGGCGCAGTGGTTTGCCATGTGCGCCACCGCCGCTTGCCTTTTTATCTGGTTTCAGATCATTTCTCCCCGCCGAAAGCTCCGATCCCATGGCACAGAACCCCGATGAACCGCTGACCCTCACTGTGCACAGCCTGCCCAGGCTTGACGAAGGCGGGGCGGCCAAGACTGTGGACGTTCGCGCGGGCCGATGGAAACTGCTTTTGCTTCTTCTGGTGAGCGTGGCACCGGTGGTCGCCTCCTACTTCACGTATTACGTCATTCGACCCGAGGGTCGACGGAACTACGGCGAGCTGATCGATCCACAGCGACCCTTGCCGGCGATCACAGGCACCGATGTCCAAGGTCACAGCCTACCGCTGGCAGCATTGAAGGACCAGTGGTTGCTCATCAGCGTGGCTGACTCAGCCTGCGACGCGCAATGCGATCGCCACCTCTTTTTGCAACGGCAGTTGCGTGAAGGACTGGGCAAGGAGAAGGAGCGCCTGGACTGGGTCTGGCTCCGCACAGGCGACAGGGCCTTGTCGGAGCCGTTGAAAGAGGCCACCGCGCACGCTACGGTTTTGCATGTCGATGCCCAGGAACTGGCTGCCTGGCTTCAGCCTGCAGCCGGTCACTCCCTGGCCGATCACCTGTATGTGGTGGATCCCATCGGCAACTGGATGATGCGGTTTCCTGCTGATGCCGACCCCGCCAAAGTCCGGCGTGACCTGGACCGCTTGTTGCGCGCCTCGGCTTTCTGGGACACGGACGGGCGTCCTGAGCACAACCCACAAGCCCCATCAGGTGGTTGAGTCGGGCGCCGCATCAAATGAACGACGCTCAAGCCTTGTACGACCTGGCGCCCTTGGCGCGCATGATGTTCCTGGGCATGGCCATCGCCCTGGGGCCTCTCGCATGGGTCTGGCTGCGCAACCGCCGCGCGCCACCGGCGCATCGGTTGCGCGTGCTGACCTTGATCACGCTGTTTCTGACTTTTGACCTTGTGTTGTTTGGTGCCTTCACCCGCCTGACCGATTCGGGTCTGGGGTGCCCCGATTGGCCGGGCTGTTATGGCCACATGAGCCCGGTGGGCGCCAAAGCGTCGATTGCCGCGGCGCAGGAGGCCATGCCTACCGGGCCGGTCACCCACTCGAAGGCCTGGGTGGAGATGATTCACCGCTACCTGGCCACCGCCGTTGGCGTCCTGATTCTGGTGCTGGCGATGGTGAGCTGGATTGAACGCAAGCGGCTGAATGTCTGGCACGGGTGGCCCTTGTTGACCTTGCTCTGGGTGTGTCTGCAGGGCGCCTTTGGTGCTTTGACGGTCACCATGAAGCTGTTTCCGGCCATCGTGACGCTGCACCTGCTGGGCGGCGTGGGATTGCTGGCGCTGTTGCGTTTGCAAGCCGTCTCGTATGCACTGGCTGAGCCGGGCGCCGCGGGGCGGGTCGTGATTTCCCGCGGTTTGCAACGGATTTTGTGGAGTGTGTTCGGACTTGTCTGGCTTCAGATTGCCCTCGGCGGCTGGGTGAGCACCAACTACGCCGTGCTGGCCTGCGAATCGTTCCCGACCTGTCAGGGAAGCTGGTGGCCGACCATGGACTTCAGCCATGGTTTTACGCTTTGGCGTGGCTTGGGCATGACCGGCGACGGCCAGGCTATCCCCTTTGCCGCACTGACGGCAATCCACTACGTGCATCGCCTGAGCGCCTACGTGGTCTTTGCCGGTCTGGGCCTGCTGGTCTGGCATCTGTGGAGCGTGCCCCGTCTGCGTGCGCTGTCGAAGACGCTGGCTTTGCTGGCCGCCTGGCAACTGGTCAGCGGCCTGGCCAATGTGGTCCTGGACTGGCCGATGATGGCGGCCATTGCCCACACCGGCGGGGCCGCGGCGCTGGTGGTTGCCTTGACGGGCGCGCTGGTCTGCACGCAAGCTCAAACTGCCACTTCGGGCTCGAATGCCCCCAACCTCTCGCGAGCGATCTGATGAGCACCGCGCCCACCCCTCCCTCACCCCTGGTGTCCACACCTGTCTGGCGGCAGTTTTATGCGCTCACCAAGCCGCGTGTCATTCAACTGATCGTCTTTTGCGCGCTGATTGGCATGGTGCTGGCTGTGCCGGGCGTGCCGAGCTGGACCCAGGTCCAGCTGGCTGCGGTGGCCTGTTTCGGTATCTGGCTGGTGGCGGGGGCCGCGGCCGCGTTCAACTGTGTGGTTGAGCAGCAGATCGATGCGAAGATGCGGCGCACTGCCTGGCGCCCCACGGCCAAGGGCGAGTTGTCCAATGCGCAAACGCTGAGTTTCTCGGCCGTACTTTGCGCGATCGGATCGGCGATTCTCTATCTCTGGGTGAACCCGCTCACCATGTGGCTGACCTTTGCCACGTTCGTGGGTTACGCGGTGATCTACACCGTGATCCTCAAGCCATTGACGCCGCAGAACATTGTGATTGGTGGTGCCTCCGGTGCGATGCCACCTGTGTTGGGGTGGGCGGCAATGACCGGTGTCGTGGCGCCGGAGGCCTTGATCCTGTTCCTCATCATCTTTCTGTGGACGCCGCCGCATTTCTGGGCGTTGGCGCTGTACCGCGTGGAGGACTACCGCAAGTCCGGTCTGCCGATGTTGCCTGTCACCCATGGATCGGAGTTCACCAGGTTGCAGATCCTGCTGTACACCTTTGTGCTTTTTGCGGCCTGCCTCATGCCCTTCATCATGCGCATGAGCGGCTACCTCTACCTGGTGGGTGCGGTGGTGCTCAGCATCGGGTTTTGTGGCTATGCCTTTGCGCTGTGGCGCAATTACTCCGATGCACTTGCCCGAAAGACCTTTCGCTTCTCGCTGATTCACCTGTCGTTGCTGTTTGCGGTGTTGCTGGTGGACCATTATGTGTAGGGTAGCGCCTGCGTTTGCATGGTGACGGGATGCCGACAGGCGCAGAAGTTCCCAACCGTGCCGATCAAACCGATTGTTGATATGAAATTTTCTTCCCTGATTCGAAGTGTGTTGCTCGTGCTGGCTGCCGTGGTGGCGCTCGGTGCCTGCTCGGACAAGCCGGATGCGGCATCTTTCCATTCCATCGATATCACCGGTGCAGACTACGCCGACGGCTTCACGCTGACCGATCACAACGGTCAGACCCGAACCCTTGCCGATTTCAAAGGCAAGGCGGTGGTGATCTTCTTTGGCTACACACAGTGTCCCGATGTGTGTCCCACCTCCATGAGCGAGCTGGCCCAGGCCCGACAGTTGCTTGGTGCCGATGGCGAGCGTTTGCAGGGCCTGTTTGTGAGCGTGGATCCGGAGCGGGACACGCCGGAGATCATGAAGGCTTACATGGCCAGTTTCGACCCGTCATTTCTCGCGCTGTACGCCAAACCCGATGAGCTGCCTGAGCTGGCCAAGCGCTTCAAGGTCTACTACAAGAAGGTACCTGGAAGCACACCCGAGACCTACACCATGGACCACTCGGCGGGGAGCTACATCTACGATCCAAGTGGTCGGGTGCGGCTGTACTCGCGTTATGGCGGGGTGCGCAGGTGTTGGCAGACGATGTCAAGAAGCTGCTTGACGGGGCATGACGGATCAGGCGGGGCGCGGGCTGGTTTTGTGTCTTCGGCACCCCGAACCGCGCTGATCGTTTCCGCTCACAGGGGTTGAGCGGGTTGGGCCTTAAGACCCGTCTAATTCGCGGCGTCCACCATGGCTCTCGGGGTTGAGGCGATCGGTGATCGGGGTCGCGTCGTCATGCGCAGCGTGGCCGCCCCGGTCTGACGCACATGGAGGGAGATCATCATGCGTTTGCTGCTGGTAGAAGACGACACCATGATTGGCGAGGCCGTGCTCGATCAGTTGCGGGCCGAGCAATACGCTGTGGATTGGGTGCGCGACGGGGAGATGGCGGATGTCGCCTTGCAGTCGCAGTCCTATGATCTGGTGCTGCTGGATTTGGGCCTGCCTCGGCGAGACGGCCTGGAGGTGCTAAAGGCCTTGCGCGGTCGCAAGCAGCGCACCCCGGTGTTGATCGCCACCGCACGCGACTCGGTGCAACAGCGTGTGCAGGGACTGGACGCGGGAGCCGACGATTACATCCTCAAACCCTTCGACCTCGACGAGTTGCTGGCCCGCATCCGCGCGCTCCTGCGCCGCGCTTCGGGGCGGGCCGAGCCGGTGTACGAATACAAGGGGGTGTCGATCTGCCCGGCCACGCGCGAGGTCAGCGTACGGGGCGAGCCGGTGGTGCTGTCCGGGCGGGAGTGGGCGGTGCTCGAACCCTTGCTCGCGCGGCCGGGTCTGGTGCTCTCGCGGGCGCAGCTGGAGGAAAAGCTCTATGGCTGGAAAGACGACATCAGCAGCAATGCGGTTGAAGTCTATATCCACGGGGTGCGCAAGAAGCTGGGGGCCGAGCTGATTCAGAACGTGCGGGGTGTGGGCTATATGGTGCCCCGTGACTAGTGTGCTGTCCCGCAAACAACTTGCATATGAAACCCCGCCTTCACACCCATGGCTGCGTTGCAAATCAGCGCGATAGCACGAGCCATCACTGCGGTTTGCGCCTTGCCATGGGCGCGAATCCATCGGCTTCATTTCATGCGCCTATTTGCGGGACAGCACACTAGGGCCTGATCAAACCACCATTTGAAGATGCGCTGCAGATCGAAACAGAATACCGGACGCTGATGCCCATGCTGCTCACCATTCGCCATTCCTTGCGGGCCCGTCTGTTGGCCTTGCTGCTGCTGGCCATTGTGATGACGGCGTTGGCCCAGGCCTTGGTGGTCTATCAGCAAGCGCGGGCGGAAGCCGACAGCATTTTCGATTACCACATGCAGCAGATGGCCCAGGCGCTGCGGACGGGCGTGGCCATGCCCGACCTGCCGGCACTGGATGAGGAACTGACGAGTGAAAAGGGCTTTGACTTTCTTGTCCAGGTGTGGAGCAACGATGGGTTGAGCGTGTTTCAGTCCCGCTCGGGGGCGGCCTTGCCCCAACGCGCCGTGCTTGGGTTTTCCGAGGTGCGGGTGCACAACACGCCTTATCGGGTGTTCTCGATGCAGACCCGCTCCCAGGTCATTCAGGTGGCGCAAGACATGGGGCCGCGTCGTGCGATGGCGCGAAGCCTTGCGCTGCGAACCGTGGCGCCGATTCTCTGGATGGCCCCTTTGTTGATGCTGGTGGCGTGGTGGGCGGTGAGTGCGTCGTTGCGCCCGGTGGCGCGGGTGCGCGCGCAGGTGGCGTCAAGGGGAGCAGACGAACTCAGCCGCGTGGCCGAGCAAGGGCTGCCGGATGAAATCCGTCCGCTGGTTCACGAACTCAACCTGCTGTTTGACCGGGTGCGCGAGGCCTTTGAGGCGCAGCAACACTTTGTGAGCGACGCCGCGCACGAGCTGCGCTCCCCCTTGGCGGCCTTGCGGCTTCAAGCCCAGGGGTTGCAGCGCGCCCGGGACGATGAGACGCGGCAACTGGCCCTCGATCGCCTGCTCGCCGGTATTGACCGCGCCACACGCCTCGTGGAGCAACTGCTGTTGCTGGCGCGCCAGGAGGCGGGCATGGCGACGGGGGCGGCGCCCCAACCCGTGGCGATGCCCGAACTGGTGCGGGCGTGTGTGGGCGAGGCCCATGCGCTGGCGCGCAGCAAGGGCATCGACCTGGGGGTGGGGGGACTCGATGTTGGCGAGCCTGTCGGTCAGCCTGAGGCCCTTCGCATCCTGTTGCGCAACCTGTTGGACAACGCGCTCAAGTACACCCCTGAAGGTGGACGTGTGGATGTGTCACTCAAACGCGAAGCCCAGGCGCTGGTGCTTGCGGTGGAGGACAGCGGTCCAGGCATCCCCGAGAGCGAGCGCCTTCGCGTGCTTGACCGTTTCTACCGGGTCCAGGGCGCGGAGGCTGCGGGCAGTGGTCTGGGGCTGGCCATCGTGAACGCCATTGCGAATGCGCATGGTGCATCGCTGCGCCTGTTGCCATCCGGCGCGCTGGGCGGCTTGCGTGTGGAATTGCGATTTCCCCTGCCACCGCCAAGCGCTTGAAAGAAGTGCTGGCGTTGGCGGGGCGCCTAAGACTCGTCTAAAGGTTGTCTTGCACAGTGAGGCCATGTTCAACCACATGTTCTCCAAGGAGACACTATGAAAACACTCTCTATGACCAAGTCGCGACTGGTGGCGGCCTTGTTGGCCGCGGGCGTTGTGGGTGGCGCCGGCGTGGGCCTGGTGTCGGGCCACCACGCAACGGCTGCCGTGCCTGCGGTGAATCCCCCTGCGGTGGTGGCCACGGTGACCGGTACGCCCGATTTCTCTTCCATCGTGCAGCGCCATGGTGCGGCGGTGGTGAACATCAGCGTGATGGGCAAGGTCAATCCGGGCGACGCCGCCGACCAGGCGGGCGTGGCCAATCGGGGCATGCCCGGCTTGGACCCCAACGACCCTTTCTTTGAGTTCTTCAAGCGCTTTGGTGTGCCGGGCATGCCAGGGATGCCCGGGGGCGCCGACGAAGGCCCTGCGATGCCCACCCGGGGGCAAGGCTCAGGGTTCATCGTGAGCCCCGATGGGTTGATCCTGACAAACGCCCACGTGGTGCGCGATGCCAGCGAGGTGGTGGTCAAACTCACCGACCGGCGCGAGTTTCAGGCCAAGGTGTTGGGCTCGGACCCGCGCACCGATGTGGCGGTGCTGAAAATCGATGCGAAGAACCTGCCGGTGGTGCCGCTGGGGGGCGCGCGCGACCTGAAAGTCGGCGAGTGGGTGTTGGCCATCGGCTCACCGTTCGGATTTGAGAACAGCGTGACGGCGGGTGTGGTGAGCGCCAAAGGGCGTTCGCTGCCCGACGACAGCCTGGTGCCGTTCATTCAGACCGACGTGGCGGTCAACCCCGGCAACTCGGGCGGACCCTTGTTCAATGCCAAGGGCGAGGTGGTGGGCATCAACTCGCAGATCTACAGCCGCACCGGGGGCTACCAGGGCGTGTCGTTCGCCATCCCGATGGAGCTCGCGCTGAAGGTGAAAGACCAGATCGTGGCCACAGGCAAGGCCAGCCACGCACGCCTGGGTGTGACCATTCAAGACGTGAACCAGACCTTGGCCGAGTCGTTCCATCTCGACAAGCCACAGGGGGCACTGGTGTCGAGTCTGCAATCTGGTGGCCCCGCCGACAAGGCGGGCTTGAAGGTGGGCGATGTGATCTTGCAGCTCAACGGCAAGGACGTGGTGGCCTCGGGCGATCTGCCGGCATTGATCGGGCAGTCCTTGCCCGGCGAGAAGGTGACCCTGGGCATCTGGCGCGATGGAAAAACCATGGACATTGGCGCCAAGCTGGGCGATGCCGACGACAAAGCCGCCGTGGTGGCCAAGGCCGATCCGGCCGACAGCAAGGGCCGTCTGGGGTTGGCCTTGAGATCGCTGGACCCGCAGGAGCAACGTCAGGCGGGTGTGTCGGGCGGTTTGGTGGTGGAGGGCGTTCAGCAGGGGCCCGCAGCTTTGGCCGGCGTGCAAAAAGGCGATGTTCTGCTGGCGGTGAATGGCTCGCCGGTGAAGGACGTGGCGCAGGTGAAAGAAGCGCTGGCGCACGCAAAGAAATCGTTGGCGTTGCTCATCCAGCGCGATGGCGATCAGATTTTTGTGCCGGTGCGCTTGGGCTGAGCGTCGGACGGCGGCACCGCCTTGGGAGAGGGGCGTCAGGGCAACCGGGGTGCGTGGGATCCGGCCACCGCGCCACGTCGGGCATCTGACCCGCCAGGCGTGAGCGGCGGGCTCGTGCCCCGGCCGCGAACGCCTGCCATCACCGAGTGGCTCGGAGCGCCGAGCTGCCGATCGGCGTGGCCGGTTGGGTGTGAATGGGCCTAAGTGGTGCCGGCGCCTGCGCTGACCGAGCCGCTGGAGTTGGTCACCTCAAACACCCCATTGCCCAGATACTTGAGCTCGACCGAGCTCCCAGTTGTGCCTTCCAGGAAGCCGCCCGTGCCGGGCAGGGTGCTGGTTTGGGCGGTGTAGAGTTGGCCATTGCGTTGCACGGCGACCAGTTTGTTGCCATCAGCGGACGCCGCCACCGCTTTCCATGTGCCGGAGTTTGCGCGTTGCTTCCAGGTGAGTCCGGCATCGTCGGACGTGTAGACGTAGCCGTTGTCCACCACGGCGACCAGTTTGTTGCCATCGGCGGACGACGCCACGCCTTGCCAGGCTCGCGCGCTTTCCCGAGCGGTCCAGTTGGCGCCCGCGTCGGTGGACGTGAAAATGTTTCCACCGTCCACCACGGCGACCAGCTTGTTGCCATCGGCGGACGTCGTCACCGAATTCCAGTAGCGGTTGGGGGTGCGAGGGCTCCAGTTGATACCCGCGTCGGTGGAGGTTTGAAGCGCGACGCTGTATTCCACGCCGACCAGCTTGTCGCCATCGGCGGAGGATGTGACTTGCCACCTCCCCCCAAGCGACGGGTTGTTGTCGGGATATCGCTCCGTCCAGGTCACCCCGGCATCGGTGGACGTGTACACCAGTCCGCCAAAAGCCGCCGCGACCAGTTTGTTGCCATCGGCCGAGGAGGCCACCGAATTCCACGAGCGGGCGGTTTGGGTTTCGCGCGCGGTCCAACTGACCCCGGCATCGGTGGAGGTGTAGATGTATCCGCTGTAGGCCACCGCCACCAGCTTGTTGCCATCGGCCGAGGAAGCCACCGAACTCCAGTTGCGGTTGGATGCGCGGGGGGTCCAGGTCACGCCGCTGTCGGTGGAGGTGTACAGTTGTCCACCGGTGCCCACAAAGGGGCCAAAGACCGCGGCAGCCAGCTTGGTGCCATTGGCCGAGGAGGCCACCGAATACCAATAGCGGCTGGATTCGCGGACGGTCCAAACGTGGGGTTCAGCCCCCGTCACCGTGGTCTGCGCAAGTTGCCCGGCGTTCTGTGAGATTCGCCAGCCGCCCGCGCCCAAGCCTGAGACCTTCAGCGTGTCGCCCACAGCGAGGTCGGCGCTGTCCGGCAACGTGATGTTGACCTGTGCGGTGTTGTTGGCCAGATAGCAGGCGTTGGCAGTGGCTTGCTGCGTGGTGTCGTTGAGCAGCGTGCAGGTGCCGGTGAGCGCGTAGTAGCCCACCCCTTCGTAGGTGTAGGTGGCGCTCAGCGTGTCTTGCAGGTGTTGCCGTTCGGTTTCACTGGTGGTGTAGAAATGGGCGCCTGAGCTGGGCAGGAAAAAGCGGTAGAGCGGCGTAAAGCCTGAACCGGCCACGGGGCTGGCGTAGTAGGCCACGCCCTCCAGAGCGAACTGGGGCAGGTTGGCCTGAATGTTGTCGCGCTCGCTCTCACTGATGGTGTAGAAATGCCGACCGTTTGTTGAGTTCAAGAAGCGGTAAACCGGCTTCAAACCTGCCGATGCCTCGCTGGCGGCCAGAAAGGCCTGGCCCTCGTAGGTCATGTGGGGCAGGGTGTTTTGCACCGAGTCGCGTTCCGTGGTGCTGCTGGTGAAGAAGTGGCTGCTGGTCTGGGTGTTGTAGAAGCGGTAGACCGGCAACTGCACTGCTGCCGCTTTCTGCGCAACCTGGCCCGATTTGTAGGCGGCCAAGGGAGCGACTTGCCCGGCGATCAACGCGGCGTCGTTTGGCAAGGCTTTGGCCTCGGTCAACGCATCGTTCAGTTCCTCGGTGTTCAAGGCGGCACCTTGGGCCTGCACCTCGGCCGTTTTGATCGCAGAGGGTCCTGGCGTGGTGAGTGACTGGGTGGTTGGCGACCCGCTGGTTTCGTTCTGCTCGGGCGCGCTGGAGCCGCCACCGCAAGCGCTGAGCAACAGCGCCAGGCCGATGGTCAGGGTGGCGCAACGTGCGAGGGACGATGAAGGGGGCAAGGTCAAGGAATAGGTCATTTCGGGATTTGTCAGTGGCGCACAAGCTCGCCCCAGTCGGGGGGGGAACATACGTGGTGGAATAGGCTTGCGGCTGATATTACCTTCGGTTACCGCGGAACATGCTTTTCTAGGGTAACGCTCTTCGACTGCAATCGGTATCCAACGCGTGACTCACCCGAATGAGCGCTCAGTCGGCGCGTTGAAGCCCTTGCTGTCGCCTGGTCGCTTCTCTTTGACGGAGGTGGCTTGAGGTGCGAGTTGCCCAAGACTGCGCGGCGGGTGCTCCCGAAACTGGCAGTCACCGGGCGCTGTGTCATGACAGGCCTTTACAACAAAGGGTGCACCAGTGCACGCATCCAATGGCCTCAAGTGGCAAGCGCATGGCTGCCTTGAAACGTCTGACAGACGGCTTCTGGGAAATGCCGGTGAGTTCGGTGTCGGCGATCCGCACCCGGCGAACCCCTTCAAAACCATCGGAGATGGCTTGATCTATAAAGGTCGAAAATCCGGGGCAACCTCTGGTTGCCATGTGCCTCGGCGAGAATTGGTCGCCTTACACGCTTTGCAGCTTGTCGGCTTCGCTCGTGAAGGCGTCGGCAAAGAACGCTTCCGCAGGCAATTGGGCTTTCGCCACAAAATCGCGTTGGGCGGACTCGACGACGATTGGGGCGCCGCAGGCATAAACCTGATGACCTGACAGGTCGGAGATGTCATCCAGCACAGCCTGGTGAACAAAACCGGTTCGCCCGGTCCAGTTGTCCTCTGGCAGGGCATCGGAGACCACGGGAACATATTGCAGGTTGGGCATGGCCGCGGCCTGCGCCTTGACCCAGTCGTTCTGGTAGAGGTCGGCGGGGCGGCGTCCGCCCCAGTACAGGGTGGTGGGGCGGGTGATGCCCTTGAAGGCCATGTGTTCGAGAATGGCCTTGATGGGGGCAAAGCCCGTACCGGAAGCCAGCAGCACGATGGGCTTCTCGCTGTCCTCGCGCAGGAAGAAGCTGCCGTAGGGGCCCTCGATGCGCAGGATCTCTTTTTCCTTCATGTTGGAGAACACGTGGTCGGTGAACTTCCCGCCCGGCATGTGACGCAGGTGCAGCTCCATCTGGGGCGCTTCGACCTGGGTGTGGGGCGCGGTGGCCATGGAGTAGCTGCGGCGGTCGCCGTCGCGCAGCAGGAACTCCACGTATTGCCCGGCGTGGTATTTGAAGGTGTCCGCGGCGGGCAACTGGAGGCGCAGAACCATGACGTCGTGCGAAGCGCGTTCCAGCGCGCTGACCCGCACAGGCATTTTTTTGATGGGGAAGGCCCCTTCTTCGGTCACCTGCCGCGATTCGATGACCACGTCGCTTTGTGCCACACCGCAGCAGGTGAGCACGAAACCGGCCGCTTCTTCCTCTGCGCTGAGCGCCTTGGGCTGGTGGGGGCCATGAACCACGCTGCCGCTGACCAGCTTGCATTTGCAAGAGCCGCAGGCGCCGTCTTTGCAGCCATAGGGGAGTCCAATGCCCTGGCGAATGCCTGCCATCAGCATGGCTTCGGACGGCTCGGCGGTGAAACTGCGACCACTGGGTTCAACGGTGATGGTGAATGTCATACTCTTTGCCAACTGGGATGGGCGCGCGGGTTGAAGGCCGGCGCGCACGCGGGGTACAAACAAAGATTGTCGCAAATCCGGAGTTTCATGAGTTTTCTTGGTGCCTTGCCTGCCCGTTTTCGCCGTGAGCGGGTGTTGATCGTGGGTTGTGGGGATGTTGGATCGCGCGCGGCGCGCGAGATGGGTGGTGGGCGGCGGGTGCGGTTGATAGCCTTGACCTCCAGCGAGAACCGCCGGGCTGCCCTGCGTGCCAAGGGCATCACGCCATTGCTGGGCAATTTGGACGACCGAGCCAGTCTTGGGCGCCTGGCGGGCGTCGCCAGCCGGGTGCTCTATCTGGCACCACCTCCCAACCAGGCGGGGGCCACCGATGACCCGCGGGCCCGCGCTGTGGTGGCAGCCCTTATGCAGCGCTCAGGGCCTGTGGCGCTGGTGTACGGATCGACCACCGGGGTTTATGGGGATCGGCAGGGTGCCTGGGTCGACGAGCTGACGCCCACCCTGCCGCAGAGCGAGCGCGCGGCGCGGCGAGTGGATGCCGAAGTGTCCGTTCACGGGCTGGGGCGGGTCAAGGGGGTTCGCACCACTGTGTTGCGCATTCCGGGGATTTATGCACTGGACCGTGAAGGGGGGACGCCGCAGGGACGCCTGGCGCGGGGTACGCCGGTATTGGCGGCAAGAGAAGATGTGTACACCAACCACATCCATGCCGACGATCTGGCCAGGGCCTGTGTGTGGGCGCTGTGGCGCGGCAAGCCGCAGCGCAACCTGAATGTGTGCGACGACACCACCATGAAGATGGGGGACTACTTCGATCTCGCGGCCGATCTGTTCGGGATGCCCCGTCCGCCGCGCGTGTCGATGGCAGAGGCTGAAACCCGTTTGTCGCCGCAACTGCTGAGTTTCATGCGCGAGTCGCGCCGCATACGCAACCGGCGGATGAAGGAAGAGCTGCGGCTTGTCTTGCGCTACCCCACGGTGAAGGAGGGGCTGCGCGCGTCGGGCTCAGAGGGTCTGAGCGGTTGAGTAGAGCAGCCAACCCGTGTAGGCCACATACGCCGCGAGCAGGACGCTCGCTTCCACCCGGTTGATGCGCCCCTGTCGCCCTCGAAAGCCCCAGCCGAAAATGAACAGCAGCGCCGTCAGGCCAGCCATCACTGGCCAGTCTCGTGTGACCACATCTGGCTCGAGCACGATGGGTGATATGGCGCCGGCAATGCCGACCACAGCCAAAGTGTTGAACAGGTTCGAGCCCAGCACGTTGCCCAGCGCAATGTCGTGCTCACCCTTTCGTGCCGCCGCGATGCAGGACGCCAGCTCGGGCAGGGAAGTGCCCACGGCGACCACGGTCAGGCCGATCACCAAATCGCTCACCCCCAGCGATTGGGCAATCGTCACTGCGCCCCACACAAGCAATTGGGAACTGCCCACCAACACCGCCAAACCGATGCCCAAGGCGGTCAGCGCCTTGGGCAGAGGCATGGGCTTGGCATCCAGATTGGCCTGGGTTTCGTCGCCCAGTGCGTCGCCTTTGCCCCGAAAGCCCTCCCAGATCGACCAGCCCATCAGCCCAAAAAACACCGACAGCAACACCCACGCGTCCACCCGGCTGATCACGGTGTCCCAGACCAGAAAGCCGGCCAGAGCCATCACGCCCAGCAACACCGGCAGCTCCTTCTTCAATATGACCGAACGGACCAGAATGGGACTGACCAGGGCCGTCACCCCGAGGATGAAGGCGACGTTCACAATGTTGGAGCCCCAGGCATTGCCCAGGGCCAGTGCCGGATTGCCTTGAGATGCCGCCAGCGTGGAAACCACCATTTCGGGCGCCGAGGTGCCAAAACCCACGATGACCATGCCCACCAGCAATGGGGGCACCGAAAAATGGGTGGCGGTGGCAGAGGCGCCGTCGACAAACTGGTCAGCGCTCCAGACCAACAGGGCGAGTCCGGCCAGGAGTGCGAGCGAGGGCAAAAGCAAGGTCATTGAAAAGCGGCCTGTAAGTGTTCGTATGCCAGAAGAACCGCTATTCTCTCAGGCTGCACACGACCTCGCGTTTGCATTGCCATCGGCTTGCTTCGTGGCTGCAATGACGCGGCCATATCCACGATTTGCTGCTCCATGAATATGCCTCCCGATTCCGAGCCGACACCGCCCGCGCGTTCGCGTTGGGCGGGGCTTTGGGAGCGCGTGCTGGCCAGTCGGGTGGGGCTGAGCCTGACCATGGTCACGCTGATGCTGGTTCTGTTGTGGTGGTGGCGCCCCTTGATCTTGTTGCCTGGAACCCAACCGCTGGTGATGCAGGGAGGCGACCCCTATTTGCGTGCGCTCATGCGGACCATTTCCGCCAGCGAGTCCAACGTGTTGCGGCCCTACCACGTCATGCATGGCAGCAGCTTTGTCTGGACGCTGGACATCCACCCCAACCGTTGCCAGCCCATCGGCAGCGGCCCGAACCGGGGCAACTGCTCCACGGCGGCGGGGCGCTATCAGTTGCTCAACTCAACTTGGACCGCCCTTGCGCTGCGCTACCACCCGGAGCGCGTGCCCGGGGTGACCGACGACAGTCAATTGAGCTTCGAGCCCATCTACCAGGACATCGTCATTTACCAGTGGCTGTCTGACACACGCGTGTGGCGTGCGGACTTTGCGGCGTTGCTGCGGCAGGGAAAGACCAAGACCGTGCTCAAGCGTCTGTCGGGTACATGGACCAGCCTGGGCTACGGCATAGAGAGCAACAAGATGAGTGCCGATCTCCCCGGTATCTACAAGCGCGTGCTGGAAGACGAGCTTGAAAGGGCCAAGCGTTCCCAGGGGTGAAAAAAGCGCAACCAAACAAAAAAGCCGCACAGGGCAATCTGTGCGGCTTTGTTGTGGTGCCCGGGGCCGGAATCGAACCGGCACTCCTTTCGGAGGGGGATTTTGAGTCCCCTGCGTCTACCAATTTCACCACCCGGGCGAATTCGGGGAGAACGAAATTATGGCACATTCGGAGCATGATTTATCCGACCATTGAACAAGCCATCGGCAACACCCCCCTTGTTGCCTTGCAGCGCATGGGTGCTGCTGAGAACCAGGCCCGTGGCAATGTGATTCTGGGCAAGCTTGAAGGCAACAACCCGGCTGGCTCGGTCAAGGACCGGCCCGCGGTGTCCATGATCCGCCGCGCAGAGGAAAGGGGCGACATTCGCCCGGGCGACACCCTTATTGAGGCGACGTCGGGCAATACCGGCATCGCCCTGGCCATGGCCGCCGCCATCAAGGGCTATCGCATGGTGCTCATCATGCCGGAGGACCTGTCGATCGAGCGGGCGCAGACCATGAAGGCATTTGGTGCCGAATTGATCTTGACGCCCAAAAGCGGTGGCATGGAATACGCGCGGGATCTCGCCGAGAAAATGCAACTTGAAGGCAAGGGTCGCGTGCTCGACCAGTTTGCCAACGCCGACAACCCGCGCATCCACTTTGAAACCACCGGACCCGAGATCTGGGAGCAAACGGGTGGTCGGATCACGCACTTTGTGAGTGCCATGGGCACCACCGGCACCATCACCGGGGTGTCTCGGTACCTCAAGTCCCGCAATCCGAATGTGCGCATCATCGGTGCCCAACCCAGTGAGGGTTCGCGCATCCCTGGGATCCGGAAGTGGCCGGTGGAGTACCTGCCCAAGATTTACGACCCGACCCATATCGACGAGATGGTCTACGTCAGCCAGGCCGATGCGGAAGACACCTGTCGCCGCCTTGCGCGGGAAGAGGGCATATTCGGCGGCATTTCTGCTGCAGGAGCCTGCTGGGTCGCCATGCAGGTGGCGCAACAAGTGGAGAACGCCACGGTGGTGTTTGTGGTCTGTGACCGCGGCGACCGCTACCTGTCCACCGGCGTTTTCCCGGCTTGAGCGAAGCGGGAAGCCGTGGGCTGTCATTGACCGCAGGAGGGCGGGTGTTGCATGAGCGTTGAGTATCGGTTTTGCCCCGTGTGCGCAGCCCCATTGGCGTTGCGCGGCGAAATGGAGGACGGTGGGTACACCGAGCGACTGCGGTGCACCGCATGTGCCTTCACTCACTGGAACAATCCCACGCCGGTGCTGGCGGCGATCGTGCAGGTGGGCGATCAGCTGTTGCTGGCGCGCAATGCCGCCTGGGCCAACCGCATGTTTGGCCTGATCACCGGGTTCATGGAGGCGGGTGAGTCTCCCGAGGATGGCATTCGACGGGAGATTCGTGAGGAAACGGGGCTGATCGCGGGGGCATTGACCCTGGTGGGCGTGCACGATTTCCAGCGCATGAACCAGGTCATCATCACTTACCACGCAGCCGCCGAAGGCGAGATCCGGCTTTCGCCTGAGCTGGCCGAATACAAGCTGCTTCGGCCCGAGCAGGTCAAATGCTGGCGCGCTGGCACAGGGCTGGCGTTGGCCGACTGGCTGCGTGGTCAGGGGCTGGAGCCCAGCTTCATGGACCTTCCCCCACCCCAGACATTCTCGGCACCGGTCACACCCGACTGAGAGCCATGGGCCGAAGGCCGCGCATGCCGCCCGAGAAAGCGTGCTGCCGTAGAATGCCAGTTACACAGGAAGCTACACATGAAAGTCGACAAAGAACTTGACGCCCGCGGACTCAATTGTCCCCTGCCCATTCTGAAAGCCAAGAAAGCCCTGGCCGACATGACCAGTGGCCAGGTGCTGCGCGTGGTCTCGACGGATGCAGGCTCTGTGCGCGATTTCCAGGCGTTTGCCAAGCAGACTGGCAATGAGCTGGTCGAACAACAGACGGTCGGAGCGGAGCACTTCAGCCTTCTGAAGCGCCGTTGATTTGCACCGACCGCCGGGGTCACTTGCAAGCCCAGTCCTGACCGCGAGGCGACATGGAGGTTTTGCTGGTTGATCCGTTGGTGCCCGAGGCGCAGGCTTGGTTGCAGGAACGCCATGAAGTGGTGTATCGCCCGGACTGGGCCGACGACGCCATCACTTTGCGCAAGGCCCTGGCCAAGACCCGGGCGCTTGTATTGCCATCCCATGTGGTGGTTTCACGCGAATTCCTGGACTTTGCGCCTGAGTTGCGGCTCATCGCGCGCATGCAGTTCTCCAGCGACAACACCGACCTGGATGCGTGCGCGAGCCGCCGCATTCGCGTGGTGCAGGCGCGCAGCGCCACCATGCGCTCCAACGCCGAATACCTGCTGTATGGCCTGTTGATGCTGTATCGGCGTGGGATGGTCAGTGCGCTGTTGGGCCGCAAGCTGGCCCATGTGCGCATGGGGCGCGAGTTGGGGGGCAGCACGGTCGGCATGCTGGGGCTGGCCCCGGTGGCGCACACCTTGGCGCCGCTGCTCAAGGCCATGGGCGTGCGCTTGCTGGGTTATGACCCCGCCGTGCATCATGCGGCGCCGATCTGGAACAAGCTCGGTGTGGAGCCGGTGCCCCTGAACGACTTGCTGGCGCGCTCCGACGCGGTTTCGTTGCAAGTGATCTACGCCACGCGGTTTCGCGGTTGGTTGAATGAGCGGTTGCTCAACCACTGCAAGCCGGGGCAATTGTGGGTGAGCGTGAGCCGCAGTTCGCTGTTTGATCCCGACGCGTTGGCCTTGGCGCTGAGCGATGGGCGCATCGGAGCGTGCCTGCTCGATGGCGCCAGCGAGAGTTTTGCGGCTGAAGGGTCGCCTTTGCATGGCATTCCCAACCTGCATCTCACGCCCCGGCTGGGGTCCCATACGCGCGAGGCGAAACTGCGGGCGAGCTGGTATGTGGCCCACCGCATCCACGAAACGCTCTCTCCCGGTGCGGCGCTGGCGCGACCGTTGAGTGGCGGGATGGGGGCCACAGACGACCTTCAACCTTTGTCGGGGTCGGACGGCGGGCATGCAAGCCCGTCTGGTTGGGGCATGTTGGGCTGAGTCAGCCCCTGGCGGTCGACGACGATCAGGTGCCGTCGGGCGGAAGCGGCAGGAGGGTGCGCAAGGCCACACCGGATGGTGCGGCAGCCCCAGATGTTGCAAGCATCAATGGGATGCTTCGCTTCAGAGGCGGGCAAATTGCTCGCGCATCTTCTCCAAGGTGGCGCCGAACTCGGCGACCCGTTTTTTCTCCTGCTCGATCACCGCAGGTGGGGCTTTGGCGACGAAGGCTTCGTTGGCCAACTTGGCGTTGGCTTTGCTCACCTCGGCTTCCAGTCGGGTGATTTCCTTGGTGAGCCGCTGCTTTTCTGCAGCGATATCCATTTCCATGAACAGGCACAGCCGCGCCTCGCCGACCACGGCCACGGGGGCAGCCTTCGCGGCGGCGGCCCAACTGGTCTCGTCGGCAAACACCTTGACCTCGCTGAGCTTGGCCAGGGCCTGCAGAACGGGCGCCGCGCCCGACATGAATTCGGCGTCGCCGACCACATACAGCGGCAAACGGGTGGACGGCGAGACATTCATTTCGCCGCGCAGGGTCCGGCAGGCATCGACCAGGCTCTTGAGACGGGCCACATGGGCCTCGGCCTGTTCGTCGATTCGTTCAGGCTGGCTGACCGGGTAGGCCGCGACCGCCACCGACGGGCCCTCGCGACCCGCCACGGGCGCCACCTTCTGCCACAGGGCTTCGGTGATGAAGGGGATGATGGGGTGGGCCAGGCGCAGTAGGGTCTCCAGCGTGCGGATCAGGGTGCGGCGCGTGGCGCGCTGTTGGGCTTCGTTGCCGGTGTTGACCTGCACTTTGGCGATTTCGAGGTACCAGTCGCAGAACTCGTTCCAGACGAAGTCATAGATGGTGTTGGCCACGTTGTCGAGCCGGTATTCCGCGAAGCCCTTGGCGACCTCGGCTTCGACCCGTTGCAAACGGGAAGTGATCCATCTGTCGGGCTGGGAGAAGCTCATGTAGCCGTGCGCCTTGCCGCCCACGCTGCAGTCGGCCTTGGTGTGCTCCATCAGACCGCAGTCCTGACCTTCACAGTTCATCAGCACGAACCGGGTGGCGTTCCAGAGCTTGTTGCAGAAGTTGCGGTAGCCCTCGCAGCGCTTGCTGTCGAAGTTGATGCTGCGGCCCAGCGAGGCCAGGGCGGCGAAGGTGAAGCGCAGGGCGTCGGCGCCGTAGGCCGGAATGCCGTCAGGAAATTCCTTTTCGGTCTGTTTGCGCACCTTGGGTGCGGTTTCGGGTTTGCGCAGGCCGGTGGTGCGCTTGTCCAGCAAGGGCGCCAGGGCAATGCCGTCGATCAGGTCGACGGGGTCAAGCACGTTGCCCTCCGATTTGCTCATCTTCTGCCCTTGCGCATCGCGCACCAGGCCGTGGATGTAGATGTGTTTGAACGGGACGCGACCGGTGAAGTGGGTGGTCATCATGATCATCCGGGCGACCCAGAAGAAGATGATGTCGTAGCCCGTCACCAGCACGCTGCTGGGCAGGTAGAGGTTGTAGTCGTCGGTGGGAGCGTCGGTCTGGTTGGGCCAGCCCATGGTGCTGAACGGCACCAGGGCCGACGAATACCAGGTGTCGAGCACATCGGGGTCGCGGGTGAGCGCCCTGCCAGTGCCGGCCAGGGCTTGCGCCTCGGCTTCGTTGCGCGCCACATAGACCTGGCCTTGCTCGTCGTACCAGGCGGGAATCTGGTGGCCCCACCAGAGCTGGCGGGAAATGCACCAATCCTGGATGTTGTTCATCCACTGGTCGTAGGTGTTCACCCAGTTCTCGGGCACGAAGGTCACCTCACCGGATTTCACGGCGGCGATGGCTTTGTCGGCAATCGAGGTGCCGCTGGTGTTCTTCTCGTTGCCCTTGGATTGCATGGCCACGAACCATTGGTCTGTGAGCATGGGTTCAATGACCTGGCCGGTGCGTGCGCAACGCGGGACCATGAGTTTGTGCTTCTTGGTCTCCACCAGGAGGCCCGCGGCTTCCAGGTCGGCAACCACGGCCTTGCGGGCCACAAAGCGGTCCATGCCACGGTATTTTTCCGGCGCGTGGTCGTTGATGGTGGCGTTGAGCGCGAGCACACCGATGATGGGCAGTTGGTGGCGCTGGCCCACGGCGTAGTCGTTGGCGTCGTGGGCCGGGGTGACCTTCACGACGCCGGTGCCAAAGGCCCGGTCAACGTAGTCGTCCGCGATCACAGGGATTTCGCGATCGCACAGCGGCAGCTTGACGTACTGGCCGATCAGCGCGCTGTAGCGCTCGTCTTCCGGGTGCACCATCACCGCCACGTCACCCAGCAGCGTTTCCGGGCGCGTGGTGGCCACGGTCAGCGAGCCGCTGCCGTTGGACAGCGGGTAGGCGATGTGCCACATGAAGCCGTCTTCTTCTTCGCTCTCCACCTCCAGGTCGGACACCGCGCTCATCAGGACCGGGTCCCAGTTGACCAGGCGTTTGCCGCGATAGATCAAGCCCTGTTCATAGAGGCGAACAAAGGTCTCTGTGACCACCTCGGACAGCTTGGGGTCCATGGTGAAGTATTCGCGGCTCCAGTCCACCGTGTCGCCCATGCGGCGCATCTGGTTGGTGATGGTGTTGCCGCTCTGTTCTTTCCATTCCCACACCTTGGCCACGAAGTTCTTGCGCGCTTCGGCCGGGGTCGGGCCCATGTCGTGGCGGCTTATGCCTTGTTCCTGCAGCTGGCGTTCCACCACGATCTGGGTCGCGATGCCGGCGTGGTCGGTGCCGGGCACCCAGGCGGTGTTGAAGCCACTCATGCGGTGGTAGCGCGTGAGCGAGTCCATGATGGTCTGGTTGAACGCGTGCCCCATGTGGAGGGTGCCGGTCACATTGGGTGGGGGCAACTGGATCGCAAAAGAGGGTGCGTCTGCCTGGGGCTTGCCGGTGCCCCGAAACCCGGCGTTGCCGTAGCCGCGCTCTTCCCACTGCGGGCCCCAATGGGCTTCGAGGGCGGCGGGTTCGAAAGATTTCGACAGGCTGTTGAGACCGGGCTGTTCGGGTTGGGTGGACATGCTGTGTTTGTGTGTGAGGTGGGCAGGCGCCGCGAGGCGCTTTGGCGCGCGCGGGCACCAAGGTAAACCGTTGATTTTACGGGGCGCTCGCGATTGGCGTGTCGGCTCTGGGCACATGTGACCACCCTGCCCGCGGGGTGCGACCATGGCCACCGCGTTGGCTGCCGGGTGATGAGAATCATTATCAGTTGACCGTGGTTCATAGGTCGCAACAATGGTTCACATAGGGCAGAACTATTAGACGACGGGCTTTTGTGGGGTGTAAGGTGTTTTGGTTCCAGGCGTTGGCGCCACAGGGGCTGCGCCTTGAGCAAGTTGTTTTTCAACCCAAGATCAGGAGATACCCATGGCCGCTTTGAAAGGCTCGAAGACCGAGCAATGCCTGAAAGACGCCTTCGCTGGCGAATCCCAGGCCAACCGCCGTTACCTCTACTTCGCGAACAAGGCCGACATCGAAGGCCAGAACGATGTGGCCGCGCTTTTCCGCTCCACCGCGGAAGGCGAGACCGGGCATGCCCATGGCCACCTGGAGTTTCTGGAGCAGTCGGGTGATCCGGCCACCGGCATGCCGATCGGTTCGACCCGCGAGAACCTGGCATCGGCCGTGGCAGGGGAGACGCACGAGTACACCGATATGTACCCCGGCATGGCCAAGACTGCCCGCGAAGAAGGGTTTGATGAGATTGCCGACTGGTTTGAAACCCTGGCCAAGGCAGAGCGTTCGCACGCCAACCGCTACCAGAAGGCACTGGCCGAACTGGCGGATTGACTTTGCCTGCGCGCCGCCTGTGCGGCGCGCTGCCTCTGCTGGCAGAGGCTGTTGCAAGCGGACCGGGAATTCCGGATCCGCTGCCACCTGAACGCTGCTGCCCCCACAAGATACCCCGCACGGACGGAGACAAGACATGGCAACCGAAGGCAATCTGGAGGCGCCGACGCGCCATCCGCTCGACTGGAAGAACCCCGATTTCTGGAACGAGGAGAAGCTCAATCAGGAGCTGGAACGCATCTTCGACATCTGCCACGGCTGCCGCCGCTGTGTGAGTCTGTGCGGCCTGTTCCCCACGCTGTTTGACCTGGTCGATGAAAGCGCGACCATGGAGGTCGATGGCGTGGACAAGCAGGATTACTGGAAGGTGGTGGACCAGTGTTACATGTGCGATCTGTGCTACATGACCAAGTGTCCTTACACACCTCCGCATGAATGGAATCTGGATTTCCCCCACACGATGTTGCGGGCCAAGGCGGTCAAATTCAAGAACGGCGGCGTGGGCGCGGCCGAGCGGTTTCTGGCTTCGACCGATGTGCATGGCAAGTTTGCTGGGATTCCGGTGGTGGTGCAGGTGGCCAATGCGGTGAACAAGACGCCCGTGGCCAGAGACCTGATGGAGAAGGTGGCTGGCGTTGACAAAGACGCCTGGTTGCCCGAGCTGGCCAGTCGGAAATTCCGTTCTGCGGCGCCGCAGGCCAAAAGCTCCCGGGTGGTCGACGGGGAGAAGACGCCCGGCAAGGTGGCCATCTTTTCCACTTGCTACATCAACTACAACGAGCCCGGCATCGGCCTGGATCTGCTCAAAATCCTCGATCACAACGAGATTCCCTACACCCTGGTGGAGAAAGAAAAGTGCTGTGGCATGCCCAAGCTGGAGTTGGGAGACCTGGCGTCGGTACAGTCCAGCAAGGAGGCCAACATACCCGTGTTGGCCAGGTACGCCCGGGATGGTTACGCGATTTTGGCGGCCGTGCCCAGTTGTGCGCTGATGTTCAAGCAGGAGTTGCCGCTGATGTTCCCCGATGACGCGGAAACGCAGTTGGTCAAGGCGCACATGTGGGACCCGTTTGAATACCTCATGGCGCGCAAGCGCGATGGCCTGCTGAAGACGGAGTTTGCGCATCAACTGGGCAATGTGAGCTACCAGATTCCGTGCCACGGGCGGGTGCAGAACATCGGACGGAAGACCGAGGAAATGCTCAAGATGATCCCGCAGACCACGGTCAACACCATCGAGCGCTGCTCCGGTCATGCGGGCACCTTCGGGGTGAAGAAGGCGAGCCACCAGACGGCCATGAAGATCGGCAAGCCGGTGTTCAAATCCATGGCCACCATGAAGGATGGGAGCGCGCCCGACTACATCAGCTCCGACTGCCCGCTGGGCGGTCACCACATTGCGCAGGGCTTTGAGGTCAATGGCTTGGGTGCTCCGGAACTGCAGCACCCGCTGTCGCTGGTGGCCAAGGCCTATGGTTTGAAATAGCGCGTTACCACTTGGTTCAATGCCCGGGGCGGGCCGGTGGTGCGCAATGGGGCCGGCCTCGACCTTGAGATGAACGGACGGCTGGACCCTTGTCGAATCGGAATCACACATGCAACTCACTGGACATATCACCCCCGACAACCTCATGAGCCTGGAGGCCTACAGCAAATGGCGAAAGCTGCACAAGCCTGAGGTCATCGCTCACCGCAGGCTGCGCAGCGTGCAGCTGGGCGACCACCTGAATCTGCAGTTTGAGAGCGAGACCACGATTCGCTACCAGATCCAGGAGATGCTGCGCATCGAGAAGATTTTTGAGGAAGAAGGCATCTTGCAGGAGATCGAGGCTTATGCGCCGCTGGTTCCCGATGGGTGCAACTGGAAGGCCACGATGATGATCGAGTACATCGACGTCAACGAGCGCAAGCGCGAGTTGGCGAGGTTGATTGGCGTGGAGGACCGCATGTTTGTCGAGGTCGAGGGCATGGCCCGCGTGTACGCCATTGCCGATGAAGACCTGGACCGCGAAAACGAAGAGAAGACCAGCGCGGTGCATTTCGTGCGTTTCGAATTCACGCCCGCCATGCGCGCCGCCATCCAGGCCGGCGCAGCCGTGAAGCTCGGTTGCGACCACACCAACTACCCTGCCCACATGCAGATTCCGCCCGAGACTTTGGCCAGTTTGTCTGGCGACCTCGGTCAAGCCTAGTGGGGGTGGGTGGCTGTGGCGGGAACTGCCGCCTGGTCAAACTCAAGCGATCCTTGATCTGATCGGGTTGAGGCTATCTGTTCGGCCACCTTGTTCAGCTGTTTTCGGCCATGAGCGGACCGTGGTCAAAAGGGAAAAGCAGCCGTTCAACGTCTGAAATCACTGGCGCTGCGCGGCCATCGCGCAGCGTCCTGTGGATTGATGGGTTCGGCGCTACGGAGCTAGACGGCATGTTTGCTCGTCCACGGCCGAGGCAGGTAAAAGCCCTGCCAGGAATTGATTGAATGTCGGAGCTAGTTCTATATCTTCACCCGCATCGACATCGAGCCACCTGACACAAGGTGTGTCCGACTTTCGATAGTCCAAAGTGATCCATACCAGTCTCCCTCGCCAGCGAGAAGAATTTGCTGGTGAGTAGAAATCCCACTCGTGAGTCATGTACTGGCTGTTGAGAATGTTGTGAGAGCCTGAAGGTGATTGTGTCGAACCAATTCCGAAAAGCTCTGGAAGCGGGCACATGGTCTTCAGCCCTTAAGTTGTCTTTTGCCCTGTGGGAAACACAAAACCTTGTGTATAGCCGCCATTCTGAACACGCCACAGTGCGACCAACTCTTCGGGAAATTTGACATTAAGTAGTCGCTCAGCCGCTTTCAAAGGACTCCGCAGACATTGGCGAGGTTGTGATCAAGTCACTGCGCCCAGAACGTTGAGGGATCGATAGCCATGTGCGAAAGTTTAAGACGCCGAACGTTGCCGCTCAGCCGACGCCGAAGGCGGTCGGATGCAGCGGCTTGTTATGCCTGTCTTTCACAAGCGTCCTCATGAACTCCGTTGTAATACTGACCATCAAGGCACACGGCTTCAGAGCCGCTCGACTCCGTATTCCACGAAGCCGATTGACACTGCAGCGTGAGTCTGCCGGTTCGTTGGGGCGTATACCTGCAAGTTCACGCAGATTCACACTGTTGTCGAAGGCGTGCTGAAGCGCGGTGTCTACAACCTGCCGGCTCAGTCCTCGACGGCGAAGCCTGGTGGAAGTGAAAACGCCCCACATCACCATTTTGTGATGCGATGACGGGAATTGGCCTGCGCGGCTTCAATGGCCGCTGTTGCGGCAAAGCTCGCCTTCAAGCTGAAACTACCGAACACAGCGTTTGGAAGAGGCGAAGAGAGTTGCGCGCGAAAGCCATCCAGCGTGCGAGTGAGTTCTTCCTCAAACGTCACACCCATTGGAATGGGATTTTCGCGTGTAACTTCCCGCCGTAGAGCAGAGCTTAAACGCACGCAGCGTCATCGCCAAGACGACGAACATTCATTGACAGGAAGTGCAACTTGGTTCATTGGGCATAACTTGTGGTTTATCTGACCAAACACCGGATACCCACAACCGTGGTCGTTAAACAAAGTTGCATGGTGCCTCCGAAAATTGTTTGAAATCAACCAGTTGGCTCATGCCGGCGGGTATGTGAGAAGGTATAACAGAATCGACAAACCTGACCAAGTCCAAAACACCTGCCCGAGATCGCGGGTCAAACGAAAGGGTCACATGGCGAGTCCGCGATCGCCTTCACGTTTGACCCCACAGAACCTGCCGATCATTGCATCCGGAGTGGCCGCTATGAGCCCCGTAGCCAGATGACAACTACGGGTCGAAATGAGTCGCTCAATGATTGGTTCGAGAAGGTATCTGGACGAATGCGCGCCAGCATGTCCAATCGGTACCTGGGTCGGCCGTGATTTCCAAGGGCTGCCCCGATTCGGGGTGGATGAGCGCCAGGGTGGTGGCGTGCAGCCACATGCGTTGCGCTCCAATGAAGGCGGCCACGTCACGGTTGAGCGGGCCTTTGCCATGGGTGGTGTCGCCAATGGTGGGGTGCGAAATGTGTTTCAGGTGGCGGCGCAGTTGGTGGCGTCTGCCTGTGAGGGTGCAGTTCGACGAGTGAGAAGCGGGTGGTCGGGGAATTCGCCATGAGGGCAATGGCAGTTCGCCGTGGGCCAGGGTCTTGAAACGCGTTTGGGCTTCCTGAGTTTCCTCGCGCCCGAAGCGCATGTCGTCGGGCATGCGCTTCAGGGCATGGTCGATCAGGCCCACTGGCGAGGACCAGCCGCGAACGATGGCCTGGTAGGTTTTCTGGATGCCTGTGCCTTGTTCAAAGGCCTGGCCCAGCAGGCGGGCGGTGTCGGCGTTGAGTGAAAACAGCAAGACGCCGCTGGTGCCTTTGTCCAGGCGGTGGGCGGGCCACACCGGCTGGCCGATCTGGTGGCGCAGCCATTGCACCGCGAAGCGGGTTTCGCCTGCGTCCAGCCCCGTGCGGTGCACCAGCAGGCCCGGCGGTTTGTGGATGGCGATGAGGTGTTCATCGCGGTAGAGAATCTCAAGCGGCATGGTGGCCATTGTGGCTGCGCCCAAGGGGCCGGCAGCAAATGGGATGCCATGCCAAAATCACCCCATGCTGTTTCTCATTTCCCCCGCCAAGGCGCTCGATTTTGAGACGCCGGCGCACGTCAAGACCCACACCAAGCCCCTGTTCGTTGAGCAATCCACCGAGTTGATCGATGTGCTCCGCGAAAAAGTCACCGCAGCAGATCGCTGATTTGATGAGCCTGTCGGACACGTTGTCGGGCCTGAACGCGGCGCGCTACCAGGCCTGGGTGCCGAAGTTCACGGCCAAGAACAGCAAGCAGGCGGTGCTGGCTTTTGATGGTGATGTGTATGGCGGCCTGGAAGCCAGACACTGGGCGAGGCCGAGCTGGGTTGGCTGCAGGACCACCTGTGCATTCTGAGTGGCCTGTATGGGGTGTTGCGCCCGCTGGACTGGATGCAGCCCTATCGGTTGGAAATGGGCACGCGGCTGGTGACGCCACGGGGCAAAAACCTCTATCAGTTCTGGGGGCGCAGCTGGCCGAGTACCCTCAATCAGCGCGCGGCGGCAGACAAGACGCCGGTGGTGGTGAACCTGGCCAGCGAGGAGTATTTCAAGGCGGTGGACCGACGGGCTTTGAAGCCGCGCGTGGTCACCTGTGTGTGAAGAGCGCAAGGGTGACGGCTACAAGATCATCAGCTTCTTTGCCAAGCGCGCGCGCGGCCTGATGGTGCGCCACGCTGTGACCCATCGGGTGAACCGGGTGGAGCAGCTCAAGGCGTTCGCCGAAGAGGGCTACCGGTTTGCCCCGTCGGTGTCTGAGTCCGATCGGCTGGTGTTCCGTCGCGAAGGCCCGGAGGTTTGAAGGGGAACCGATGCCATGACCCAGGTCGCTACGCCTGCCCTGCGTGCCTGGATTGTCCAGCAGACGGCGGCTGGCTTTTCGCCTGAACAGGTGATGGCCGCAATGGTGTCGGCGGGTTGGGGAGGTGGCGGTGGCCGAGGCGGCCCTGGAGACCACGCTGAGCGAATACCGGCGCACCCAGGCTCCGGCCTCGCGGGTCGGCGCAGTGCGTTCACAGCCAGCAGGCAGGTCGCAGCGTCGCGGCCAGCCGCGGCGATGCGGCAGCGGTGGCTGCCGTGCCGGCGATTGATCTGGGCAGATCCCCCAGGGTGGTCGACGCGGGTGACAGACAGGTGTCGATCCTGTCGACCATGGCGTCGCCGTGCGTGGTGGTGCTGGGCGGATTGCTCAGCGACGACGAATGTGATGAGCTGATCGCTGCGGCGCGCCCGCGCATGGCGCGCTCACTGACGGTGGAGACCAAGACCGGTGGGGAGGAGCTCAATGAGAACCGCACCAACCATGGCATGTTTTTCAGCCGTGGCGAGAGCGCCTTGCTCAAGCGCATCGAGGCCCGCATCGCCCGTTTGGTGAACTGGCCGGTGGAGAACGGCGAGGGCATGCAGGTGCTGTGTTACGGGCAGGGGGCGGAATACAAACCGCACTACGACTACTTCGATCCAGATGAGCCAGGAACACCCACCATTCTCAAGCGAGGCGGACAGCGCGTGGGCACCCTGGTGATGTACCTCAACGACCCAGCGCTCGGCGGCGGTACCACGTTCCCCGACGCGGGGCTGGTGGTGGCGCCCCAACGGGGCAATGCGGTGTTCTTCAGTTACGACAAACCCCACCCTTCCACCCGACCCTGCACGGCGGTGCGCCGGTGAATAGACGGGGAGAAGTGGGTGGCCACCAAATGGTTGCGCCAAGGGGTTTTTGAGTGACGCCCCGGGCGGAGGACCCGCTGACCGCGTCCGGCAGCGGAAAATACCCTCAATCATGGCCCTGGTGTGTCGATGAACCCTGTGCTGCCCGGCGGTCAGTGCCTAATTGCGTCCTCCTTTTGGTGACCCTTCATTCATGAAACCCGAACTCTCCCCTGGGCAAAGCCAGTGTCATGCCGATCAATACGATGCCTCGCTGTTGTGCCCGCTCCCTCGCGAACCCAAGCGGCGTGAGATCGGGATCGTGGGCAGCGTGCCGTTTCTGGGGGCTGACTTGTGGACGGCGTTCGAGTTGTCCTGGCTCAATCCGCGCGGCAAGCCTCAGGTGGCGATTGCCCACATCACGGTGCCTTGCGAGAGCACCCACATTGTGGAGAGCAAGTCGTTCAAGCTGTATCTCAACAGCTTCAACAACAGCCGGTTTTCCAGCGCTGACGAGGTGCGCGATCTCATCCGAACCGATGTCAGCCAGGCCATCTGGAGCGGTGGCCCGGTGCAGTCGGTGGCCGGTGTGCGGCTGCTGCAGCCCGAGCTGTTTGAGTGCGAAGCCGATTCGCGAGTTCAAGGGTTGTCGATTGATCGTCTGGATGTGGAGTGCAGCGTGTACCAGCCTGCGCCCGAGCTGCTTCGGCGGCGCTTGACGAGAAGCCGGTGACCGAGATTCTCACCAGCGATCTGCTCGAAGCAATTGCCTGGTGACCGGGCAGCCCGACTGGGGCAGCCTGCGATCCAGTACAGCGGCCCACAGATCGATCAGGCTGGCCTGCTGCAGTACATCGTGAGTTTTCGCAACCGCAACGAATTCCACGAGCAATGCGTGGAGCGCATCTACATGGACATCATGGCCCGGTGCAAGCCCGCCAAGCTCAGCGTTTATGCGCGCTACACCCGCCGTGGTGGGCTGGACATCAATCTGGCGCAGCAGCCACCCACAGTTGCCGCCAGCGAATGTGCGCACGGCGCGGCAGTAGCGGCCAATTCGGTGGGGCCGCCCAATGGCGGCTTTGGGGCCTGGTTCTCGGTTTCTTCCGGTCCGCAGCGTCTCCTGAAGAGGGGTTGTGAGAGGCCCAGCCGACGTGCTTTCAAGACGCTGGGGTGACCGGTGGCGCGGCCATTCAACGTCACAGACATTGCGCATCACCGGCATTGAACCTCGTGTGGGTGGTTGCTGGCGTTCTTCCGGCCATCTCGGGCCTGGTCTTGTCAAACCTCTGCGGCAGTCGCCGCCAGTTCGTAGTGAAACACCTTGGCAATGATCTGCCAGCGGCCATCGGCGTGGATGAGGCTGAGCAGGTCGGTGAACTGTTTGGGCCCGATCGAGCATTCCACCTTGGCCAGCGCGGTGGTCGGGCCCACCAGCTCGATGGCCAATACGCGGTCGGTGCGCTGTTCACCCAGGCTGTGGGGTGAGGGCCTGGCGTCGACGACGCGGAAGTAGTCCGGCATGTTCCGTATCAGGGGGGGCGTGTCGGTGGCGCAGGCGTACACCGCCGCCTCGTGGAACACCTGGCGCAGGCGCCGGGTGTCGCTGTGGTGGAGCCCGTCGAAGTAGGTCTGAAGCACCCCATGCAGGGCCTGGAAAGTGGTGGCGCTCATTGAAAGCCCCTCGCTGCTTCGCGCTGGCGCAAAGCCGTGACGGTGTCGCCCGCAATGCCCCAGTCGCCGGTCTCGACTTCGTCGATCACGACAAAGGTGGTCGCAGGGTTTTTGTTGAGCACGCGCACCAGCAGATCGGTGGTGCCGCGGATCAATTCGGCTTTCTGTGCGGGGGTGACCCCTTCGCGCGTGATCTTGATGTTGACGTAGGGCATGGTTCAGCTCCTTGGGTTGGTTAGAAGGTGGGTGGCAAGGGCCGTGGCCCTGCCGAGTTCGGTCTCGCAGCCGGCCATCAGCGCACGCATCACCGCCGCTGCAGGGCGGGCTTCGTGTACAAGGTCGGCGGCTTCACCGGCGATCACGGGCGCCGTGTCGAAGTCGCCCAATTCGCGGGCCTCGGCCATTCGGGTTTGCATGGCCGCCAGTTCGGAGCTCCTGGCTTGCGGATCTGCGGCCCATCGTTTGGCAAGGTCATCGGACAGCGCGTTGCGCAGGGTGCGCAGGCTCCAGGGACCCTCGGGCCATTCCAGGCCGCGCAGCAGGTCGAACAGCGGGCCCTTGAAGGTATGGTCGCCGCTCGCAGCGACCAGGCGGCGCCGGGCCTCGGGGTGGGCCAGCGATTCGTCGCAGGCGTAGAAGGCGGTGCCGCACAACACGCCTTGCGCACCGAGCATCAGCGCCGCCGCGACGCCACGGCCGTCGGCGATGCCGCCTGCCGCCACCACGGGGAGGGGGGCCACGGCGTCGACGACCGCCGGCACCAGGGCCATGGTGCCGCGTTGGCCGCCATGACCGCCGGCTTCGCCGCCCTGGGCGACGATCACTTGGGCACCGGCGGCTGCCGCGTCGCGGGCTTGTTGCACGGTTTGAACCTGGGCGATGAGGACCGCGCCGGCGCGGTGCACCGGATCGGCAAAGCCGACGATGTCGCCAAAGGACAGGAGGATGGCGGCCGGTGCGTGCGCCAGTGTCAGGTCCAGCAGTTCAGGCCGGTGGCGCAGGGACCAGGTGATGAAGCCCACGCCGATGCGTTGGCCCTCGGTGGCCGAGAGCTGCGTCTCCAGCCAGGGGCGGTCGCCGTAGCCGCCGCCGACGAAGCCCAGGCCGCCCGAACGGCTGACGGCGGCGGCGAGGCGCCCGCCGCTGACGCCGGCCATGGGAGCCAGCAGCAGGGGGTGTCGGATGCCGAGCAAGGTGGTGAGTGGCGTCATGGTGTCGCTCGTGTCCAGAACTTCAGGTGGCCAAAAGGCCTTCGGCCTGCAGGGCGGCGCGCACGGCCGGGCGTTGTGCCACGCGCGCCATGAACGCCTGCAGGTGGGTCAGATCGCCGATGTCCAACTGCACGAATTTCGACCAGTTGGCGACGACAAACAGGTAGGCATCGGCCGCCGTGAAGGCTTCGCCGGTCAGAAACGGCCTGCCCGCCAGCTGCGTGTCGACCCATCCCAGTTTCTGGCGCAGCAGACCCGCCAGCGTCTTTTGGCGGGAGCGTCCAGTTCGGGTCGGAACAAGGGGGTGAACGACTTGTGCAGCTCGGAGGTGATGTGGTTCTGCCATTCCATGACGCGGTAGCGCGCCAGGGTGCCGGCCGCCGGCATCAGGGTGGTGGCGCCGGCCTGGTCGGCAATGTATTGCGAGATCACCGGGCCCTCGGTGAGCCGGGTGCCGTCGTCCAGCTCCAGCACGGGCACCTGGCCCTTGGGATTGATGCGGTGGTAGTCCGTGTTGTCGGCGGTCAGGTGCTTGGCCGTGTCCACTTTCACGGCGGTGAACGGTGTGCCCGTCTCGCGCAGCACGATGTGGGGGCCAGCGAACAGGCGGCGGGGGAGAAGTACAGCTTCATGGGGTTCCTTGGGGGGAGGTTCATCGGAGCCCGCATCGTATTTATGATTCAAATAGTAATAAATGGCATTTCAAGAATTTGACTGTTTACATGGAGATCATGAATGAGTCGATTGTTTGACGACATGGCGCTGGGCAGCATCGAGTTGTTTTGCCTCACCGCGGAGCACCAGGGTTTCACCGCGGCCGCCCAGGTCACCGGCCTGAGCCCGGCGGCGGTCAGCCGATCGGTGGCGCGTCTGGAGGCCCGCCTTGGGGTGCAGTTGTTGGTGCGAACGACCCGGCGTGTGCGGCTGACGGAGGCGGGGCAGCGCCACCACCGGCGCTGCCGCCAGGCGCTGGATCAGCTTCAGGAAGCGGAGCGGGAGGCCACCGAACAGGCGCAGCAGGCTTCGGGTCTGGTGCGGCTGAGCCTGCCGACCTCCTATGCCCACCACCGGGTGCTGCCAGTGTTGCCCGACTTCCTGCGGCTGTGTCCCCACATCGAGCTGGAGTTGCAGTTGAGCAACCGCAACGTGGATTTCACCGACGAGCGCTTCGACCTCGCCATCCGGGGTCGCACGCCGCCCGATTCCGGGCTGGTGGCGCGCAAGCTTGAAGATGCCGATCTGGTGGTCGTGGCCTCGCCCGACTACCCGCGCCGCCACCCCGCGCCACAGCACATCGATGACCTGTCCGGGCACGAGTGCATCCAGTTCGTGCTGCCGCGCACCGGGCAGAACGTGCCCTGGCTGTTGCAGCGGGGCGGGCGCATCGAGGAAGTGGTCACCCAGGGGCGTCTGGCCTGTTCCGACGACATCCTGGGGCCGGTCACGCTGGCGCGGGCCGGGGCCGGCGTGTTGCAGACCTACCGTTACCTGGTGGAGAACGATCTGGTAGAAGGCCGGCTGGTGGCATTGCTGCCGGACTGCGCGGGGCCTCCAGGCCGTTTTCCCTGATCTACCCCGGCAACCGCCACATGCCCCTGCGGGTGAGGGCGGTGATCGATTTCCTGGTGTCCCGCTTGGGGCCTGAGGGTTCGATCACCGGTGCACCGGGCTTCGCGGACCGGCCACCTACAACATCTTATGGATCAACGCGCCTTTGAACAGCACCGGCCCGGTCGGTCCGGTTTCGCTGGGCACGCCGCCCTTGGGTTCCAGGCTGATGGCCAGTGCAGGCACCTGGCGCACATCCTGTTCGGCGGCGGCGAGTTTGAGCAGGCGGTCGTGCGTCAACACGCCCAGCGAGCGTGGGCCACCCTCGGGCGGCAGCGCCCAGAGCTGCAGCGACTTGTCTTCCGGATTCCTGGAAGTTGCCCACGCGTTGCAGGGTGAGCCGCTTCTGATTGGGGTCGAAGGTGACCAGCATCGAGGCACTGGCTTTGTCGTCGTGCAGCACGGCCACGTACTCCACCTGTGGCGCTTCGGCGAGCTTTGCTTGCAGTTCGCCGATCTGGCTGCCCAGGTTGTCCCGCAGGCCCACCGCAGTGACCACGGCGAGCACCGTGGCCAGGACGCCGGCCGCTGCGGTGCTGCGCCACAGGGTCAGGCCGCGAAGCCAACCGGATTTTGGGTGGCTCGGGAGCGGGCATGGCGGGCGGCGGTCATGGCGGCACGGTCCTGGTCGGCGCGCACCGGGTTGTCGATGCGGGTCCACACGGCAGCGGCAGGCTCGCGCGGCGTTTGCAGCTCGGTCATGCTGGCCACGCGGCTTTGCCAGATCAGCGCGGCAGCACGCACGGCAGGCTGTTCGCGGGCCAGGGTTTCAAAGCGGCGGCGCGCACCGCCGCGCAGGGTGCCCAGGGCGTAGGCGCTGGCCAGTTGGTCGAGCAGTTCGGGGTGTTGGCTGAGGTTCATGGCAGTGGCCTCATGCGAAATGCGCCAGGCAGTTGCGCAACTGGTCCAGGCCCCGGCGTATCCAGGTTTTGACGGTGCCCAGGGGCAATTTGAGTTGCTCGGCGAGTTCGCCGTGGCTGAGGTCGCGCAAATAGGCCAGGCTCACCACTTCGCGTTGCTTGTTCTCCAGTTTGCCCAGACATTGGTGCAGCGCCCAGGCTTGCTGGCTGGCCAGGCTGGTGTCCATCGGGTTGGGGGCGTCGCCCGCGAGGGTTTCGGCCAGGTTGTCGTCGAGTTCTTCGGTCAGGTGGTCGCGTGCGGCCTTTTGGCGGCGCAGCAGATCCAGGGAGCGGCTGCGCACGATCAGGCCCAGCCACGCCATGGGCGGGCTGAGGGAGGCGCGGTAGTCGGGGGCGTTGCGCCAGATCTGCAGGAAGGTGTCCTGCAGGGCGTCTTCGGCCCACTCGTTGTTGCGCACCACCCGCATCGACAAGCCGTAAAGCTTGCCCGATGTGAGGTCGTAAAGGGCCTTGAGCGCCGATTCGTCGCGCTGGGCCACGCGGTCGATGAGGGCGATCAGTTGGTCGTCGGGGGTTTCAGCCATGGGGGCATTGTGAGGCATGCCGCCTGACCAGGAGGCCAATCCGCCGTCGAGCCATGTGGTCAGGCGGGCCATCATGAGCGCCTTCTGGGTGGACGGATGGTGGTGGGCAGTCGCAGTTGGGTGGTGGGGCCGATGGTCGTGGGCGTGGCGGGCTGCTCGACCAACTGCCGCGGATACCACAGCCGCACCTGGGCCGGGCCCTCCGGCAACTGGGTCACCGTGGCTTGGCCGGTGGCGTCGGTTTTCACCACCCAGGGGCTGTCGGTGACGTAGATGCTGCCGCGCATGGAGCCGTGCAGGTGGCAGCCCAATTGCCACGGGCCCGGTTCGTTGAGGGTTTCGATGGCGGTGGACGGCGGCTCCTCACCGACCCGGGCGGGCAGGGCGATGGCGAAACCCCGATCGGGCGCTGCGCTGAGGGCGGTCCCGTCGGCGGGCAGAGCCCGCACATGGTGGTCGTAGCGGTCGAGGTTGCTGAACACGACTTGTGAGCCCACAGGCAGCACGCTGACCTGTGGCACAAATTGCAGCTTCTCTTGCCTGATTTCCACTTTCTTGGGGCTGGGCGCGGCAGGTTGGCCCGCTTGGGCCGGTTCGACGATCACCACCGCATCGGCCAGCGGCTCGCCGTTCCTGGCCAGGACGGTGACCGTGAGGGTGGCGGCGTGGCCGATGGACAGTGTGGTCCCGAGGGTGGTGGCCAGAATGACCGCCAGACCGACCGCCAGACGCGAGGGGCTGGGGCGGGTGTTCATCGTGTGTTCACCACGTCTTTGTGCATGGGCGCGAGCAGGGCCAGCATCTGGTTCTGCCGGTAGAACGGAATGCCTTGGGCGTCCATGGACTGTTGCAGCACCTCGACCAGTGCGTTGAAGTCGGCGCGGGTCACGTCCATGCTGTCGTGGGCGGTTTTCATGTCGGGGCCATTGTAGGCGCAGGGGCCTCCTGAGAGCTGACAGAGTTGGTCGCCCAACTGGCTGGCGAGGTGGTCGAGCCGGGTGTCGGCGAAGTGTGAGCCAATGCGCGGGTCGGCGCGCAGTCGCTGCACAAAGTCGTTCATCAGTGAGCCGATGCCTTCGCGCTGGCCAAATGCCTCATACAGGCCAGCGGCGGGCGCGACCGGGTAGGCGCTGGCGTCGCTGGGCTGGGGTTTTGCCATGGGCGCTGTGGCTTGGGCGTGGGCCAGTCCGGCAGCCATGGCCAGGGCCGCCGCCAGGCTGACGCACCGGGCAAATGGGGAAAGGCGGGAGAGGCTGGAGAGGGGGCGGGGCGATGTGAATTTCATGGTTTGACCTGTTGGGGTTGGATGGGGTTCAGAAAGCGAACTGGGCTGAGACGTAAACGCCGTTTTGGCGCTTGTTGCCGGTGGTGGCGGGCACGATGCGGCCGAGGTCCACATACGCGGCCGTGAGAGAGATGTTCTTGCTCGGTGCCCAGGCAATGAAGAGGTCTTTCCAGTCGTCTCCGCGCAGCCCGTTGCCCAGGCCGGCTGCCTGGCCAGCGCGCTGCAGCTTGTTGGACATGCCGCGGTATTCGAAGCCCACGGCCAGGTCGCGTCGGATCAGGTAGGCCACCGAGATTTCAGGTTGGACTTCATAGCCGTTGTCAGCCCCACCCAGGGTGGCGCCGAAACCGAGCAGGCCGTTCTGGTTGGCCTTGGTGGCGCGCAGCGTGCCATTGACCACAATGCCTTGGGCGAGAAAGAGCTTGGTCGCACTGAGGTAGAAATCGGTGCCGCGGCGCTTGGCTCCCAAGGCGTCCAGCGTGCTGTCGAGGCCGCTGGATTCGAGTTGCCTGGCCTGGACCCCCACGGCCACCTGGGGCATCCAGGTGTCGCTGTCGAGCACCGCGTCACCGGCCAGGCGCAGTTTGGCGCCCACGATGTTCTGGCGCAGGTGCAGGCCGGGCAAGCCCAACTGGACGCCGGTGGTACCGGTGTTGAAGTCCTGCCGGGCTACGGAGAGCTCAACGCGGTTGTTGAAGGCCACGGCAGCGCCTGCGATGTTCAGGCGGTAGTCCTGTGTCTTGGCGTGGCTGGCGAAAGCCGAGAAGCCGGTTTGCCCATCGGTGGCCTGGGTGCCGATGACTGCCCAGGGTGTGAGTCCGCCTCCAGCGGCGCCTTCGATGGTGCTGACCCCGCCCGTGAGCAGGAGCTTGCCGGTCTCTGCATGGGCCGGGGCGGACAGGGCCAGGGTCATGGCCGCCAGGCTTGCCAATGGCCACGCGATGGAGGAGCGTGGCGCTTCGGGGTCACGGAGGTGGGAGCGGTGGGGGAAAGGACGTGTCATGTTGGGTCTCGGTGGGTGGATGGAATGCCGCCCGTTCGTTGGTGGGTCGCCGGGCAAACCGACTACGTGGCAAAGCGCAGATCGGATTCCGGTTTTTGATGTCCGGTCAGCGCGTGTGGTCTTTTGAATCCAGCTGGTGTGGGGGCTGCGTACCCAACTCGTCGGCGCAGCAATGCATGCACCGGCCGCATACCTCCCTACTGTTCCCTTTCATCCACCTCAGAGGACATCACCATGACGAACGCCATTTCCAATGTCACCACTTCTCTTCTCGTTCCCTCCGCCTCACGGCGTGGCTTCATGCGCTCGGGCGGCGCGCTGTCGGCGGTGGCCGTGGCGCTGCTGGCGGGCAACGAGGCCCTGGCCGCGGGCACCAAGGGCGATGCGTCCAAGGATGTGTCCATCCTCAACGTGGCGCTTGGCCTTGAGCACGAAGCCATCAATGCCTACCAACTCGGCGCGGGCAGCGGCTTGCTTGAAAAGCCGGTGCTGGACATCGCCGTGGGTTTCCAGGGCCACCACAAGGCCCACCGCGACGCGCTGATTGCCACCATCCAGAAACTGGGTGGCACCCCGGTGGCAGAGCAAAAGATCGAGGTCTACGCCGAGTCGCTGAAAGCCGGCACGCTCAAGACCCAGGCCGATGTGCTTGCCCTGGCCGCCCGATTGGAGCTGGGGGCCACCAACGCTTATTTGGGGGTCATTCCGGCCTTTGGTGACAGCGAACTGGCCAAGGTGGCCGGTCGATTGGCGGCCGATGAAACCATGCACTACACGGTCTTGATCAGTGCCCTGGGCCGGCCGTTGCCTGCGGGTGCCCTGTCGTTTGGGGCCTGAGCGGGGGCTCTATCTTCCGGGCCGGTCGCTTGGGTCAGACGCCCGTCCGACCGTCGTCCCGCGCCCAGATTGGCGTTGTTTGCGCCCCTTTCGCACTCGGATAAATACTGTGAACAGGCCCTAGACGGCGTTCTGGAAGCCCGCGAGCAGATTGACCGCGTTGACGCCCACTTCGGCCACGGCGTAGCCACCTTCGAACGTGAACAGGGTGGGCAGGTCGGCGTCGGCCAGGCGCCGCCCGATGGTGGTGTAGTCGCCGCTCTTGAGGGTGAAGCCGGATATGGGGTCGCCCTCGAAGGTGTCGAGTCCCATGGGCACCACCAGGGCCTGGGCGCGATACTGGTGCACCGCTTCCAGGGCCTGATCGAGTGCGCGGATCCAGGGCATGAAGCCGGTGCCGCGTGGCAGCGGCAGATTGAGGTTGTAGCCCTCGCCCGCCTCGGCCCCGCGCTCGTCGGCGTGGCCCAGGAAGAACGGGTATTCCGTGAGGGGGTCGCCATGAATCGAAATGGTCAGCACATCGCTGCGTTCGTAAAAGATGGTCTGGGTGCCGTTGCCATGGTGGTAGTCCACGTCCAGGATGGCCACGCGCTCGCATCCCTGCTCGCGCAGCGTTTGCGCCGCCACCGCTGCGTTGTTGAGAAAGCAGTAGCCACCAAAAAAGTCGGGCCCGGCGTGGTGGCCGGGTGGCCGGGTGAGGGCAAAGGCACTGCGTGCGCCCGAAGACAGGTCGAGCGCCGCGGCCATGGCGCAAGCCGCGCCACGGCGGGCCGCCGCCCAGGTTCCCTGGGTGAGTGGGCTGCCCGAGTCGAAGGCGAAGGCACCCATGCGGGCGGCAAAATTGCCGGGCAAGACGTCGGTGCGAAAGCCGTGGCGGTTGGGCATGGGCCAGACCGAGGGCAAGGCGTCGCGCTGGGCGTTCGCGGGGTCCATGGCGACCCACTCTGCCCAGGCGCCTTCAAGAAAATTCAGGTAACGCTCGGTGTGCACGCTGGCCAGCACGCTGTCGAGGTCGATGTCGCTGACCTGCGGCTTCAGCAGGTCGCCAAGGGGGCGCTCGCGCAGGGCCGCCATCACAAAGTCCAGGCGGGCGGGGACCTCGTGGCAGTCCACCATGCGCCCGCGGAACATTTCCTGGCGCCCTGTGTGCAGTGAATGATCGGGGTTGAAAAAGGTCTTCATCCGTGAAGTGTCTCACCCTCGAATGACCCCTCAGGGGCCTATTGGGGATCGAATTGCGTGCGGATATCACGCAAGCGCCCGGCAACAGACCCTTTGGATGAAGGCGAACGCTTGGGTGCCCGAACCCCGCCATATCATGCCAAGCCGCTGTCCGCCTGATGCAGGCAGCCACAAGTGGCCGCCAACCGTGGGTTTGTTGGCGATCCGGGGGAGTCAGGTGCGGCGTTACAAGATGAAACAAAATACACTGGTCGTCAGTGCGGGCGGTTGATCTGCCACGCTGGTGTGCCAATGTTGGTGAGGCTGGGAGTGCTGTGCAAGACGTGGGCGTGATGTCTGTCGCGGAACTGGTGGTGTGGTCAGGGATGGCCGGCGCCATTTTGATGCTGTGCCTGGTGGCAGTGGCAGACCTGCTTGTGCAGCGTTCCGTGGCGGCGGTGCGCGGACTCTTGTTCATTCTCATGATGGGCGGTGCGTCGGTGTGGGCCTCTGGTTTGCCCCACGTGTTGATGCCGGTGCTGGATGCCAGGGCAGACCTTGTGGTCAAGGCGTCGTTCGGGCCCCTGGCTGGCGCGCTGGCGTTGAACTACCTGGGCGTGTGGCTCGGCGCCGGACGGGACGAGCCCGTGACGCGCCAGGTCTTGTTGATCTTCACCTTGCTGAGTGGCGCGGTGGCGGTTGTGTTGGCGTTCATCGCCATGTATTCCAAGGTCTGGGCACCCGCCCACATCCTGGGCGTCTCCAGTTTGTCCTATCTTGCTTCGGTGTTGGTCTCGCTGCTGGTCAGTCTGCGGGGGGCCAAGCTGGGCGACCACCTGGCCCGCTGGATGTCGTTGGCCTGCCTCTGGTTGATCGTGATGGTGGCGGGTCTGAGCGCCAAGATGATGGGCATTGCCGGTCTGGGCATCAAGGCCTGGGCTTTGACCGCCTTTGCGACCGTGCTTTATTTCTTGATAGTGATTGCATCGACGATTCTGCGCACCCGCGAGATTCGCCGCTTGCGTCAGTTGGCCCTCGGGGTGGCTCCGCAGGAGCTCAACATCCAGATTCCGCAGGGCGCCCAATTGATTCCCAAGGTGGCCGACGCCATGTGGCGCGCCGAGCGGCTGGAGCGGGACTGTGTGGTGGCCGCCATCGTGGTGCGCAACCTGTATGACGTGGGTGAGGACCTGGGGCATGGCGAGGAAAACCAGGTGCTGGCGGTGCTGGCAGCCCGTATCCGGCGCCATGTGGGGTTTCGAAACGTGGTGGGCCTTTACCATCCGCGCTGCTTTGTGATGGCGGTTTCGTCCAGTCAGGACCCTCGGCGCGGCGAGCTGCTGGTCGAATCCTTGCTCAAGTCGGTGCGCGAGCGTGTGCGCATCGGGCCACCGGATCGGCGCTTTGATTTCTGGCCGGAGGTGGGCATGGGGGTGGTGGAGCTGAGAAAACATCCCCTGGAGGCGCTGGCGGCCATCAACCGCGCCGAGCAACTCGCGCTGGAGGACCTGGATGTGGGAGATCTCCTGTCCCGCCCCCTGTCGCTGGACTCGATTCCGGTGGTGCGCTGAGCCCAGGTGTCCGAGGGCGCCCCCGCGTGAGGACCTGCGGGCTTTGATCGCAGAGCAAGAGGCCGGTATGCTGTGCGCTGGCGGTTGCATGTTGCGTCGCCAGTCATCGAAAGTCAGCCCATGTCATCCGGAAAGATTCTTGTGGCGCAAGGCGGTGGCCCCACCGCCGTGATCAACCAGTCGATGGTGGGCGTGGCCCTGGAGGCGCGGCGCTTTCAGAACGTGAAGCGGGTGTACGGTGCGCGCCATGGGGTGCGGGGCATTGTTGACGAGGACTTTCTGGATCTGACCCAGGAGACCAGCCACAACCTGGAGGCGGTGGCGAACACGCCGTCTTCGGCCCTGGGCTCCACCCGCGACAAGCCCGACCTGAAGTACTGCCAGGAGATCTTTCAGGTGCTGCGGGCACACGAGATCGAGCACTTCTTCTACATCGGCGGCAACGATTCGTCCGACACGGTGCGCATCGTGAGCGAGGAGGCGCAGAAGGCCAACTACCCCTTGCGGTCGATTCACATTCCCAAGACCATCGACAACGACCTCGTGGGCAGCGACCACACGCCGGGCTTCCCCTCGGCGGCCCGATTTGTGGCGCAGGCGTTTGCGGGGGCCAACCTCGACAACGCGGCTTTGCCCGGGGTGTATGTGGGCGTGGTGATGGGGCGGCATGCGGGCTTTCTCACCGCCGCGTCGGCCCTGGGAAAGAAATTTCACGACGACGGCCCGCACCTCATCTACCTGCCAGAGCGGGTCTTCGACATTCCGCGCTTTCTGGCCGACGTGAAGGCGGTCTACGAGCGATACGGGCGCTGTGTCATCGCGGTGAGCGAGGGCATTCACGACGCGTCGGGCGAACCCATCATCACCCAGCTTGCCAAGGATGTCGAGAAGGATGCCCATGGCAATGTGCAGCTCTCGGGCACCGGGGCGCTGGCCGATCTGCTGTGTGAGGAGATCAAGCGCGAGTTGGGCATCAAGCGGGTCCGTGGCGACACCTTTGGCTACCTGCAGCGCTCCTTCATCGGCTGTGTGAGTGACGTCGACCAGCGCGAGGCCCGCGAGGTGGGTGAGAAGGCGGTGCAGTTTGCGATGTGGGGCGGTGTGGATGGTTCGGTGGCCATCAAGCGCACTGGCTACTACTCCGCCGACTACGAGCTGCTGCCGCTGTCGGCGGTGGCGGGCAAGACCCGCACCATGGAGGACGGGTTCATCAGCGCCAGCGGCACCGATGTGACCGATGCCTTCCGCTTGTACCTGCGGCCGTTGCTGGGCTCGCGCATGCCCGATGCGTTTCGCCTGCGGCCCAATGTGGTGCCCAAGGTGCTGCGGCCCTGACGTTCGCTTAAGCTGGCCTTAGGGGGGTGCAGAGGCCACGGCCCTTTCACAGGTTTGAGGCCCGTTCTTGATTTCAAGTCGGGTGGCTGATACGGTGGGTGCCACGCCGATGCGATGGCGATTTGCCCGCTCACACCGTTGCGCCCATCTTTGATTCCATCAAGAAAGTGAGCACACCATGGACCACTCCACCCTTCCCACCTTCCGTTTTCCTGCCGGCACCCACATTGCCCAGGCCGTGCCGCCCATGGGGCAGCCCGTGACCTTGAGCTCGCCCGGTCGCGCCGTGATGACCGACCTGACCCATGTGCGCGCCGCCACGGTGACGCCCGACATGCTGTTGTCGCAAGCCCGGCAGATCATGATTCATCAAGGGGTGCGCCTGCTGTTCGTGGTGAGCGTCATGCCCGACATCGAAGGCTTGATCACCTCGACCGATCTGGAGGGTGAGCGGCCGATGCAGGTCATTGGGCAGCGGGGCGTGAGGTATGAAGAGCTGCGGGTGCTTGATGTGATGTCGCCGCTCACCACCCTCGACGCCATCGGGCTGGAGGACCTGGCCCATGCCGATGTGGCCAAGGTGATCGCCACTCTCAAGCGCCTGGGGCGCAGGCACTTGCTGGTGGTGCAGCAGGCAGGCACCCACCATGGGCCGCAGGTGCGCGGGGTCATTTCCCAGAGCCAGATCGAGCGGCAGCTCGGGGAGCCGATCGAGCTGGTGGAGACGGCTGGCAATTTTGCTGAGATCAGCGCCTCACTCGCGGCCTGACCACCGTAGGGGCTTGATGGCTGGGGCATGACTGTGGCGGCCATCGGCCCTACACTGGCCCATCGTTCGAAACGCCCCAAGTGACGCGCCCCAAGTTCTGTCTGAGTTGCACATGTTCAAGTTTGTCCTGCCGATTTGTTTGACCCTGGCTGGTGTGGGCGGTGCGTTTGCCCAGACCGCCGATCAGCCCGCCAACAATTGCGAGCCCATTCGGGCCCGCATTGAAGCCAACATCGCCAGCAAAGGGGTGAGCGAATTTTCGGTCACGGTGGTGGACGAGGCGGCGCCGGTGTCGGGTGAGGTGGTGGGGCAATGCGACCTGGGCCGCAAGAAAATTGTGTATGAGCGGGGCGCACCGGCCGCTGGGGCGGCGGCGGGAGTGCGTGCCGCCCCGCCACCTGCCGCACCGTCTGCCGGGGCGGCCGCAGACAAAGCCGCTCCCAAAGCGCCTTCCGCCGACCGCGGCATTCTCACCGAGTGCAAAGACGGCACAGTCACCATGGGCGGGGACTGCAAGCGTTAGTGCGCTGTCCCACAAATAACCTGCATATTGCGGTACAGCACACCAGGGCCTGTTCGCTCCCCCGGACAGCGGCTACCCATTGCTGGCTTGGTCTGCCCAGGTCCGTCAGTCCATTGCCTTGAAAGATGACAGCGGCGTCAGGGGTGTGAACTCGCCGGGGCGCTTTTCCTTCATGGCGGAGATGGCTTCGAGCACATGGCGGTTGCTCCAGATCGCGCCCTGCAACCAGCCCATCTGGCGCAGGCTGTCTTCGGTGGAGTGGTCGCGCGCGTAGTCGATGGCTTGCTTGGTGCCCCAGATCGCCACCGGTGGTTTGCTGGCAATTTCCTTGGCGCACTGCAGTGCCGCCGCCAACATGGCTTCCTGGTTTTCGAAGACCTCGTTGACCAGGCCATGCGCCTGGGCTTTGGCCGCGGGGAGGCGGCGCCCGGTGTAGGCCAGCTCTTTCACCACCGCCATGGGCAGGAGCTTGGGCAGGCGCTGCAGCGTGCCCACATCGGCCACCATGCCGATGTTGATTTCCTGGATGCAGAAGAAGGCGTCGGCGGTGGCATAGCGCACGCAGGCGGCGGTGACCATGTCCACCGCGCCGCCGATGCAGCCGCCCTGGATGGCGCAGATCACCGGGATGCGAAGCGTCTCGATCTTGGTGAAGGTCGATTGCATGTCGGTCAGCATGTCGAAGATGGCCGCCCGGCCCTCGGGGCTTTGGTCGTCCATCTGGATCGCGCCACTGAAGGTTTCCAGCGCCATGCCGGCGGAGAAGTGTCGGCCGGTACTGCTGATGAGCAGCACGCGCGCCGTGCCCTCGCGGTGGATCTGGGTGAGGATGTCGTCCAGCTCGCGCCAGAAAGTCGGGTGCATGGTGTTCATCGCCTCGGGGCGGTTGAGCACCAGGTGGGCAACGCCTTCGGCGGAGGTGTTCAGTGAGAAGCAGGTGGGGGTGGTCATGGTGGTTGTCTCGTGTGTGGGCGTAGGGCTTCGATGGGCCTGGGGTCAGCCGGTGGTTCCACTGTAGCCGGGGCCGCGGGGTGGCGGGCGTCGCGTGTTTGACTGGGTTTTCGCCGGGGCGATCTGCGCCCGGCTGCATCAGGGTGCTGGTGCCGGCTTTTCGTGGGTTTCGCCTGCTGCGGCGTTGTCGCTTTCGGGCCAGTCGTCGAAAAGGGGCATGGCGGGCGCCGGAGGTTGAGTGGCGGTCTGGCTGGTCGCGGTGTCTGCCTCGCCCGGCTTGATCAGTTTGCCCACGCGCACGCCCAGCAGCCGGATGCGGCGTGAGAGGTCCACGCGTTTGAGGCACAGCCCGGCCTGGCGGCGGATGGTGGTGGCGTCGGACGTGGACTGGTCAACGGTGATGTCGCGTGTGACGCTCTGGAAGTTGTCGTAGCGCAGTTTGATGCCGATGGTTTTACCCGCATACCCTTTGCGCTGCAGGTCGCTGGCCACCTGCTCGCACAGCCGGGTGAAGATGGCACCGAGCTCCGCGCGGTCGCGCACGGCGTGCAGATCGCGCTCGAAGGTGGTCTCTCGGCTCATGCTCACCGGTTCGCTTTCGGTGACCACCGGGCGGTCGTCGCGCCCCCAGCTCACTTCGTGCAGCCATGCGCCGTAGCTTTTGCCGAAGTGCTGAATCAACCAGCTGCGCTCGCGCTGCGCCAGGTCGCCGATGGTGTGGATGCCGTGTTTCTGCAGTTTCTCATCGGCCTTGGGTCCGACGCCATTGACCTTGCGGCAAGGCAGCGGCCAGATGAGCGTTTGCAGGTCGTCCATGGTGACGATGCTGATGCCGTTGGGTTTGTTGAATTCGCTCGCCATCTTGGCGATCAGCTTGTTGGGCGCCACGCCGATGGAGCAGGTGAGCCCGGTGGCCTGGAAGATGCACTTCTGTATCAGGCGGGCCAACACCCGGCCGCCCTCGCGCTGGCCGCCCGGGACGTCGGTGAAGTCGATGTACACCTCGTCGATGCCACGGTCTTCCATGACCGGGGCGATCTCGGTGATGGTGTTTTTGAACAGGCGCGAGATGCGGCGCACCTCGTCGAAATCCACCGGCAGCAAGATGGCCTGTGGGCACAGCTTGGCCGCTTTCATCAAGCCCATGGCCGAGCCCACGCCAAACTGCCGTGCGGGGTAGGTGGCCGTGGTGGCCACGCCGCGCCCGGTGTAGCCGGCCAGGCGTGGGAAGAAGTCGACTGGAATGCGGTCCAGCGTGGTGCTGCGCCAGTCCTGATCGGGGTAGGTCGCCTGCAGGCGGGCCAGCAGGTCGTCTTCCTTGCGCCGCCCACCCCCGATCACCACGGGCAGGCCCTTGAGCTGCGGGTAGCGCAGCAACTCCACCGACGCGAAGAAGGCGTCCATGTCGAGGTGGGCGATGCGCCGTGGCGGCGGTTGGTCGGGCAGGGGGGAGCTCACCCGCTCAAGGATAGCGCGCCATGCCGGTGGGCGATGGCGGCGCAGGCCATTTTCGGGCGGCAATCCGGTGAATCAACGCGGGGTTTCGATGCCGATCCAGCCCGCGTCGGGGTAGCGCGCACCTTGCGGGGTGCCCATGGCAAACAGGGCGTCGAGCGCGCGCAGGATGTCGGGGCTCAAGGCCCAGGTGGCGGCTTCGACGTTGGATTTCAGGTGGCGCTGGCGGCGGGTGCCGGGAATCGGCAGCAGGTTGGGCTGCTTGTGCAGCATCCAGGCCAGCGACAGACTGGCGGTGGCGATGCCCGCGGCTTCGGCCAGCTCGGTCAGCTGTCGCTGCAACTGTCGGTTGTGGTCGCCGGCGCTGCCGTTGAACCGGGGCAGGGCGCGGCGGAAGTCGTCGTCTGAGAGCGCGTCGACCCGGGGCGGCGCGTCGGTGAGCAGGGCGCGCCCCAGCGGGCTGTAGGCCACGAAGGCGGTGCCCAGGGCCTGCGCTGTGGGCAGGATGTCGGCCTCCGCGTGCCGCTCCCACAGCGAATACTCACTTTGCAGCGCCGCCACCGGGTGTACTGCATGGGCGTCGCGCAGTGTCGCAGCGCTCACCTCGGACAGGCCGATGGCGCCGATCTTGCCTTCCTGCACCAGTTGGGCCAGGGTGCCCATGAGGTCCGCGATCGGGACGGCCGGGTCGCGGCGGTGGCAGTAGTAGAGATCGATGCGCTCCACGCCCAGCCGGCGCAGGGAGGCCTCGCAGGCCTGGCGCACGTAGGCGGCCGAGTTGTCGATGCGGCGTTCGTAGCGGCCTTGCTGCCTGACGATGCCGAACTTGGTGGCGATCACCAGCGTGTCGCGGGTGGCGCCGGGGAGCTCGGCCAGCCACCGGCCCAACAGGCTCTCGTTGTGACCGAAGCCATAGGTGTCGGCGGTGTCGAAATGCTGCACGCCTTGCGCCACGGCGGCGTGCAGCGTGGCCAGGGATTCGCGGTCGTCGCTGGCGCCGTAGAACTCGCTCATGCCCATGCAGCCCAGGCCAATGGGGTGGACCGAGCGACCCGCAAGATGGCGCGGCGCCGCTGGCGCGGAACGGGCGGGGGAAAGCGCGGGCGAGGGGGTGCGGTCGGGCGGGTTCATGGCAGCAGTCCTTTCACGGCATCAAGCCCGGCTTGGGCGCATTGTTCGTCCTGGTCTTCATTGCCGCCGCTCACCCCCACGCTGCCCAGCGCCTGCCCGCGCGCATCGGTGATGGGCAGGCCCCCGGCCACGGTGGTGATGCCGTCGAGCCACTCGGCCCCGCGGTTGCTGGCGGAGGCCGCTCGAAACTGGCGCGTGGAAATGGGCAAGGCGCTGGAGGTGTTGGCCTTGAGTTGCGACACCGGCACCGAGATGGGGGCTGCGCCGGCCATGCGGCTGAACAGCAGCAGTTGCCCGGCCTCGTCGTTGACGGCCACCGCCATGCGCCAGCCTTTCTCGCCGGCCAGTGTCTGGCAGCCCTGGACGATGGCCTGGGCGGTTTCCGGCATCAGGGTGGGGCGCAGGCCCTGCGATTGTGCGGATACGCCGATCAAAGCCAGCGAGCCGCAGATGAGAGATGGAAGTGTCGGGTTCATGGGTTTTGTATACCTTTCCTTTAGAGACTTGATATTCGGCGCGATGCTTGCCCCGGACAAGTCTTTGGCGACCGCATGGGCTGTGCGGTTTGGCTGCACAATGACGGCTTGTCGAAAGGTGGTTTTTGATGAGTCAGCCCGATCTGTTGCACCTGCGTGCTTTCATGGCCGTGGCCGAATGCAGCAGCTTTCGCCAGGCTGCCAAGGCCTTGGCGGTGTCGCCCTCGGCGGTCAGCCAGGCGGTGCGCACTTTGGAGGCGCGCCTGCATGTGCCGCTGCTGCTGCGCAGCACACGCAGCGTGGCTTTGACGCAGGCCGGGGCCCAGCTGTTTGAGCGTCTGCGCCCCACGCTTGGTCAGCTTGACGAGGCCCTGATCGCTGCCTCGCAATGGGGTGGTGAGGCCCATGGCCACCTCAAACTGAACATGCCGCGCCACGCCGCCAGCCAACTGCTCAGCCCGGTGTTGACCGGGTTCTTGAAAGCGCACCCCGGCGTGTCGCTGGAGATCACCACGCAGGACGGACTTGTCGACATCGTGCGCGACGGTCATGATGCAGGTATCCGCTTCCCCGAGTCGGTGCCGCGCGACATGGTGGCCGTGTCGATTGGCCCTTCCCAGCGTTTTGCGGTGGTGGCTTCGCCCGATTTTGCGCAGGCGCATGGCTGCCCGGCCCACCCGAGCGATCTGCAGCGGGCCCGGTGTATTCGACTGCGCTTTCCGAGTGGGGTGGTCTACCAGTGGCAGTTCCGTCGCGAGGGGAGCGCGCTCTCGGTGCCGGCGACGGGTGGGTTGACGGTGGACGACCAGTCCCTCGCGCTGCGTGCGGCACTCGACGGCCTGGGCTGGGCCTATGTGTATCGCTTCATGGCCGAGCCCCATTTGAATGACGGGCGCCTGGTGGCGGCGCTGGTCGACTGGTGCCCGGCGGAGCCGGGCTTTCAGCTGTATTACCCGGGCCGCCGCCAGGTGAGCCCGGCGCTGCGGGCGCTGATCGACTGGGTGCGCCGCGACGCCGCTCCTGCTTGACGGTAGGATGGGCGTTCTGGCGCTGCGCTGCCCACCATTCATGCAAAGGTTGGTCCGATGAACTCACCCCGTGTACTGGCGTTCGATGTGTTTGGCACCGTGGTCGATTGGCACGGCAGCATCGTGCGCGAAATGGCGGCGCTCCATCCCCAGGTTGATGGCGATGCGTTTGCGCTCGCGTGGCGCGCGGGCTACCAGCCGGCGATGCAGCGGGTGCGCTCGGGCGAACTGGGCTGGACACGCATTGACGACTTGCACCGGCTCATTCTCGACGGCATCCTGCCAACGTTCGGGCTTGGTGACCTGGGCGACGAAGAGCGGCAGCACCTCAACCGCGTCTGGCACCGCCTCGATCCCTGGCCAGATACCGTGGCCGGGTTGACGCGGCTGAAAACCCGATTCACCCTGTGCACCCTGTCCAACGGCAACCTGGGGCTGTTGGCCGACATGGCCAAGCGCGCCGGGCTTCCCTGGGATTGCATTCTGTCGGCGGAAGTTTTCCGGGCCTACAAGCCCGACCCGGCCACCTACCTCGGCGTGGCCGCCACCTTGACGCCGATCCCGGCGAGGTGATGCTGGTGGCCGCCCACCAGGACGACCTCGATGCCGCCCGCGCCTGCGGCCTGGCCACGGCCTACATCGAGCGCCCGCTGGAGTTTGGCGCGGCCCACGTGAAGGACGTGTCGCCCTCAGAGGCAACACCTGGCACGCCAGAGACCTCACCCACCTGGCCAGCCAACTGGGCTGCTGAGCCGCCTCTGGCGCTCACTTGCCGCACAAGGAATAGAGTGACCGATGTGTCCCGCGTGGGCCATGCGGTCTCGCCCGGGAACCGCTGGGACCCGTGGCGGGTCAGGATGCTGATACAAACGACTGGTCTGAACCGCTTGTTCGGTGCGCCACTTTTCTTGCATGCCCACCGGGCCATCGTTGGCCCCTCGTTGTTGTATTGCCAGTTACCTGCCCATGAAACCCTTCTTGTCATTTGGAATTGCCCTCAGCGTGGTCAGCCCCTTGGCCCATGCCAACGACTGGCTGACCTGCACTTCGCTCGCCGACGACACCGAGCGCCTCGCCTGCTTCGACCAGAAAGCCAAGCAATTCGCCGACCCGCTCACATTGCAGTCGCCGCCACCCGGACCGACGGTGGTCGATGTGCTCAAACCCGAAGAGCCCGAACCTGAGGCGCCGGTGGTCTCGGCGGCACAACGCGCCGAAGCCCAGCCCAGCGAGATCACCCGCTTCTGGGACCTGGAACACGCCACCTCGCGCGACACTTTCGAGCTGCGCGCCTACCGGCCCGTCTCGCTCGGGTTCACCGGCGGCACGCCCGTCAACCGCCAGCCCAGCACCCCCGCCGCAGGCCACACCGCAGCCAGCCCAGTGGCCTACCAGCCGGGCGAGGTCAAGCTCAACCTGAGCGTGCGAACCAAGCTGGTGAGCGGCCTTCTGCGCCGGGGAGACGATCCATTGCGCGATTCGCTCTGGTTTGGCTACACCCAGCAAAGTCATTGGCAACTCTTCAACCACGCGATTTCGCGGCCTTTCCGCAGCACCGACCACCAGCCCGACCTCACCTACGTGTTCCCCCATTTCATCAGCCTGCCCGGCGGCTGGACCTACCGCATGACCGGCGTGGGCATCGAACACCAATCCAATGGCCAAAGCCTGCCGCTGTCGCGCAGCTGGAACCGCACCTACCTCATTGCCGCGGCCGACCGCATCGCCGACAACGGCGACCGCTTCACGTTGCAGGCCCGTGTGTGGAAGCGCGTGAGGGAGTCGGAGCGCCAGGACGACAACCCCGATATCAGCGATTACGTGGGTCGGGGCGAGTTGATCGGCCGCTGGAGCTTTGACACGGGTGTGGGTGAAGACATGGTGGTGCACACGCTGTCGACCACGTTGCGGCACAGCCTGCGCGGCAATGGCCGGGGATCGGCCAAGCTGGAATACCTGCGCAGCATCGGCCGGGCCGACAGCGGCCTGCGCTTCCATGTGCAGCTCTTCAAAGGTTATGGTGACAGCCTGCTCGACTACAACGTCAACCGCACCGCGTTGACCGCCGGGCTGAGTCTGGTGGATTGGTGAGCGTGAACGCCCCAAGACCGCCAAGCCCCCTGAACGCGCTGGAAACCCGCGTGCCACCGCCGGTGGTGGCCCTGGCGGTGGCCTTCCTGATGTGGAACGCCTCGGTCTGGCTGGGCGAAGCCAGCGCACCGGCCTGGCGCGGGGTGGCGGTGGGCGTGCTGATGGGGCTCGGCGTGTTGTGTGATCTGTCGGGCCTGTGGGCGTTTCACCGCGCCCGCACCACAGTCAACCCGATGAAGCCCGCCGCCGCGTCGTCGCTGGTCACCACAGGCATCTACCGCTGGACCCGCAACCCCATGTATCTCGGCCTGGCGCTGCTGCTCACGGCCGGCGCGGTCTACCTTTGGTCGCCCTGGGCGCTGCTGGGGCCCGCAGCCTTTGTGGCCTACATCAACCGCTTTCAGATCGGACCCGAAGAACGGGTGATGCGGCAGCGTTTCGGCGAGGTTTATGCGGCGTATTGCCAACGCGTGCGCCGCTGGGTGTGAGGGCTATCGGGTGGGTGGCGGTTCGTGCGAGCGCTGCGCTGGCAAGCGCCGCATCGCGTCAAAGGCCAAGACCTTTCCCGCCGCCAGTGGCCTACAGCCGCGGCAAATGGCCCGAGAGCAAGCAAATCAGGCTGGCGATGGTGATCAAACCCACCATTTCGACAAAGAACGCCAGTTCCGTCCGGGCCTGATGCAGCTCAGTGATGGATTCCCTTGGCCAACTGCCAAGGGTCAAAAGCCTCAACACAAGCCACCCAGCCGACCAGCCAATGGTCTGCACGAGAAAGTCATAGGCCAACCACCACAGAACCCGGAGTGCCCCCAAAAACAAGGACTTGGGGAGGTCAAAAAGATCGGATGCGTCAAACATCGGTCGGCGCCAGGTGAATCGCTGTTGTGGTGGTGCAAGGGCCCGCCATTGAACCACAGAGGCCGGCCTGGTTCGAACTCGAGCGCGTGTTGGTCAACTTGTTCGGCGCCACTGCTGGTCGGCTTTGGGCCGGATCTTTGTGCCATGTCTGCGCGGAAGGGGGCGTCTGCCAGCGTGACTCAGCGACGCCGGTACCTGGCCGGGCTTTCGCCGACCTGCCGTGAGAAGAGGCGCGCAAAGCTGGTGGGGTCTGAATAGCCCACGGCGTCGATGATGCGGGCGATGGGCCAGTGGGTGGTTCTCAGCAACTGTTTGGCTTTTTCCATGCGCGCGTGTTGCAAGAGGGCCAGGGGCGATAGGCCGGTTTCGGCTTTGACGCGGCGCATCAGCGTGCGCCCGCTCACATGAAAGGCCTGGGCCACCTTGGCCAGTTCGTAGCGCTCGGCCAGCCGGGCGTCGAACCATTGGGTGAGGTTTTGCGAGAAGGTGGGCAGGCGGCTTTCCCTTTCCATCAGGGCGGCATCGACATAGGGCGACTGGCTGGGGCGCTCGCTGGTCAACAGGGCCACCCTTGCCGTGGCGGTGGCAACTTCGGCGCCCCAATACCGTTTCACCAGGGCGATGGCCATGTCAAACACGGCGCTGACGGCCCCAGAGGTCGTCACGGCGCCATCGTCCAGCAAGATGGCATTGGCATTGACGTGAGCCAGCGGGTAGCGGGCGGCCAGCTCGTCGGCGAACAGCCAGGCCGTGGTGGCGCGGCGCCCGTCAAGCAGGCCGGCTTCTCCCAGGAGGAAAGCGCCCACACAGACCGAGGCCACTGCGGTGCCCCGGGCAAAGCGCCGCCGAATGAAGGCCACTTCGCGCGACAGTGGGGCCAGCCGGGCGGACCAGTCGGTGGGGCGCCGGATTCCCAGCCCCGGCACGATCAGCAGATCGAAGTGGCCGCTGGGGCGCTTGACCTGCATGCTTTGACCGCCCGCCACGGCGATTGGTCGCCCGTCGAGCCCGATCAGGTCAACCGCCACCTGGCGTTGGTGTGGCAACCCCATTCCTCGCCCGATGTCCTCGGCGATGCGCAGCACGTCGGCAATGCCGAAGAGCTGTGTGGGCATGCAGCCCTGGTAGGCCAGAACGGCGAGGCGAATGGTCTTCACGGCTGTGGTACTCGCCTGTGGCGCGATCTGGCCGGCTTGGCGTGTTTTCTTGAAATGAGAATTTTGGCGATATTGGCATGAATATAGTCAATATGGACACTTTTGGCAAAGGGGCGTCCTGTTCATGATTCACAGCCACACCGGAACACCTTGCACGTCCCGTCAAAGGGTTCCATTCGCCACCCGTTTCCACAACCCATGTCAGGAATGTCCGCCATGAGCCTCCCTCGCATCGTCAAAATTGCCATCTTGCCGTTTGGTCTGGTCAATTGCCACTTGATCGTGGGGGCAACGGGCTGCATCCTGATCGACGCCGGTTTGCCGGGTTCGGAGAACAAGGTTGGGCGGGCGCTGAAGCGGCTGGGGCGCTCGTTTCGCGACATCACCCTGATCGTGGTGACCCATGCCCATGTGGACCATGCGGGCTCGGCCGCGCGACTGCGGGAGCTGACGGGCGCGCCCATCCTGGCCCACGCGGGCGACCTCGATTGCTACCTGCAGCGCAAGCCCATGAACTTTTGTGAAACCGGTTGGTTTGGGCGGTTCTTCATGCGCACGGGCCTCATCCTCCAACCTTACACACCGTTCACCCCGGATCTCTTGCTGTACGACGCCACCCGCGTGGACCTCGGGCGCTACGGTGTCGAGGGTGTGGCGTTTTCAACGCCGGGGCACACGGCGGGTTCGGTGTCGGTGCGACTGGGCAGCGGCGACGCGCTGGTGGGCGATCTTGTGGCCTCGGGCATCTTGCTCGGAGGGCTGGTGCGCACCGAACACGCGATCCGTCCGCCGTTCGAAGACGATCCGCAAGCCGTGTCGACCCAGTTGATGGCGATGGTGGAGGCGGGCATGCAGCGCTTTCACATGGGCCATGGCGGCCCCCTGGTTGCCCCGGAGGTGCGCCGCCACGCGCTTTCGCTGCGGGGAATGCAACCCGGCCGTCAGGTGGGCCCGAACACGGCTTCGCCGGACAAAAACTGAGCGTTGATTCAGCGGGTGCCGCAATGGGCGTGTCAGGGGCGTTTCATGGCCGCTCCGGCATCCGGTACTTGGCCATGAAGGCGCGGTCGATGCGGTCTTTCCAGCGCCAGGCCCAGGCGCCTTCGGCGTGCAGCGGGCCCCAGGAGACGATGGCGTGGTGCGTGCCGCACGAGAGCAGGTTGAGCGTGTGGCGCGGTGGGTGGTGGGGTTTGAGGGGCTGGCCTTCGTGGTGCGCGAGCAGGTTGTGCGCCAGCGGCGGGCCGGCGCGCACGGCGTAGACGCCGCTTTTCGGGTGGGGCTGGTCTTCCCGCGTGGCCACGTCGCCGGCGGCGAACACGTTGGGGTGGCTCGGGCTCTGTTGGAACGCGTTGACCAGCACATGGCCTGGCTCGGACAGCGCCAGACCGCTGCCTTGCAACCAGGCGGGCGCGTGGGTGCCGATGGCGAGCAGCGGCACATCGCAGCTCAGTTCCGCGCCGCTGCCCAGCTTGACCAAGCCGGCCTCCATGCCCACGCAGGTTTCCCGGAGAATGGTCACGCCGCGCCGCTTGAGTTGGCGCAACACCCGTTTGCGCACGCCCGCGCTGTAGTTGCCGGCCACGTCGCCGCCGCCCGTGATCAGGGTGAAACGGGCCCCGGCGATGCCTTGCTCGCGCAGGCATTGCTCGGCCGCCATCAGCAGCTCGAGACCCGCCGCACCCGAGCCGACTACGGCGACCGACACGGGTTTTTCCCGGGCCAGTTCGACCACCCTGGGCCAGAAGCGAGGCGAACACCTCGGTCGGGCGAACGATGAGGGCGTGGTCTGCCGCCCCTGGCATGTCAACCTCCGCCGCTCGCGGTCGATGACCGCGCCGGTGTCAATCGACAGCAGGTGGTAGGGGAGATCGGGCGGCAGGATGTCGTCGACCGACTGAGCTGCGGCCTGCGGGGCTGAGGGCGCACACGCTGTCCGTCTGCGTCCAACCCGCTGCAACGGGCCTGCACCCATTTGGCCCGGCGGCCCGGACCAGTGGCGCCAGCGGGATCTGGCAGTCCTCGGCGCTGTAGTGGCCCGCCACCAGGCCCGGCGTCATGCCGCTGTAGGTCTGGTAGGGGAGCAGGGGAGACCACGGTGATGTCGAGGTCGGCGGGCCGGTTCTGGGCCAGTTGGGCGAGCACGTGCACGTGGGCGTGGCCGGCACCGAGCAGGAGCAGTTTTTGATGCCAGTTGAACGCATAGGGCGCAATGGTAGCGCCCCGACGGCCAGTGTTCCCGGGGGTGTCTTTGCGAAGGATTGCGAGGCGCTTTCAGCGCGGCCGCGCCGGATCTCATACAGCACTTCACCCTGCTCGTCGCCTTCGATGGGATGCGGGTAGGCGGGAAAGCGGGTTTGCACCAGCCGAAAGCCGACCTTCTCCAGAACACGCCTGGAGCCCGATTGGCGGCCATGGTTTCCCGCCTGCACACGATCGAACCCCACCCGGCCAAATGCGTGATTCACCACGGCCAGAGCGCCTTTCGGTGGCGTACCCCTGGCCCTTACGCGCCGCGCCTAAGCCGGTAGCCCAGTTCGGCGGTTTTCAGATCATCGACCACGCCGTCGTCAAACAGCGCAAACCAGCCCAGGAACGCGCCGCTCGCCAGTTCGATGGCCGCCACCACCTCCGGCTCGGTGCCGCGCGGCATCAGGTAGTCGCGCCCTGGCGCGGTTTGGGTGAGCGCGGGTTGCCCGCCGTTCAGGTACCGCATGACCTGCGGGTCGGCCTCCAGCGCCATCAGGTCGGCCCGGTCGGTCTCGGTGACCGGTCGCAGGACCATGCGGTGGGTCTGGATGGTCGTTGGGATCATGGTGGCAAGCGAAGTTGATCGGTTGGTTGGGTGTTCGAGATGGAGGGCGTTGCCTGGCGTGTCATGGACCCAGCAGGACAGGCCGCGGCAGGAGCCCATGTTGCCAGAGGGCAGTCGGGCAGTGCCTATGGGATCAATGCAGGTCGGCCACCCAGGCGGTGCTGCGGCTGGCGGTGTTGTCGCTGTCGGCGCCTATGAGCACCGCCGTCACCCGGGGCAGTTCGGTGCGCGGGGTCTGAGCGCCTTGAGGCAGTTCGTCGGCAAACAGGTGGGCGAAGTCTTTGGCCACGTCGCGCGACTCGCTGGTCCACCGGGTGAGCGGGGCGTTGCGGTCTCGCAGGCTGATGAAGCGCACGCGCCGGGTGTAGGGGTTGACGCCTTCCATGGCTCGGAGGCTGCGCTGTCCCAGACGTAGCAGACCGTGGCGGCGGGCAGGTTTTCGCCGCTGATGCTGCGGGCCATGCGCAAGAGGGTGCGTTCAAAGAATGGCACACGGTCAGGGGGTGGTCCGGCATCACACACACCTTGAGCGCGGCGTCGTCGCCCGCCCTTGGTGAGCAGGTCGGGCGGGTGGGTGCCGCGCGAGGCGGCTGGTCGACCCGCCAGCGCCACTGCAACAGAGCGGGAATGCGGCCGGTCCATGGGGTGACCCAGGTGCCGTAGGAGGCATCCGTGGTGACTTTCAGCCCCGCCTGGCCGTCGGCCTGACCGGCTTCGAACGCCGTGGGCGGCAGGTCGGCTTTTGCTTGGGAAACCCGACGAAGTGCCAGGCCTCGGAGGCCTGGCCCTGGGCTTCTATCAAGGGTGGCAATGGCGGCTGGGCGGGGATGGTTGCGCCTGCGGCCAGCGCCGTCAGAGCACACAGTGTGATGGGCGCGATCCGAGCCATGGGAGGCACCCTTGCAGCATGCCCGCGAACGCTCACGGCTTCAGGTCGTTGAGCGACCAGTCGTAGTCCAGGTAGTCCACGGGCAGCCGCTTTTCTCTCAGCGCAGCCTGTTCCTGGGGGTTGTCGGTGAGCTGCGTGGCGTAGGCAGCGAAGACGTCTTTCACCGCGTTGAAGCCGCCATGGCCGCCGCTGAAGTCTTCCCCGAACCATTTGAAGATCGCGCTCACCTGCACCTCGCCGTCTTTCACCCGGTTGCGCGTGCGGTCGCCCATGAAACGGCGCATGCCATCATCCAGTTGGGCTTCCAGCTTGCTTGCCGTGAAGGCTTCATCGCGCAGCGCCGGGCAACCGATGCTGGCGCAGTTGACGGCCGCGTGCACCCGTGGTTCTCGGTAGACGGGGCGCAAGCGGTCGTGTTCGATCCAGTCGAGGTGGCGCGGTTGGCCCAGCAGGGTGAAGAACTCCTTTTTCCAGGGCGATTGAAAGAGCGAGCCCAGGTCCTTGATCGATTTGAGGTCGGGGTACTTCGTGAGGATGAGTTCGACGGTGAAGGCGTTGTAGGCGTTGATCAGGAAGGCCATTTGCTCGGCCTTGCCCCAGCCGTCGAACGCTGTCTGGGGCACGCCGCTCATCGCCGCCAGCACCACCTTCAGGGCTGCCCGGTCGGCGGCAAAGCCCCGGTAGTTGACCCGCGACTGCTTGCCGTCGGCCAGCCATTTCACGTGTTTCTTGAGCAGGGCATTCCAGTCGGCGTATTGGTGGTCGAACGCGCGGTCGGTGCTGTCTTGGGCCAGCGCGGTCATGGGCAGCAGGGCGCAGCCAGCCAGGGTGGTCAGCAGTCGGAGGGTGTGGCGGCGGGTGTGCATGGGGCGGGTGTCGTGTGACGTTGTGGCGGATGGCTTTTGGGTCTGCAACGTATCCTGGAACAACAGTGTGAACTAGCCCCGGCGCCAGTCGTGAAAACGCTTCACCCAGGCCAGCAGCTTTTCCGGCTGGTGGGCGCGCTTCCATTCGCCCGCAGCGTATTTGTTGGCTTCGGCCAGGGTCGGGTAGGTGTGAATGGTGCCCAGGAGCTTGTTCAGTCCCAGGCCGTGCTTCATGGCGAGTACGTACTCGGCCAGCAGGTCGCCCGCGTGGGTGCCCACGATGGTCACGCCCAGGATCTTGTCTTTGCCTGGCACGGTGAGGACTTTCACAAAGCCATGGGCTTCGCTATCGGCAATGGCGCGGTCGAGGTCGTCGATGCCGTAGCGGGTCACTTCGTAAGGGATGTCTTTTTCCCGGGCTTCCATTTCGTTCAGGCCGACGCGCGCCACTTCGGGGTCGACGAAAGTCGCCCAGGGAACGACCGAGTAGTCGGCCTTGAATTTCTTGAAGTCGCCAAAGAGCGCGTTGACCGCCGCATACCAGGCCTGATGGGCGGCCACATGGGTGAACTGGTACGGACCGGCCACGTCTCCAGCGGCGAAGATGTTGGGGTAGAGCGTTTCGAGGTATTCGTTGGTCTCCACGGTGCGCTGGGTGGGAATGCCCAGCTCTTCAAGCCCGTAGCCGGTGAGGCGGGCGCTGCGCCCCACGGCACACAGCAACTGGTCAAAGGCAATGCGCTGCTCAACGCCCTGGTGCTCGACGACCAGGGTTTTTTCGCCGTCGACCATTTCGCATCGCAGCGCCTTGTGGCCCACGCGCACGTCCACTCCATCGGCTTGCAGCGCCCGGCGGGCCAGCTCACTCACCTCTTCGTCTTCGCGCGCCATGATGCGTGGGCCCATCTCCACCTGGGTCACGGCCGAGCCCAGCCGCGCGAAGCTTTGCGCGAGCTCCGAGCCGATGGGACCACCGCCGAGCACCACCAGGCGCCGGGGCACCTCGTCGAGCTGGGCGAAGCTGTCCCACAGCGTGTCGCTGGTCACATAGCCCACCTCTTCCAGGCCGGGCAACGGGGGGACGAAGGGGCGGGCGCCGGCAGCGATCACGATGCTGCGCGCGGTGAGGGTCTGCTTGCCGCCGTCATTGAGCGCCACCTCAACCGTCCAGGGGTTCACGAGCCGGGCATAGCCCTGCAACACCTCGACCCCCAGTACGGTGTAGCGCTCCACGCTGTCGTGCGGCTCAATGGCCTTGATCACCGCATGGATGCGCTGCATCACGGCCTTGAAGCTGAAGCTGGGTGTGGTATTGCTCAGGCCATAGCGCTCGCCATGGCGCATCTGGCTGGCCAGCTTGGCGCTTTTGATCAGCGCCTTGCTGGGCACGCAGCCGTAGTTCAGGCAGTCGCCCCCCATCTTGTGAGCTTCGATGAGCGTGACCCTGGCCTTCACCGCCGCCGCAATGTAGGCCGACACCAAACCACCCGCGCCGGCCCCGATCACGATCAGGTTGCGGTCGAAGCGGGCGGGCTTCACGCCGGCCCAGCGCTTGTAGACCTGCCGCTTCTTGACCGCTTCAACGATCTTTCGGGCGATCAGGGGGAACAGGCCGAGCAGGGCGAATGAGCCGATCAGGCCCGGGCTCAGGATGCCTTTGAGCGATTCGAGCTGGCCCAGTTGGGTGCCGGCGTTCACATAGACCAGGGTGCCGGCAAGCATGCCGATCTGGCTCACGCCGTAGAAGGTGCGGGCTTTCATTGTGGTCAGCCCCATGACCAGGTTGATGACGAAAAACGGCACCACCGGAATCAGGCGCAAGGTGAACAGGTAGAACGCGCCGTCCTTGGCCATGCCTTGGTTGATTTCCGCCAGGCGGTTGCCAAACTTGTTCTCGATGCTGCTGCGCAACACGAAGCGCGACATCAGAAAAGCCAGTGTGGCCCCCAGGCTGGACGCAAAGGAGACGATCACCGTGCCCCAGAGCAGGCCGAAGATGGCGCCACCGGCCAGGGTGATGATGGTGGCTCCGGGCAGCGAGAGCGCGGTGGTGGCGACATACACCAGGAAATACACCCCGGCCACGGTGAAGGGTCGGTTGGCGTACAGATCCGAAAATGCCGCCTGGCTGCTCTTGAGGTAGTCCAGCGTGAGAAAGCGGCCCAGGTCGAACGCGAAGAACGCGCCAATGCCCAGGGCCAGCGCGGCGAGGAGGATGACTTTGCGCAGGTTCACGACCATTCCTTGTGTTTGTGGGGTTGAGTCGCGCGAGAACGGCGATCCTTACACGGGAGCGCGCCGCTGAGAAGACTGAGGGGCATTGTGATGCACGCACCTCGTCGCGCTGGGTCCTTTCGGTCCGGGCGACGCCATCAGGGGAGGCAGGCGCCGCCATCGGGCGAACACGCCACCGCAGCGGTGCTTGCCGCCACCTGGGCACACCCGGGCGGGTGCGTTCTTTGGGGCTTCCCCCGGAGACCGCTGTGCTGCAGCGCACGCCCAGGGCCGGCGACATGACCCGGGTGGGAAACATCGCGCGGCTGTCCACAGCCATCCAATACCTCACCCAATCCACCCGGTCCCACACGGTCCCATCCGGTCCCACGTGGCGCCGCGTGTGGGCGACTTGCCGCGATCGGCAGCCGTTGGTGAGGTGCCGTGCGTGGTCAAGGCAGCCATCCGGGAAGGCACACATCCTGGAAGGCATTCGGGCGGTGGCGCTGGAGGCCCACGCCTACCGGCACCGCCGCACAGGCCCTACGGTCGCCTTGACGACAGCAGAGCCGGCTGTGGTGTACCGATACGCCAAAGACCGGGCCGGTGCGGCGTAAGACCTCAAAAACGTGGTGCGCCTGGCGCGCCATCTGGTGTCCATGCCGCCTGTGCCTGCCCGCTGGCGACACAAAATGTTGGCGTTGGGCAGCGGAGATCCCACGCGGGCGATATGCTCCACCCTGACCGCACAGGCTTCCCAGTCGGTGCAGTGCCCCATCTTGCCGACCATTGAAATGGTTCACGAACGTGATCCGGGTTGCAGCGATGGGGTGGAGCATGTGCTGCATGTGTGGCACCTCAGCCTGTTTGCACCGAGAGACTTGGATGTGTCGCCTTTCTTTGAGATGGTCAAGCCTTCGCTGTCTGCGGGATTCGATCCCCATGGCATGCATTGGGGCGCGTTCGCACCGGTGTCGGCTTGAGGCGTGTGGGAGCGTGGAGTCTTGAGCGATCGCCTGGACCCTTTGCGCCGCGCGTTGCGGGCTGCCGCCCATCCCTTGGCGGGCTGTTCTTTGCAGGCATGGCCCGACAAAGGTCTGGCGCACGACCATGTGCGCCTGATCGGCAGTGGCTGGTTGGCGCGCATCCCCAAACAAAGCCAGATGGGGCTGGCGGCCGACCGCAATCTGGCCTACCAGCGCGCCTGCTTCGAGCGCGCAGCGGTGGGTGGCCACGCGCCCGTGCTGCTGGGGTGTTGCCACCTTCAGCCGATTTGCCGCGCGGGGCATTGCTGGTGGCAGAAATCCAGGGGCGTACGGCCTGCTTGCCGCGCGACTTGACCGCAATCGTTCGGGCGCTGGCGTCCTTGCACCGACTGCCTTTGCCGACTGAGGCCCAGCGCGCGCCGCTGCTCAACGATGGCGATCCGCTGGGCGCTCTGTTCGCCGACATCACTGCGCAGGCCACCCACCTGCCTTTGTCGGGCGTGGACCCGGCGGTGGCCATGGTGATCGAGGAGGAGCTCGGCCGCTTGAGCCGGTTGTGCGCGCAGCCGACCCGGCCCCAACGCCACCTGATCGCCTTCGACGGCCACCCGGGCAACTTCATCGTGCGCCCGGATGGATCGGCCGTGCTCGTGGATCTGGAAAAATGTCGTTACAGCTACCCGGGCCTGGACCTGGCCCACGCCACCCTCTACACCTCCACCACTTGGGATCGGGACGCGCAAGCGGTGTTGAGCGAGGGCGATGTGGCGGCGGCTTACGCCGCCTGGCACCGGCGCATGGGCTCAGCGGCGGGAGACGCCGCTCGCTGGCACATGCCGTTGCGCAAAGCGATGTGGCTGTGGTCGATGACCTGGTGTGCCAAATGGCGGGTGTTGTCGCGCGCGCAGGTGCGAGCCTCGGCGGACGGTGAAGACTGGTCGGCCGGACGCAGCGAGGCCGAGTTGGTGGCGCATGTGCGCGAGCGTGTGGACCACTACCTCAGCCTGCCGGTGGTGATGCAGGTGTTGCAAGGATTTGATGCATTGGAGAGGGTGATGGCCCCATGAAACTGGCGGTGGTGATTCCTGTGTTGAATGAGGCGCCCCTTCTGGCGGATTGCTTGACCGCGCTGGAAGCCTTGCGCGCTCGCGGTGTGGTGGTGATCGTGGTCGATGGGGGCAGCGAAGACGGCTCGGTGGCGGCGGCGCAAGACCGTGCCGATGCGGTGGTGAGCGCGCCGCGCGGGCGCGCCGCCCAACTGAACGCGGGGGCCTGCCACCCGCTGGCGCGTGCGGCGGATGTGTTGCTGTTTCTACATGCCGATACCCGATTGCCACTCCGGGCCGATGAGGCGATTCGCTTGGGCATGGCGCGTGGGGCGGTCTGGGGGCGGTTCAATGTGCGCATTGCAGGGCGCCACCCTTTGCTGTCTGTGGTGGCGTCGATGATGAACTGGCGCTCGTGCAGCACCGGCATCGCCACGGGGGACCAGGCGATGTTTGTGCGCCGACGCGTTTTTCAGTCGGTGGGGGGCTTCCCCAGCCAGGCTTTGATGGAAGATATCGAGTTGAGCGCGCGCTTGCGCAAGCTGGCGCGCCCGGTTTGCCTGCGCCAGCGGGTGACCACCTCCGGGCGTCGCTGGGACGAGCAGGGTTTCTGGCAGACGGTGTGGCTGATGTGGCGCCTGCGCAGCGCCTACGCGCGCGGGGTGCCGGCGCAGAAGCTGGCCACGCGGTATGGCTATTCCCCCCGCGCGGCGGCGGCGGTTGCCATCATGGCCAAGGCGCCGGTGGCGGGTGTGGCCAAGACGCGCCTGAGCGGTCTTCTGGGGCCGGCGGGTGCGGCCCGGGCGCAGCGCGGTTTCATCTTGCGCACCCTGGACACGGCGCGTCGGGCCAGCATCGGGCCAGTGGCCCTGCAGTACGACGTGGGGGTCTACCACCGCCTGTTCTCGCTTTTGTCCGAGCGTTGCGGTGTGCCGTGTGTGGCCCAGGTGCAAGGCGATCTCGGGCGGCGGATGTCGGCGGTCACCGTCGATCACTTTTCCCAGTCGGGCGCGCCACCCCTGATCATTGTGGGCACCGACTGTCCGGTGCTCACGCCCGCCCATTTCCAGGCGGCGGCCGATGCGCTCATCGACAACGATGCGGTGTTCATTCCTGCCGAAGACGGCGGCTACGTCTTGGTCGGCATGCGGCGTGCCATGCCGCAGGTGTTTGAGCGCGTGGACTGGAGCACGCCGCGCACCATGGCGCAAACGCGTGAGCGCCTGAGCCAGATCTATGCACGATGGGTTGAGTTGCCGCCTTGTGGGATGTGGACATGCCCGCGGACTGGATGCGCTGGCAGACGCTGCAGGCGCAAACCTCCGGGCAGCAAAAGCCTGCGGTGACTCGCTGATTTCTTGATCCAGTCGGTGGCAGCTTGGCACTGCCTGGCGTTATGGTGGGATCATGAAGCCTGATGCTCCGCCCCCCGCTAAACCCGCTGCGCCGTGGCACGCCATGCCTGCCAACGCGGTGCACGAAGCGCTGGGCAGTTCTCCCGAGGGACTTTCCCGGCTTGAAGCCGAGCGGCGGTTGGCGGAGCGCGGACCCAACGAACTGCCTTCTGCAAGGCGCCCCGGTGCGATGCGCCGTTTCTTGGGACAGTTCAACAATCTGTTGATTTATGTGCTGCTGGTCTCGGCGGCCACGACCTGGTGGCTGGGCGACGTGCTCGACACCGTGGTCATTCTGGGGGTGGTTCTCATCAATGCCGTGATCGGGTTTGTCCAGGAAGGCAAGGCCGAGCGCGCGCTGGATGCGGTCAGCGCGATGCTGGCCAGCCAGGCCACGGCGTGGCGCGAAGGCCGGCGCCAGGATTTGCCGGCGGCGGCGCTGGTGGTGGGCGATGTCGTCTGGCTGGAGTCGGGCGCGCGCGTGCCGGCCGACCTGCGTTTGTGGCAAACGAGAAACCTGCGCATCGATGAGGCCGCGCTGACGGGGGAATCTGTGCCGGTGGAAAAGGCCACGGATGCGGTGGCCGAAGCCGTGGCGCTGGGTGATCGGGTCGGCATGGCCTACGCAGGGACGGTGGTGACCCAGGGGCAGGCCATGGGCACGGTGGTGGCCACCGGGCAAGGCACGGAGCTGGGCCGCATCGGCCACCTGGTTTCGGCGGTGGGCCAACTCGCCACCCCGCTCGCGCGCCGCCTCGATCAGTTTGCACGCCAGATCACGCTGGTGATTCTGGTGGTGAGTGCGCTGGCCTTCTGGTATGGCCTGGAAGTTGGTGCGCGGCCCATGCTGGAAATGTTTCTGGCGGTGGTGGGCCTGGCGGTGGCGGCCATTCCCGAGGGCTTGCCTGCCATTGTCACCATCGCGCTGGCCATCGGCACGGCGGCCATGGCGAACCGGCGCGCCATCGTGCGCCGCCTGCCCGCGGTGGAGACGCTGGGCTCGGTGGGGGTGATCTGCACCGACAAGACAGGCACGCTCACGCGCAATGAGATGAGCGCGGTGGGCGTGTACCTGGCGGATGAGGCGCTGCAGGTGGAGGGCGTGGGTTACGCGCCCGACGGTGCTTTCAAAGCCACGGGCCAGTCCATCGACCCTGCCGCCCGTCCGGCCTTGCTCAGCCTGGCCGAATGCGCCTGCCTGTGCAACGATGCACAGTTGCACCACGACCCGGCGGCCGGCTGGACCGTGGTGGGCGACCCCACCGAAGGGGCTTTGCTTGCGCTGGCCTTGAAGGCAGGACTGGACCCGGCGCAGTTGCTGGACCAGGCCCCGCGCATCGACGCGATTCCGTTTGAATCCGAACGTCGCTACATGGCGACCCTGCACCGCCATGCCGATGGGCGCGTGCGCACTTTTCTGAAGGGGGCGCCGGAGCGGGTGTGGTCGCTGTGCACCCGTGAAGTTGGCGGGCAGGCGCTGGACCAGGCTGCCTGGCAGGAGCGGGTGGAGGCCGCCGCTCAGGGCGGACAAAGGGTGTTGGCACTGGCGGCGTGCGAGATGCCCGAGGGCACCGAGCAGCTGACCCTGGCCGATATCGGGCCCCGCTTCACCCTGTTGGGTTTGGTGGGGTTGATGGACCCGCCTCGCCCGGAAGCGGTGGGTGCGGTGGCCGATTGTCGACGCGCGGGCGTGCGGGTGGTGATGATCACCGGCGACCACGCGGCCACGGCCGCGGCCATTGGCGCTGGTATTGGCCTCAGCAGTGGCCAGCCGCTCACCGGGACCGAGATCGATGCGCTGGACGACGCGGCGCTGGCTTCGCGACTGGAACAAACCGACGTCGTTGCCCGGGCCAGCCCGGAGCACAAATTGCGGTTGGTGGCGAGCCTTCAGGGGCGGGGGGAACTGGTGGCGATGACGGGCGACGGGGTGAACGATGCCCCCGCGCTCAAGGCCGCCGACATCGGCGTGGCCATGGGGCTGCGGGGAACCGATGCGGCGCGGCAGGCGGCCGACGTGGTGCTCACCGACGACAACTTTGCCGCCATCGTCAGCGCGGTGCGCGAAGGGCGCCGGGTGTTTGACAACATCAAGAAGTCGCTGCTCTACATCATCCCCACCAACGGGGGCGAGGCGGGCCTCATTCTGTTGGCCATCTTTGCGGGGCTGGCGATGCCACTCACCGCGGGCCAGATTCTCTGGGTCAACATGGTCACCAGCGTCACGCTGGACATCGCCCTGGCGTTTGAGCCCGAGGAGCCCGGGCTCATGCAGCGCCCGCCGCGCCCCCGCGCGAGCCGCTGATCACGCCGCTGTTGCTCCTGCGCATCGTGTATGTCAGCGCGTTGATGGTGGGCGCCTGTTTCTGGGTGTACCAGTGGGAGCTGGGTCGGGGCAGCTCGCTGGAGGTGGCGCGCACGGCGGTGGTCAACATGCTGGTGTTGAGCGAGGTGTTTTACCTCTTCAATGTCCGCCAGTTCACCGGCAGTGCATTGCGGCTGGGTGCCTTTGCCGGCAACCGGGTGGCGCTTGCGGCGGTGGCCATCACCCTGGTGTTGCAGGTAGCGTTTACCTACGCTGCGCCAATGCAGCAACTCTTCGGCTCGGCGGCGCTGGATCTGGCATCGTGGGCCTGGATCGTGGCGCTGGCCACGGTCAAGTTTGTGGTCATCGAACTGGAGAAGTCGGTGCTTCGGCGCCTCGGGGTGCGCCGCATGTGAATGCCCCCGTGGCGGCGCAGGCCTATCGCCACGGCGCGGGCGCTGCCGCACGCGCTTGCTGGCACACTCCATGGCTTTGCCCTGCGCACGCCTCTTCCGCTCTTTCGGAGGAAGGGGTTCTCGCAGGTGTCGTCGGGCGTTCAGCCCGAGCCACGACAGGCCTTTTCTTCACTGCTGTTGACTCAGCGCTTTTTCTCCGATTCCCGTGAGTTCATCCATCGCCAAGGCGCGCCAGGAGCTGCGCACCATCATTGCCATTGCGTTGCCCATCACCTCTGCCCAGTTGCTGCAGATGGGCATGGGCGTGGCCGATACGGTGATGGCCGGGCAGGTGAGCGCCCTCACGCTGGCGGCGGTCTCGCTCGGCTCGGCCATGTGGTTCTTTGTGGTGATCGTGGGCCTGGGCGTGATGTTGGCGCTCACGCCCATCATTTCTCACCATGTCGGGGCCAGGAACCACCCGTTGATCCGGGAGGAGCTGCGCCAGGGCATCTGGCTGGCGATGGTGCTTTCTCTTTTTCTCATGGCCTTGCTCGGGCTCATGGGCTTGCTGATGCCCCATCTGGGCATTGCCCCTGAGATTGTGGACGAGACCCACCGCTACCTGCGATGGGTGGTCTGGAGCCTGCCCCTCACCTGCCTGTACCTGGTGCCACGGTTCTTCAACGAGTCCATGGGCCACACCATGCCCATGTTCTGGACGCAGCTCCTGATGCTGCCCGTCAACATCCTGGGCAACTACACCTTCATGTTCGGGAAATTTGGAGCGCCTGCCATGGGCGCTGCCGGCGCCGCGCTGTCGACCGGCGTGGCGCAGTCCCTGGGGTGCTTCGCCCTCTACGCCTACACGCTCAATGCCCGCCGCTACGCCAGCTACGCCTTGCGTCAGGGCATGACACGGCCTGACTGGGCCCACATTGCCAGCATCGTGCGCCTGGGCATCCCCATTGCGGTAGGGCTGGCCATGGAGTCGGGCATGTTCACCGCCACGGCTTTGCTCATGGGCCGCTTTGGCGTGGACACCGTCGCGGGGCACCAGATTGCGCTCAACGTTTCTTCGCTCACCTTCATGATCCCGCTGGGTGTCTCGATTGCGCTCACGGTGCGCGTGGGACAGGCACTGGGCGGGGGAGATCGATTGGAGGCGCGCTACCGAGGCCGTCTGGGCATTGCCTTGTGCACCGCGTTCATGGTGGCCTCGGCCATGGTGCTTGCCACCCTGGGGAAGCAGATCGCGGGCCTCTATACGCCCAACCAGACCGTCGTGGCGCTCGCGGCGCAGTTCCTGGTGTACGCAGCGGTGTTTCAGGTCGTTGACGGCATGCAGGTCGGTGCGATGGGCGTCTTGCGCGGCTACAAGGACACCAAGATCCCCATGCTGGTGACCGTGTTTGGTTACTGGGTCGTTGGCATGGGCCTGAGCCTTGTTCTGGGTGTATTTGGCCCCTTGGGGCCCGCGGGCCTGTGGATGGGCCTGGTGGGTGGGCTGTCGGTGGCTGCGGTCGTGTTGGTGGGGCGGTTTGGCTGGTTGACGCGTGGCGTCAAATAGCGCCTAGCGCCCCAGCTTCTGCCAGCCCCACCCGATGCGCATGGCGATGGTGATGGCGCACAACACAGCGAATCCGTAGGCAATGTGCGGAAAAGCCGAGGGCCACAGGCACATGGCCACCAGCGCCACGAGGGTCTCGGTGGCTTCCGTCAGGCCGCCCAGAAAGTAGAAGCTCTTGTCGGGAAAAGCCAGCGAGGTGAGGCGCTGTTTCTCGGCCACCACGGCAAAGGCGAGGAAGCTGCTCGCGGTCCCGATGAAGGCGGCGAGCAAGACCGCTGCGGGCAGCGCGTTTTGCCCCGGATGGGCCACGGCAAAGGCCAGCGGGATGCTGGCGTAGAAGAGGAAGTCCAGGGTGATGTCGAGAAAACCACCGCGGTCGGTGGGGGTGGTCTCCCGCGCCACCGCGCCGTCCAGGCCATCGAGCGCGCGCGAGAGGAGCAGCATGGCCAGTCCGGGCAGGTAGGCCTCCATGGCAATCGCCACGGCGGCCCCCATGCCGATCACAAAGCCCGCGATGGTCAGCGCGTCGGCCCCGACGCCTGCGCGCACCAGCACCCGCGCGGCTCGGGCCAGGGTGGGTTTGATGGCGGACTGGATGGCGCGGTCAAGCATGCTGCAGTTCGATGACGCAAGCGGTGTCGGCGATGTCGGCCGCGTCGTGGGTGACCAGCACCGCGGGAATGTTCTGGGCCCGGATGTGGTCAAAGACGAAGGCGCGGAACTGGTCGCGCAAAGCCGCGTCGAGTTTGGAAAAGGGCTCGTCAAGCAACAGGGCGCGCGGGCGGGCCAGCAAGGCGCGCATCAGGGCCACGCGCGCGCGCTGGCCGCCCGAGAGGGTGGCGGGGTCGCGTGGGCCATAGTCGGCGAGCTCGGCGTCATGCAGGGCCTGCTCAACCATTGCCAGCCGTTGCTCTCGCGGCCCAGGCGGCGCGGCAAACAGCAGGTTCTCCGCCACGGTCATGTGCGCAAACAGCAGCGGGTCCTGAAACAGCAGCCCGATGCCGCGACGGGCGGTGGGTTCGTGGGTCAGGTTGGTGCCATCCAGGTTGATCGTGCCGTCGAAGCGCAATGCCTGCGCCCCTTCGGCGACGCTGTGCAGCATGCCGGCAATGGCGGCGAGCACCGAACTCTTGCCACTGCCGCTGGCCCCCATGAGGGTCAGAATCTGGCCGGGCGCCACCTCGAAGCGCAGCCCGCGCAGGAGCGTGCCCTGGGCGCTGGCGAGTTGGTCGATGCGGACAGAAAGCGTCATGGGGTGGCTACTTTAAAGCGGCGCGGGCGACCCACCCAGGCGGCCAGGGCAAACGCCAGCACCGGCAGGGCGAATTGCAGGCCCGCATAGGCGCTGGTGAGGGAGCGTTGTGCGCCGGAAGCCAGGGTCACGGCCTCGGTGGTGACGGTGGCGAAGCGCCCGGCACCGATATACAGCGTGGGCAGGTATTGGGTGACGCTCACGGCGAATCCCACGGCGGCGCTGGCGGCCAGGGAACGGCGAAGCAGCGGCCATTTCACACGCAGCAGAAACGCCCACTGTCCATGGCCCAGGCTTTCGCTGAGCTGAGCCGCGCGCGGATCAAAGCCCAGGTAGGCGGGCGACAGCGCGAGCAGCACATAGGGCAGGACCATGGCGGTGTGGGCCAGCAACAACCCGGCCCATTGACCTTCCAGGTGGGCGTGCAGGGTCAGGCGGTACAAGCCCACCACCCACAACACGGCGGGCAGCACCAGCGGCAGGTAAAGCAAGGGCCGAAGCGCCAGGTCCCAGCGGCGGGGACTGAACTCCAGCCAAGCCACGCTCCACAGCAACGCGATGGCGCTGGATGCCAAAGCCAGCGCCAGCGTGGTGCCCACCGTGTGGCGGCTGTGCCAGACGCTGGCCCAGGCCTGGCCGGTCAGCGTGTCGGGCCACAGCGCTGGAAAGGGCCACACCCCCGCCAGACTGCCCACCGCCAACGCGAGCAACACGGCCGCATACAGACCGCCCAGCAGCCACAGGCCAGGCAGGGCGCGCAAATGGGTGTTCAGTTGCTCAGGCGCACGACCGCGCAGGCCCGAGCCGCGGCGCCAACGCCGGGCCTGAAAGCGCTGCAGTCCGTGCCAACCCCACGCCGCCAGCAGCACCGTCAGCGCGAGTGCGCCACCGGCTGTTGCGCCACGCGCATTGGTGGCCAGATCGGCGTCTTGCAGCCATTGCCAGCTCAACACCGCCAGCGTGGGCGGCGTGGCCGGTCCGATGACCAGGGCCATGTCGACCACCGTGAGCCCGTAGGCCAGCACGGCCAGCAATGGCCAGAACAGGCGCACGCCAAGTTGGGGCCAGACCACCAGCCACCATGCGCGCGCGGGGCTGTAGCCCAGCGTTTGAGCCAGGGTGTGCTCGGCGCGCCAGCGTTGCCGCACGTCATCGCGCTGCAATTGCGTGGCCGCGGTCCAGAGCAGAAAGGGGACTTCCTTGGCGGTGAGCGCCAGGATCAGACCGAGGCCCCAGGGATCTTGCGTGGTGGGCCAGGCGGGGGGCCATTCGAAGCCGGTGAGCCAGGGTGAGAGTGCGCGCAACACCCAGCCGCTGGGCGCGATCAGGAAGGCCAGGCCGATGGCGAACGCGGCATGGGGTGTCGCCAGCATCGCCGGCACACCGCGCAACAGCGCGGACAGGCGGTGGCGCACAAAGCCCTGGGCCAGCAGCGCAGCGCTGATCCACCACGCCAGGGTGGTGGAGGCCACGCCGGTCCAAACCGACAGTCCCAGCGCCACCAGCCACTGGGGTTCGCGCCACAGATCCAGCCAGGCACTCGCATCGAGCAGCGCGCCGACAGACAACAGAGCCACGGCGGCAAGCGGCCCACCAACGACCAGCATCAAGAGCGCGGCGACGGGCTTGCGCGGCTTGCTCACGGCTGCTGGGTCAAGGCTGGGTTGCGTCCGGTGGGTTCATCAGGCGGGCTTCAGGCGTAGCGGCGCGTCCATTCCTTTTCCAGTGGTTCCACCCAGCCCGCGTGCGGCTCGGGCAGCGTGGGGGCGCTTTGCGCCACTTGCCCAGGCAGCGGCTTGGAGGGAAAGCGCGCCCGCTCGGCGGGCGGCAGCCGGTTCAGGTCGAGCACGGTGGGGTCGCCCCATTGTGTGATGTCGGCCTTGCGGGCCTGGGCCTGGGCCGACAGCAGGAAGTTCGCGACCACCTGCGCGCCCGCTTTGGCGCGTGCGTTGTAGGGAATGGCCACGAAATGGGTGTTGCCGATCGTGCCTTTGCTGAACTGCCAGGCCACAGTGGAAGCGGGCAGGCGCTTGGCCGCCATCTCGTTGGCCGGTTCGTTGGGATTGAAGGTCAGGGCCAACAGCAACTCGCCGTCAGCCATCATTTGCCGGATGGCCGCCGGGTTTTGTGGGAACTGCTTGCCGCCGCGCCACAGATGGGGATGCAACGCATCGAGAAATGCCCACAGGCTCGCTGTGTGGCGGGCGAAGTCGGCCGCCACCGGCGCCTGGGCGAGCACCGAGACGTCGGCCACGTGTTCGATCAGCGCCTGTTTGACAAAGGTGGTGCCGGTGAAGTCGGGCAGGCGCGGGTAGGTGATCCGCCCGGGTTGGCTGCGGGCCAGCGCCAACAGTTCGGCCATGCTCTGGGGCGGTTTTGGCAGGCGCTTGCCGTCGGCAAAGAGGGTGAACTGCGCCATGCCCCAGGGCGCTTCCATGCCGTCGGTGGGCACGGAAAAATCGTTCAGCGTGGTGGGCTTTCCCACTGTGTCGACGTACCGAAAATTCGGCAGGTTGTCGACCCACTTTGGCATCAGCAGGTCTTCGCGCTTCATGGCCGCAAAGTTCTCGCCATTGATCCAGACCAGGTCCACCGTGCCCTCGTCACGGCCAGCGGCCTTTTCGGCGCGAACCCGTTTGACCACATCGGCGGTGTCGGTGATCTTCACATGTTCGAGCTGGACGCCGTGGGCCGTCCGCACCTCACTCGCCACCCACTGCAAGTAGGCGTTGGTGCGTTCGCTGCCCGCCCACGCATTGAAGTACACGGTCTGGCCCCGCGCGGCTTCCACGGTTTTCTCCCAGGAAGTGGCTGTGGCGGCTTGCGCCCAGGCACTCAGGGGCGAGGCACCTGCGCAGGCAGCGCCTTGCAGGAGCAGGCGTCGGGAGAGGGAGGGCATTGTCAAGATGGGTCTCCGGTTGAAAGTCTCAAGTGTTCTGCAGGCGGCGCGCGACCAGGGGTCGAATCCACAGGTGGTCGATTGTCCACTTGCCCAGGCCGTACAAAACCAGGGTGCCCAGCAAGACACCCCAGGTGACGTGTTGCTGCAGGGCCGCAGGTGCGATTTCTGAAAGGCTGAGCACGGCCACGAAGTTGACCACACTCAGACCCAGCGCCGCAAAGCGCCCGGTCAGCCCCAGTACCAGCAGCACCGGCAGCACCAGTTCGCCTGCTGTGCCCATGACGGCCGCCAGTTCGGGAGGCAGAAGCGGCACCTGGTACTCCTCGGTGAACAGCAGCAGCGTGATGTCCCAGTCGCGAATCTTGGTCAGCCCTGAGAGGAAGAAAACCTGGGCGAGGTAGAGCCGAGCCGCGAGGGCCGCGGGCGAACGCAGGGTGTCAAGCAGACGGGTGGCCAGTAGCCAAAGCGCTTGACCGCGGTAGAGCAGGGTGGGTGGGTTCATGGTGGGGATCCTTGATGGAGGGACATGGGGTTGGCGGGTTTGCCTTGCACTCCCGCGACACCCAACACCAGGTGGGTCTCGACGGCGCGGGTGAGCCAGGCTGAGAAATCGAAGGGTGAGGTCGCCGATGAAGCGATGCCCAGCGCGCGGTCAAGCGCCTGGTTCAGATCGTCGCCGCGCAGCAAGCTGTTCAGCAGCGCCCCCGCCGGATCCGAACACGGTGCGACCTCGGGTTTCATGCCGCACCGCCAGACCACGGCCGACTCGCTCTCACCCAGGGCCAGGCGCTGGGAGACCTCTTGAAGTGAGGGGGTGCCACCCCGGTGGGCCAACACCAGGCTGGCCACCGGATAACGGCTGTCGACCACGGTGGCGCCTGGCGCCAGCACAAGGCTGAGGGTGGCCGGGTCTTCCTGGGTGAGTCGGGCAAAGCTGGCGGGGTCGGGGGCGACGTCTGCGGCGGTTGCCGCGCGGTGCAACGCCCATTCGCATCGGGCCACGTCGCTCAGATAGGGGGTGTCTGAGAGCGAGGCGCTGTCGGTGAGAAATTCAGGCAGTGCTTCGCCCCACCAGGCCAGATCGCCCCGCTCAGGTGGATGCCGGTGCCACAGGTCTTTGGCCAGCGCCTCAAAGCTACGCGCACCCAGCATCATTTCGATCACCGGATAAGCGGCGCGCAAGCTGCGTTCGGCCAGGGCATGGCCATTGGTGCGGTAGGCCAGCAGGCCCCGCGCTGTGGCGGCTTCATCGGGGTTCAGATACGGGTGCACCGCGTTGGCGCCTGCCTTGTTTGCGGCCAAGCCGCCCGGTGCCAGCAAGGCATGCAGCATGGCCTGTTGTTGCGCCATCAAACGGTCGGTGGATGTCTCGCTCATGGGTTCACCGCCGGTTCGACCAGAATCGGCGCCAGCGTTGTTGCAGCCAGCGTGCGTGCGCGATGGGCTTCTTCCAAAAGCACGGCGAGCGTGGGCACATCGGTGTCCCATTCGATCAGCGTGGGCACCGGCCCCAGGCGTGCAAGCGCGTGTGCGTACAGGGCCCAAACGCTGTCTCCCACCCGGCTGCCATGGTCGTCAACGACCAGATCGCCAAGATGGGTGTGGCCGGCCAGATGCAGCTCCGCCACATGGCGGGCATCGATGGCGTCCAGCCAGCGACGGCATTCCTGCATGGGCGCCCGAAGTTCGCCGCGCAGCTCTGCATTCTGAGCGTTGACGAAAATGTTGTTCACATCGATCAGCAACTGGCAGCCGGTGCGGCGGGCCAGTTGGTTGAGAAAGCTGGGTTCGTCCATCTCGGCATCGCGCCATTGCACGTAGGCCGACAGGTTTTCCACGGCGATGGGCCGCTGCAACCGGTCCTGCACCTGCTGGACATTGCGGCACATGACGGCCAAGGCGTCTTCGGTCATTGGCACCGGGAGCAAATCGGCCGCGTGCACCGTTTGCGTTGCCAATGGGCCCCGCGCAAAAGAAGCATGGTCGCTGACCCGCACCGGATCGATCAGTTTCACCAACTGCGCGAGCTGGTCGAGATGCCAGGGGTCGACACCGATGGCGGAGCCCAGCGAGAGTCCCACACCGTGAAGGCTGACTGGATAGCGTTCGCGGCCTTGGCAAAGCACCGAGAGGGCCGCGCCGCCTTGGGCAAAGAAGTTCTCCGAGTGGACTTCAATGAAGTCCAGGTCGGGGAGGGTCTCCATCAGCTCGGCGTAGTGCGGATGTCGCCAGCCAATGCCCATTGGCGTTTCGCGGGTGGATGGGGGGGTGTTCATGGCTTGTAAGGCGTCCCGCCCGACCATCCGTTTGTTCGGTTGCTCGAGCTTCTCTCGGGAAGGCGGGGCGCGTTTGACATGAGCGATCCGTCGATCAGCTCTTCTTCATCATCTCGTCTTTTTTCATCATGTCGTCCTTCTTCATCATGCCGGCCTTGGCCTCTTCCATGGTCATGCCGTTCATGGTTTTGCAAGTGCCTTCGGCCACATATTTCCACTCGTCCTTGCCGTTGTCGACCTTGGACTGGCCCGCGCAGGAGTGTGAGCCGCTCAGGTTGGCGCAGTCGTTCTGACCGGCTTTGGCGATGCCGTAGCATTTTTCTTTGCCTGCGGCTTGCGAAGCCACGGGCACCGACAACATGGCAAGGGACATCAGTGAGGCGGCAGCGGTGGTGATCAGGGTGCGGTTGGACATTGGGTTTCTCCAGGTAAAAGATGAGGTGTGGTCAACCGGGCCTTTCGAAGGGTGAGCTGCGGTGGGCTTCGGTTGCTGATGAGTCTTTTGGGCTCCGTGGTTCTTACAGGCTGTGCGAAAAAATTACAAAAGATCGGCGATGCGATTCCAGGCAGCAGGCGGTATGCGCCCTGGGTATCGCTCGACCACCTGGCCTTGCTTGTCCAAAAGAATGGTGGTGGGCAAATGGGTGACGCCGCCCAGGTTGTCCCGATACGCCGGGTCGCGGCCCCAAACCGATGGAAAACGGAGTTCGGTTGACACCAGCGGTTCAAGCAGCTTTTCGTAATGGGTGAAGGAGTCCAGGTTTTCGTCCAAATTGACACCCAGCAGCGTGAATGCTTCGCCTCGCCAACCGGCGACATTGGCGCGCAGTTCGGACATCTTGTTCAGGCACACAGCGCATTCTGTTGACCAGTAGAAGACCATCACCACGCGTTCACGCAACGCACTGAGTTTGATGGTTTGCCCATCGGGCGTGAGGCCTGTCAACTCGGCTGGTGCGGTGTTTGGCGGAGGCAAAGACTGGGCCGCGAGTGCCGCTGGCGCAAGCATGGACAAACAGGCGAGCAAGCGCCGGCGGCTGGTTCTGTATCGGGATGGCATGAAGAGACTCCGGACGGTGGATTTACCTGGTTTGTTCGAGCGGGCACAACCTTCCTTACACTTGTCTTCTTGAGTCCTCTTCCCTGGATATGACCGCACGCACCGACTTTGAACAGCAACTGGTTGCCCTGCGCGACTACCTGATGCGCTTTGCCCGCCTCCAGCTGCGCAACGATGCCTGGGCCGAAGACGCTGTCTCCGAAACGTTGCTGGCTGCGCTGGTCAAGCCGCAGGCCTTTCAGGCGCGCTCCCAGCTCAAGACCTGGTTGGTGGGCATTCTCAAACACAAGATCATTGATTCCATGCGCCAGCGGCGGCGGGAAGTGGTGATGCAGGTCAGCGGCGATGACGACAGCGAGGCAGATCCGATGGACTATCTGGCTTTTCAAGCCGATGGCCACTTTGCCCAGCTACCGAATGAATGGGGCAATCCCGAACAAGACCTGAAGAGCCGTCAGTTCATGGCTGTGCTTGACGCGTGTGCTGAAAGACTCCCTGCAGTGCAAGGGCGGCTGTTTCTGATGCGGGAGTGGTTGGAGATGTCCAGCGAAGACATCTGTAAGGAACTTGGCCTGACCCCGACCAATCTCTACGTTCAGCTTCACCGTGCCCGCTTGCGTTTGCGCGCCTGCCTCGAACTCAACTGGTTTGACAGCCCATGAACCCCCTGCTCAGAAAAGTCCCGCTGATGCGCACCTGCAAAGAGGTGACCGCCTTGGTGGTCGCGCGCGAAGACCGTCAGCTGGGGCCGCTTGATGCGGCGGCCTTGCGCATGCACATGGCGATGTGCAAGGCCTGCCCGCGGTTCGAGCGGCAGATGCTGACCATGCGCAACGCCATGCGCCAATGGCGCAACTACGGCGGCGAGGACCAGTGATCGCGCCTGCGGCGAAGAGCCAGTCGGGCTAGGTGGCCCGCCTTGTGCCGCTGGCGCGCCACGCCACGGTTGCGCATCCGGTCAGGCAAGCAGTGCCTGGGCGAACTCCCGCGCGTTGAAGGTTTCCAGGTCTTCCAGCTTTTCTCCCACGCCGATGAAATAGATCGGCACCGGCTTCTCCCGAGCGATGGCGCAAATCACGCCGCCTTTGGCGGTGCCGTCCAGCTTGGTGATCACCAGTCCCGTCAGGCCCAGCGTGTCGTCAAAAGCCTTGACCTGAGCCAGTGCGTTTTGTCCTGTGTTGCCATCGATCACCAGCAGCACTTCGTGTGGCCCGGTGGGATCGGCCTTTTGAACCACGCGCTTGATTTTCTTGAGCTCTTCCATCAGGTGCAGCTGCGTGGGCAGGCGCCCGGCGGTGTCCACCAAAACCACATCGCGCCCGCGCGCCCGTCCGGCTGTGACGGCATCGAAACTCACCGCAGCAGGGTCGCCACCCTCCTGCGTCACGATTTCCACGGTGTTGCGGTCGGCCCAGACTGCCAACTGCTCGCGGGCGGCGGCTCGGAAGGTATCGGCTGCAGCCAGCAGCACCGATGCGCCTTCGTTGGCCAGATGGCGTGTCAGCTTGCCGATCGAGGTGGTCTTGCCCGCCCCGTTGACACCCGCCACCATGATCACCGTGGGCTTGTACTCCCCAATGACCAGCGTTTTCTGCAAGGGTTCGAGCAGGGCCACGATCGACTCCGCCAGCAGGCCCTTCACGGCCGCCGGGTCGGTGGCCTTGGCCTCTTTCACACGCTTCTTCAGGTCGCTCAGCAGGTGCTCGGTGGCTTTGACGCCGGTGTCGGCCATCAGCAACGCCGCCTCCAACTCCTCGTAAAGCGCGTCGTCGATCTGTGTCCCTGTGAAAACGGTGGCAATGCCTGCGCCCGTGCGGCGCAGCCCTGCCTTGAGCCGGTCCAGCCAGCCCTTGCGGGCTTCGCTGGGCGCCACCGGCTTGTCAACGGGCACGTCCATGGCGTTGACTGCTGTGGGAACCACCGGCGCCGGAGTCGCTGTGGCGGCGCCCCTGCGGTGGGCGCAGGCGTGGCCGGGATTGCCGCGGGTGGGGAAACCGCGGGTGCAGGTTGGCTTTTCTCGGGCGCCTCAGCAGGCTTGTCAATGGCGTTGTCTGCAGGCTTCTTGCGAAAGAAGGAGAAGATCCCGCCACTTTCCTTGGCTGGCTCTACTGCTGGCGTGGCATTCGTACCCGAAGTGGGCTCGGGCGACGTGTTTGCATCCTGGCTGTCGGGTGTCAGCGGGGAGGGCGCGGGTGCTGGAGGCGACTTTTTTTTGAAGAACGAGAACATTTTGGAATCTCTTGTATCTTCTCATTCTATGAAACGTGGAATGCCCCTTTGGGTTCGTAATGTCTGGATGTGTGTGCTGGTGTTGTGGGGCGGTTCGGGTGCCCTGCCTGCGTTGGCCGCGGCCGGCCCCGCTGCACATCGGTTTGTTTTGTCCAACGGCATGACGTTGATCGTGCAACCTGATCATCGCGCTCCGACGGCGGCGCTGATGCTGTGGGTGCGCGTGGGGGCCATGGATGAGGTCGATGGGACCACCGGCGTTGCCCATGCTTTGGAACACATGATGTTCAAGGGCACGCCCAGCGTCAAGCCGGGGGAATTCTCCCGCAAGGTGGCGGCCTTGGGTGGGCGAGAGAACGCCTTCACCACGCGGGATGTCACGGTCTACCACCAGCAGATTCCCAGCGACAAGCTCGAGGACATGATGCGACTGGAGGCAGACCGTTTTGCCAACAACCAGTGGTCGGACGGCGAGTTCTTGCGCGAGATCGCGGTGATCAAGGAGGAGCGGCGTCAGCGCACCGAAGAGTCGCCTCGGGCACGCATGTTCGAATCGATGAACGCCATGGTGTTCCAGGCCAGCCCTTACCGGCGACCCGTGGTGGGTTGGATGAGCGATCTGGAGGCCATGACCCCGGACGACGCCCGCGACTTCTTCCAGCGTTGGTATGTCCCTGCCAACGCGGCGGTGGTGGTGGCAGGCGATGTCGACGTGGGCCAGGTGCGTGAAATGGCCGAGCGGATCTATGGTGCCATTCCGGCCCGGCCGGTGCCCACGCGCAAGCCGCGCGAAGAGCCCGAGCAGCAAGGACCCCGTCGCATGGCGTTTCATGCGGCCACTGAGCAGGCCCTGGTGGCGCTGGCCTATCAGGTGCCCAAACTGAGCGACCCGCTGGCCAAAGACGCGGCGAGCCAGGATGCCCTGGCGCTGACCGTGTTGGCGGCCATTCTGGATGGCTACGGTGGCGCTCGGCTGGAGCGTGCCCTGATACAGGGCCAGGGCGGCAAGCAGCCGCGCCTGGCCGACAGCGCAGGAGCCTCTTATGGCCTGATGGGGCGAGGACCCCAGTTGTTCTTTCTGTCGGCGGTGCCCGCGCCAGGGGTGGACAGCGAAGACGTGGTCAAGGCTTTGAAGGGGCAGTTGGCGCGCGTGGCGCAGGAAGGTGTGAACGAGGCGGAACTCAAACGGGTGAAAACCCAGTGGATCGCCGGGGAGGTCTACAAGCGCGACTCGGTGTTCAACCAGGCCCAGGCCCTGGGCACCTATTGGTCGCTGGGGCTGGGTCCCGATGCGGGCGATCGGTTGCTGGCTCAACTCAACAAGGTCACGGCTGCGCAGGTGCAGTCGGCGGCGCAGCGCCTGTTCAAGGAGGACAGCCTCACCACCGCCATCCTCGTGCCCGATCCCAGCCGGCGCGCCGAGCCACCAACCGATGGGCAACGCCCCGCCTTGACGCGCCACTGACCGCGCGCACCACAACCCGAATGAGTCACATGAACCGTTTGTTGCGATGGATGGGTGCAGGCCGCCTGGCCTGGGCCTTGCTGCTGGGCAGCCTGGTGTTTTCTGCCTCTGCGTGGGCCGCGTTGCCCATTCAGCACTGGACCCACACCAGTGGCGCCCAGGTCTACCTGGTCGAGAGCACCGTGATCCCCATGCTTGATGTACAGGTTCAGTTCGACGGTGGCAGTCGGCGCGATCCAGCAGCCCAGGCGGGCCTGGCCAGCGCCACAGCCAGCATGCTGTCGGCCGGCTTGCTGGCCACAGAAGGGCAGCCCGCGTTGGATGAGAACGAGTTGAGTGAGGCCTGGGTGGATCTGGGGGCGCAGTTTGGCGCTGAAGCGAGTGCGGACCGCTTTACCCTGGCGTTGCGCACCTTGACCCAACCCGATTTGCTGGATGGTGCCGTGGCACTGGCCACCCGCCAGATGGCGGGGCCAGCCTGGTCCGAGGCAGTCTGGCAGCGCGACCGTGAGCGCATGGTGGCGTCATTGAAAGAAGCCGAAACGCAGCCGGGTACGCAGGCGGGCCGGGCCTTTGCCCAGGCGGTGTACGGAGATCACCCTTATGGTCGGGAATCCACGGCAGAGAGTCTGAAGGCCATTGGCGTGGCGGACATGCAGGCCTTTTATCGCCGCCACGCGAGCGCCTGCCGGGCGCAGGTCATTCTCGTGGGAGCGGTCGATCGCCCGCAGGCTGACCGCATCGTGGGGTCTCTCATGTCGGCGTGGTCGTCCCATGCCTGTGATCCGCTGCCTGTCGTCGCGCAAGTCGAACCGCTGTCGCAGGCGGTGGAGCGGCGCGTGCCCTTTGACGCCGCGCAGGCCCAGGTTCTCATCGGGCAACCGGGCATGAGGCGCGACGACCCCGACCACTTTGCCGCCTTTGTGGGCAACTACATCCTGGGTGGCGGCGGGTTTGTGTCGAGGCTGACGACCGAAGTGCGCGAGAAGCGCGGGTTGAGTTACAGCGTGTACAGCTATTTCAACCCCGGCTTGCATGCGGGCGCGTTTCAGATTGGCTTGACCACCCGGCCCGATCAGGCCGACGAGGCCATTGGTGTGGCGCGGGAGGTGGTGCGTGATTTCGTGACCCACGGGCCGACCGCAGCGGAGCTGGCTGCGGCCAAGGCCTACCTGGTCAACAGCTTCGCGCTGCGCATCGACAGCAACCGAAAGTTGCTGGGCAGTGTTGCCAACATGGCTTGGCATGGGTTGCCGCTGGATTACCTGGACACCTGGGTTGACCATGTGCAGGCGGTGTCCCTGGACGACATCCGGCGCACCTTCCGGCGCGTGTTGCAGCCCGATCGCATGGTTACCGTGGTGGTCGGTGGCAAACACGGCTGATCGCCCGTGCTTCTCACGTGGCGCGTCGCTCGGCTGCTGCGGGCGCTGATCGCACGGAGATGCCTTGGTAAGCTCAGGTCATGAACAAGCGAGTCATGTCACGCCGCCCAACCGCCAGTGCGTCGCAGGAAGTGCGCATCATCGGTGGCCGATGGAAGCGAACCCCCCTGCCGGTGGCGCAGGTCGAGGGTTTGCGGCCCACCCCGGGGCGGGTCAGGGAAACCCTGTTCAACTGGTTGGGGCAGGACTTGACCGGACTGCGGTGCCTGGATGTCTTCGCCGGGACGGGTGCGCTGGGCCTGGAGGCGGCCTCGCGGGGCGCAGTGGAAGTGGTGCTGGTTGAACAGGATGCGGCCCTGGTGCGTTCGCTGGCGGGGCTGGCAAGCAAGTTGCGAGCGGACACGGTGCGGGTCGAACGGGGGGATGGCGTCAGCGCGCTGCGCCAGCGGCGTGGTCAGGCCTGGGACCTGGTGTTGCTCGACCCGCCGTTTGGTGGCGATGGAAACCCGACTTTGTTCAGCGCTGCCCTGGAAGCGGCAAGCGAAGCGATCCACCCCGACGGCGAGATCTATCTGGAAGCGCCAGTGGTCTGGACCGATGCAGACTTGGCCCCTTTCGGCTTGCAGGTGCACCGCTGTGGCAAGGCCGGGATGGTGGCCTTTCACTTGTTGCGGCCAATCGGCGCCGGTTGAGCCTGGAGAAGGCAGCGCGCGCATAATTGGGGAATGAGTTCTGATGCCTCACTTTCGCCAAGCACCGCCCCTCGAATCGCCGTGTACAGCGGTACTTTTGACCCGCTGACACTGGGTCATGAGGATGTGGTGCGGCGAAGCGCCGCCTTGTTTGACGAAGTGATCCTGGCGGTGGCGAAGGCCCACCACAAAAAGACACGTTTCACGCTCAAGGAACGCATGGCCATGGCCGAGCAGGCCACTGTCGGCATGGGGCGCATCCGGGTCTTGCCCTTTGAGGGCCTGATCATGGATTTTTGCCGCGAACACCGCGCCAGTGCGGTGGTGCGCGGCATCCGCAACATGACCGATTTCGATTATGAAGCGCAGATGGCGGCCATGAACCGCAAACTCAACCCCCTGGTTGAGACCGTTTTTTTGCTCCCGCAAGCCGAGCTGCAGTGCATTTCCAGCACGCTCGTGCGCGAGATCTCCATGTTGGGTGGGGATGTGTCAGGTATGGTGAGCGCCACCGTGGCGGCAGCCTTGCAGGCCCCCATATTGCAAGCGTGACAGGGCAGTCAGCATGGCACTCATGATCACCGATGAATGCATCAATTGCGATGTGTGTGAGCCCGAATGTCCCAATGAGGCCATTTACCTGGGTGAGTTGATCTATGAAATCGATCCCAACAAGTGCACCGAATGCGTGGGGCATTTCGATGAACCCCAGTGTGTTCAGGTGTGTCCTGTGGCTTGCATTCCGGTGGATCCGGCCCACACCGAGTCCAAGGAATCGTTGTGGCAAAAATACCAGCGCCTGCAACAGGCCGCCGGTCAGTCGCCAGTGGTGCCGTCCGACAGCGGCTTGACCGGCTGATCCGTTGATGGAGCCGCCTGCCTGGCAGGGCGGGGTGGTTTGGGCCTGGGCGGCTTGCTCGTGTGGATCAAGGCGGTGGCTTTGTCCATGCGCCCGGCAATCAGGTCAGGCAAGGCTTTGAGGGAGCGGTCCATGGCCTGAGCGATGGCTATCCGGTCGTCGGGAGAGGGCTTTTTCAGCACCCAGTTGGCCACTTCGTTCCGGTTGCCAGGATGTCCGATGCCCATGCGCAGGCGCCAGTAGTCCGCGCTGCCAAGTTGGGCGTGGATGTCGCGCAAACCATTGTGGCCTGCATGCCCACCACCCCGCTTGAGCTTGGCCTCCCCAGGTGGCAGGTCCAGCTCGTCGTGCACCACCAGGATCTCTTCGGGCGCAATCTTGAAGAAGCGTGCGAGCGACCCCACCGCTTTGCCCGAGAGGTTCATGAAGGTCTGCGGCTCCAGCAGCCAGAGGTTCTGCCCATCGACTTGCGTGCGGGCCATCATCCCGAAGTGGCCGCGCTCCATTTGCAGTGAGGTCTTGAGCTGGCGTGCAGCGTCATCCACCCACCAGAATCCGGCGTTGTGCCGGGTGTTTTCGTATTCTGGGCCCGGGTTGCCCAGGCCAACGATGAGCTTGATCATGCCTACATTATCCGATCTGGGCTTTCCATGAAAAAGGCCCGCCTAGGCGGGCCTTTTGACATGTGCGGCACCGGCATGCCGCACGGGAAGAAAGCACGAATTACTTCTTGCCCTTCTTGCCCTTCTTGTCGTCTGCAGGCGCGGCTTCCGTGGGGGCAGCCACGATTTCCACCTTGGGCGGCACAGCGGTCACCACAGCCAGGTTGGTGCGGCCATGGGTGACGGCCTTGACGTTCTTGGGCAGGGGGAACTCGCCCACGTGGATCGACTGGCCTTTTTCGATGTTGGCCAGGTCGACTTCGATGTGCTCAGGCAACTGCATGGCCAGGCACTCGACTTCGATTTCGGTCATGGCGTGGCTCACCACACAGTTGTCCACCTTCACGGCGGGCGACTGCTCGGCATTGACGAAGTGCAGAGGCACTTTCTTGTGCAGGCGGGTCTTTTCGTTCACGCGCTGGAAGTCGATGTGAAGCACCAGTTGCTTGAAGGGGTGGTATTGCACATCGCGCACCAACACCTTTTGAACCTGACCGTTGAGTTCCATGTCCAGGATGGAGGCGTGGAACGCTTCTTTTTTCAGGGCGTGCCACAGTGCATTGTGGTCCAGCTCGATGCGGGTTGGCTCGACGTCACCGCCGAAAACGATACCGGGCGTGCGGCCGGTGATGCGGAGACGGCGGCTCGCACCCGTGCCCTGCTTGGCGCGCTCAAAAGCGACGAATTTCATAACTGACTCCTGTAGAGGGGTTCCGCGACCAGAACGCCTCGATTAAAAAAGAACCGCCCCCGAACGGAGGCGGCTCACTTTTTGTTGCTGATCAGCCTTTTGTCAAAAAAGGTTGTCCTGATCGGCAAACAAACTCATCACCGACTCGCCCGATGCGATGCGCGCAATGGTCTCAGCCATCAGCGGCGCCACGGAGAGCTGGCGGATCTTGCCGCAAGCCTGGGCCGCTTGCGACAGGGGAATGGTGTTGGTGACCACGACTTCGTCCAGCGCATTGCCTTTGGAAATGCGCTCGATGGCGGGGCCAGAGAAAATGGGGTGCGAGCAGTAGGCGTAAACGTTCTTCGCGCCACGCTCTTTCAGGACTTCGGCCGCTTTGACCAAGGTGCCTGCGGTGTCGATCATGTCGTCCATGATGACGCAATTGCGGCCTTCGATGTCGCCGATCACGTGCATGACTTCGGACACATTGGCTTTGGGACGGCGCTTGTCGATGATGGCCATGTCGCAGTTGAGCTGCTTGGCCAGGGCGCGGGCGCGCACCACACCGCCAACGTCGGGCGAAACGACCAGCAGGTCGGAGTAGTTCTTGGCACGCAAATCACCCAGCAGCACCGGCGAGGCGTAGATATTGTCGACCGGAATATCAAAGAAGCCCTGGATCTGGTCGGCGTGCAGGTCCATGGTCAGCACGCGGCTGACGCCCACGGCCTGGAGCATGTTCGCCACCACCTTGGCCGTGATGGGCACGCGGCTGGAGCGAGGGCGGCGGTCCTGGCGGGCATAGCCGAAGTAGGGGATCACCGCAGAGATGCGTTCGGCCGAAGCGCGCTTGAGCGCGTCGACCATGATGATCAGCTCCATCAGGTTCTCATTGGTTGGCACGCAAGTCGACTGGATCACGAAGACGTCGCGCGCGCGCACGTTTTGCATGATTTCGACCGTGACTTCACCGTCAGAGAAGCGGCCCACATTGGCAGAGCCCAGCTGGGTGCCCAGGTGCTGGGCGATTTCCGACGCCAACACGGGGTTGGCGTTGCCGGTGAAGATCATGAAATCCTGTGGCTGAACTTGCATGGGTTTCCCGGCATGGTCTGCGGCTCACTGCAGGTCCGCTTGGCGACCTGCCCGCTGTGAAATGGGTTTCAGAAAAATGGGTGGCAGGGGAGGAAGGACTCGAACCCTCGCATGCTGGAATCAAAATCCAGTGCCTTAACCAACTTGGCGACTCCCCTACGCTGGACAGTTGCTGTACCCTGAGGCTTTGCAACCACCAAAAATTGTCGCAGGTTGCGCATCCACTGATCTGGCTGCGCGTCAGCGATTCTAATCGCGACACCAGCCGGTCAATGGATGTGCATCCATGTTGCTGCATTCCCGAACCGTCCAGTTGACTGGAAGGCCCGCATCATTCAGCGTTTGCTGCAATGGCGCAAACACCGCAGTGCCTGAGCCGGTCATTCGACCTTGCAAGCCTCGCTCGGACAACCAGTCCAAACAAAACCCGATATCGGGACACAGGGCTTGCGCCACCGGTTGAAGATCGTTGTGCCCGCCCTGCAAGACTTTTTGCAGATCCAGGTGAATTGGCTTGACCAAACCACCTGTCAGACCCTCTGATTCGCTTTTTCCGAGCTTCGTTCCGATTTCTGTGCTGTTTGCAGCAAAGCCTTGGATTGTAGCAGCTTTTGTGTCCCTTGTCAGGTCAGGTGACGCAAAAATCTGTTGGGTGGATGCTCCGCCGAGTGGTTTGATCACGACAAATCGCGCCGGCGGCAGGGAAACCGGGGTGAGCTGTTCCCCAATGCCTTCCACCCAGGCATTGCGCCCACCAATGAAGAAGGGCACATCGGCGCCCAGCGTCAGGCCGATCCGTGCCAGTTCGTCTCTCGGCAGATCCAGACCCCACAGCCGGTTGAGGGCGAGCAGCGTGGTCGCGGCATCGGACGAACCACCGCCCATGCCCGCCTCGGCAGGAATGTGTTTGGCCAGCGTGATATGGGCGCCCAGCGGTGTGCCCGTGGCGTCTTTAGGGCCTCGGCCGCACGGAGACTCAGGATCGTGCGGCGGCAAGCCCGAGTTGTGCGCATCTCTTCGGGCTCAGTTGTCCATCCAGGCGCAGGTCAAAGCTCAGCTCATCGCACCACCGATGAGACATGAACACCGATTGCAGCAGGTGGTATCCGTCGTCGCGACGTCCGGTGATATGGAGGAACAGGTTGAGCTTGGCGGGCGCAGGCACCCTGTGCAAGCTTTGCACCGGTTTGGAGCGGAGGCGGTCATGGCTCGAAAACCAGGCGCAACTCGGCGGTGGGCAGGGGGGTCGTGCGTTTGGCCGTGACCCGACCTTCGGCGTGGCGTGGCTCAGGTCGGCTTGAAGCCGGTCACCAAGGCCGGTTCCCCCTTGAGCCAGGCAAAGAGTGCCGCCACGGGAACCTCAGTGCCCCCCATGTCGGCGGAGAGCTCTGCCAATGAGCGGCGCTGGGTGATTTGACTGCCCTGTGTCATCTTTAGTAAAGTCTGGCCCCAGGTAATGGTGGCGAGTGTGCTTCCCAGCGGCGTGGTAAGCAGCAGTTCGCCTGCTTGGGGGTCCCACGGAGGTCGAATCCGGCGGTGTAGGACTGCGGTGGTGAGCTGTCTACATTCAAGGCCAGGCGGCCATTCCAGGAGTCGGTTCCAGGGGCAACTTGCAACTTCGGCGCTGCGCAGCCACCCAGAATGACGGCTAGGGCGGCGCCTGCCAACAGTCGGTGTGACATTTTGGCGTCGCTGGCAGAAAGATCATGGTTGTACGTTGAATCGCTTGAGCGTGGACTGCAGGGTTTCGTTGTCGCTCGATAGCAGCGTGCCCTCCCGCCAGATCCTGCGCGCCTCGTCGTTCTTGCCGAGGGTCCACAGGACCTCGCCCAGGTGAGCGGCGATTTCGGGGTCCGGGCGCGCTTTGTAGGCCGCTTGAAGGATGGTCAAGGCGCGGTCGGCGTTGCCGGAGCGGAACTCCACCCAGGCCAGGCTGTCCTGGATGTAGGCGTCATTGGGCTGAAGCTCGATGGCTTTTTCAATGAGCTGCTTGGCTTCTGGCAACCTCAGGCCACGGTCTGCCAAGGCATAACCCAGCGCGTTGTAGGCGTGGAAGTGATCCGGCTTGGTCGAAATGATCTGGCGCAACAGACGCTCCATTTCGTCGAGGCGGTTGGCCTTTTCAGCCATCATGGCCTGGTTGTAGACCAGCTCCTGATCGTCAGGAAATGCCTTGGCGGCTTCGCCATAGACTTTGTAGGCTTCGTCCCACTGGTCAAAATCGCGCAACAACTGGGCTTCGGCCACCAGTTTCAGGCGGATGTCGGTGGGCCGACGCACGGGCTGGCTGCGCAAGTGGGCGCGCGCCTCTTCCAGCTTGCCTTGTCTGGCGAGCAGCGACGCGCGGCGCATCTGGGCGGCCATGATGTCATCGGCATTCTCGATCCGGCCCAGCCAGGCATTGGCCCCTTCCAGGTCGTTTTGCTTCTCCGCAATCTGTGACATCAGCAGGTAGGCTTGGGTGAGGCCGCGTGCACTGCGCTCATCGTCTGACTCGCGGGCCAGCCGCATGTATGTCTCGAGCGATGCGCTGGCGGCCTTCAAGGCGTTGTCCTGCACCTGAAGGCTGCCCTGCAGCAACCAGGGTTCGGGCAGGTCGGGCTGCTCATTGGTGAGCGATTGCAGCAGGGTGCGCGCATCGGCATTGCGCTGAAGGTCAAGGAGGATGCGCGCATAGCTCAGAGCGACAGCCGTGCCATTGGCGCTCGAAGGTGGTCGGGCCTTGAGCTGCTGGCGCACGATATCCTCTGCCATGACTTGGCCCTGCTCCATCAGTTCGAGTGCCAGCAAGGCGGGAAAGATGGATGCTGGATCGGCCTTTTGGCCGGCCTGGGCCGATGCGAGAGCTTCGCCGGGTTGATCCGCCGCCAGTTGCATCCGCCCCAGCGTTGTCCAGGCCGCAGCAGCCTGATCCGGGCGTTTGAACTCGGGTTCAAGGGCTTGCTTGACCACTTGAAGGGCGGCGACCTTGTCGGCGACGCGGGCGTATGCCAGCGGTATGGCGTTGATGCTGTCGGTGCGCTCGGATTCGGTGCTTCGGTTGAGCAACTTGCTCAACACGGGGGCGGTTTCTGCAGGCCTGTTCATGGCCAACAAGATCTCCAGCGTCAGTCTGTCCGGGTCAATGGCCTCGGGGAAGTCCTTTGACCAAGCCCGGGCCGCTTTGAGGGCCGACTCGCCGGAGCGGGCTTGCAGCGCGATATCGACGGCGCGGCGGTACAACTGGGCATCGTGTTTTTTCTGCGCGGCGTCCAGCATGAGCGCAAACCCGGTCCCCACCTCGCCCTCTTGGACATTGAGCTCCCCCAGCAGCAACTGGTAGAACAGCTGGGCGTCCAGCTGCGAGTTGATTGGCGTTGAAGCCAACGCCGATTCGGCGGGCGCTACAGGGGTCTGGGCCTGCACGCTGGCAAGAGCCAGTGCCAGGGAGGCGCCCATCGCATGTCTGGCCCAGAGCGGCGCGCGGCGCGCCGCTGGCGGCTTGGGGGTGAATGGCAAAAGCGCTATGCGAGCAAGGGTGTTCATGGGTTCATGATAATGGCGCCAGCCTATGGCTTGCCGGACAGTGCCTTGTGGCCCTGGGAATTCGCTGCCGGGGTGTTGGTGGGGTGCAGACCATGTCTGCCGCCGTTTGCTGTTCGGGTTTTCTTTGTGATCCCGTCGGCGCAAATCCGTTCCAAGGTTGTTCCGCCATTTTGCTGATGCCGTCATGCCTGAATTGCCCGAAGTTGAAGTGACCCGCTTGGGTTTTGCAGACCGCATCGCCGGTGCGCGGATCGAAGAAGTCTTGTTGGGCAAACCGCTGCGCTGGCCGTTGGGTTGCGATCCGGCGCACTTGGCTGGGCGTCAGGTAGACCATGTGACGCGACGAGGCAAGTACTTGCTGATTCACCTCGATTCGGGTTTGCTGCTGTTGCATTTGGGGATGTCCGGTAGCGTGCGTTTTGCCCGCGATTTGCCGCATCGAGGGGTCCATGACCATTTTGATTTGATGACCAGCCACGGCACGCTGCGCCTGCACGACCCGAGGCGGTTTGGTGCGGTGGTTTGGGTCAACGGCCTCGCGGACCCCCGTGCCGTCAAGCTGCTGGGCGGGCTGGGCGTGGAGCCGTTGGGTGGAGATTTCGACCCGGTTGCCTTTCACCGAGCGTTGCAGTCGCGGCGCGCGCCGATCAAGCAGGTTCTTTTGTCGGGCGATTTGGTGGTGGGCGTGGGCAACATTTATGCTTCAGAGGCGCTTTTCATGGCTGGCATACGACCCACGGTGCGGGGGGACAAATTGAGCAAGCCTCGCACCCTGCGATTGCATGGGGCCATTCAGGCGGTATTGCGCCGGGCTTTGGCGCTGGGCGGGAGCAGCTTGCGCGATTTTTCGGGCGCAGACGGGCAAAACGGGTATTTTCAGATGGACGCGATGGTTTACGGGCGGGAGGGACAGGGCTGCCGTATTTGCACGACCCCCATTCGGCAGATTCGTCAGGGCCGGCGCTCTACTTTTTATTGCCCGATTTGCCAAAAACACTGAGTGCTATATTGCCTGCTGATTCAGCAAATAACGGCTTATGAGCTTCAATCAGGATTTCAACGAACACAGCGCCTGGCGCAAACAGTTTGTCCAGCGACTCAAATCGCTGGGGGAATGGCTGCGAGACCAGGATTTGCTGGAAGCCGGCGTGCGCGAGCGGCTCAATCAGTTGCAGTCGCAGGTGAAGAACGACAAGGTGATGGTCGCGTTTGTGGCCGAGTTCTCCCGCGGTAAATCCGAGCTGATCAATGCGGTGTTCTTTGCCGGATATGGCCGCCGCATCATGCCGGCGAGTGCCGGACGGACGACCATGTGTCCGACCGAGCTGGGTTATGACGCCGAGGTACCTCCGTGCCTCCGGTTGCTCCCCATCGAGTCGAGGCTGCAGCCCCAGACATTGATGGACTGGCGCAATGCCCCCGACAAATGGGAGCGGGTCAACCTGGATGTCAACGATCCCCAGCAGTTGGCCAAAGCCATTCAAAAAGTTGCCGAAACGCGCCGGGTTTCGATTGAAGAAGCCGCCAAACTCGGTTTCTGGAGTGACGCAGCCCCTGAGGACAATCCGCCCAAGGGCGCGGATGGTTTGGTGGAGGTGCCGAAATGGCGCCATGCTTTGATCAACATGGCGCATCCCTTGTTGCAACAAGGTTTGGTGATTCTGGACACGCCTGGGCTCAACGCCATTGGCGCTGAGCCTGAGCTGACAGTGAGCCTGTTGCCACAGGCCCAGGCGGTGGTCTTCATTCTGGCGGCCGATGCCGGTGTCACCAAGTCCGACCTGGGCATTTGGCGTGAGCATCTGGTCCCTACCGAAGAGGCTGTGGACTCGCGCCTGGTGGTGCTCAACAAGATTGACACCATGTGGGATGGGTTGAGCTCCCCTGAGCAGGTGCAATTGCAGATCGCCTCGCAGCGAACCGACTCGGCTGAGATTCTGGGGCTGGACTCACAGAATGTGATCGCGGTGTCCGCCCAAAAGGGCTTGTTGGCCAAGGTGAACAAGGACGACAAGCTGCTGCAGGCAAGCAACCTCCCCGCGCTGGAAGCTGCGTTGGGCGACGGGTTGGTGGGGCGTCGCCGACAGATTCTGATGCACTCGGTCAGCCAGGGGGTGATGGCCCTGCGCCAGGAGACCGGTCGCATGGTCCACACGCGGTCTCGAGAGATCATGGAGCAGATCCAGGAACTCGAGGGGCTGCGCGGCAAGAACACGGGTGTGATCAAACAGATGCGGTTGCGCATCGAGCAGGAGCAGGCCGATTTTGATGCCAGTGGGGCCAAGATTCAGGCGGTGCGTTCGGTTCACCTGCGTTTGCTAAAGGAGCTGTTCGCCTTGCTGGACAACGCCCACTTGAAGAAGCTGGTGGCGGAGTTGGCCTACGCGTTGAAGCAGCCAGGCATCAAGTTGGGTGTGCGTCGCGCGTATAGCCACACCTTCAGGCGGCTCGAAGCCGATTTGGGTCAAGCGCAAAAGCTCGCTGGCGACATCCAGGCCATGCTCGAGGGCAGTTTCAAGAGCTTGAACGCAGAGTATGGCTTCTCCTTGCAGCCGCCCAGCCCGCCCCAGCTGGGAGCCTATCTGAAGGATCTGGAACTGATCGAGAAAAGCCATGTCCAGTACCTTGGATTGGGCAACGTCTTGCGACTCGCACAACCCGAGTTTGCGGAGCGGCTGGCGCGTGCGCTGATGAGCCGCTTGCGCGTGGTTTACGACACGGCCATCAACGAGGTGGAGTTGTGGAACAAGTCGGCGGCTTCGCAGCTCGATGCCCAGTTGCGCGAACGGCGCCGAAATTTCAGCCGACGCATTGAGGCGGTTTCCCGCATCCAGCAAGCCGCAGGCGGGCTGGACGAGCGCATCCGCGAGTTGCGCAGCCAGCAAACCCATCTGGCCTTGACCGAGGTGAAGCTGAAAGAGCTGACCGATCAGCTCAGTGTGGACCCCGAAGCCGAACAGGGAACGAAAGAGTTGGCTTCGGCATGAGGCCCGGGGAGGAGGTGTCGGCTTCGTTTGCCCGGCGCCTGATCCAGTGGCAGCGTGAGCATGGGCGATCGGGTCTGCCTTGGCAGGGGACCCGGGACCCGTACCGCGTCTGGCTGTCAGAGATCATGCTTCAGCAGACCCAGGTCAGCACGGTGCTGGATTATTTCCCTCGCTTTCTGGGCCGCTTCCCCGATGTCACCGCCTTGGCTGAGGCCGATGAGGATGAAGTGATGGCGCTGTGGAGCGGGCTGGGTTATTACAGCCGTGCCCGCAATCTGCATCGTTGTGCGCAGATCGTGGTGGCGGCGCATGGTGGCCGTTTTCCATCGAGTGCAAAGACATTGCAAACCCTGCCTGGCATCGGTGCGTCGACAGCGGCTGCCATCGCGGCCTTTTGCTTTGGAGAACGCGTTTCGATTCTGGATGGCAACGTCAAGCGGGTTCTTACCCGGGTGCTGGCGTATGACGGTGACGTGGCCACCACCGCTTCTCAGAAGCACTTGTGGGCGGTTGCCCAGTCGTTGCTTCCCGAGGCACCGTCTGTTGACGATATGGCGTGCTACACCCAGGGGTTGATGGACCTTGGGGCGACTTTGTGTACGCGAACCAGACCCAGTTGTGATCGCTGCCCCATGCGTACCCTCTGTCAAGGGATGGATTCTGGCGACCCCGCGCGTTTTCCGGTCAAGTCCCGCCGTTTGAAACGGCGCCACGAAAGCTGGTGGCTGGTGGTGGTACTGACACACGATGCCGATGGCCGAGAGGTGGTTTGGCTGGAGCGACGACCCGCTCGAGGCATATGGGCCGGTCTGTATTGCACGCCAGTGGTTTCAAGCGAAGATGAGGCGAGTGATCTGGTGGCTTCCTCGACCGCCAATGACCCTCCTGGGCTTTGCTTCCCGCCACCCGTGTCGCACAGCTTGACGCACCGCGAGCTGTTGCTGCACCCCGTGGTGGCGCGCTTTGAGCAGCCGGATGGCTGGTTGGCCTCCCCTGGAGGAAGCCAGAGCGCGTTGGGTCGATGGGTGCCGATGGACTCGCTGGATGCTTGGGGTTTGCCTGCGCCGCTGCGAGGCGTTTTGGCGCGTGCCTCGGTCTCAGCTCACTGAGGGGGCGGGCCTGGAGCCAGGCCAGCCATCGGCCTCGCGGTGGCGCAGGCGTGTGGGCCAATTGCCCGCAAAGGTGGCGCCGAGTTGTTCCACCAGATAAACCGAACGGTGTTGGCCGCCAGTGCAGCCGATGGCGACGGTGACGTAGCTTCGATGGTCTCTGAGCATGGGTGGCAACCACCGCTGCAGGAATTCGGTGATGGTTTGCTGCATGTCTGCGACCTCGGGCTGGCGGGCCAGGAACTCGGCCACCGGGGCGTCCCGACCGGTCAGGGGTTTGAGCTCCGGCTCGTAGTGCGGGTTGGGCAACATGCGCACATCAAACACGAAGTCGGCGTCCATGGGCACCCCGCGTTTGAACGCGAAGGACTCGAAGACCAGTGTGAGTGGGGCGTGCCGGGTGCCTAGCAGGTCTTTGATCTGACTGCGCAACTGGGCCGGCCGGATCAGGCCGGTGTCGATCACGAGCGCGTGTTCGCGCAGCTCGGCCAAAAGGTCGCGTTCGAGTTCGATGGCGTCGGTCAGGGCCTGGTGCTGATCGTCGGCCTGTTTCAGCGACAGGGGATGGCGGCGTCGCGTTTCCGAGAAGCGGCGCACCAGAATGTCGGTGGCAGTGTCGAGGAACACCGTGCGCAATTGGATGTTCTGCCCATGGTCGGTGGTGACGCGTGCCAGACGCTCAGGCAGACCGGGCAGCGAAGAGGCGCTGCGCACGTCGATGGCAATGGCCACCCTGCTTGCGCGGTGGCTTTGCTCCAGGGCCACGAAGGACGCCAGCAGTTCTGGGGGCAGGTTGTCGACGCAATAGAAGCCAAGGTCTTCCAGCGCCGTGAGCGCAACCGATTTGCCCGAGCCGGACATGCCTGTGATCAACACGAGCTCGATGGGGCTCGACGAGGTCAGGGGAGAGAGGGGTGGGTTCGTCATACGGCCAGCAGTTCGCGCGCGTGGGCCAGAGAGACCTCCGACTGGGCACTGCCACCCAGCATGCGGGCGAGTTCGACCACCCGCTCCTCCGGGCCGATGGGCGTGACGGTGCTCAAAGTCTGGCTTTCTGTTTGCAGCTTGTTGACCAGGAGGTGGTGGTCGGCGCAAGCGGCGACCTGTGGCAGGTGGGTAACCGCCATCACTTGGCGGTCGCGCCCCAGTTGTCTCAACAGTTGCCCAACCGTGTGGGCCCCGCAGCGCCACCGATGCCAGCGTCCACCTCGTCAAAAATCAAGGTGGGCGCCTGCCCCAACTGGCTGGTGACCACCGAGATGGCCAGGGCTATGCGCGAGAGTTCGCCCCCTGATGCCACTTGCCCACCGGTCTGGCACTCACGCCAGCATGGCCGGCGGCCAGAAACTCGACATGTTCCCATCCGTGAGACTGGGGTTCTTCAAGGCGGGTGATTGCGACTTCGAACCGCCCGCCTTTCAAGCCCAGTGTCTGCATGGTTTCGGTGACCGCCTGGCCGAGCCTGGGCGCTGCTTGCTCGCGTTTCTTGGTCAGGGCCTGTGCGGCTGCCTGGAAAGACTTCCATGCAGCGCGCTCCGAGGCTTCCAGGGCATCGAGATCGAGCGCCTGGTCGATCTGCGCGAGTTCCCGTTTCCATTGGGCGTGCAGCTCGGCGAGTTCTTCGGGCGCGCGTCGGAAGCGGCGTGAGAGCGACATCCAGAGCGACAGCCGGTCGTCCAATGCGGCCAGGTTGCCGGGGTCTTGATCGGTGTGGCGCTGGTATTGGTGCAGGCTGTGCACCGTGTCCTGTACCTGGGCCAATGCGGCTTCCAGTGCTTGTGCGTGCTCCACGAATGCCGGCTCGATGTGGGCTTGGGTCTGTAGGGTGGACAATGCCCGGCTGATCAGCGCAGCGGCGCTGTTGTCTTCGTCGTCCAGCGCGTTCAAGGCGGCCTGTGCCGCGTCGATCAGGCCTTGTGCGTTGGCAAGCCGACTGTGCTGGGCATTGAGTTCGGGCCACTCGTCGACGCCGGGAGCCAGCTTGTCGACTTCGGCGACCTGCCAAGCAAGTCGTTCGCTTTCCTGTTGCAGGCTTGCCTGGCGTTCCTTGGCCGAGTCCAGCGCTTTTCTCGCCTGGCGCCATTGGGTCCAGGTTTTTTGCGCCTGGGCAGGGTCGATGCCTGCGTAGCCGTCGAGGAGGTTTCGCACCGCGTCATTTCGGGTGAGGCTTTGCCATGCATGTTGTCCATGGATGTCAACCAGCCCAGCGGCAAGCTCCTTGAGCTGTGTCAGGGTGGCCGTGCCACCATTGATCCAGGCGCGGCTGCGGCCTTCGGTATCGACGGTTCGGCGCAACAGAAGCAGGCCATCGTTGTCGGCAAACCCTTGCGCGTCGAGCCATGCCGCCAAGCTGGCGGAACCGTCGAACTCGGCCGCGATTTCGCACCGGGACTGGCCCTCTCTTACCACGCTGGCATCGCCACGCCCACCCAGGGCGAGTTGCAAGGCATCGATCAGGATGGACTTGCCCGCCCCGGTCTCCCCGGTGAGCACGCTAAAGCCCGAACCCAGGTCGAGGTCGAGGGATTCCACAATGACGAAGTTGCGCAGGACGATGCGTCGGAGGCTCATGGCTGCAAAGACGTGTGAATGGCGTTGGCGGAAAGCATGACCGCCATTTTGACTGCGAAACAAGTCAGGCGCTTTAGCCGCCTTCGTTCCAGTGCAATTTCTTTCGGAGCGTGTCGAAGTAGTTCCAGCCAGGCGGGTGCAACAGCCGCAGGGTGTGTTCAGAGCGTTGGACCACGATGCGGTCGCCATGCATCAGGCTGGTGAGTGACTGCATGTCGAAGTTGGCGCTCGCATCCCTTCCGCTGACGATTTCCACGGCCACTTCGCTGTGTGCCGGCAAGACAATGGGGCGGTTGGACAGGGTGTGGGGGGCGATGGGGGCCATCACCCAGCCATCGATGGCCGGATGCAACAAGGGGCCGCCCGCAGAGAGCGCGTAGGCGGTTGAGCCGGTGGAGCTGGCAATGATCAGACCGTCGGCCCGTTGGTTGGCCACAAAGTGACCATCGACCTCGACTCGAAGTTCGATCATGCTGGCGACGCCACCTCGGTTGACCACGACGTCGTTGAGTGCCGTGGCCTCAAATACGCAGCGCCCGTCTCGCCAGACGCTGGCGGCCATCAGTGAGCGCGAGTCTTCTTCGTATTCACCGTGCAGGATGGCTTTGAGTTTTTCACGGTATTCGCCCAAGGGAATGTCGGTAATGAAACCCAGGCGCCCTTGGTTGATGCCCACCAATGGAACACCGAACCTGGCCAACTGACGCCCGATGCCGAGCATGGTGCCATCGCCGCCCACCACCAGCGCCAGGTCGCAGGTGGCCCCCATGGCTGGCACATCGAGAGCCGGGTAATGGGTCATGCCGGTATTGAGTGCCGTCTCGAGCTCCAGCGAGACGTCGCACCCCTGATCGTGCAGAAAGTGGGCCACTTCCTCGACCACGTCGCGCGAGCCCGGGGCCTGGTACTTCCCCACGATGGCCACATGGGCAAAACGCAGGGGGCGTCTGGCGGACAGCGGCAATGGCGACAGGGCGTTGGGCAGGCTCATGGCCAAATTACAACATAGCGTCGGGCTTGTGGCAGGGCGCGCAAACCCTTGGAGCTCCAATTGATCTCGCGGGTGAACAAGCGGCCCCGCCGGTGCCTAAAATGCAGGCATGCTCGACGATCGTGCCAAACGCCTGCTCAAAACCCTGGTCGAACGTTACATCGACGAGGGGCAGCCTGTCGGCTCACGCACCCTGGCCAAGGCTGCGGGTCTTGATCTCTCGCCGGCGACGATTCGCAACGTGATGAGTGACCTGGAAGAGCTTGGTCTGATTGCCAGCCCGCACACCTCGGCAGGACGCATTCCCACCGCGCGCGGGTATCGCCTGTTTGTGGACACGATGCTCACGGTGCGCCGCGAGGACTTTGCCCCGGTCACCGAGATGGGTTCGCGCAGCCTGGAGGCGGGCCAACCACAGCGGGTGCTCAACAGCGCGGCGCAGATGCTGTCCAACCTGTCCCAGTTTGTGGGTGTGGTGGTGGCACCGCGTCGGGCTTCCGTGTTTCGACACATTGAGTTTCTGAGCCTGTCAGAGCGCCGCGTGTTGGTGATTCTTGTCTCGCCCGACGGAGATGTGCAAAACCGGATCATTCACACCCAAGCGGCTTTTACCCAGTCGCAACTGCTGGAAGCGGCCAACTTCCTGAATGCCCACTATGCCGGCTTGACGATGGAAGAGGTGCGCACCCGCCTCAAGACCGAGGTGGAGGCCTTGCGGGGTGAGATTGCCTCGCTCATGCAAGCTGCCGTGAACATCGATGCGGATGCTGCAGACGCGGCGGAAGAGGTGGTGGTCTCGGGCGAGCGCAACCTGTTATCCGTCAGTGAGTTCTCCAGCGACATGGGCAACCTGCGACGCATGTTCGATCTCTTTGAGCAAAAAACGCAACTCCTGAGGTTGCTTGACGTATCGACTCAGGCCGACGGCGTGCGCATCTATATCGGTGGTGAAAGCCAGGTGGTGCCGTTTGAGGACTTGTCGGTGGTCACATCCCCATACGAGGTGGACGGACAGGTGGTGGGCACGCTGGGCGTGATTGGGCCGCAGCGCATGCCGTATGACCGCATGATCCAGATCGTGGACGTGACGTCCAAGCTGGTCAGCAATGCCTTGAGCCAGCCCAAGGGAAGCTGACCGGACCGGCAAAAGCATGTGGCTTTCCGAGAGCGCCTACAATGCGAGCCGCGCGGGCCGTTAGCTCAGTTGGTTAGAGCAGAGGACTCATAATCCTTTGGTCGTTGGTTCAAGTCCAACACGGCCTACCAGTGCATCGGCGGGGTTGGCTATGTTCGCAATCCCGTTTCTTGCGTTCTGGGGCATGGAGAGCGTGGAGCGTGGGATCGGTTGCCATGCGGGTCGCAGGAGCGTGAAGTGAATTCGCGTTCTGCACGAGCAAAATTTGCAACTGTCTTCTAAGCTCAAAAAAACCGTGCTACAATGCGAGGCTTACGCGGCTGTAGCTCAGCTGGATAGAGTACTTGGCTACGAACCAAGGGGTCGTGGGTTCGATTCCTGCCAGCCGCACCAAATGAATGGCCCGCAGCCAAAAGCTGCGGGCTTTTTCATTTCCGCTTTTCGGGTCCAGCTGCCATGCGCCCGCCCTTTGTCCACCACCGTTGACAACGCCCGTTTCAGCCCACCATGAGCAAGGCATTTACCCGCGAGTCAGACAACGACGATGACGACGATCTGGGCGTGCCCCTGACGCCGCTGGTCACGCCGGATGGGAAGAACTACATCACCCGCGCCGGCTACGACCGTTTGCGGGCCGAACTGCTCAACTTGATTGACGAAGAGCGGCCCAAGATTGTGGAGATCGTGCATTGGGCGGCCAGCAATGGGGACCGTTCGGAGAACGGCGACTACCTGTATGGCAAGAAGCGCTTGCGGGAAATCGATCGTCGCATCCGTTTTTTGACCCAGCGTCTGGAGGTGGCCGAAGTGGTCAATCCTTCGTTGCACCACGGGGGTGATCAGGTCTTTTTTGGTGCCACGGTGGTGGTGGCCCACCCGGACGGGGAGGAGACCACTGTCACGATTCTGGGCGTGGATGAGGTCGACAGTGCCCAGGGGCAGATCAGTTGGGTTTCTCCGTTGGCCAGGGCCTTGCTCAAGGCGCGGCTCGGCGACACCGTGCGTTTGCAGGTTCCCGGGGGCGTGCAGGAACTGGAAGTTGTTTCTGTTGAATACCCGGCACCGGCCGACTGAACGCATGGCCACGCGGAAGATCGGCGCTGGTTCCGGGCGCCAGTCAAAGGCCACAGACCAAGCCGAGAGACTTGCCTAACCAGGGTTCTTGGCCGGTTTGTAGCACATGGGCCTTGAGGACAGACAGTGTGCGTTTGTGAGGCTGCACCAGATGTCGGCCAGGTGAACGCGGTTGCGCACCGATATCGAGAACCGGATGTCGGTAGCTGTCTCCGGGCGCTCCTCGCCCATGTTGACATGGGTGATGTCGCCTTCGGCCGCAGCAATGGCTGAAGCCACCCGAGCGAGCACGCCCTTGCCGTTGGTCACCGTGACAACGATGTCGGTTGCGAAAGGACGGACGGGTTCTTCGGCCCACTCCACCTGAAGAAAGCGTTCGCTGTCGCGTGCGAGCAGCCGCCTGCCGGTGGCGCAGTCTTCGGCGTGAATCACCAAGCCCTCACCGCGCCCGAGGTAGCCCACGATGCGGTCCCCCGGGATGGGCTTGCAGCAACTCGCGTACTGGACCGACACGCCTTCGCTGCCATCCAGCGTGACCACCCCTTGTGCCACGGATTCGTCGTGTCCCACGGCGAAGCGCTCTTTGCTGATGAGCAGCGGGTCTGGCTTGAGGCCATCTTCAACCAGCAGCATGGCCATCTTTTTGCCGACCATGCTGGCAATGCGTTTGCCCATGCCAATGTCGCTGAGCAATTCGTCGCGCGATTTGTTGCCGGTGAAGCGAAGCACCTTTTCCCAGGCCGACTTGTGCGGGCCATCTTCGTCGGGCAAGTGAGAAATGCCTTCGGACCGCAAAGACTGGGACAGCATGCGCTGGCCCCACTGCTTGGACTTTTCGTCGGCCAGCGTCTTGAGGTGGTGGCGGATTTTGGAGCGCGCGCGCCCGGTCTTGACGAAGGAGAGCCAAGCCGGGTTGGGCTCGGCGTTTTCGCCGGTGACGATTTCCACCACATCGCCGTTGGCGAGCTCGGTGCGCAGCGGCACCGGCTCCCCGTTGACTTTGGCCGAGATCGTCCGGTTGCCCACGTCGCTGTGAATCGCATAGGCAAAATCCATGACGGTGGCGCCCCGGGGCATGGACATGATCTTGCTCTTGGGCGTGAACACGTAGACAGCGTCTGGGAAAAGGTCGACTTTGATGTGGTCCCAGAATTCGCCTGCGTCGTGCGTTTCCTGCTGGATGTCGAGCAAGGACTGGAGCCACTGGGTTCCCAAGCGGTGAGACGTCTCGCTGCTGGGCTCGCTGGCCTTGTATAGCCAGTGGGCTGCGACTCCCGACTCGGCCACGACATCCATGGCGTCGGTGCGCAGCTGGAATTCGATGTTGGTGCCAAAGGGCCCGATCAGCGTGGTGTGAAGGGACTGATAGCCGTTCACCTTGGGGATGGCCACGTAATCGCGAAACTTGCCAGGCAGGGGCTTGTAGAGCTGGTGCAGCACGCCCATGCCGGTGTAGCAGTCGCTCAGCTCGGGAACGACGATGCGAAAACCGTAGATGTCGGTGACCTGGGAGAAGGACAGGTGTTTGTTGTCCATCTTGCTGTAGACCGAGTACAGCGTCTTCTCGCGCCCCAGGATACGGACCCGCATGCCGTGTTCGGCAAAGCGGGCTTCGACTTCTTGCTGGACGCGGTTGATCAGGTCTTTGCGGCGTCCGCGCGATTTGTTGAGTGCCTTGGACAGCACCTCGTAGCGCCAGGGGTGCAGGAAGCGGAACGAGAGGTCTTGCAGTTCGCGGTAGGTGAAGTTCAGGCCCAGGCGGTGCGCGATGGGGGCGTAGATCTCCAGCGTTTCGCTGCTGATGCGGCCCCATTTGCTGCGCGGCATGTCGCCCATGGTGCGCATGTTGTGGGTGCGGTCGGCCAGCTTGATGAGGATGACTCGCACGTCTTTGGCCATGGCCAGCAGCATCTTGCGAAACGACTCGGCCTGGTTTTGTTCGCGCGTGTCGAACTCAAGTTTGTCGAGCTTGGTCAGGCCGTCGACCAGTTCTGCCACCGGGGAGCCAAAGCGCTCGACCAGGTCTTCCTTGGTGACACCGCAGTCTTCCATGGCGTCGTGCATCAACGCCGCCATCAGTGCCTGGGCATCGAGTTTCCATTCGGCGCATTGGGCAGCGACCGCTATTGGGTGGGTGATGTACGGGTCTCCGCTCTTCCTCATTTGCCCCAGATGGGCCTCGTCGGCAAACCGGTAGGCCTGGCGGACCAGCTCGATGTCGGGCGGGTTGAGATATCCCAGTTTGTCCTCCAGCGCAGCAAAGCTGGCCGCAGCCGCGCTGGCCGCTTTGGCCGCAGCCACCGCAGACGGTCTGCGTGGCGGTCTGGTCGGCTTGTCTGTCGTGGCGGATTGGGACATCCCCTTACTTTAGCGCCAGATACATCTTTTTTCAGGCCGACGTGTGGCAACCCCCGTCAAGATGGTGACTTCTGGCGTCATTTGATGCGCTGGATCAACGTTGGGGCGGTACCAGGATGGTCGGCTTGGCCTCGGGCAGCAAGTCGGGGTAGTCGCGGCTGAAATGCAGGCCGCGGCTCTCCCTGCGCATCAGGGCCGACATGACGATCAGGTCGGCCACCTGCACCAGGTTGCGCAGTTCAAGCAAGTCCCGTGTGACATGAAACTGGGAATAGAACTCGTGGATCTCGCGCTGCAAGAGGGTGATGCGGTGGGCGGCGCGCTCCAGTCGCTTGTTGGTGCGCACGATGCCCACGTAGTCCCACATGAACCTGCGCAGCTCATCCCAGTTGTGTGAAATGACGACCATTTCGTCGGCATCGGTCACGCGGCTGTCGTCCCAGGCGGGCAATCCCGCCGCTTCCCCGACTGGGGCATCCAGGATGGCGCGCACCGCCGCTTGGGCAAACACCATGCATTCGACCAGCGAGTTGCTGGCCAGGCGGTTGGCGCCGTGCAGCCCGGTGCAGGTAGTTTCGCCCACTGCGTAGAGGCCGTTCAGGTCGGTGCGCCCGGACAGGTCGGTGACCACGCCACCGCAGGTGTAGTGGGCCGCAGGCACCACTGGGATGGGGTCCTTGGTGATGTCGATGCCCAACTCGGCGCAGCGCGCCAGGATGTTGGGAAAGTGCTCTTGCAAGAAGGCGGGGCTTTTGTCCGAAATGTCGAGGTAGACGCAGTCCAGGCCGTGCTTCTTCATTTCGAAGTCGATGGCCCTGGCCACCACATCGCGCGGAGCGAGCTCTGCGCGGGGGTCGTGATCGGGCATGAATCGGTGGCTGCCCAGGCGGGCTGGCAGCTTGAGCTGGCCACCTTCGCCGCGCACGGCCTCGGAGATGAGGTAGCTCTTGGCGTGGGGGTGATAGAGGCAGGTGGGGTGGAACTGGATGAACTCCATGTTGCCCACGCGGCAGCCTGCGCGCCATGCCGCAGCGATTCCGTCGCCAGTGGCGGTGTCGGGGTTGGTGGTGTAGAGGTAGACCTTGCCGGCACCACCGGTGGCCAGAATGGTGTGGGGCGCCTGGAAGGTTTCGATGACGTCCTGGTCGACGTCGAGCACGTAGGCGCCGTGACAGGTGGAAGGTCTGCCAGCCTGGTAGGGGCGGCCCAGCTTGGCGTCGGTGATCAGGTCCACCAGCATGTGGTTCTCAAAAAAGGTGATACCTGGCGTGACGCGGGCGAGTTCGCTCAGTGTTTTCTGCACGGCCGCGCCTGTGGCGTCCGTGGCGTGCACGATGCGGCGGTGGCTGTGGCCGCCTTCTCGGGTGAGGTGGAGTTCGCCTTGCTCGGTCGAGAAAGGCACGCCAAGCTCTTGCAGCCAGGCGATGGCTGCGGGCGCATTTTCCACGGTGAACCGCGTTGCTTCCAGGTCGCACAGGCCTGCGCCAGCCACCAGGGTGTCGTCGACATGGGAGGCATAGCTGTCGCCTTCGGCGAGCACAGCGGCGATGCCACCCTGGGCCCAGTTGCTGGAACCGTCGGAAATGCCGCGCTTGGTGATCACGGCCACCCTGTGGGTGGGGGCCAGGCGCAGGGCGGCGGTCAGGCCGGCCAGGCCGCTGCCGATGATCAGGACATCAAACGAATGGTGGGGGGCGCTCATGACAGATGTCGGAATGAAGGTTGGTGCCTGGGGGCAGGCGGGGAACGCGGGTATCAGTTCGGTGTGTAGGCCAGACGCACGTAAATGGGTGCGAAAGCCTCGGCCTGGGTCAGTTCGATCAGGGTCTCTTTGGCCAGTTCGAGCATGGCGATGAAGGTCACCACCATGACCTGGGCGCCACGGGATGGATCGAACAGGTCGCCGAATTCCACGAAACGCTTGCCCTGCAGGTGGCGCAGCACAATGCTCATGTGTTCCCGGACCGAGAGTTCCTCGCGGCTGATTTTGTGGTGTTGAACGAGCTTGGCGCGCTTGAGGATGTCGCGCCAGGCGCTTTGCAGGTCGATGGCGCTGACATCCGGAAAGCGCGGTGCGAGCGACTGTTCCACATAAACCTGCGCGCGCAGGAAATCCCGTCCGAACTGGGGCACCTCGCTCAAGCGGTGGGCGGCAAGTTTCATCTGCTCGTATTCCAGCAGGCGTCGCACGAGTTCGGCGCGGGGGTCTTCGGCTTCCTCGCCCTCGGCCACGACCTTGGGAGGCAGGAGCATGCGGGACTTGATCTCGATCAGCATGGCCGCCATCAGGAGGTACTCGGCAGCCAGTTCCAGGTTGTTGGCCCGGATTTCGTCGACATAACTCAGGTATTGGCGTGTAACCGCCGCCATCGGGATGTCGAGGATGTTGAAGTTCTGTTTGCGGATCAGGTAGAGCAACAGATCCAGAGGCCCCTCGAATGCCTCAAGGAACACCTGAAGGGCGTCGGGCGGGATATAGAGGTCCCGCGGCATGGCAAACAGTGGTTCGCCATACAAGCGGGCCAGCGCGACCTGGTCGACCACGGCCGGCAGCACCGAGTCCAGTCCCTCGGGCGCCGCGTCGAGTTCGGTGGTATCGCTCGGCGTCATCGCGCGAGTGGGCCCGGATTGCTCAACAGCGCTCAGTTGTGGTCAGAAGATGTCTGGTAGACGTAGGGCTTCTGTGGCACCGTGGCGGCCTCGGCTTGGGCCTGGAAATCTCGGTCAATATGCTTGTCCCACAGCAGAGAACGACCCTGGATCTGCTCCTTTTCCAGCTCGGGGCGGTTGGCCTTGAGTTGGTCAATGAACTGTGTCGCTTCGGATTGGTAGTGTGGGCGGGCGAAGATGGACATGGTGTTCTGCAGGTGGGCGCCGGTGTGGCGAATCCACCATTTTACTGGTCCCCTGCCGATTGTGCCGAAGCTGGTATGGGAGTCAGGTGGGCGGCGAACCCCGAGCGTTCGATCAGGGAGCGGGGTTGCGGGTTCAGCTCGGTCATGCTCAGGCGTCCGGCCTGCTTTTCGATCGTTTTGTGAAGTTGTTCCAGCGCGTCCAGACCGGTGGTGTCCAATGCAATCAGCCGAGAGGCGTCCAGGATCACGTGGACCCCCTGACCGGCGTTTTCCACCTCGCTGACGATGGGATCCATCTTGGCCGCAGCGCCGAAAAACAACGAGCCGTAAAGGGCATAACAGAGGGTGCTGCCGTCTTGACCGACCCGGTCTGCGCGGAAGATGTCGCTCTGACGCCGGACAAACAGCACGCAGGCCATCACCAGACCGAGTTCCACCGCCACTGTGAGGTCAAACACCACGGTGGTGAGGAAGGTGGAGACCATCATCAGACGGTAGTGGTTGGTGAACTGCTTGAGACGGCCGAACTCGCGCCACTCGCCCATGTTCCAGGCCACAAAAAGCAGCACCCCGGCAAGCACGGCCAGTGGGATGTGCTGTGCCATGGGCGCGGCGATCAGCACCACGGCGGCGAGCGTGGCAGCGTGGACCACGCCGGCCACGGGTGAGGTGGCCCCGGAGCGGATGTTGGTCACCGTGCGGGCGATGGTGCCGGTGGCGGGCATGCCGCCAAAGAAAGGCACCACCGCGTTGGCAATGCCCTGGGCCATGAGTTCCTGATTCGGGTCGTGTTTGGGGGTGTCGCTGAGCTGGTCGGCCACCCGCGCGCACAGCAGCGATTCGATGGCGCCAAGCAGCGCAATGGTGAGCGTGGGGTTCACCAGCAGCTTCGCGGTCTCCCAGGAAAAGGCCGGCAGGGCGAAGGGGGGCGTGCTTTGTGGGATGCCGCCAAACCGCGTGCCGATCGTCTCCACCGGCATCTGGAAGTACCAGGACACCAGGGTGAGGGTGACCAGGGCCACGACTGGTGCGGGCAGGCGAGAGGTGGCTCGCAGCGCGCTGACCGTGTCGATCTGGTCGAGTTGGCGCCGGAACTGCGAGTCGACGGCCCACAGCCGGGGCCAGAGAAACAGCCCGCCGATGCAGACCAGCCCCAGGGCCAGCGCATAGGGGTTGAAGCTGGCGATGTGTTGGCCCAGGGTGAGGATCTGATTGAAGAAGTCGGCGGGCATCTTGGCAATCTGAAGCCCGAACAGGTCGCGCAACTGCGACAGGGCGATCAGCACCGCAATTCCGTTGGTAAAGCCGATGACCACACTGACCGGCACATAGCGCACCAGCGTGCCCAGCCTGAACAGGCCGAGCAAGAACAGCAATACGCCCGCGCTGGCGGTGGCGATCAGCAGGTTGGCCACGCCGTAGCGTTCGACGATGCCGTAGACGATCACGATGAACGCGCCTGCAGGCCCACCAATCTGCACTGATGTGCCGCCCAGTGTGGCGATGATGAAGCCGGCAATGATGGCGGTCCACAAGCCGGCTTCCGGTTTGAGGCCACTGGCGATGGCAAACGCCATGGCCAGTGGCAGCGCCACGATACCGACCGTCGCTCCGGCGCCGGCGTCTCGTGCGAAACGCTCGGCCGAATAGCTCCGCAGGTCTTGGATCAGACGCGGCCTGAAGGGGGCGAGGGGAGGCAGCTTGTTCATCAACGACGCATGTTACCGTTTGCAACCCCTGCGCAGGGCGGCAGACATCGAATTTTGCCAAGCGGGGCCTTACACTGAAACGCGTTGCATCCAAGGGTTCGAGACATGTCCTTTCGCTCCGGTATTTCTTTGCCAGTCTGGCGCTCGCTGTGGGCTGCGGTGTTTCTTGTGGTGGCTTTGGGCGCGTGTGATCAGCAAAACATCAGCGAGCTGGAAGAGGGGGTGTCGACGGAGGCGGACGTGCGCGAGCGATTTGGCACGCCGGAGGCGGTTTGGGATGGTCCGGATGGTGACCAGATCTATGAGTACAACCGGCAGCCTGAGGGGTACCAGAATTACCAGATCACCATCGGGGCCGATGGAAAGATGAGCGCCTTGCGGCAGGTCTTGAACCCGCACAATTTTGCGCGTGTGGAGGTTGGCATGCCGATGGAGGCGGTGCGCAAGATGCTTGGCAAGCCCATGAAGATCACGCCCTTTGAGCTCAAGCGCGAAGTTCACTACGACTGGCGCTACCGCGACGGGCCCAATGAGAGCGATTCAAAGATCTTCACCGTGGTGTTCGATGCCGACTACCACGTGGTGTCCACCGGATCGGTGGCCGACCCGGCACTGACCCAGCGCCACTGAGCGCTCAGTTGCCTCTGCCTGCTGCGGCCTTCGGTTTGGCGGTCAGGGCGCCAGCCAGCGGGCCATCTGGGCGGTGTTGCCCGGAGAGAGCTTGACGGCCTGGGCGGCCTGGGGCCACAACAATGGGCAACGCAGCAGTTTTTTGTCGCGCGCGACGATGGCGGTCAGTTGCGTGCGTTGGCCGCGCAGCAGGTTGACGTCTTCCAGTTTGCCAACCCGCCAGGCCTCGGTTTCGCCACCGCGTTTGGACGGGGCAAACTCCACGGCCAGCCATTCGTCACCCGCGGCCATTCCAGCGGCTTCGGCCGCGCCACCGCGCAGCACATTCTTGAGCTGGATGCTGCTGCCTTCGCTCACACGCAACCCGAGTTGCTGGGGCAATGGCGCTTTCTCCTGTTGCACCGCCACACCGGCTTTTTCCAGCAGCGGCAGCAGGGGTAGGCTGTCGGTGCCGTGCACCCACTGCGCCAGTTCCGGCGCGAACGCCCGTTTGCCCAGGCGTTTGAGCGCCCGGGTGATGTCGGCTTCGCGGATGGGACCGCCCTCGCTGCGGGCCCACAGTTCGCGCATGACGTCGTCGAGCGTGCTTTTGCCCTCTGCGCGCAGCGTGAGGTCCAGGCACATGGCCAGCAGGGCCCCTTTGGTGTAGTAGCTCACCGTGGCATTGGGCGAGTTTTCCTGGATCCGGTAGTACTTGAGCCAGGCATCGAAACTGGCCTGGGCGACGGTCTGAACGCGTTGCCCCGGTGTCTGTTCGACCTGGTTGATGGTCTTGGTCACCAGGTGCAGGTAGGTGGTGTCGTTGATCAGGCCGGTGCGCCGCAGGATGAGATCGTCGTAGTAGCTCGTGAAGCCTTCGAAGAACCACAGCAGTTCGGTGTGGTTTTCGCGGTCGTAGTCGTAGCGCTTGAATTCGGCGGGCCGCATGCGCTTGACGTTCCAGGTGTGGAAATACTCGTGGCTGATGAGCCCAAGCAAGGTGGTGTAGCCATCGAGGGCGGTGAGCGCTGGGGGCTTGTCGCCCGGCGCGCGTTTGGCCGGCAGGTCGGTTCGCTGGCAGATGAGCGCGGTGGCGTTGCGGTGCTCCAGGCCTCCATAGCCGTCGCCGCTGGCGTGCAGCATGAACAGGTAGTGTTTGAACGGGGCTTTGCCCTGGGTGCCATGCCAGAAATCGATCTGTGCCTCGCAGATGCGCTGGGTGTCGGCGAGCAGGCGTTCGCCATCGAACCACTCGCCGGCGCCGCCGACAATGAATCGGTGGGGCACGCCGCGGGCCACAAACCGGCCGCTCCAGAAAGTGCCCATTTCTGCTGGGGCGTCGGCCAGCTCGTCGTAGTTGGCCGCGGTGTAGCGCCCAAAGCCGCGGGCGTCGACTTTCTTGGGCGCGAGGCTGGTGGCGATTTGCCAGTTGGGCGGCAACTGTTCGTCAAGAATGTCGATGACGTGTGGGGTGTCGTCCTGTCCGAGCACGCGGACACACAGGCTGGTGGCGTTGAAAAAGCCGCGTGTGGTGTCGAGAAAAGCGGTGCGCACAGACGCGTCGAAGGCGTACACCTCGTAGTTCAGACGCAGGGGTTTGTCGGGGTCGGCGTCAAATTCCCAGGTGTTTTTGTTGACCTGCAACAGGGGGACCGGTTTGCCACCCTGCGTGGCGCGCATGTGTTGCAGGTGTTGTGCAAATTCGCGCACCAGGTAGCTGCCCGGAATCCACACCGGCAGGCTCACGCGCTGGCGACGCGCTGGTCGGCTGATGACCAGGCCGATGGTGAACAAATGGGACTGCAGGCTCTTGGCGGCGATGCGGAAGTGTGGGCCGGCGGCGGGCGAGGGTTTTTGGGTGCGGGGAACGGCTGCGGTCATGCGTGTGGAGAGGTCAAAGTGCGCCAGCACCAATGAAGCAGCTCAGCGCGGCCACGGCTGAGAGCCGAAAGCGCAGCGTGAGCCATTGTTGAAGGCCTGCCCGCGGGTACAGGGCGCGGTCAGCGAGGTAGGAGATGACCAGAAGGAAGCCCAGCCAGGCCAGGCCGGCGAATGCGGGCATCAGAATGCCGGGCCAGGCGAGCAGGGAGGGCACGATGCCCCAGAGAACATGCCGGCGTTGCGCGTGCAGGGCGCGAGGTGTCTGTCGATCCACGCGCTCTCGCATGCCGGCTTGCCAGGCGATGCCCCAGTGAATGCCGCCGAGAAAAGAGGCGATCAATGCCGCGTAGGCCACCAAAGCCATGGCGACCCAGGTTTGCAGGTCGTTGGCGACCAGCCAGACCAAGGCGGCCAGCAACACCAGCGGGATCAGCCCACCGTACCCCAGGGTGCGCACCAGCGCGGTGTCGCGCGGGTCGTCAGACTGGGTGGCGACGGGCAGGGTCATGGGGCGTGTCCGGTCGGGTGTGGTCAGGGTTTGATCTGACTGAGCAGTTTTTCGACGCGGTCGGCCGGGATGGCACCGGGAACGCGGGTGCCGTCGGCAAAAAACATGGTGGGTGTGCCGGTGATGCGGGCCTTCTTGCCAAAGGCCAGGTTGCGGGAGATGGGCGCGGTATCGCAGTTGGCGGCAGGTGGCGTGACGTCGCTGACCATCCAGTCTTCAAAGGTCTTGCCCGGCTCTTTGGCGCACCAGATGTTGCGGGACTTTTCTGCAGAGTCCGGGCTCAGGATGGGGTAGAGCAACACGTGGACGGTGACGTTGTCGATCTTGGCCAAGTCGCGCTCAAAGCGCTTGCAGTAGCCGCAGTTGGGGTCCTCGAACACCACCAGCTTGCGCTCGCCCTTGCCGCGCACGATGGTGAAACTGTCTTTCAGTGGCAGTTCGTTGAAGGCCACGGCCGATAGCTGGTTGACCCGCTGCTCGGTGAGGTCGACCTTGGCCTTGGTGTCGATCAAGGAACCCTGGATGAGGAAGTCGCCCTTGGCGTCGGTGTAATAGACGTCGCTCTCATTGACCCGGATTTCGTACAACCCGGGCATGGGCGTTTTCTTCACTTCGTCGATGGTGGGCAGGTTGGGCAACCGGGCGGCGGGTTTTGCGAATGACGGCTTCTTGTGCGACTGCGGAGAAGGACCGCAGCGAGCGCGGCAAGGAGGGTGGACTTGATGAAGTTCATGTTCGGGCCAGTCAAGGCATGGGTGATTGAGAGGTCGACAGGAGTCGATCGCCTGCTTCAGGCGATGGTTCCCGTGGCTTGTCGGGTGAGCCAGGCTTTCAGGGGAGGCAGTCGGTCTACGCCGCTCATGCCCCAGTTGCGCAGGACCTGCACGCGGCCGTCAGGCTGGGCAAACAGGCCGAACAGGCTGTCGGTGGCCCAACTCATGGCGTTGACGTCGGCCTGGCGCGCGCGCTCATACCGGCGCAGCAGCTTCATGTCGCCTGGCTCGCGCCAGAACTCCCGCTCGCTGACCGCCCTGGCCAGTTCGGCCACGTCGCCCAGGCCCACATTGAGTCCCTGACCGGCCAAGGGGTGCATGGCGTGGGCGGCATCGCCCGCCAGGGCCACGCCGCCTTGCGCGGTTCGGGTGACCCAGCGTTTGGCGCGGGAGAGTTCCAGTGGCCAGGCGTGCGCCGAGCTGGTCATTTGCATGGCGCCCAGTACCTCGCCGCAACGGGTTTGCACGGCCTGGGCGATGGCGTCCGGTGCTTCATTGATCAGTTGGTCGGCTTTGGCGGTCGGCAACGACCAGACCAGAGCCACGGTGTGTCCTTGCGGGCCGTCCATGGGCAGCAGCGCCATGATTTCGCCATCTTTGAACCATTGCCGGGCCAGTCCGGCGTGACCTTGCTCGCAGCGCAGGCGCGCGGCAACGGCCTTGTGGGGATAGGGCCGGACCTCATACTCCAGTCCCAGTTCGTCGCGGGTCTGGCTGCGCTTTCCCTCGCAAATCACGGTGAGGGAGGCCTTGGGCGCTTCGGCGAGGCATTCGATCCCTCCCTGGAACTGGACGGCTTGAGCCAGGCGGCGTTCCAGCGCCGGCACATCGACGATCCAGGTCAGGGCTTCCTGACTGGACTGCTTGGCGTCGAAATGGAGCTGGCCACCATCGTCGCCATAGACCGCCATGCCGGTGACCGGGGTGATCACGGTGGCTGCTTGATCAGCGGCAGATTCTTCGGTCTCGGGCCAAGCCCGTATTTGCCGCAGCAGGGCGCGCGAGGCTGCGTTGATCGCATAAGCGCGCACGTCGGCAGTGCCGACGGCGGGCCGAGGTGGTTCGACCAGCGCCACGCGCAGCCTTGCCTGGGCCAACAAGAGCGCCAGGGTGTGGCCCACGATGCCGCCGCCACGCACGGCGACATCGAAGCGCCGCGCAGAGGAGCTGGGGGCAGGGGAGGTACGCATGGGGGGATTCTAGGCGTTGGGCGGCAGAGCCCTGGGGCCAAGGGCGTGTCGCAGGGCCGTGGGCTGCGCCACAATCGTCGACAGGGCCTGGGTGCGGAGGACTGCCAGGCGTTGATCGGTCTACCTTTGGGAGTCAACCATGGACCTGCCTTCTGAGGCGGATGTGTGTGCACGCATTGAGCAGCTCTGGATCTACCCGGTGAAGTCTTGTGCGGGCATTGCTTTGACCGAGGTCGAGCTCACCCCCACGGGTTTGCGCGGTGACCGCCAGTGGATGGTGGTGGACAGCGAGGGAAAGTTTGTGACGCAGCGTGAATTGCCACAAATGGCATTGGTGCGGCCCTCGTTGATCGCTGGTGGTTTGTTGTTGCAGGCTCCTGGCATGGCGGACCTGGCGCTTCGGGAAGACTCGCCGGGGGCGGTTTGCACGGTCACCGTCTGGAGCGACCATGTGCGCGCCATCGACGCGGGCGAGGCGGCCGCGCGCTGGCTCAGCCAGGCTTTGGGCGGTCTGGGGCCACAGGTGCCAGGGCCGTTGCGCCTGGTGAGGTTCGATCCCTCGCAACGCCGCGCTTGCAGCCCCAAGTGGACAGGCGGGCGCGAAGCCTTTACCGCGTTTGCCGATGGCTTTGGCGTGCTGGTGACCGGGACGGCTTCACTGGAGGAGTTGAATGGTCGTCTGCGTGAGCGGGGACATCCGCCCGTGGCCATGGTCCGTTTCCGGCCCAATGTGGTGCTTGGCGGCATGGAGTCGCATGACGAGGACCGCATCGGACCTTGGCGGGTGCGCACCGACCTGGGTGAGGCCGAGCTGGACAACGTGAAGCCGTGTGCCCGTTGCCCGATTCCGAACATTGACCCGCTCACCGCCCTGAGCTCACCCGAAGTGGGTGACACCCTTCAGACCTATCGCCAGGACCGCCGCTTGGGCGGTGCGATCACTTTCGGCATGAATGCCATCGCGGTGCGGGGGATCGGCCAAGTGTTGAAGGTGGGGCAGGCGGTGGCGGCGCAATGGCGATTTGACTGATGGCAAAGGCGGGCGTTAGGGGCGTTCGCGGGGTCTTTGAAATTACGTTTAGAGAAACGTATTTACCAATACGGAATTTGTGGCTATGATGCGAGGCAGTCGCCTTCCGCTGGTGCGGGCGGCTTCAGAACGCACAAGAGACAAGCCATGGCCACCTACGAATACCCCGAATTCCCCTACACGCCACCCGACGATTTGATGCAGGGAGCCCCCCAGCGGCGGCCGTTGGTGGTGATCGGCGCCGGCCCGGTCGGGCTGGCTGCCGCCATCGATGCGCGCTTGCAAGGGCTGGAGGTGCTGCTGTTCGACGAAGACAACAGCGTCTCGTTCGGTTCGAGGGCGGTGTGTTATGCCAAGCGCTCGCTGGAGATCCTGGATCGCCTTGGGCTGGGTGATGGGCTGGTTGAAAAAGGCGTGAGCTGGAGTGTGGGTCGCACGTTCCTGCGCGAAGAAGAGGTCTACCAGTTCAATCTGGTGCCCGATGCCGGACACAAGCGCCCCGGCATGATCAACCTGCAGCAGTACCACCTGGAGGAGGCGCTGGTGCGCCGCGCCGAGGCGGTGGGTGTGGATCTGCGCTGGAAATACAAGGTGGTGGGCGTGACGCCGCTGAACGATGGCGCACGCGTCAGGCTCGAGACCCCCGATGGCGCGTTCGATATCGAGGCAGACTGGCTGATCGTGGCCGATGGTGCCCGTTCCAACGTGCGCCGTGAGTTGGGTCTGGATATCGACGGCCACGTCTTCAAGGACCGCTTCCTGATTGCCGATGTGGTGATGAAGGCCGATTTTCCTGCAGAGCGCTGGTTCTGGTTCGACCCGCCGTTTCACCCCAATCAGAGTGTCTTGCTGCACAAGCAGAGCGACAACGTCTGGCGCATCGACTTTCAGCTCGGCTGGGACGCCGATCCCGAGGAAGAGAAGAAGCCCGAGAACATCATCCCGCGCGTGAAAGCCATGCTGGGCGACGAGCGCGAGTTCGAGCTGGAATGGGCGAGCGTTTACACGTTTCAGTGCCGCCGCATGAAGCACTTCCGCCACGGGCGGCTGCTGTTTGCCGGTGATGCGGCGCATCAGGTCTCGCCGTTTGGCGCACGCGGCGCCAACTCGGGCTTTCAGGACACCGACGATCTGCTGTGGAAGCTGGCGCTGGTCATCAAGGGGCTGGCCCCGGAAGCGCTGCTCGACACCTACGACGTCGACCGGACCTACGCGGCCGATGAGAACATTCGCAACTCCACCCGCTCGACCGATTTCATCACCCCCAAGAGCGCGGTGAGCAAGCTGTTTCGCAACGCCACGCTGGAGCTGGCGCGCACGCAGCCCTTTGCCCGCAAACTGGTCAATTCGGGGCGCCTGAGCGTGCCAGCCTTTCTGGAACACTCTGCGTTGAACACCCCCGACACCGAGGCGTTTGCCGGGCAGATGGTTCCGGGCGCTCCTTTGGACGACGCGCCAGTGGTGGTGGCAGGCCAGGACGCCTGGCTGCTCGATCAACTGGGCAACCGTTTTGTCTTGCTCGCGTTTGCCGATCAGGCTATGCCTGGCGATGTGTCTTTCGACAGCCTGCAAGCCAAGGTCGGTGCGCTGGGCAGCTCGCCAGTGCCGGTGGATGTGGTCTGGGTGACGCGGGTGGCGGGTTCGGCGTCATCGCCAACGGCGGCGGGCACCATGGCGTTGCATGACCGCGATGGGCTTGTGGCACAGCGGCTCGATGGCCGCCCCGGCAGCCTGTATCTGTTGCGCCCGGACCAGCACGTGGCAGCGCGATGGCGTGCATTTCAGCCCGAGGCGGTCCAGAAAGCCCTGCGCCGGGCAATGGGACAGGAACTGCCTGCTGCCGCGAGCCCCGAGGAAACCCGCCAAGTCGCTCATGCCTGATCAAGGAGTCACCATGTCTCTTCATTTGCAACCGAATCTCGCCGAGCCTGGTCAGCGCTATTTCCGTGATTTCACGCCGGGCGATGATTTTTACGAGGCGCTTATCGACACACACCGCGATCTCAGCGATGAGCAGAGCCAGTTGCTCAATGCCAAGCTGATTTTGTTGCTGGCCAATCAGGTTGGCGATATCTCGGTTCTCAAACAAGCGCTGGCGCTGGCGCGCGAAGGCGTTTGAAACCCATCACCACACAGGAGTTCGTCATGAGCAACATCCGGAAAATTCACCACGTCGCCTACCGCTGCAATGATGCCAAGGAAACCGTCGACTGGTACACCAAGCACCTGGGCATGGATTTTGTGCTGGCCATTGCCGAGGACCAGGTCCCTTCCACCCATGCGCCCGACCCCTACATGCACATCTTCATGGACGCGGGCAATGGCAACGTGCTGGCCTTCTTTGAGTTGCCCAACTCGCCAGCGATGGGCCGCGATGAAAACACACCCGACTGGGTGCAGCACATTGCGCTGGAGGTGGACAGCATCGGTATTCTGGAAGAAACCAAGGCCCGCCTGGAGGCTTCCGGGATTCCGGTGGTTGGCGTGACCGACCACACCATTTTCAAGAGCATTTATTTCTTCGATCCCAATGGCCATCGCCTTGAGCTGGCGGCCAACACGGCCACGCCAGACATGATGCAAAAGCTCGACGAGGTGAAGTGGGACATGCTGGCCGAGTGGTCCAAGACCAAACGGGCGCCCAAGCACGCGGCCTGGATGCACGAAAAGGCGTTTGAAGGCAGTTGAGTCCCGCCCACCCCATGCGCCTGGGGAGGGTGGGCGTGCGGGGTGAAGTTGGTGGTGGTTTGCGCGGCAGCGGCCACCGTCAGGGCAGCATTTCGGGCTCAAGTCGCGTGTGGTCAGGCCGATAGAGGAGGCAGTCGCGAACACTTTCCTCTGCCCGGAGCTTTTGCTGCCATGCAACTCGAAGCCTTGCTCAATTACCCCCGTGCGTTGCCAGCCATGCCACGCACCATTTCGGAACTGCTCGCGGAGATGAACCGCGAAGAGCCATGCCCCAAGCGGGTCGGTGAACTGATCGGGCGCGACCCGTCTCTCACCACGCGGGTCCTGCGCCTGTCCAATTCCGCCTTTTTCCGTGTCAGCCGAAAGATTGGCAGCGCCGACGAGGCGGTGGCGCTGCTGGGGCTGACGCACGTGCGCTCTCTGGTGATGGCTGCTGCTTTGGGCTCCAGCTTCAAGAACGTGCCGGGTATCGAGCTCAAGCAGTTCTGGCGCTACAGCCTGCGTGCGGCCGAAATTGCCCGGTCACTGGCGGGCCTGCTCAAGCAGAACCAGGGCAATGCCTTTACCGCAGGCCTGATTCACGCCATCGGCACCCTGATCATGCACATCGCCATGCCCGATGAAATGATGCCCATTGACATGGGCACACCGCCACTGGACCTCAACCGCGCGGCCGCGGAAAAGTCTGCCTTCGGGTACACCTACGCCGATGTGGGGGCCGGGATGGCTGAGAAGTGGCAGTTTCCCGCGGAAATGGTTTCAGCGCTGGTCAACCAGATTGCGCCGTTTGAGGGCGAATCCTACGATCCGCTGGCCGGCCTGTTGCACCTGGCCTCCTGGCGCGCCCGGGCCGAAGAGTTGCAGCTCGATACGCAGGGGCTGGTGGCCACCTTCCCGGACATGGTCGGTTTGACGCTGGGGCTCGATGTGGACAGTGTGCTGGGCAAAGACCCCGAAGACTGGGAGTTCACCCAGGCGTTGGGTGCTTTTGCCTGAGCGGGCTTGCCGCACCTGCCCGCTCGCCACGTCGCCCCGCTTACAGACCGTTTCAAGGATGCGCAGAAAAAGGCGCTTCAGCGACAACGAATCCGGTCGATAAAAGACACAGAACCAGCAGAAGCCTCCTTTTTCAACCTTTCTTGCCGGGTACATCGCCATGAACTTAGAAAAACTTCTCAAGCAGCCGAACACCTTGCCCAGTGCGCCAAAGGTGGTGCGCAAGCTGGTGGACACGTTCAATCAGGAAGACGTGGATTTGATGTACGCGGCGTCTTTGATTGAAGACGATCCGGTGCTCACGGCCAAGTTGCTGAAGATGGCCAATTCGGCCTTCTTCGGATTGACGCGCAATGTCACCAACGCCCGGGACGCCATCAACGTCATGGGCTTGATCAAGGTGCGGGCCCTGGTGATCGGCGCTTCGCTCAGCGAGGGGTTTCATTGCGTCGCCAGTGTCAATCTGAACCAGTTCTGGCGCTACAGCCTGAATGCCGCCAATTTGTCGCGCTACATCGCCCTGCCCATCAGGATCGATGAGAGCACCGCCTTCACGGCGGGCCTGGTGCATGGCATTGGTGAGCTCATGATGCACGCGGGCATGCCAGAGGCCATGCTGGACCTGGACCGCAGCATTCCGATGCTCGATCTCAAACGCGCCCGGGCCGAAAAAGGTCTTTTTGGCTACAGCTACGCCGATGTGGGTGCCGCGTTGGCCAAGGAGTGGCGCTTCCCCAAGAAGATGATCGATGCCATCCAGCACCAGACGGCCCCGTTCGAAAACGACGTGTACGAGCCCATCGCTGGCGTCATCCATGTGGCGTCGTGGCGCGCCCGAGCCCAGGAGCTGTCCATGAACAGCGAGGGGTTGATCAACACCTATCCCGATCCGGTCGGCCTGGCATTGGGCATTGATCCGGACACGGTGATCAGCGAAGAGATTCCGTCGCTGACACGCGAAGGTCACGAAGCCGAGGCCGCCTGACAGCGCGGCCCCGATCCGGTGCGCCCAGAGGGCCTGGGGCCATGGGACACAATCGTGCCCCATGCACGCGCTTCGACTCTATGCCGGTCCCATTGCCCGGCAGCACATTGAACAGCACGGTCTTCGACCAGAAGACGTGGGCGCCATTCCGGCCGCCGCGGGCGGCCCCAAAGGCCTGATTCTCGGGCCGCTGGACCGCTTGCTGTTTGGCGAGTGGCTCCCCCGTTCGACCCAACCCGTCGACCTCATTGGGGCTTCCATTGGAGCCTGGCGCATGGCCACGGCCTGCCTGGACGATACCGTGGTGGCGTTTCGGCGGCTGGAGCGCGACTACATCAGCCAGCACTACGAATGGCGCGATGGGGAGAAGCAGCCATCGGCGGACGAGGTCAGCCGGCAATTTCGACACAACCTGGCGTCGTTCTTTGGGGGCCGTGAAGCGCAGGTGCTGGGCCATGCGCGGTATCGACTGCATGTGGTGGCGTCGCGGGGGCACGGTGTGTTGGTGCGGGATGGGCGCTGGCGCACGCCACTGGGCTATGCGGCCGCTTTTGCGCTGAACGCGGTGAGCCGGCGCTCTCTGGCCAAGCTGATCGACCGGGTGGTGTTCAGCGGTGGCCAAGGCGTGTCGCTGGGCGTGCTTCCCTTTGCGACCGGCGATTTCCCGACCCACCAGGTGAAGCTGGACGGCAGCAACTTCATGGATGCGCTGCAAGCCAGTTGCTCCATACCGTTTGTGTTGAGGCCGGTGCACAACATCGCTGGCGCCCCGCCCGGGGCGTACTGGGATGGGGGAATCACCGACTACCACATGCATTTGCGCTACCGCTTGCCCGCTGCTTCGCCGGTGGTGTTGTACCCCCATTTCCAGCGTGCCGTGGTGCCGGGCTGGCTGGACAAGAGCTGGAAGCGGCGGCACCTGAGCAGTCCGGCGCTGGACGCCATGCTGGTGATCGCACCCGATCCGCAATGGGTGCGCAGCCTGCCCAATGGCAAGTTGCCCGATCGCACCGATTTCACCCGGTACGGGCAGGACCTGGCTGAGAGGGTGCGCGTGTGGCGCGGTGCCACGTCGGCGGCGCAGCAGTTGGCCGACGAGTTTGCCCAGTGGCTGGAGCGGCCCGACCCACGCATGGTGAGCCCTTTGTAGCCCGGTCACCGGCGAGCGCGCTGGCGGGGGCCGGGGGATAATTGGCCCATGGAACCCGCGCCCACTTACCTCACCGCAGCCCTTTACAAGTTTGTCGATCTGCCCGACTACAAGGCCCTGCACGACCCGCTGCTGGCCTGTTGCGAGGCCAACCAGGTCAAGGGCACGCTGCTGCTCGCGCGCGAGGGCATCAACGGCACCATTGCCGGCCCCGAAGCGGGGGTGCGCCAGGTGCTGGCGCATTTGCATGCCGACCCCCGGCTGAGTACGTTGCAGCACAAGGAATCGTGGTCGAGCAAGCCGCCGTTTCTGCGCATGAAGGTGCGCCTGAAGAAGCAGATCGTGACCCTGCGCGTGCCTGAGCTCGACCCGAACAGAACCGTGGGTCGTTATGTCAAACCTCAGGACTGGAACGCGCCTTGCTGGCCGATCCCGAGGTGCTGGTGATCGACACCCGCAACGACTACGAGGTGGTGATCGGTACGTTCAAGGGCGCCATCAACCCCGACATCAAGACCTTCACCGAACTGCCCGGGTGGCTGACGCCCAGCCTGCCTTGCAGGGCGAGCAGGCGCGCAAGACCGCGGTGGCCATGTTTTGCACCGGCGGTATCCGCTGCGAAAAGTCGACCGCGCTGATGAAGATGCGTGGGTTCGATGAGGTCTACCACCTGAGGGTGGCATTCTCAAATACTTGGAAGAGGTGCCCCCGAGCGCCTGGGAGGGGGAGTGCTTCGTGTTTGACGAGCGCGTGAGCGTGGGCCATGGTCTCAAGCCCGGACCTTATGAATTGTGTCGCTCCTGCCGGTGGCCGCTGGGCGAGGTGGAGAAGGCCTCACCGCATTACGTCAAGGGTGTGAGTTGCCCGCACTGCCACGACAAGCGCACACCGGAAGAGAAAGCCGGGCTGGCTGAGCGTCAGCGTCAGGTGGAGCTGGCCGAGGCCCGTGGGCAGGCGCATGTGGGTGCGCGCTTGCCGAGGTAGAGCCAGCCGGGTGCGCCTGGGGTGCGTCTCCTTGCCATCCCGTCAAGGCTGATCCGGGGTGGCGGGGAGGCTGGCTGGTGGGCTTTGCAGATCGAGGAAGCGTCCGTAGGTTTGCGCCAGGTGTTGCTCGGCGCGCTCCAGCATGTAGTAGCGGAACGACTCGGCGGCGGGCGAGAGCAGCTTGGAAAGTGTGTGCACCACGTTCCAGGCGCGCACGATGGAAGTTCTCCGCCGTCCAGCACCGTGGAGATCAGGCCGTGGCGAAGCTCCAGCCCAATGAAAGGCAGCGAGAAAGCTGATGCCCATGCCGGCCATCACGGCCTGTTTGATGGTTTCGTTGCTGCCCATCTCCATGACCACCTCGTGGCTCCATGCGCGACTTGTCCAGAAACTGCTCCATGGCCGCGCGGGTTCCTGAGCCGGGTTCGCGAAGAATGAAGCCGTAGGGGCGCAGGTTGTCCACCGTGGGGTGCCCGACCTTGAGCAGGGGGTGGCCGGTGGGGCCACGAATCACGGGGTGGGCGCCGTTCGGCCCGTGTGGCCAGTTCTCTCTTTTCGGTGGTCGGCCCATGATGGCGATGTCGACTTCGTTGCCGTGCAGCATCTTCACCAGTTGCTCCCGGTTGCCCACGGCCAGCTTGATCTCCACGCCTTCGTGTTCGTGCTGGAACTCGGCCAGCAGCCGGGGCAGAAAGTATTTGGCGGTGCTCACCATGCCGATGGTGAGCGTGCCCACTTCCAGGCGCTGCAGGCGCGCAGCGGCGTCTTCGGCGTCTTTCAGGGTAGAGACGATGCGCCGCGCATAGACCAGCATGTATTCGCCCGCCGTGCTCAGCGAGACCTGTCGGCCATGGCGCTCAAAAAGCGGCATGCCCACATGGCTCTCCAGCTCCTTGACCTGCATGGTCACCGCCGGCGGGGTGAGGTGCAACGCCTCGGCCGCCCGGGCAAAACTGAGGTGTTTGGCGACCTCCGTGAAAACCCTGAGTTGGCGCATCGTGGCGTTCTTCATTAAGCATTTCCTGAATTGGCTTTAAAGATATTGTGAATTTACCTTACTTTAGTGATTGCCTATAGTGGCCGTCAGCCCCCGGTTTGAGGGGCCCGGAACACAGGATTGCGCATGTTGAAGGCCTTGATATTTGATGTGGATGGCACGCTGGCCGATACCGAAGCGGTTCATCTGCGCGCATTCAATCAGGCATTCGAACAAGAGGCCATGGGTTGGCATTGGACCCCTGCTCAGTACACCGAGCTGCTGAATGTCTCGGGCGGCAAAGAGCGCATGCTGCATTACTGGCGGCAGGTGAACCCCGAGCTCACCGAGCTGGAGGGCGGGGCGGTGCAAGCACGCATTGCCCGATTGCATGAGATCAAGACGGCTTTCTACGAAGCGGCCGTCGGCCAGGGCGAAGTGAGCCTGCGCCCGGGGGTGCTCGCGCTAATGAGTGCGGCGCGCGATGCCGGCTTGCATCTGGCGATTGCCACCACCACCTCGCCAGTGAACATTGGCGCCCTGTTGAAGGGGCCGTTGGGCCCTGATTGGCGCTCGCACTTCCTGGCCGTGGGTGACGCCAGCAACGCGCCCATCAAGAAGCCTCACCCACAGGTTTATCTCAAGGTGCTGGAAGAAATGGGCTTGCCCGCATCGGCGTGCGTGGCTTTTGAGGACTCCGCCAACGGCCTTCAGTCGGCCATGGCGGCTGGCCTGGCCACCGTGATCACGCCCAACGATTTCACCGCCCACCACGATTTCAGCGGTGCGCTGCGCGTGGTGCCCGATCTCTCGGCCGTCAGCCTGGCGCACTTACGTGAGTGGCTGGGGGCCCGTGTTCATTGAAAGCCGCCGCCATGATCCGCCTCGCACCATCCATTCTTTCCGCCGACTTCGCCCGATTGGGCGAGGAGGTGCGCGCCATCGAGACCGCCGGTGCGGATCTGGTGCATTTTGATGTGATGGACAACCACTACGTGCCCAACCTCACGGTGGGACCGCTGGTGTGCGAGGCGATCCGCCCCCATGTGCAGATCCCCATCGACGTGCACCTGATGGTCGAACCGGTCGACGCGCTGATACCGCTGTTTGCCAAGGCGGGCGCCAACCTCATCAGTTTCCATCCCGAGGCCAGCCGCCACGTCGACCGCAGCCTGCAGCTGATTCGCGACCACGGCTGCAAGGCCGGCCTCGTGCTCAACCCGGGCACGCCGCTGGCGTGGCTCGACCATGTGATGGACCGCCTGGACCTCGTGCTGCTGATGAGCGTGAACCCCGGCTTCGGTGGTCAGGCCTTCATTCCGTCCACCCTGCCCAAGCTCCAGGCCGTGCGGCGCCGCATCGATGCCCACATGGCCGCGGGCGGTCAGCCCATCTGGCTGGAAGTGGACGGTGGCGTGAAGCTGGACAACATCGACCGCATCGTGGCCGCTGGCGCCGACACACTCGTGGCCGGCAGCGCGGTGTTTGGCGCGCCCGATGCCGACGGCGGGTACCGCGGCGTGTTGCGCCAGTTGCGCACCCGTGGTGAAGCGGGTTGACCCGATTGCCCTCTCTCTGTTTGACCACCGAAAGCCTGCCATGACGACCCGCCGCCGATTCACCCTGACCCAGTACCTGATCGAACAACGCCGCCGTTTCCCTTCGGCCAGTGGCGACTTCAATGCCCTGCTGCTGGACGTGGCCCTCGCCTGCAAGGCCATTGCGCGTTCAGTGGCCTTTGGCGAATTGGATGGCATGCCCGGCAGCCAGGCACAGGAAGTCAAGACCGACGTGAATGTGCAGGGCGAGGAGCAAAAGCGCCTGGATGTGATCAGCAACATGTACTTCACCGAAATGACCGAGTGGGGCGGGCATCTGGCGGGCATGGCTTCGGAGGAGATGGAGGCGCCGTATCAGATACCGAAAACCATGCAGCGCGGCAAATACCTGCTGGTGTTCGATCCGCTGGATGGGTCGAGCAACATCGATGTCAACGTGACCGTGGGCAGCATCTTCAGTGTGCTGCGCGCACCGCAGGAAGTGATCGACAGCGGGCGCGATGTGGTCGAAGCCGATTTCCTGCAGCCCGGTGCGCGCCAACTGGCCGCCGGCTACGCGCTGTATGGCCCGACCACCATGCTGGTGCTGACCGTGGGCAATGGCGTGGCCGGCTTCACGCTGGACCCCAACCTGGGCCAGTTCATGTTGACCCACCCCAACCTCAAGGTGCCCGAAGACACCCACGAGTTCGCCATCAACGCCTCCAACAGCCGCTTCTGGGAAGTGCCGGTCAAACGGTATGTGGACGAGTGTCTGGCGGGCAAGACCGGTGCGCGCGGCAAGGACTTCAACATGCGCTGGATCGCCAGCATGGTGGCCGAAGCCCACCGCATCCTGATGCGTGGCGGGGTCTTCATGTACCCGCGCGACACCAAGGATCCCAGCAAGCCCGGGCGCCTGCGCCTGCTCTACGAAGCCAACCCCGTGGGCATGCTGATCGAGCAGGCCGGCGGGCGGGCCAGCACCGGGCGCGAAGCCGTGCTGTGTGTGCAGCCCAAGGCTTTGCACCAGCGCATCGGTCTGGTGTTCGGCTCCAAGAATGAGGTGGAGCGCATTGAGCGCTACCACGCAGAACCGGCCGCTTACAAGGATGACCACAACCCATTGTTTGCCGAGCGATCGTTGTTCAGGGACTAGTTGCCGTACCCCATCCGCGCCGCGCCACGCTTGTTGAGGCGCGTCGCCACCACAAAGCGAGTGGCGGCATCGGCGGCGTGGCCGAGCCGGCCTGGCGGCGCCCAGGAGAGAACAGCGCGCTTCGTTCGCCCCCATTTCAAATCGACAGGAGTCTCAAGATGTCAGAACGCCACCCCATCATTGCCATCACAGGATCCTCTGGCGCGGGTACGTCGACCGTGACGCGCACCTTTCAGAACATCTTCCGGCGAGAGAACGTCACCGCCGCCATCATCGAAGGCGACAGTTACCACCGCTACGACCGCAAGGAAATGAAGCTCAAGGCGGCCGAGGCGGAAAAGCAGGGCAACAACAATTTCAGCCACTTTGGTGCCAATGCCAACCTGTTTGGCGAGATCGAATCGCTGTTCAAGACCTACAGCGAAACCGGCGGGGGCAAGAGCCGCAAATACCTGCACAACGCCGAAGAAGCCGCGCCCTACAAGCAGGAACCAGGCACCTTCACCCCCTGGGAGCCGCTGCCACAGGAAACCGACATGCTGTTCTATGAGGGCCTGCATGGCGCGGTGGTGACCGAAGAATTCAACATCGCCCAGTACCCCGACCTGCTGATCGGGGTGGTGCCGGTGATCAACCTGGAGTGGATCCAGAAACTCTGGCGCGACAAGAACATGCGGGGCTACAGCGCCGACGCCGTGACCGACACCATCTTGCGCCGCATGCCCGACTACGTGAACTACATCACCCCGCAATTCGCCCACACCCACGTGAATTTCCAGCGCGTGCCCATCGTGGACACCAGCAACCCGTTCATGGCGCGCGACGTGCCCACGGCCGACGAGAGCATGGTGGTGATCCGCTTTGCCAAGCCCAAGGGCATCGACTTCCCCTACCTGCTCAGCATGATCAACGGCTCCATGATGAGCCGCGCCAACACCATCGTGGTGCCCGGCGGCAAGATGGAACTGGCCATGCAACTGATCTTCACGCCTTTCATCTGGCGGATGGTCGAGCGGCGCAAGCGCGCGCTCGGTTGACGTCCCACGCCAGGGCTTTGTTGATACCCCGCCCCCCGCGCCTCACCGGCGGCCTGGAGAAGCCAGGTCCGCGGCTTTCTGGAACCACTTCCCTTCTGTCCTGCGCAGTGCGTTTGGGACTGCATTCTTCTTGGACACACCATGACGCCTCCATCTCCTGAACTCGCCACCCGCATGGCCAATGCCATTCGCATGCTTGCCGTCGATGCGGTGGAAAAGGCCAAGAGCGGCCACCCCGGCGCGCCCATGGGCATGGCCGACATTGCCGAGGTGCTTTGGAACCGCCACCTCAAGCACAACCCGGGCAATCCACATTGGCCGGACCGCGACCGGTTCGTGCTCTCCAATGGTCACGGGTCGATGCTGATCTATGCCCTGTTGCATCTGACCGGCTACGACTTGCCCATGGACGAGTTGAAGAAGTTCCGCCAGTTGCACAGCAAGACGGCCGGGCACCCCGAGGTGGGCATCACGCCCGGTGTGGAGACCACCACCGGTCCGCTGGGCCAGGGCATCACCAATGCGGTGGGCATGGCGCTGGCCGAGAAGCTGCTGGCGCAGGAGTTCAACCGCGACGAACACAACATCGTCGATCACTTCACCTACGCCTTTCTCGGCGACGGCTGCCTGATGGAAGGCATCAGCCACGAAGCGTGTTCGCTGGCGGGCACCTTGCGTCTGTCCAAGCTGGTGGCGTTTTATGACGACAACGGCATCTCCATCGACGGCCATGTGGAAGGCTGGTTCACCGATGACACGCCCAAGCGCTTCCAAGCCTATGGCTGGCATGTGGTGGCGGGCGTGGATGGTCACAACCCCCAGGCCATTGAGGCGGCGTTGAAAGCCGCTCAGGCGCAGGGGCGTCTACCCGATGGCAAGCCCACCCTGATTTGCTGCAAGACCGTGATCGGCATGGGCTCACCCAACAAAGCCGGCACACACGATGTGCACGGCGCGGCGCTCGGAGCCGCCGAAGTGCAGGCCACCCGCGAAGCGCTGGGGTGGACCGCCGAGCCGTTCGTGATTCCCGATGACATCGCCTCGGCCTGGAACGCGGTGGATCGGGGAGCGCAGGCCGAGGCCGCCTGGCGCGAACGCTTCGAAGCCTTCCGCGCGCAATATCCTCAAGACGCGGCCGAGTTCGATCGCCGCATGGCCGGCGATCTGTCCAGGGATTTCATCGATCAGCTCCCCGGCATTTTTGACGCCATTTCGGCCAAGGCCGAACCGCTGGCCACCCGCAAGGCCAGCCAGAATGCCTTGGACGCCATGGCGCTGCCCGGCCTGGAATTCCTGTGGCAGCGCCGACCTCACTTCGGCTCCAACCTCACCAACTTCAAGGGGTGCGTCAAGGGCGGGCGATGTCTGGGGCAACCACCTGAGCTATGGCGTGCGCGAGTTCGGCATGGCGGCGATCATGAATGGCGTCGCGCTGCATGGGGGTTACATCCCCTATGGCGGCACCTTCCTCACCTTCAGCGACTACAGCCGCAATGCCATCCGCATGGCCGCGCTGATGAAGCAGCGGGTGATTCACGTCTTCACCCACGATTCGATCGGGTTGGGTGAAGATGGCCCGACGCACCAGTCGGTCGAGCACGTGCCCAGCCTGCGCCTCATCCCCGGCCTCGATGTCTGGCGCCCGGCCGACGGCCTGGAGACGGCGGTGGCCTGGGCCTGCGCGGTGGAGCGCCGCGATGGGCCCAGCGCCTTGTGTCTGTCGCGCCAGAATCTGCCGCGCGTGACCGAGCAAGTGACAGCGGGGCAGATCCGCCAGGGTGGTTATGTGCTCTCTGAAATGGACAATCCCCAGGTGGTGATCGTGGCCACCGGCTCCGAAGTCGAAATCGCTTTGGCCGCGCAAAAGGCGTTGGCAGCAGACAGCGTGCGCACCCGTGTGGTCTCCATGCCCAGCAGCACCGTGTTTGACCGCCAGCCCGCCGCCTGGCAGGAAATGGTCTTGCCAGTGGCACTCCCCGTGGTAGCGGTGGAGGCGGCACACCCGGACTTCTGGCGCAAGTACGTCGGACGAAGTGGGGCGGTGGTGGGCATCGCCACGTTTGGCGAGTCGGCGCCGGCCAAAGACCTGTATGCCCACTTCGGCATCACCGCCGCCAAGGTGGTGGAAGCGGTCAAGGCGCAACTGGCATGAGCGATTCCTTTGACCTCGTCCTGTTCGATCTCGATGGCACCTTGATCGAAACCGCGCCCGAGATCGCCGATGCGGTCAACGACACGCTTGACCAGTTCGATCTGCCTCGCGTCAGCCAGCAGCAGGTGAACGACTGGATCGGACACGGCACCCGCGAGCTGCTGATTCAGGCGCTGTCCAGCGTCACCGCCACCCATGCCGAAGCCATCCGCCATTCGGCGGACTTCGCTGAAAAGGAGGCGGTGTTCGGTGGCCACTACGAGCGTCGCTGCGGCACGCGGAGCCACCTCTACCCCCATGTGCGCGAAGCGCTCCAAGCCTTGCGACAGGCGGGGGTGAAGCTGGTGGTGATGACGAACAAGGAAGGCCGCTACACCCGGACGGTGCTCGACGCCCATCGGCTCGCGCCCTTGTTCGATCGGGTGATCAGCGGCGACACCTTCCCGGTGAAAAAGCCCAACCCCATGGGCATCGACGAATGCCGACAGCTCTTCGGCGTGGACCGCGAGCGCACGCTGTTCGTGGGCGATTCGTCCATTGATGTGGCCACCGCG
>JAWKYI010000009.1:0-196539 GCA_041396525.1 Burkholderiaceae bacterium
TTGCCCATTCTGCCGAGACGAACCCACCAACGCCGCCCTTCAGCCGCGCAAGTTCATCGCACACTGGTCCATGAACCCTGGCCACGCCATGTCTGAGCAAAGGCCTCGGCTGCAGGTTGTTCACACACCCGAAGGGGCCCTGCATCAAGCCCTCGGGCGGTGGACCGCGTCGGCCATCGCTGCAGAGCCGGACTCGAAAGCCCTGGTGCGCATGTTTCAGGCGGGACGCTCCCAGGCGAACACCGCCTGGACACTCACGGCCGTGGAGGCCCTGGACCACGTGGGCGCCCAGATGCTGTGGTCGCTCTGGGAACGCCAGTGGCCTGCCAGACTGGAAGCGTCAGAACAGCAACGTGCATTGCTGGAGAAAATTGCCAGCCTCACTGCACCCGACTCGCCCCGCGCCGCACGATCGCTCAAGCAACGCTACCTGGCGCTGGGCGAAACCGTGCTGAAAACGCTGGCCGAACTGCTCGACTTCGTGCGCCTGCTGGGTCAGCTGATGCTCGATCTCTTGACGCTGGCCCGTTCGCCCCGGCACGGCCCGTGGCGCGATGTCTCTGGCCACCTCTTTCATTTCGGAGCAACCGCCTTGCCCATCACCGCGCTGGTGGGCTTCCTCATCGGTGTGGTGCTGGCCTACCTCAGCGCCCAGCAACTCAAGCAATTCGGTGCGGATGCCTTCATCGTCAATCTGCTGGGGATGTCGCTGGTGCGTGAGCTTGGGCCCATGCTGGCCGCCATCCTGGTGGCTGGTCGGACAGGATCGGCCATCACGGCACAGATCGGGGTGATGCGTGTCAACGAAGAGCTCGATGCCATGCGGGTGATGGGCATTCCCCATGGATTCAGACTGGTCATGCCCCGCGCGCTGGCACTGGCCGTTGCCATGCCGCTGATCAGCGTGTGGACCACACTGATGGCCTTGCTCGGCGGCATGCGGGCCGCCGATCTGGCACTGGGCATCACGCCGCAGTTCTTCATCAACGCCCTGCCCGCCGCGGTGGACGTGAGCAACCTGATGCTGGCGGTCGGGAAAACCGTGGTGTTCGGGCTGCTGATCGCCCTGGTGGCCTGCCATTTTGGCCTGCGCATCGAGCCCAACACCGAAAGCCTGGGCAAAGGCACCACCGCATCGGTGGTGACCTCCATCACCGTGGTGATCCTGGTGGATGCCCTGTTCGCCATTGCCTTCAAGGGAATCGGCCTATGACAGACGCCGCGACAAAGCCCTTGGCGCCTGCCATCGAAGTGCGCGGTCTGTGGACCGTCTTTGGCGGCGGTCGCCAACCCGAGGTGGTGGTGCACAAAGACCTTGACCTCACGGTCTACCAAGGCGAAATCCTCTCCCTGGTGGGTGGCTCCGGGACCGGAAAGACCACCCTCCTCAGACAGATCCTGGGATTGGCGCAGCCCACCCGCGGCGAGATCCGCGTGATGGGCCACCAGGCCAATCAGATTGATCCCAACCTGGCCACCAGCCGGGTTGGCATGTTGTTTCAGCAAGGCGCCCTGTTTTCGGCGTTCAGCGTGATCGACAACGTCGCCTTCCCTCTCATGGAGTTGGGCCGCCTGCCCGAGCGCGTGGCGCATGAAGCGGCCATGGTCAAGCTGCAGATGGTCGGGCTCAAGCCGTCAGATGCCCAGAAAATGCCCGCCGACCTGTCCGGCGGCATGATCAAGCGCGTGGCGCTGGCGCGCTCCCTCATCATGGACCCGCCGCTCCTGTTTCTCGACGAACCCACCGCCGGCCTCGACCCGGAAAGTGCGGACGATTTTTGCCAGTTGCTGCTCAACCTTCATCAGCAACTGCAACTCACCGTGGTCATGGTCACGCACGACATCGACACCCTGTTGGAGATTTCCACCCGCATCGCCGTGTTGGCCGATCAGAAGGTGGCCGTGGTGGGCCGCCCCAAAGACGTGATCGCCACGCCCCGCACTTTCATACAGCGCTATTTCCTGGGCAGCCGGGAAAGCGGGCGCTTCTCCTGGACCGGTAAACAACGACTTGCACCCATGGAAAACAAATCACACGCCCTGGCCGCTGGCCTGTTCGTTATTGCGGTGGCCGCCATGCTGCTGGGTTTGACCGCCTGGCTGACCACCGACAAGCGCCAGGGGGAGATCTATGAAATGTCCACGTCCGAATCCGTCACCGGCCTGTCCGAACAGGCGGCTGTGCGGTTTCGCGGCATCAATGTGGGCAAGGTGGTTCGCATCGGTTTTGATCCCGAACACCGGGAAAACGTGCTGGTCCGGATCGATATCGACAAAGGGCTGCCCCTGACCACCGGCACCTACGCCACGCTAGGCTACCAGGGGGTGACCGGCCTGGCCTTCGTTCAACTCGACAACGAAGGCAACGCCAGCACGCCACTCGTGACCGACAACGCGAACCCCACCCGCATTCCGCTGCGCCCCGGGCTGCTGAGCCAGTTTGCCGATCAGGGCACCTTTTTGTTGCAACAAGCGCAGAACATCTCCGAGCGCATCAGCGTGCTCCTGTCGCCAGAAAACCAGCAGGCCATCATGGGTACCGTGGCCAGCATCGGCCAGAGCGCCGAGAAGATTGGTGCCGCGTCGGAGCGCATCCAGGCGATCATGGACGCCCAGTTGGGCCCACAACGCACCAGCATCCCGAACCTGGTGTCCGAGACACAGGCCACCATGAAGACCTTGCAAGCCTCGGCCACCCAGATCAACGCCACCGCCCGCGCCGCGACAGAAACGGCCCAGTCGATCACCCACCTGGCCAACGACCTGGCCAAACCGGGAGGCACCCTGGAGCAGCTCGGCAACGCGAGTCAGGCGCTGGCCGACAGCGCCAAGGCGGTCAACAGCACGGTACTGCCCAGCGTCGCCCGAGCCAGTGCCAGCGCTGGCCGCACCGCCGATGCCGCGACGCGAGCGGCCCAACGGGCCGACCAAGTGCTCGACAGCATCAAAGACAACCCCCAAAGCCTGATCTTTGGGGGTGGCGAAGTGCGCCCGGGTCCCGGCGAACCCGGCTTCGTGGCACCTCGCGCCCCGTCGCAATGAGTCCGCCCACCCCGAACGCCGACGCACCCGGACACCGCCATGCCTGACATCAAAAGCACCTGCCGCACCGCTGCCCTTGGGGCCCTCACCAGCCTGATGGTTGCGTGTGCCACCCCCTCGGCGCCCGTGAACAAGACCACCTACGACTTCGGTGAAATTGAATTGCCGGCCCCAGCAGCGCAGGCGCCCACCCCGAGAGCACCGCTCGCCTTGGCCGAGATTCAGACCGCGTGGGGCCAAAGCAGCACCGCCATGCAATACCGGCTGGCCTACGCCAACGCGCAGCAAGTCCTGCCCTACCGCGAGGCAAGTTGGCGCATGCCGCCCGCGCAACTGGTCGCACAAACCGTGCGCGCCGTCCTGGCGCAACAGCGCCCCGTGGTGTCACTGGGCGAGGGCTCTGCCCCTCTGCTGTTGCAACTCACACTGGAATCCTTCGGACAGAGCTTCAAGACCCCCACCAGCAGTCAGGGGTCGGTGCGCCTGCGCGCCACGCTTTTGAAAGGCGATCAACTGCTGGCCCAGCGGGCGTTTGCCACCGAAGTGCCGGCCGCGACCGCCGATGCCGCCGGCGGCGCACGGGCCTTGAGCGAAGCCACCCGGCAAGTGGCCACCGAGTTGGCCTCCTGGCTCGGCGGCATCCCCGACTGATCCGACCTCGCCTGCGCCCCGGCCGGTCCACGACCAACCGGTATCCTTGACGCCCATGTACGCCGCGTATTTCGGCCTGTCCCAGCAGCCCTTCTCCATTGCGCCCGATCCGCGCTACCTCTTCATGAGCGAGCGTCACCGGGAGGCGCTGGCGCACCTGCTGTACGGTATCGAAAGCGGTGGCGGATTCGTTTTGCTCACTGGCGAGATCGGCGCGGGAAAAACCACCATCTGCCGGCGCTTTCTGGAGCAGATTCCCGACCACGCCCGCGTGGCGTACATCTTCAACCCCAAGCTCACCGCCAACGACTTGTTGGAGACGATTTGCCATGAGTTTGGCGTGGCGGTCAGCGCAGCCGGGCCCGGGCCGGCCACCATCAAGGAGCACCTGGATCCCCTGAACAAGCACCTGCTGCAATGCCACGCACAGGGCTTGCACAGCGTGTTGATCGTGGATGAAGCCCAGTGCCTGACGCCGGAGGTGCTCGAACAACTGCGCTTGCTCACCAACCTGGAGACCAATGAGCGCAAGCTGCTGCAGATCATTCTCATCGGGCAGCCCGAGCTGCGACAGATGCTGGCCCGCCCGGCTCTGGAGCAACTGGCGCAACGGGTGATTGCGCGTTTTCATCTGGGCGCCCTCACCGAGGTGGAAACCCGGCAGTACGTAGCCCACCGCTTGGCCGTCGCGGGCTGGCAAGGCCCCCTGCCCATGACGGAGAAGGCCCTGCGCCAAGTTCACCGCCTCACAGGTGGCGTGCCTCGGCGCATCAACCTCCTGTGCGATCGGGCCATGCTGGGCGCCTATGCCACTGGCGCCTCCACCATCGATCACCGCCTGATGAACCAGGCCGCGGCCGAGGTGTTCGACCGCCCTGGCGCGGAGCCCCACAGCGAGCGCTTTCAACGACCCGCCTGGCGATGGGCCAGTCTGGCGCTGGCCGCCGCGCTCGGCGCCCTGGCCTTGTGGGGCGCCACCAGTTGGCAAAGAAGCAACGGGGCGCCCGCCACCCTCAGCCAGCCCGCGCCAGACGCCCTGCCCGCAACCCCCGTCGCCGCCACGCCCAGCCCCGCCCTGGCTGTGGAGCTGCCCGCTGCGCCAGCCCCGAACTCTGCGCCCAACCTCGCCTCACTGCCCCCAGGGCCACCGCCCGTTGGCGCATTGATCACCGATGAAGACCAGGCTTTTGCGGCGCTGGGCACCTTTTGGAATCAAGACCTCAGCGAAGAAAACCCCTGCGGCGATGCGCGCCAGGCAGGGCTTCAGTGCTACCGGATCGCTCGCATGACCGCCAACGGCCTGCGCCAGTTCGACCGCCCAGCGCTGCTCAAGCTTCACATTGGCGGCCAAGGTTCAGGCTATGTGCTCGCCACGGCCATCACCGATCAGGCGGTCGAGCTGCGGGTGGATCAACAACGGTGGCGCATGCCACTGAGCGCTCTTGGCAGCTTCTGGAGTGGCTATTACGCCACCCTCTGGCGCACGCCGCCGGGTCAACAGGGTCGCCTCACCAGTGGCTACAACGGCCCAGCCGCCGCTTGGTTGGCCAAACAACTGGGCGTCCTGCAAGCGAAAGGCGACATACCCGCCGATGCCCGCACCCTCAAACAAAAGGTGGAGGCGTTTCAGCGGGCCAATGGACTCGACGCCAACGGGGCGGCCAGCCCCACCACCCTGATACTCATCAACCGCGCCGCCGGCGTGGAAGAACCCAGGCTCACCCGCGTGAGCCCATGAAAACACCATGTCCTACATTCTTGATGCCTTGAAGCGGGCCGATGCCGAACGAGGCCAGACCCAGGTGCCAACGCCTCACGAATTCCAGCCGGTTGCCATGCCCGGGGCGGGCAAAGCCCCTCTGCGCTTGCGCCCTTGGTTGGTCGCGCTCGTGGTCCTGGCGTTTTGCGCGGCTCTCGCGCTCGCCTGGCGCCTATGGCGTGCGTCGCCTGCCCAGGCACCCATGGCCAATGCCCCATCCCAACGCACCCCGGAAACCACCGCCAGCGCTGCGCCGCCCAGACCCGAAGGCGACACGGGTATGAATCAACCAATTCAGAAGGATGCATCGTCGGCCACAGCCATTTCGGCGCGTGCCACCACTGCCGTTGCGCAGAGCGCCAAGGCGGCCGTGCCTCCCAAGATCCCCAATGACCCCGTGCTGCCGATCCTGGCCAAGGCACCGCCACCACCGCCCCCACCAACCACGGCTGCGCCTGCCACTGCAACTGCGCCCACCAGGCCCGAAGCAAAAATCGCTGCTTCGCCGGCCACCCCAAGCACCTCACCCAACGCCCCATCTGCCGCTGCGCCCATCCCAACGCCCAGCGGCTCAGCAGCCCGGCCAACCAACCCGCCTCCCTTGACGGCCACCCAACGGGCCGCCTTGCCACCCATCGAAATCAGCGGCTCGTCCTATTCGAGCAACCCAGCCCACCGCATGCTGATAGCCAACGGCCAGGTCATCAAGGAAGGCGGCGAGTTGACACCCGGCCTCACGTTGGAGGCCATCGGCCCTCACAGCGCGATCTTCAACCAGCGCGGCACCCGCTTCAACGTCAATTACTGACCCTCGCCCGGGCCACTGACCATGCACGCCACACCCTCAAGCCAGCAACCCGTCGCATCAGCCCCAATTGCGCAAACCATCAATCTGTCGCACGCTTGGGGCAACCATTGGCTGTTCGATGAACTCAATCTGAGCGTAGGGCCAGGGGTCACCCTGATCCACGGCGACGAGCAGACCGGCAAAACCACCTTGCTGCGACTCCTGAGCGGCGAACTGGCGCCCAGCCAGGGCCGCGTGGTGGTCGCTGGCCTGGCGAGCGACGATCGGCCCGATCGCTTTGCGCAGCAGGTGTTTCGAACCCACCCCATGGATCCCGCACTGGACCAGACCAGTCCGAACGAGTGGTTCGACGCGTTGGCCACCCGGTACCCCGCCTTCGACCGCCATCGGCTGAGCGAGCTGGTGATGGATTTCGATCTGAAACCCCACGTGGCCAAGCCGCTCTACATGCTCTCCACCGGCAGCCGGCGCAAGGTGAGCCTCAGCGCCGCATTCGCCAGTGGCGCCCCATTGGTCCTCATCGACCAGCCATTTGCTGCGCTCGACGCACCCTCCATCCGGCTGTTGCGAGAACAATTTCAGCGGTTGGCGCATCAAACGCAGCGCGCCTGCGTGATCGCCGACTACGAAGCGCCACCGGACGTCACCCTCGCCGGCGCCCTCGCGCTCTGAGGTGCGACGGGCTCTGTCCACCGCCACCACCGATAATCGCCCCATGCGCATCCTCATCGACTTCTTTCCGATTGCCCTGTTCGTGGCGGCCTACAAGCTCTACGACATCTACACCGCCACGGCCGTGCTGATGGGGGCCACCCTGCTGCAAACCGGCATCATCTACGCCATTGACCGCAAGCTACAGACCATGCAGAAGGTCACGCTGGTGCTCGTGGTGGTCTTTGGCCTGCTCACCCTGGCCTTGCACGACGAGCGTTTCATCAAATGGAAGCCCACCGTGCTCTACGCCAGCATGGCCATCGTGCTCGCCGCCGCCTTGTGGATCTGGAAAAAGAACTTTCTCCAGATCCTGCTGGGCAGCCAACTCAGCCTGCCACAGGCCGTGTGGGCCCGCCTGACGGTGATCTGGATCGGCTATTTCCTGTTCATGGCCGCGCTCAACGGGTATGTGGCCGCGCTGTACTCGACCGAGGACTGGGTGAACTTCAAGATCTGGGGCTATGCCTTCCCGCTGATCTTCATCGTGGGGCAAGGCCTGTACATCGCACGCTACATCGGTGACGACAAGGCGGGCGATGAAGCCGCGAAAAAGGACACCCCATGAACCAGCCGGCACCGACCGCCCAATCCCTGAAAGCCTGCCTCGAACAGGCGCTGTCGCCCGATACGCTGGAAGTCATCGATGAAAGCGCGGCCCATGCGGGCCACGCCGGGGCCAACGGCCTGGGATATGGCACCCACTTTCGGGTGCGCATCGGAGGCGCCGCCTTCCAGGGCAAGAGCCGCGTGGCCCAACACCGCCTTGTGTATGATGCGCTGCAAAAATTCACCGATGCCGGGCTGCACGCGCTGGCGATTGAAATTCAACGCTGACGAGCCTTTCAAAGGGTCCCGGGGAACCGAACGACCCATCCTCCACTCCAACGACTCCTTTCATTTTCGAGGAACAACATGAAGTTTTCTTTGACGGCACTCACCGCAGCAGCCCTGCTGGTCGCGGCCCCCTGGGCGTCTGCTCAAAACGTGGCTATCGTCAACGGCAAAGGCGTGCCGACGGCGCGTGTTGATGCCCTGGCCAAGCAGGTCCAGGCCAGCGGCCAGCCCGTCAACGACGCGGTGCGCGAGCAGCTCAAGCAAGAAGTCATCACCCGCGAGATCTTCATGCAGGAAGCCGAGCGCCGCGGTGTGGCCGCAGATGACGACTACAAAGTGCAGATGGAGATGGCCCGCCAGACGCTCATGATCCGCGCGCTGTTCGAGAACGAGCGCAAGGCCCACCCGGTGACCGACGCCGAGGTCAAGGCCGAGTACGACAAATTCGCTGCCGCCAACAGCGGCAAAGAGTACCGCGCCCGCCACATCCTGGTGGACAAGGAAGACGAAGCCAAGGCCATCATCAAGCAGCTCAAAGGCGGTGCCAAGTTTGAAGACCTGGCGAAAAAGCAATCCAAAGACCCAGGATCTGGCGCCAACGGCGGCGACCTTGACTGGGCCAACGCAGCCAGCTACGTGACCGAGTTCTCTGAAGCGATGGTGAAGCTGAACAAGGGTGAAATGACCCAAGAACCGGTCAAGAGCCAGTTCGGCTGGCACATCATCCGTGTCGACGACATCCGCCAGGCACAGTTGCCCAAATTCGAAGAGGTCAAAGAGCAGATCGCAAAGCAGCTCGAACAGCAGCGCATGAAGGCCGCCTTCCAGCCAGCTGCGCGAATCGGCCAAGGTCAGACCAGCGTCAGCGCCCGGCCCTGATTGGGCTGTGGCCCTCCCAGAAAAGCGCGGCAGTTGCCGCGCTTTCGCCCATGCCGAGCAAATCGGCACCCTGGCCGCTCCCGAAGCGGACGGCTCACGGCACCCGATTGCCCATAATGGGCCCGAAGTTTCCGCACACAGAAAGCCCTTTCATGAGCAGCACCCCCACCCGCCATGGCCTGGACTGGCCTCGCGCACAACGCTTCCTGGCTGATGAGCGCACACGCTTCGAGCAACGCAATCCCCTGTCGGCCCAGATGGCCCAATGCGCCCGGCAACACCTGCTGTTTGGCGTGCCGCTGCACTGGATGACCGACTGGGGCACACCGTTTGCGCTGCACGTGGCCAGCGCCAGCGGCGCCGAGGTCACCGATGTGGATGGCCACGCGCTCACCGATTTTGTCTTGGCGACACCGGCGCCATGTTTGGCCACGCGCCAGCCCCGGTCGCTACGGCCATCGCCGCTCAGGCCAGCCGCGGATACACCACCATGCTGGCCACGGCCGATGCCACTGCCGTGGCCCAGGCCCTCAGCGAACACTTCGGCTTGCCCATGTGGCAATTCGCCATGAGTGCAACCGATGCCAACCGCTGCATCGTGCGCTGGATTCGTGCCGCCACCGGGCGCAAGAAGATCCTCGTGTTCAATGGCTGCTACCACGGCACGATTGAAGACGTCTTCGTGGACCTGGTCAATGGCCAGCCCGTGCAACATATTGGCCTGCTTGGTCAGGTGCACGACCTCACCGAACACACGGTGGTTGTCGAATTCAACGACCTGCCCGCACGCAAAGCCGCCCTGTCCAAAGGGGGCGATATTGCCTGTGTCCTGGCCGAACCAGTCATGACCAACATCGGCATGGTGCTGCCGGAACCCGGCTTCTGGGCAGCGGCGCAGGCACTGATGAAACAACACGGCACCCTTTTTGTTGCCGATGAAACCCACACCATCAGCACCGGTCCCGGGGGTTACACCAAAGGCTTCGACCTGTCCCCGGACGCCCTGGTGCTCGGCAAGCCGGTCGGCGGCGGGGTGCCATGTGCCGTCTACGGCATGAGCGCCGATCTCGCGGCGCGCGCCGTCAAGGCCAAGGCCGACGCGCCCCCTGGCCACAGCGGGATCGGCACCACGCTGACCGGCAACATGCTCGCGATGGCTGCCATGCGCGCCGCCCTTACCGAAGTGATCACGCCAGCGGCCTATGCCCACATGCTGCCCATGGCCGAGCGCCTGGCCGGTGGCATCCGCCAACGGATCCAGGCCCACGGCCTGCCCTGGTGCGTCACCCAGGTGGGCGCGCGCACCGAGTTTCAGTTCACCCCCACACCGCCGCGCAACGGCACCGAAGCCGACCGGATACTCGACAGCGAGCTGGAGCACCTGATCCACCTCGGCCTGCTGAACCGGGGTGTGATGATCACGCCGTTTCACAACATGATGCTGGTGTGCCCGCAAACCACAGACGCTCAGGTCGACCAGCTGCTCGACGCACTCGACGAGGTGCTGAGCCAGATCACCGCTTCGCGCTGACTATCGGCCCCGCCCCAGGCCAACGCGGTTCCTGGGTCGGGCCACGCCGGCCTTTCCTTGCGCCCTGTGGGTTGCCGCCACCTCTGGTCACAACCCGTTGACGAAATACAGCAAGGTCTCTCGGCTGGCCTCGTCCAGCGCCTCGTAGCGGTTGCGGGTGGTCTGTGCTTCGCCGCCATGCCAGCGAATCGCCTGGTCGATGGTGGTGGCCCGGCCATCGTGCAAGAAGCGTGCATTTGCCCCTTGCGCCACCAGCCCAATGCCCCACAACGGCGGTGTGCGCCACTCACTGGGCTCGGCATTGAATTCACGCACGCCCTCGTCCAGTTGGCTGCCCATGTCGTGCAGCAACAGATCGGTGTAGGGGTAGATCAGCTGGTTCGACAGACTGGGGAACGCGGTGCTGGTTCCGGTGCGCAACACCGGCCGGTGGCACTGTGCACACCCCATGTCGGTGAAGAGTTTGGCGCCCCGCTGAAATCGGGCCAGATCGTCGTGGCGTCGTGCCGGCACGGACAGCGCCGTCGAGAAACGGGTCAGGTTCTCGAGCGACTCGTCTGCCACCTCCGGTGTGCCGCCATTGGCCTCGGTGGAGCACACGGGCTCTTGCGCGGTGCAATTCTCCGCCGCGTTGATCGAGGTGGTCAGCCCCATGTCCTGGTGCAGGGCGCCGGCAATCTGATGGCGCAGGTCGGCGTGAATGGCCTTCCAGCCAAAACGTCCCAGGCTGCCATCGGGCAGCCGATGCGCGCGCCCTGAAATGCCGTTGCCGTCGCTGTCTTCGGCGTCTGCGAACTCCAGAATTTGCGACTCGGGCACCATGTCCAGCAGGCCCATGCCCACCAGGTGCGGTGCCAGCCGGGGACTCACGCCCATGCCGTTCTCCAGCGGCGTGCCCAGGACCGTCAGCGCGAATTCGATCGCGCCGCTGTCCAGCGCCTGCCAGGTCACCGATCCCTCGGGCAGGCCGGCGGTGGCGCGATCCTGTAGCTGCCCGCCGTAGACCGGCGAAACATTGCCATTCCGGTCACCGAGGCGGAACAACATGCCTCGGCCGATGCCGCCGCCGACCAACAGGTTGGGGGCGAGCCCGTTTTCCACATGGCAGGCCGAGCAGGCGTCGGCGTTGAACAGCGGGCCCAGACCGTCCAGCGTGGCCCGGGCGCCGGGCGCGGGCGTCCATTGCGCCACGAACAGTTCACGTCCCTGCGACAGGCCGACGCGTTCGGCGGCATCGAGACCCGGTGAGAATTGAAGGAAGGGCTCCGTCGAAACGGTGCCGGAATCCGCCGTGGCCGAACCGCCCACGCCTTGCCAGGGCACGGTGGCGGAACCGAACACCCGGTAGGCCACGCCTTCGTACTGCAACTCGGGCCGTGTGCTGTGAAGCACGATCCGTTCCTCTTCGCTGGCCGTGTAGAAGTGGTACCCGAGCGCGGAGTTGTAGAAGCGGTAGAGCGGCTTGAGCGTGGCGTGATCCGCATTGGCAACGTAATAGGCCACCCCTTCGAACGCAAACTGCGTGTGGTTTGCAAGAATGCTCGTGCGTTCATCCTCACTCGCGGTGTAGAGGTGGTAGCCGGTCTGGGTGTTGTAGAAGCGGTAGACCGGCTGCACCAGCGCGTGGGCCGACCCAGAGGCGGTGAAGGCGGGCCCTTCGTATTGGTACTCGTCCGAGAGGCTGGCAATCACAGCGTCTCGCTCAGCGGCGGACGCCGTGTAGAAATGCCCTCCTCGGCGCTTCAGATAGAAGCGATACACCACGACACGGTCCGCCGAATCGGCGTAATAGAACTGGTCAGACTGGGTGCTGTAGGCCTTGGTCCCCAAAGCCGCCTTGGCATCGAAGGCCACTGGGTGAACCGCGCCTGACCGCGCCCCCAAGTCGCCCCCGCCCACTGCGAGCGCTGTGCTGTCAACCGCGGCCGTATCGCCCTCAGGCACGCCATGCGCCAGGCTGGTCGAAACGCCGCTGGCGTTCTTGCTGGAGTGGTTGTCGGGGTCGGACGAGCCGCCACAGCCGCCCACAGCAAGCGCAGCAAGCGCGGCGAGCGCGGTGAAGCGCCACAACCATCCGCATCGATGGCAGGGATTGGCCGGGGTCATGGGAACACCACCGAGATCGGTTCCACATAGGCCCAGGTATCGATGGTGCTGGGACCGCCGCCAAGCGAACCCTGGAAGCTCCAACCCAGCGAGACAAAGTCACCCGTGGCTTTCAGCACCAGCCAGTGTGAAGCCCCCGGCCCGACATCGAGCGCGTCCGTGAGGGAGGCAGACACCCGCTCGGGCGCTGGCAGGTTGGCGGTGGGGAAATCGGTGCCCGAGTTGCCCAGGCGCTGCCCCCAGCGATACGGCACCCCAATCTCTTTCATCACCCAGCTCGAGTTGCCGTTGGCCCAGACGCGCAAGGCGCTGGCTTGAGGCAGCGAGGGCAACGTGGCGGGAACCGACACCGGCGAGCCCCATTCGTTGCTGAGTTGGGCGCTGGCGTTGAGCCCCCAACCGAGCACCGCGCCTGCATCGGTCAGCGCCAACACATGATCCCGCCCGGCGGCGAGCATGACGATCTTCGCGTCGAGGGGCACCCGAACCGGTGTGGCCTGCGCCGTACTGGAGCCGCTGATCGTGCCCTGCCCCAGGTTGCCGTACTGGTTGCGGCCCCATGCCCAGACCCGACCCTGGTCGTCCAACGCATAAGACCCTTGCGAGCCTGCGGCCACCTGGATGATGGCCGCATCCGTCGGCAGCCCCTGGACCTGCACGGCACAATCGCGGTTGGTGGTGCTGCCATCGCCGAGCTGGCCAAGGTTGTTTTTCCCAAATGCCCAGACGGTACCGTCGCTCTTGAGCGCCAGACTGTGGTCATAGCCGGCAGCAACGGTTTGCACCGACGTCAAGCCATTCACCGGCGACGGTACCCACTGGTCGTCGGTGACCATCGTTTCACTGCAACTGCCCTGACCCAGTTGGCCCGACGCGTTGGTGCCCCAAGCCCATACGGTGCCTGCGCTGTCCAGCATCAGGGAGAAGTTCTGGTTGAACATCACTGAAACCGGCGTTTGCGCACCGTGGCCAATCTGCCGCATCGATGTCGGGTGCGCCGCTTCGCCATCGGCCAGGACAGATGTGTTGCCAAAGCCGAGCTGGCCGGTGTTGTTGCGCCCCACGGTGTAAAGCAGGCTGTTTCTGATCGCACCAGAGTGCGATCCGCCACCGGCGGCACGCGAACCGAGGTAGACGGACGCTGGCGACTCCAGGCGGTTGCCAGCGTAATCCTCAGCCACGATGGTGTAGCTGTTGTGGCCGGCGACCAGCGGCAAGCTGGCCGAGAAGGCGCCCGCTTGCAGGATTGCAGGCACCTCGGTGGCACCGATCCTCAGCGACACCGACTTGACAGCGACGTTGTCACCGACTTTGCCACTGACGTGAGTGATGGTGGTGGGGACGCTCTCCCCCGCAGCCGGGAACACCTCGGCAAGCACCGGCGCTGAGGTGTCATTCGACGGCAGCACGTAGTACGCCACGCCTTCGTAGCTGTAGTCCCCGCCAGCGGCGATCAACCGATCGCGCTCGTCCTCGCTGCGTGTGTAGAAATGGGAGAGCTTGTTGGCATTGAAAAAGCGGAATGCCGGCACAAAGCCCTTCGCGGCCTGCGCGGCGGCGTAGTACGCCACACCTTCCAGGCGGAGTTCGGGTATGTGGGTCTGAACGTAGTTCTTCTCTGACTCACTCGCGGTGTAGAAGTGGCTGCCGCTCACGGTGTTGTGGAAGCGGTAGACCGGAACCAGCCCCATGGCCGCATCGGCGTGTGCCACGAACACCGCCCCCTCATAAAGGAAGCCCGGGAGGTCGGCCATGATCTGGTCTCGCTCCGAACTTGAGGCGGTGTAGAAGTGGGTGCCTTGGGTCGGGCGCCAGAAGCGGTAGACCGTGCGCTCTGAGGTTGCCCTCGCACCCGCTCCCGAGCCGGCTTTCTCAGATTCCACCAGCGTGGCGAGCGTGTCGAGTTCCTTCCCATTGATTTCCCCTGCGATCCGCAAACGCGCCCTGAGGTCATCCGCCGCCACGGTGTCCAGCGTTGTCTGTGTGGTCGCCTCCGCCGTCGGGACGGTGGTCGCGGTGATCGAAGCGGTCTCTGCCGAAAGCGCGGTCGTCTGCTCGGTTGCACCGCCAGCGCCGCTGGTGCCGCCGCCACAGGCGGCCAAGGCGGCCGTGGCCAACAGGGAAAGGAGGATGCTCCTTGGTTTCATGCGATGGGTCCTTTGTGTCCAACAGTCTGTTACTTACGAACACAAATTCTAATACGAATCATTCGTATTTATAACCAAGTTCGCGATCACCCCACCAGTGACCACGAATAACCGCGCGCCAGACGGAATCAGGCGGTCACTGCCCTGCCCAAAGCGACATACGCGCCCACCAGACCAAGCATCACGGGTTGGTGAAGCAGGTAATACGGCAGGCTCCAGCGCCCCAGAACCGCCAGAAAGCGCCTGACACCGTTGGCCGCCGGCGCATCATCCGCACCGAGCCAGGCGGGCCGATGGGACAAGGCCCAGCGTCCCGCCGCCACACCCCACCAGACCACACCCAGCCAGGGCAGCACGGGGGCATAGTCTTCAGTCACGGGCAGCCGGCTGATGAACCCCAGCGCATTGAAGCCCGGCAAATCAAGAAAGTGCAGAAATGGCACCGCCCCAATCACCCATGGCGCAAACCACTTCAGAGAAATCGCCAGCGCACCAAACGGCCAGAGCCACACGCCCCACCCTGCCGTCAAGCGCGCCACAACCAGCATCACCGCGATGCCATGCAGGATGCCAAAGTAGATGAAGCTGTTGGGGAACATCAGCCAGGAACCCAGACTGACCAGCAGCGCGCCGCCCGCCACCCGGGCCCAGCGCCGCCAGAACCGCGACCACCCTTGCCCCTGGTGCAGCGCCACTGCCTGCGAAAGCCCTGCGGTGAACAGAAAAAGACTCACGATCGCCGTGCGCTGCCAGGTCCAGAACGGGTCCTGATAAAAGTCCTCGCGGAGCAGTCCGTGAAGGTTCAGATCGAAGCAGAAGTGATAAACCGTCATCCACAGCATGGCCGCGGCGCGCAAAACGTCGATACGGTCAAGGCGGTATATGCCAGATGCGTTCAATGGAATGGATCCTGGGAGTGGGCCGAAAACGGGGTTGCCCTGGCCTGTTCAAGTTATCTGGCAATCCCCAACAAAATATCGGCCAGGGCCAGAGGCGCGCTCACCATGGGGTCATGGCCCGTGGCCAGCTCGATCACGTTCCAACCAGGCTCGCTGCGCACGCGTTTGCGCGCGGCATCGATGGTTGGCAGTGGCGGGTTGGTGCAATCGATGAAGGTGCGCGGCAAGGCGGCCACACGCGCCGCATCGAAATGCAAGGGCTCCTGGTAAAGCCGGAAAGGCTGAGGCGTCTGGCGCCGGTTCACCCAGTCCCGATCCTCGCCCTCCAGACCGAAAACGCTGGCATCGGGCGGTGGAAAGCTCAGCCCACCGCTGGCCCGGGCTTCCTCGATGCGTTTTTGTACCGTCTCGGGCGTGTGGGGCGAACTCCAGCTGTCGCCCGGCTGAGGCACCCCGGCATCCAGATAGACCAGGTGTTTCAACAACCCGGGGCTGCGCGCCTGCAGGCGATCGGCCACGCAGGTGATCAGGTTCCCGGCATAGCTGTGTCCCACCAATATCACTTCGCCCAGTTCTTCGGCGTCAATCAGCCCGATCACGTCCTTGACATGGGTGTCAATCCCGACCGAAGGGCTCAGGAGGTGGGCCCGATCGCCCACCCCGGTCAATGTGACCGCGAGCGCTTCAGCGCCCGACTCGCGCAGCAAGGGCAACACACGGCGCCAGCACCAGGCGCCGTGCCACGACCCATGCACGAGCACAAAGCTGGCTTGGGTGGCTGATTCGGATTCGGACATGGGAGCATTCTCCAGGCACGGCGCCCAAATGCGCCAGCCTCAATTGTGCACACCCTTGGCAAGGTGGGCCGACGTGGCTCGAGAGAGGAGCAAGCCAGCAAACGGCATACCACCAGCGACCGGCAAGCGGGTGTCAGGCCGCCGCGCTCAATTGCGACAGATTGCTCACCGCCGGGCGGGTTGCCAGCGATGATGGTGCGGGCCCCAACATCTCGTTGTGCCACCACTGCTGCAGCCATTGCCCCAACAACGCCGGGTCGGTGAGCCACCCTTGCTCGAGCTGGGATTCAGCCGTCTTTGCAATGCTGCACCCAGGCGCTTGAAGGGCGCCCAGGAAACGCGCCTCAGCCGGGTCCAGTGAACTGAAGTGCGGCTGCAAGCCACGCCGCCAGACCGCAAGGTCCACCGCATCGCCACGGTACACAACCTCGGGCACTGGCTCATCGGCTTCGATGGCCTTCCAGATCGCCAGCGCATTGGAGCGCTGCGCAAGAAGCCGCAGCGTCGGGTGCAGGATGGGCCATTGCGCCAGACACGCGTCCGCCCCTGTCGACTGCACCTGAGCAAGCTGCCAGGCGGGCACATCCGCCGCATCGAACACGCTGCGCAAGGCCCACTCCATCTCCGCCAACTCCCGCAACACGGGGTCATCGGGATGCAGCAGAGCCAGGTGCTGAGCAAACGCATGCCCGTAGGTCCCCAACTGGGCCTGCGGCGGATGCGACTCGACATAGCTCAGACTCAAGGAGTCGAAATACCCACTGTTCACGTAGAGCAGCAGTTTGGGAAAGCAGTCGGCCAATACCGATTGCAGCCGCGCCCGGTAGGCATGGTGGTAAATCTCCAGCCCGCGCCGCCCAGGCATGGGTCCAGGCGGATTCAGCGCCTGGGGCACCTCCTCGGGCACGGCGGTGAGCACGGCCTTTACCAACAGCCCTTGTGTGTCCAGCAGCGAAGGCGCATCGACCAAGGGCGATGCCGCCGGCGCCTCGCCGCGGGTCGGTGTCGCAACAGCGTTGTCTTGCGTGGAGCGGGCCAACGCGTCCTCGGTGTCAAAAGCAATGCGCCGTGCCTGGTTAAGCTCAGCCAACAGCTCGGGCAACGGTGGAATGTGATCGTCGCGCTCGATCATGGTGGCGGTAGGGCCAAACAACGCACAGGCCTGCGCGTAAAGTGCCCAGACCTCGGGTGCCACCGGGTGATCGTGGGTGTCGATGATGAAATCGCCATTGCGCGAATGGCCGGCCAGGTGCATCTGGCGCACGCGTTCGGCCGGCAAGGCGCGCAGGTATTCCAGCGGATCAAAACCGTGGTTCACGCTGCTGACGTAAATATTGTTCACGTCAACCAGCAGCTCGCAGTCGGCCTCGTTGGCAACGTGGGCCAGAAAAGCCCACTCGCTCACCTCAGAGGCGCTGTAGCGCAGGTAGCTAGACACGTTCTCCACCACCAGCCGGCGCTCAAGCATGTCCTGGGCCTGCCGAATCTGGGAGACCAGCACCCGCGCGCACTCTTCGGTGTACGGCAAGGGATAAAGGTCGTGCAGCGGTTGGCCAGCCGGTCCCGTCCAACACAGGTGGTCCGAAATCCAGAGAGGATCGATGCGCTGGGCCAATGCCTTGACTTTGCGCAGGTAGTCGGGGTTGATGCCTTGTGCGCTGCCCAGCGACATCGCAACGCCGTGCATCGCCATGGGGTAGTCGCGGCGGAAGGTGTCCAACATCACCAGCGGTTTGCCACCGGCCACGAGAAAGTTGTCGGTGATGACTTCCAGCCAGTCCACCGGCTGCCGACCGCTCAGGAAGTCCCCATAGTGCGCGGTGCGCAACCCCAGGCCAAAACCCGGAGAGGTGCGGAATGAGCGGCGGCGGGAAAGCTCGGAAGGAAACGGATCGATGGGGGCGGAAGACATGGTGTTCAGCGCTTGCCTGAATGGGCCAAGGCGACACGCGTTCGCCTTGGCGCGGACACTGCCCCGGCGCACAGGCGCCAAGGCAACGGGTCCATCACATGTCGCCGATGGCACCGCCTTTTTCCATGCAGGCCTTGGCGGTGATGGCTTTGAAACCGTGGCCCTTGCAGGAATTCATGCCTTTGCAGCTGCTTTCGGCGGTCTTGCAATCGCTGGTTCCCTTGCAATCGTTCACGTTGTAGCAATGCACGGTGTCGTTGGCGGAGATCATCTTGCCCGGCGTGGCCGCCACTGCGCAACCGGCCAACGCAATCGCGCCAGCGGCCAACAGGAAGGAGGAAACGTTTTTGGCGGAGGAGTTCATGGTCATGGGATGCCCTTTCGATGGATGAGAAGTTCGGTTCACAGGAGATGCCTGCCCCCGTGGGTCGCGACGACCAGGAAGTTCTTACAGACGGGAACAAAAAAACAAGCGAAACCATCGTCGAAAGGCCCACTTGCAACTTGTTGGCAGCCGCCGCCTGATGCCATCCGGGACCATCTCGGGGGACAATATCCACTGGCGTCGGTGTCAGTCCGCTCGGCGTCACCACCCCGCCTCCCTATTTCCCTTGCGCCATGCTCCCACACCAGCTTGAACTGCTCTCCCCTGCCCGCGACGCCGCCATCGGTATCGAAGCGATCAACCATGGCGCCGACGCGGTCTACATCGGTGGGCCGTCGTTTGGGGCCCGCACCAGCGCCGACAACACCGTGCAAGACATCGCCCGGCTGGCCCGGCACGCCCACCGCTTCAACAGCCGCATCTTCGTCACGATGAACACCATCCTGCGCGACGACGAACTGGAGCCCGCGCGCAAACTGGCCTGGCAGCTGTATGACGCTGGGGTTGACGCGTTGATCATTCAAGACATGGGGCTGCTGGAAATCGACCTGCCTCCGATACAGCTGCACGCCTCCACCCAGACCGACATACGCACCCCCGAGAAAGCCCGCTTTCTGCAAGACGTGGGCCTGTCTCAAATCGTTCTGGCGCGTGAGCTCACGCTGAAACAGATCGCTGCCATTGATGCAGCGCTCGGCCCCAAAGACGCGCCAGGTCGCGCCGTGCTCGAGTTTTTCGTGCACGGTGCGCTGTGCGTTGCCTACAGCGGCCAGTGCTACATCAGCCACGCCCACACCGGCCGCAGCGCCAACCGGGGCGACTGCTCCCAGGCCTGCCGCCTGCCCTATGAGGTCAAGGACAACCAAGGCCGCGTCATCGCGCACGACAAACACGTGCTCTCGATGAAGGACAACAACCAGAGCGACAACCTGCGCGAGATCATCGACGCCGGCGTGCGCAGCTTCAAGATCGAAGGCCGCTACAAGGACATGGCCTACGTCAAGAACATCACCGCGCACTACCGCCTGCTGCTCGACGAAATCCTGGAAGAGCGCCAACTCACCGGCAACCCGCTGGCCCGCGCCTCAAGTGGCGAGTGCACCTTCAACTTCCAGCCCGACCCCGACCAGAACTTCAACCGCGAGTTCACCGACTATTTCGTGCAAGGGCGCAAGGAAGACATTGGCGCCTTCGACACGCCAAAGAATCCCGGTCGACCGATCGGTTACGTCACCGCAATCGGCCCCAACTTCGTGGAGCTGCAAACGGATGCGACCGACACCGTCATACACAACGGCGACGGCCTTTGCTACCTCAACCTGCAAAAAGAACTGGTGGGGCTGCAGATCAACCGGGCCGAGGCCATCGGCAAAAAGGGCGGCGCCTCCAATGTCTGGCGCGTATTTCCGAAAGACCCGATGGCGGGATTCAAAGACCTGCGCAAAGGCGTTCAAGTGAACCGCAACCGCGACATGGACTGGGTTCGTGGCCTCGAAAAGAAATCGGCCGAGCGGCGCATCGGTGCCTGGGTCGCACTCACCGAAACCGCTGAAGGACTGCGACTCAGCATCACCGATGAAGACGGCCACAACGGCTGCGCCACCTGGCGCGGCGAACCGCAAGATGCCAAAGACCCGTTACAGGCCGGTGCGAGGTTGCGCGACAACCTCGCCCGCCTGGGCGACACGCTGTTTCGGCCTCTCGACGTGTCGCTGGACCTGTCCGGTCCGCGTTTCGTGCCCGCGTCCCAACTCAACGCGTTGCGCCGCGAAGCCGTCGAAGCGCTGGAAGCCGCCCGGGCCCGGTCGTGGAGCCGCCTCCCCCGCGCCATTCCAGTCGAACCGGCGGCCATTTACCCCGAAGACAGCCTCACCTACCTGGCCAACGTCTACAACCACAAGGCGCGCAACTTCTACGCCAAACACGGCGTCAACGTGATCGCGGCCGCCTACGAAAGCCAGGAAGAAGAAGGCGAAGTGAGTTTGATGATCACCAAGCACTGCGTGCGCTTTTCCATGAGCCTATGCCCCAAACAGGCCAAAGGCGTCACGGGGGTGCAAGGCACGGTTCGTGCCGAGCCGCTTCAACTCATCAATGGGAAAGAAAAGCTCACCCTGCGCTTCGATTGCAAGCCCTGCGAAATGCATGTGGTCGGCAAAATCAAACGCAGCGTGTTGAACGCGGCACCCGAAAGACCAATCAGCTTCTACCGCACCCGACCCAAAGTCGCTTCCGCACAGGATTGATCGATTCTTCTTTTAAATCAAACAACAATAATCAAAAGTTAATGTTGTTTATGAGAATTTCCATGCAATCCGCAGCTTTTGAAGCATTGTCCCGCCCAAGCGGGCTTTGGCCTTCTTCACGGGCATCAGGAATGGGCGGGTTGAAAGGAAAATTCTTTTTAATATCAATATTCTATTTGTAAGAGTTCATCCATTTTCTCAGGAATTCTCCCGCGCCGAGGCGGCATTTTCTTGCCAGCCTGTGCTACCCGAGCTCCTCCCGGGCTTCGATGAGCAAACGTTGAATGCGCGATCCTTTGACCTTGGCCACCGCCCTCACCCGCAGTGCCTGCCCAGCCTCCAGCACCACCCGTTGGTGGTAGTCCAGTCCATCGGTCTGGCCAGGATTGTGACTGGCGATTCGGCGATTCCACTCACGCCGCCCATCGAACTCCACCGTCAACTCGTGCCAGGGCTCGCCCCTGCCCTCCGCCGCAGGCACGTCCACCACCAGCGTCACATCCACATCAAACACCCTGGCCCGCGATAGCAGCCCTGGCACATTGAGCACCGCCACCGAACCACCCCCGGCGTCAGCTTGCCAGAACTCGGGTTGGGCGGTGTCGTGCTTGGGCGGCATCTGGACCATGCAATTCAACTTCAACAACCAACAGAGAACTAGGGGCGGCGCGCATTCACACTGGGAATGCGGATGGACTGAGTCGCCATGTGCACCTCACGCAAGAAGTATCCCAGGCCTGTCACCATCGCCACAGTGGCCACCGTGAACAACAAACCGATCACCCAGCCCAGATCAAGCTGCAACATCACTTGCAAGAACAGAGAAGCGATCACGGTGCACACCAGCAAAGCGGCGAAAGTGCACGCGGTGATCGCCGCGCTGGCAAGGTAACGGCGCCGCTCCAAGCTGTTGAGCTCGTAGGTCTGACCTTCGCTGAGTGCCACGCCATTCGGCTGCCCCATCTCAGACAGACGGCGGCCGCGGTCAATGATGCGCGCCAGCCGCCCGGCCATCACATTGAGCAACCCGGCAATCCCCGTCAGCAAAAAGGCGGGTGCCAGGGCGAGCTGGATGGCGTGACCGACATCGCCAAGATTGACCACTGCATTGAACATCGGATTCCGGACTTGGGCTGGTGAACAAAGGACCCCAAAGGATAAGAAAGCGCGGTGGCGCGGCCCATCCAATGCGACCTCGGATTGAAGCGAGGCTGCAAATGTAGCAAAGGCCAGCATGGGAAGGCACTCAACCCCAAAAAGAAAGGGTGCCTTTGGCACCCTTTGCATTGCAGGACCGGCCACGCGCCGGCAAACACGGACCGATCAGACGTAGGCGTTGACCGGGCGCACATGCCGCATATGGAGCGACATGCCCAACGCCGCCATGTGGTTGCTGTTGCGCCCAAGAATTGTCTCGGCCAACGGCAAAAACTCCGCCTCTTCGAAACCCGCATGCGCCTGATACTCGCTCACCAACCGGTGCAGTTCTGTCACATCCAGGTTGGTGCTTTGGCCTTTGGCGACCGGTTTCAAGCCCTTCTCCAACTGCTTCCACAGCGCCTCGATGGCCCGATGCTCGTCGGTCAGTCGTTTGGCCATGGCCTTGACACGGTCCCGCTCCTCCCCGGCCTGGGCACTGGCCAGCACCGCCGGAAACAACTCGCGCTCTTCCTCCAAGTGGTGTTCAAAGATGGCCTCGCGAAAGAACTCCAACGATTCTTCGGCAATCTGGCGAGCTCGCGCAGCAGGCTCCAACAATGCAGGCAGTTCATCCAGCGCACTCAGGCGCTTGACGATGCCCACATGGCAGTTGCTGAAGTTGCTGATGGGGGTTTCAAGGTCGGCAGTGGTCATTCGAGGCTCCTCAGGTTGACGGCGTGGGTCCGAAACGCACCCGGTATCCGCTCGCCAACCGTGCTCAGCCCAGTCTAGGCAATCGCGAACAAATCACCTTGACCCAAGTCAAGTGCCTCAGAAGAACCGACTTTTCCGCTTCTCCACCACCTTCGAGCGTGGCGCAGGTCCGATCAGTGGGCGGCCTTGCCGCGCATCCGGTTGGCCAGATTGAAGACCCAAACAGCAACGGCCCCAGCCAACAGGCCGGCAAGGCCACCCGCCACACTGTTGACAAGCCCGGCCGCCCAACCCAGCCCCTCGGCAAAATGCTCGACGGCATGTCCCAACGGCGGGATGCCGTGCAGCAAGATGCCGCCGCCCACCAGAAACATGGCTGCGGTGCCCAACACCGAGAGGGCCTTCATCAGCCTGGGCGCCGCCGCCAGCAGCCCGCGCCCGACCAGTTGTTTCCATGCCTGGGCCCGGCGGCTCAGGTAAAGGCCCGCGTCATCGATCTTCACAATCGCGCCCACCAAGCCGTACACGCCCAGCGTCATCAGGATGGCGATCCCCACCAGCACCGCAATGCGCTGCCCCAGACTCGCCGTGGCCACGGTGCCAAGCGTGATCACAATGATCTCGGCCGACAGAATGAAGTCGGTCCGGATGGCGCCTTTGACCTTGTTCTTCTCAAATGCCACCAAGTCAACCTGCTCGTCCGCGACCGCTTTGACGAGCTCGGCATGGTGCTTCTGGCTGTCCTCTTTGGAATGGAAGAAAGCGTGCAACACCTTCTCGGCCCCCTCAAAGCACAAGAACAGCCCCCCGGCCATCAACAGCGGCCCGATCAACCACGGCGCCACGGCGCTGATCAGCAAAGCGGCTGGTACCAGAATGGCCTTGTTGAGCAAAGAACCCTTGCACACAGCCCACACCACGGGCAATTCCCGATCAGCGCGCACGCCCGTCACCTGCTGGGCATTCAGCGCCAGGTCATCACCCAGCACGCCCGCGGTCTTCTTCGCCGCTGCCTGGGTCATCATGGCCACGTCGTCGGCGGCACTGATGCTTTGCCGGGCAGCGACCTTGGTCATGGCAGCCACGTCGTCGAGCAGCGTCGCAATATCGTCAATCAGGGCAAGCAGGCTGGAAGCGGCCATGGGGCATCGGGGTCAGGTTGGAGGATGGCTTGTGGGCCAGACCAAGGGAAACAACGGATCGTCCATCGGCGAACCATCGGGCAAGCGCTCGATAAGACCCGGGAACGGCGGTGAGGTGCGCCAGGGGCGCGGCGCATGACGCGCATCATCGCCCAGGTAGCGTGCGGAGAATACCCTGCGCCGCCCGCCCGGCCCCGTGCCACTGGCCGCGTGCAGAGACAGCATGTGAAATGCCAGACAGTCGCCAGGCGCAAGGGCCCAGGCGAGCTGGCGGTAGCGCTCAGGCTCAGCGTCCACCGGCGGAAGCTCGGCCAGCGTGCCTTCGGCGAACCACCGGGCCTGCTGGTCGCGAAAGGAGCGCGGCATGTACCAGGTCCCCTCATGTGAGCCTGCAATGAAACGCAAGCTGCTCGCCAGCGGCACCGGGTCGACCGGAATCCAGAAGCTCACGTTCTGCCGCCCGCTCACGTTGTAATAGGGCTGGTCCTGATGCCATGGCGTGGCCTGGCGGGTTCCAGGCTCCTTGACCAGCAAATGATCGTGGTAGAGGCGCGCAGTCCCGCTTTGCATCAGTTGGACCGCGATATGGGGCAGCGCCGAGTCTTTCAGGATGTCACGGTAGGCTGCATTGCCCTGCCAGGTGCAAAAGTCTTCCACAAACCGCCCGGGGTCGTCCGCCTCGCTGGCCACCATCGCCAACGGACTGGGCTTGGCCAGGTTGTGCTCGATGCCCTCTTCAAGGCGCTGGATTTCCGCTGGCGTGAACACACCGCGCAACACCACCGCGCCTTCAGCGCCGTAGGTGGCGACCACATCGGCGCTCAGGCGGTGCTCACGTCCCATAACGAGAGAAGGAAGATGCAATTGCCATGAACATCATGGCCTCACCAAACCCGCCCGCCAGACAAGGTAAGCGGCCGTGGATGACACGGGCGGCCTCATCAGCCCACCGCTTTCCGGGCATTGCGCCAGATTCTCATCCAGGGGCTCTCTGCCGCCGGGTCCCCACTCGTCCAGCTCATTTGAATGTTGCGAGACACGCGCTCGGGGTGCGGCATCATGGCGGTGAAGCGGCCATCTGCCGTGGTCACGGCGGTCAAACCGCCCGGGCTGCCATTGGGGTTGAACGGGTACTGCTCGGAGGCAGCACCGCTGTTGTCCACAAATCGCATGGCTGCGATCGCCTTGCTGGCGTCGCCACGGTACTTGAAGTTGGCGTAGCCTTCGCCGTGGGCCACCGCGATGGGCATGCGGCTGCCTGCCATGCCTTGCAGGAACAGGCTGGGCGACTCCAATACCTCCACCATGGACAGGCGCGCCTCGAAGCGCTCGCTCTGGTTGGTGGTGAAGCGCGGCCAGTCCTGCGCACCCGGGATGATGTCGGCCAGCTCGGCGAACATCTGGCAACCGTTGCACACGCCCAGGCCGAACGTGTTTTCTCGCGCAAAGAACTCGCGGAACTGGTCTGACAGCACCTCGTTGAACGTGATGCTGCGCGCCCAGCCGATGCCCGCGCCCAGGGTGTCGCCATAGCTGAATCCACCACAAGCCACCACACCCTGGAAGTGACTCAGGTGCGCCCGGCCCATCTGCAGATCGGTCATGTGCACGTCAAACGCTTCGAACCCGGCTTGCGTGAACGCGTAAGCCATCTCCACATGGGAGTTGACGCCCTGCTCACGCAGAATCGCCACTTTCGGGCGGGCCGACCCACCGATGAAGGGCGCAGCCACGTTGTCAGTCGGGTCGAAGGTCAGTGAGACATGCATGCCAGGGTCTTCCGGCAGACCGGCTGCGGCGTGCTCAGCGTCGGCGCAGGCCGGGTTGTCGCGCTGCTGGTTGATCTTCCAGCTCACGCTGTCCCAGACTTGGTGCAGATCCACCAGATTGGCGCTGAACACGGCTTTGGTGTCGCGCCAGACCTGCAACTGCCCCTTGCCCACATCGATGGGCGAGCTCAGGGGCCGGGTCTTTCCGATGAAATGGCTGTGCTTGGACAAGCCATGCTCCCGCAACGTCTGCATCACGGCAGTGCGCTCATCGGTTCTGACCTGGATGACCACCCCCAGCTCTTCGCTGAACAAAGCCTTGAGCGTCAGCTCCTCACGGCGTGCGCTGACCTGGGCAGCCCAATTCTTGGCGTCGCCCGAATCCATGCGGCTGTCGGAAATCCCGTCGCCCTCGGTGATCAGCATGTCAACGTTGAGCGACACGCCAATGTGGCCGGCAAACGCCATCTCGGCCACAGCGGCCAGCAGCCCGCCGTCGCTGCGGTCGTGGTAGGCCAGAATCTTGCCATCGGCGCGCAGGGCATTGATGGCGTTGACCAGATTGACCAGGTCCTGCGGATCTTCAAGGTCGGGCACCCCGTCTTTGACCGGGCAGCCCGGCTGCTTCAGTGTCTCACCCAGAATGCTGCCGGCCATGCGGTGCCGCCCTTTTCCCAGGTCGATCAGGACCAGGGTGGTGTCGTCGATGGTGCTGTCGAGCTGCGGGGTCAGCGTATGGCGCACATCGGTCAGCGTGGCAAACGCACTCACGATGAGGCTCACCGGCGAGACCACCTTCTTTTGGTCGGTGACGCCCGCCCATTGGGTGCGCATTGACAGGCTGTCTTTGCCCACCGGAATGGAAATGCCCAGCGCCGGACACAGGGCCATCCCGACCGCCTTGACCGTTTCGTACAAGGCTGCGTCTTCGCCCGGTTCGCCGCAGGCTGCCATCCAGTTGGCGCTGAGCTTGACCCGCGAAAGCTCAATCGGAGCGGCCAGCAAATTGGTGATGGCTTCGGCCACCGCCATGCGGCCCGATGCGGGTGCATGCAGGGAAGCCAACGGGGTTCGCTCACCCATGCTCATGGCTTCGCCGGCAAAGCCCGAGAAATCGGCCAGGGTGACCGCGCAGTCCGCCACCGGCACCTGCCAGGGGCCTACCATCTGATCGCGGTGGCTCAGACCTCCCACGGTGCGGTCGCCAATGGTGATCAGGAAACGCTTGGAGGCCACTGTGGGGTGGCTCAACACATCGATCACCGCCTTTTGCAGATCGACGCCGGTAAGCTCCATCGGCACCGCCTCACGTGCCACGCTTTCCACATCGCGGTGCATCTTCGGCGGTTTGCCCAGCAACACATCCATGGGCATGTCCACAGGCGACTCTTTGCCTTCGTCCACCAGGGTGAGGTGGCGTTCCTCGGTCGCCACGCCCACCACGGCAAACGGACAGCGCTCGCGCTCACAGAACGACTTGAACAAATCCAGCGACTCCGGCGCAATTGCCAGCACATAGCGCTCCTGGCTCTCGTTGCACCAGATCTCCTTGGGTGCCAACCCACTCTCCTCCAGCGGCACGGCGTTCAGGTCGAATCGCGCGCCACGACCGGCATCGTTGACCAGCTCCGGGAAAGCGTTGGACAAGCCACCCGCACCCACGTCGTGAATGAACAGAATGGGGTTTTGCTCACCCAGGGTCCAGCAATGGTTGATCACCTCCTGGGCTCTGCGCTCGATCTCGGGGTTGCCGCGCTGCACCGAATCGAAGTCCAGCGAGGCCGCATTGGTCCCGCTCGCCATGGAGCTGGCCGCCCCACCGCCCATGCCAATCTTCATGCCGGGACCGCCCAGCTGAATCAAAAGGGAGCCGGCGGGGAAGTCGATCTTGCGGGTTTGCCCGGCATCGATCACGCCCAGGCCACCGGCAATCATGATGGGCTTGTGGTAGCCGCGCATCACGCCCGTCACCGCCTGCTCATACTCACGGAAATAGCCCAGCAGATTCGGGCGGCCAAACTCGTTGTTGAACGCGGCGCCACCCAGCGGCCCCTCGGTCATGATCTGCAACGGGCTGGCGATGTGCTCGGGTTTGCCATCAGGCTGGTCGCTCAGGCCGCCCCACAGCTTGGACACGGTGAATCCGGTCAGGCCCGCCTTGGGCTTGGAGCCGCGACCGGTTGCCCCTTCGTCGCGAATCTCGCCGCCAGCGCCAGTGGCCGCACCCGGGAATGGTGAAATCGCGGTGGGGTGGTTGTGGGTTTCCACCTTCATCAAAATGTGATTCGTAGCCGCTTGAGCCGCATACGCCGGCGAAGCCCCGCCGCTGCTGCGGGCCACAAACCGCTCCACTTCGGAACCCTCCATGATGGAGGCATTGTCCGAATAGGCCACGATCGTGTGTTGCGGCGCGGTCTGGTGGGTGTGGCGAATCATGGCGAACAGGCTCTTGTCCTGCAGGACGCCATCGATCGTGAACTGGGCGTTGAAGATCTTGTGGCGGCAATGCTCGCTGTTGGCCTGGGCAAACATCATCAACTCCACGTCGGTGGGGTTGCGCTTGAGACCTGTGAACGCGTTGACCAGGTACTCAATCTCATCCTGGGCCAGCGCCAGGCCCCAATCCTTGTTGGCGCTTTCCAGCGCCGCCTTGCCCCCGCCCAACACATCCACATGCGCCATCGGCGCGGGATGCAGCTCGGTGAACAGGGCCTCGGCCTGACCGCGCTCGGTGGTCACCGCCTCCGTCATGCGGTCATGAAGCAGATCGGCCACCGCGCGCAACTGCCCCTCACTGAGCGAAGGCCTGGAGAGCAAGCCTGTTTTGAGCGTGACGCGGTACTCCACCAACCGCTCCACGCGATGCAGGGACAAACCACAGTTGTGGGCAATGTCAGTCGCCTTGGACGCCCACGGCGAAACTGTTCCCAGGCGCGGCATGACCAACAGTGCGGCGGCGCCAGCGGCTTCTGCCTCAAGGTGTTCGACGGAACACGAATCGCCATAGGTCAGCAGTTGTGCCAATCGTTCCAGGGTGCGATCGTCTGGCTCGGCATCGAACGAGGCCAGATGCACAAAGCGGGCTGTGAGGCCCGTGATTTTGTCTGAGGCAGCCGCCAGACGCGGCAGAAGTTGCTGGACTTTGAAGTCGCTGATGGCGTTGCCGCCATCAAAGAAGCGCAGATGCAGGGTCACGGTGGGTGGCTTAGAGATGGGAAGGGGCCCAGGGGGCAGAACCTTGAATTTTATCCGGACGGCCACCTTCTCACTGTCGGTCATCGGGCCACGGCCAACCCAACCGCAGCGCACCAACGTGGTACGACCTACACGTTTTTTGCGTACTTGGGGTGATATCGCACACAACCATGGTCGACATGGCGGGCGGGCGGAACATTTTGACAAAAAGTTACCTATAGTAACTATCTAATGCGCACAACGCAGGAAAACAACCACTGCACTAACACGTTTAAATCATCGTGGACCTCCTCAAACTGGGACTCCTCGGGCTGCCACAAGCCGAAGTCCGACTGATCGCCATCTTGTTCAGACTGCACAGCGTCGAACCATCCTTCATCTGGACGCTTCCCCCGGCAGCGCCGTTTGACGCCCTCCTGGTCGACGCTTCTGTGCCCGAGCACGAGGTGGCGCCGCTTCGGTCGACCGGCACCCAGATCATCCGCCTCAGCGCACCTGGCCGGGAAAACGCGGGCGAGATGCCCAGGCCCATCCGCTCCGATCGCCTGATTTCCTGGCTCAACGGCATCGAGGTCGGCCTGCTCCATGGAGAGCGCGATGGCCATTCCATCAGCGCAGGACACGCCGTGACAGCCACATCGTCACACGAGCCCGCAGTGACATCGGCCCCAACGGTCGCGCGCCCGCCAGCGGCTGAGCCCGCACCACTCAATCTGTCAGACCAGGCACTGACCTTCAAACTCAAACGTTGGCCACCGTCCAACCTGGTCGAGAAGGATGTCAACCGCATTCGCCTCGCCACTGTGCTGTCGCGCAAGCCCATCTCGCTCAAGGAGCTGGGCACGGTGTCGCGCGTGGGCGATTACGAGTGCAGGACTTTCATTCAGGACCTTGCCAGACTCGACCTGCTCTTTATCGATCGCCGCATTGAAAAATCGCCGGAACAAGCCCTGCTGGCCGAGTTTCCGCTCAGGACGGAAACACCCAAGCCCGTGGCAAAAAAAGGCGGTTTTGCCCTCATCAGCAGCATTCGCCGCCGTTTTGGACTGATCTGAACACCCCATGGTCGAACACAAAATCATCATCACGGGCCCCATGGGCGCAGGGAAAACCACGGCCATTGCGGCCGTCAGCGAAGTCGATCCGATCGTGACGGATGTCGTGAACAACGACACCTCGGTCAACAAGGAAATGACCACGGTGGGCTTCGACTACGGACAGCTGACACTGGACAACGGCGACCGCATCAGACTTTTTGGCACGCCCGGCCAGGAGCGCTTCAAGTTCATGTGGCAGACGCTGGCAAAGAGCGCCTTGGGCGTCATCATCCTGTCGGACAACTCGCGCCCCGATCCGTTGGCCGATCTCGGTGTTTACCTCGACGGTTTTGCCGAGCAACTCAAGACGCTTCCCTGCGTGATCGGCGTCGGGCGCAGCGAAACCAACCCCGTGCCGGACCTCCAGCAATACGCCGACAAGCTCGAGAGCGCCGGACACGTTTTCCCCCTGCTTCCCGTCGACGTGCGGGTCAAGTCCGACGTTGTGCTCTTGGTGGACACGCTTTTGTCGCAAATCGAAGCCGACCTCATCTGAACGCGCCCCCTTCCATGCAAATATCCGACATTCTCCCTTCGAGCTTCCTCAATCTGGCGCGGCAAAAGACCGCCGGCCTGACCGATTCGGACGCCGACATCAATGCCGCAGTCCTGGCCACCACCGATGGCTTTGCGGTGGCTTGCGCCAGCCGCAACGGCGCGGATGCCGAGCGCATCGCTGCCCTGGCCAGCTCCATTTCAACCATCGGTGCCATCGCCACCCAGGAAGCCGGGCTGGGTCGCTGCTCAAGCGTCATCCTCAACACCGACAATGGCTTTGCCGTGGTGCGCCAGTTCTCACACCTGAACAAAGACCTGGTACTCATCGCCGTTGCCAGTGGCAACGCCATGCTGGCCAAGGTCATGTACCAGGCCAACCAATTCGTCAAAGAGGTGCTCGCCACATGAAATCAGCAATGTTGCGAGCGGCACTGGCAGATTTGTCAGGCAAGCCGGGCTTCCTGGGCAGCGCCCTGGTCAACATCGAAGACGGCATGGTCTGGCATGCGGTGGGATCCCTACCGGAGCTTGAAAGCCTCGCTTCCAGCGCTTCGAACTACTGGCGGCTGAACACCCGGACCCAGTCGAACTTCTCGGAGTTGGGTCCGCTTCAGATTGCCATTCTGGTCCACCAACTGGGTCAGCTGACCATCTGCGAATGTGGCAAAGGCATGTTGTTGGTCACCATCACCAACCGCCGCGACACAAGCTACCTGACCGAGCTGAAGGCAGCCCACCCGGTGCTGGCCGAGATGGTCAACAACATGTGATTCCATCCCCCTTGTAACGGCGCAACAAGCGGGGACCTTTATCAATGCGCCCTTCTTCAGAGAACACACAAATGGCTACGATCAAACAGACACTGGACGAAATTCTTGAGCTCGATGGCGCCATGTGTGCCGCCGTGGTCGACAGCACGAGCGGCATGATGCTGGGCTCGGCCGGCTCGGGCATCGACCTCGAGGTGGCCGCTGCCGGCAACACCGAGGTGGTCCGTGCCAAGCTCAAAACCATGCGCGCCCTGGGCTTGAACGACCTCATCGAAGACATGCTCATCACCCTGGGAAAGCAGTACCACATCCTGCGCCCATCGGCCCGCAAAGAGGGCGTGTTCGTCTATGTGGTACTCGACAAGTCCCGCTCCAACCTGGCCATGGCCCGTCGCAAGATCCAGGACGTGGAAAAGGAAATGAACTTCTGATCAGCGATGCGCGGGCAATAGCCCGACGTCAGCCACCAACAGAAAAGCCACCACCGCTTTCCAGCGCTGGTGGCTTTTCTGTGAATGGCCTTCTTATGTGGTCTCGCTTGTCAGCCTCGTCCCCGCGGCAGACCGGGTTCCGGTCGATCCCCGCGTTGCCATGCGTCTGGACAGCGCCCGGAATCCACCACCTGGCCCGCAGAACCGCAGGCCGGCAACATGACAAGTCGGGCTCAAGCCTTGTCGCGTTTGACCAGCTTGGTCACGGCGCCACCGACCACCGCCACACCCACCAGCGCCAACTTCCAGAACTTGGCGGCAAACAACGCCAATGTGGCGAGAAGCCCCAGCTTCTTGGCCGCCACACCGGCCACCAGTGCAGCCAGCCCGTACTCGGCCACATGGTCGGTTGCCGAATCGAAATCGGCATAACGCTTGCCATCATTGAAGGTGGTGGCATTGATCAAGCGCAGTGCAGCCGGCTTGTCCTTGGGCAGGTCGTTGAGGCCAGTGACGAGATTCATTGACACGTAGCCTTCCCGCCCGAGCACATAGGTGTTGTAGTTGACCCCGCGTTCACCCGAGGCATCACCGATCTCGCGCGAATCCATCGCCCAGGCCAGGCGGTGTGTGCTGGCGTCGTAGTCGGGCTTTTCCGCCCAACCCAACACCTCTATGCCCGCCACACCCATCTTCTCGCGCTCCTTGTTGGCCTGCGCGGTGCCCTCCTTGTAGCTTGAAAGCAGCTCGTCCACATCCCAATGCCTCGCATCGTCATCCTTGATGTAGCCCGATTTCTCATAGCTGACCGTCATGAACCAGTTCTCGTCGGACTGCGGGAAGATAAGCCCTTGCATGTCTGACCGGTCTCCCGGATTGCCCATCGCCGTCATCACTTGAGCGGCCAGCGGCTGCTTCACGAAGATGAAGCCATCGGGAAGATTCAGCGTCGCCTGTCCGGCCAACGGAATCGGACCAGGCTGCGAAATCCCTTCGCTGTTGATTCTTGAAAAAATCGCCCGTGCCTGTTCGTCGGACATTCCCTGTGCGTGTGACGCAACGGCCGCTGCAGCCAGGAACAAGGCGCAAAAAAATCTGTTCCACCACTTCATGGGTAGACCCTCCCTCTGTGTGTTCGTTGTGTGATTGATATGCCGACCACCCGCGACGCCAGAAGGCGACCTCCAGATGGCCGCGAAGATCGTCTCACAAAAGAAAACAATTTCGCGGCATCCACATAAAAAATCGCCGCAGGCGAGCAAAAACCGTCGCTTCATCTCGACACCAACCGCGTGGCGGGTCCAGGGGCGCCCATCGAACCTTGGCAAACAGGGTCATGCCCGCGCTGCGATAATTCCGGTATGAGCATCACCTACAAAGACGAAGCAGGCATTGCGGGCATGCGCGAGGCCTGCCGACTCGCCTCCGAAGTACTGGACTACCTCACGCCACACATTCAGCCGGGCGTGACCACGCTGGAAATCGACCGCCTCTCGGCCGAATACATGAAACAACAAGGGACACGGTCAGCCACCATCGGCTACCAGCCCAGTGGCTACCCGCCCTACCCGGGGCATCTGTGCACTTCGGTCAATCAGGTCATCTGCCACGGTATTCCAAACGAGAAACCACTGAAGAAGGGCGACATCCTCAACGTCGATGTCACCGTGATCACGAAGGATGGCTGGTATGGTGACAACAGCCGCATGTTTCTCATTGGTGGCGAAGCCGCCTGCAGCGTTCAGGCCCGGCGCCTGACCCAGGTTACCTTTGAAGCCATGTGGAAAGGCATCGTCATGGTCAAGCCCGGTGTGCGTCTGGGTGACATCGGCCACGCCATTCAAACCTATGCCGAGGGCAATGGCTACTCCGTGGTCAGGGAGTTCTGCGGCCATGGCATTGGCCAGCGCTTTCACGAAGAACCGCAGGTGCTGCACTATGGCCGCCCGGGCACGCTGGAAGAGCTCAAAGTTGGCATGACCTTCACCATTGAGCCCATGATCAACGCAGGCAAACGCGACATCAAGGAAATGAACGACGGCTGGACCATCGTCACCAAAGACCGTTCGCTGTCTGCGCAATGGGAGCACACAGTACTGGTCACACCTGACGGCTACGAAGTGCTCACCCTCTCCGCAGGCAGCCCCACACCACCCGATTTCGTCAAGCAAGCGGCCTGAGCGATGAGAGAGACCACACCCGCCATGATGAACGATGGCGTGGGTGCGTTGCGCCAGCGCTTTCGCGACGACAAATCCGCCTTGATGCGGCGGCTGGCCGAACAGGGCTCGTCCACACGCGGCATCCGCAAAGCGCTCTCCGGTCTGAGCCGGCTTACCGACCAGGTGTTGCGCGAACTCTGGCAGCGCGCCGGCTTCAAAGCCACCTACGCGCTCATTGCGGTCGGGGGTTATGGGCGGGGGGAACTGTTTCCCTACTCCGACGTGGACGTGCTGGTGCTCATGCCCGACGGCATGAAGCCGGAGCAGGACGAACCGCTGCGGGCCCGCCTCGAAACGTTCATCGGGTGGTGTTGGGACGTTGGGCTGGAGATTGGATCCAGCGTGCGCACCACAGAAGAATGCCTGGCCGAAGCCGCCAAAGACGTGACGGTGCAGACATCGCTGCTTGAAGCCCGCTTGTTGCGCGGCAACCGCCCGTTGTTCAACCGCCTGGTGAATGAACTGGCTCTGGCCATGGACCCAAAGGCCTTTTATGTGGCAAAGACGCTGGAAATGCGCCAGCGCCATAACAAGTTCGACAACACCCCCTACGCCCTGGAGCCCAATTGCAAAGAATCTCCGGGTGGCCTGCGCGACCTGCAGGTGATTCTCTGGATCGCCAAAGCGGCCGGACTGGGCAACAGTTGGGACGAATTGGCCCGCAAAGGTCTTGCCACGCCCTTGGAGGCCCGTCAGATCAAGGCCAACGAGGCGCTGCTCAGCCAGATTCGCGCCCGACTCCACCTGGAAGCCAAACGACGGGAAGACAGGCTCGTCTTCGATTTGCAGACGGCGGTGGCAGAGTCTTTTGGCTACCGCGCACACACCCCGCCCATCGAAATACCCACCGGAGACGGCCCCAACCACGCCCCCACCCCACCCACCGCCAAGGGCACACGCCGCGCCAGCGAAGTGCTGATGAAGCGCTATTACTGGGCGGCCAAGGCTGTTCGCCAGCTCAACCAGATCCTGCTGATGAACATCGAGGAGCGCCTGGCCGACGATGAGGTCGGCGTGGACCGGCGTCGCCCCCTCAATGAGCGCTTTTTCGACAAGGGTGGCATGCTCGAAGTGGCGCACGACGATCTATACGTGCAACAGCCCCACGCCATTCTGGAGACTTTCCTGATCTACCAGACCACGCTGGGCATCAAGGGCCTGTCGGCCCGCACACTCCGCGCACTCTTCAACGCCAGGCCGGTGATGAACGCCGCGTTTCGCGCCGACCCGGCAAACCACGCGATGTTCCTGCGCATCCTGAAAGAGCCCGAAGGCTTGACCCATGCGCTTCGCCTGATGAACCAGACTTCTGTTCTCGGGCGCTACCTCTGGATCTTCCGCAACATCGTCGGGCAGATGCAACACGACCTGTTCCACGTCTACACAGTCGATCAGCACATCCTGATGGTCGTGCGCAACATGCGCCGCTTTTTCATCGCCGAACATTCCCACGAATACCCGTTTTGCTCGCAACTTGCCGCGGGCTGGGACAAGCCCTGGCAGCTCTACATCGCCGCGCTGTTTCACGACATTGCCAAAGGCCGAGGTGGCGATCACTCTGAACTGGGTGCGCATGAGGTGCGCGTGTTCTGCCGGCAGCATGGCATCGCCAAGGAAGACAGCCAGCTCATCGAGTTCCTGGTCAAGGAACACCTGACCATGAGCCATGTGGCGCAGAAGCAGGACCTCAGCGACCCTGAGGTCATCGCCTCATTTGCCCAACGGGTGGGCACCGAGCGCCGCCTCACCGCGCTCTACCTCCTCACCGTGGCCGATATCCGGGGCACCAGCCCCAAAGTCTGGAGCGGCTGGAAAGGTCGTTTGCTGGAGGACCTTTACCGCTACACGCTGCGCACGCTCGGTGGCAAGGCTGTGGATCCGGGCGCCGAAATCGAAGCGCGAAAGCGCGAAGCCCTTGCCATCATGGCTTTGCACGCCATGCCCCACGAAGCCCACAAAGCCTTGTGGGACACGCTCGACGTGGGCTATTTCATGCGCCATCAGGCCGACGAAATCGCCTGGCACACCCGGACCCTGAGCAAACAAATCGCGCAAAACGGCGCGGTGCGGGCGGCCCATCAACGCGCCTTGCCCGAAGGCCAGGCGGTTGCCCAAGAAGAGCCTTGCATCGTGAAGGCCCGCTTGGCCCTGGGGGGCGAAGGCATGCAGGTGCTGGTGTACGCCCTTGATCAAAGCGATTTGTTTGCCCGCATCTGCGGCTATTTCGACGAATCGGACTTCAGCATTCTCGATGCGCGTGTCACACCACCCGCAACGGGCATGCACTCGATTCGTTCCAGATCGTTGCCCCCAACCTCACCGAGCACTACCGCGAACTCACCACCATGGTCGAGACCCGGCTGGCCAAGACCATCGACGCCAGAGGCTCCCTGCCCCCGCCTACCGTGGGGCGGGTGTCCAGAAGGGTGAAGAGCTTCCCGGTCACGCCTCGCGTTGACCTGCGCCCGGATGACAAGGCCCAACGATGGCTGCTGTCGATATCGGCCAGCGATCGCAACGGCCTGCTGTACAACGTCTCTAGGGTGTTGGCCCAATACGAAGTCAGTGTGGAACTGGCCAAGATCACCACGCTGGGCGAGCGCGTGGAAGACAGCTTCCTCATCAGTGGCCGGCAGTTGCAGATCAACAAGCGCCAGATCGAATTCGAAACCGACCTGTTGAAGGTGCTGAAGGGCTGACCCGCCTTCCGCATTTTCGACGACCCAGCCAAGACACTCCCAGACCCGCCATGCCTGATGGGCAGGCATGGCACATCACCGGCCTGGAGGGCAATCGACCTAGGCCGCCACTTCCGGTGCAGGCAACCCTTCCGGTGAGGGTGGCGAAGGGGGCGCCTTCTTGCCGCGTCCGAACAACCGCCCGAAGAACAGCGCCACGTCATCGACCACGGTGAACACCGCCGGAATCACCAGCAGACTCAGGAAGGTGGAGGTGATCAAGCCCCGATCACGGCGGTGGCCATGGGCGAGCGGAAGCTGCTGTCCGCCGCGCCCCAGCCAATGGCGATCGGCAACATGCCCGCTCCCATGGCGATGGTGGTCATCACAATGGGCCGAGCCCGCTTGTGGCAAGCGTCGAGAATCGCATGCACCCGGTCCATGCCGTGCACGCGCCGGGCTTCGATGGCGTACTCCACCAGCAAGATCGAGTTCTTGGTCGCCACCCCCATCAGCATGATCAACCCGATCAGCGAAGGCATCGAAAAGCTCTTGTTGGCGATCAGCAGCGCCACGAACGCACCGCCCAAAGAGAGCGGCAGCGCGGCCAGAATCGTGAACGGGTGCAAGAATGCTCTGAACAGCAACACCAGCACGATGTAAATGCACAAAACCCCGGTCAGCATCGCCAGACCGAAACTCGCAAACAACTCACCCTGCACCTCGGCGTCGCCAATCTCCAGCACCCGCACCCCGGCAGGCAGGTTCTTCATGCTTGGCAGCTTCTCGACCGCGGTCTTCATGTCGCCCAAGGCAATGCCGGCGAGCTCCACCTCGAAGTTGATGTTGCGCGCCCGGTCGTAGCGCTCGATCACCGCCGGTCCACCGCCGAACGACAGCGTGGCCACCTGCCCGAGCATCACCGGCCCGCGCGCGCCTGGCACAGCCAGCCGCGAGAGAACCTCCAGGTTCTGCCGGGCCGACTCGGCCAGCTTGACCACGATCGGCACCTGGCGCTGCGGCAGGTTCATCTTGGGCAGCGCACTGTCGTAATCACCCACCGTTGCCACGCGCAACGTATCGGCAATGGCCGCACTGGTCACCCCCATTTCTGCGGCCTTGTTCAGGTCAGGGATCACGCTGATTTCAGTGCGCACCAGCGCCGCACTCGATTGGATGCTGCCCACGCCATTGATGGTGCGCAGGTCCCGCTCGATGGCCGAGGCTGCAACAGCCAGCGCATTGGTGTCGTTGCCGGTCAGCGTCAGGATGTACTTCTCCCCAGAGCCACCCAGGCCCACCTTGCTGCGCACCCCAGGCAGGTTCGACATGGCCTCGCGCAACTGCGCCTCGATCGCCTGCTTGCGTGGACGCTCCCCACGCTTGGCCAATTGAATGGTCAAGGCCGCCTTGCGCGACTCTGCCGCGCCTTGCGGCGCAAAGGGGTCGCTTCCCGCCGAGCCTGAACCGATGGTGGTATAGACCGATTTCACATGGTCCACCGCCGCGATCAGCCGCCGTGCCTGTTCAGCGGTTGCAACCGTCTGTTGAAGGGTCGAGCCCGGCGGCAACTCGATGTAGACCTGCGTTTGCGAGTTGTCATCTGGCGGAACAAAGCCTTGAGGCAACAATGGAATCAACATGACAGACCCCACAAAGAACGCGCCAGCGGCGAACATCGTCACCCACCGGTGGCGAATGCACCAAGCGGCCCACTTGCCGTAGGTGTCAAGCCAGGCGGGTTCGTGCTGGCTGCTGGACCAGCTCCACACCCGCTCCCAGAACGGGCTGCGCCGTGCCCAGGCTGGGCGGTCTTCGGCGTGCACAAACGGCTTGAGGATGTAAGCCGCCATCATCGGTGTGAGCGCTCGCGCCACCACCAGCGAAGCAAACACCGCCATGGAAGCTGTCCAGCCGAACTGCTTGAAGAACTTGCCGGGAATGCCAGCCATGAACGCCGTGGGCAGAAACACCGCGATCAATGTGAAGGTGGTGGCGATCACCGCCAGCCCGATCTCGTCCGCCGCCTCCATCGCGGCCTGATAGGGCGTTTTGCCCATGCGCATGTGGCGCACAATGTTTTCCACCTCCACGATCGCATCGTCCACCAGAATACCGATCACGAGCGACAGGGCCAGCAGGGTCACGATGTTGATCGTGAAGCCCATGTAATGCATGCCGATGAAGGCGGGGATGGCTGAGAGCGGCAGCGCCACCGCAGACACCACCGTGGCCCGAAAATCGCGCAGGAACAGCCACACCACCAGCACCGCCAACAGAGCCCCCTCGTAAAGCAGGGCCATCGACCCGGCGAACTCCTCCTCAACCGGGGTCACGAAATCAAAGGACTCGGTGATGTGAAGGTCTGTCCGCTCGGCCTGCAGGACCTTGAGCTTTTCGCGCACCCCATGGCCCACTTCCACTTCGCTGGCACCCCGACTGCGGGCAACCTCGAAGCCCACCACCGGTTTGCCGTCCAGAAAGGCCGCTGCAGTAGGTTCGGCAATCGTGTCTTTCACCGAAGCGATCTGGTCCAGGCGAACGCGTCGGCCATCGGACAGCGCCACCTCAACCTCAGCCAGCTCCTCGGCGGACTTCACCGCCGAGAGCGTGCGCAGCGGCTGCTGGCTCCCGCCGATGTCAGCGCGCCCGCCCGCGCGCTCGATCTGCACCTGCGCAAGCTGGCGAGACACATCGGCCACCGTGGTGCCCAGGGCTTGCAGCTTGAGCGGGTCCACCACCACTTGCACCTCCCGGTCCACCCCGCCGACGCGGTTGACGGCGCCGACGCCGGGTACCGACAGCAGCAGCTTGCTGATGTCGTTCTCGACAAACCAGGAGATGGCTTCGTCGTCCATCTTGTCGGAACTGACGGTGTAGGCCAACACCGCGCCGCCAGCCAGCTCCACCTTGTTGACAATGGGTTCCTGAAGATCGCTGGGCAGGTCACCACGCACCTTGGCCACCGCCGAGCGCACATCATCGAGCGCCTCTTGCGTGTTCTTCTCAATGCGGAATTCGGCCGTGATGCTCACCACACCGTCCTGCACCTTGGTGTAGATGTGTTTGAGTCCTTGCAGCGACGCCAGCGAGTTCTCGATGATGCGCGCCACATCGTTTTCCATCTGGTTGGGCGCCGCACCAGGCAGTGAGGCCACCACGGTGATGTTGGGCACATCCAGGTCGGGGAAGTTCTGCACCTTCATCGACTTGAACGAAAAGAGCCCTGCCAGCGTCAGCATGAAAAACAGCATGACCGCGGGAATGGGGTTCTTGATGGACCAGGCTGAGACGTTCATATCGGCGTTCTCGAATCGCGGGCCCAAACCTTGCCCGATGTGGAAATTTCGCAAACCTGGCCATGCCAGCCCAATGAAGTTGACCCCTCAATCGGGATCGCGCGATGCGCTGAGGCGGTAGCGGCCCTTCTCACTGAACCACCTTCACGAGATCGCCCTCGTTCAAGAACCCTGCACCCTTGACCGCGACCGATTCATCGGGCTTCAAGCCATCGAGCATCTCCACCCGATCACCCACACGGCGCCCGGTCTGCACCTTGCGCTGGCTGGCCACGCTGTCCGCTCCCACGACAAACACATAGGTGTGGCCATCGCGCACCACGACCGCGCTGGATGGAACGGTCAACGCCTTGCTCTCGCCCAGGGCGAAGCGACCATTGGCAAAAGTGCCAGCCGTCAGCTCATCGTGACGCGGCAAGTCGACATACACGAGGATGTTGCGCGTCTGAAGGTCGGCGGTGGGTGCGATGGCACGCACCTTGCCTTCGATCACGGTCCCGGTGGCCAGTGTCACCTGAACAGCCTGTCCCACCTTCACGCGACCGACCTCGCTTGGCGTGACTTCACCGCGCCATTCCATGCGCCCCTGGCGAACCATGCGAAACAGCTCCTGACCCGCCCCAACCACCGCGCCCACCGTGGCGCTGCGGGCAGAAATCACGCCATCATCCGGCGCCTTGACGGCGGTGTTGCCAAGGCGCACCTGGCTGGCGCTGTACGCCGCCTTCGCCGCCTCCCATTGCGCCAGACCCACCTTCTCTGCGGTCAGGTATTGGGCAATCTGGGACGCAGACAAAGCCCCCGTGTCCTGAATCGAGCGGGCGCGGTCGGCATCGGCCTTGGCATTCTGATAATTGGCTTCTGCCTGCATCACCGCCGCCTTGCCCTGCAAGCTCTCAGCCTGCGCGGTGGCCGTGACGAAGGTGGCCAGCACTTGTCCTCTGCGCACGCGCTCACCCACATTCGCGCTCACCGTGGCCAGCCTCAGACCGCTCACCTCGGCCCCCACACTCGCCTCCTGCCAGGCGCTGACGTTGCCATTGGCCTCCAGCGACAGGGCCACCGTTGAAGTGACCGGCTTCTCCACGGTCACAGTCATGGCTGGGCGTGCCTCGCTGGCGTTCTCTGTCGGCGTGGCGTTGCTGGCGTCTGGTGGCGCGCCACCCTCCTCAGCCTTGGGCTGGCATGCGGTCAGCATCAAGGCCGTGACCCCGAGGGCCAGACAAGTCCGGGCCAGGCCCGCGATGGAAAGGTTCGATTCAAGGGCGTTCATGACGGGTCTTTGATGGCAGATTCAGGGTTTTCGGGATCGAAGCCGCCACCCAAGGCGACGTAGAGATTGATCCAGGTGTTGATGCGCTCCTGGCGCAATGCGACCACCGCACTGTCGGCAGCGAGCTGCAAGCGGCGTGCGTCCTCCAGCTCGTTCAAACTGGCAAACCCCACCTTGTATCGTGCTTGCGTGGCGTTGAAGGACTGCACATAGCCCGCCAGAGCCGCGTCGGTCTCGCGCTCGCGCTCGCGCAATCCGTCAAGCACCACCAGTGCCTCTTCCACTTCAGCCACCGCCTGGCGCAAAGCGGCGGCATAGGCTTGACCCGTGGACTCGTACAAGGCTTCTGCCGCGTCTGCGCGCGCACGCAAGGCGCCTCGCCCCACCAGCGGAATCGTCATGCTGAGCGGGCCAACGGACCAGGTGTTGAAATTGCTGGTTTCGCTCGCAGTGGAAAACCGGTTACGCAACCAACTGCCGGAAAAGGAGAGGTTGGGGAGCATGGCGGCCTTTGCAACCCCCACCCCCTGAGCCGCAGCCACCCAATTGGCCTGTGCACGCGCCACATCAGGTCGCTGACGAATGGCATCCATCGGAACCGCCTGCACAGCCAACATCGCTTCCAATGCCGCCGACGACGCCACCGCAGGCGCTTCGGCCAAGGCTTTGCGGACCTCAGGCTCAGGCAAGGCGGTAAGCGCCACCAGCGATTTGAGCTGCCTATCACAAAGATCGCCTTGCTGGCGCGCACGCGCCGCACTATCGGCCAGGCTGGCCCTGGCCAACGCCGCCACCGCAGGCGCGGTCAATCCCACCCGCTCGGTATGGCCCGCCGCATCCGCAGTGGCGGCACGGGATTCACGGTCGCTTTGGGCAACACGCAACTGGACCTGACACAAGCGGAACGAGAAATAGCGCTGTGCCAGTTCAGAGGCCACCAACACGCGTGCCTCGTGCCACCCGGCATTCGCAGCGGCCTCTTGCGCACGCGCCTGCGCCACGCCCGCCCGATTTCCGCCCCAGAGATCCACTGCCCACGACACCTGTGCACCCACTGCCGCAGCCGTCGCCACCACGTCTGGAGCGGACGCGCCTCGCGCACGAGACACCGAGGCCACCCCGGCCAGCTGTGGCCCCGCGAGCACATCGCTGGTCTCCAGCTCGGCCCGGGCTGCATATACCTGCGACCGCGCAGCTGACACCGTGGGGCTGTGTGCCTGCGCAAGCCCGATCCACTTCACAAGCAATGGGTCGTCAAAGCGACCCCACCAGCCTTTCAGCACCGTCACGCTCCCCGCGTGTGGCTGCACAGGCGCAAACCATTGCGAGGGGATCTGTTCGGCGGAAGGCCCCGCCGGGTTTACCGGTGGTACGGCCGCGCAGGCACCCAGCAGCATCGCAGACAGCACCACTCCAAAATTGCGTTTCATCTCGACCGTTCTTTCCAATGGGGACGAATGTCGCATTGCAACATCGCGGCGAATTTAACAAACTCATTGGCCCGAATATGTCGATTTGTTTCAACTGCCTGATTTTTTTGGGTTCGCAGTTCACACATTCATTGGCCCATCCCCTCCCAACGATCAATCGTCAGGGATTTCGACAAGGCCGGGAAACAGCACATCGGTAAAACCGAAGCGAGAGAAGTCACGCACGCGCATGGGATACAGCACCCCGATCAGGTGATCGCACTCGTGTTGCACCACGCGCGCGTGGAAACCCTCCACCCCGCGATCAATGGCCTGTCCGAGCGCGTCGAAACCCTGGTAACGAATGCGCCGCCACCGGGGTACGACCGCCCGAAGCCCGGGAACCGACAAACAGCCCTCCCAGTCTTCTTCCCGGTCATCGTCCAATGGGGTGATGACCGGGTTGATCAACACGGTTCTGGGCACCGGCGGTGCGTCCGGATAGCGCGGATTTGCCAGTCCGGTGCCGAACACCACCACTTGCAGGTCCACGCCAATCTGGGGTGCCGCCAACCCTGCGCCATTGGCTTGAATCATGGTGTCTTCCATGTCGACCAGCAACTGGCGCAGCTCCGGTGTGTTGAATGCGCTCACGGGTTGGGCCTTGCGCAACAAGCGCGCATCACCCATCTTGAGGATGGTCCGAACGGTCATGATTTTCTTTGGCAATACACGGCGCCACATTGCACCACCCAACATTGTCGCGCGCCCAACCGCGCATTTGCTCATTGGCGCGCCACTCCCCCTTTTCACCACCAAGCCACGCTCACCAGCCAGACGCTGTGTTTCCACCGGCCTGCCCACCCCAGGCCCTACACTCACTGGAAAATCACCGTTACTTCTCCCGCATGAATGCACTCCGAACGGCTTGCTGCCGCCTGCTGCTGTTGGGCGCGGCGTTTGCCCATGCCCCTTCCATCCTGGCGCAGGCCGCGCAGGCAGAACCCGCGAACACCCCGGGCGCACCGTCCCAAAATGCCTCCGCCCTGCCCGACCCGTCGCCATCGGCCAGGGAGCTCTTTGCCCGCTCACGCGACGCCATTGTGCAAGTGCGGGTGTTGCTGGCCAGCGCCAACGAGCAGGCCGCGCTGGGCTCGGGCTTTGTGGTGCAGGACAACGGCACCGAAGGCGCTCTTGTGGTCACCAACTTCCACGTCATTGCCAACCTGGCCATGGACCCCGAAAAGTACCGCATTGAGCTGCGCGGCACCAACCAGCGCCTGGTATCGGCCACGCTGGCCGCGGTCGACGTCATCCACGATCTCGCGGTGCTGCGCACAAAGCCAAAGGCTGGCAAGCCGCCGGCACCATGGCAGACCCTCTCCATCAACACCACGAGCTTGCCGCAAGGAAGCCCTGTCTACGCCCTGGGCAATCCGCTGGAGCTGGGATTTCTGATCTCCGAGGGCCTCTACAACGGGTCGGTGGAGCATCGCCTCTACGAGCAAATGCTCTTCTCAGGTTCGCTGAACGCAGGCATGAGCGGGGGTCCTGCCATCAACCAAGCCACAGAGGTTGTGGGGGTCAACGTGGCCACGCGCCGCGATGGTGAGCAATTGAGCTTCCTGGTGCCGGCACGCTACGCCAACGCCCTCCTCGCCAAGGCGTCACAGACAAGCCCTCCGGACAACTGGCACACCGAAATTGGCCAACAACTCCTGACCCACCAGGCCTACATTTTTGGCAAATTCCAAAGCAGCGATGCCGCACCGGCCGTCGCGGGCATGGCAACCCAGCAACTCGCCGGTCGTACCGTGCCCACGCTCGACGGCAGCCTGACACGATGCTGGGCCCAGGGGCGCAACGGCGAGAAGCTGCGCTACCGAAGCGACAGCCTGGTGTGCCGCCTCGACGAAGAAGTGTTCGCCGGGTCGGGCGTGTATGCCGGCGCCTTGCACATTCGACACACCCTGGATCAAAAAGACGAGCTGGCCCTCCCCCAGTTCATCGCGTTGTCGAGCAGGTCTGGCGGGACCAGCGCCAACGAAAGCGATCGAAATCGCGCCAGAGGACAGTGCCGGGACGACTATGTCAGCGGTGCCACACAGATCTACCGCGTGGCCGTCTGTGTGCAGGCCTACCGCAAGTTTGACGGGCTCTTCGACTACAGCCTCACGGCAACTCAGGTTGACAGCACCCAAGAGCGCTTGCGCAGCAGTCTGTTCATCAGCGGCATGGCGTTCGAGAACGCGCAGGCATTGAGCCGTCAGTTCCTGGAGCGCTTGCCATGAGCTGGCTGATTGAACACCTCCATCCTGACGGGTCGATCCTCGCGCGCATCCCGGTGCAAAACGGCCGCCTCACCATTGGCCGCGGGCTCGACAACGACCTGGTTCTCGATGATGCCCACTCTGCACCCTCGCACGCCGAGCTCGTCATTCAGAACGACCACAGCGCGCTGCTCAGGGACCTGGGCAGCATCAACGGAATTTCGCGCCAGCGTGAAAAGAAACGCCCGGAAATCGAGATCACCGATGAACAGCCTTTGCGCGTCGGATCGAGCTGGGTGCGTGTGCGCTCGTCGGCCTGGCCCTTGGCGCCGGAAAAGCCCATCACCCAAAACCGCACCTGGATCTGGGCCTTGATGGGTGTGCTGGGGGTCGTCGGCGAAGCGATATGGGAAGTCTGGCTTTCCGATCTGGAGAGCACGCCCCCACCCTATCTGTACTACGTCGCAGGCCTGGTCGGGGTGCTGGTCTTGTGGAGCGCGGTGTATGCCGTGTACGGGCGCCTGGCCAGTGGTGCGGACCGCTATTTGCGACACCTGCTGATCGCCTGCTTCGGCTACCTGGGGCTCAACCTCCTGGACAACGGGCTGGGTATGCTCGGCTTCATGACCGGCTGGGTCTGGCCCTTGCAATGGCTTCCTTACCTCGTCGGGCTCGGTGTCGCGCTGATTGTCGGGACCCACTTGCACACCGCCGATCCCCGCCATTGGCCCAAGACCCGATGGGCCCTTGGCATGGTCACCGTGGTAGCCATGGCGGTGCCATTGGCACAGCAATGGATCAGTCGAAAGGAGTTCACCGACGTCCATACCATGAACATCGTGACATACCCGTCGCTGCGCCTGGCCCAACCCGCGACCATCGATCGGTTCTTGAAGGACGTGAACGACCTCAAAGCCCTTTCGGACCTCGCCCGAAAGGATCCCGATATGGAGCAGCAAGACTTTATGGAAGATTGAATTCTGGGCTCGCTGCGCTACGGAACCGCATAAGGATTTTGCAAGGATCGTCCGGACCATGTAGAGTGGAACGGCGCCTGCACAGCTGTCCGCCGGCAGGCGAGATCGGCCCGAGTTCGCGCTCGGCCCTCGGCAAACACAGCAACCGGGAGAGCCCAATCATGTCCAAAGCCACCGCTCGCAGCGCCACCGCCAAGCACCGAGAGCTTCGCTGGATCCCCTTGTCCTTGCTTCTGTTGGGCAGCGCCGTCTGGCTCGCCGGCTCAGCGCGGGCCCAAGGGGCCGAGATATTCAAGGATGCCAATCTGGCCCTGGGGGAAAAACTGATCGCCCAGCACCAATGCGTGCAATGCCACGCCAGCAAAGTGGGCGGCGACGGCAGTGCCATCTACAAGCCGCAGGGCAAGTTCAACACGGCAGGTCTGCTGCGCGGCATGGTCGAGATGTGCAATACCAACATGAACATGGGCATGTTCCCTGAAGAGGTCACCGATGTGGCGGCCGTGCTGAATCGGGACCACTACAAGTTCAAGTAACTCCTGGGCCCCACGGTCGATGAACGCCCAACGCGCAAGTCGGGGCCTGGAATGCACCACACCAACCACCATTCACGGGCAGTGGCCTGCGAAAAAACCGTCTGAACCGTCAAGCGTCAGCGACCGATTCCCCAGCGCCTTGACCCTCTGCCGAACCCAGCATCGCCAACATCGCAACCTCGTCCAGCACGGCCACACCCAGCTCCTGGGCCTTGGTCAGCTTGCTGCCTGCATCGGCGCCAGCGACCACGAAATCGGTCTTCTTGCTCACCGAGCCTGACACCTTGGCCCCCGCCAGCTCCAGCATGTCTTTCGCCTGGTCACGGCTGAGCGTGGGAAAAGTGCCCGTCAGCACAAACGTCTTGCCAGCCATGGGCTTGGGCAATTGCGCCGCAGGCTCCCCCTCGTCCCACCGAACACCACAGGCCCGAAGCTGCTCCACCACCTCGCGGTTGTGTGGCTGGTCAAAGAAGGTCCGCAGGCTGGTCGCAACCACAGGTCCCACGTCGTTCACCGCCAGCAACTCGGTCTCCGAGGCATCCATGATACGGTCCAATTGCCCGAAATGACGCGCCAGGTCTTTCGCTGTGGCTTCGCCCACATGGCGAATTCCCAGGCCAAACAGGAAACGGGGCAAAGTTGTCTGCTTTGATTTTTCCAGCGCGTCGACGATGTTCTGCGCCGATTTTTCGGCCATGCGCTCCAGGTTCACCAGCGCCGTCAACCCCAACCGGTAGAGGTCGGGCAAGGTCTTGACCACCCCGGTGTCCACGAGCTGCTCAACCAGCTTGTCGCCCAGTCCTTCAATTTCAACCGCGCGCCGTTGTGCAAAATGAAGAATCGCCTGCTTGCGCTGCGCGCCACAAAACAAGCCACCGGTGCAGCGGTAATCCGCTTCGCCCTCTTCCCGCAACGCCGCACTGCCACACACGGGACACACCCGCGGCATGGTGAAGCGGGGTGGGTCCCCCACGCGCTTGTCCAGCAACACCGAGACCACCTCGGGAATCACGTCCCCGGCCCTGCGCACGATCACCGTGTCGCCCACGCGCACGTCTTTCCTTCTCGCTTCGTCCTCGTTGTGCAAAGTGGCATTGGTCACGGTCACGTTCCCCACAAACACCGGCGCCAGCTTCGCCACGGGCGTGAGCTTGCCGGTGCGACCGACCTGGATGTCGATGGCCTGCACCGTGGTGAGTTGCTCCTGCGCGGGGTACTTGTGGGCCACGGCCCACCTCGGTTCTCGCGAGACAAAGCCCAACTGCCGCTGTAAAGCCAGCGAGTTGACCTTGTAAACCACGCCGTCGATATCAAAGGGCAGCCGATCACGCGCAGCGCCAATATCACGGTGAAAAGCCACCAACGCGTCCGCCCCAGCGACCACCCGTGTCTGCTCTGCCACAGGAAAACCCCAGGCCTTGAGCTGCACCAGCATCGCCATGTGCGTCTCGAACGCCGGCCCGCCTTGATCGACCGGCGTGATATCGCCCAAGCCATAGGCGAAGAAACTTAGCGGTCTCTGGGCAGCAATGCCGGAATCGAGCTGGCGCACCGCCCCGGCGGCAGCATTGCGCGGATTGACAAACGTCTTTTCGCCTTTGGCCCCGGCGGCAATGCGGGCGCGCTGCCGCTCATTGAGCGCATCGAAATCATCCCGGCGCATGTACACCTCGCCGCGCACCTCCAGAACCGTTGGCGCGCCCTGTGGCAGTCGCAATGGAATCTGGCCAATGGTGCGGATGTTGGCCGTGACATCCTCGCCCGTTTCCCCATCACCGCGGGTGGCCGCCAGAACCAGCACACCCGCTTCATACCGAAGGCTCATCGCCAATCCATCAAACTTCAGCTCGGCGACGTACTCGATGGGCGCATCGCCGTCGCCGCGCCCCAGCAAGCGCCGAATCCTTGAGTCGAAGTTCAGGGCCCCGCTGGGCTCGGTATCCGTCTCTGTGTTGATTGACAGCATCGGGACCACATGGCGAACCGGTGTGAAGCCTTCAAGCACCTGCCCACCCACCCGCTGCGTCGGCGAGTCCGGCGAACGCAGTTCGGGGTGTGCGGCCTCCAGCGCCTGGAGTTCACGAAACAACCGGTCGTATTCCGGATCGGGAATCTCTGGGTCGTCCAGGGTGTAGTAGCGGTGAGCGTGGTGGTGCAACTGCGCGCGCAACTCATGCGCGCGATCCATGGGCGAAGGCCCGGTTTCAAACAGGTCGGAAGTGGTCATGCAATCAAAACGAAAATCGGCCAGGCAGATTGGTCCCCAGGCCCTTGGCTGAGTTGCTTGCTGCGCGAACGAAAGCCAACCCGCGGCCCAAAAAACCGCTTGAAACGCTCATCGGCAAGTGCTCGGCCCTTAGCTGAACAATCGGCGGGCTTGCGGTGAACCGGCAGCCAGATCGCGGCTGTCGAGCGCATCGTAAAGGCTCTCCAGGTCGGAGCCAATGATGTCCATGGTGTCGGTCGACAAGGGGTGCCCCTCATCATCGGTAATCACGCCCTCCATCGACTCGGCCAACGCCGTCGCTGCCTGGCGCATGCGAACAAACGGTTGTTCGCTGCGGGGCACATGGGTCACCTCCAAAGACAGGGCCACCTCCCTCAGTGCACTCTTTTCCGGGTCTTCCGCCATCGCCGCGTGCGCATCAAAGCTCAAACTCAGGATGGGCGCCTGCCCTGCCTCGGAACCAGGCAACACCATGCGACCAGGCAGCGCCCCTGGAACAAACCCCACCCGCGCGGCGTGCTGGGCCACATAGCCCGGGCTCCAGGCGGATCGGCGCGCGCGCAATGTGAACCCCAGCTGTGCATCATGCCCACTGGCGAAAGCATCGAGTTCGCGGGCCCTGGCCACTTCGGCGCGCATGTCGGGAAAATCGGTGGCCGCACCGATGGCATCGGCAAACGCCTGGGCTTTGGCCACAAACTCGGAGAACTCGATGTCGTTCAACGCCCCGGCCCGGTTGGCCAGTTGCACGCCCGCTTGAAGCAGGTGATAGCGTTGACCGGGACGCGGCGCTTCCCATTCGCCATTGAGATCGCTCAGGCCCTCCACCGCAAACGGCTTGCTGCCCACGCGCCGCGTGGCGGGCAGCGCCGCCAGAACGGCGTCGCCGGACACCGCCCCCTCGGGTTCGATTGGCGTGATGACATCGATCAATGCGTCAAGCTTGGGTTTGCGGTCCACCGCGGCACCCAATGCCGACTTGAGCGGGGACACCGGATCGCGCAATGGTTTCGGAGCGGTCGCCGCCACAGCCCCCTGCACCTCCGGCACGACCGAAGCTGAACCGGATGGCGCACTGACCGGAGGCACTTGCTCAACAGCTTCAGCGACCTGTTCGACGCCGCCAGACAGCTCGGTCCGATGGTCGCCTTCAACCGGATCCAGCGGCTCTCCCAGCACCGGTTCAATGCGCTCCGGAGGCTGGGTATCGAGTCCTTCATCAAGCTCATCGCGCCCGTGAGCAGGAGCCTCTCCCAAGGCACCCGAAAGCGGATCCCGCACAGTGCGCGGCTCGTTGCGGCGCGTCACCCAGGCGTTGTAAGCGATGACCCCGGCCAACACGAGTCCACCAACAATGGCCAGGCTTAACTGCAAAGTGCTCATGGGATTTTCGAAGTAAGGATCGAGGTGCGGAGCAACGGGCGTCAGAGGGTTTCCATCATGCCAGCGGCAGACTCCATGTCCACCGCCACGATGCGCGAAACGCCCTGCTCCTGCATGGTCACGCCAATCAGTTGCTTGGCCATTTCCATGGCGATCTTGTTGTGGCTGATGAACAGGAACTGGGTGTCTTTGGACATGGCCGTCACGAGTTTTGCATAGCGCTCGGTGTTGGCATCGTCCAGCGGCGCGTCCACCTCGTCGAGCAGGCAGAACGGTGCCGGGTTGAGCTGGAAAATGGCGAACACCAGCGCAATGGCGGTGAGCGCCTTCTCGCCACCCGACAAGAGATGGATGGTCTGGTTCTTTTTGCCAGGGGGCTGGGCCATGACCTGCACCCCGGCATCCAGGATCTCTTCGCCCGTCATGACGAGCTTGGCGTTGCCTCCGCCGAACAACTCGGGGAACATGCGCCCGAAATGACCATTGACGGTCTCGAAGGTACTTCCCAAGAGCTCGCGGGTTTCGTTGTCGATCTTCTTGATGGCGTCTTCCAGGGTCGTCATGGCCTCCATCAGGTCGGCCATCTGGGAATCGAGGAAGGTCTTGCGCTCGCGCGCCGCCGTCAGTTCGTCCAATGCCGCCAGGTTCACCGCACCCAAGGATTGGATCTCACGGTGGATTCGGTCAATCTCGCCCTGCAAACCCGTCAGTCGCACATTGCCCTCGGTGATGCTCTGGGCCACGGCAGCCAGATCGGCGCCGGCTTCCTCCAACTGCTGGGAGTACTGCTCGACACCCAGGCGCGCCGCCTGCTCTTTGAGCTGAAAATCGGTGATGCGCTGGCGCAAGGGGTCCAGCTCGCGCTCCAACTGCAGGCGCCGTTCATCGCTGGCCCTGAGTTTGGCGGTCAGGTCGTCGTACTGACTCCGAAGCTCACCCAGGCTTTGCTCACGCTCCAACTTCATCGCCAGCGCATTCTGAAGCCCCGCCTGGGCAGCAGCATCGTTCAAGCGCTCCAACTCCTCCGAGGCGCGCTGTTGTTCGTCCAACAGTGATTTCTCTTGCGAGGCGGCGGTCTCGATGGAGCGCTGCAACTCGGCCTGACGAGCCTGCAGACTGCGAAGGGCAAAGGTGGCTTCCTGTGCGGTGCGCTCCAGAGAGCGCTGCTGCTCGCGCGCCTGATTGAGCGCACGCTCGGCTTCAATCACCCTGTCGTCCAACTGGGCGTGCCGCTCCTGGCTGTCGGCCAGTTGCATGTCCAGCTCTTCGAAGCGGGCCTCGGCGGTGAGGCGGCGCTCCTGAAGCGCCTCCAGCTGCTCGTCGACCTCGGCCAAGTCGGCGGTGATCTGCTCGGCACGGGCCCTGGTCTGCTCGGCCAGTTGGGTCAACCGCAACGCTTCGACCTGCAACCCATGCGCCTTCGCACGGGTCTCCGACGACTCGCGGCGCGCGCTCACCAGGCGCTGGGAGGCCTCGCTGTAGGCCGCCTCAGCCTTGACCAGGGTCGAGCGCGCCTGCTCGGCAATCAGGGCCTGCGCCTTGACTTGCTTGTCGAGGTTCTCGATTTCCTGTGCGCGCGCCAACATACCAGCCTGCTCACTGTCCGGCGCATAAAAACTCACGCTGTGCGCCGACACCGCATGGCCGCTCGGCACAAAGATGACTTCTCCCGCCTGAAGCTGATCCCGTTTGACCATGGCCTCTTCGAGATCTGGCGCGGTCAGACAACCCTGCAGCCAATCGGCCATCAGACCACTTTGGCCAGCGTCGTTGAAGCGCAGCAACTCCATCAACGGTTTCAGTCCCGACGCACTGCGCCCCGCAGGCGCAGCCCCAGAAGGCTGGTGGTAGAAGGCCAGTTTGGCCGGGGGGGCGTCGCCACCAAATGCGCGCACCATCTCCAGGCGGGACACCTCCAGCGCGTTCAAGCGCTCCCGCAAGGCGGCTTCGAGTGCGTTCTCCCAACCTGGCTCCACATGAATGCGACTCCAAAGGCCCTGCATGCCCTCGAGCCCATGTTTGGCCAGCCAGGGCGCCAGCTTGCCGTCGGTCTTGACCTTTTCTTGCAGTGCCTTGAGCGCCTCCACGCGCGCAGATAAGTCGGTCTGGCGGGATGTCTCCCCGTTCACCGCCTGTTGAGCGCCTCGCCGCTGCTCGTCCAACTCGGGGACGCGATCCTGCAACTCCGCCAGCACCGCCTCGGCCACATCGGCAGCCTCCTGCGCGGCGCTGAGGTCCGCCTGCGCCTCCTGCACCCGCGCCTCGTCGGGCGCCGACAGCGCATTGCGATCGGCACTCAGGCGTTCGTGCCGCTGGTTGAGCTGACGGCTTTGTTCTTCGATGTTGCGCTGGTCCGATGCCAGGACCTGTATCTGTTGCTGCACCTGGCCCACGCTGTTGCGCTGCTCATTGGCCTCGTTCTGCGCCTTTCGAAGCGCCTCTTCCAGCGCGGGCAAGGCGCCCGCCTGCTCTTCACCTTGAGCCGCCAACACGACCGACTGTTCTTCCGCCGCCATCATGGTCTCCGCGATCTGCTCAAGCTCGACCGCAGCATCCTGGCTGCGCGTGCTCCACGAACCGATCTGTTCGGACAGTTGAGCCAGGCGCTGCTCCACCCGCGTGCGGCTTTCCACCACAAACCGGATTTCCGCCTCCAGCTTCCCAACCTCGGCGCTGGCTTCGTAGAGCTTGCCCTGTGCCTGGTTGACCTGATCCCCTGCGGCATAGTGCGCCTGGCGGATGGTCTCCAGCTCGGACTCGACACGGCGCAAGTCAGCGGTGCGCGATTCAAGATCCGTCAGGGCCTGCGCGGCGTTTTGCTTGATCTGTGCCTGATCGCTGTCGGCTTCTGCACGCTTGAGAAACCACAGCTGATGCTGCTTGAGCGTAGCCCCTTGGTGCAGCGCGTTGTACCGGGCCGCCACTTCCGCCTGCTTCTCCAGCTTCTCCAGGTTCGCGTTGAGCTCACGCAAAATGTCCTCGACCCGCGTCAGGTTCTCGCGCGTATCGGCCAGCCGGTTGGCGGTCTCTCGACGGCGCTCCTTGTACTTGGACACGCCAGCCGCTTCCTCGAGGAACAGGCGCAGCTCTTCCGGCTTGCTTTCTATGATGCGGCTGATCGTGCCCTGGCCGATGATGGCGTAGGCGCGTGGCCCAAGGCCTGTACCCAGAAAAACGTCCTGCACGTCACGGCGGCGCACCGGCTGGTTGTTGATGTAGTAGCTGCTGTTGCCATCGCGGGTCAAAACCCGCTTGACGGCAATTTCCAGAAACTGGCCCCATTGCCCGCCGGCCCGGTGGTCGCTGTTGTCAAAGACCAGCTCCACGCTGGACCGACTGGCCGGCTTGCGGTGGTTGGTGCCGTTGAAGATCACATCTTGCATGGACTCGCCACGCAACTCCGACGCCTTGGACTCGCCCAGAACCCACCGCACCGCATCCATGATGTTGGACTTGCCGCAACCGTTGGGGCCGACCACACCCACCAGTTGCCCGGGCAACATGAAGTTGGTGGGCTCAGCGAAAGACTTGAAGCCAGATAGCTTGATCGAATTGAGGCGCACGGGGAATGGTCGCTGAGACGCTAACTACTTGATTTAATTGAATAAAAGGCGACAGACGCCGATCTGGACGCAGCTTGCATGATACCGTGTCGGTCTCCCTTGTTTCGCCTTGGGATAATCACGCGATGAATCCCAAGTTGCCCCTTCTGCAGCCCTACCCGTTTGAACGCCTGCGCCAGCTGTTTGCCGGTGTTCAACCCGCTTCCAGCCACGCCCCCATCAGCCTGGGCATCGGAGAGCCGAAACACGCCACACCCGACTTCCTCAAGCGGGCCCTCGCCGACGCGCTGGACACCGGTCTGACGGCCTACCCCGCCACTGGCGGGACGCCCGAGTTGCGTCAGGCCTGCTGCAACTGGATGGGGCACCGGTATGGAGTGGATCTGAACCCGACCACGCAAATCTTGCCGGTGAATGGCTCTCGCGAGGCGCTGTTCTCGTTCGCACAAACGGTCATCGACCCCACCCGGACTGACGCCACGGTTGTGTTTCCCAATCCCTTCTATCAAATCTACGAAGGGGCGGCGCTGCTGGGGGGGGCCAAACCCCACTATGTGCCAAGCAACCCGGCACGCAACTTCGCCACCGATTGGGACACCGTGCCTGAGTCGGTCTGGGCCAAAACCCAACTGCTTTTTGTCTGCTCTCCTGGCAACCCCACCGGCGCCGTGATGCCGCTTGACGAGTGGCGCCGTCTGTTCGAACTGAGCGATCGCCACGGATTCGTGATTGCCTCCGACGAGTGTTACAGCGAAATCTACTTCCGCGACGAACCGCCGCTTGGCGGGCTGGAAGCCGCCAAGCTACTCGGTCGGGACGACTTCAGGAATCTGGTGGCTTTCACCAGCCTGTCCAAGCGCAGCAACGTGCCCGGGCTGCGCGGCGGGTTTGTCGCGGGCGATGCCGCGTGGATCAAGCCCTTTCTGCTTTATCGCACTTACCATGGCAGTGCCATGAGCCCAGCGGTTCAGGCCGCCAGCGTGGCCGCATGGGAAGACGAGGCGCATGTCGTCGAGAACCGGCGCATGTACCGGGAGAAGTTCGCGCAGGTCACACCCGTTCTGGCGCAAGCCATGGATGTGGCACTGCCCGACGCGGCCTTCTACCTGTGGGCCGCCGTGCCGCCACGATTTGCCCAAAGAGCGGATGGCCTCAGCGCCGATGAGGCCTTCGCCCGCGAGTTGCTGACTCAATACAATGTGACCGTGCTGCCGGGCAGCTACCTTGCGAGGGAAGTCGCAGGCTTCAATCCCGGCGCCGGTCGCGTTCGCATGGCCCTGGTGGCGGAAACCGCCGAATGCCTGGAGGCCGCCGGGCGCATTGCCCGTTTCTGCGAAGGCTGATCGGGCCTCTTCTCTTTCTCCTTCCTTCAACCGCATACTCATCAAGATGACCCAACAACTGCAAACACTGATCGACACCGCCTGGGACAACCGCGCCGACCTTTCGCCCGCCTCTGCACCCAAGGAAGTGATGGATGCGGTGGACCACGTGATTTCCGAGCTGAACACGGGCAAGCTGCGGGTGGCCACCCGGGAAGCGGTCGGTCAATGGACCGTGCACCAGTGGATCAAGAAAGCGGTGCTGCTGTCTTTCCGCTTGAAGGACAACGCGGTGATGAAGAGCGGCGACCTTGCCTTCTTCGACAAAGTGCAGACCAAATTCGCCAACCTCAGCGAAGCCGAAATGAAAGCCACCGGCGTGCGCGTGGTTCCCCCGGCCGTGGCCCGCCGAGGCAGCTTCATCGCCAAAGGCGCGATTCTGATGCCCAGCTACGTGAACATCGGCGCCTACGTGGATGAAGGCACCATGGTCGACACCTGGGCCACGGTGGGTTCCTGTGCCCAGATCGGCAAAAACGTCCACCTCTCCGGCGGTGTGGGCATCGGCGGTGTGCTCGAACCCCTGCAAGCCGGCCCCACCATCATTGAAGACAACTGTTTCATCGGCGCCCGCTCCGAAGTGGTCGAAGGCGTGGTCATCGAGGAGAACTCGGTGATCTCCATGGGCGTGTACATCGGGCAGAGCACCCCGATCTACGACCGCGAAGCCGACACGGTGACCTATGGTCGTGTGCCAGCAGGCTCGGTGGTCATCAGCGGCAACCTGCCAAAGGCGGGTGGCAAATACAGCACCTATGCCGCCATCATCATGAAAAAGGTCGATGCGCAGACCCGTGCCAAGACCAGTCTGAACGACCTGCTCCGGGACTGATGCCCCACACCCCAGCCCTGTCGCGCCCCACCCCAGGGGAAGGTGGCGCCGTCAAGCCGCCGCGAGGTGCCTTGGTGGTGTGCCGCCGGGCATGGGCCCCCACTTTGCTGATCAACGCTTACTGAGAGGTTCAACATGGCCAGTGGAACGATGGAGCGCGTGCTGCGCTTGATGGCAGAGAAAAAGGCGTCTGACGTGTATCTGTCGGCCCACGCCCCGGCGATGATCAAGATCAACGGACAAACCCTGCCCGTCAACAGCCAGGTGCTTCCTCCCGACGCCCCGCTCAACCTGATCTCCGAGATTGTGCCGGCCACGCGCATTGAGGAGCTCACAGAAACGGGTGAGCTCAACATGGCTGTGGCGCTGGAAGGGGTGGGCAACTTCCGGCTGAGTGCCCTTCGCCAGCGAGGCAGCTACGCGGCGGTATTGCGATTCGTTCCTGCCGATATTCCACCACTGGACTCCCTGAACGTCTCACCGATCCTGGGCGATCTGGTGATGGAGAAACGGGGCCTGATTCTGATGGTGGGCGCCCCTGGCGCCGGCAAATCCACCACACTGGCATCGATGATTGACCTGCGCAACGAACAGGCCAGCGGGCACATCCTGACCATCGAAGACCCGATCGAATACGTGTTTCGCAACAAGAAGTCCGTGGTCAACCAGCGCGAAGTCGGGCCCGACACCGTCTCGCTGCAAGTGGGTCTGAAGAACGCCCTGCGCCAGGCGCCTGACGTGATCATGATTGGTGAGATTCGCGACAGGGAAACCATGTCAGCCGCCATCGCCTACGCGCAGTCGGGCCACCTCTGCATGGCCACACTGCATGCCAACAACAGCTACCAGGCGCTGAACCGAATCCTGAGTTTTTACCCGGTCGAGGTGAGACCCACCATGCTCGGGGACCTCGCTGCGGCGCTGCGCTCCATCGTTTCACAACGCCTGCTGCGCACCCACACTGGCGGTCGGGTGCCAGCCATGGAAGTGCTGCTCAACACCGCGTTGATCAAAGACCTGATTCAGAAAAGCGACTTCTCGGGCATCAGAGAGGCCATGGAGAAGTCCACTGCCGTGGGTTCGCAGAGTTTTGAACAAGACCTCGCCCGCCTGGTGCGCGACGGCATCGTTTCGCGCAACGAAGCCTTGCTACAAGCCGACTCCCCCAACAACCTGTTGTGGCGCTTGCAAAACGAGTTCAACGCGGCCAGCCCGCACACCGAAACCGCACCTGCCGAAGAAGACCACGAAGAGGCACCCTCTTTCACCGAATTCACTCTCGACGTCAAACACTGATGACCACTGCCACGCTGCGCCTGACCGAAGAACTGATCGCCCGCCCCTCTGTTACGCCATGCGATGAGGGTTGCCAGGCGTTGTTGGGCGATCGCCTCGCGGCGCTGGGTTTTGTCTGCCAGACCATCGAAAGCGGCCCGCCAGACGAGCGCGTCACCAACCTCTGGGCGCGCCTGGGCTCGGGCGAGCAACCCACGCTTGTTTTTGCCGGCCACACCGATGTGGTGCCCACTGGGCCCCTCGGGTCCTGGACCAGCGATCCTTTTGTGCCCAGCCACCGCGATGGCAAGTTGTTCGGTCGCGGTGCCAGCGACATGAAGACCTCGCTGGCGGCCATGGTCGTGGCTTGCGAAGAATTTCTGGAAACCCACCCAAAACCAGTCATCGACATCGCTTTTTTGCTCACCAGCGACGAGGAAGGTCCTGCCGTGGATGGCACGGTGGTCGTCTGCCGCCAACTCACCCAGCGTCAGGAACGGCTGGATTGGTGCATCGTGGGCGAACCCACCTCGGTGGAGCGCACTGGCGACATGATCAAGAATGGGCGCCGAGGCTCCATGAGCGGCAAGCTCACTGTGAAGGGCATCCAGGGCCACATCGCCTATCCGCACCTGGCCAGAAACCCCATCCACATGGTTGCACCCGCGCTCGCTGCGTTGGCGGCAGAGGTGTGGGACCAGGGTAACGCCTACTTCCCCCCCACAAGTTGGCAAGTCAGCAACATCCATGGCGGTACCGGAGCCGGCAATGTGATTCCCGGCAGCGTGGTGATCGACTTCAACTTTCGCTTCTGCACCGAATCCACACCCGAATCGCTGCAACAGCGCGTGGCAACCATTCTTCAGTCCCATGGTCTGGAGGGCAGCAAGGACTACGAACTCGAATGGACAGTGAGCGGTCTGCCGTTTCTGACCCCGCCCGGGACCCTGGTCGAGGCGGTGCGCAAGGCGGTGCACAGCGAAACCGGCATCGAAACCCAGTTGTCCACCACTGGCGGCACCAGTGACGGGCGCTTCATCGCGCAGATCTGCCCACAGGTGATCGAACTCGGTCCGCCCAATGCCACCATTCACAAAATCGATGAGTTTGTGGCTGTCGCTGACATTGAACCGTTGAAGAACATCTACCGGCGCGTGCTGGAGAACCTGGCACTCAAGGCCGGTCACCCCCGCTAAGCCCCATGACCCTCCAAGAACTGTTGGCCCAGGCCACCGAGCGCCTGGCTGCCGCGCCTTTGGCCTATGGCCACGGCACCACCAATGCCCAAGACGAAGCCGCCTGGCTGGTGCTTTGGCAATTGGGCCTGCCTCTGGACAGCGACTTGCACGCGCTGGCGACACACCCCGTCACCGACACCGAAGCCCGCGCAACCGACGCTCTGATTTCGCGCCGCATCGAATCTCGCCTCCCCGCCGCTTATCTCACCCGGGAGGCCTGGTTGCAAGGTGTGCCGTTTTACGTCGATGAGCGCGCCATTGTCCCGCGCAGCTTTATCGCCGAACTGATTGCCGATGGCGACTTTGACGATTGGCTGAGCGAGTCAACCCGGCGGGTGCTCGACCTGTGCACCGGCAATGGCAGTTTGGCCGTGCTTGCGGCCATGGCGTGGCCAGAGGTGACCGTCACGGCCGCCGACCTTTCCACCGAGGCCTTGGCCGTGGCGAAAATCAATGTGGAACGCCACGGCTTTCAGGACCGCATCGCCCTGATCGAATCCGACAATCTGCGCAACTGCCCAGGACCCTACGACCTCATTCTGTGCAACCCGCCTTACGTCAACGCGGCCAGCATGAGCACACTGCCGCAGGAGTACCGTGCCGAGCCCGAAATGGCGCTGGCGGGCGGCGCCGATGGCATGGATTTCATCCGCCAGTTGCTCCGGGATGCCCCGAGCCGCCTGGCACCCGACGGTGTGCTCGTCCTGGAAATCGGCAACGAACGAGCGCACTTTGAGGCGGCCTTTCCCCACCTCGCCCCGGTGTGGCTGTCCACCAGCGGTGGCGACGACCAGGTGTTGCTGCTCACCGCCGAATCCCTTTCGCTGTCCGCCGAGCCGGACACGCACGCCCCATGATCACCATCAAAAACATCGTTCTTCGTCGCGGCACCAAAGTGCTTCTCGACAAGGCCTCCGTCACCCTGAACCCAGGGGAGAAAATCGGTCTTGTGGGCCGCAACGGGGCCGGCAAGTCCAGCCTGTTCCGTCTCCTTGACCGCACCCTTCACGAAGACCAGGGCGACTTTCACATCCCACCCCAGTGGCGCATGGCACAAGTGGCGCAAGACATGCCGGAGACCGACATGTCGGCCACCCAGTATGTGGTTGAAGGCGATGTGACGCTGTTGGCCGCCCAAGCCGAGGTGGATGCAGCCGAAGCCAGTGACGACGGGGAGCGCATGGGCAACGCCTACATGGCCCTGCACGATGCCGGCGCCCACGATGCCGCGGCCAGGGCACAGGCCTTGATTCTGGGCCTGGGTTTCCGAATGGATGAGCTCGAGCGCCCGGTCAACAGTTTTTCGGGCGGCTGGCGCATGCGATTGCAACTCGCCCGAGCGCTCATGTGCCCCAGCGATTTGCTGCTGCTCGACGAGCCCACCAACCACTTGGACCTCGATGCTTTGGTGTGGCTGGAAGCCTGGTTGCAACGCTACCAAGGCACCATGCTGGTCATCAGCCACGACCGTGAATTCCTGGACGCGGTCACCAATGTCACCGTGCACATCGAACGCGCCCAGCTCACGCGCTACGGCGGCAACTACAGCCGCTTTGAAGACATGCGCGCAGAGCAAATGGCGCTGCAGGCGTCCGCCTTCGCGCGCCAGCAGGAGAAGATGGCCCACCTGCAAAAGTTCATCGACCGTTTCAAAGCCAAAGCCAGCAAGGCCAAGCAGGCGCAAAGCCGCGTCAAAGCCTTGGAGCGCATGGAGAAGATCGGCCCGGTCCTGGCGGAAGCCGAATTCAACTTTGAATTTGCCGAACCCCAGAACCTGCCCAACCCCATGCTGGCCATGCAGGATCTCAGCTTTGGTTACCCGAACAGCGAGCCCGGTGGTGAGCCCATCGTCATCGTTCGCAGCGTGAGTCGCTCGGTGCAGGCGGGTCAGCGCATCGGCATTCTGGGCGCCAATGGCCAGGGAAAATCGACCGTGGTGAAAACCATCGCCCGCGACCTGGACGCACTGTCCGGACAAGTGACCGAAGGCAAGGGCCTGAACATCGGTTATTTTGCTCAGCAAGAGCTCGATGTGCTTCGCCCCACCGACACCCCGCTGGAGCACATGATCCGCTTGGTCAAGACCTGCACCAGCGAAGGAAGGCTGCAAGGCCAATCCACAAGAGAACAGGATTTGCGCAGTTTCTTGGGCAGCTTCAACTTCACCGGGGACCAGGTCAAGCAAGTGGTCGGCAGCATGAGCGGCGGAGAGAAAGCGCGCCTGGTGCTTTGCATGATCGTGTGGCAGCGCCCCAACCTGTTGCTGCTCGACGAGCCGACCAACCACCTGGACCTTGCCACCCGCGAGGCGCTGTCGGTGGCCCTCAACGAATTTGAAGGCACTGTCATGCTGGTCAGCCACGACCGCGCCCTGCTGCGCGCGGTGTGCGACGAGTTCTGGCTGGTCTCTCGTGGCGGCATCGCGCCTTTTGATGGCGATCTCGACGACTACCAACGCTACCTGCTCGACGTGGCCAAGGAGTCCCGCGAAGCGCAAAAACGCGAACAGCGGGACCAGGCCAGCCCACCCGCGCAGGCTGCGGTCGCTGCCGAGGCGGCCGTGCCCACACCCAACCGCACTCCCGAGCAACGCAAGCAGGACGCACAACGCCGCCAGCAACTTGCCGATCAGTTGAAACCGCTGAAGAAGGCATTGGAAAAGGTGGACAAGAAGCTGGCTTCGCTGGGCGAAGAGCGGGCTTCGCTGGAGGCCAGCCTGGTCACGGAAACCGCACCAGACAAGCTGGCCGAGGCGGGGCGCCAACTCAAAGCCATCAGCGAATCCACCGAAGCGCTGGAGGTCGAATGGTTTGAACTTACGGAGCAAATCGAGAGTGCCACGGCGGCAAGCGCTTGATGCCTCACCAACACCGCGGTGATTTCCTCCACAGGTACCACCGTGCAAACTCGCGCGCAGCCGGACCCGGCAGCCCGCTTCGCGCTACAGTGACGAACCACGGGTTTTCACCCGGGCCTCACCCTCTGAAAGGAACCACATCATGTCCATCATCGTCACCCTCATCATCGGGCTCATCGTCGGACTGGTCGCCCGTGCCATCAAACCTGGCGACGACAAGATGGGCATCATCATGACCACGCTGCTGGGGATTGCGGGTTCGTTCATTGCCAGCTACGGAGGTGCGGCGCTCGGTCTGTACCAACCGGGCGGTGCGGCCGGCTTCATCGGTTCGGTGGTGGGCGCCGTCATTCTTTTGTTCGTGGTTGGCTTTCTGAAGAAATCCCGCTAAGTCGCTCCGGCGTTGCGCCACCGCACAGCCGCGCGCCGCCTGGCAAGCCTCACTCGTCGGGGCGTTCAAGCGATGAAAGCAAGGCCGCAAGCCGCTCGTCCAGTTCGTTGATCAGGGCCACTGGCATAGCCGAGAGAATCTCGCGTTCGTTTTCCAGATGCGCCTCGACGGCGCGGTCGATGAGCGACAACCCCTTGGGAGTGAGTCGCACCTGCGTGCTTCGTGCATCCTGTTCATTGGCAACCCGCTCCACGAGGCCGCTGGCTTCCAGTTGCTTGAGTCGATGTGTCATCGTGCCTGAGGTCACCATCAAAGCCGAAAACAGTGCTGTTGGTGTCAGGCAGTGGGGTGCGCCTGATCGCCGCAGCGTCGCGAGCACATCGAACTCCCAAGCACTCAGGCCGAACCTGGCAAAACACGCTTCCAGGCGCTGCCCGACCAGAACCGTGCACCTTTTGAGGCGGCCTATGGGCCCCATCGGGGCCGGATCCAGATCCGCCCGCTCTCTGCGCCACTGTTGAAGAATGGCATCAACGGCATCGGCCTGCCTGGGGTGTGTGGGGCGTGGCATGATTGTCTTGACTTCAAGATAATTAACGGCAAGAATGATTTTATCTCGACTTCAAGACAAATCATTCATGGCATCCAATCTGGCTAGGCAGTGGCACGACATCGCTCTCACCGCTGTGGCACCCACCATCTGGGGATCGACGTATATCGTCACCACCGAGCTGCTTCCGACGGGGCGTCCCTTCACCGCTGCCCTTATCCGAGCCCTGCCCGCCGGGTTGATACTGGTCCTGTGCACCCGCACACTGCCCGCACGCAGCGACTGGGTGCGCCTGCTGGCATTGAGCGCATTGAACATAGGCGCATTCCAGGCCCTGCTGTTCGTGGCGGCCTACCGGTTGCCTGGCGGTCTGGCTGCGGTACTCGGTGCCATTCAGCCACTGCTCGTGATGGGTCTGGCCTGGGTACTCGCCGGACAACCTCCTCGCCGCACCACCCTGTGGGCGGCGGTAGCCGGTGTCGTTGGCATGGCGATACTTCTCTTGTCGCCCAGAACCGTGTACGACCCCATTGGTGTCGCAGCGGCCCTCTCGGGTGCCGCATGCATGGCCACAGGCACCTGGTTGACGCGACGCTGGTCTCTGGAACTGCCAGTGTTGCCACTCACCGGGTGGCAGTTGCTGCTTGGCGGGGCCATGCTCGCGCCATTGGCAGTTTGGGGGGAAGCGCCTTTGCCCCCACTCTCGGGGCCGCAATGCCTGGCCTATGCCTACCTGTGTCTGGCGGGAGCGCTGCTGGCGTATGTGCTGTGGTTCAGAGGCATTGGTCGGCTCCCCACGGTCGCGGTGTCTTCTCTGGGCTTGCTGAGCCCGATCACGGCAGTGGTGCTGGGCTGGCTGCTGCTGGCCCAGGCGATCACCGGCTTGGCCTTCGCTGGGTTGCTCGTCGTGTTGGCCAGCATCGCCATCGTGCAATGGACCGCTTCACGCGTTCGCTGACCACGTGCACAACCCCCAGGACTTGAGTCGGACAACGCCGACCTCACGGGCCCTTCCGGCACCGGCCACCTATTCCTCAGGGACCAAAGCCGCGAGGTAACGAGCAACTCCCTCGCCTGCCAAACGACCAGAGGCCAAGCACGCCGTCAGCAAATACCCCCCGGTCGGGGCTTCCCAATCAAGCATCTCGCCGGCGCAAAACACCGCGGGCCGGTGTTTGGCCATCAAATGGTCGTCCAGTGCAGACAGCTCAACCCCACCAGCCGTGCTGATCGCCTCGTCCAAGGGACGGGGGCGCACCAGCGTGACGGGCAAAGCCTTGATCCGCCTGGCCAGCTGGGCCGGATTCTGGAAACTGGCTTTGTCAACCAACTCATGCAGCAAACCCAGCTTGACCCCATCCAGTCCCAATCGGCTCTTGAGGTGACTCGAGAGGCTGCGCGAGCCGCGCGGATGCGCGCATTGCTCCTGGACATACGATGCACTGCGGTCGGGCAGCAAGTCCAGGTGAATCGTGGCGCTTCCAGCGCGGTGGATCTCGTCACGCAACAGGCTGGAGACGGCATATACCAGACTGCCTTCGATGCCCACACTGGTGGCGACAAACTCACCCCGGCGCTCAAAATGCCGACCCTCACCGTCGGTGAAACTCAAGGCCACCGACTTGAACGCGTGGCCGGCAAAACGATCCGCAAAAATCCGGCTCCAGCCCTCGCCCGGCCCATGCAAGCCCGAGCCCGCCACCTCAAAGCCACAGTTGCTCGGCCGCAATGGTGACAGCGCCCAACCATCTGCCTGCAACGGGTCCACCCAGGCGCCATCCGACCCCAGACGAGCCCAACTTGCACCGCCCAAAGCCAAAACCACCGCGCCCGCCCGCACCACCGACTGTGCCCCATCTCCACCCACGAAACGCATGGACGGCGCCCCTTCTTCAGCCCAACCCTGCCACCGTTGGCGCATGTGAAATTGCACGGGCACCCCGCCATCGGTGGGATGGCGCAGCCGACCCAACCAAGCCCGCAGCAACGGCGCGGCCTTCATATCGGAGGGGAACACCCGCTGGGAACTGCCAACAAACGTGGATATGCCCAGGCCATCCGCCCAACGCCGAACGTCGTCCGGCCCAAAGCACCGCAGCCAGGAGCGAACCGCCTGTGCGCGCTTGCCATACCGGTCAACGAACGCGGGCAGTGCCTCTGCGTGGGTGATGTTCATGCCGCCTCGGCCAGCCAGCAAGAACTTTCTGCCCACCGATGGCATGGCATCGAACACATGCACAGAATGCCCCCGCGCACTCAGCACTTCGGCGGCCATCAGGCCTGCCGGGCCACCGCCGACCACCGCCACCTCGACCGTCTCGGGCAAGCCCACCTTCGAATCTTCAACGCTCATTTGAAACCGACTTCGCGCCACTGACCCAGCGCATTGATAAACGCAAGCCTGACCACAGCGCCTCGCTGCTCATGACCCACGGCTTGCCCATATTGGCGGATCTGGGTCAGGTATGCGGGTTGGGACTCAGGTGCCAGGTGGCTCTTGAAGTCGATCACCCACCACACACCGTCGACCGTCTGCACCAACCGGTCCAGCCGCGAGCCCACCCCCTCCCAGACCATATCAACCTCGTTGCCACGCCAGGCCAGTTGCGAGGCATCCCAGGCCCAGGCGCCTTCGCCGCCCACAACATGGCGCGCCATGGTCAACGCTTCCTGTGCCTGAGCAGCGCTCAGCGCATGTTCCCGAGCCACTGCCAGCACATGCGCTTGCCCCCATTCGAACCCCGTCTCCGAAGGGTGCCACTGCAACAGGCGGTGCATGGCCAAACCCAGCCGGGTGCGGAGATCGTCTTCCACCACGAGCTCAGCCGCCTGCGACTCACCTTTCAGCGGAGACACTTCCGGCGCCATGAGCAACGGTGGCAGCATGTGCATTTCGAAAGCGTCGCCTGCGTCGAATCCGTGGGCCATCGCGTCTCCAGGTGTCTCGAGCGGTTCCCCCAAGGGTTGCAACCGCTCCCACCAGCTTGCCTTTTCTCCGCGACGATGCGGGGTGAAACTGGACACCACCAAGCGGTGCTCTGCCCGCGTCAAGGCCACATAAAGTGCATTGATCTCTTCCAGCGCGCGGGCCTGCTGCTCCGACGACAACAGATCCTCAGCGCATACGGGCGGGCGCGTCTCCCGGGCCAGGAATACGAAGCACTGCGGCCGGGGCGCCTCGCCCGGCCAGTCGATCAACACCCCCATGCTCTCGGCCACTGGCGAACCACCGTCGGTGTCCAACAACAAGACGGTGTCCGCCTCCAGCCCTTTCGCGCCGTGCACCGTGAGCAAGCGCACGGCATCGTTTTTTTGGACCACGGACGCCATCGCCCCTTCGCTCTTGAGCAGACGCACAAGGCGGTAGGCCGTCAAGAAGCGGCCTCCCTCCTGCACCAGCGACTGCAAAAGCACATCGCGCAACGCAGCGACCACCGACGCACGCTGCGCAGGCGCGGCCACCTCGGCAAACCGCGCCAGCACCTGGCCCTCCTCATAGATTGCCGACAGGGCGTCGTGGGGAGGCAGGCTGTCCACCCAAGCCTTGTACCGCATCAACCGCGCAGCGGTGTCAACCAAACGAGCCCTTCTCGCGCTTGCCAGACCTCCGTGCGAACCGGCAAGGTGCTGCAAAGCGTCCCACCAACTCAACTCCAGCCCACGGTCCTGCCCCGCTTGCACCGCGCTGCGTGCCTGCCGAACCATGTCAGCCAAAGCGACCAGATCGGCATCTGGCCATCGAAAGAGCGGCGACTTCAATGCCCGCGCAAGGCTGAGGTTGTGACGTGGCGACACCAGCGCATCCAGCAAGGCAATCACGTCCTGGACCGCAGCAATCTGATTGAGCTCAAGCTTCTCTGGCTGTTCACTCGGGATCCCCAGCGCCTGCAAGGCACTGTGCATCGCACCCAACCGCGAGCGTTTGCGCGAAAGCACCATGAATGCCCTTGGCTTCAAGCCCTGCTCGTGAATCTGATTCGAAATCCAGCGTGCAGCCTGCTGCGCTTCCCGAACCGCATAGCTCTCCTCTTCGGGCAACACTCCGCGGCTCGCTAAACTGTTCGCCACGGCGGGCCTCAGGCCCCTCAGCCCCTGACTTGCCCTCTTCCCGTTCAATGGCCGGCAAGACCCAGGTGCCGCCCTCAGCTTCACTCGCCGTCGTGTGATCACGAAAGCCGCTGTACTCACCAGGCCACCGCCCGCTGCATGACCACATTGAGCGTCTGCACCACAGCGGGAGAACAGCGCCGGGTGTGGTCGCAGCTCAGCAAGGCCCCACCGAGCCCTTGCACCACGAAAGCCTGAGCCGCCTTGAAAACCTGCGGCTCCGCCCGGCGAAAGCGGTAAATGGATTGCTTGGGATCCCCCACCAGAAACACACTCGGCGCCACACCCGGCCCAGCGCCGGAATAGGCCGACAGCCAGCCGTACAACGCCTGCCACTGCAACGGGTTGGTGTCCTGAAACTCATTGATCAACAATTGACTCACGCGGGCGTCCATGCGCTGCTGCATCCAACCCGACAACTCGGCGTCACCCAACAAGCGCTGCGCAGCCCCTTCCAGGTCATTCATGTCGACCCAGGCGCGCTCGCGCTTCAGATCCGCATACACGCGCAGCAGCATGCGCGTGAGCCGTGTCAGCCGCTGGTGATGGAGCTTGGCCTGATGCTGGTGGCTCGCGCCACACAGGCGCTGCAGCTCCACCTCTGCAGCCTGGGCGGCCTCGTATTTCGCCAGGTTGCGGCTCAGGCGGTCTTCGCTGGCCACAAAAAACGCCTTGCGCAATACCGCCAGACGGTGCGCCATATGACCAGGCTCGTCAGGCAATTCAAAGGCGTCCACCACCGCCTGGGCCGCCGCCTGCGGCGACTTCAGCGACTCGCCACCCAGCACCCTGGCCCACGCCAGCCAGCGCTGCCGAGCCGCTTCACCCAGCAACGCATCCTCGGGCCGGTTGACATGGGCCAGCTCGGGCCACAGCTGATCAAATGACATGACGGAGGCGTCCACCACCCCGGCCGCGTCGGCCATCGCAAACTCCACGCGTTTGCTCAGCGCGTTTTCCAGCGATTTCAAGGTCTGGTGTCGGCCGTGCTCGGCCACACTGTCAAAGAAATCCTGCCGTTCCACCGGTGCGCCCGCCAAGGCCCGGTACAACCGGGGCCACACCAGACTGGTAGCCCGAGCATCGTCCTCCAGCAACTCATAGCTCAGCGGCAGGTTCAGCTCTTGCAACACCGCCAAAGGGGCGCTGCGCAGCAAGGCCGCAAACCAGCTGTGAAAGGTGCGCACCTGAACCATGCGCCCCTGCGCGTTCACACGGGCATGCAGTTCCCGAAGCCCAGCCAGGCGCGCCGCGGCCTGCTCAGCGGAGAAACCCCAGGCTGTCAAACGCGCCAGTAGCCCGGCATCGGGCAGGGTCTCACATTCGCGCAGTTCCCGCTGCAACCGCCCCCGCATCTCTCCTGCGGCCTTCTTGGTGAAGGTGATGGCAAGAACGTTCTGCGCCGGTGTCCCATCAAGCAACGCACGGACAATCCGGGCCACCAGCATCCAGGTTTTTCCCGCGCCAGCACAGGCCTCCACCGCCACAGAGCGCCCAGGGTCGCACGCGACCGCATAAAAGTCTGCGCTGCCTACCGTCTGGCCATTGATCTGATAGGCTGCCTGGCTCATCCTGCGCTCCAATCGTCTCGCCGGCACAAGCCTCGCGCTGCACAAAACTCACACACGCGCCCTTCGCCCAGTGCAGGCATGGCCTGGCCCGCCGCGACGCGCTCCATATCCGCTTCAATCCCGCGCAGCAGTGCTTCCCTCGCGGCCAGGACTTCCGGTTGCTCGATCAACAACGTGGCCGCACTGCGGCCCGAACCGCGTTTGTCGGTGATGCTCAGGTATGCCGCTCTCAAATTGTCCTGCGGCAACAAAGCGGCATAAAAGGCCAGTTGTGTATCTTCCAGCGGATCCCTCACCCGATCGAGCGTACGTTCCCGGCGTTCGGTCTTGTAGTCGATGACCATGGGCAGACGACCTTCCGGGCTGGACTGCTCATCGATGCGATCAAGCTTGCCCATCAAACACCAGCGTCCGGCCTGGGCATTGCGCTCCACCTCTGCGGCGACAAAAGACGGTCCGGCTCGGTCCGCCTGTGCCTCAAACGCCGACAGCCAGTCGAGATAGCCCTCCCGCATCGCAGGCCAGACCGCCTGATAGGGCAAGAAGCCGGCTTGGCCGTCATCACCCAGCAACCCCATCTCCTCAGCCACCTTCTTTGCCCAGCGCTCCAGTGCGGCCACATCGGCCTGGCGGCCGGGCCGCGCATCCCTCCGTTCCTCGTGGAAACCGCGCAACACCGCGTGCAGCCAGTTGCCCATGTCTTGCTGATCGGGCTCACCCTGCAGCTCTTCGGCGTCCTGCAAGCGCAACTGGCGCAAAGCAAAAAAACGGTAAGGACAATCGCGCAGATCCTGGTAGGCGCTGGCCGAAAGACGCTCCGGCAACAAGCTGGCCGCGCTGGGCATTGGCCGCTCAGGCACCACACCCGCCAACCGTTGAGATGACCTGGGATCGCTCGCCTGCGCAATTCCGGCGGCATGCAGCGTCAACACCCATGCATTTGGGGCTGTTTCCTCTCCGCGGTCCTGCGTCCGCCAAAGAAGGTCAACGTGGGGGTTCTCCAACAGTGCTCGCCAGGCCTGCAAGGCGGCTTCGCCCAAAGCTTCCCGACTGGGCAGCCCCAGCGTCTCTCGCTGCTCTTTCGACCATGGCGCAGGGGGCTCGGGGTGGGTGGGCAAATTGCGCTCGTCGCAACCTGGCACCACCGTGGCCCCGAAGGCCCGTGCCACCTGTTGCGCCATGGGCAATATCACCACCTGCGCCTCGGCCTGCAAAGGCATCCTGAAAGTCGCCCCTTCCAGCACCTCAACCACCCATGCCGTGAATGCCTTCAGCGACCACTTTCTTCGTTCCGTCCCCGTTTGCTCACCATCATCAGGAAGCCCCACCGATGCCAACTCCGCCTCGCTCCCGGGGTGCAAGCGCAACCCGGTGATCAGTTGCTGACCCGCAGCGTCTTGCGTCAGGGCATCCCACCACCCACCCACCACCAGCGCGCTGCCAAGCGACAACAACCACGCCGACAAACTGCGGGCCTCATGCAAACCTGTCAGCAGGTCCCGCCACTGCGCAGGCACGGCCAAAGCCAGCTCGGGATGCGCCACAGCCGCACGCCAGATCGCCACGCCATGGCGTCTGGCCAGCGACTCCAGCCTTTGGGCAACCGTATCAGACCAGGTGGGTGAGAGCTTCAGGGCGTCGAGCACATCGTCCATGCTGGCACGAGCATCTGCCGCCCGCAACAAAGCCATCACCTGCGCCGCCGCGTGCGTCGTAGATAGCTTCCACCCCGTTTCGTCGCGCACCGCCACACCCACGTTGTGCAGCATTGCACTCACACGCCGTGTCAGCAAACGGTCATTGGCAAGCAAGGCGACCGGGTGCCTGCCTTCTTCAAGATGGCGGATCACACAGGCGGTCGAACGCTGCGCCTCGTCCTCGGCGTCTTCGCACCGGTGCCCTCGCAGCCCCGGCGCCGAGGCCGTCAACGAGCGCGCCGGCACATCACCAAGATCGCCGCCGCCCACTTCCTCGTGAAGTCGCCAAATCGGTGAACGATCCTCACCCCAGCGTTGTCTCAGTGCCCCAGCCAATGGATCGGCTTGAAAACCCTGACAAATCACCAGAGCATCAGCCACTTCGCCGGGTTCGGCCCACGCGCTCCACAACACATCCGTCGCATAAGCCGAACTGCTGGCCCAAGTGATGGCAAGGCTCGCCACCAAGCCTTCCCAGGCGGGGCTCAGCAATCCCGGCCCAAGCTTAGCCATCATCTGCTGACCCCAGGCTGCCCGAAACCCGGGATCTTGCGCCGCGGCAAGAGCCGCCAGCGTTTGCGTGGCTTCGACCAGGCGAGAACCCAGCGCCAAACGAAGCGCAGAGTCCGCGCGAGCCCGCGCCACCTGGTCGACAAGAGCGGCAGCGACAAGGCTGTCGCGAGCCCGATCACCACTCCAGTCAGCCGGCCCAGGTGAAAAAGGCATCAGGTTGGAGGCCCAGTTGCGGCTGGTTTCAAAACGCGGCGCAAAGCCTGCCGGATTCCGCCGGGCCCACGCCTGCCGGGCTTCAGCCATCAGTTGTGCATAGGGCACGAGCACCACCACGCGCTGAGGCGCCACCCCCGTGCCGCCATCCAGTCCTTCAAGGCTGTGATGCGCCTGTCCCAGGCGAGATCCGCCGGGTGCGGCGTCATTGAAGCCCCAGAAACCGGCGGGCTGGGCATGGGAGGAGACATCGAAGTGAGGGGGTTTCTGTCACAATGGTGAGGCAGCGTCGGTTTGGCACCCCGGATGACCGGAATTCGAGCCAGCGCATCACTTTAACTCCCCGACAACGCTTCTTGAGGATGGACCATGGCCAGCGACCTGATCAAACACGTTTCTGATGCAACTTTCCAGGCCGACGTGCTTGACGCCAAAGCCCCAACCCTGGTGGATTTCTGGGCCGAATGGTGCGGCCCTTGCAAAATGATCGCGCCGATCCTGGATGAAATCGCCAGCAGCTACAACGGCAAGCTCAACATCGCCAAGATCAATGTGGACGACAACCGCGACGTGCCCGCCAAATACGGGATTCGCGGCATTCCCACACTGATCATGTTCAAAGACGGCCAGTTGGCAGCCACCAAGGTGGGTGCCATGAGCAAAGCCCAATTGACCGCTTTCATCGACCAGCAGCTCGCCTGAGCGCCAGGGCCTTTCAGCAGTCAATCCAGGGGTGCAACGCCCCGGGAACTGAAAGACCCTGCTTTTCCTGTCATAATTCATCCGGAAGCTGGCCAGACACAGCCCAGCATCCTCCCAAGGCGCACCGCCCACCCACTGGGCCGAAGCGCACAATCCCCCGAATTTCTGCAACGACTCCCTCCGGAGCCAACCCCATGCACCTAAACGAACTCAAGGCACTGCACGTGTCTGAAGTCCTCAAGCAAGCCGAAGCTCTTGAGATTGAAAACACGGGCCGGATGCGCAAACAGGAACTCATGTTTGCCATCATCAAGAAACGCGCCAAGGGTGGTGAACAGGTCAACGCCGACGGCGTGCTGGAAGTCCTGCCCGACGGGTTCGGCTTCCTGCGCAACATGGACACCAGTTTCACGGCGTCTACCGACGACATCTACATTTCGCCCAGCCAGATCCGGCGCTTCAATCTGCACACCGGCGACATGATCGAAGGCGAAGTGCGCATTCCCAAGGATGGCGAGCGCTACTTCGCACTGAACAAACTCGACAAGATCAATGGCTTGCCCCGGAGGACAACAAGCACAAGATCATGTTTGAGAACCTGACGCCTCTCTTCCCCAGGAGCAGATGCGTCTGGAGCGCGATATCAAGAGCGATGAGAACATCACCGGTCGCGTCATCGACATCATCGCCCCCATCGGTCGCGGCCAGCGTGCCTTGATCGTGGCACCGCCAAAGAGCGGCAAAACGGTGATGATGCAGCACATCTGTCATGCCATTACCGCCAACCACCCCGAGGTGGAGCTCATTGTCCTGCTGGTCGATGAACGGCCTGAGGAAGTGACGGAGATGCAGCGCACGGTGCGTGGCGACGTCATTGCCTCGACCTTCGACGAACCCGCTGCTCGCCACGTGCACGTGGCAGAGATGGTGATCGAACGCGCCAAGCGTTTGGTCGAGCTGAAAAAGGATGTGGTCATCCTGCTGGACTCGATCACCCGCTTGGCCCGCGCCTACAACAACGTGCTGCCATCTTCAGGCAAGGTGTTGAGTGGTGGTGTGGACTCCAATGCATTGCAACGGCCCAAGCGCTTTTTTGGTGCGGCACGCAAGATCGAAGAAGGCGGGTCTCTGACCATCATCGCGACCGCCCTGGTCGACACCGGCAGCCGCATGGACGAAGTGATCTTTGAGGAGTTCAAAGGCACCGGCAACTGCGAGATCCATCTCGATCGCCGCCTGTACGAGAAGCGCGTCTTCCCGTCGATCCAGCTCAACCGCAGCGGAACGCGCCGCGAAGAGTTGCTCCTCGCGCCAGAGATCCTCCAAAAGACACGCATTCTTCGCCAGTTCATGTACAACATGGACGAAATCGAGTCGATGGAAATGGTCTTGAAGAGCATGAAGGCCACAAAGAACAACTCCGAGTTCTTCGACATGATGCGGCGCGGCGGCTGAGCGCCCGGCCTCACAGGTGCGCCTCAGCGTGACGCCGGCCTCTTCAGGGCCTGGCACCACCCCATGGCCTGCAAAAATCCGCACACCCGGCCGATCTTCACAAGCCCGGTTTCCGGGCTATAATCAGCGGCTATTCGTAATCGCGACAAGTACAGTGGAATGGTTCCGCTGCGGCTGCCGCAACTGACCTCAAGGAATCGTCATGAAAGACGGCATTCACCCCAACTACCGCGAAGTGTGCTTCCAGGACATGTCCAACGGCTTCAAGTTCGTGACCCGTTCCTGCGCCAACACCAAAGAAATGATCACCATGGAAGACGGCCGTGAACTGCCGCTCTTCAAACTCGACACAACCAGCGAGTCGCATCCCTTCTACACGGGCACGCAAAAAAGCGTGGACAACATGGGCGGCCGTGTGGAGCGCTTCCGCAACCGCTATGCCAAAGGCGGCGCTGCCAAGTAAGCATCCAGCGACCGGCTCTGATAGCCGAAACCTGTGCACAAAAGCAGCCGGATCTCCGGCTGCTTTTTTTTTGGCCCGCCCGTCACCCGCTTTCCAGCCCTGAGGCGCCCTGCCCTGTATATTCCCCGCAGTGAGTTCGACCAACCCCGCCATCGTGACCCAGTCGGCCGTGCGCCGACTGCCCAGGCTCGCCTTGTTTCTTTTTTGCCTGGCCTATGTGCTGCCCGGCTTCCTGGGCCGCGAACCGTGGAAGAGCGCCGACGTTTCGTCTCTGGGAGTGATGCTGGAAATGGCGTCAGGCGCCACCTCCTGGTGGGTTCCCCAGGTCCTGGGGCAGGCCGCCGATGTGGGGGGCTCGCTGCCTTACTGGCTGGGCGCCGCCGCCATCCGCCTGCTTCCGATGATGCCTGCGGACTACGCGGTACGCATCGCGTTTGCCTTGGTACTTGGCCTCACCCTGCTGTGCTCCTGGTATGCGGTGTATTACTTGGCACGTCAGCGTTCGGCGCAACCGGTGGCCTTCGCCTTTGGCGGCGAAGCCAGCCCCAAGGACTATGCCCGCGCCATCGCCGATGCCGGCCTGCTGGCCCTGATCGCCTGTCTGGGTCTTGCCCAGATGTCTCACGAAACCACACCCGACCTTGCCCGTCTGTGCGCCAGCAGCGCGCTGATGCTGGCTGGGGCGCGCATGGCCCATGCGGATGACCCTCATCCGTATTTGAGCCTGCTGCTTTGGTGGGTGGCGACGGCAGGCCTGGCCATGAGTGGCGCCCCATGGATTGCAATGGCTTCGGGCACCGGCCTCCTGCTCATTCTCACAGTCAGGCACGCACGCACGGGCCAAGGCAATCCCACCATGCTGGTGTGGGCCGCGTTGGCAGTGGCACTCACAGTGTGGCTGGCAATCACTTTCGACAGCCTGCCAATGCCCAACATGGCACTCCCACAGGAATTGGGCGCCTGGCAACGCTGGGGCCGCCTGATGGTCTGGTTCACCTGGCCCGCGTGGCCACTGGTGTTATGGACCCTGTGGGGGTGGCGCAGGCAATTGCTCAGCCCGCATGTGGCGATTCCGTTTTGGATCGCGTTGGTCAGCGTGCTCAACAGTGCGTTGAATACGGACTTCGACCGAGCTTTGCTGCTCGCCCTTCCCGCGATGGCCGCCCTGGCGGCGTTTGCATTGCCCACGTTGCGCCGCAGCGTATCTGCGCTGATCGATTGGTTCACCCTGCTGTTTTTCACACTGTGTGCGCTGATCATCTGGGTGGTGTGGTTCTCCATGCAGACAGGCGTACCCGCCAAACCTGCTGAGAACGTGGCACGTCTGGCCCCCGGGTTCACCCCCGAGTTTTCGTGGGTGTTGTTTCTGGCCGGGGCCATGGCCACCTTCGCATGGCTTTGGCTGGTGCAATGGCGGGTTGGGCGAAACAGGCAGGCGATCTGGAAGAGCCTGGTCTTGCCGGCGGCGGGGGCCACGCTGTGCTGGGTGCTGTTGATGACCTTGTGGTTGCCACTGCTAGACTTCGCTCGCAGCTACGGCCCGCTATCTCGAGCCATCGCCCGCGTGGTGCCGGCCAACGACTGCGTCCTGATCGATGGTCTGACTCAGGCGCAAATCGCGGCCTTGCAATACCACGGCAAACTGCAACTGCGCCGACTGGGACCTGATGGCGATCAAGGCATGTGCGGCGCACTCGTGATGGATCCCAGCCTGCAGCCCACGTTGGACGAGCGTGTCAACCTCACCCACTGGGCTTACCGGGCCAGTGCAAGCCGCTTGAGCGATCGCAAAGAGCGTTTGTTGATCTATCTGCGCGTGGGCCAATAAGGCCCGGCTGCCAATCGCGGTCAGGGCTTCTGCCCATCCGCATGCGAACGGGGGCAGCGCGATCACAAAGGTCGACCCGACACCCTCTTCACTGTGCACGTCGATCTGTCCGCCATGGCGCTGCGCCACGTGCTTGACAATGGCCAGCCCCAACCCGGTGCCACCCGTCTCCCTTGAGCGACTGCGGTCAACCCGGTAAAAGCGCTCGGTCAGGCGGGGCAAATGTTCGGCGGCAATCCCAGGTCCGGTATCGCTGACGAAAAACTCGCCCCAGCCGTCCTGCCGCATCCGCCAGCCCGCTTCGATGCGACGCCCGCCCGGCGTGTACCGCACTGCGTTGCTCAAAAGGTTGGACATCGCGCTAAGCAGCTCTGTTTTGGCGCAAGCAACCGCCAATCCCGGCACACCACTGACCACGATTTCATGGGGCTGCTTGCTGATGGCATTGGACAATCCTGTCGCCTCTTGCACCACATGGCTGAGCAACTCATCGGTGCTTGCCCACTCCCCTTGCCCTGGCACAGGGCTTCCTTCCAGGCGGGAGAGCGTCAGCAAGTCGCTCACCAGCGTCTGCATGCGTTGAGCTTGCTGGCTCATCATGCCCAGGTACCTCACCCGCTCTTCCTCGTCGAGCTCAATGCTTTGCATGGTTTCCACGAACCCACTGAGCACCGTCAGAGGGGTGCGAATCTCGTGCGACACATTGGCCACGAAGTCCCGCCGCATGGCCTCCGCCAACTGCACCGCCGTCACATCGCGGGTGATCATCAGCTTGCGCTTCTTTCCATACGGGTGGACCTGAAGCGAGATCTTCGAGGGCTGTGTCGGACGTGGACCGGGTCCGTCAATCTGGATTTCGTGACCAAAGTTGCCCGCATCCAGGTAAGACATAAAGGCCGGTGAGCGAACGAGGTTGCGCACATATTGCCCGACATCACGTTCGGGCTCGAACCCGAGGTGGCCGGCGGCGGTCTGGTTCGACCACTCGATGCGTCCGGATGAGTCCAGCAGCACCACACCGTTCGGCGAAGCCTGAATGGCAGAGAGGAAATCGTCCAGACGCGCGTCGGAATTGGCCGCCTTTTTTTCCAGTTTTTTGACCAGCTTGCGGCCGCGATCGATCACTTCGCCCCAGACGCCAGACACGCCAACCTTGCGGGAGACGTCGCCCTTGTTCAGCCACTCCAACGCCCTGCGAGCCCTCAACCCGTCGAATATCCCCCAAACGAGTGCGCCCAGGAGCCCACCGAAAAAGGACCACATGGCGGCATCTTGCGTCCAACCCCACACCGCCCCCAAAGCCACGAGGAGCAGCAACTCGACCAAGCGACGAATCATGCAGCAGGTACGGGAGGCTGACCTTGCGCAACCTTGGCCGGTGCGCTGCTGACTTGTGCGGTGAGTCGATAGCCTGCACCCCGCACGGTTTCGACCATGGTGGCGGCGTCGCCCAATGATTCCCGCAATCGTTTCACGTGTACGTCCACGGTACGCTCCTCGATAAAGACATGATCCCCCCAGATCTTGTCGAGCAGCGTACCACGGGTGTGCACCCGTTCCGCGTGTTTCATCAGGTAGTGCAGAAGCTTGAACTCGGTGGGCCCAAGCTTGAGCTCATTGCCTTGGTAGGTGACACGATAAGTGGCCGCGTCCAGTGCGAGCTCGCCCACCTGCACCGAGTCGTTCACCGTCTGGGGCGCCCTGCGGCGCAACACCGCTCGAATGCGCGCAAGCAGCTCCTGCGTCGAGAAGGGCTTGGTGATGTAGTCGTCCGCACCCGCGTCGAGGCCCTGAACCTTGTCGGCTTCGTCGCTTCGCGCGGTGAGCATCAGGATGGGGACAGCCTTGGTGCGCTCGTGCTGACGCCAGGACCGCGCCAGCGACGCACCGCTCTCGCCAGGCAACATCCAGTCCAGCAAGATCACATCGGGCAACACCGCATCAACCTCCCGGCGTGCGGCCTGTCCTTCAAAAACAACCGTTGGTGCAAAACCATTGTGTCGCAGGTTGACGGCGATCAGCTCGGCAATCGCCGGCTCATCTTCAACCACCAAAACGCGAGGCATCTTTTTCATCCCTTGACCTTCTTTGCAAACTGCTGACCCAGACCTCTCATCCAACCACCGATTTCACCTCGTCCAGCGACGAGTGGCGAACATCCTCACCCTTGACCACGAAAATGATCTGCTCGGCAATGTTCTTGGCGTGATCCCGACGCGCTCCAACGATTTGGCCAGGAACAAGAGGTTGAGACTCGGTGAGATGGTTCGGGGATCTTCCATCATGTAGGTGATGAGCTTGCGCAGAAAACCATCGTATTCCACATCGATTTCATCGTCCTGCTTGATGATCGCCAGTGCCATTGTCGTGTCAAGGCGGGCGAACGAGTCCAGCGTCTTGCGAAGCATGCCTGCGGCAAGGTCGGCCGCCAAGCGCAGTTCGGACACAGGCAAGGAGCGCGGCGATCCCACTTCGACAAGGGATTTCACCATTCGCGCAATCCGGGCCACTTCGTCGCCTGCCCGCTCGAGGTTCTGCGTGGTGCGCGATATGGCCATCAGAAATCGCAAGTCCCTTGCGGTCGGCTGGCGACGCCCGATGGTGGAGATGATGGCGTGATCGATGTTCACTTCCATCTGATTGATTTTCTGCTCAGTTTCCAGCACTTGAGCGGCGGTCTCCTCGCTCATGTGGATCAGCGCGTAGACGGCCTGGTGCAGTTGAGACTCCACCAGCCCCCCCATCTCCAGAACCTGCGTGGAAATCGAGTTCAGCTCGGCATCGAACTGGCTGGATATGTGTTTGTCACCCATGTAGCTCTCCAATGTGTCGTGTCAGGCCGGTGTGGCGAATGGCCGGTCAGCCGAAACGGCCTGTGATGTAGTCTTCCGTGGCGGTCTTCGTGGGCTTGAAGAAGATCTGCTCGGTAGAGCCAAACTCCACCAGTTCACCCAGGTACATGTAGGCGGTGTAGTCGCTGCAGCGGGCGGCTTGCTGCATGTTGTGGGTCACGATGGCGATGGTGTAGTCCTTTTTGAGCTCGTGGACCAGTTCCTCGACCTTGCCGGTGGAGATCGGGTCGAGCGCCGAGGTAGGTTCGTCGAGCAACAAGACCGATGGCTTCACCGCAACGCTGCGGGCGATGCAAAGGCGCTGCTGCTGACCGCCGGAAAGCGACAGCCCACTCTGATTCAGCTTGTCCTTGACCTCGCCCCACAAAGCCGCTTTGGTCAGCGCCCACTCCACGCGGTCATCCATCTCGCTGCTGCTGAGGTCCTCATAGAGCTTCACCCCGAAGGCGATGTTGTCGTAGATGGACATCGGAAATGGCGTCGGCTTCTGGAACACCATGCCGATCCGGGCGCGCAACAGGTTGATGTCCTGCTTGGCGTCCAGAATGTTCTGCCCGTAGAAGTTGATCTCGCCCTCGGCGCGCTGCCCAGGGTACAGGCTGTACATGCGGTTGAGGGTGCGCAGCAAAGTGGACTTTCCGCAGCCCGACGGGCCGATGAAAGCGGTGACCTTTCGTTCTTCGATGTCGAGGTTCACATTCTTCAGGCCCTGAAACTTGCCGTAATAGAAGTTCAGGTTGCGCAACTCAAGCGCGTTCGCGTTCTTGATCTGGGGTTGGATGGCCGTAGCGGTCATGACAGGGTTCTTTCAAAAAGGCGTTCGGGACGGTTCAGGAAGGCTTCTTTTCACGCAGATACACGCGAGCAACCACATTGAGCAGCAGCACCGACAGCGTGACAAGCAAGGCGCCCGCCCAGGCCAGGCGATTCCAGTTGTCGTAGGGGCTCATGGCGAACTGGAAGATCACCACGGGCAGATTGGCCATGGGTTTGCTCATGTCGGTGCTGAAAAACTGGTTGTTCAGGGCCGTGAACAACAGGGGTGCCGTCTCACCGCTGATGCGGGCCACCGCCAACAGCAAGCCGGTCATCACACCGCTCTTGGCAGCGCGCAAGGTCACCAGGGTCGACACCTTCCAGCGTGGAGCGCCCAGCGCAAACGCCGCTTCCCGCAAACTGCCGGGCACCAGGCGAAGCATGTTCTCGGTGGTTCGAACCACCACAGGCACCGCGATCAAAGGCCGCGCCAGAGAGCCTGCCCAGCCTGAGAAGCCGCCCATGGTGGCCACTGCGATGGCGTACACGAACAGACCCAGCACGATGGATGGGGCAGAGAGCATGATGTCCGTCACAAAGCGGGTGAGCTCTGCGGTCTTGCTTTCGTCGCCGTACTCGGCGAGGTAGACACCCGCCAGCACACCGATGGGGGTCGACACCAGCACCGAGAAACCCACCATCATCAGACTGCCCACAATGGCATTGGCCAGACCACCGCCTTCGGTACCTGGTGCAGCTGTAGATTGGGTCAGCAGGTTGAGATCCAGCGCTGCCAGCCCTTTGCTGAACAGGACCAACAGGATCCACATCAGGACGATCAGCCCCAGGGCCATGGACGCCATGGACAGTGACAGGCCGATCGCGTTGTTCAGTTGGCGCTTGCGGTAGCGCGTGGCATTGAGGGCCATGTGAGCAGGATTTTTGATAGGTTGGTTCATCACAGCCCCTTGGCTTTCTCAGCGCGCAACATCATCCACTTGGCCAGCGCCAGAACAATGAAGGTGATCACAAACAGGAGGAAACCCAATGCGAACAACGCATTGATATGCAAATCGGAGGCTTCGCCAAACTCGTTGGCCAGCGTGGAAGCGATCGAGGTGCCGGGGGAGAACAGCGAAGTGGGCAGGCGGTTGGAGTTGCCAATCACGAAAGTCACTGCCATGGTCTCTCCCAACGCACGGCCCAAACCGAGCATGATGCCGCCGATGACACCCTTCTGGGTGTAGGGCAAGACCACGCGACGCACCACCTCCCAGGTGGTACAGCCCAGGCCATAAGCCGATTCGCGCAGGATGGGTGGCACGATCTCGAAGACATCGCGCATGACAGCGGCGATGAAGGGCAAGACCATGAATGCCAGGACGATCCCGGCAGCCAGGATCCCGTAACCGTTCGTGCTGCCGCCAAACAGGCCACCGATCAGCGGCATCGAACCGATCATCTCTTGCACGGGCACTTGAAAATAATCGGCAAACAATGGTGCAAAGACAAACAGGCCAAACATGCCATAGATGATGGAGGGCACGGCAGCAAGCAATTCGACAGCCGTTCCCAAAGGACGGCGCAACCAGGTGGGGCAGTTCTCGGTCAGGAACAGCGCAATGCCAAAAGCCAGTGGCACGGCAATCAACAGCGCGATACCCGCACTGGCCAAGGTGCCCACGATGGCGATGGCCGCGCCAAACTCCTCGTTGACGACGTCCCATTCAACGCGCCATATGAAGTTCAGACCGAACTTCTGAAATGCCGGCCAGGCATTGATGAACAGCGAGACGATGATTCCCGTCAGCGCGACGAGCACCAACAAGGAGAAGCCTTGGGTAACGCGGTGGAACAAGGCGTCTTGCCACTGCTGCCGCCGGGCAATGTTCACCATATTGGGATTGACCGCCTCGACGGGCATGGTGGGCGCATGCATGGTGTTTTCCAGATTCATGGGATCTCCCAAATGGGACTGACGCAGGCTCTTGGGGATCCGGCGAGCACTCAACCGGATACAGCCAGGAGGTGGCGCACGTCAGATGCACCACCTCCAAGGAGCCCTGATCGGGCTCACGGGATGTCAACTTACTTCTGGATCTGCGACCAGACCTTGGAGCGGATCGCGTCGGTCAGCACGTCGGGCAGGGCCACGTAGTCCAGGTCGCTGGCCATCTGCTTGCCGTTCTTGAACGACCAGTCGAAGAACTTGAGCACTTCTGCCGACTCGGCCTTGTTCACGGGTTCCTTGTACATCAGGATGAACGAAGCCGTGCTGATGGGCCAGCTGTCTGCACCCTTGGCATTGACCATGGACACGCCCATGCCGGGCACGCTGAACCAATCCACACCGGCTGCTGCGGCGGCGAAGGTCTTGTCGTCGGGGCTGACGTACTTGCCATCGGCGTTCTGCAGCTGCATGAAGTTCATGTTGTTCTTCTTCACATAGGCGTACTCAACGTAGCCCACAGCGCCCTTGACGCGGTTCACGTTGGCGGCCACGCCCTCGTTGCCCTTGCCGCCGACGGAGGACTCGGCAGGCCACTTCACCGCCTTGTCGGTACCGACCTTGGCGGCCCAGTCCTTGCTGACCGTGGAGAGGTAATCGGTGAAGTTGTAGGTGGTGCCGGAACCATCAGCGCGGTGAACCACGGTGATGGAGGTGGATGGCAACGACTTGCCAGGGTTCAGGGCGGCCAGCTTGGGGTCGTTCCACTTGGTGATGTTGCCCAGGAAGATGTCGGCCAACACCGGGCCTGTCACGCGCAGCTCACCGGGCTTGAATCCGTCGAGGTTCAACACCGGCACGGTGCCACCAATGATGGCCGGAAACTGAACCATGCCGTCTTTTTCCAGGTCTTCGCCTTTCACAGGTGCGTCAGAGGCACCAAAGGCAACGGTCTTGGCCTTGATCTGCTTGATGCCACCGGACGAGCCGATGGACTGGTAATTCATGGCATTGCCCGTGGCTGCTTTGTAGGCTTCACCCCATTTGCTGTACACGGGAAAAGGAAACGAAGCACCAGCGCCGGTGAAATCGGCGGCCAGGGCAGAACCCATGGCAAGGCTGGCCAGTGCTGCAGCAGCGACGGTCTTGAGAAGGGTACGTTTGGAGTTCATCTTGGTCCTTGCGGTTGGTGATAAAGAATTCACACCCGCGACTCTATGGACCTTGTGTGACAGCCATGTGACAAAACAAAACTGTCACATAACGCCGAGGCTTGGCCCCCTCCCCCGAGGCGGTGTCCACTGTCTCGCAAACCCGCCTATTGAGGCGCTACAAAAACTGAGCCATCGCCTCCACATCTTCGGCAAACATCTGCCCCTTCTCGGCCACCACAAGCCGCCCTTGGCCATCGGCCAGCAGAGTGATTGGCAAGCCTTTGGGCTTGGGATAGGACTTGCGCCACGCCGGACTGGCCCATGCGGAGGGGAAGCTGTAACCCTTCTTGGCCAGGTAAGCCACCGCATCACCCGGTTTCTTGTCTATCGACAACGCCAACATCTGCAGCCCCTGCTTTTTGTGGCGCTCCCAAAACTGTTGCATTGCCGGGCTTTGCAGGGCGCAAAAAGGGCAGGTACTCGACCACCAGTACACCAGCAGGGGCTTGCCGTGGCTGGCGGCCGGGTCGAATACTCCGCCACCCAACATGTCGATGGCAGGCACGTTCAGCACACTTCCCACGGGAGGCAACGGCGGCGCGGCGGCCTCTTGCGCGGCCGCTGAAGCGGGCTGGCCCCGCGCAGGACCACTCGACAGTGTGAGCGACAGCGTTGCCAGCCCCATGAACAGGGCATCCCGACGGCGCCAAGACACGCCCTCATCATGCCCCGCCAGGCGGTTGGAAGAAAATGTCTGATTCCGATGCATGCAAGCGCTCCTTGGCAGTGAAGTCCTGTAACTCCCCTGAAGCATAAGCGTTTGATGATGAATTTCAATATACCGACCCAAGATCCCCTCGACCCACAATCGGCCCCCCATCGGTCCATGCGTCACAATCCGGGGATTCACCCCGACTTCTGAACGCTCTGAGCCCCGCCTCAACCCCTGCTTTTCCCCATGCAAAACGGTACCCTCCTGGCCGCCATCGACCTCGGCTCCAACAGCTTTCGCCTGGAAATTGGACGGTTTCAGGCCGGCCATATCGAACGCGTGGAGTACCTCAAGGAAACGGTGCGCCAGGGCAACGGCCTGGACGAGAACAAAGTGCTGAGCCAGGCGGCCATGGAGCGCGGCTGGGAGTGCCTGTCCAGATTTGGCGAACGCTTGCAAGGCTTTACCAAGCACCAAGTGCGGGCGGTGGCCACCCAGACGCTTCGCGAAGCCAAGAACCGCGACGAGTTTCTTAGGCGCGCCCAGACGCTGCTTGGTTTCTCGATCGACGTGGTGCCCGGGCAGGAAGAGGCCCGCCTGATCTACCAGGGGGTCTCGCGGCTGCTGCCCCAATCGGACGAAAAGCGCCTGGTGGTCGACATCGGCGGGCGCTCGACCGAAATGATTCTTGGGCAGGGTTACGAAGCGCGCCGCCTGGAGTCCTACCGCCTGGGGAGCGTGGCATGGTCATCCCGCTACTTTCCGCGGGGTCAGTTCACCCTGGCCGCCTTCAAAACCGCTGAAGTGGCCGCCAAGGCCGTGCTGGACGAGGCGCTGGACGCCTTTCCTCCTTCCGAGTGGACCATTGCCTACGGATCCTCGGGCACGGTCGGTGCGGTGGCCGACATCCTCGCGAGCAATGGGTGGGCCTCCGGTGTGGTGAGCCGCTCCGGACTGGACTGGCTGGTGGACAAGCTCGTGAAAGCGGGCAATGCCGACAACCTGCGCTTCGAAGGGCTGAAGGAAGACAGAAAGCCGGTGATCGGCGGCGGCGTCAGCGTTCTGCGCGCCATCTTCGACCTGTTTGGAATCGAACAGATGGTCCCCGCCCAAGGTGCATTGCGCCAGGGTGCGTTGTACGACCTCATCGCGCGCGACACCCATGGCGGCGACATTCGCGAGCGCACAGTGCAATGGCTGGCCGACCGCTTCTCGATCGACGAAGCCCAGGCGCAACGGGTTGGCGAGGTGAGCATGGCCTTGTTCGCCCAGGTGGCTGCGGGCGATACCGCGCACGAGCGCTACTCACAAAAGCTCGCCTGGGCCGCCCGCCTTCACGAAATCGGCACACACATCTCCCACGACCGCTCTTACCACCACGGCGCCTACATTCTGGACAACGTGGACGCGCGAGGCTTCTCCATCCCGGAGCTGCACCGCATGAGCCAGCTCGTGCTGGGGCAACGGGGCAAATTGCGCAAACTGGAGCAGTCCCTCAACGACGAGCTGTTTGCCAAGCAGCTGGTCAGCCTGCGGCTGGCGGTGTTGTTGTGTCATGCACGCCAGATGCCCGAACACCAATCAATCAAGCTCAGCTTCAAAGGCAACGGATTCAAGGTCGCCACCAACCCGGGTTGGGCGCGTCGTTATCCGCAGTCGGCCTGGCTGCTGGGGGAGGAGGTCCAAGCGTGGCAAAAAACCATCTGGAAATTCAGCGCCGATATCCGCTGACCCCGTTTAACCACCCCATGCCAGAGTGACCATATGGCCTTGATTCTGGTCGCTGAGGACGACAGCGGCACCCAACGCCTGATCGCGACAGCCCTGCGCAACAAGGGTCATGAGGTGTTGAGTGCTCAAGATGGGCTGATGGCCTGGCGTTTGTTTGAAGCGAGTTCGCCGGATCTCATCGTGAGCGATGTCAACATGCCCGGCATGAACGGATTTGCCTTGCTCCAACGCGTGCGCACCCACAGCACCCTGGCACTGACCCCGTTCGTGCTCCTGACCTCATTGCAAGAGCGCGCCGACATGCGCCAAGGCATGTTGCTCGGCGCCGACGACTACCTGACCAAACCACTGCGTCCGAGAGAGCTCATCGAGGCTGTGGACGCCCAGCTCAACCGCCAGCGGGTGCGTCAGGCCTTTCAGGACCAGGAAACCCGGCGCACCCTGTCCCAAGCCCTTGAGCAACAGGCATGGGACCTGCACGAACAATACGAACACCGCCTCGCGCGAGAACTGAGCGAGCAATGGCCGCAGGATGGTCGGGAGCACGGTACCAGCGACTTCTCGGAAGCGACGGTTCTTTTTGCGGATATCCGAAACTACCGCGACTGGCTTGCCGCCCTACCCCCTGCCGAGATGGGCATCGTTCTGAAACGGTTCTACGAAAAAAGCGGCGACACGGTCCACCTGTTCGGCGCAACCGCCATGCACTTCGTTGGTGAGGGCGTCGTGGCCATCTACGCAGACGTCGAATCGGTTCCAACCGCCCCACACGCCCTGCGCGCACTCAAGGCGGCTCTGGGACTGCGCAAATCCGGAGCGGCAATGGATGCCCACCTTCGAGAGCTTTTCCCCCAACATCACCTGCCTGCGTTTGAGGTAAGCATCGCCCTGAACCAAGGTCCGGTGGGCATGACCCAACTGGAGGGTTTCCTGGGAGGAGCCCGGCAACTCCTGCCGGTTGGAAGAACCGTCGCCGACACCATTGCCATGCAACGCCTGGCCCCCAGCGCTGCCGGCACCATCGTGCTATCGGCGCCGGTGTTGCGCCGCGTCACGGGTGCGGTGAACACCGTGGGCCGCTACCTGCTCCCCATAGACCCCGGGCGTGCGCCCATGGAGGTTTGCGCAGTTCAACCCATCACCTGCTGATCTGCGGCGCCAACCAACGCAAGAGACAAGACCCATGCCCAATCGCCGCCGCCTCTCGCTTGGTCCCACCCTGGTGCTTGCCTTGGTGGTCGCCGCCCTCGCTCCTGCGCTCATCGCCTCGTGGATCCTTTCCGCCAACAGCTCCGAGGCCATTGAAACCTTGGCGGAGAGTGCGATGAGCCAGGCCGCACACCGCGTCGATGTGGGCGCCCTGGCACACCTGGGCGAATCACACACTGTGGTCAACGCCCTGCTCCCACCCTTCGACGCCGAAGGGGCCGAGGGTGAGCGCACCCGCCATTGGCTCAACGACACCGCAGCGTTCGAAGCCATGGCCTATGCCCTGACGCAGCAGTCGGCCAATGTGCCCTACCTCTATATCGGGCGGGCCGACGGCGCTTTTCTCGGTGTCGAGCGCGAAGAACAAGGCTTTGTCGTGCGCGAAATCTACCCAGGAGACCCTGGACGGACCCACCACCTCATCAGCCGCCCTGGCGACCGCAGTCGCCTCATCAAAACCGAGCCCACGGTCTACGACCCGCGCAAACGCCCCTGGTACCAACTGGCCGCGTCAACCGGCAAACGCACCTTCACAGACGTCTACCGCTCTGCCGTCAAAAACCAGTTCGATCTCACCCTGGCGCAGCCCATCTTCGCCGCCGACCGCAAAACCCTGCTCGGGGTGATGGCCGTCGACATGAGCCTGGCCCGCCTGACTGACCTGATCCGCAGCACTCGGATCAGCGACAACGCCGTCACCTACCTCGTTGACGGCCAGGGACGGATGGTGGCCTCGTCCACCGACGAAGAGCTCAGCGTCAAGGTCAACGAAAAGTTCCAGCGCATCTCGCCCATGCAAAGCCGAGATTCCCTGGTGCGAGACTCCTACGTCCAGTTGAATGCACAGCGCGACAAGCCCACCAGCCATTCGGGCGGCATGGTGCGGTTGGCAGGTGAAACGGGCTGGCTGCAGCGCATCGGTCTCTTGCAGAACGACCGTCTGATGGCGCTTCAGCGCCCGTTCGGGGCCAAGTACAACCTCGATTGGCAGTTGATCGTGGTGGCCCCCGAACACGACTTCACCGGACAAGTCATCGCTGCGCGAAAATGGGCACTGCTGGCCATTGCCACCCTGATTGGCATGAGCACCTTGATAGCGTATGTTGCTGCCAGGGGATTGTCGCGCCAGTTCAGGCAACTCAATGCGGCGGCGTTGGCCCTTGGATCGGGGCAACGACCCGACGTGCAGCAAACGGCACCTTTCAAAGAGGTGCACACCTTGTCGCAGGTCATGCACGACAGCGCTGTCAAGCTGCAACGCTCCAGCATGGAGATTGAGCAGAAGAATCAAGCGCTTCAGGAAGCCGCCCAATTGCTGGAAAAGCGCGTCGAGCTCCGCACGGCCGAACTCGCCGCCTCCCGGGAAGAAGCGTTGGCTGCAGTCAGGGCCAAGGCAGGTTTCCTGGCTGTCATGAGTCATGAGATCCGCACACCACTGCATGGCGTGGTCGGCATGAGTGAACTTCTAAGCGAGTCCAGCCTGGACCCGACGCAAAAAGAACTGCTCGGCGTACTCAAACTATCCAGCGATCAGCTCCTTGCTGTTGTTGACGACATTCTGGACTTCTCGAAGATTGAGTCGGGACACCTGCAGCTCGAGCAACACCCACTGAACACCCGAGCCACAATCTCGGCCGCATGCGAAATCATGCGCGCCAAAGCGCGTGAGAAAAGCGTGCATTTGTCCTGGCAGGTCGCCCCCGACGTGCCGCAAGGCATGCTGGGCGACGAGGTGCGTCTTCGTCAGGTCCTGCTCAATCTCCTGTCCAACGCCATCAAGTTCACGGCCCAGGGTGAAGTCGCGCTTCGGGTCTGGTACGACCAGTCTGAGGAGCCCGGTACGCTTTGGTTCAGCGTCACCGACACGGGCATCGGCATTTCCGCTGCGCGACTGCCAGACCTGTTCCAGCCGTTTGCCCAAGGGGATACGGCCACCGCCCGCGTGTATGGCGGCACAGGGCTGGGCTTGATGATCTGCAAACACATTGTGGAGCTGATGCATGGCCGTATCAGCGTGGAGAGCGCGCCAGGCGCTGGATCCACCTTCCGCTTCCATGTCCGTTGCATCCCCGCAGAGCTGGCCGCATCCGCTCCTTCGAGCAACGCGCCTGTGCCCACGGTTCGCCACAGACAACGTGTCCTGGTAGTGGACGACAACCCGGTCAATGTCAAGGTGGCGCAGGCCATGCTTTCGCGCCTGGGCTACCCTCATGACAGTGAATCCAACGGTGAACTCGCGCTGCAAGCCATTGAGCGGGCCGAACAGGAAGGCCACCCCTATGCGATCGTGCTGCTCGACAGCCACATGCCCGTCATGGATGGCCGGGCCACGGCACGTGCGCTGAAGACCAGCATGGGCCTGCGTGCGCCCATCCTGATCGGCATATCAGCATCCACCTTGGGCGAGGACCGGCAGCAATGCCTCGATGCAGGCATGTCAGATTACCTACCCAAACCCTTGGAACTGGCCCGTCTGTCCCAGGCATTGCAACGCTGGACCAACACCACCGTCGCGTCGGCGACCACTCGCGAACAACCCGAAGCGCCGCCCCCACCCACCTGCCTGGATGCCGCGCGCTGGGCCGAGCTCGGGCAATTCGACGACACATCACAGTCGCTGAGAAAAGCCATGGTCAACGACTTCGTCAATGGCCTTGACGCGTACCAGCGTGCAATCCATGAGGCATGCCTGCAGCCCGGTTGCAAAGGGCTGTACGAAGCAGCCCATGCACTCAAGGGATCGGCTGAAAACCTGGGCGCCTATGCCCTGGCGAGACACTGCGCTTCGCTGGAATCCGCCGCCAGGCAAGGTGCCGTCGACGAGCACAGCCTGCATGCGTGGGAACTCGAACTCCAGCGCACCCGCCACGCTCTGGTGACACACCTCACCCAAACCGCAAGCCAATCCTGAGACGGTGCTGGCAGCTCTTCAGCTGCCGGAGCTTTGCCGTGAGATCACAAAATCAAAGCAACTCGGGCGTTTGAACCGTGACCACCACTGTCTGAATCAAACCATCGCGCTCACGGTGCCGCAGCCACCACAACGCCCCTTTCTTGATGGCGCACTCAGCCACAGACAAACCCAGCAATCGCGCAACCACACGACCCAAGGTTGGCTGATGGCCCACCAGCACCACGGGTTGTCGGGCCGTGGGCCATTGCGCCAAATCAAGCAAGGTTTGGGCTTCCGCCTCCGGGGCAAGTCCTTCAAGGATCTTGAACTTTCGACCCAGCGCCACCGCGGTCTGCTCGGCCCGGACCGCCGGGCTGCACAACACCTGCGCCCCACTGGGCAATTGCCGATCCAGCCAGGCAGCCATGCGACTGGCCTGCTTTTCCCCTCGGGCTGTCAAGCGGCGCTTCATGTCTGCCGGGTCGCCAGGCAGTCCGTTGTCAGGATCCGGGTGAAAATGGGCTTGGGCATGGCGCCAAAGAATCAGGTCCATGAAAACATCACCCTTTGCTGCCGTGGCGCTCCATCAGGATGGATTGTCCCGAAACGAGTTTGGTGCGCGCCCGCGGTGCCACCGTGCTACTCACTGGCACATAGCGCCCGTCCGGCTGCAGTGCCCAGGCATCACGGGTGTCGGTCAGGCTGACCGTCAGACACTCGTCGATCAGGCGCTGGCGCAAGGACGCATCGGTCACGGGCCAGGCCAACTCGACGCGGCGCAACATGTTGCGGTTCATCCAGTCCGCGCTGGACAGCCAGAGCTCGTCCACCACGTCGTCGGCCTGAAAATAGAACACTCTGGAATGCTCCAGCATGCGACCAATGATGGAGCGCACCTGCACATTGTCTGTGACACCAGGCACCTGCGGCGGCAAGATACACGCCCCGCGCACAATCAAATCCACCTTCACACCCTGCTGGGACGCCTGCGCCAATGCCCGGCACATGGGCTCATCGGTCAGTGCATTCATCTTCAACACAATGCGGGCCGGCTTGCCTTCCCGCGCCGCGGCGGCCACCATTTCAACCTTCTCGATCATGGCCTTGTGCAAATGAAACGGGGCGAGCAAAACCTTGTTCAACTTGGGCAAACGGTTCTGGCTCGCCAAGTGCAGAAACACCTGCTCCAGATCGCTGGTCAGCGCGTCATCGGCTGTAAGGTAGCTCACATCGGTATAGAGCTTGGCGGTGCCCGGGTTGTAGTTGCCGGTGGACAAATGCGCATATCGGCGCAGCGTCCCTGCCTCACGTCGGGTCACCAGCAACATCTTGGCGTGGGTCTTCAGGCCCACCACGCCATACACCACCTGGGCGCCCACCGACTCGAGTCGCTCGGCATAGCTGATGTTCGCCTCTTCGTCGAAGCGCGCTTTGAGCTCCACCACCGCCGTCACCTCTTTCCCGCGACGCACTGCTTCACGCAACAGCTCCATCAGTTGCGACTTTGCCCCGGTCCGGTAAATCGTCTGCTTGATGGCAAGCACGTCCGGGTCTTCGACCGCTTCCCTCAAGAAGCCCAAGACAGCATCAAAACTTTCATAGGGCTGATGCACCAGCACATCGCCCTCGCGCAGGCGCTCGAAGTAAGACTGCCCCGGCACCAGTTGCGTGGGCCAGCCGGCGTTGTATCGCTCAAAACGAAGCGAGGGAGCGTCAACCTGGTCAATCAACTGGTTCAACCTGACCAGATTCACCGGACCGTGTGCGCGGTACAGCGCATGCGCCGGCAAACTGAACTGCCGCTGAAGAAACTCCGACAGGTACTCCGAACATCCCGCAGACACCTCGAGCCGCAAAGCCTCCCCATAATGTCGCTGCTGCAGTCCTTTGCGCAACGCGGTCCGAAGGTTCTTGACCTCCTCTTCGTCCACGGCGAGATCGGAATGCCGAGTCACTCGAAACTGAGAAAACTCCGTCACCTGCCGACCAGGAAACAGGTCCGCAAGGTGCGAACGGATCAGACTTGAGATCGAGACAAAGTGCGACTGCTTGGACCCCTTGACCGGGGGCATTCGCAAGAACCTCGGCAGAATCCGGGGCACTTTCACAATGGCAATCTCGTTCTCCCGTCCGAACGCATCTTTGCCCGTCAGACGCACAATGAAATTCAGCGACTTGTTGGCCACCTGAGGAAACGGGTGCGCGGGATCCAGGCCCACCGGCATCAGCAATGGCTGAACCTCGTTCTGGAAATACTCCTTCACCCAGCGACGCTGGCGCTGATTGCGCTCGCCATGCGGCACCAGCTTGACACCCTTTTTCTCCAGCAGTGGCAACAACTCATCGTTGTATATCGTGTATTGGGCCGCGACCAATTCGTGAACCTTGGCCGAGATCTCCGTGTACGACTGCGCGGTGTAAAGACCGCGTTGCTCGTTGGCCTTGAATGCACTGAGCTGAGGCGCCATGCGCACCTCGAAAAACTCATCCAGATTGCTCGAAACAATGCCCAGATAACGAAGCCGCTCGAGCAACGGCACCTCCGGGCGGCGCGCCCAGTCCATCACCCGCTCATTGAAAGCCAAGATACAGTGGTCGCGATTGAGGAAAGAGAGTCGGTTGGAAGAGGTGCTTGCGCTCATGGTTTCGGATCGGCATTGCGGCCACAACTTCTGCATGCTGCACGCGGCGCGCACGAACGGGTTCACGCCAAATTGGGCCAGCGTCATTATTTGACAGAGTCGTGACGTTTTTATGACAACCACCTGGTGCGCGCAAGAGCACCGTCTATGCGCCGCAAGGAGGTGGGACACAAGCGTCCGTGACCGAAAAAGCAAAAAGCCTGTCACTTTTCAATGACAGGCTTTTTGTGCCCGAGGGCAAAATTTTGGTGGGACGTGCGGGGGTCGAACCCACGACAAACGGATTAAAAGTCCGCTGCTCTACCAACTGAGCTAACGTCCCACTGGGGACTTCGAAGCGTTGCTGTTAACAACCCTGCGAAGCCTCAAATTATAGCGTCTTTTTTGGCGTTTTCAAAAACTGACGAAGAAGTTTTTGCAGATTCGGCCATCAGGTTGATCGCCCAACCGGCGGCGGCCATGCCAAAGCTGGCTGTCACACCAACCGCCGAGCCATATCCATGGCAATTCAAAGAACCATCCCCGGCATCCAACCCACACGAAGCGTCCGGCGCCGCCACCGCCTCCCGACTGAACACGCAGGTCAAACCCATTCTGCCTTGACGCGACGCACCGTGCTGCCTTCGCAACTGGTAGCGAAGCTTCGCCAACAATGGATCGTGGGTCACCTCGGCCAGGTCGCCCACCTCGACCGCATGGGGCTGGCGTTTGCCTCCCGCCGCCCCCACCGAGACGCAGGCCGCCCCCAACTCCAGTGCCCAGGCCGCAATCGCTGTCTTGGCACGCACCTGATCGCAGGCGTCCACCACCACGTCCGGGCGCCCCACAGCCGCGGCAATCTGCCCGATCATCCCGCGCCAATTCTCAGAGCTCACAAAATCATCAACCGTCTGAACCGAGCATTGTGGATGAAACAGGGCGATGCGGTCGCGCATGGCTTCCACCTTGCTTTGCCCCAAGCTCTCCTCATTCGCATGAATCTGCCGATTGAAGTTCGACTCGGAAACGTGATCGAGGTCCACCAACGTCAGAGCGCGTACACCGCTGCGAGCCAACGCTTCCGCAGTCCACGACCCCACGCCACCAACGCCCACCACCACGACATGGCCGTCAAAGATCCGCTGCGCGCCCGCCACACCATAAAGTCGACGCAAACCACCAAAGCGGCGCTCAAAGTCCCCGGGGACGTCTGGCACACGAAGCTCACTCACGCTCGATCAACCAAAGCTGAAAACGAAAACCACCCACAGCACCGGCCACGATCCCGGTCACAGCAAACAGGCTGCCAAAGCTCAATGTCGACAGGCCAGAGAGACCCTGCCCCACGGTACAGCCCAAAGCCGTCACCCCACCCACGCCCATGCAAAACGCGCCTGCCAGATGCAAAGCGGTGTCCTGGGTGTCACGAAAGCCCTCCCAACGGAAGCTGCGGGAATAGAGGCTCTGCAGCCACGAGCCCACCACCACACCGAAAACCGACGCCACACCCAAGGTAAGCAGGTTGGAGGCATCACTGAACAGAATCAACCAGTCCAAGGTGTACGCCATAGGGGCGGTAAAGGTCAGCGACTCCAGTCGGCCCGTGTCGGTAGCAAGGTAGGTGGCCTCCAGCGTCAGGGGGTGCTCCGGAACGAAAGCCAGCACCCCGCTCACCCACCACATCGCCACCACGGTCAAACCCAGGCCAATGCCACCCAACACATTGTTGGCACTTCGAAAATCCCGACTCGCCACAGCCCAGGCCACCAGTAGGCCGCCCACAACCAATGCCGCAATGAGACCGACCGACGCGCCGGGTGAACCAGTGAGAGCGGAAAGCCATTGAGGCAGCGTGCCACCCGAAGGCATGTGAAATGCCACACGGTCGAGCGTGTTGACGCGAACCACCGCCAAGACGCCACTCAATGTCGCATAGGCGGATACACCCATCACGACAAATACCACCAACGCCTTCAAACTGCCGCCGCCCACGCGCACCAGTGTTTTGCTTCCACAGCCTGACGCCAAAACCATGCCGAAGCCGAACAGCCCGCCACCCACCAAGCCTGAAAGCCAGACGACTTCGGTCGAAGCGTAAAAGGTGTTGGCCGTGTCGATCCAACCCAACCAACCCATGAGGTAAAAACCGATGGTGGCCACGCCAACCGCCAGCCCCCACATCCGCATTCGGACCCAACTGCCCATGTTGACAATGTCACTGATTGCCCCCATGGTGCAAAACTGGGTGCGTTGCACAATGGCGCCAAAAGCCACGGCCACAGCAAACGCCGCCCAAAGAACCTGGGCACGCAGAGAATTCAATTCGGCAATTTCCATGGCCGCGATTGTAGGAGCTGACCGATCAAATCTGCCGGCCATCCACCTCAGAGTCTCTTATCAGGGCACGCTCACCGCCGACACGAATCGAATACGCGCAGCCTCCAATCGCCGCTAACGCAAACTAGCCAAACGATCGCGGGCCGCCGCTGCGGCCTCGGAAGCTGGATAGCGCTTGATCAGGTTGCCAAGGGTCTGACGCGCACCCTTTTTGTCCTTCAACTCGACCTGGCTATTGGCCATTGCCAGCATCGCCTCGGGCGCCCGCATGTGATCCGGAAACTCTCGGACCAGTCGCTGGTGGCTGGTGATCGCCAAGGCATACGCGCGGTTGGCGTATTGCGCATTTCCCAACCAGTAAAGAAGGGACGGCAAGTATCCGGTGGAGGGGAAGCGCCGGAGCATCCCACCAAAGGCCGCCTCTGCCGGACCGAAGTCGGCCTTGCGCAACAAGGCCAGGGCAGCATCAAAGTCGCGGGTCTCTTCAGGTGTCGCGGTGAAGCTCAACCCATCGACAACCACCGTCGCTGGCTCATAGAGCCGGCGTCGTTCATCATTTGCCGCCTGCTCACTTTTCTGCTGGCTCTGCATGTCGGCCACATCGCGCTGCAGCTGCTCGATCTGGCCTTGCAGGCGCGCAATTTCAGAGCGCAACTGTTCGTTTTGATTGGACAACTCGATCAAGCTGCGTTGCCCCGATGCGTTGCCCTCTTCCGCCTGCCGGCTCAAACGGTTCAAAGTGCTTTCTGTGGCCTGCTTGTGCGCTTCGAACTTGTTGCGCAGATCGATGATCGCCTTGCGCGCTTCATCATCGTCAAACAACGCGTGGGCCTGCAATGGCCACAACGCCGCAAGAAAAAGGCTCAACGTCGCGAACGCGGCAGGGAACGAAAGGCGTTTGGAAGGCATGGCGGCAAACCAGATCAACGGTAGGTGAGTTCAACGCGACGGTTCTTGGCGTACGAATCTTCGTCGTAGCCCAAAGCGGCCGGCTTTTCCTCACCAAAGCTCACTGGCTCCATCTGCGACTCACTCACGCCCAACAAGGCCAACGAACGGCGCACCGCCTCTGCACGCTTCTGACCCAGCGCCAGGTTGTACTCGCGGCCGCCGCGCTCGTCGGTATGGCCTTCAAGGGCGACACGGCGGCTTGTATCCGCCTTCAGATACCTGGCGTTGGCTTCCAAGGTGGCGGCGTAGTCGGGGCGCACTTCAAAGCTGTCATAGTCAAAATAGACAATCCGGGACATGGCATCGGGCTGCTGCAGCTCGGACCCGGTGACATCCACGGGCGCCACGACCTGCGAGTCGGCCCCATTGCCAGCACCACCAGCGCCCGTGGCCATACCGGCATTGCGGTCTTCGACGGGTGCTTCGTCCAGTTTCACACCCGAGCTGCAAGCGGCCAGCGAGGCAATGAGAATCAAGGCCCCAATGCGCGAAGCAGCGGAGAAACCGCTCTTGGATGTCACGGGGGACGCTCGGTTGATGGAAGTGTTCATGGTTGTCCCTTTCAGGTTAAAAAAAATGGAATCTTGCAAGCCCGCTGTTTTTGGCGGGCATGTGCTCAGCGGACAAAGGGGCCCCACTCGGGTTCGCGAATGTCGCCACGCGTGCTGGCCAGGCGGGTCTTGATGCGCCCGTCCACCGTGGTTGTCATGAGGGCATCTTGCCCACGGTCGCGGGTGGCATAGATGATCATGCGGCTGTTGGGAGCGAAGCTGGGGCTCTCATCGGCGTTTGTGTCGCTCACGGCAGCCACGTTCCCATTGGACAGATCCATGACATGAAGACGGAAGGCGCCATTCACCCTGGAAATGAAGGCCAGCCAACGCCCGTCGGGGCTAGGCGCCGGCGAAATGTTGTAGCTGCCGGAGAAGGTCAAACGCTGCGCACCGCCGCCTTTGGCACTCATGCGGTAAATCTGTGGGGAACCACCCCGGTCGCTGACAAAGAAGATACTGTTGCCATCTGCGCTGAACACGGGCTCCGTGTCAATGCCACTTGATTGCGTCAAACGCTTGGGTGAACCACCACTGGATGGCATGGTGTAAATCTGGGCATTACCTGAAATCGACAGCGTCGCCAACAATTGGCTTCCGTCGGGCGACCAGGCTGGCGCACTGTTGGAACCCCGAAAGTTCACGAGCAGGCGACGAGTCCCAGCAAACACATCGTGGGCATAAATCACCGGCTTGCGCGACTCGAAAGACACATACGCCAACTGACGACCTTTCGGGTGCCAGCTCGGAGAGATGATCGATTCATTGCTGGTCAGCGCTGTCTGGGCATTCTCACCATCGGCATCCGCCACCACGAGCGTGTGCTGTCGACCATTCTTGGTCACATAAGCAATGCGGGTGGAGAAAACCCCTTTGTCCCCGGTCAATTTCTCGTAGACATAGTCGGCAATTTTGTGGGCCGCATTGCGCAAGCCGGTGGCGGGCACAGGGTAACTTGCGCCGCCAAGCTCTTGCCCACGCACAATGTCCCACAAGCGAAAGCGAACGTCGAAACGGCCATCGCTCATGCGCGTCACACTGCCGGTCACAAGCGCGTCGCTGCTCTTGCTGCGCCATGGGGTGAAATCGATCGCGGTGTTTTCGTCGAAGGCGCCGGGCATCGGGTCCACAAAGCGGAACTGGCCGCTGCGCTCCAGATCCGCGCGCACAATGCCGGCAATGTTCTCACTGGCGGCGTCGTTGCCGCGGAAGCTTGCCGCCGAGAACGGGATCTGAGTCATCCCGACACCCGAAACTTCGACTCTGAATTGTGCCTGCGCATGCGACATGGGCAGCGACAGCAGGGGAAGCGCGGAGGCCTGGGCCAACATTTTGCGCCGCGTGGGGAGCCAATCAGATCGATTCAATGCCTGCATTCGGTATTTGTTGGGGTTGGATGAACTCAAGTCGAGAGCAGTGCGAGCGGCACCGCACTTGACAACAGATAATAACGGATGCCCACGGACCCATCGTGACATCTTGTAGCTTGGATGTGCGGCTCCGTTGCTGAAAGAGGCGCCCCCCGCCGCGTAAGTTCCATTCCACTCACCGCTTTGACCGAACGCCCCCACTCCCCCGCCGAACCACAGCAGACCATCACTGCGAGGCTGCGCAGGTTTTGGCCCTACTTTCAATCGGCCAAGACCGGCATTGTTCTCGCTGCGTTCACAACCCTCGTAGGCGCGCTGACCGAGCCCATGATTCCCGCCCTGCTGAAAACCCTGCTGGATCGCGGTTTTGGCAAAGGTGACCTGGACCTGTGGCAAGTGCCCGTTGCCCTTCTCGCATTGTTTGGCGTCAGGGGGCTTGCCGGGTTCATTGCCCAATATGCACTTTCTTACACGGCCAGCCTCGGGCTTTTGAACTTGCGCCGCGCCATGTTCAAGCGCCTGAACGATGCGCAGATGACGCTTTTTGCACAACAAAGCGCCAGCAAGCTGTCCAACACATTGGTCTACGAAGTCCAGACCGGCTCCACCATGCTGGTCAATGCCATGCTGGGGCTGACCAAAGACAGCCTCACCCTGCTCGCGCTCTTGGGTTATCTTCTGTACCTGAACTGGAGACTGACGCTGATCGTGCTCTTCCTGTTTCCCGCATTGGTGGTGGTGATGCGGATCTTGTCCAGGCGCCTCTACAAGCTCACCCGCTCCAGTCAGGAAGCCACAGACGAACTGGCCTATGTGGTCGAAGAAAACGCGCTGGCCCACCGCATGGTTCGCCTGCACGGCGCACAGGAACGCCAAGGCGCGCGCTTCGACAAACTGAGTGTCGGCCTGCGACGATTGGCGCTGAAGTCCACCATCGCCCAGGCGGCCATGACACCACTCACCCAGATGCTGGCCGCATTGGCCTTGTCAGCCGTAATTGCGATTGCACTATGGCAGAGCAGCCGCAGTGGCGTGACGGTCGGCAACTTCGTGGCGTTTGTGACGGCGATGTTGATGCTGATCGCCCCCATTCGCCACCTCGCCGAGATTGCAGGCCCCATCACACGCGGACTGGCGGCGCTGGAGCGCGGGCTGGAACTCATCGAAGACACCCCACCCCAGGCGTCTGGCATGCACGCAGCCGATCACGTCAAAGGCGCTTTGAGTCTGCGCGACGTCTGGGTCCGCTACCCCTCCCCCAGAAGCAATGGCGATCAAGCCGCAGACACCAGCAATGAACACCGTGTGGCACTGCGAGGCATCAGTCTTGAAGTACAGCCCGGCGAAGTGCTTGCCCTTGTCGGACCCTCAGGCTCGGGAAAAACCACCCTGGCCAACCTCCTACCGCGATTCGTTGAGGTGGCGTCTGGTCAGGTGCTGCTGGATGGTGTCAACCTGACCGACTGGTCGCTGACCAGTCTGCGGCAACAGTTCGCGATGGTGAGCCAAGAGGTGATCATGTTCAACGACACCCTGGCGGCGAATGTGGCCTTGGGGGCTGGAGACGGCGAAGTCGACGAGGAACGGGTCCGTTCTGCATTGGCCTCTGCCAATCTTCTGGATCTCCTCGAACGACTTCCGCTGGGTATTCACAGCACCGTCGGACACAATGCGGCTGAACTTTCTGGTGGTCAGCGCCAACGCTTGGCGATTGCCCGTGCGATTTACAAGAATGCGCCCATCCTCATCCTGGATGAGGCCACGTCGGCGCTCGACAACGAATCCGAACGCCTGGTTCAGGATGCGCTGTCGCGTCTGATGAAGGGCCGTACCACCCTGGTGATTGCCCACCGTCTAACGACCATCGAACACGCCGACCGGGTCGTGGTCCTGGCCGACGGACAAATTCTTGAACAAGGCACCCACCGCGAACTGTTACAGGTGAACGGTCTTTACGCGCGCTTGCACTCCCAGAACTTCGCAACAGAAGAGCCAACCAACGGTTCCGCTGAGCAAGCCTAGCTCGGTCAGCAACCGAAGGCGACCGTCAACAGCGTGCGCCGCCTTTTATCCACACAGTTGCCACGCGTCGGCACCCACCGCAAAAAACAAACCCGCTTTCGAACACAAGCGAAAGCGGGTCTCTTCTTGGCAAGGAGGAAAACCCTCCTTCATTCATCGGCTCAAGGCATGAAAGAGTACTGCAAGCCCACGCCAACGTAATTGAGCGCCTTCCAGTTGGAGCCGCTCTTCTTCACAAAGTGATCGAAATCACCGCGGAGGGCCAGGTTTGGATTGATGGCATAGGTCATGCCAAAGCCCACGGTCGGACGGGTTTCGGACTCGCTGGGCATATCACCCGAGTGGGTGACGCGGGCAACTCCGAGCTTGCCAAACAAGCGCATGGCATCGCCCACGTCGGTACCCACCGTACCGCGAAGGCCCAACGCACGGGTCTTGGTGGACACGCCATTTTCAAAGCCCAGCTTGGACCCGCCCTGCGCAAAGAGCTCTGCACCGAATACATCGCCAAACTGATAGCCCACACCGCCTTGCAGGGCGAGCTTGTGATCGTGGTCATCGTGTTGGGCAATGCCGTTGATGGGCGCGTTACCGATCAGGTCGCGCTGAGTACCCAGCGTGCCGAAGATATAGGGCGTCATGCGGGATGCGGGCGCTGCGGCCACGGGCGCGGGCGCAGCCACTGGGGCGGGTGCGGGAGCTGGTGCGGGGGCCACAGCCACGGGCGCTGCTACGGGAGCGGGCGCAGCAGCGACTGGCACGGGCACGGGGCGGGGCATGGCACCGGAGAAGCGGTTGTCGCAGCGGGCCATGCTCACGCGCACAGGCTTGCCCGAGGCATCGGCATACACGTTCACATCCATGTCAGGGCTGAAAGGCACATACTTCCCACGCAACGTCGCAGAAACACCATTGCGACCCTTTGCGCGTCCCACGCCCAGATCGCAGGCACCCAACTTGTACTCGGGCCCCATGTCAGACAGGCGCATCACCTTGACCGACTTCTCGCCGCTCTGCTTCAACGGCGGCATCTTGGTCACGGGCGTGTAGAAGGTAGCCTGACCAGCTTGTACTGCGGCGTCGCATTCGGCTTCGGTGTCGTAGGCAACATTGCCGTTGGCATCTTTCACCATGCCGGCATGGGCCTGGGCCATCAGCAGACCGCCAAACACCATCATCGCGCTCAATTTCCTCAACTTCATATTTTCTCCGGGTATTTACCAACTGGGGTCCAGGCTGATGCACGATGCATCAGCGACTGTTAGTCGTAGGAATTATGGCGCCCACAAAGGCCACTCTTCGGGTTACCCCTGAAACTGTTTGTTCATCGCAACAGTTGCGAAGGAATACTCAACCGGCATGTGAAATCGGTCAAAAGCTGCACCATTCACCCAGCGCGCGCCAGGACCCCGAATGGACTGGTGTGCTGTCCCGCAAATAGTTGCATGAAATGAGACCGATGGATTTGTGCCCAGGGCAAGGCGCAATCCGCAGTGATAGCTCGTGCCATCGCGAGGATTTGCAACGCAGCCATGGGTGTGAAGGCGAGGCTTCATATGCAAGTTATTTGTGAAACAGCACACCAGATTGGCGTTGTTTGCGCATCTTTCGCACTCTGAAAAATAGTGTGAACAGGCCTAACAGGCCGTTGAAAAATTCTCTGCCACCGCCCGTGGGCCGCTACGATCTGAAGCCACCCGAGAACGACCCAGACGAGGACGATGAGAGGTAACAAAGACTTCCAGGGGGCGATGTTCAGCTACATCAGCCTTGAAGAGCGAGTGCCGCATACCCGCTGCGCAAGTTGCGCGCAGTGGTCGATGCGCTGCTGGCGACGATGAGCAACGAATTCGAGGCGGTGTATGCCCGCCGTGGGCGCCTCGGTGCCGCCCGAGATGCTGCTCAAGGCCTGCTGCTGCAGATCCTGTTCTCCATCCGCAGTGAGCGGCAACTGGTCGAGGCCATCAACTACAACCTGCTGTACCGCTGGTTCGTGGGCCTGAACATCGAGGATAAAGTCTGGACCACTCCACCTTCAGCGCCAACCGAGAACGCCTGTTCAACGAAGACCTCGCCCGTGCCTTCTTCGAGCGCGTCAAGCTCAGCGCAGTGGAGCAAGCTCGCCAGCGACGAGCACTTCAGCGTGGACGGCACCCTGATTGAGGCCTGGGCCTCGCACAAAAGCTTCAAGCGCAAAGACGATGACAGCGGCACGCCGCCCGGACGCAACCCCGAGGTGGACTTCAAAGGGCAGGAGCGCTGCAACGACACCACCAAAGCACCACGGACGCCGATCACGGTTGTTCAAGAAGAGCGCGGGTGACAGTCCCGCCTGTGCCACATGGGGCACATCCTCATGGAGAACCGCAACGGGTTGATCGTGGACGTCGAGATCACCCACGCCAACGGAACCGCCGAGCGCGAGGCGGCGCTGGGGATGCTCAAACGCCGGGGCAACAAAACCAAGCGAGCCACGGTCGGGGCCGACAAGGGCTACGACAGCAAGGCCTTCATCAAGGGCTGCAGAAAGCTCAAAGTCACGCCACACGTGGCGGCCAAGGACAAGACTCGGCCGTCGATGGCCGCATCAAGCGCCACGAGGGTTACAAGACCAGCCTCAAAGTGCGCAGCGCATCGAGGAGGCCTTTGGCTGGATCAAGACGGTGGGTGGTCTGGCCAGCGGCTGATCGGCCAGGCCAAGCTCAGCGGACAGGCGCTGCTGTGCTTTGCCACCTACAACCTGGTGCGCATGGGCAGCATCGGCGGCTGGTGGGACGCTCATCATGCGTGAGCCCTGGGATACGTGCGCCCGAAACGGGGGAGACGGCCTGCAAACGGGCCGAAATGGCCGTCGCCTTCGTTTCGTAGGAGCGTCAGGGCGACTCTCTTCTTCGAAAACCTCGACCCTGGCGCGTTCGATAAGCATTTTTCAACGGCCTGCTAAAGCAAAACGATGTCGTACTGCTCTTGCGTCATTGAGCCCTCGCTTTGCAAGGAGATGGGCTTGCCGATAAAGTCAGACAAGCCCGCCAGATGCTGGCGCTCCTCGTCCAGAAACAGCTCGATGACCTGAGGTGCCGCCACCACCCGGAACTCCCTCGGATTGAACGCCCTTGCCTCACGCAGAATTTCGCGTAACACGTCGTAACACACGCTGCGCGGCGTTTTCACAATTCCCTTGCCTCCACATGAACTGCATGGCTCGCTCAGCATTTGAGCCAGGGACTCGCGGGTGCGCTTGCGGGTCATCTCAACCAGCCCCAGCTGTGAGAAACCGCCGATCATGGTTTTCACGCGGTCCCGAGCCAGTTGCTTGCGGAACTCGTTCAGCACGGCGTCCTGGTGCCCTTCGCGCACCATGTCGATGAAGTCGACAATGACGATGCCGCCCAAATTGCGCAATCGCAGTTGTCGCGCAATGGCTTGGGCAGCCTCCAGGTTGGTGCGGTAAATCGTGTCGTCGAAGTTTCGTGCCCCCACGTAGCCGCCCGTGTTCACATCCACCGTTGTCAAGGCCTCGGTCTGGTCAATCACCAGATACCCGCCCGATTTCAGATCGACGCGCCGACTCAACGCCCGAGCAATGTCGTCATCGATATTGAACAGATCAAAGATCGGGCGCTCGCCGGTGTATAGCTGCAGCTTGGCATCTGCTGACTGCATGTACTCAGCGGCGAACGCACGCAACAGCCCGAACTGCTCTTTGGAATCGATTCGGATCGACTGGGTTTCCTGCCCGACCAGGTCGCGCAACACACGTTGCATCAAATTCAGGTCTTCATGCAGCAATGTCGCAGAAGGCTGTCGGGTAGCAGACTCCTTGAGGCGTTGCCAGGTCTTGCGCAGATAGGCAATGTCGTCGGCGAGCTCCTGGTCTGTGGCATCTTCGGCGTTGGTGCGCAAGATGAAGCCTCCCAATGCGCTCCCATCACTGCCTTTGGCCAGCGCAGCCACCCTGGACCGCAAGGCCTCCCGTTGCATGGGCGGGATCTTTTGAGACACGCCGATGTGGGTGTCCTGAGGAAGAAAAACCAATAACCGGCCAGCGATGCTGATCTGCGCGGTGAGGCGGGCACCCTTGGTTCCGATGGGGTCTTTGAGCACCTGCACCATCAACGCCTGCCCCTCAAAATCTGCCGTTCAATGGGCAAAACGGGGTCGGGCGTCAACACCTTCGGGTTCCCTTGGACCTCAACCGGGGTTTCCCCGGCTGGGGGCCTCCAGCGACACCTTGCGGCGCCCGCTCCTTCGGAGACGCATGCTTGGCGGCGATGTTGGGCATCAGATCGGCCACATGAAGAAAAGCAGCCCGATCAAGCCCGATATCGATGAAGGCGGATTGCATGCCCGGCAAAACGCGCGAGACTTTTCCCAAATAGATGTTGCCCACCAGACCACGTTCAAGCGTGCGCTCCAGGTGTACCTCCTGTACCGCGCCCTGCTCCACCACCGCAACGCGGGTCTCCTGTGGCGCCCAGTTGATCAAAATATCCTGACTCATCACTTTGTCTCTTTGGGTATCCGGGCGTCTGATACCCGACTCACAACAACCGAACTCCTGCCTGCGCAAGTACCTGGCAGGTCTCGTACGCCGGCAGGCCCATGATGCCGGAATAGCTGCCACTGATCCGACTGGCCCAAAGCGCAGCATGCCCCTGGATCGCATAGGCTCCGGCCTTTCCCATGGGCTCACCACTGTCGACATATCGGCGGATCTGCTGCGGTGTCAGCGACTCAAAACACACACGAGAGACAGACAGTGCCACCCATTGTCGAGCCACGCCCCTGTGGGGAACCCGCCCGACGGCCACCGCCGTCAATACGCGGTGAGACCGCCCGGCCAGATCGGTGAGCATCGAGCAAGCTTCCCTTTCGTCAGCAGGTTTGCCGAGGATGCGCCGCCCCAGTGCCACCGTGGTGTCTGCACACAAAACCGGCGCCGTTGGCAAACCACGCCTCCTCATTCTGGCCAAAGACGCTTCCAATTTGAGCAGCGTCACCCGCTGCACATAGGCGGCCGGTGCCTCACCAGGCAAGACCACCTCCAACGCCTCCACATCTTCTTCGGCACCCGGCAACAAGAGCTCGCAACGCACGCCCCATTGCTCCAACAACTGCTTGCGCCGGGGACTTTGAGAGGCAAGATAGATGAAATCGGTCATTGATCAGAACCGGAAACGGCAACAAGCAGGCATTGGTTTGGGCCGCATGGTGCGCCTCACTCTCGGTGATAGGGATGGTTGGCGTTCACCGACCAGGCCCGATAAAGCTGTTCGATCAGGAGAACCCTCGCCATGGCATGTGGCAGTGTCAGATCGGACAGCCTGATGCGCTGATGCGCCGCGTCGCGGAACGCGGGCTCCAGCCCGTCTGGCCCACCAATGACGAGCGCCACATCGTCTGCAGCCAGTTGCCATCCCTTCAGCTGCTCGGCCAGGGATTTGGTACTCAGTGGTGTGCCACGCTCATCCAGCACCACAATGCGACAACCGCGAGGGAGCACTGCCTGAATCCGCTCACGTTCCGCGGCGAGCAACGACTCACGCGTTTTGGACGCCCGGGGCTCGGTCTTTACGGTTCTAATTTCCACCCGCAGTTCGGGCGGAAAGCGCTTGGCGTAATCGTCATAGGCTGTCTGGGCCCAGTCGGGCATGCGCTGCCCCACCGCGACGATCAAGAGCTTCATGCCTTCTTGCGCGGTGGTGCCTTCGTTGCAGGCTTCGCAGCGGGTTTGGCCGGGGACTTGGCTGTGCCTTTGGCCGCTGGCTTGCTAGCGCTTTTGGGCTTTACCACCACGGTCTTCACCGGAGATTTGCCCCCCCCTGCGGCCTTCTTGGCCGGCGCCTTGGATGTAGGCTTGGAGGCAGTCTTGGCAGACAGGGCCTTGGAGGCCGATTTGGCAGCCTTGCTCGCCACGGCTTTGGCGGACACGGGCGCGACCTCTCCAGCCGCTTTCGAACCAGCCTTCTTGGCTGCCTTCTTCGGCGCGTCCTTCGCTGCGGTCTTGGCCGGCTTGGCCGCACCAAACTTCAGGCGCACAGGCTTCTCACCCCAAATCTCTTCCAGACGGTAGTACTGACGGATCACCGGCTGCATCACGTGGGCCACAGCCGAACCGCAATCGACGATGATCCATTCACCATTGTCTTCGCCCTCGATTCGAGGCTTCTCAAATCCGGCGTCCCTCACGGCATCGCGCACGCTCGCCGCCAGTGCCTTGGTCTGCCGGTTGGAGGTGCCGCTGGCCACGATCACCCGCTCGAACAGCGGAGACAAGGCCTCGGTATCGAACACAACGATGTCCTGTGCTTTGACATCCTCCAATCCATCGACGATGGCGCGCTGGAGTTTTTGAATGTCTTTCTTGGCGGCGGTTTCGCTGGTCATTTAGGGTCTTGGTAAAGGGAATGGGTTGAAATATAGCTTGCCACGTCCATTGACAGCAAATCGTTGATGTCGGCGTCGCCGCGGTTGGCAGATGACAGCCTGGCCCGGATGGTGGTCGCACTGACGCTGTGCAATGCCATCTTGAGGGGCACAAATGGCACATCCACCGCCGACAAGTCGGCCGCCGCGCCCAGCGTTGCACCGGCTTGGATGGCACCCTGGGGCGATCGCTGCGCCACCGCCAACGTCGCCAACGCCAGAATTTCGGGCCAGCGCACCCAATGCTTGAAAGCCAGCAACTGGTCTGCACCGATGATCAGATACATCGCCACACCCGGATACTCTTCGCGCAACTCAAGCAGGGTATCGATGGTATAGCTCGCACCTTGGCGTTCGATTTCACGCGTATCGACCAGCACCTTGGGCAAATCTTCAAATGCAAGTTCGCACATCGCGACACGGTGCTTGGCTGCCGTCAACGACCGGGACTTGTGCCATGCTTGGCCCGTGGGCAATATATGCAACGCATCAAGGCCCAACTGCTCCAGCGCTGACGCCGCCAGTGCGTGGTGTCCCATGTGTGGCGGATCAAAGGCACCGCCAAAGATACCTATTCGGTGGACCAACGGCAGGCAATGCCCTGCGGCACCACCTGCCTCGACGGACACCGTCGAAATAACGCTCAAACCCAATCCTTGCGAACCAGAAAATCACTGGTCAGACGTGCCTCGGGTGATCCGGGCTGACACTCGCGCTGATAGGACCAACTCACCAACGGCGGCATCGACAGCAGAATCGACTCACTGCGCCCACCAGACTGCAGGCCAAAGTGCGTTCCCCGGTCCCAAACCAGGTTGAACTCGACATACCGCCCTCGCCGATAGAGCTGAAACTCTCGCTCACCCGGCGTGTAGCTCATGTCTTTGCGCCGGTCAACGATGGGGAGGTACGCATCCAGAAAGGCATCACCCACCGAACGCATCATGGCAAAACTGCCCGTTTGCCCCAACTCCGAGAAATCATCAAAGAACACTCCGCCCACACCACGCTGTTCATCTCTGTGCTTCAAATAAAAGTACTCGTCACACCACTTCTTGAAACGGGGGTACTTGTCTACACCAAACGGATCCAAGGCCATTTGGCAGGTCCGATGAAAATGCACAGCGTCCTCATCGAACCCGTAGTAGGGCGTCAGGTCCATCCCACCGCCAAACCAGCAAACCATGGGGCCTTTTGAGGGTTTGGCGGCGATCATGCGCACATTCATGTGCACCGTGGGAACAAAGGGGTTGCGGGGATGAAAGACCAGCGATACCCCCATTGCCTCAAACGGCGCTCCGGCAAGTTCAGGGCGATGCTGTGTGGCCGAAGGCGGCAATGCAGGGCCTGTCACATGCGAAAACCCGCACCCGGCCCGCTCGAACACTGAGCCACCCTCAAGAATCTGGGTGACACCTTCACCCTGGAGTGCATCTCCTTTGGGCTTTTTCCAGCGGTCAACCAAAAACGGTGTGCCATCAACCACCGCCACGGTGGACGTGATTCGATCCTGAAGCGATGTCAGGTATTGGCGGACTTCGGTGGTGTTTTGGGTCATCTCGTCGTGGTACCTCAAACAGCCCGATGGCCAATGTCGCGCCGGTATTGCACACCGTCGAAGTGGATCTGGTTGGCCAGTTCGTAGGCCCTTTGCCGGGCCGCCGGGACCGTATCAGCCAGCGCCGTCACACACAATACGCGCCCGCCAGAGACCGCCACCGCCCCTTGCTCATTGTTGGCCGTGCCCGCATGAAACACCATTGCATCGGCAGCGTCAGACGGCAGTCCGGCAATCACATCGCCCTTGCGCGGTTGCATGGGATAACCGGCGGAAGCCATCACCACCCCCAGGGAAACGCGAGAGTCCCATTGCAGATCCACCTGATCGAGCTCTTCGCGTGTACCAGCCAGAAGAACCTGCGCGAGGTCGCTTTGCAGGCGCATGAGGATGGGCTGGGTTTCCGGGTCGCCCATCCGGGCATTGAACTCCAGCGTCTTGACCTTCCCGTCCGGCGTGATCATCAACCCCGCGTAGAGAAACCCGGTAAACGGAATGCCATCGGCTGCCATTCCGCGAAGTGTCGGCAAGACGACCTCATCCATGGCACGCTGGTGCACCTCGGGAGTCACCACCGGCGCCGGGGAGTAGGCCCCCATGCCTCCCGTATTCGGCCCGACATCGCCATCGAGCAGCCGCTTGTGGTCCTGGCTGGTGGCCAACGGCAAAGCATGTACGCCATCGGACAACACGATGAAGCTCGCCTCTTCACCCGACAGAAACTCTTCAATGACCACCCGCGCACCGCCGGCGTTGTGGGCCACGCCCAACGTGTTGTCCACCAGCATGAAGTCGATCGCCTCATGGGCCTCGGCCACCGTCATCGCGACAACCACACCCTTGCCTGCAGCCAGTCCGTCGGCCTTGACAACGATGGGCGCTCCCCTGGCTTCGACATAGGCATGGGCCTGCTCGGGATCGGTGAACGCTTCGTACTCAGCGGTCGGGATGCCGTGGCGCTTCATGAAAGCCTTCGAGAAGGCCTTGGAGCTCTCCAGTTGGGCGGCCGCCTGGGTCGGACCGAAAATGGCCAGCCCATGAGCGCGAAACTCGTCCACCACACCAGCAGCCAAAGGCCCCTCAGGTCCCACCACCGTCAGGCCGACCCCTTCAGCTATCGCCCATTCGCGCAAAGCCACCTTGTCCGTGATAGGCAGATTGACCAACTGCGCGTCGCGGGCCGTTCCCGCATTGCCTGGCGCAACAAAGACCTGGTCAACCCCGGAAGACTGTTTCAACTTCCACGCCAGCGCGTGCTCCCGACCACCCCCGCCAATCACCAACACCTTCACATCAAACTCCAAATCAGAAAAAACACTTGCTGGATCCGCGCACACCCAGCCGGTGGGCATGCCCCGTGGCGTTCGGCGGTTTGCAGCTCACCAGGCCTAGACAACATCTGTGGCGCTGTCAGAGGTTCGCGTTGTGGAAAACCTCTTGCACATCGTCGAGGTCCTCCAGCACATCCAGCAGCTTTTGCATGCGCTCCGCGTCTTCGCCTTCCAAGTCGATGTTGTTCTCCGCACGCATGGTCACTTCAGCCATTTCCGGGTTCAGGCCGACCGCCTCAAGCGCGGCTTTGACCCCCTCGAACTCGCCAGGGCTGGTCAACACCTCAATGGCGCCGTCGTCATCGGCTACCACATCCTCGGCGCCCGCCTCCAACGCGACCTCCATCACTTGCTCTTCAGACGTCCCGGGCGCAAAAATGATCTGCCCGCAATGATTGAACTGAAACGCCACGGAGCCATCGGTGCCAAGATTTCCGCCATACTTGCTGAAAGCATGGCGCACTTCTGCCACTGTGCGCACCTTGTTGTCGGTCATGGTGTCCACGATGATGGCGGCGCCGCCGATGCCATAGCCTTCGTAGCGGATCTCCTCCAGTGCCTGCCCTTCAAGATTGCCAGAGGCCTTGTCCACGTTGTACTTGATACGGTCGGCCGGCATGTTGGCCGCCTTGGCCTTTTCAATGGCCAGGCGCAATCGCGGGTTCATCGACGGATCCCCGCCTCCCGTGCGCGCGGCCACCGTGATTTCGCGGATCACCCGCGTCCAGATCTTGCCCCGCTTTTCATCTTGACGGCCTTTGCGGTGTTGAATATTGGCCCATTTGCTGTGTCCAGCCACGAAAGAGTCCTTTTGATTGACCGGAATTTGGTCTAATAGCTCTCGATTTTACGTCCCCACCCACCCGCGAAGGATGAGCGCCATGGCCGAACCGATGTTGATTGCCAAGAACAAGACCGTCCAATGCCTCCTGCTCCCCAGCCTGGCCAACCGCCATGGCCTGATCACCGGGGCAACCGGCACCGGCAAAACCGTGACGTTGCAAGCGCTCGCGGAGCAATTCTCAAAGATCGGTGTGCCTGTCTTCATGGCCGATGTCAAAGGCGACCTGACTGGCATCAGTCAGACTGGCAGTTTTGGCGAAAAGATCACTGCCATATTGAAAGACCGTGGCATCGAGCTGCCAGATCCGCACGCCTGCCCCACGACCCTCTGGGATGTGTTTGGAGAGCAAGGCCACCCGGTTCGGGCCACCGTCAGCGACATGGGGCCACTCCTGCTGTCGCGCATGCTCGATCTCAACGACACCCAATCTGGCGTACTCAACCTGGTCTTCAAGTTCGCCGACGACAACGGTCTGTTGCTGCTCGACATGAAAGACCTTCGAGCCATGCTGCAACACATTGGCGACAACGCCAAGCAGTTCACGACCGAATACGGAAACATAAGCTCCGCCAGCATCGGCGCCATCCAGCGCGGCCTGATGCAGATCGAACAACAGGGTGGCGACCGGTTCTTTGGCGAGCCCATGCTCAACATCAGCGATTTCATGCAGACGGTGGGCGGCAAAGGAGTCATCAACATACTGGCGGCAGACAAGCTGATGAATGCGCCACGCCTGTACGCAACTTTTCTGCTGTGGATGCTTTCAGAGCTCTTTGAGATGCTCCCTGAGATCGGAGACCCGGAAAAGCCCAAACTGGTCTTCTTCTTTGACGAAGCACATCTCTTGTTCAATGACGCCCCCAAGGTTTTGATCGAACGCATCGAGCTGGTGGTTCGGCTCGTGCGCTCCAAGGGCGTCGGTGTGTACTTCGTGACACAGAACCCACTCGATGTGCCCGACAGCGTGCTGGGTCAGCTCGGAAACCGGGTGCAACACGCCCTGCGAGCCTTCACGCCAAGAGACCAGAAGGCGGTAAAGGCAACGGCAGAAACCATGCGCCCGAAAGCGGGCTTGGACATCGAAGCAGCGATCACCGAGCTGGCCGTGGGCGAGGCGCTGATCAGTTTCCTGGACGCAAAGGGTCGCCCCACAGAGACCGAGCAGGTCTTTGTGATTCCGCCGGGGAGCCAACTCGGGCCAATCACAGTGGCGCAGCGACAAGCATTGCTCACCGGGTCGCTGGTGGCCGGCGTCTATGAGAAAGCCGTCGATCGCGAGAGTGCCTACGAGATTTTCAATGCCCGAACAGAAGCCAATCAGGCGCAGGCACAAACCTCTGCTGCACCCAAGACCCCTCACATACCCGGCGGGGCCAAATCCACCCAGGAAGCCACCAGTGGGGGATTGGGCGCCATGGTGAATGAAGCGTTGTTTGGGCGCACGGGCCCCCGTGGTGGCCAGTACGACGGATTGGTGCAGACCATGGCCAAGACAGCCGCACGAAGTGTGGCAAGCGGACTGGGACGACAACTTGTCAGAGGCATCCTGGGTGGCCTGCTCGGCGGCAAGCGTTGAAAGTGGTCACGAAGATGCTCAAAACCTTGTTGCTCATCGCTTTGGCACTGGCCTTGTTGTTGCTCCTGGCGGGGCAGCTCGGCATGCTCCAAGGCCAGCACCCCGGCGACTTGGGAATCACAGATGGCCGCCTCAAACGGCTGTCAGACACCCCAAACAGTGTGTCCAGCCAGGCAGATCTCTACCCCAACCACCCCCAGGCGACCTATGCCTCCATCGATCCTCTGCCCCTGGTTCAGAAAGATCCACAAATCAGCATGGAAGCCTTGTCCAGAACCTTGCGAGCAGTACCGGGGGTGACGGTGATCGAGCAGCGCCCCGACTATATCTACGCGCAAGCTCAAACACGCTGGCTGAAGTTCACCGATGATCTGGAGTTCTGGGTCAACCCGTCCAAACAGGCGATTGACGTTCGAAGCGCCAGCCGCCTGGGAAGAAAAGACTTTTCAGCCAATCGCCAACGACTTGAAGCGGTGCGAGCCGCCTACCTCAAACAATGAAGACACTGCATTCGCCCACAGCCCCACACCAGATCCCAACTGATTCGTCCCTGCGTCTCTGGCATCGCCGCGCACGCCTGCATGCCGCGCTACTGGCGACGGCGGTGCTGGCCGCATGCGGGGGAGGCGGTGGCAATGACGGTGCTGTTGACGGCGCCACCTCCGCCACCCGGGTGGCAAGCTGCGGACTGAGTGGCGGAGCACTGCGCATCATGCCCTTTGGTGACTCCATCACCGAGGGCGAAGCTGGCCACAACACCTACCGACGGGTCCTGTGGCAACGCCTTCAGGCTGCCGGGTGCAACGTCGATCTGGTTGGCACCAAATACGGGGTGTCATCCGGATACCGCAACAGCCCATCAAAATCGCCGCCCAACGGCGACTTCGACCTGGATCACGAGGGGTATTGGGACTACCACGTCAATGAAGTCATTCCGCTGGCAGCCTCAAGTGCTGCAGCAGCCCAACCCGACATCGTGCTGATCCACATCGGCACGAACGATGTTTTGGCGGGCCAGGGCGCCTCGGGTATTGCAGCAGAGATCAGCAGTCTCGTCGGATCGCTTCGCAGCGGAAAATCCAATATGTACATCCTGCTCGCCAAGATCGTCCCGGCCACACCCAACACCGCGGGTACAGCGGCACTGAACCGGCAAATCGACAGCATTGCAAGCAAACTGAACTCTGCGACCTCGCCGGTCATCGTTGTGGACCAAGCCAGCGGATACAGCACAGCAGACAACTACGACGGCGTGCACCCTGCCCCCAGCGGTGAGAGCAAGATTGGCAACCGGTGGGCGAGCGCCGTGCTCGGCCTGCGAACGAACTAAAAAAAAGCCCGGGAGAACTTCCCGGGCTTTTTTTTCCACGCCATCAGTCCGCTGAGGCGGCCTCGGTGGTCGGTTTGGATTTCCCCTCTTTCTTCGGCAGGGGCTGAATATCCAGTGTGACCTCGGGCGTCTCGACGCCCTTCTCGTCGGTCTTGTTCTCCAGGCCAACCGTCAGACGTCCACCATCAACCAGCCGGCCAAAGAGCAATTCGTCGGCCAAGGCACGGCGAATGGTGTCTTGAATCAACCGTTGCATCGGACGCGCACCCATCAGCGGGTCAAAGCCCTTCTTGGCGAGGTGTTTGCGCAAAGCATCGGTGAACGTGACCTCAACCTTCTTCTCTGCCAACTGACCCTCAAGCTGGAGCAGGAACTTGTCGACCACCCGCATGATGACATTCTCATCCAGGGCTTTGAAGCCCACGATGGCATCCAGACGGTTGCGGAACTCAGGCGTGAACAACCGCTTGATATCGGCCATTTCGTCCCCCGCTTCTCGCGGATTTGTGAAGCCAATGGTCGCCTTGTTCATGGTTTCCGCGCCCGCATTGGTCGTCATGATGATGATGACGTTGCGGAAGTCGGCCTTGCGCCCATTGTTGTCGGTCAGCGTCCCATGGTCCATGACCTGCAGCAGCACGTTGAAAATGTCAGGGTGCGCCTTTTCGATTTCATCGAGCAGCAGCACGCAGTGAGGCTTCTTGGTGATCGCTTCGGTCAACAAGCCACCCTGATCAAATCCGACGTAGCCCGGAGGCGCACCAATCAGGCGGCTGACGGCGTGACGCTCCATGTACTCCGACATGTCAAAGCGCATGAGGTCAATGCCCATGATGTACGCGAGTTGCTTGGCCGCCTCCGTCTTGCCCACGCCAGTTGGCCCACTGAACAGGAATGCCCCGATGGGCTTGTCGGCTCGGCCAAGCCCGGAACGGGCCATCTTGACACTGGCTGAAAGCACTTCCAAAGCCTTGTCCTGGCCGAACACCACGCTCTTGAGGTCACGCTCCAGCGTCTGCAACTTGCTTCGGTCGTCGTTGGACACATTGGCAGGCGGAATACGGGCAATCTTTGCCACGATCTCTTCGACCTCAGACTTGCTGATGGTCTTCTTGCGCTTGGAAGCGGGCAGAATGCGCTGGGCCGCGCCCGCCTCATCGATCACATCAATGGCTTTGTCGGGCAGGTGGCGGTCATTGATGTACTTGGCGCTGAGCTCGGCAGCGGCCTGCAAGGCCGCAAGTGCGTATTTCACATTGTGGTGCTCTTCAAAACGAGACTTCAGGCCCTTGAGAATGTCCACCGTTTCTTGCACGGTTGGCTCCACCACATCGACTTTTTGGAAGCGACGGGACAGCGCCGCGTCTTTTTCGAAGATGCCACGGTACTCGGTGAATGTCGTGGCACCGATGCACTTGAGCTGACCGCTGGACAAAGCGGGTTTCAAAAGGTTGGACGCATCGAGTGTGCCCCCGGATGCCGCACCGGCCCCGATCAGGGTGTGAATTTCATCGATGAACAACACCGCATTGGGTTTGTCCCGAAGCGACTTGAGGACGCCCTTCAGGCGCTGCTCGAAATCGCCCCGGTATTTGGTGCCAGCCAGCAATGCGCCCATATCGAGGGAATACACGTTGGACTCGGTCAGGATCTCGGGCACATCACCTTGGGTGATGCGCCACGCCAAGCCTTCCGCTATCGCTGTCTTGCCCACGCCGGCCTCACCCACCAGCAAGGGGTTGTTTTTCCGACGGCGGCACAAAATCTGGATAACGCGCTCAACCTCGTACTCTCGACCGATCAGCGGGTCGATCTTGCCATCTTTCGCCATTTGATTGAGGTTCTGGGTGAACTGCTCAAGCGGTGAGGCCTTCTCATTGGATTTCGGATCGGCTGCCTCTTCGTTCTCGCTGGCACTCTCGCCAGGCTTGGCGGCTTCCGGCGGGTCGCTCTTGCGGATGCCGTGGGCAATGAAATTCACCACATCGAGTCGGGTCACCCCTTGCTGGTGCAGGTAATAAACCGCGTGAGAATCCTTCTCTCCGAAGATGGCCACGAGCACATTGGCACCAGTGACTTCCTTCTTGCCATTGCCCGTGGATTGCACGTGCATGATGGCTCGCTGAATCACTCGCTGGAAGCCCAGCGTAGGCTGCGTGTCCACCTCATCAGACCCGGCCACCTGCGGCGTGTTGTCGGTGATGAAATTGGTGAGCGACTTGCGCAGATCATCCACATTTGCCGAGCAGGCGCGCAGCACTTCTGCAGCACTGGGGTTATCGAGCAAGGCGAGCAAAAGGTGCTCGACTGTAATGAATTCGTGTCGTTGTTGCCGGGCCTCTACAAAGGCCATATGCAAGCTGACTTCAAGTTCCTGGGCAATCATGGACACTTCCTTGGTTCTGTTGAAGGTTCTGCTACGTGAGCGCAGGTCGGCGGATTTCGACGGAAGAGACCATCAGTTGGGGTGCAAACGCATTTATTCAACCGGTTCACTCAAGCATTGCAGTGGATGGCCCGCATTGCGCGCTGCCTGGGACACCTGCTCGACCTTGGTGGACGCAACATCGCGGGTATAGACACCACAAATTCCTTTCCCTTCGAGGTGAATCTTCAACATGATCTGTGTCGCAGACTCCCGGTCTTTATTGAAAAATTCCTGAATCACCTGCACCACAAACTCCATGGGCGTGAAGTCGTCGTTGAGCAAGACCACCTGGTACATCTGAGGCGGCTTTGTTCGCTGAGTACGGCGCTCAAGCACGACCGAGTCGTCGTTGCCGACGGACGGCGGTGCAACCGGCATTTCCGGCTTCTTGGGGTTCTGGGTGGCCATGAAAAACATTCTAGCGGTGCTCGCGCGCCCTTCGCGCGTCCTGCCTCGAAGAAAACCTTCTGGAAACCCGGACACCCGTTTGGGGACCGCTGAACTCTGTCGAAATGTGCTGACCCGGCAGGTGGATAACGCATGGCCCATTGTGCGTTCAACGCGCAAAACGAAACCGCCGAGGAAGCGAACTTCCTGGCGGTTTATCGCGCATTTCGTGCAAATTTCCCGCCCTGAAAGGCTGAGCGATCGCGGGACCGGGCAGACTACATCTGAGCAATCATCTCGTCGCCAAAACCCGAACAGCTCACCTGGGTAGCTCCCTCCATCAAGCGCGCAAAGTCGTAGGTCACACGTTTGGACAGAATGGCCTTCTCAATGGAGCTGATGATGAGATCGGCGGCCTCCACCCACCCCATGTGGCGCAGCATCATCTCGGCGGACAGGATCTCCGAGCCCGGATTCACATAATCCTTGCCAGCATATTTTGGCGCCGTACCATGGGTTGCCTCGAAACAGGCCACCGAATCCGACAGGTTGGCACCCGGCGCGATACCGATTCCGCCAACCTGAGCGGCCAACGCATCCGAGATGTAGTCCCCGTTGAGATTGAGCGTCGCGACCACCGAATACTCTGCAGGTCGAAGCAGAATCTGCTGCAAGAAGGCATCGGCAATGCTGTCCTTGATCGTGATCTCCCGACCCGTCTTCGGGTTCTTGAACTTGCACCACGGTCCGCCATCCACCAGTTGTGCACCGAACTCTTTTTGGGCAAGCGCATAGGCCCAATCGCGGAACCCCCCTTCCGTGTACTTCATGATATTGCCCTTGTGCACAACGGTCACACTGGGCTTGTCATTGTCGATGGCGTATTGAATGGCCTTGCGCATCAGCCGCTCCGTGCCCTCCCGGCTCACCGGTTTGACACCAATACCGGAAGTGTTGGGAAAACGGATCTTGGTCACACCCATTTCTTCTTGCAAGAACTTGATCAATTTGCGGGCTTTGTCAGACTCAGCCTCGTATTCAATGCCCGCATAAATGTCCTCAGAATTCTCACGGAAGATCACCATATTGACCTTCTGCGGCTCCTTGACAGGCGAAGGCACGCCCTTGAAGTACTGGACGGGCCGAAGGCAAACATACAGATCAAGCTCCTGGCGCAACGCCACATTGAGTGACCTGATCCCCCCGCCCACCGGCGTGGTCAGAGGGCCCTTGATCGACACCACATACTCGCGCAAAGCAGCGAGCGTCTCTTCGGGCAACCACACGTCGGGGCCATACACCTGGGTGGACCTCTCCCCGGCGAACACTTCCATCCAGTGGATCTTTCGCTGGCCTCCATAGGCTTTCTCAACCGCTGCGTTCACCACCTTGAGCATGACAGGCGTGATATCAAAACCGGTTCCATCGCCTTCGATGTAGGGGATGATCGGTTCGTCTGGCACGTTCAGCGACATGTCGGCATTGACGGTGATTTTCTGCCCCTTCTGGGGCACCTGAATGTGCTGATACATCGATACTGGTCTCCGGATTCGATACCATGTGGAAAGGATGACCCGTCAAGCTCTTGGAGGCGATCGGGGTTGTCCAAATCATTCTAGTCTCAGCCCTTTGTGCCCAAACCCTATGCGCCTGCTTTTCAGCATCCTCTTTGTCACCTTGGTTTCGCCCGCCCTAGCCCAAGACAAGCCCCAGATGAACCTGCCCCGGGTCAAGCTCTCGGCGGGCATGTACCTGATCGACGCCCAAGTGGCCCAAACGCCTGAACAGCGCCAAGTCGGACTGATGTTTCGCCAGGAGATGCCGGCCCACGAGGGCATGCTCTTCATCTTCGAAGAGAGGGCCACACAGTGTTTCTGGATGAAAAACACGCTGCTCCCCTTGACGGCAGCCTTTGTGGCCGATGACGGTCGGGTGGTCAACCTGGTTGACATGAAGCCCCAAACCACCGACTCCCACTGCTCCGCAGAACCTGTGAGGTATGTCCTGGAGATGAACCAGGGCTGGTTTGCGAAACGGGGACTCAAGGCCGGCGTTCAACTCGGCGGACTCACCCGCCAACCATAAAAAAAGGGGGCCCCGCCCCCTTTTCTGTTCTTTTGGGTCATCGTACCCAGCATCAGGCCTTCTTGACGCTTGCGAGCACCGCATTCAGCGTGGCGCTTGGGCGCATGACTTGATCCAGCTTGTTCAAGTCTGGCCAGTAGTAACCACCGATATCCACAGCCTTGCCCTGTACATCGGCCAGTTCTTTGACGATCTTCGCCTCGTTGTCGGTCAACTGCTTGGCCAGCGGAGCAAACTGCTTGGCCAATTCGGCATCGTCGGTTTGCGCGGCCAGCGCTTGAGCCCAGTACATCGCGAGGTAGAACTGGCTACCGCGGTTGTCCAGCTGGCCGGTCTTGGGCGACGGATTCTTGGTGTTGTCCAAGAGTTGGCCCGTGGCCGCATCCAGTGTCTTGGAGAGAATCGCAGCCCTTTGGTTGCCCGTCTTGCGCCCAAGGTCCTCCAGCGACACGGCCAGCGCCAGAAACTCACCCAGCGAATCCCAGCGCAAGTGGTTCTCCTCCACCAATTGCTGCACATGCTTCGGCGCCGAGCCACCAGCACCGGTTTCGTACATGCCGCCGCCGGCCATCAGAGGCACGATGGACAGCATCTTGGCGCTGGTGCCCAGTTCCATGATGGGGAACAAATCGGTCAGGTAATCGCGAAGAATGTTCCCCGTGGCGCTGATGGTGTCCATCCCGCGCACCACGCGCTCCAAGGTGTAGCGCATCGCACGCACCTGGCTCATGATCTGGATGTCCAGCCCGGCGGTATTGTGCTCGTGCAGGTACATCTTCACCTTGGTGATCAGTTGTGCCTCGTGAGGACGGTAGGCATCGAGCCAGAACACCACGGGCATGCCGGAGTTGCGCGCACGGGTCACCGCGAGCTTCACCCAGTCACGAATGGCCGCATCTTTGACTTGGCACATGCGCCAGATATCGCCAGCCTCGACCTCTTCGCTCAACAACACCTCGCCAGTGGCCAAGTCGGTGATGTTGGCCGTGCCGTCTTCGGGAATCTCGAAGGTCTTGTCGTGAGATCCATACTCTTCTGCCTGTTGAGCCATCAGGCCCACATTGGGCACCGTTCCCATGGTCTTGGGGTCGAAGGCTCCATGCCATTTGCAGAAATTGATCATCTCCTGATAGATGCGCGCGAAGGTCGACTCAGGCATGACCGCCTTGACATCTTTCAGCCGGCCATCGGCACCCCACATCTTGCCGCCGTTGCGGATCATGGCGGGCATGGAGGCGTCCACAATCACGTCGTTGGGAGAATGGAAGTTCGTGATCCCCTTGGCAGAGTCCACCATCGCCAGCTCTGGGCGTCCTTCGTGGCAGGCATGCAGATCTGCAATCACCTCTTCGCGCTGAGACTGGGGCAAGGTGGCAAGCTTGTCATACAAGTTGACCATCCCGTTGTTCACATTCACGCCCAGCTCTTCAAACAGTTTGGCGTGTTTCTCGAACGCCTTCTTGTAGAAAATCTTCACGCAGTGACCGAACACAATGGGATGGGACACCTTCATCATGGTCGCTTTCACGTGCAGCGAGAACATCACGCCGGTGTCATAGGCGTCCTGGATTTCCTTTTCATAGAACGCCAGCAAAGCCTTTTTGCTCATGTACATGCTGTCGATGACCTCGCGGTCCTGCAGCGACACCTTCTCCTTGAGCACAATGGTCTTGCCACTCTTGGTGATGAGTTCCATCTTGACATCGCGCGCTTTGTCCAAAGTCATGGACTTCTCGCCGTGGTAGAAGTCGCCATGGTGCATATGGGACACATGGGTGCGCGATGCCTGGCTCCATGGCGCCATTGAATGCGGGTTCTTGCGGGCGTATTCTTTCACTGCCCGTGGTGCACGGCGGTCGGAGTTGCCTTCGCGCAGCACTTCACTGCACTGCCGATGCACTTGGCATAGCGTGCACGGATTGCTTTCTTCCTCGGTTTTCGGCGACTCGGGGAAGTCTGGCAGCGCATAGCCTTTGCTTTGCAGCTCTTTGATCGCGTTGACCAACTGAGACACCGAAGCGCTGATGTTTGGCAACTTGATGATGTTCGCATCAGGCTGAAGCGTGAGTTTGCCGAGAGCTGCCAGGTTGTCAGGCACGCGCTGCTCTTCCTTCAAATACTCGGGAAAAGCCGCGAGAACACGAGCGGCCACTGAAATGTCACTCGTCTCAACATTCACGCCTGCTGGCGCAGTAAACGCTTCGATGATGGGCAGGAAGCCTCGGGTCGCCAGAAAAGGCGCTTCATCGGTCAACGTATAGATGATGGTGGGTTGCTTCGTGCTCATGGGTTTGCTCCGTCAATCGTTATGAAAATCCAGTCGTGCCAACGGGGGATGGCGACAAGGTCGGATGATGGGAGATTTTGCTTTCTCAGGTCTGACCCAAAGTTCATTTTTTGAAGCGCTATCTCACATAGTGAAAATTTGGCCAAACTTTCTGCGTTTTGTTGGTGCGTGACACACGCTGAAGTGCCCGACATCAGCGAGCCAATTGAAAAAGGCCCGAAGGCAATGCCTCCGGGCCTTGGAATTCAAGCCATCAGCGATCAGGCGAAATTGGCTTCAGCAAAGGACCAGTTCACCAGTTTGTCTAGGAAGGTCTCAACAAACTTCGGACGGGCGTTGCGGTAGTCGATGTAGTAAGCGTGTTCCCACACGTCCACCGTCAGCAGCGCCTTGTCTTCAGTCGTGAGGGGCGTGCCTGCCGCACCGGTATTCACAATGTCCACCGATCCGTCGGCTTTCTTCACCAGCCAGGTCCATCCGGAACCGAAGTTGCCAACCGCGCTCTTGACGAAAGCTTCTTTGAAGGCAGCGTAGCTGCCAAATTTGGCGTTGATGGCCGTCGCCAACGCACCTGACGGCTCGCCACCACCATTTGGCTTCATGCAATTCCAGAAGAAGGTGTGGTTCCAGATCTGCGCTGCGTTGTTGTAGATACCGCCGCTGGACTTCTTCACGATGGACTCCAGGTCCATGCTTTCGAACTCGGTCCCTTTTTGCAGGTTGTTCAGGTTGACCACATAAGCGTTGTGGTGCTTGCCGTGGTGAAACTCCAGCGTTTCCTGGGAATAATGGGGCGCGAGGGCGTCGATCGCGTAAGGCAGGGCGGGCAGGGTGTGTTCCATGGAGATCCTCTTTCGTTGGGTTTCAGGACGCAAGCCCTTTGCGGGCTCATTTGTTCAGCCACACATTGTAGGCATGCGTATTCACTGCGTGCATTCAGGGGCTTTGATGCACGGCGGCAACAGCCACGTCGATCTCGCCATCCTGAACCCGCGCTCGGAGCACTTCGCCCACTGTCGTCTGCGATGCGTGACTCACCAACTCGCCCCGTTCGTTGGTCATCAAGGCATAACCTCGTTCAAGAACAAGTTGGGGATCCAGCAGGGCCAAGGCGCTGGCCAACTGCGACAGCCGTTGCCCTCGCGAGGTCATGAGGCGGTCAACCCCGTGGGCAAGCGCCCTATCCAGCGCATCGAGGCGCCTGGACTGGACCTGGGAGGTCAAAGCCAACCCGCGCTCAAGCCGGTGCTCGATGACTTGCAGGCGCTGACGTGCAGCGTGCACCCGTCCGGAAGGTCTCCCCAAGCGCTGAGCCAGATGATCCAGCCGCTGCGCGCGTTGATCCAGTGCTTCCAGCGCCGCCCCACCCAACCGCTCCTGCAGGTAAATCAGCTCGCCAAGACGGCTCTCGCGGCTGGGCGAACACATCTCGGCGGCGGCCGTGGGCGTGGGTGCACGCAGATCTGCAGCGAAATCGGCCAAGGTGAAGTCGGTTTCATGCCCCACCCCACAAACCACCGGCATGGGGGCCTGCGTGATCAACCGGACCAGGTTTTCATCGTTGAAGCTCCAAAGGTCTTCCAGCGACCCCCCACCCCTCACCAGCAGCAGCACATCGCTCTCCCCGTGAGCCACATGTCGCCGGTAGGCTGTTCGCAAGGCTGCGCAAAGCTCCCCCGGCGCCTGCCCCCCCTGCACTGCTGCCGGGTAGATCACGACTGGTATATGGGGGACACGGCGACGCAAGGCGGTCGCCACGTCCCGCAAAGCCGCCGCGCCCAGCGAAGTCACCACGCCGATGCTCCGAGGCTGCGCAGACAGCGCCCGTTTTCTGCCTTCGTCAAAGAGACCCTCCTCGGCCAGCTTGGCCTTCAGACGAAGGAAGCGCTCAAAAAGCGCACCCTGCCCCGCAGGTTTGAGTGATTCGACGATGAGCTGCAAATCGCCGCGGGGTCCATACACATCCAGCTTGCCACGGGCCTCCACCACCAGGCCGTCACGCGGCACGAAGCTCAACTGCTCGGCGCTCCGCCGGAACATGGCACATCGCACCTGGGCGGCGTCGTCTTTCATGGAGAAATAACAATGGCCGCTCGCCGCCCGTGAATACCCGGAAATTTCACCGCGGACAGAGACGGGATTGAAGCGGGCAGCCAACGAGTCAGCAATGGCCCGCATCAGCGGCCCGACACCCCACACCAGCCGGGATTCATCGCCGTCTTCACTGGAAAACCCTTCAATCACAACGCTCTCCAGCGCAAATGTGTCCACAGCAGGCGCCAGTGCTGGGCAACCACACCCAGCCCCCGCTCAATCCAAGGGATGCGCTGCAAGCTATTGATTCAGAAGCGTTTTGCACTGCCTGTTTTGTCATCGATTTGTCGAAATGCAGCCCTGACGCGGGAATCGGGCTGTGCCAACCCAGGTTCTTCACAAAGTTATCCACAGATTCTGTGCAAGGATTCTTTTTTGCACCAACCCGGTGCGATTCCAGGCCAGAAGTGTCCAACTTGGCCTGAGACATAATTCCAGTGATTGCTGTTTGACCACCGCCCTAGGTGGTTCCCACTCGGAGCCCAGATTTGTTTTCCATCATACAAGCCGCTGGCTGGCCGATCTGGCCACTGATTCTCTGTTCGGTGCTGGGCCTTGCCCTCGTCATTGAGCGCTTTGTCAGTCTGCAAAGCGCAAAGATCGTCCCCCCCAAACTGCTCGACGAGGCCATCATGGTGTCGCGAAATGGCATACCCGGGGCGGACGTTGTCAACCACCTGGAACAGAATTCGGCGCTCGGTGAGGTGCTTGCCAGCGGCTTTCGTGCGCTGATCAACAACCCGCGGATCAGTGAGTCCGACTTGCGCTCCACGCTGGAAGGAGCCGGGCGGATAAGCGCCTCAAAGCTGCAGCGATACCTTGGCGCGCTGGCCACCATTGCATCGGCGGCGCCACTGTTGGGACTGCTCGGTACGGTGATTGGCATGATCTCCATTTTTGGGTCCCAGAGTGGCGTGGACCTGGGCGCTGCACCCGGCGGCAACCCGGAAGAGCTCGCCCACGGAATCTCTGTGGCGCTGTACAACACCGCCTTTGGTCTGATCGTGGCCATTCCAGCGCTGATCTTCTGGCGCTATTTCCGCGCGCGGGTTGACGATTACCTGCTCAGCATGGAGCTTGCCTCCGAGCGGTTTGTTCGCCACCTGCTTACCCTGCGCAAATAGGTCCCCCGCCATGAACTTTCGTCCAGGCAGCCGCGACGAACCCGAGATCAACCTGATCCCGTTCATCGACGTCTTGCTGGTGGTGCTCATCTTTTTGATGCTATCAACCACCTACAGCAAATACACGCAACTCCAGGTCAATCTGCCCGTGGCTGACGCGCAGGCACAGGAAACCCATCCCAAGGAAGTGGTGGTGGCCATCAGCGCCGATGGCCGATACGCCATCAACAAGGAGACCCTCGAAGGCAACACCGTCGAAGATCTCACCCGGGCGCTATCCCGCGCGGCGCAAGACACCAAAGAGATCGTGATCATCATCAGTGCGGATGCCGCAGCGACGCACCAGTCGGTGATCAACGTCATGGATGCCGCCCGAAGAGCGGGCCTCGTGCGCATCACATTTGCCACACAGCAGTCGGGCGGCAAAGGCTCGGGCTCAAAGATCTGATTTCGGAGCGCCGCCCGCCATGAGCCAAGACCAAGGACAGGCTCGCTGGCAGGCCATCTGGCGCACGCGCAACCCGACGGCACGGGCATTGCTGCCGATCGCGTGGGTCTATGGCGCAATGGTAGTCATCCGCCGCTGGCTCTATGCCCATCGCTGGATGTCGGTCCAGCGCCTGGAGGCGCCTGTGGTGGTGGTCGGCAATGTGGTCGTGGGTGGTGCGGGAAAGACCCCGACTGTTTTGGCGCTGATTCGACATCTTCGATCCAGCGGCTGGCATCCAGGCGTTGTCTCGCGCGGCTACGGTCGTGAGGGAGAGTCGCCGCTGGAGGTCCTGCCCTCAACCCACCCAGGGACTTGTGGCGATGAGCCCGCACTTATTCGGCGCCAGGCAGACGTCCCGGTATTCGTTGCGCGCCAGCGGTCGGCTGCCGCCAAAGCCCTGCTACGGACGCACCCCAATGTCGATGTCATCCTCTGTGACGATGGCCTGCAGCACCTCGCTCTCGGTCGCGACCTGGCGATTGCCGTGTTTGATGACCGGGGCACAGGCAATGGGTGGTTGCTGCCGGCAGGCTTGCTCCGAGAGCCGTGGCCAGTGAGCGCAGGGGCCACCTTCGCACCCGATCTTGTGCTTCAACAATCGAACACCTGGCCGCCAGTTCAGCGCGCCAACCCAGGCGGCATCCCCTGTTTCACCGCGCGGCGTTCGCTTTCACCCGAAGTTGAGAATGCGCTTGGCGAGCGTGCACCCCTTGCCTCGATGCGAGGGGACAACCTGACCGCCGTGGCCGGAATCGCGCGTCCACAAGCGTTTTTTGACATGCTTGAAGCCACCGGCGTGGTTATCCGCAACGCAGTCGCTCTACCCGATCATGCGGACGAATCGCGCTATGCCGACATCTTGCAAAGCGTGGACGGGCCGTTGTTGTGCACAGAAAAGGACGCGGTCAAGCTCTTTGAGCTGGCGCGCCAACGCGCGCCGAACAGGATGGACCGAATATGGGCTGTGCCGCTGATGATGCAAGTCGACCCCGAGTTCTTTTCGGCCATCGACGACCGCCTTGCATCTTTCCGTCTGGGCTGATCCAGCGCCCGCCCTGCGCACTATGATCGCGGCATGGACACCAAACTGCTTGAACTGCTGGTCTGCCCGGTCACCAAAGGACCGCTGATATTCAACCGCGAATCCCAGGAACTGCTCTCCCGAAGTGCGCGACTGGCCTACCCCGTTCGTGACGGCATCCCCATCTTGCTTGAGCATGAGGCTCGCACATTAAGCGATGAAGAGGCGGCAAGGCCCAACCCACCAACCCACGCGCCATGACCGCACGCCAGCCCTTCACGGTGCTGATCCCGGCGCGAATGGCATCCACCCGGCTCCCCAACAAGCCACTGGCCGACATTGGTGGCTTGCCCATGGTGGTCAGGGTGGCCAGACAGGCCGCCAAAAGCGATGCAACAGCGTGTGTGGTTGCGGCCGATGACCCTCGGATAGTTGACGCATGCCAGGCGCATGGCGTGCGCGCACTGCTCACCAGCGTCGATCACCTCAGTGGCAGCGACCGACTGGCGCAGGCCTGCGACCTGCTCAAACTGGAGGAAAGCGCGCTGGTCGTGAACGTGCAGGGGGACGAACCCCTGATCGAGCCGGATCTGATCAACGCCGTCGCGCACGAGTTGCAAGTCCGTCAGGATTGTGTGATGAGCACGGCCGCGCATCCGTTGGCAGACATGTCGGACTACACCAATCCCAACGTCGTGAAAGTCGTTTTGGACAAACGTCGAACCGCCTTGTATTTCAGCCGCGCGGCCATTCCGTGCTGGCGCGAGGGCCCGCCAACGCTCAATGTTGAGGAGGGCGTCCTTCCCTTGGCCCCGCTGCGCCATATCGGCTTGTATGCCTACCGCGTCAGCTTTCTGAAGCAGTTCCCTCATTTGGCGCCAGCACCCATCGAAACCGCCGAGTCCCTTGAGCAGCTGCGGGTGCTTTGGCATGGTGAGCGCATTGCGGTGCACATCAGCCTTGAACGACCTTCTCCAGGGGTGGATACACCTGACGATTTGGTGAGGGTCAGGCAGCTGTTTGCCACCTGAGCGGCCTTGCCTGCCCCCCGCTTTGGACGGGCGCCGTTGTAAGAATCGCAGCGGAGTCACATGCTATCCTCGATCAGTCGCGCCCGAGCCCATGCTCCTGGGCAACGGTCGCCCGAGACAACGACCTTCAATCGAATCAACAGCTACAAAAGGACACTGATGAAACTCATTCTGTTGGGCGCACCCGGCGCCGGCAAAGGCACGCAGGCCACCTTCATCTGCCAGAAATACAACATCCCCCAGATTTCCACGGGCGACATGCTGCGCGCCGCTGTCAAGGCCGGCACCCCGTTGGGTCTTCAGGCCAAGAGCGTCATGGATGCCGGTGGCCTGGTAAGCGACGAGTTGATCATCAATCTCGTCAAAGAGCGCATCGCCCAGCCTGACTGCGCCAACGGCTTTCTGTTCGACGGATTCCCACGGACCATCCCTCAGGCAGATGCCATGAAGGCCGCTGGCGTGAAGCTCGACTACGTGCTGGAGATTGACGTGCCGTTCGATGCCATCATTGAACGCATGAGCGGTCGTCGCTCGCATCCCGCCTCTGGTCGCACCTACCATGTCAAATTCAACCCACCCAAAGTGGAAGGCAAAGACGACGAGACAGGTGAGCCCCTGATTCAGCGGGACGACGACAAGGAAGAAACCGTCAAGAAACGCCTAGAGGTCTACAGCGCCCAAACGCGTCCATTGGTCGACTACTACAGCCAGTGGGCAAAAGCCGATCCCGCGGCAGCACCCAAGTACCGCGCTATCAGCGGCATGGGCTCGGTAGAAGACATCACCGCTCGCGCCATGGATGCCCTCTCCCGCTAGTGTGCTGTCCCGCAAACAGTTGCATGAAATGAAACCGATGGATTCGCGCCCAGGGCAAGGCGCAAACCGCAGTGATAGCTCGTGCTATCGCGCGGATCTGCAGCGCAGCCAAGGGTGTGAAGGCGAGGTTTCATATGCAAGTTGCTTTTAGGACAGCACACCAGGGCGCAAGCGCCATTCGATGAAAACCCGGCGTCGCCGGGTTTTTTTGTTTCAATGCCAGCCCGCCAGCAAGGACAGCGACAGCGACAAGCGCGCTTTCGCAGGGGACAAACCGGCCGAATCTTCGAATACGTCTCCAGCGTGCGCAACCACCCGGCCTCGGGCGCAGCGTGTTGCCCTCACCACTCTGACCCCCTGTTCCTGTGCCTCTCGAAGTGCCACCGCCAGCCCCTCATGTATGGTGCCGTTCCCGGTGCAGGCAACCACGATGCCGCAGGTCAGATCAAGGTTGCTCTGCCCAGCGCGATTCAATGACAAAAGGCCTCGCACAACACGACCATCCGCGTCCGCATGGCTCACCACCACGGCCACCCCAGGCAATGACGCATTCGCCTTGATCAAGGCCAGCCGGTCGCCCACCAGTGAATCGCTCGCGACGGACGATGGCATGGGGTGAAACCAGCGGACTGCGCCCTCCTCAACGCAGGCCACCGGACCGGCATCCCCGGAATCAAACGCATCGACACGGTAGCTGTGAATCTTGCAAACATGTTCGGCGCGGTGCACGAACCCGCCCGTCACCACCACCACACCACCCCACCCGCCGCCGCCCGCCACGCAGACCGCATCCAGAAGATTCTGAGGACCGTCCGGCACGAGCGCCGTAGAGGGGCGCATGGCACAAGTAAGGACCACAGGCTTCTTGGGATCCAACACGGAATGAAGAAACCAGGCGGTTTCCTCCAAGGTGTCGGTGCCATGGGTGACCACCACGCCAGACACCTCCTCGCGGGCGAGGTGATGCGCCACGCGGTCTGCCAAACGTCTCCAAACATCAAAGCTCATGTCTTTGCTGTCGACCTGCGCAACCTGCTCGCTCTCGAGATTTGCCCCGCGCAAGGGAGGAACTGCCCGCACCAACTCACCCACCCCCACCTCACCGGCCACATAGCCTACGTTGTCACCCGGATCGGCCGCCCGGCCCGCGATGGTGCCGCCAGTCCCCAGGATTACCCGAACCGAACTCGTATTCTTCTCGTCCACTTGCCAAACTCCAAAAACTGGTTAAACTCACAGCTACTGGATGGACAGACAGCATCGGTGCACATCCAGTACTCCAACAGACGTTAAGCGTCTTTAACGACGCCCCGTCAGAAAAGGTTGCCATGATCGACTCCGCATTCCCGACGCCCCGCCTCACAGCCCGGCAGCAACAGATTCTGGAACTGATCCAGAACGCCATTGCCCGCACCGGTTCACCACCAACCCGTGCCGAAATTGCCAGCGAACTGGGGTTCAAATCGGCCAACGCGGCAGAAGAGCATCTTCAGGCACTTGCCCGCAAAGGCGCCATTGAGCTCGTCAGTGGAACCTCTCGTGGCATTCGACTCCGCAGCGAAGATCTCCAGTCAATCAATGCGTCCCGCTCGCGGCAGCTGCCGCTGCCTTTGCCTGGCATCTCCCAGCTCATGCTGCCCCTGATCGGGCGTGTCGCAGCAGGATCACCGATTCTCGCCCAAGAGCATGTTGACCAAACCTACCATGTCGAACGAAGCCTATTTCAACAAGAGCCTGACTATCTGCTGAAGGTGCGCGGCATGTCCATGCGCGACATCGGAATCATCGACGGGGATTTGCTGGCCGTTCGCTCAACCAAGGAGGCGAAGAACGGCCAGATTGTGGTGGCACGCCTTGGAGACGATGTGACGGTCAAGCGTTTTGTTCGCATGCCGCATCAAATCGAGCTACACGCTGAAAACCCAGACTACAAAACCATCGTGGTTGAGCCCGGCGAACCCTTTGAAATCGAAGGTCTCGCGGTGGGTCTGATTCGAAACAGTTTTCAAAACCAGATCTGAGTCCACCGGTTGGCATGGCAGGCGCAAAGCCTTCACTGTCACCGTTGAACCGGAATTGCCTTCGCAGGTGGCGGGCGTTTGGCATGGTGCATCTCTTTTGTGCACCGGCACAACCCTGCGCAAGGCAACGACCAGTCAATCCTGCCTGTGTTCAACACCTTCACTGGAGTTAATCATGGGAATCCGCTTCACCACCAACACCTGGCGTGCACCCCTGCAACTGATCGATTGCTGGCTGCCCACACAACCGCCAGCAGCCACTCGCGCCAGCTCCCCGGGACACCGTCTGCTGCAGCGTTTCGTCAAAGCTGGCTGGTTGCGTCGGCATTCAGCGACAGACATCGCCAGCGGGTTGAACAGACCGCTTGCCCAAAAACTGGCACAACCAACCACGAGCATTCGGCCATTCAATGACCCTAGGCCAGGGAATGCCAGCCATCGATACCCCACGGCCCATCGCAAAGACGGTCGTCTGGCCCTTTCGGGAAGGATCGATCAGGTCTGTGCAGAGTTGGAGCGGCTCGCAGCGCTTGAACAGCGCATGGTGCAATAGCGCTCCCGTCGCGCACACCGCTCCCCTGCGCACGCAACCCCCCCGGAAATGAAAGGGAGCCAACCATCATCAATGGCAGCCCTGGTGTCCCCGAATCTCCCTGGTACCGCCTCGGCAAACCATCCCGGTTTGGCCGCCCTGGTTGGCATTTGACTGCGTGAGTGATTCGGCATGCGCTCGGCGATCAGCGCAGCAGTCGGACCCGTATGGCAAACGATGACCAGCCCACCGCACACGATTGGCTGGCAACGGATCGACCGAAGATCCTGGGATCGAGAAGGCACAATAGATGGTATGAATATTGTGATTCTCGATGACTACCAGGATGTGGTCCGCAAGCTTGATTGCGCCCAGAAGCTTGACCCCTATCCAGCCAAGGTGTTCACCAACACCGTCAAGGGCGTGGGGCAACTGTCGGTGCGGTTGCGTGACGCAGATGTGTTGGTGCTGATCCGGGAACGTACGCAGATCACGCGGCAACTGGTCGACAAGCTTCCAAGGCTCAAGCTCATCGCTCAAACTGGCCGCACAGGGGCACATATCGATGTTCCTGCTTGCACAGAACGTGGGGTCGCTGTTGCCGAAGGCGTGAGCTCGCCCATGTCGACTGCAGAGCTCACCTGGGCATTGATCATGGCATCCATGCGGCGCATCCCGCAGTATGTCGCCAGTCTGAAACACGGCGCATGGCAGCAATCCGGGTTGAAAACATCGTCCATGCCTGCCAATTTCAGCCTGGGTCGCGTGTTGCACGGTAAGACGCTCGGTATCTGGAGCTACGGTCGCATTGGGAGAATCGTGGCAGGCTATGGCAGGGCTTTCGGCATGCGGGTCATCGTTTGGGGCAGCGACAACAGCCGACAACAAGCGGCCGAAGACGGATACGAACTGGCCACCAGCCGCGAAGAACTGTTTGCCGATGCCGACGTGCTGTCGCTTCACCTGAGACTTGGCGAGCACACCATGTCTTGTGTGCGCCTGGAGGATCTGTCCCGAATGAAACCAACGGCACTGCTCGTCAACACATCCCGAGCCGAATTGATTCAACAGGATGCGCTTTTGGCCGCGCTGAACCGGGGCCGCCCCGGAATGGCCGCCGTCGATGTCTTTGAGTCCGAGCCAATCATGCAAGGTCACGCGCTGTTGCGATTGGAAAACTGCATTTGCACACCCCACATCGGGTACGTGGAGCAGGACAACTATGAAACGCTGTTCTCGTCTGCTTTCGACAACGTGGTCAATTTTGTGAGAGGTACGCCCACCAACATCGTCAACCCCGGCGCGTTGCAAGTCAGGCGTTGACACACCGTGCCCAATGAAAAGTGCTCATGGCAGATATACGGTCTGCCAATAAAGAAAGCCGGGCGGGAGCCCGGCTTTCTTTATAGACCTATCGCTGTCAGACCTTCATCCCTTTTTCTTCGATAACGGATCGTCGGCATCAGGAAGCATGAAATCCATCACCTCAAAATCGATCAGATTTCCTTCGTCAGCGACACTGCTTCCCGAACGCCCTTTTGCACCTGTGGAGGTAGCCTCAACAACGCCCTCCACCTCCGGCAATGAGGCCTCAAAAGCCGATGCCTCCGCCAATGCGTCCAAATCCACATCGAGCCCCAGTCGGGGCGATGAAAGCGGCATGATTTCAAACGGCTCGGTATTGGGCCCCTTCTCCGCGGAACTCGCAGCAGCAGAAGCCCCGGCCGCGGCCTTCAAGGGCTTGATCGCCGTGTGCTCGAACTCGGCACCTTCCGCGCTTCTTTCCTTGTGGTCGCGCTTGATCATTTCCTTGGCGACCGCATGCAGCAGCAGGAGTTCGCGATAGGCTTCGAGATCAAAAACCTCTCCATCCTTGTCGTTGACGTCGCGGAAAATGGACTTCTCGATCACATCCAACACCTTGGGTTGAGGCCACAAAGCTTGGATACGCCCAAATGCCCTCTCATACCCTTCCAGGCCAACGCTGTTGTCCGAATACTCGTCGAACGGAGGCGCGCCCGCGTTGAACTGTTCATTGAAGGCTTCCCGCAATTCTTCGTAATCTTCCCGACGATTTTGCTGGTGGTATAGCCTGAAGAGATCAAGATAGGCCAACGCGCTGGGCTCCTGACTTTCCACAAGGTGGTTCTTCAACACACCTATGGCTTTGTCTGCTTCACCCAGAGACACAAAGAAATCGGCTTGCTGCTGAACATCGAACAACTCTTCGGTGGCCACAGAACGAGAACCTGGCACCGAATTGCCCTCTTCGGTACGCGAATCTTCGACAGGCAACACCGCGCGCATGCTCGAATCGTGGCCGTGCAATGATTCGTAATCATCAAACGCGGATTCGGGGCCCATATCGAGGTCGATGTCCACTGCCACGGGATCACGCCGTGCGCTGGCTTTTGCGCCTGCGCTGGGAGCTGCAGCCACCAATACCTTTTTATCGGCCCCACCCCACCACGCGGCATCCCGCTTTGGCTCGGTCTGCCCCTCCTTGCGGCGCCAGAAGAACCACAATCCCGCGAGCGACACCAACAACAAGGCCCCCAAGAGATAGGCCAACCAAGTGATGTAGCGTGTCTGTTCCAGCTCGGCCTGCATGGCCTTGATGGCGGCCTCGTCTTGTGCTTCTTTCTCACGCAGGCCCTTGGACTCGGCCTCAAGCACAGCGAGTTTCTGCGAGTCACGCAGAATCTCTTCCGGGGTGGCATTGATGGCCCTCCACAGCCGCCCTGCAGCCGCACGCTCCTCTTCCGAAGACGTGGGTTCACTCAACAGGGACAGCGACAATCGCAGCACCGGATCCCGTTCAATGCTCAAACTGAGGTCGACGGGATCAAGTTGCAATCTGGGGGTTGGCGCCTGGACTTCCGGTTCCGGCTTGCGAACGACACTGCGGCGAGCCGGCGCGCTCGTTGCGGGCTTAGTCGCCGTTCCACGGGACCGTTGTGGGGCAGCAGCCTTCTCCTCGTCTGCCCTGCTTGCGGCACCCGAGACTGGCGCTGCCTCACGTGCTGGCCCGGATGCAGACGCGGCTGAAGATCCCGTTGACGCCGCCACCTCACCTGCAGACGATTCCAACGTGCGGGTGATCGCCAGCTCCGCTGCAGGAGAAGGGCCAGAGGCGGCATTGGCTGGGTTTGGAGCCGGATCGGCCAACAACACGTAGCGGCGCACAAATGGAGAGGCGCAACCGGCCTTCACCTCAAATGTGACCACCGGTTCATTGACGGGAACGGTGGTCTGAATGCGTATCGACGCGCTCGCATCGGGAGCACTTCGTTGCGGTGTGATTCGCACCGCACTGGACGCCAGTCTGGCTTCACCAAACTGCACTTCCGCCCGAATGCACGACTCGGAAAGCACCTCGTCGGGACCCGTCAGCGCTTCGACCCTCACGTCCAATGGACGCCCGATTACTGCGGCACCTCCATGACGGCCCAACGAGACGGCCGAACTCGGCATCACCGTTGATAGCAAAATAGAGCCGACCAAAATCAGGCGCACGTCAAAATCCCTTCTTCCTTAGGTTCGAACATTTTGTCATAGCTTCGAACCCATTCAGGCCAAATAGTACTTTCATATGCAATCAAATACCCCTTCTGTTCCTCCATCCTTCCCAAACGTCGGCGTGATAGGCGCTGGCGCCATGGGTCGCGGCATCGCCCAGATGGCAGCACAGGCTGGCAGCACTGTGCTCTTGTTCGACAATCAACCCGATGCAGCCCATGCTGCGATTGCATCCATCACTCAAGTCTGGGACCGATTGGCAGCCAAAGGCAAGTTGACACCTGAACAGAAAGATCGGCAAATTGCCAGACTGTCTGTAGCAAAGGAATTGACGGGGCTCTCCGGATGCCAACTCGTTATCGAAGCAATTGTGGAGCGGATTGACGTCAAACAAGCGCTCTTTGGTCAAATTGAATCGCTTGTTTCACCCTCAACGGTGCTTGCGACCAACACTTCTTCGCTATCGGTCACGGCAATTGCAGCCAAGCTTCAGCGCCCCGCTCAGTTGGCTGGGTTTCACTTCTTCAATCCGGTCCCGCTGATGCGGGTCGTTGAGGTGGTGGCCGGACTCAAAACCTCACCAACGGTCTGCGAACAGCTTGCGGTTTTCGCCAGGGAGTTCGGTCACACCCCCGTGTCGGCACAAGACACCCCCGGGTTCATCGTCAACCACGCCGGCCGAGGATATGGCACTGAGGCACTCAAGTTGGTCGGTGAGCGGGTGGCGGACTTCGCAACCACCGATCGCATTCTGAAAGACCAGATGGGCTTCAAACTGGGGCCATTCGAACTGATGGATCTCACTGCCCTTGACGTGTCGCATCCCGTCATGGAATCGATCTACCACCAGTACTTCGAGGAGCCCCGCTACCGTCCCAGCGTGATCACTGCACAGCGCCTGGCAGGCGGGGTGGTGGGCAAAAAGGTCGGTGACGGGTTCTACGCTTACCAGGACGGTGTGGCGCAGGTGCCCGCCGAGCCCGATGTGCCAGTTGTTGAGGAATTGCCTCCTGTGTGGGTCTCACCCAAAGCAGCACGACGCGCTGAGCTGTATCAGTTGCTCAAGGACCTTGGTGCACGCATTGAGACAGCGGCAGCGCCCTCGTCGGCCGCGCTCATTCTTGTCGCTCCGTTGGGAATGGATGTGACCACCCTGGCGGCAGTCGAACGCCTGGATGCCTCGCGCACCATGGGCATCGACATGATGCTGGAAGACGCCGCCACTCGTCGACGCGTATTGGCCACAAACCCGGCAACGCGAGCCGACATGCGCGACGCTGCCCACGCACTTTTCGCCAAAGACGGCAAGGCTGTGAGCGTGGTGCGCGACAGCGGTGGCTTCGTGACGCAGCGTGTCGTGGCCACCATCGTCAATATCGCAGCCGACATGTGCCAGCAGGGCGTCTGCACCCCGAAAGATCTGGATCTGGCTGTCACGCTCGGCCTGGGCTACCCAATGGGCCCATTGGCAATGGGAGACCGCATAGGCCCAACCAATGTGCTCGAAATCCTCTTTAACATGCAGACAGTCTATGGCGACCCGCGCTACCGCCCCTCTCCCTGGCTGCGCCGACGAGGCGCACTGGGATTGAGCCTTACCCATGAAGAAGTCTGAATCCGCCCACACCACAGAGACTCACGCATGACCGCCACCCTCAAAAGCCACAGCCATGGGCACACCATGGTGCTTACGATCAGCAACCCCGATCACCGCAACGCCCTCGGCCCTGACATCTACGCAGCGGGCATTGAAGCCCTCAATGTCGCTGAGGGCAGCGCCGAAGTGCGCAGTGTCGTGATTCAGGGCGAAGGTGCCCACTTCTGTGCTGGTGGCAACCTGCAGCGCCTTCAAGCCAACCGGGCCCTGCCACCCGAACACCAGGCGCAAAGCATCGAAGGCCTTCACAACTGGATTGAGACCATTCGGGCGTTTCCAAAGCCGGTGCTTGCCGCTGTTGAAGGCTCTTGCGCGGGTGCGGGGTTCTCTCTGGCGCTGGCCTGCGACATGATCGTTGCGGCCAACAACAGCGTCTTCGTGATGGCCTATACCAACGTGGGCCTGTCGCCTGACGGTGGCGCCAGTTGGAGTCTCGTGCGCGCCTTGCCGCGCGCCACCGCTACCCAATTGCTGATGGCCGGTGACCGCATTGAAGCGGCGCGGCTGATGGCGCTTGGCGTGATCAACAACGTCTGTGCGGCCGGAGAGGCTTTGCAGGAAGCGCTCAGCCTCGCCGAACGCCTGAACAACCGCGCGCCCAATGCGCTCGCCAGCATCAAAGAGCTGTGCAGTGAAGCCGAATCGGCCTCACTGCATCAACACCTTGCGGCCGAACGTGATCACTTCGTGCGCAACCTGCATCACGCCAATGCGGGTGAAGGCATACAGGCGTTCCTCGAGAAGCGCCCACCAAGATACCGTTAGACGGCACCACACACCCACCGCTTGCCTCAACCGACCCACTTCGGGACACGCAGGCGACAACTCTCTCGCAAACCCTGAGAGGTGCAACGGTCCCTATGGCGACAATGAAGGCACCCCAGTCACTCATAAGACAGACGATGGACGAACCGATTCTGACAATGGACGAACGCGAGGCGATCAACGGTGGTCGCTGGTTCAACAGTCTTTCCCCCTCCCTGCGACACGACATTCTTCGATGCGCCTACGTCAAGCGATTCAAAGACGGCGACCTGATCGTTGCCCGGGGCGACCCGCCGACCGAATGGACGGCGGTGGCCAAGGTGCGGTGCGGGTGAGCTCCACGTCGCTCTCCGGCAAACAGATCACGCTGACCTATGTGGAACCCGGCGTGTGGTTTGGCGATGTGGCGATGTTCGACGGCGATCAGCGCACCCACGATGCCTATGCCCACGACGCCACCACCTTGCTTTGCGTTTCTCGCAACGATTTCCTGAAGATCCCCAGCAGCCATGGCGAGCTCTACGAGGCGCTGATGCGCCTCCAGGCGCGGCGTATTCGCACGCTCTTTGGTCTGGTCGAAGATCTCAACACGCTGCCGCTTCGCGCGCGTCTGGCCAAACAGCTGCTGCACCTGGTTCGAAGTTATGGGGTTCCCTGCCTGTCAGACGGCAACGAGATGCGCATTGGACTGCAACTGGCTCAGGAAGAGCTGGCGCAGTTGCTCGGCGCCTCTCGCCAGCGGGTCAACCAGGAGTTGAAATCGATGGAGCGGGAGGAGGCCATTCGCATCGAGCAAGGCGGCTTGGTCATTCGCGACCGCGACATGCTCATGCGCATTGCCGAAGCCGAGTCCTGAGCTTTTCCCAACAACAGTACACACCGGTGTGCTGCCGGTCAGTCGCCAACGGTGTCGGCCGCGCTCACCACAACCAGAGGCAGCCTTCACGATGAGCGAACCCAACGTCTTCACCGGAACAAAACCCGTATCGGACCAACACCGCTTCGATGTCCAAGCGCTGTCGCGGTGGATGGACTCAAACGTCCGCGGGTTCTCCGGCCCCCTGACAGTTGAGATGTTCAAAGGTGGCCAGTCCAACCCCACCTACAAACTCGTCACACCCGGCATGGCATATGTCATGCGCGCCAAACCGGGTCCGGTGGCCAAGCTGCTACCCTCTGCCCACGCCATCGAGCGGGAATTTCGCGTCATGAAGGCACTCGATGGCACCGGGTGCCAGTGGCAAAAATGCACGCGTTGTGTGAAGACGAGTCGGTGATCGGCCGGGCCTTCTACGTCATGCAATGTGTCGAAGGCCGTGTGATGTGGACCAGGCCCTTCCCGACAAGACGCCTTCTGAGCGCGGCGCCATCTATGACGAAATGAACCGTGTGATGGCTGCGCTGCACAACGTGAAGCCCAGCGCCATCGGGCTGGACGGCTACGGCAAACCCGGCAACTACTTCGAACGGCAAATCGGTCGCTGGAGCAAGCAATATGTCGCATCCATCACGCAAGCCATCCCCGAGATGGACAAGCTGATGGAATGGTTGCCCGCCAACATTCCCGCCATGGCGCGGGACGAATCGCTTGTCTCGGTGGTGCATGGCGATTACCGCCTCGACAACCTGATGTTTCACCCGACAGATCCCCGAGTGCTCGCCGTGCTTGACTGGGAGCTCTCCACGCTGGGCCATCCCCTGGCCGACTTCAGCTACCACTGCATGGCATGGCACATTCCGCCCGGCGTATTCCGCGGCATCGGCGGTCTTGATGTTCAGGCGCTGGGCATTCCCACCGAAGCCGAATACATAGCCCGCTACTGCGAGCGCACTGGCCTGACCACACCAGACCAACTCAAAGGCGACTGGAATTTCTACCTCGCCTACAACATGTTCCGACTGGCGGCCATCCTGCAAGGCATCGCCAAACGTGTGGAAGCCGGTACGGCATCAAGTGCCCAGGCCATTTCCTCCGGTGCGGGTGCACTGCCCATGGCGCAGCTCGCCTGGCGCTTTGCCCAATCCGCCTAAGCCCTTTCATTTCACACCGCTCATCCCACAGCAGCGCCAACCCAAGGAGACACGATGAATTTCGATTACACAGACAAAGTCAAGGACATGAGAGAGCGCCTGCTGGCCTTCATGGACGAGCACATTTATCCCAACGAGGGCCGTTTCTACGCCGAAATCGCAGAGAACCGGAAAAATGGCAATGCATGGATTCCTACCAAGATCGTGGAGGAGCTCAAACCCAAGGCCCGCGACGCCGGTTTGTGGAATCTGTTTCTGCCCAGCAGCGCACGCGCCCCCGAAGGGCTGACCAACCTGGAGTACGCGCCGTTGTGTGAAATCATGGGCCGCGTACCATTCGCCGCCGAGATCTTCAACTGCTCGGCGCCCGACACTGGCAACATGGAAACGCTCGAACGCTATGCCAGCGAAGAAATCAAAGACCGCTGGATGGAGCCGCTATTGCGCGGCGAGATCCGCTCGGCCTTCCTGATGACCGAACCGGCGGTGACCTCCTCCGATGCGACCAACATTCAGTGCAGCATCGAGCGCGATGGCGACGACTACGTCATCAATGGCGTGAAATGGTGGTCGTCCGGCGCCGGCGATCCACGTTGCGCGGTGTATATCGTCATGGGAAAGACCAACCCGGACGCGCCACGCCACTCGCAGCAGTCGATGATCGTGGTGCCTGCCGACACCCCTGGCATCACGGTGCTGCGCCCCCTGTCGGTCTTCGGCTATGACGATGCTCCCCACGGACACATGGAGGTGCAACTCAAGAACGTGCGCGTGCCAGTCGGCAACCTGTTGCTGGGCGAAGGACGTGGTTTCGAAATCGCCCAAGGCCGCCTTGGCCCTGGCCGCATTCACCATTGCATGCGCTCCATTGGCGCTGCCGAACGCGCGCTTGAGCTCATGTGCAAGCGCCTCAACAGCCGAGTGGCATTTGGCAAGCCCGTGTCGGCCCAATCTGTCTGGCACGAACGCATAGCCGACGCGCGCTGCCGCATCGAAATGGCCCGCCTGCTCACACTCAAGGCGGCGTACATGATGGACACGGTCGGCAACAAGATTGCCAAAGCCGAGATCGCGATGATCAAGGTCGTCGCGCCCAACATGGCCTGCGACATCATTGACATGGCCATCCAGGCTCACGGCGGCGGCGGCGTCAGCGATGACTTCCCACTCGCCTACAGCTATGCGGGCCAGCGGACCCTGCGGTTGGCCGACGGTCCAGACGAAGTCCACCGTCAGTCCATTGCCAAGCTTGAACTGGCCAAACACATGGCTGTCAAATCAGAGGTCGACATGCCCGTGACACGCGGCTGCTGATCCACCAGGCGGTGTCCCACGCTCTCAGCGCCCGAACAGTTGCAAGGCTCGGGCGCTGAGCTGTTCCATGACGTCCAGGGCATGGTGGCTGACCTGGCCATCGTCCACCCCGTCCAGCTGCATTCTCAAATACGCCTTCCCACGCGTGAGCGCAACAAAAAACGGTGTCTCTGCACGAAGTTCAATCGGGGCTTCGCACAAGCTTTCGATGGCCTGTGCGTCCAGCCAATCCCGCGCAGTGACCACGTTGTCCGTCAAGACGCTGAAGCGAGCCCAGAATCCGGCCTCCGGACCGGGCCAGCCGGCATCGCGATAGAGAGACAACCAGACCAACTCCTCGGGCAGCGGCTTGTCCGTGGTGCGCACGTGATTCACCGAGTCCTCATACGCATCGGCGGCAGCCTGCTCCAGCGTGCGCTTGAGCGATCGGTGCATGACCACCACATTCACATCGTCACGCAGGCCAAGCTCGGCCCTTGCCATCAACTCGATGCCCTCTATGTAGAAGCGCGACGACGGCGCAGAGCCCGTCTGAAATGGGCGCTCCAGCAAAAGTCCCTCAGCGACCGCTCCCCCGGATGACAAACGGTGGTGGCTCAACATGTGGCTCACCGCCCAGCGGGCCAAACCGTCACCACCCAGATCGGCCGGATTTGCAGACTTGAACGCCTTTTTCAGTTTTTCGAACATGGCTTGTCAAACTTCCGTAAAGTCACCACCAACTGCAACAACTCACCGGACCCGCCAGATGCTCCAAGTCTATTCATGGCCAACGCCCAATGGTCACAAAGTCCACATCATGTTGGAAGAATGCGGCTATCGTCTTGGTCGAGATTGGCGGGTACACCCCATCAACATTGGGAAAGGAGACCAATTTACACCCGACTTTCTGAAAATCAGCCCGAACAACAAAATTCCCGCGTTGATCGATCCGGTCGGGCCGGACGGACGCCCAATCAGCCTCTTCGAATCGGGGGCCATCCTGCTGTATCTGGCAGCCAAGACAGGCAAGTTCCTGCCCCGCTCGGACCGACAGAAATTCGACGTGTTGCAATGGCTCATGTTCCAGATGGGTGGCGTCGGCCCAATGCTTGGCCAGGCCCATCATTTCCGGATTTACGCCCCCGAGAAAATCGACTACGCCTTCGACCGCTACACCAATGAGGCCAAGCGGCTCTATGGCGTCATGGACCGACAACTCAAGCATCACAGGTTCATTGGAGGCCGTCAGTACACCGTGGCGGACATCGCGATCTTTCCTTGGCTAAGGAGCTGGCAAAACCAGGGAATCGACTGGCAGGACTACCCCAATCTCAAGAACTGGTTTGACCGTGTAAGCGCACGCCCCGCCGTACAACGTGGCGTGGCGGTTCTGGCCGACGCGCGCAAACCACTTACCGACAGTCAAGCGCGTGAATCTCTCTTTGGCCAAGCCCAATACAAAAAAAGATGAAGATTTTTCTACCGTGCCCAAAACCCGGCATTTCAGAAGGTACAATTCCACGCTTAGTCGGAGCGTAGCGCAGCCTGGTAGCGCATCTGCTTTGGGAGCAGAGGGTCGCGAGTTCGAATCCCGCCGCTCCGACCATTCTTTACAGAAGCGAAAAGGCCCACTCAACCGGTGGGCCTTTTTCGTATCTGGTCAGCGCATCTGCTGAGACAATCGGCTTCGCTGGTCGCGTTGGCACCAGACAAGAAAATCTACCCGTAGCTCAACTGGATAGAGCAGCTGCCTTCTAAGCAGCAGGTCGGGGGTTCGAGTCCCTCCGGGTAGGCCAGATTCCGATCCATTCGCTAACGGGATTGGGCATTAACCAAGTGCCCGCAACGGATGATTGTCGGCTTGCCAAGGGCTTTCGAAAAACGCTGCAACCGTCTCGCGACCGACATCCTCCAGCTTCGCTGGATTCCAACGCGGCTGGTGGTCCTTGTCCACCGCCAGCGCTCGAATGCCCTCCACCGTCTCGCTTGCCGCACCTTTTCTCATGTGGAAGCAGTGGTACACCATGTCGCGTTCCATGCGCAGGTCTTCGGCCAGACCCAGGCCGCGCGCCTTGCGAATCTGCTCCAGCACCACGCAGAGCATCAGCGGCGAACGTTTGCTCAAGACGGCAAGCGTCTCAAGCGACCAGTCGCTGCCATCAGCCTCCAGTGCCCCAAGCATCAGGGAAACCGACTCAAGTCCGAACACTTGATCAATTCGCGCCAGAGGCAACTGCGCGCGCTCCAGGTTCTTTTGGGCATAGGTCAAGCACCAACGCTCCACAGCCTCACCACTCTCGTAGGGCGTCGTGCCCAGGCTTTCCCAGAGTCCAGCCAGACGACCGCTGTCCATCTGCTCGTCGGCCAAATCAGCAGCCATGGCTTCAACACCATTGATGGTGCGGCCGGTCAGGGCGAGGTACTCACCCAAATGGCCAGGGCAACGACTCAAAAAGAAGCCGCCCCCCACATCAGGAAAGAGACCGATACCCGTCTCGGGCATCGCAAGTTTGCTTCGTTCTGTGACCATGCGCAGACTCGCACCTTGGCTGATCCCCATGCCACCACCCATCACGATGCCGTCCATGAACGCGATATATGGCTTGGGGTATGTGTGAATCAAATGGTTGAGAGCGTACTCTTCCGTGAAAAAAGACTCCAGTGACTCATCCCCACCCAGCGCTGCCTGATGAAAAAACCGGATATCTCCTCCCGCACAGAAAGAACCAAACGGGCCGTCTTTCCCGGTCCCCCGAATCGCCACGGCCAACACCACCGGGTCATCCCGCCAGGCGATCAGAGCCTGTGTGAGCGAACGAATCATCTCCAGCGTCAGCGCATTGAGCGCCTTTGGACGGTTCAACGTAAGACAGCCCACGCGGCCGCGCACCTCGGCCTGCACAAACTCTGAGCGGTTGTTGGTGAATGTGGGGGTATTCATGAATCTGGCTCCTGACAGCAATCGTAAGAATCAAGCGTTTTCACCGGGTACCGACAGCCCGGTGTCCGGGGTGCTCGGCCGCACAGCCAATGACTGTATTCGCCCGGCAATGGCACGCGAATGCCACCCCATCAACTCGTTGGCGACCAGCGCAGCAATTACCACGCCACCGCCCAGCAAAACCGACCGGCCAGGCTCCTCATTGGCAAACAGCCAGGGCCACAAAATGCCGAAGATCACCTCCAACAGCCCGAGCAACGACACCTCTGGCGCCTTCAGGGTTCTGGCGGCCACCATGGCCAACATGCACGGGATGGCAAGCTGGGTCAAGCCAAGCAGGGCCAGCCACATGAGATCGCTGCGGGTCGCCTCGAACGGCCGGGCGGGCCACCAGGTGTACATACAGCACAGTGTCGCGCCAACCAGGACCGCCGGAACCAGGTCGATGCGCCCTCCCCGGCTCTGACTGCGCTGAACCAAAGTCCAATTCAATGCGCTGGCCAAGGGCACACACAAGGCAATCAGGGATCCGACAACGAGGCGGTGCGCCTGTGCCTCGTCGCTCTTGATCAATGACAGCATTTGACCGCCATACATATAGCCCATGCCCAGGCCAGCCACCACGATGGCACCCCACACATGACCCTTGAGGCGCTGTCCATTGATCAGCCATGCCAACACCGCGGTGAACAACGGACCAAGCGACATGATGATCAGCACGTTGGCCACGCTGGTGAAAGTCAGTCCCAGCATGAACGCGGTGAACATCACACTCCAGCAAAACCAGACGCCCAGAAACTGCGGGACTCGGGAAGCAACCCCAGTGGTGATGAATCAGGTGCGCCACCGCGTACCGTTGGGTCAATGGCGCCCCCTTGGCCTTGCCTTGGGCCCGCGTGGCCTGCCGCCAGATCGGCAACAGAACCAGCAACGAAATCACCGTGAAAGCAGCCCGCCAAAAGGTCACTTCGAACCGCACGGCGCCTTCGAGCTGTCGAGCGACCACACCTGCGGTCGACCACAGCAACGCAGCGCACACCATCAGCACGACGGCTTGAAGGTGGCCCAGGGTGCGGGTGGATTCGGAATTCATGGCTCGGAAAACAAGTCAGGGCATCGCGAGATGCCCTGAACATGGTTACTCGCGCGAGGCCTTCTTGCGCTCGTGCTCTTTCAGATAGCGTTTACGCAGACGAACGCTTTTCGGCGTGATCTCAACAAGCTCATCGTCTTCAATGAACTCGACACCGTACTCCAATGTGCAATCGATGGGTGGTGTGATCTTCACCGCATCCTCTTTGCCACTGACACGGAAGTTGGTCAACTGCTTGGTGCGGGTAGCGTTGACCACAAGATCGTTGTCGCGGTTGTGGATCCCCACAATCATGCCCTCGTAGACCGGATCGTTGGCGCGAACAAACATGCGGCCACGATCATCCAGCTTGCCCAAGGCGTAGGTAAAGATCTCCCCATCATCCATAGAAATCAACACGCCATTCTTGCGGCCTCCGATTTCACCTTTGTGCGGTTCGTAGCTGTCGAAAATGTTCGAGATCAAACCCGAACCGCGCGTGAGGTTGAGGAACTCATTGGTAAAACCAATCAGACCGCGCGCTGGGATGCGGTATTCCAGGCGCACCCGACCATGCCCATCGGGCTCCATATTGACCAACTCGCCCTTGCGCTCACCCAGCGCTTGCATCACGCCGCCCTGATGCACCTCCTCAATGTCGGCGGTGACCAGCTCGATAGGCTCATGCTTCACGCCGTCAACGTCACGGAACACCACGCGGGGCTTGGAAACAGCCAGTTCGTACCCTTCGCGGCGCATGTTCTCGAGCAGGATTGTCAGGTGCAGCTCGCCACGCCCCATCACCTCGAACACGCCCTCTTCATCGGTCTCGTTTACGCGCAACGCCACGTTGTGCTGCAGTTCCTTCTGCAGCCGGTCCCACAGCTGGCGACTCGTCACGAACTTGCCTTCGCGCCCGGCCAGAGGACTCGTGTTGACGCAGAAATTCATCGTCAGGGTCGGCTCATCAACCTTGAGCATGGGCAGTGGCGCGGGATTGGCGACATCGGTCACCGTCACGCCAATGCCGATATCGGCAATACCATTGATCAGCACGATGTCGCCAGGGCCTGCCTCGGTGACCTGAACGCGGTCCAGCCCTTGAAAGGTGAGCACCTGATTGACCCGCCCTTTGAACGCCTTGCCATCGGGGCCTTCCATCACCATCACGTCGGTCATGGGCTTCAGCGTGCCGGCACTGATGCGACCAACGCCAATTCGGCCCACGAAGGTCGAGAAATCAAGTGCCGAAATCTGCAGTTGCAGAGGCGCCTTCGGATCCCCGGTTTGCGCAGGCACGTGGCTGAGCACGGTATTGAACAGCGCGGACATGTCCGGGCCCCACTGCGCGCCAGGTTCCCCCTCTTCCAGGGAAGTCCAGCCATTGATACCCGACGCATACACCACCGGGAAGTCAAGCTGCTCGTCGGTTGCACCGAGTTTGTCAAACAGATCGAATGCCGCATCGACCACGAAGCTGGGCCGTGCGCCGGGCTTGTCCACCTTGTTCACCACCAGAATCGGACGCAGACCCAGCGCCAATGCCTTCTTCGTCACAAAACGGGTTTGGGGCATCGGGCCTTCCTGGGCATCGATCAGCAGCACCACGCCATCCACCATGGAAAGCGCCCGCTCCACTTCGCCGCCGAAGTCCGCGTGGCCAGGGGTGTCGACGATGTTGATGTGGGTACCTTGCCAACTCACGGCACAGTTCTTGGCCAGAATGGTGATGCCGCGCTCGCGCTCGATGGCGTTGTTGTCCATCACCGTATCGACAACCTTCTCATGGTCGGCGAACGTGCCCGACTGGCGAAGGAGTTGGTCCACCATGGTGGTCTTGCCGTGGTCAACGTGGGCGATGATGGCGATGTTGCGGATTTGTTTGCTCATGATGTGAGTTCCGTTTCGGTTTCCAGGATTTGCTGTATTTCGATGGGGCTCAGCAGCCGCCCCGGTATGAGTTCGCCATCCGCGGCATGCGCGGTTCCAAGCAAAGTGGCCTCGGATGAAGAGCCATCGGCCAAAGCGAACGGCCCAAAAACTGCGGCGCGCGCATCGTCTGGCCAGGAGCCTCGACGGCGCATACCGCTGAGAAAGCGGGCCGAATTCTCTTGATCCAGCATGACAGCGGTGTGTCCTTGAAGCAAGCTGGGTACGGGCAGCAGAAACTGCAGACGCTCTGCGTCGGTGGCCGTCTCAAGCGATGCCAGCGTCACGCACTGAGCGATGTTGAATGGGCCGGTGGATACCCGGCGCAAATAGGTCAAGTGCCCACCACACCCCAGCGCTTCGGCTATGTCTTCACCCAGGGTGCGGATATAGGTACCCTTGCTGCAACACACACGAAGGCGGAGAAACGGCTCTTCACCGTCCAGCCGAAAATCGAGCAGCTCCAGTTCATGAATGGTCACTGCGCGCGGCTCACGCAAGACGGTCTCACCGTCGCGGGCGTATTCGTAGAGCGCCCTGCCATCCTTCTTTAGAGCGCTGTGCATCGGTGGCACCTGTTCAATTGGCCCTGTAAAGCGATCAAGCACCTCCACAACCTGCCCCACCGAGCAACTCACGGAGCGGGTCGACAGGATCTCCCCCTCGGCATCACCGGTGGTGGTTTTGGAGCCCAGGCGCACCACGGTCTCATAGGTCTTGTCCGCATCTAGGTGCAACTGACTGAATTTCGTGGCTGCGCCAAAACACAGTGGCAACACACCTGTCGCGAGAGGGTCAAGCGTTCCTGTATGACCCGCCTTTTCAGCGCGAAGCAGCCACTTGGCTTTCTGCAAGGCCTGGTTGCTGGAAAGCCCCAGCGGTTTATCGAGCAACAGCACCCCATGCACAGGGCGCCGCTGCACCCGTGTGCGTTGGCCCTGCATGGTCAGTCCTCGTCCTTTGAACGCGAGGCCACGGCCTTTGAGATCAGGGCATTCATGTCCGCCGCCCGTTCGGTGGTTCGGTCAAACACAAAATGCAAAGTGGGCACCGTGTGAATGTGCAAGCGTTTGAACAAGCCCGAACGCAAGAACCCCGCAGCGGCATTGAGGCCCGCCAACGTCTCCGCCGGGTCTCCGGTCAACAGGCTGAAGAACACCTTGGCGTGCGCGTAGTCGGGGGTCACCTCAACAGCATTGATGGTGACCATGCCGACACGCCGGTCTTTGAGCTCCCGTGCGATGAGCTCAGCCAGATCACGCTGGATCTGATCAGCCACGCGGTAACTCCGATTGGGTGCAGAAGACGATTTGCGCGGCATGATTCAGCTCCGATCTTCCAGTGCCAGCCACCAACGGTGCGCGCGCGGGAGGTAGAAGCGATCCGGGTTGTGCGACATCACCACGCGTTCTGCCCGTCCGGTGATTCGCTGAATATCGATGAACCCGATAAAACGAGAGTCACGGCTGTTGTCCCTGCTGTCGCCCAAGACCATCACGTGCCCCGCAGGCACCTTGACCGGACCAAAGGACTTGTGAAGATTGAGCCCAGGAATCAAGGCCGTTTCATGGCTGAATGGACCGAGCCGCTCGCGCCAGACTTGCAGTGCCAAAGCACCGTGTTCCGTGGGAACCACACGCGAATCGTCAATCAGTTGCCGCTCTTGCACCAGGCCGTTGACCAACAACCCATTGTCGACCATTTCAACCACGTCGCCTTCAACCGCCACAACGCGCTTGATCAGATTCAAACCATCGGCAGGCGAATCGAATGTGACAACATCCCCGCCTGGGGCTTGGCCCACCGTTTGATCTGCGCAAGCGTGAAAGGCACCCGCAAGCTGTAGGCCAGTTTGTTGACCACCACCCGGTCGCCAGCGAGCAGCGTCGGATTCATGGACGAGGACGGCACATAGTTCCAATCGGCAAACGCCGAACGGAAAACGAGCATGCAGGCGATGAACATCACCAGCCCCTTGTACTCGCGCCAAAAGCCGCCGCCACGAACCATCATGCTGCTGCCAGCCACCCGCTTTACAGCGAGCGCGCCACTTCCTTGACCTCAAAGAACTCGAGCTGATCGCCCTCTTTGATGTCGTTGTAGTTCTTCAGCTTGATACCGCACTCGAAGCCTTCCTTGACCTCGCGCACGTCGTCCTTCAGGCGCTTCAGCGTATCGATCTCGCCGGTGTAGACCACCACGTTGTCGCGCAGCAGGCGGAAATGCGAGGAGCGCGTCACCATGCCCGAAGTCACCATACAGCCGGCAACCGTACCGATCTTCGATGCCACGAAAACGGTGCGAATTTCGGCCTGGCCAATCACCTCTTCGCGCTTCTCTGGCGCCAGCATGCCCGACATGGCTGCCTTGAGCTCATCCACGGCGTCGTAAATGATGTTGTAGTAGCGCACATCGACATCGTTGCCTTCAGCCAGCTTGCGGGCCCCCACATCGGCTCGCACGTTGAAGCCAATCACCACAGCCTTTGAAGCAATGGCCAGATTGATGTCGCTCTCGCTGATACCCCCCACGCCCGAGAACACGACCTGCACCTTGACCTCGTCGGTCGACAGCTTGAGCAGCGACTGACCCAGTGCTTCTTGCGAACCCTGCACATCGGCTTTGATGATGATCGGCAACACCTTGACTTCGCCTGCAGACAGATCAGAGAACATGTTCTCCAGCTTGGCCGCCTGCTGCTTGGCCAGTTTGGTATTGCGGAATTTGCCTGCACGATAGGTCGCGATTTCACGCGCACGGCGCTCATCGCTCATCACCATGAAATCGTCACCGGCCTGCGGCACCTCTGCCAAGCCCTGGATCTCGACCGGAATGGATGGCCCGGCTTCCTTGATGGGCCGCCCATCTTCATCCAGCATGGCCCGCACACGGCCGGACGTTTGCCCCACGAGCACCACATCACCCGTCTTCAGCGTTCCGCTTTGAACCAACACTGTGGCCACGGCACCGCGGCCCTTGTCCAACCGTGCCTCAACCACCAAACCTTTGGCCATGGCGTCCACAGGCGCCTTGAGCTCAAGCACCTCGGCCTGAAGAAGCACCTGCTCCAGCAAGGCGTCGATGCCTTCACCTGTCTTGGCGGACACGCCCACAAACGGCACGTCACCACCGAAATCCTCGGGAATCACCTCTTCGGCCACCAGTTCGCCGCGCACCTTCTCCAGATTGATGCCAGGCTTGTCGATCTTGGTCAACGCCACCACGATGGGCACACCGGCGGCTTTTGCGTGCTTGATGGCCTCCTTGGTTTGAGGCATCACACCGTCGTCCGCAGCGCACACGAGAATCACAATGTCGGTCGCCTGAGCACCACGCGCACGCATGGCCGTGAAGGCCTCGTGACCGGGAGTATCCAGGAAAGACACCATGCCACGCTCAGTGTTCACATGGTAGGCACCAATGTGTTGCGTGATACCGCCGGCCTCGCCAGCGGCAACCTTCGCACGTCGAATGTAGTCCAGCAAAGACGTCTTGCCGTGGTCCACGTGGCCCATGACGGTCACCACAGGTGCACGAGGCAACAACTCGGCCGTCGTCTGCATCGCCTCTTCTTCGGTAAATGCTTCCGGATCATCGAGCGCTGCCACCACCGCAGTGTGACCCAACTCCTCCACCACAATCATGGCGGTATCTTGGTCAAGCGGCTGGTTGATGGTCGCCATCTGCCCCAGCTTCATCAACTGCTTGATCACTTCAGAAGATTTCAGACTCATCTTGTGAGCCAGCTCACCCACAGTGATGGTCTCAGGCACGTGAACCTCGATGGCCTTGAACTCCGTCGGCGCCACAAAGGTGCTCTGGCTTTCACCATGGGCGTCACGGCCGCCACGGCGGTTGCCACCTCTTGGGCCACCACGCCAGTTGGAACGGCCGGCACCTGTGTCACCACGCGTCTTGATCTCTTTCTTCTTGGCCGCGTCGTCTTTCCAGGTGGAGGACAGGTTCTCGGATTTGATTTCCTTCTTGCCAGCTCCACCGCCGGCTGCAGCACGCGCACCGGGGGTACCGGCGGGCTTGTGCAACGTGCCCTTGATCGACTTCGGATCGGGCTCCGGCTTCTTCGCCACCAGCGTCTTGGCTGGTGCAGCCATCATGGCGCGAATATTCGCGGCCTCAGCTTCAGCCTTCTTTCGGCGCTCGACCAGTTCCTTGGCCCGCAGGTCTTCAGCCTTGCGTGCCTCTGCCTTCTTCTCGGCAGCCTCCCGCTCGGCGGACTCGCGCTCCAAGGCAGCAATCTTTGCTTTCTCATGGTCAGCAATGCGCGCAGCGGCCGAACCCTCCGCATCAATCGGCTTGGTGGCTTCTGCAGCGGCTTTGGCTTGCTTTGCCTTTTCGGCCTCGGCAGCCAGACGCTCTTTCTCCTGCTGAGCAGCGCGCGCCTCTTCCGCTTCGCGGTCTTTGCGCTTTTGCGCAAGCTCTTCTTCCTGGCGGCGAATCAGCTCGGCCTGACGGCGCGCATCTTCTTCCCTACGCGCCAATTCGGCGGCGTCAACTGCCGGAGCGGCAGGCGCTGGAGCGGGCGCCTCGGCGACTTCCTGCGCCGGCGCCACCTCGTCGTCACGCTTGATAAACGTGCGCTTCTTGCGCACTTCCACCTGGATGGTTCGTGCACGCCCTGTGGCATCAGCCTGTTTGATTTCGCTGGTGGACTTTTTCACCAGCGTTATTTTTTTGCGCTCTCCACCGGCCGTGCCATGACTGGCCTTGAGGTGCCCCAACAGCTTTTGCTTGTCAGACTCGGTAACCGGATCGGTTCCGGCGTTCTTTTTCACCCCCGCCGCGGAGAGTTGCTCCAGCAGGGTAGAGGTGGGCTTGTTCAGCTCGGCAGCGAATTCGGCGACTGTGGTACTTGTCATGGGTTCTTTTCTCCGCGTGGGCCTCCACTGGTTCAGTTAGAGGCCTTGGCGTCGTCATTGGCGAACCAATGTGCACGCGCTGTCATGATCAGGGCCGTGGCCTCTTCGGGCGTCTGGGCGGTGATCTCGGTCAATTCATCGGTGGCCAGGTCGGCCAGATCGTCACGGGTGTGCACCCCGGCTTCAGCCAGTTTGCCCACCAGCTCAGGCGTCATGCCCTCAAGGTCACGCAGATCTTGAGAGACCTCTTCGACCGACTCTTCATGGGCAATTTCCATGGTCAGCAAAGCGTCCTTGGCACGGCTGCGAAGTTCGTTGACAGTCTCTTCGTCAAACGACTCGATCTCCAGCATCTCCTGCAATGGCACGTAGGCCACTTCTTCCAGGCTGGTAAAGCCCTCCTCGATCAGGATATCGGCAATCTCCTGGTCCACGTCCAGCTTGGCCATGAACACCGTCCGAATGCTGTCGGCTTCTTCCGCCTGCTTCTGCGCTGACTCATCCGCAGTCATGATGTTGATTCGCCAGCCAGTCAACTCCGACGCCAGTCGCACGTTCTGCCCACCACGGCCAATGGCGATGGCAAGGTTTTCCTCGTCCACCACCACATCCATGGCATGACGCTCTTCATCCACCACAATGGAGACCACGTTGGCAGGCGCCAGCGCACCGATCACGAACTGCGCGGGATCCTCGCTCCAAAGCACGATATCCACGCGTTCGCCAGCAAGCTCGTTGGTCACACCATTGACGCGCGAACCACGAACACCCACGCAGGTGCCAATGGGATCGATGCGTTTGTCGTGGGTGAACACAGCAATCTTGGCGCGCGAACCCGGGTCACGGGCACAGGTTTTGATCTCCAGCAAGCCCTGCTCGATCTCCGGCACCTCCTGGCGAAACAGCTCGATCATGAACTCGGGCGCCGAACGGGACAGCAGGATGGGTGCGCCACGCAGCGTCAGATCAACCTCCATGATCATGGCGCGAACACGGTCTCCGGTACGGAAGTTCTCTTTCGGAATCATCTCCCCGCGACGCAGACGCCCTTCAACGCGACCGCTTTCAACAATCAGGTCGCCCTTGTCCATGCGCTTGACGGTGCCGACAAACACCTTGTCGCCACGCGACATGAAGTCATTGAGCAACATCTCGCGTTCGGCATCGCGAATCTTCTGCAGGATGACCTGCTTGGCGGCCATAGCCCCGATGCGACCGATGGGAACACTCTCCACAGGCTTCTCGATGTAATCGCCCTCTTCGATATCGGCGATTTCTTCGCGCGCATCGGTCAACAATTCTTCGGCGTCGGGATTCTGCAAGCCCGCCGAATCAGGCACCACCAACCAACGGCGGAAGGTCTCGTAGGCACCGGTATCTGGGTCCATGGCAACGCGGATGTCCACCTCGCCCTTGTAGAGCTTCTTGGTGGCCGAAGCCAACGCCAGCTCGACGGCGCCCAACACCAGATCGCGCTCCACGTTTTTTTCGCGCGAGATGGCATCGATCAACATCAACATTTCGCGATTCATATCACTCGCCCACCTTTCCATTGCCCTGATTCAGAGTCAAAAACAGTTTTTGCATAACGCTTGCCACCAACAACCCCTCAACCAGCCGTTCGGCCTGGCGACGCGGTCTGGCGCCCCTTGAAATTCACGATTGGTGCCAGACGCGCTTGCTGCACATCGGACAACTCAAAATTCAACGCTTGCATTGGCGCAGGCACGCGCTTTTTGCTCACACGCACACCCGGCTTGATCGGCGGCTCATCGCTCCACACGAGCTGCCAAGAAACACCGTCAGCGGCCCGCTCCAATTGGCCACGAAACTTTTTGCGGTTGGCGGCCACCCCCGAACCCGTCGCTCCGATAGGCTCTTTCAGCGTCAGGTCAACAACCTGACCTTCAAATCGCATGTAGTCGAGCTCGTGCCGCAGGGGCCGATCAATGCCCGGCGAACCCACCTCCAGCCGCCGGTACTCCAACCCTTCCACCTCCAGCAGGTAGTGCAACTGCCGGGTCACCTTCTCACAATCCTCCACCGTCACGAACTGCTCCGGCGTCTCGGACTTGCCTTGCTCTGGCGGCGCCCAGGGCAAATCGATCGTCACCCGCAACAAGCCGCCGGCCGAGCGCTCCAGATCAACCAGGTCGAAGCCCAGCCCTGTAACGGTTTGCGTAACGGTTTCTTGCCAGCTCATCTTGTGCGGTATCTGCCTTGTGATTGCCTCAGCCTGCCTGAGTGGTGTGTCCAGAATGCGTAAAACGACCAGCCAAAAAAAATGGGCCGGTAGTAACCCGCCCATTTGGTCGTGAAGCCAGCATTATAGCCCGCTTATGTCATTCTTTGCAATATCCGGGCCAGCACACCTCTCAAATGCCGAGCGCCCATTGAATAACGCTTTTGGCGACGAATCCCAGCATTCCCAGAGACAAGACCAGAAAGAGAATAAATGTGCCGAATTTGCCTGCCTTGGACTCCAGCGCGAGGTTCAGCACAATGAACAACATGTACAAAATGAAAGCGCCCACGCCGAACGTCAGACCAAACTGAGCGATCTGGCCCTCGGTGTAACCAAAAAGAGTGACTTCCATGAAAAGTATGCTGGTGCGCTCAGAGCCCGTCTGATGCGGCAGAGGTGGGGGGACGTTCGGTCAGATCGCAGTAGGCATGCCAGCTGGCATGCGCGATCAAAGGAATGAACACGATCAGGCCCACCAGGCCGGTGAGCATGCCCAACCCCATCAGGAGAACAATGGTCACGGCCCAGAGCGTCATCGGCAGGGGATGATCTGCCACGGAGCGCCAACTGGCCATCACCGCCATGCTCACCGGGACCGAGGTATCGACCAGCATTGGCAAAGCCACCACAGAAGAGGCAAACACCGGAGCTGCCAGCAAAGCCCCCATCAGAAGCCAGACTTCAAAAAGTCCAAGCTCTCTCACTAGCACCACATGGCGCAAGAAATCGATTGGTTTAGCGATAGGCACCGGCGACCAAAGCGTGATCAAGCCAGCGGAGGTCAACACCCAACCTGTACCGGCCAACCCCAGCAAAACGCCGAAGGTCATCAACCGGCGATCGCCCGAGCCCCATAAGCGCACCACCTCGCGCATGCCCACGCAACGTCCGGTGCTGCAGGCCCTGCTCACCCGATACAAGCCAGTGGCAAAAATCGGTGCGACGATCAGAAAGCCCGAGAAAGCCCCTGCGAGCAGCCAAAACTTGTCTCTTGCCACCCAAAGGAGACACACGCCAAATGCCGTGAGCAACAACCCATGCAGCAAGCCAGGCACCGGGTTGCGGCGCAAGTCCGCCCATCCCAATGCCAACCAGCGAAACGGCGAAGCAGGGCCCACGGTCATCGAGCCGCTTGTGGGAGGAATGGTGGAAGAATCGGTTGATGAAGACATGGAGATTTCCGCGACAGGGCAAGACTTTGCAGAGCGGCTGTGCGGAGGCTCAGGTTATAGACGCCCGCACGAACCGCCCAATTGACAAATATCAAGTGACCATACACCGCCCCGCCTCAAGACAGCTCGACCGACGCGCGCACCAGGTCGCGCGTATAGGGGTGGGACGGCTGAGTCAGCAATGAGAGACAGGGGCCCGTCTCCACAACAGCGCCACCTTTCATCACCATCACGTCATGGGCCATGGCCCGGATCACGTCCATGTCATGCGTGATCAGCAGATAGCTCAATCCGCGCTCTCGCTGCAACCGCTGGAGCAAGCCAAGAACCTGCTGTTGCACCGTGACATCCAGAGCGCTGGTCGGCTCGTCAAGTACCAGCAGCTCCGGCTCCACGATCAGGGCCCGGGCAATCGCGAGCCGTTGGCGTTGGCCGCCGGAGAACTCGTGCGGATAGCGCTGAAGCCAATCTTCGGCCATCGCAGGATCGGCCACCAACCCCACCTCTGCCAGCATGTTCTCTACCCGCTCCCGGCGCTGCCGGGCGGTGAGCTCAGGCATGTGAACACCCAAACCTTCGCCAACGATCTGCTCCACCGTCATCCGCGGCGACAGCGACGAAAACGGATCCTGAAACACCACTTGAATGCGCTGACGGAGTGCCCTGCCCTCGCCCTTGCTTCGCGCCACCTTCCAGTCCGTACCGCCCACCTGCAATGCCCCTTCGAAGGGCAACAAGCCCAGAACGGCGAGCGCCAGGGTCGACTTTCCCGACCCCGACTCACCCACCACGCCCAAGGTTCGCCCAGGGGCAATTTGCAGGTCTGCACCGTTGACTGCCACATGAGCACCTTTGGCGAACCAGCCCCTCACACCTGGACGGCGCACCGGATAGCTCACACGCAAGCCACTTGCTTTCAACACTGGTGAAAGCGTTGAATCAGCGCAAGCCTCGACCAGCTCCCGCCGCGGTCGGCTGGCGAGCAGCCGCTGCGTATAGGCATGCGCAGGCGCCTCAAACAGCGCTCGGACCGAATTCTGTTCAACCAGATGACCGCGCTCCATCACCGCAACACGATCCGCAAACCGTCGAACAAGGTTCAAGTCATGTGAAATCAACAGCACCGCCATGCCATGTTGACGCTGCAGGTCGCTCAACAGATCGAGCATCTGACCACGCAAGCTCACATCCAGTGCTGTGGTGGGCTCGTCCGCGAGCAACAACCTGGGGCCGCAGGCCAACGCCATGGCAATCATGGCACGCTGTCGCTGCCCCCCGCTTAGTTGATGGGGAAACGCACTTGCACGGCGTTCAGGCTCGGAAATGCCGGTAGAGGCGAGCAACTCGATGACGCCAGCCCTGGCCTGGGCTCCGGTAAGGCCCTTCTTGAGCTGCAGGACCTCGCCAATCTGGTTTCCAATGCTATAGAGAGGATTCAGGGCCGTCATCGGCTCCTGAAAGATCATGGACACATCGCTCCCACGGACACCACGCAACTCACGCTCACTCAGCGCCAGCAGATCGCGGCCATCAAGACTGGCTGCGCCACCGACCTGCGCGTCTGGCACCAGCCTCAACAGTGAGAGCGCAGAGACGCTCTTGCCCGACCCCGACTCTCCCACCAGCGCGAGCTTCTCTCCGGCATGGATGTGAAAGTCAATGCCATGCACCACATCGCGCCCGCCAAAGCCCACGCGCAGACCTCTGACGTCGAGCAAAGGCTGTTTGCCAGAGGCGCTCATTGATCGGCCTTTCGCGGATCCAGCGCGTCCCGCAAGGCGTCACCCATGAAGGTCAGGAGCAACAAGGTGGTCACTAGCACCATAAAGGTGAACAACGAAATCCACCAGGCATCGATGTGGGTCTTTCCCTGGCTGAGCAGTTCGCCCAGGGAGGGTGTGCCTGGTGGCACCCCCAACCCCAGGAAGTCCAGCGAGGTCAGAGCCAGAATGGCACCGCTCATGCGAAAGGGAAGAAACGTCACCACGGGCGTCAGGCTGTTGGGCAACACGTGGCGCCGAATGATCTGGGTGCTGGACAGGCCAAGCGCCCTTGCCGCCCGTACGTAATCCAGTTGGCGATTGCGCAGAAATTCGGCCCTGACGTAGTCAGACAATCCCATCCACCCAAAGAGACTCAGCAACACCAGGAGAAGCGGCAAGCTGGGGGAAAAAACCGCTGCAAATATGATGAGCAAATAGAGCTCCGGCATGGAGCCCCAGATTTCGATGAACCGCTGAAAGGCCAGGTCCACCTTGCCGCCAAAATACCCTTGAATGGCACCGGTGAACACGCCGATCACCGTCCCCACGGCGGTCAGTGCCAGCGCAAACAACACGCTGACCCGAAAACCATACAAGAGCTGCGCCAACAGATCACGACCTTGCCCGTCGGTACCCAACCAGTTGTCTGATGTCGGACCTGCGGGGTTGGGCGACTTGGCAAAGTAATTGACCGTTTTGGACCCATAGGTGTTGATCGTATAGAGGGCCCAGTTGCCGTCTTGTGCCAGGCGATCCTTGATGAAGGGATCCAGGTAGTCGGTGGGGGTGTCGAAGTCGCCACCGAACACGGTCTCTGGGTAGTCCTCCCACATGGGGTAGTAGGTCTTTCCCTCGTATCGCACCAGCAACGGCCGATCATTCGAAATCAGCTCGGCACACAGGCTGATCACCACCATGACCACAAACGCAACCAGACTCCAGTAGCCCCTGCGGTTGCGCTTGAAACGCAACCACGCCCGACGCGCAGGCGATGGTGAAACTGGCGCGCTCACCATGCACCCACCCTAAAGCCGCAGCGCAGCGATGCGACACTCTTCGCAACGACCGGGCAGGCATGGACACCACACGGCATGCAGATATCAATCGAATTTGACACGCGGATCCACCCACACATAACAAAGGTCTGACACCAGCTTGGTGAGCAAGCCAATCAACGTGAAGAGAAACAGGGTCCCCATCACCACGGGATAGTCACGACGAATCACGCTCTCATAGCTCAACAAGCCCAGCCCATCGAGAGAAAACAACGTCTCGATCAACAGTGCACCGGTGAAGAAAGCGCCGATGAAGGCCGCCGGGAACCCGGTGACGATGGGAATCAGCGCATTGCGCATCACATGCTTCCACAACACCTGCCGCTCAGACAGGCCCTTGGCCCTCGCCGTCAATACGTACTGTTTGCGTATCTCTTCCAGAAAGGCATTTTTGGTGAGCATGGCCGTCACGGCAAAGCTTCCGAGCACCATGGCGGTGACAGGCAGTGTGATGTGCCACAGGTAGTCCAGAATGCGCGCGCCCCAGCTCAGTTCAGCCCAGTTGGAGGACGTCAGCTCCCGCAGCGGGAACCACTGCAGTTGCCCCCCGAAAACCACCAGCAATACCAACCCCAATACAAACCCCGGTATGGCGTAACCCACCAATACGATCAGAGTGGTCACGAGGTCAAACTGCGAGCCGGCCCGAACCGCTTTGCTCACGCCCAGCGGCACCGCCACCAGGTAGCTGATGAAGAACGTCCACAAACCCAGGCTGATGGACACGGGGAGTTTTTCCACCACCAACGCCGCCACCGACTTGTTCTGGAAGAAACTGTCGCCCAGGTCAAAACGCGCAAATCGACCCAGCATCTCCCAAAAACGCTGTGCCGGGGGCTTGTCAAACCCATACAGGGCCTTGATCTGCTCCAAACGCTGAGGGTCGACGCCTTGCGCCGCCCGGTACACCGAGCCGCCCTCGGCGCCCGCCCCTTGCGCGGTGCGCGCCTCGGCCAGGTACTGCTCCACCGGCCCGCCGGGCACGAACTGAATCACAACAAACGTCAATAGCAACACCCCGAACAAGGTCGGGATCATGAGCATCAAGCGCTTGAGTACGTAGGCAAACATGGTCTGCTATTTGTAACCGAGATTCGAAGGCCCCGCAGACTTCGCCCACCAGGTCGACAGCACCCAGTCTTCCCCCGAGGCAAACACCGGCATGGGCGCCTTATAAGCCAGGCGCCATTGGTTGAATACCACCCTGTGGTTGTCACTGCCCCATTGCGGCACCATTAGGTAGCTGTAGGCCACCACGCGCTCAAGCGCGCGACAGGCGGTCAAAAAGTCCACTCGGTTGTCCGCCCGCACCAGGTGTTTGAGGACATCGTCGATGGCGGGACTGCTCACACCAAAGTAATTGGCCGAGTCAGGGGTTTTCGCCGCCTCACTGCCAAACAGCTCCGCATACTCCGCACCCGGCGTGTAGGTGCCGCCAAAGGCGATCGAAATGACGTCAAAGTCGAAACGGCGCAACCGCTCCTGGTACAGCGCAAAATCCACCACCCGCACGTTCATTTTCACCCCCAGCTTCTCCAGGTTGCGCACCCACGGCATGGTCGTGCGCACCCCGCCTTCATCGCTGGCCAGAAATTCGAGCGCGAAGGCCTGCCCCTGGGCATTGGTGAGCACGCCATCTTTCACGGCCCACCCGGCTTCCCGCAGCAACGCCTGCGCCTGCTTCAGATTGCCACGCAAGGAGTTGTCCCCATCGGTTCGGGGCGCCTTGAGCATGGGCCCGAACACGCCGGGCGGCAACACCTTCTCCCAAGGCTTGAGTAGTGCCACCTCGGCCTGACTGGGCATGCCCTCAGCCGCACAATCCGTATTGCCAAACAGGCCCTGTACCCGCTGGTAACCCCCATAGAACATCTGGCGGTTCATCCACTCGTAGTCCAGCGCCAAACCGAGGGCCTTGCGCACCCGAACATCCTGGAGAAAGGGCTTGCGGGTGTTCAACACATAACTTTGAAAACCGGTGGGCAAGCGGTGCTTCAACTCCAGCTTCTTCAACTCCCCGGCGTCAAATCGCTTGCCATCAATACGACGCGCCCAGTCACCCGCTGAAAACACGCGCATGAAATCGAATTCACCCGCCTTGAGGGCCTCCAGCCGGGCAGTATTGTCTTTGTAGATCTTGACAGTGACGCGATCAAAGTTGTACTGCCCTTTGCGCACAGGCAAGTCTTTGGCCCAATAGTTGGGGTCGCGCACATAGGTGATGTCTCGACCGAACTTCACCGGCCCGATCTTGTAGGGCCCACTGCCGATCGGCATGTCTGTGACCACCTGATCAAACGTCTTGCGCTGACCGGTCTTTGGGTCGACCTCGTTGCCCCAGGCACGACTGAACACAGGCAAACCACCCACGGTCAGCGGCAGCTCTCGGTTGGGCGTCTTGAAACGGTATCGCACCGTGCGCTCGTCGATCACCTCCAGACCAGCCACATCGCTCAGCAAAGTTCGATACGCTGGGTTCACATATGGCCCCATCAAGGTGTCGAAACTGTGCTTGACGTCGGCGGCCATCACAGGGCTGCCATCATTGAAGCGCGCATCGGCTCGCAAACGGAAGGTGGCGCTCAAACGGTCGGGCGCGACTTCCACGTCTTCCGCCAACAGCCCGTATCCGGTGCCGTTCTCGTCCAGCGAGCCGGTGAGCAGGCTTTCGAACATCAGCGAGCTGATGAAGGCCGGGTAACTGCCTCGCAGGGTAAATGGGTTGTACTTGTCAAATGTCGAGAGCCGCAGGTTGCTCACCATCCGCAGCTCACCGCCTTTGGGCGCACCGGGGTCGACATAGTCGAAATGGGAGAATCCCGCCGGATATTTCAACTCACCCCACAGCCCATAACCGTGGTCCGCCCAGGCGTTGCCCACCGGCCAAGCCGCCAATGCGAGAAGAAAAAACGGTCGGATCACCGCGCTGAAAGATGCCATCTGAATGCCCATGCAGCCATTCTGGCGGATTTTCACCTGGGAATTGAAAACCGACATTGCTCCCAGGGAAAGCAGTTGCACATCGGCACGCCTTGGCCAGGCTGGCTACCCAAGCCGCATTCAGAACCCGTGTTTGGCGTCAGAAAACACAAACCCCCAACACCGCTCTCTGCGGGTGTTGGGGGTTGCCCTGGAAAATCGCGCTCAAGCACTGGCTTTGAGCAACACCTGGTAAATCTCGTCTTTCAACGCCAGCTTTTCCTTTTTCAAACGTTCGATTTCGATCTGGGTGCTCGGCTCTATGTGTGCTTCCTTGTTTTTGATTTGTTGGTCCAACGCATTGTGTTTGTCAAACAGACGCGTGAAATGGGCGTCGTGACCCTTGAGCTTGGTGATCAAATCGCGGTATTCGGGAAACATCGGCAACCTCCTGAAGATGGAACATTGAGCGGCTTCGCAACACGCCGACAGACTTCACTGGCAGCGACGCGCTTCCATCGTAGCGACGCTGTGTGTTGCGGGCCTTGATCCGCGTCAGGTCACTGACCGACGCAGTCCGCAAAGTAACACATCACACCGTCTTCACTCTCTTCCTGCACCAAGCCGTGAATATCGGTCTCAAAGCCCGGGCACTCGCGCGCAAATGCCCGGTTGAACTTCAGGTAGTCCACGATCTTCTTGTTGAACACCTCTCCCGGAATCAAAAGCGGGATGCCCGGAGGGTATGGCGTGACGAGGCTGGTGGTGATGCGCCCTTCCAACTCATCGATGGGCACACGCTGCGTGGTGCGGTGGGCAATGTGGCAAACGCATCGCTGGGCTTCATGGCCGGCGTGTGATCGCTCAAGTACGTCGGTCGACAGGCGGGCGACGTCGTATTTGGCGTAAAGCGCGTGCACATGCTGGCACAGATCCCGCAAACCCATGCGTTCGTAGCGCGGCTGCTTGGCGCAGAACTCGGGCATGGTGCGCCACATGGGCTGGTTCTTCTCGAAATCGTCTTTGAACTGCTGCAAAGCCGTGAGCAAGTATTCCATCGCCCCTTGGTAATGCCGATGGTGAACATGATGAAGAAGCTGTACAGCCCAGTCTTCTCGACCACCACACCGTGCTCCGCCAGGTACTTGGTCACGATGGAGGCAGGAATGCCCGTCTCTTCAAAGCGTCCGTCCAGGTTGAGCCCCGGTGTGACGATGGTGGCCTTGATCGGATCCAGCATGTTGAACCCTGGTGCCATGTCGCCAAAACCATGCCAGGAGTCTTCCCCATCAGAGGGCTGAACGCCATCCGCATCGGTCTTCTTCAGCACCCAGTCCTTGGAGCGGCCAATCCCCTCCTCTTCCAGCTTCTCTGGCCCCCACACCTGGAACCACCAGTCGTCCGCGCCAAACTCACCCTCGACCTTGCGCATGGCGCGGCGGAAGTCCAGCGCTTCCGCAATGCTCTCTTCGACCAGCGCAGTCCCGCTGGGCGGCTCCATCATGGCCGCCGCCACGTCGCAACTGGCGATGATGCTGTATTGCGGACTGGTGCTGGTGTGCATCAGATAGGCCTCATTGAAGAGGTGCCGATCCAGCTTGGTGTCCTGTGAGTCCTGCACCAGCACATGGCTGGCCTGGCTGATGCCAGCAAGCAGCTTGTGAATCGATTGGGTGGCATAGGTCACCGAATGCATCGGCCGATCGCGCTTGCGACCCATGGCATGGTAGCTGCCATAGAACGGATGAAACGCGGCATGGGGCAACCAAGCCTCATCAAAATGCAGATTTTCGACAAACCCATCGAGCAGCGATTTGATGGTTTCGGTGTTGTAGAGCACGCCATCGTAGGTTGATTGCGTGAGCGTCATGATCCGCGGCTTGACCTCGTCCGCATCCACACCATCGAGCAGTGGATTGGAGCGGATCTTCGCCTTGATGGACTCGATTTCAAACTCGCTTTGGGGGATAGGGCCGATGATGCCGTAGTGGTTGCGAGTGGGCTTGAGGAACACCGGGATCGCGCCGGTCATGATGATGCTGTGCAGGATGGACTTGTGGCAGTTCCGGTCGACCACCACCACGTCGCCCGGTGCAACCGTGTGGTGCCACACCATCTTGTTGCTCGTGCTGGTGCCATTGGTCACGAAGAAACAATGGTCGGCATTGAAGATGCGCGCCGCATTGCGCTCTGACGCCCCGATGGCGCCGTTGTGATCGAGCAGCTGCCCCAGCTCTTCCACCGCGTTGCACACGTCGGCACGCAACATGTTTTCGCCGTAGAACTGGTGATACATCTGCCCGATCGGGCTCTTGAGGAAAGCCACCCCCCCCGAATGACCCGGGCAATGCCACGAGTAGGAGCCATCTTCCGCGTAATCGAGCAATGCCTTGAAGAACGGCGGCTGAATGCCCTCTAGGTAGCTCTTGGCTTCGCGAATGATGTGCCGCGCGACAAACTCGGGCGTGTCCTCGAACATGTGGATGAAGCCATGCAACTCTCGCAGGATGTCGTTGGGCAAGTGGCGGCTCGTTTTCGTCTCGCCATAGACATAGATGGGCACGTCGGCATTCTTCCTTCGAACCTCTTCGATGAAATTGCGCAGGTTCAGCACCACGGGGTCCACATCGGGGCCGGCACTGAACTCCTCATCGTCGATCGAGAGAATGAAAGCACTGGCGCGAGACTGCTGTTGGGCAAACTGCGAAAGGTCGCCGTAGCTCGTCACCCCAACGACCTCGAACCCCTCAGACTCAATGGCCTGCGCCATGGCCCGGATGCCCAGACCCGACGAGTTTTCGGACCGAAAGTCTTCGTCGATGATGACGATGGGAAAACGAAACTTCATTGATTTCTCCTACGGGAATCACAGCGCAAACAGGACACAGAGCATGACAGGTCAAGGCGATCGCAGCCAGTCTTGGCCCGGTAGCGGGCAAGTGTAAGGAAAAGACGTGACGCGGCTTTTAACGGGCGGGGGCTTTTGTCGCAGAATGTGGCACGGTACAGACAGCGATGGAGCTTGCTGACCAGTTGGAGGAACTATGTCGAATGCAACGTTTTGGTGGCTGCTCGCAGGCGCCATGGTGGCTCTGGAGTTGTTCACAGGCACTTTCTATCTGCTGATGCTCACCGTCGGCCTTGCCGCTGCGGCCGTGGCTGCCCATGCCGGCCTGGGCATGACAGGGCAGTTGTTGTTGGGGGCGGTCGTCGGGTCGGCTGCCGTCATCGGATGGCACATCAAGAAGAAGCGCATGGCAGGTGCACAATCGCTTCGGGACGAGCCCGAGGTCCGCCTGGATGTGGGTGAAGTGGTCAACATCGATCAATGGCTCCCCGATGGCACCGCCCGCGTGAACTACCGTGGCGGCAAAATGGGACGCCATACACCGTCCCGGGATCGTCCCCAGTCCTGGGCAACACCGCGTCGCCGAGCTTGTGGGGAACCGCCTGCTCGTGGACAAAATCTGATTCCGATGTGCCGCCGCTCAACACCGGCCAAGCCAGTTCAGCCCATTTGAATAACCAACCATAGAAAGCCGCTCAGCATGGAAGTCGCCATCGCCATATTCGTCATTTTCGTCATCTTTGTCACCCGCTCGATCAAGGTTGTGCCGCAGCAAAACGCCTGGGTGGTCGAACGCCTGGGAAAATTCAATGCCACTCTCAAACCGGGCCTCAATTTTCTCGTGCCATTCGTCGACAAGGTGGCCTACAAACACAGCCTGAAAGAGATTCCACTGGACGTGCCGAGCCAGATCTGCATCACACGCGACAACACCCAGCTCCAGGTTGACGGCATCCTGTACTTCCAGGTCACCGACCCCATGCGCGCCAGCTACGGGTCGTCCAACTACATCATGGCAGTGACCCAGCTGCACAGACCTCGCTGCGCTCGGTCATTGGCAAGCTCGAACTGGACAAAACCTTTGAAGAGCGCGACATCATCAACGCCCAGGTGGTGCAAGCCATTGATGAGGCAGCCCTGAACTGGGGCGTGAAGGTGCTCCGGTATGAAATCAAAGACCTCACACCACCCAAGGAAATCCTTCACGCGATGCAAGCACAAATCACCGCCGAGCGGGAAAAGCGCGCGCTGATTGCGGCGTCCGAGGGTCGTCGCCAGGAACAGATCAACATCGCCACCGGCGAACGCGAGGCCTTCATTGCCCGTTCCGAGGGGGAAAAACAGGCGGTCATCAACGAAGCACAAGGTGAAGCGGCGGCCATCACAGCGGTGGCCGATGCCACGGCCCAGGCCATCGAGCGCATCGCCAACGCCATCCGGCAGCCCGGCGGCGACCAGGCGGTGCAGCTAAAAGTGGCAGAGAAAGCCGTGGAGGCCTACAGCCGCGTGGCGACAAATCCAGCACCACCCTGATCGTGCCAGGCAACATGACCGAAGTGTCGAGCCTGATCGCCTCGGCCATGAAAATGGTGGGAACCACCAAGTCGGGCGGATAAAGCCCTCAACAGCCTGCTATAATGCGATGCCGCGGAGCGGTGGATGAGTGGTTTAAGTCGCACGCCTGGAAAGCGTGTTAATAGCCCACCGCGGGTTCGAATCCCGCCTGCTCCGCCACGATACAAAAGTGCGACCTTCGGGTCGCTTTTTTTGCCTGTAAACATTGCACTGCGCCTGGCACTACCGCAGCCAGATCGTGGCCAAGCCCAGAAACGCAAAAAACCCAATCACGTCGGTCACCGTCGTGAGAATCACGCTGCCGGCCCATGCAGGATCGATGCCCAGGCGGTGCAGCAGCAAGGGAATGGTCAATCCCGCGGCCGCCGCACACAACAGGTTCACCAGAATGGCCACGCCAATGATTCCCCCCAACATGGCATTGTCAAACCAGGCGAGCACAAGCAAGCCGATGACAACAGCCCACAGCACGCCATTGATGGCAGATATCCCAAGCTCTCTGGTGAAAAGCAAACGCACGTTGCCCTTCTGGATCTGACCCAATGCCAGGCCCCGAATCACCAACGTGAGCGTCTGGCTGCCAGCTATTCCGCCCATGCTGGCGACGATGGGCATCAAAACAGCCAACGCCACCAACTGCTCCAGGGTGGCTTCAAAACGGCCGATCACTGAGGCCGCGAGCAAAGCCGTCACCAGATTGATGCCCAGCCACACAGCGCGGTGGCGAGATCCAGCCCAGATGGGGCCAAAGGTGTCAGCCTCCTGATTCAGGCCTGCCATCTGCATCACCGACCGATCTGCGTCCTCACGGATCTGATCGACCACGTCATCGACCGTGATTCGGCCAAGGAGGCGTTGATCGGCATCCACCACTGGGGCTGACAACAGGTCCTGCTCCTCGAAGAGCTGAGCCACCTCATTGGCCGGCATGTCAGCCGGGATCCCCGCCACATCGGTGTGCATCAGATCCTCAACGCGTTCCTGCGTACCTGCGGTAACCAACTCGCTCAAACGCAAGCCGCCACAGTACCGGCCATCCCGCCCCACCACCATCAGCATGTCTGTTTGGGGAGGCAGTTTGTCCAGCAAGCGCAGATAGCGCATCACAGTGCCAACACGGACATCCGGGCGCACCTCGATCGGGTCGGCATTCATCAAACCACCGGCCGTGTCTTCGGGATAGGCCAGCAAGGCTTCGAGCTGCTGCCGACGCTGCCCTGCGGTGGTGACTAGCAGCCGAACACCCAGGTCACTGGGCAGCGCCTGGATCAGATCGACGAGATCGTCCAACTCCAGCGTCTGAACCGCGGCACTCAGATCGTCCGGATCCAGCTCTCGCGCCAGCGCCGCACATATCTCCTCGTGCAGGTAGGTCAGCACGCGGCCTGCACGCTCAGTATCCACCATGCTCCACACGGCTCGTCGCTCATCAGGCGGCAAGGCTTCCAGCAAGCCGGCGACCTTGGCTGGGTGGGTGCGATGCAGCAACTTGCCCACCCGCTTGAGACGCCCCTCTCCCAACGCTTCACGAACGGCCTGCAAATGGCCTTGTTCGGTCCGCCACTTCTCCTTGCCGGGGTCAAGGTCCGACATGGCCTCGACGTTGGCATCGTGCTGGTCAAATTCGCGCAGCTGTTTGCGCGGCTCTGCCCGCAAGTGGGGCAAGATCCGCTCCTCCAGCCCGGCATCCACCTGCTGCCACAGCGCAGTGCGCCGCTCCTCATCAAGGCGCTCGATCAAAGCCGCGATCTTCGCTGGATGCAGGCGCGCAAGCAGCTTTCGAACCCGCTTGTTGCGCCCCTCGGCCAGGGCCTCAATGATCAATTCGCTGTCCGTCACGGCTCGAAACGGCGTGGCTTCATCCCTCACATCAGGCCTCACAGAAATCAAGGTTCATTGGGTGTTCACTCAAAGCCAAAGCGCTGGCGCTGCACCCCAGCCGCTCAAAGGCGCTCGTACGACGGTTGCGAGATCCAGTTTGAATCGATCGCCCCGTGACGGCGAGCTTGCCACAGCCACGTCACCCGCTCGAAGGCCATTGCAGCCACCCAACCAGAATCCAGGCGCACCAAGGCCTCACCGTCCTGAAAGACCCGCGTTCAGCAGCGACTCAGGAAGTGGATGGAAGCCCACACCCTATGGAGGGGGCGGGGGCCTGCTTGAAAAGCATGGGATATGGGTACTGAAAAGACCCCACCACTCCTCCCATCAGGGGACGACAGCGCATGGGGCCAGATACACTGTTCTCCAGTATCCTGATGCGCCAGCTTTGCCCACCGGTACAGGGCAGCCACAAGCCGCAAGGCGAGACGGGTATCCAATGCAGCACTTTTGGCGTAGGATGTAAAAACTTGCAACAACGCGAAATCGCCGAGTTCGCCAACCAAAGTGCATGCCACAGACACAAGACTCTCGAAGGTGAACCCCATGACGCTGATCACCCCTGTCATTCTCTGTGGCGGCGCCGGCACCCGGCTCTGGCCGCTGAGCCGCAAGAGCTTTCCCAAGTTCGTGCCCCTGATCGGGGGCAAGAGCCTGCTCCAACTCACCCTGGAGCGCGTGCAGGGCCTGGGCGAGCGGCTCATGGTCGTCAGCGCCGAGTCCCACCGTTTCCTCGTGGCCGATGCCGTGCAAAGTGCCGCCGCCGCTGCACCCCCGGGCCCATCCAGGCCCGCCTCGACCACCGTCATCCTCGAGCCCGTGGGCCGCAACACCGCCGCAGCCATGGCCCTGGCTGCCCTGCAGGCCGGCGCCTGCGGCCATGCCAATGACCTGCTGCTGTTCTGTCCGGCCGACCACCACATCCCCGACGCCCGTGCCTTCGCCCAGACGGTGCAGCAAGGCGTGGGCGCCGCGCAAGCCGGTGCCATCGTCACCTTTGGCGTGGTCCCCAGCTTTCCCAGCACCGCCTATGGCTACATCCGCCAGGGCGGCCCTCATCCCAACGGGGCCCTGTGCGTGGAGCGCTTCATCGAGAAGCCCGCCGCCGAGCAGGCCCAGGCCCTCTTGCTCGAAGGTGGCGTGTTGTGGAATGCCGGCATCTTCCTCGTGCGCGCCAGCGTGTTGCTCCAGGCCCTGCACCAGCACGCGCCCGACATCCTCTGGCCTGCCGCGCGGCCATGCCTGAGCGCGCGCCTGAGCCGGCCGCGCTGGCGCCGCTGGAATGGGTGCAGCCCTGCCCGGCGCCTTCTCCGCCTGCCGCTCGCAGAGCATCGACTACGCGGTGATGGAGCACCACGCCAACGTGGCCGTGGTGCCCTTGGCGGGCAGTGGAGCGATGTGGGCAGCTGGAATGCCGTGGCCGACCTGAGCCCGCCCGATGCCCAGGGCAACCGCATCGAAGGCCAGGGCCACGTGCTCAACGCCAGCAACACTTTGTTCATGCGCCCCACCGCCCGGTGGTCGCGCTGGGCACGCAGGACCTGCTCATCATCGACACACGGGATGCCCTGCTGGTGGCCCACCGCAACCAGGCCGAGCAGGTCGGGAGGACGTGGTCAGCCTGCTGGAGGCGCAGGACTGCGCCCAGGCGGCCACCCACCGCAAGGTGGCGCGCCCCTGGGGCTGGTACGACAGCATCGACCTGGGCGAGCGCTTCCAGGTCAAGCGCATCGGGGTCAAGCCCGGGGCCAGCCTCAGCCTGCAAAAGCACCACCACCGGGCCGAGCACTGATCGTGGTCAAGGGCACGGCCGAAGTCACCCGCGGCAGCGAGACCTTCCTGCTCTCGGAAAACCAGAGCACCTACATCCCGATCGGCGAGATCCACCGCCTGCGTAACCCGGGCAAGCTGGAGCTGGAAATGATCGAGGTGCAATCGGGCAGCTACCTGGGCGAAGACGACATCGTGCGCCTCGAAGATACTTACGGGCGCGCCGCCTCACAGGCCGCGCGCTGACCCTTTTCGGCGATCAAATGCCACGACAAACAGCTATCCGCTGCTTTGCGGCCCTTGGATTTGCAAGCCGCGTTCAAACAAAAATCAGGTGTTGAGGATGCAAGCTACAACCTTTCGCGCGACCGGGCTTGTTCGGCGCAACTCATGTTCTTATGTGAAACATGTTTTTGCCTTGAATGAGGCCCGAACCCCGCTGGTCGCCTTTGCGGACGAAGAAGCCGCCAAAGAGCCCATCGGGCTGACCATCGAACGCTGCATTGTTCCCGAAGATGGTGGAGGCTGGTTTGCCGAAACCCATGCGCTGATCCGGGACGATCTGCCCGCGCAGGTGTCGTTCACTTCAGGCACAGAGGGCAAGCCCAAGGGGATCGTGCTGAGCTACGCCAATCTGGCCGACGCCGCCGACCGCATCATTGCCGAAATGGAGCTTACCGCAGAGGTTCGAGAGTACATCGGCGTACCGGTGACACACAGCTTCGGAATGGCACGGGCGCGGGTCATCAGCGCGGTGGGAGGCAGGTCCTATCTGCCACCACGCGGATTTGACCCCTTTGAGCTCGCGCGAATGCTGCTGGCTGGAGAGGTCAACTCGCTGGCAGCTGTGCCCACCCTCCTGCGCATCCTGCTGCAAAAACCAGAAGTCATCGGCGATGCCGGCAAGAAGCTGCGCTGGATGGAGATTGGCTCGCAATACATGTCGGCCGCTGAGAAACGCCGCATTCGCGACCTGTTCCCCAATGCGCGAATTGTCCAGCACTACGGACTGACCGAAGCCTCCCGCAGCACCTTTCTGCGAATATCTGGCGCGCCTGATGAACTGCTTGAATCGGTGGGGCGACCGGTGGGCCAGACCGAGATAGGCATTTCAACCGATGGGCACATTCAGATTCGAGGCCCCCATGTTGCGCAATGGCGCCTGGATGGCGACCAGTTGCGAGCTCTCCCCAATGCCGAAGGCTGGCTGATTACCAGCGATCTGGGCCATGTCAAAGATGGCTACCTGTACTTCGACGGCCGAGCCGATGACCTGATCAACAGTGGTGGTGTCAAAGTCAACCCCGACCAATTGGAGGCTCGCATCAACAGGCTGCTGAGCAACAGCGGCAAGCTGGTCGTGACCAAGGTTCCTGACGCGCTGAGGGGTGAAGGTGTTCTGGTGGTGACCGACGCCCAAGACGTGGAGGCGCTCCGCTTGCGCAATGCGGCGATGGAAGCGCTCAAGGGTTTGGGGCTGGATGTCGGCGACGCATTGCATGTCAAGGTGGCAACGCCCATTCCGGTGACGGCGACAGGCAAGCCCCAGCGCAGGCTGTTGACCGAGGCTTTCGTGCGCAGTGCCCCAGCTCCAGAAGCGACGGCCGCGAAGGCCAAGCAAACGACACCGAAAGCCAGGGATGTCATGGGCTTCTTTCAGCAGTTTTTTCCTGGACGACGGATCGAACCCGATGACAGCTTCGAATCCCTGGGCGGCGACTCTCTGGGTTATATCCAGTTCTCCATGGGCTTCGAGGACCGCTTTGGCGCCCTGCCCAGCGGCTGGGAGGCGCTGACGGTCACCGAACTGCAAAGCAGTGTTTCATCTGCCACGGGGAAATCTCTCCTGCGGCTGGAATCCGCAACACTGACCCGCGCATTCTTCATGATCTGTATCGTGGCTTTGCACTTCGATACCTTCATCTACAGCAAGAACTGGGGCGCCGCCTACTTCCTCTTCCTTCTGGCTGGCTACAGCCTGATGCGGTTCCAGTGGCCAGAAATCAGCCGCTCGGGCAAGGTCACCACCGTTCTGAGCACCGTGGTCCGAATCGCCATTCCCACGGTTCTGGCCGTGGCTTCCCTGCAGCTTTGGGCACGCCAGTTCGAACTCAAGCCGTTGCTGTTGTTCTCCAACCTCTTTGACCCCAGAGAGTACAAGGTCGCCTATTTCTATTTCGCCGAGATCTACATGCAACTGCTGCTTTTGATGGCGGGGCTGTTGTCGTTCAAGTCGGCGCGCGAAGCCTTCCAGAAGCGCCCACTGATCAGTTCGACCATCTTGCTGGTGTGCGCCATGGCGATCAGCTATGTGTCCGAGCTCGTGTGGGACACCAACTACATCTACCACCGCACCCCCATCTGGTACCTGTGGACGGTCGCCTGTGGCATGTTGATTGCTGCTTCCACACTGCGCGACCTGGCAACGAGAATCACGACCATGGTCATCGTGAGCCTGGCGGTCCTCCTGCACCACGGTTTTACGTCGGCCACCTACTACATCTGCGGCGGATGCGCGCTGCTGCTGTTCTGGCCTGAGATCCCTGTACCAGCCTTGGTCAAACGGGTCGTGGGCGAGATCGCTGGTGCTTCCATGTTCATGTATCTCAGTCACTACCAGGTCAACTCCATCGTCAACCGCGTGTTCCATGAGCCCAGGCCGTGGATTGCGCTGATCAGCGCCATCGTTGTCGGGATCATCTTTGCCCGCACCTACTACTGGAGCGAAGGCCAAGCCCTGGCATTTGGGCGGCGACTGGGATGGTGGGGTCGGCAATAGTCCCCACAGAGAGATGGGGTGCTGGCAAGCGCCCGCGTTCCAACATTTGCCACGATACCGATACAAAGCGCCAATGTCGACGCGTCTCGAGACGCTGCCCCATCTGTCCAGGTCGGCACCTCAGAGGTGTGAGGTTGCCCCCGAAAAGTGGAGCTCTTAGCCTTGTTGAAAATATCGACAAGGAGCCGAGAGATGACACACAAGCAGTTGCGTGCGCAGTACACGCAAGAGTTCAAAATGGAGGCGGTGCGCCAGGTGCGGGCGGGTCAGGCCATTGCCGTGGTGGCCAAGGTCTTGGGCATACCCAAAGCCAGCCTGGGCAATTGGGTTCGCCAGTCGGCCAAGGGCGATTTGAGCGGGGCGGGTGCTGATGACAAGGTTGCCAGGGTGTCCCCAGAGCAGATGGAGCTGGCCCGCCTGAGGGCAGAGAACGCGCGCTTGAGGATGGAGCGCGACATCGCAAAAAAGGCCGCGGCGTACTTCGCGCAGGACACGCTGCGGGGTACGCCTGGATTCACCAAATGAGAGGGCTGTATCCGGTCAGCCTGGCCTGCGAGGTGCTGGAAGTCAGCGCCAGCGGGTATTTCAACTGGCTGCGCAGGCGCCAGGCCAGCCGCAGTGGGCCGTCCGGGCGCCACAGCGACGAGGCCCTGTTGGCTCACATCCGTGCCATCCACGCCGAAGTCAAGGGCGAATATGGCTGGCCACGCATGCACAAGGAGTTGCTGGCGCGGGGCATTCGGGTGGGCAAAGACAGGGTGCGCAAGCTGATGAAACAGCACGGCATCAAGGCCAAGACCAAACGCAAGTTCGTGGTGACCACCGACAGCCGCCATAACCTACCCGTGGCGCCCGACCTGGTGCAGCGGCGCTTCAACCCCGAGGCGCCCAACCAGCTCTGGAGTGGCGACATCACCTACATCGCCACCGACGAGGGCTGGCTGTACCTGGCCGCTGTCATCGACCTGTTTGGCCGCCAGGTGGTGGGCTGGAGCCTCAGCCCCACATGCAAACCAGTCTGGTCAAGGACGCATTGGCCATGGCGTGGTGGCGTCGGCGGCCTGCGGCTGGCTTGATATTCCACAGCGACAGGGGCAGTCAATATTGCAGCGGGGAGTTCCAGGCCATTTTGAGAGCCTGGGGCATGCGCTCATCGATGAGCAGAAAGGGGAACTGCTGGGACAACGCGCCAACGGAGAGCTTCTGGGGTCGGCTGAAAACGGCCAGTGTGCATGGTCAAAAATTCGCCACCCGAGAGCAGGCCAGGCAGGCTGTGATGGACTGGATGGCTTTCTACAATCACCGCAGGCTGCATTCGTCGCTGGGCTATCTCAGCCCGATGCAGTTCGAGCAACGCTGGTACGAGGCACAGCGTAAAAAAGCCGCGTGACCATTGGGCTAAGAACTACACGGAACAGGGGCAAGGTCAGTGAAAGGTTCTCGCGACCTTCACCTCCTTCACTTCTTCTGGCGCCGGATCAACGGCACCAGCGTTTTCAGGAAGAGTGGTGCAAACAACGCGGTCATCACGACACCCAACACCAGGAGCTGCAGCGCCGGATGAAGACCCACCACCGGCGGAAACTTGTAAACCATCAAGAGCCCAAGGCCGGATGCAAAAACGAGCATGGCGAACATGCCCCCTCAATGCGCATGCTCTTGAGCCCGAGCTGCCAACCCAGATAACGGCTGACAGCCACCGTGATGATTTCGCTGGCCAGGACCACCGTGGTTGCCATCGTCATGGTGCTGTCAACCAAAGAGAGAATGCCCAGGAGCACGAGAAATGAAACCACCTTCATCGCGCTCGCCAAGGCCAGCCACTTCGACAGGCCCTTGACCAAAAAGGCCGAGCCATAAAGCCCGCCAATATTGCTGAGCCAAGCGCTGGCCGCCAGAATCGGCAGAAACACCGCCGCCTGGGCGTAGCGGTCATCGTAAGCCAAGGTGAAAAAACTCTTGGCGCCCACAATCAACAACACAACCACATAAGTTGACGCCACCATCACGGGCTTCATGGCCTTGGCAAAGGCTTCGGACAACGCCATGCCGTCCTCCAGCATTCGGGCATACCAAGGAAACACCACCGCACTCTGCAGACTTCCGATCAGGCTCGGAATCATCAGAGCCAGACTGGCCGCGATTGAATAGACGCCCACCTCGGCCAATGGGTACAGCGCTGAAAACGCAAGTCGGTCGATCTGGATGGCGAGAAACGTCAGCAAGGTCGAAAGAAAAATCCACTTTCCGAACGAGATGATCGAATGCACGGCCCTGCGCTCAAGCATGAACCTCGCCGGGCCACCAGGCAAAAACCAATAGGTCAGCACAGCATGCAAACCTGTTGAGACCACCCCAGCAATGGCCAGCGCATACACCGACCGCAACTTCCAGGCCAAAGTCAGCAGCACTGTGGTGTGCACCACCGTCACAGCAATTTCGATGCGCGTGGTCTGCGCGACGCGCATGTGTCGCGCCGCTGACAACAACCGAGGTGAACGCAAGCCTTCCGTCAAAGCGGTCAATGCAACAATCGGTACAAGCCAACGCAACGAGAGTGCCGCAGGATCGTTGGCACCGTAAAACGCAGCCATGGGCCACGCCAGCAACGCGGCAACCAGGGTCAAGACAACACCCCTGATCACCTGCATGGTCCAGGCGGTGTTCAGAAAATCGGGCTCATCGCCACGTGGGCTCTGGATCACGTTCTGCTGAAGCCCGATATCGGAGAACATCGCCAAACCCATCATGATGGCGGTGACCAGGGCCATCAATGCAAACGCCTCTTCCGAGAGCAGCCCCGCCAGAATGATGTTCATTCCCAGGCGAATCACCTGTCCGGATCCGAAGGCAATGACAATCCAAGCCGTTCCTGAACGAGCTTTGGCATTGAGTGCCGAGCGATTCTGAGCGGACTCTTCCGCCCCCTCGGTCTGAGATGCAGTATTGGTCACTGTGAAAGCGCCTCGTTGGAACCACGGGCCTGATCACGAATCAGTCCCGCATAGGCCACGCACATTCCCAGCACCGACCAGTACACAATGGGAATCGCAATGATGCTGCTGACGGTGTAGATGATGAACATGATCGCCAACACCGTCGCAATAAGCGCGCGTCCGAGCATCGCCGTCTGGGGATCGGATCGACGCGTCTGGCGCACGCTGCTGCGCACTTCCCTGAGAGCACCCAGAAAAGCGCCCAAAAACAGCGCCAGGCCCAACAGCCCGGAATGCAGCGCCACGCCGACATAGGCATTCACCACATCGATAATGCCTTCGCCTTGGCGCATGACCTGCAATTCAGGTGCGCTCAGGTAGTCGTGCGAGCCAAACAACAAATGCCGCTCTATGACAGGCAATGCCGCGGTGAGCAAATTCGCTCGGTACTCCACATTGCCCTGCTCGATCTCCCCCACGATCGGCAGCATGTCTATCAAAAGCTGGCCACTGGGAAGAAGGCTCAATGCGAACAGGCTGACGAGGGCTGTGAAGGCCAGCAGACCCAAGCGCTTGACTGGTTTGGGGCCAATAGAGAGATACACCACCACCAGCACAGCCGCCCCCACCCAGGGCCCCCGCGAGAGCGAAGCCACAATGCCGCCGACCAAAAGGCACAGGCCCAACAATCGATGACGGGAACGGGACAGAAAGGCCTGGAGATAAAAGTAGAAACCCAAAGCCACCACCTGCACATACCCCAATACGATGGAGTTGCCCACCGCGGCATTGGGCCGCAGAAAACCCGATCGCGTCAGGTAGCCACCGAACAGCCACTGATTCACCCCCAGGGTGCCCAGCACGGCCGAATACAACTTCCAGCTTCGGAGCACCTCGAAAATGGCCAGAGCGCCGACCAGCATCGCGCCAATGACGAAGCCGGTCATCGCCTGCCTCATACCCTCCAGGTTCCGGATGCTGCGGCTGGCCACGTAGTAGGGAAGAAAAATATCCACCCACAACGAAAGAATGGTGCGCAAGCCACTGGTGGCACTTCCATCACGAAACGACAGCAAAGACAGCAAGCTCACATACCCGAGCACCATCCAGTCCACGGGAGAGGCCCCCAGGCGTGGCGTGCTCGATCGCTGATACAAAAACAAGGCCGTGGGCAGAAGCAGGGTCAGCCCCAGCAGACGATAGTGGTTCAACACCCACAGGTGATCAATGATGCCCAGCCCAGGGATCTCTGCTGGAACCGGTGGGGCAACAAACAGCAGCACGAAGTACAGCCCCATGACATGGGCTTCGCGTCGGCGACAAGCCAACAGCACCACACCAATGGCCAGTGTTGCGATCCAGATCCCATGTGAAAGAAAGAGAATCAGCGTTGACGCCAACCACAAGTTGCGCCAGCGCTTGAAGGTGTCTTCCGGCAGAAGGTCCAGAAGCGCCTTTCGCACCGTGAAGAAATAGGCCAGGCCTATCACCATCACCACCAGCAACGCGCGCAAGTACTCAGCCATGGTGATCTGTCAACCGACCAAAAGGCGTGCAGGTCCCAACGCGGCAAGCGCGAGTCTCGGCAAGGGGCAAGACGGGATCATCTAGAAAGAAGACGCTATGAGAGACGCACCGACGACCCAGCCCATCACGACACGCCGGGCTGGCATTCGACTCAGTAGTACGCGTTTTGGGCAGGGGCTTCGTCCTTGTTGAGAACCACGCCCAGCAGATTGGCCTTCGACAGGCGGTTCATGGACTCCTCGACCTCGCTTTGGGTCGATACGCCGCTGCCCACGACCAACAGCACGCAGTCCACACGTGGCAACACACTCATCACGTCGTCAGCGGCCAACACGGGTGGCAGATCAAAGACGACGATCCGATCGCTGTACCTTTCGCGCAACTCCCCGACCAGGTTGCCCACCTTCGCCGACGACAGCACTTCCGATGCACCGATCACAGGCTCGTTCGTTGGCAACACCACGAACCGCTCGATACCCGGATTCACCAGCGCCTCATCGATATTGGCGTGACCGTCGAGAAAATCGTTCAATGACACCGTGCGATCCAGACCAAGATAGCGGGCCACACTGGGACGCCGCAAATCGAAGTCGACCAGCAAAGCCGTGCGGTTGGGTTGTTGGGCAATGCTGATCGCCAGATTGATCGAGACCACCGTCTTGCCCGACTCCACGCTCGGCGACGTCACCGCCAAGGTGCGCCAACCGTTCTCGTCCATCTTCTGAAGCACCTGCGTGCGCAACACATCAAAGGCCCAACTCGCCATGTGCGATTTCTGTTGGGCAATCACCCGATGCCGCTCCAAATGCGCCTCGTCAAGTGCCACGGTGGCCGTTTGGGTGTACTCCAATGCCCCGAGGTCACTGGGCACCGGTTCATGGTGCCCTTTGGCCCCGCCAGTCGCTACCGGGTCTTCAACACCGTCCGCCCGACGCGACGAAGGAGCCGACGATGACCAGATCGAGTCGCCCTCACCCGCCTTGGCTTTCTCAATCGCAAGCTTGATGCGTTCCATGTAGCTAGTTACCTTCAGCCCAGACGGGAAAACAAAGAAATCAAAACGGTCTGCAGGGGCATGACCATGGTGTGGATCACCACCAGCCCCAGCACCGCAAGGCCAGTCAGCCCCCAAGTCAAGCGCTTGCGCAAAACCCGCATGGACTCGACTTCCTCAACCGAAGTGATGTAAGGCACGACCACCATGGGTCGCTGGCCCGTCAGCGCTGACAGCGAGTTGACCCCCCTCACCCGCGCAAACATCAGTTCAAGCAACACCACGACACCGGCTGCCGCGGCCAAGCCCAGGAAGAACCCAAGGGCCACAATTTTTTTCCGATTCGGCCTGATCGGGTATTCCGGCATCAGTGGCGGCTCCAGCAAGGTAAAGCGCTCCCCTTGCTGCTCACCCTCCAGGTTCTGAACCACCTGTGCCGACATTTGCTTGGACCTCAAATCTTCGTATTTGGCCCGCGCCGCGTCATGATCCCGTTGCAAGGCCGCAAGATCGCGCTCGACTTGGGGCGCTCTGGACACCTGTGCACGCTGTTGCGCAATCGCACCGCGCAAGCCTTTCATCTGACTCGCCAACAGCTCTGCCCGCGCGCGCGCCGTGTCCCGTTGAGCCTCCAGGCGCGACACGGCCAGCCGCGCTTGCGCGGCGGTGGCCTCGCGCGCAGGTGTGGTGGCGGTCGACTCGGACCGAATGGCTTGCTCCAGCAACTCGATCTTGCGCCGCTGTGCGCGCACATCGGGGTGATCCTCCGTGAACACGCCACGCAGGCGGGCCAACTCGGCGCGCGCCCGCTCCAGATCCTGCTCGGCGACAGACGGCCCCCTGGGGGCGACCGTGCCAGGCGCCAAAACGCCCGAACGAGCACCGGCGAGATCAACCTCTGCAGTACGCAGTTCATCCAGAGCCAACCGATGATCGCGCTCGGCTGCTCGCAGATCGCTTTCAAGCGTCTGGATGCTTGCCAATGCCACCGCCTGCCCGTCGTCGGAGGCAGCCCCTTGGGTGCGTTTGTAGTTGGCGATGCGTCGCTCCAGGTCTTCAAGCTCGCCTTTCACCCGCTCGGCTTCCTTGCTCAGGAAGTCATTGGCGCGGGAGGCCTGTTGAACCCGCTCACGGACGCTGCTCTCCAGAAACAGCTGGATCAACGCATTCGTCACCTCCAGCGCCTTCTCCGGTTTTGCATTCTCAAAGGACACGTTGAAGGCGATGTTGTTGGTCGGTCGCTCCCAACTCGGCATGTCGCCGATGAGCACATTCACACCAATGCTCGCACGCATCGCTTTGGCCACATCCGTGTCTTTCATCACCACACCGGGCGGTGGATCGAACACTTTGTGCTCCTCTGCGATCCGAAGCAAACTCTCGCGCGTCATGATGCGCTGGCGCAACGCCTGCACCCGTTGCTCGGCATTGCCAGGCAAGGCCGACCGCACCACATCACCAGCGATGGGCGGCCCCTCCACCAAGAGCGTGCCGCTCGCCTGGTAGCTCCTGGGCGACAACAACGCCACCACCACGGAGGCCACCAACACGGTGCCAAAAGTCAGGAATATGACCAGCGCACGGCGCCGAATGATGGACAGGTAATCTTGGAGACTGAGTTGGTAATCGGCCGACATGTGTTGATCGAATTAGAAGTCGGGGTGTGAATAGACCAGCCCCACCGCCACCGAGTTGCCGCGACCGGACGGACCCACCGCTGGCATGGCACGCCGATGCTCAAGCCCCACGGTGAACGCCCAGAAGCGATTCAGTTCAGACCGCAAACGCGCAAACACGATGGCGCCTGCATCGCTCTCGGCTTCCAGCGACTTCGTATGCCCCACACCCAAAGAGAGCGTGGTGTTGATGGAAAGTGGATAGGTCATCGAGGCATCGAAGCCCTGGGAACGGGAGTAGCCCCCCAGCGAACCGCCCGCACTGACCTCACGAGCCCACGACACGGCATAACCCACCCGCTCTCCGGTGTATTCAAGGCGCAATGACGCCACCGGATCGGTGTCTGGATTGGCACCAGTGGTGCGCACAGCGCCCACCCCCAAATTGAAGGTGAGTCCCTCACTGAGATCTGCTTGATAACCCACGCCGATTTCACCGCGATTGGCGTCGAGTTCGGGTGCATCGGTATTCAACCGGGAAACACTGGCCGACAACGAGTAACGGGCGTTTGGCCCGACACGCTTGCCATAGGTTGCCGCTCCGCGGGTTTCACGGTAAGGAATAAAGAGGTCCGAGTCGTAACTGACCCGGGCATGCGTAGCCGCCAATTCCAAAGAGTCTTCAGCCGAAAAATTGTGCGTCCAGGTGGTACCCACCGTACCCGTGCGGGACTTGCTGTCCCGCGCCACACGCCCGAACTCGGCAAACTCGGTCTCGCGGGTCGAGGCCTCTTCCAGCGACGCCTGCAGACCAAAGACCGACACCGGCGAAGAATTGGTCCAGTTCACACGCACGCTGGGCAAGCTGCGATTCGCGCTGAGATCCGTGTTGCTGGAGCGCTCGATCATGGCGCCGAGAGACAGTTCGGTTCGGGCGCTGTCCTGTTCCAGTTGCAGCGTGTATTGCGGGTGAATCCGATACAGCGTCACGCTGCCACGGCTCTCGGCAGCCAGATCGGGGTTGCTGACATGCACAACCTCCATGGGAACCGAAAGCGCGTTCTGCGCCATCGCAGGCAGGCACAAGACGGATTGGGATAGGAACAAAAAAGACGTGACAGAAATTGGTTTCATGATCATGGCACCAGAATTGTGTCGCCAGGCATCAACACCACGTTGGTATCCAACTGGCTGCCTTTGATCAGGTCGTCATACCGCACTGGCAAGACCTGGTTGCCCTGCGCGGTTTTGCGCAACACGCGAATGGAATTGCCGTCGGCGAAGCGGTCAAGCCCACCGACCTGGCTGAGCATCTGAAGTGCCGTGGTGTCGGGCGACGTCAGTGTCACAGCCCCAGGACGCACCACTTTGCCAAGCACATACACCTGATTGCCATCGGTTGCCGTGATGGCCACCGTCACGACAGGCACTGGAATGTACTTCTTGAGTTTCTCGGCCACACGCGATTCCACCTCGGTTGTGCTCAGGCCGACAACCTCGACACGACCGGCCAGAGGAAAAGTGATGCTCCCATCAGGCAACACCCGCACTTCCATGCGCAAAGCGTCATCCCGCCAGACAGACACCATCAAGGCATCACCATGACGCAGCTTGTAGACGGGCTCCGACTGTGCGAGCGCGCCGGTGCAGGTGGCCGCGAACAGAACGGTCGTCAAAATGAAACGCATAAGAACCGACATGGGCAGTCTCCACAAACAGGCAATAGGTTAAGGGGGCGAGTCAGAAAGCAAACTCAAGCACTCACAAGGCATTGCCTTACTCGCTTTGGACAGCGCCTCGTACGACCACTCGCTCCGATCCCGAACCCCAAGGAGCAGCGTCATTTCAAATTCTTACAAAGTTGATGGTACCGCAAGATGAGCGGGATTCCACCCTGATTTCCCGTGCATTTCCCCACATATTGGGGATCGCTTCACAACAACGAACGCCCGATTTCATGCCCAGACTGTTCTGGAAACCGCGAAGCACCGCCGCCAACCAAAGCTGCTTATTTTGTATTAAAAGCTGACACGGGACTGGCGGGTCAACTGGTCACTCAAACAGCAAGACCATCAAAATGGCGCGCAAGCGCCCCTGCCGAAAAAGCTTGCTGCCAAGAGCACGCAGAACCCTTCAAAGCCACGCTCGTTGGAACACACAATCGCCTGCGTTCCCCACAAAACACCGTGCTAGGATCAATGAACAATGGCTGGCGGCCGTCACACAAACGGCAAGCGGCGAGAGGCACAAAGGCGCAATAGATGGGCCTGGTCGGGCCATTCTCCACGGTGCACCGGGAATTCAAGTCACATGCATAAAAATAAACTGGGCGTGGTGGCAATCGGACGCAATGAAGGCGAACGGCTTCGGCGCTGCCTGCAGTCGGTTCTGCCGAACGTGCCCGCCGCCGTGTATGTCGATTCGGGATCCACTGACCGATCGGATCAAATGGCCTCCACGCTCGGTGCAGATGTGGTCCCGCTGGACATGTCTCAACCCTTCACCGCAGCCAGGGCCCGCAATGAGGGATTGCATCGCATGCTGAAATGCCATCCCGAAGTCGAACTCATCCAGTTCGTCGACGGCGACTGTGAAGTGGTGCCGGGTTGGCTGGAAACCGCTCAGCGTTTCCTGGACGACAACCCCACCCACGCAGTGGTGTGCGGCAGGCGACGAGAGCGTCACCCCGACCGGTCAATCTACAACCAGATGTGCGACGAAGAATGGAACACCCCGGTGGGTGACGCCGCGTTTTGCGGTGGAGATGCCATGATGCGGGTCGCCGCCCTTCAGGCGGTCGGCGGATATCGCAGTTCAATGATTGCCGGAGAAGAGCCTGAACTGTGCTTGCGCCTTCGCCAACAGGGCTGGCGCATACATCGCCTGGATCACGACATGACCTGGCATGACGCCAACATCACCCGGTTTTCACAATGGTGGAAACGCATGGTCCGCTCGGGCCACGCCTTCGCGGAGGGCGCGTGGCTTCACGGCTCACCACCCGAGCGCATGTGGGTCTGGGAGACACGCAGAGCACTGCTGTGGGGTGCCGTCTTCCCTGTGGCGATCGCCCTGACAATGGCTGCAATCAGCCCGGTCGCCGTCGTGTTGGTGGGCGTGTATCCCCTGCAGTGGCTTCGCCAGTCCCTGCGCACCCGATCGGCCCGCAACAGCGCTTTTCTGCTTCTTGGAAAATTTGCTGAGGCACAAGGCGTCCTGAAGTTCCACATCGAGCGCCTGAGAGGTGTCCATGGTCAAATCATCGAATACAAGTAGCGGCCAAAGCCCAATACAACACGCCGTGAACAACGCGTTCAACAGACCATTCAAAGCCTGTGCGGCCGCCGGCGCCCTGGCATGTCACCCCCCGCGACGGATTTGCCGGCATGAGTGACCACTGCCTGATTTGTGGCCTGCCCATTTCTCGGGCCAGCATGGGCGAGACGCTCAAAAGCCTGCTCTCATGCCTTGACAGGGGACAAGGCGCCTGGCTACTCACCCTCAACACCGAGATGTTGTCGCGCTTCAGCCGAGACCCAGGCTATCGCGATCTCGTGGCTCAGGCAGACATCATCACAGCCGATGGCATGCCGCTGGTCTGGGCGTCGCGCTTGATCTGCCCCGAGAATCCCATTGAGGAACGCACCACCGGTGTGGACCTTGTCGATGCCTATCTGCGCTTGCCCATCGTGCCCGCATTTGCCGTGATCGGCGGGATTGAACCGGGACTGACCCTGAAACGCTACGGCGAAGCCGCCACACAGGCATGCGGCTACCTCTTTACAGGCCAGGTGGACCTGAGTGACGAGCAAGTTCAAATGTTCGCGGACACATTGGCTGAGAAAGGCATTCGCGTGGTTTTCCTGGCGCTTGGTGTGCCGAAGCAGGATCGACTCGCCGTGAGTCTGAGAGCCAAGGTCCCTGGGTTGCTCATTGCAGGCGTTGGTGGCACCTTTGAGATTCTTGGCCCTCAAGGAAGTCGCGCGCCCCGATGGATGCAGAGCGCGGGTCTGGAGTGGTTTTATCGCCTGCTGCAAGAACCAGGAAGGCTGTGGAAGCGGTATCTCCTGCATTACCCTGCCGGGCTCAGCTTGCTTCTGAAAGACACCGTCAAAGCCCGTCTCAGCCGCTCCCCCTGAAGCACGATCGAACTATTATTCACACTTCCATCCAACGATCATGCACACGCTAGGCAACACGACGCTGGTTCGTCTTGCTCCTGCGTTTGGGGTTGAGAGCAACCGGCACGCTCACAGGGAAACAGGTAGCAGCGCGCCGTCGCCCCACATCAGCGGCACGCCAGATCCAGAACAGGAAGCCAAGTGACACGAGTTGATATCGGTGTTTTTGCACACAATGAAGCGCGGTGCATCGTCAGGGTGCTCGAAGGCTTGCTGCGCCAGGAAACCACTGGCATGGATCTCCGAATACTGGTGCTGGCCAACGGCTGCAAAGACGACACCGCCAAGCTGGCGCAAGCATTTGCACAAGCCCGCGCCGATACCGCCAAGCCCGACGAGGCGCGAGTTGACGTGGTCGATTTGCCGGAAGGCGGGAAGTCCCGAACCTGGAACCGCTTTGTCCATGATTTGAGCCGCCCAGATGCCGATGTGCTCATCTTCTCGGATGCCGACATCGAATTGCCCCAAAACGACAGCTTGGTTGGACTGGTCAAAGGGTTGCAAGCCAACCCCCAACTTCACGCCTTCAACTCGCACCCGATCAAGGACATTGTCTACCGTCCCGACAATCTCAGCGCAATGGACAAAGCCATTGCCATGGGCAGCGAGACGCTCAACGACTGGAAAACCGCGATTTGCGGCTCGCTGTATGCCATGCCCGCAGCAAGAGCACGGGCACTGCACATGCCAATCGGCTTGGCCGTGGAAGACGGTTTTCTGCGCGCAATGATCCTCACCGACGCCATGACCAAAGACGAAGACTTTGCCAAGATCGATGGTGGCGATGTCTTCCACGTGTTTGCCTCGGAGCGATCAGTCCTGGCGCTGATTCGCCACCAGACGCGCATCGTCATTGGTTCTGCGGTCAACGCCGCCGCCTTCACAACCCTGCACAGCCTGCCGAGCAATCAACGCCACTCGGAACTCGCCAAGGCAGCCAGAGAAGAGCGCTGGCTTCACCAGGTGATTCAAACCCAATTGCCCCGTTGGCCGTCAGGCTGGATTCCGCTTCACTTTCTGACCAAGCGCATCGGATTCATCGCCAAGGAACCCAAAAAACTGCTGCGTCCAAAGCAGCTTTTCGTGCTTTTGCTCGGGTTTGGGTTCGACCTTGTGGTGTATGTGCAAGCCCAGATCAAGATGGCCAGAGGTACAGGAGCCGGGCATTGGTAGGCACCCGTTCGGACCGCCTCGTCAGTCAAAAGCCAGACTCCGATGGCATGCTTTAAAGTGATGGCAGCGCTGCGCTGCCAGCTTCGCGCTTCAGCCCACCCCTTCATTCAACGTTAGCCAAAGCGTGTACGAGTCTTACTACGGCCTCAAAGAGCGGCCCTTCTCCATTCAGCCGGACCCGGACTTTCTTTACATGGGAAAGCGGCATTCGCTCGCGTACACCATGCTGGAATACGCACTTGTCAACCGGGCTGGCTTCACTGTCATTTGCGGCGACATTGGATGCGGGAAGACGACGCTGATTCGCCGATTGCTCAGCGAACTCGGCAAGGATGTTTCCGTCGGCCTGGTTTCCAACACCCACCCCGATCTTGCGGACCTCACAGAATGGATCATGCTGGCGTTCGATCAGCCGTACGATGGGCTGACACCCATTGCCCGGTACGATGCCTTCCAGCGGTTCCTGATCAGCGAATACGGCAAGAACCGCCGGGTTGTGCTGATCGTGGACGAAGCGCAAAACCTGAACCCGGCGGCCATGGAGTCGCTGCGCATGCTCTCCAACATCAATGCAGACAAGGACCAGCTTTTGCAGGTGATTCTGGTCGGCCAGCCCCAACTGCGCGACCTGCTTCGACGCCCTGAGCTGCAACAATTTGCACAAAGGGTGGCAGCCGACTTTTTTATTTCCCCTTTGAATTCCGTTGAAGTCGGAGACTACATTGAGCACCGCCTGAAAGTGGCGGGCCGAGAACGGCAGCTGTTCACCCCGCTCGCCTGTGCCAAGATCGCCAAAGCAGCGCATGGCATCCCCCGCAGCATCAATATCCTGTGCGATATGGCCCTGGTGTATGGGTTCGGGATGGAGGCACGCGTGATTGATGTGGAGGTGGTCGATGACGTTCTGCGCGACCGCAGCGAGTTTGGCGTATTGGGGGACGTCAACTTCAACGTAAGTCAAACGGGGGACAATATGCCGCTTGACAAGCCCGTTTCCGCACCCGCCGATCCCCCAAAAGTGTGATCTTGCTCACACGGAGTAACAAATTGTTGGGTGATAATGTTTTGCCCGACAGGCGCCTGATCGGATTCCCTTACCTGAGAGATTTGTGTGACCACGCCTTCCGCCGCCTCGAATGACATTGCCATCGTCGGCATGGCGGCGCACCTGCCCGGTGCCGCCGACCCCATGGCCTATTGGTCGAATTTGCGCCAAGGCATTGAGTCGATCCGGAAGCTGACCGAAGACGAACTGATCGCGGCAGGCGAAAGCCCCGAGCGCATCCGCCACCGCAACTACGTGCCTGCGGCCGCGCCGCTTGAAGGATTCGAACAGTTCGACGCAGACTTTTTTGGGTTCAGCCCAAAAGAAGCGGCCATCATGGACCCCCAGCACCGCCAGTTTCTGGAGGTCGCCTGGGAGGCGCTGGAGAACGCAGGACACCCGCCCGAAAGCTTCTCCGGCCCCATCGCAGTCTACGCCGGCTGCGGCATGGGGAGCTACTTCTATTTCAATATTTGCTCCAATGCCGACCTGGTGGCCAGCACCGGCATGTTCTTGCTGCGCCACACAGGCAACGACAAAGACTTCCTGTCCACACGGGTGAGTCACATCTTTGACCTCAAGGGTCCGAGCGTCAACGTACAAACGGCCTGCTCGACGTCGCTGGTCGCTGTGCACCACGCCTGCCAGTCGTTGATGCTGGGGGAGTGCGACATGGCTCTCGCCGGTGGCGTGACCATCGAGCTGCCCCACAACCGGGGCTACATCTTCCAGGAGGGCGAGATTCTCTCGCCCGATGGGCACTGCCACGCCTTCGACCATCGCGCGCAGGGCACCGTGTTCGGCTCAGGCGCAGGCGCTGTGGTGCTGCGGCGGCTGGACGACGCCCTCAAAGACGGTGACCACATTTGGGCCGTGATCAAAGGCACTGCAATCAACAACGACGGCGCCGCCAAAGCCGGCTACCTCGCCCCCAGCGTCGACGGCCAGGCCAAGGCCATTGCCGAAGCGCAGGCGCTGGCGGGCGTCAATGCCGACACCATCGACTATGTGGAATGCCATGGTACCGGCACCTTCTTGGGCGACCCCATTGAAGTGGCGGCCCTCACCCAGGCCTTTCGCCAAACGACCGCTGAAAACGGCTATTGCCGCATCGGATCGGTCAAGACCAACATCGGCCACACCGACACGGCCGCGGGCGTGGCCAGCCTCATCAAAGTGGCTTTGGCGCTCAAGCACCAAGAGATCCCGCCAAGCCTGGGCTACGAACAGCCCAACCCATCCATCGATTTCGAAAACAGCCCGTTCCAGGTCAACCACACCCTAAGCCCCTGGCATTCGACCAACGGGCCGCGCCGCGCCGGCGTGAACTCCTTAGGCGTGGGCGGCACCAACGCACACGCTGTGCTTGAGGAGGCGCCAAACCAACCTCCTTCCGAGCCGTCAGACTGGCCTTTCCAGTTGCTGGTGATTTCGGGGCGCTCGCGCGCAGCCCTGGAAGCCAATGCCAAAGCGCTGGCGGCGCACCTGAGGGCGCATCCCGAACAGCCGCTGGCCGACGTGGCCTACACCCTCAAACAGGGGCGACGTGCCTTTGAGCAAAGGCGGGTTCTGGTGGCGGAAAGCCACGAAGAAGCGGCCACATTGCTTGAAAGCAGCGATGCGCGGCGGGTCTTCAACCACAGCCATGTGGGTGAGGACCCCGAGGTGGTGTTTTTGTTTCCGGGCGGCGGTGCGCAATACGCGGGAATGGCGCGGGAGCTCTATGCCACCGAGCCGGTCTTCCAGGACTGGATGGACCGCGGTCTGGACGTGTTGCAGAAAAAGCTGGACTACGACATCCGGGCCATATGGCTGCCAGAGCCTGCGAATCACGCGGCAGCTGTTGAAAAGCTGAAAAAGCCGTCGGTGCAGTTGCCACTCATCATGATCGTGGAGTACGCGCTGGCGCAACTGTGGATGTCCTGGGGCGTCAAACCTGCCGCTTTGGTGGGTCACAGCATGGGTGAGAACACCGCCGCCTGCCTGGCCGGGGTGATGTCCTTTGAAGATTGCATTGGATTGGTGTTGCTGCGCGGCCAGCTTTTCGACACGGTGCCTCCTGGCGGCATGCTCAGCGTCCCGCTGCCTGCCGAGGAAGTGCGTACCTTGCTCGGCGATGCGCTGGACATGGCCAGTGTCAACGCGCCTGAGCTGTGCGTGGTCTCTGGCCCCCAAAAAGCCCTGGATTCGCTCGAAGCGACGTTGCGCGCACGAGAAATCGAACCGCAGCGCATTCAGATCGACATTGCGGCGCACTCGCGCATGCTGGAGCCCATCCTGGGCCGCTTCGAAGCCTATTTGCGAAGCATCCGGCTGAGTGCGCCCCGCATCCCCATCATTTCAAACAAGGATGGGCAAACCCTGAGCGACGGCGACGCGACCGATCCCTTGTACTGGGTGCGTCACCTGCGCAACACCGTGCAGTTTGCCCAGTGCATGGCCACGCTGAAGCAGGACAGCGCTCGGGTCTACCTGGAAGTGGGCCCAGGCAAAGCGCTTGGCTCACTGGCGCAGGCCAATGGAGTGCCAGCCGGGCAGGTCATCAACTCGCTGCGCCACGCCGATCATGAAGTGGCAGACGATGTGTGGTTCCTGGGTACGTTGGGTCGGCTGTGGGCCACAGGGGTTCCCGTGGATTGGGAGCCGATATGGGGTGAGGCTCGACGCCGGCGTGTGCCCTTGCCAACCTACGCCTTTCAGCGCAAGCCTTACTTCATTGAGCCCGGCACGTCGCGCGCCGCGCCTGAGACTGCACCGCAGTTGGTTCGAAACGACGACGTTGGCACCTGGGGTTACCAGCCTCGCTGGCGCCCGAGGCAGGCCAACATCGAAATCGATGTGACCCAGGATCTGGGCGCCACGCCCCCGCAAAGCTGGCTGGTTTTCGCGGACGAGACGGGCTTGGCCGACCAATTGGTTGAACGCCTGCGTGGGGCCTCGCACCGTGTCACGGTGGTTCGAGCTGGCGACCTGTTTGCGCGAATCAACGAGTTCGAATACCTTCTGGCGCCGGAGCGAGGACGCGAAGGCTATGACGAGCTGGTGCGCGATCTGGTGGCAACGGGCAATGCGCCTCAGCAAGTCGTGCATGCCTGGCTGGTTACGAGGGAGGAGCGTTTCCGGCCCGGAAGCAGTTTTTTCCATCGAAACCTCGAACAGGGTTTTTTCAGCCTGCTCTTTCTGGCCCAGGCGATCGCAGCGGAAAACCTGCCCAAGCCCTTGCATCTCACCGTCCTGAGTTCCGGCGCTGTCCGGGTACGGGATGAGGCACTGCCCTACCCCGAGAAAGCCACCTTGATGGGACCGGCCAAGGTGGCGCCCAGGGAGCTTCCGGGATTGACTTGCTCTGTGATTGACCTGACCTTGCCCGCCGTCGACAAGGGCTGGCGCGCCAAACCCGACCCGCGGACCCTGGATGCGCTGACCGATCGCGTGCTTGAAGACCTGTTCGCTGCCCCCGAGAACCGCGTGGTCGCGTGGCGCGGTGACAAGCGGTTCGAGCTGGGTTATGCGCCGATGCCGCTCTTGGCCACCGAAGAAATCAAGGGGCTGGACCAGGGATGCGTGTGCCTGCTCACCGGGGGGCTGGGTGGCATAAGCCTGACGTTGGCTGAACGGCTCGCCCGGGAGAAAGGTGCGCGGCTGGTATTGCTGGCGCGGCATGCCCTTCCCCCAGTAGAAACCTGGGATGGGAAGCTGCGCGGCGGTGATCCGCTCGACCCGGTGCTGCAACGCATTCTTGCGGTCCGGCGCCTGGAGAGCCTGGGTGCAGAGGTGCTGGTGATTGCCGCCGACGTGTGCAACGTGAAAGACATGCAAGACGCCGCGCAAAAGGCCCAAGCACGTTTTGGCCAAATCAATCTGGTCGTCCATGCGGCCGGCGTGGTCGACGATGGCCCGTTGATGACCAAGACTTCCGGCGGTGTCGAAGAGGTATTCGCACCCAAAGTGCACGGCTTGCAAATTCTTCACGACCTGTTTCCCGACGGCAGCATCGACAGGTTGGTGCTGTTCTCGTCGACCAGCACCATCACGGCACCAGCCGGGCAGGTCGATTATGTGGCGGCCAACGAATACCTGAACGCCTATGCGCGCAGTCGCGTGGGCAACCGGACCCAGGTTCAGGCGATCGACTGGGGCATCTGGAACGAGGTGGGCATGGCCGCAAAAGCCATGGCCACGCGCCTGGGCGAAGCCGCGCCCCCACCGCGTCATCCCGCCAACAGCCCGCTGCTCGACCAGGCGACCTTTGATGCCGCCGGCCATCGCCTTTTCACGGCAAGCTGGCAAACCGCCGACCGCTGGGTGCTCGACGGTCATCGAACCCAATCAGGACAGGCCCTGCTCCCAGGCACCGGATACCTTGAATTGGCGGCAGAAGCACTCAAAGGCAACGGCGAAACCGGACCGTTCGAGATCCGGGACCTTTACTTTTTCCGCCCGCTGGAAGTCAGCGACGATCAGGCTCGAGAAGTGCGGGTCAAGCTCGCGCGCAGCGACGAAGGCTACTCCCTTGAGGTCCGAAGCGATGTTCGTTTCGAGGGGCGCACCGCATTCCAGCTCAACGCACAGGCCACCCTGATCCCTGCCGCGCAGGCCTCCACAACCCGCGTGGACCTGGTGGCGGTGAAAGCGCGCTGCCAGCAAGGTCAGGCGACCGATCCCGGTGGCCTGCGCTCACCTCAGGAAGCGCACCTGAACTTTGGCCCGCGTTGGCGCGTGTTGCAGACCGTGGCTTATGGCAGTGGCGAGGGCATCGCCGAGTTGCGCCTGCCCCCGGAGTTCGAGGGCGACATGGTCGGGGGTTACCAACTTCACCCCGCCCTGCTCGATCTGGCCACCGGCTGGGCCATGCAACTCATCGCTGGGTACGAGAACGATCACCTCTGGGTTCCGGTGTCGTACAGGTCGGTCAGCGTCTATCGCCCGCTTCCCGCCAAGGTCTGGAGCTGGGTTCGCAATGCCCAGGACAACCGGGCCGATGCACCCTTTGCCACCTTTGACATCACCTTGTGTGATGCGTCAGGCGATGTCTGTGTCGAAGCCAGAGGCTTCTCCATCAAGCGATTGCAAGAAGGTGGTTTCGCTGCCTCCGCGGGACGCCTGGACCCCCGCGAGCTGGTGTTCGATGCGCCCCAAGGTGGCGACTCGCAAACCAAGCTTTCCCCTGCCGAGGAACAACTGCAGTACAGCATGTCGCAGGGCATCCTCCCTCATGAAGGGGCCGATGCATTCGGACGTGCATTGGCCACGGGGTTGCCTCAGGTGGTGGTGTCTTCGATGAACCTCGAAGCGCTGCTGCGCAAGGCTGAAGAAACCACTGCAACAGAAGCAGGCAGCGGTCAGAAATTCCAGCGGCCCGATCTCGACAGCGACTACGTGGCACCCACAGACGATGTGGAGCGCACCCTGGTGGGGTTCTGGGAAGAGCTGTTGGGTGTCGATCAGGTGGGCGTGCAAGACAGTTTCTTCGACCTCGGTGGACACTCATTGATCGCGGTTCGGCTCTTCGCCATGATCAAGAAAGCCTACCGCGTCGAGTTTCCAATCTCGGTCTTGTTTGAAGCGCCAACCATTGCCCTGTGTGCGGCACTCATCAAGGAACGCATCGGAGAGCCAAATGCAGCAACCTCCGGCACAACCGACGGCGCCTCCGGACTGGCCGCACCCAAACGGCGCTTTGTGCACCTTGTACCGATGCACGACGGTGAGGGTGGTGAACGCACGCCCTTCTTTCTCGTGGCAGGCATGTTTGGCAATGTGCTGAACCTGCGGCATCTGGCCCGATTGCTGGGCACCGACCGGCCTTTCTATGGGCTGCAGGCCAGAGGACTCTATGGAGACCAGGCGCCCCACGAAACATTTGAGAGTGCGGCGTCCGACTGCATCGCCGAGATGCGACAAGTTCAACCCCACGGGCCTTACCTTCTGGGCGGGTTCTCGGGCGGGGGCATTACGGCCTACGAGATCGCAAGGCAACTCGAGCAGGCGGGCGAAACTGTCAGCCTGCTGGTCATGCTCGACACCCCGCTGCCCATGGGCACCCCACTCAAGCCGATCGACAAAGCCATCATCAAGTTGGCCGAATTGCGCAAGGGTGGGATCGCGTTTCTCTGGCAATGGGCTAGACAACGGGTCCGCTGGGAACTTGATCGCCTGGGCAATCGCCAGGTCGAACCCGCAGCCCCGAAAACCCACCAGCTCAACAACGAAGCAATTCAGGCGGCTTTCCTGCGATCCCTGCCACTGTACAAGGTGCATGACTGGGGCGGTCCGGCTGTGCTGTTCCGCCCACCGCTGGACCGCCGGTGGAAGGTAACAGGCGGTCGCTGGGTCAGCGCCGAGCGCGAATACCTCGATGCCGACAACGGTTGGACGCGCCACATGCCGAATCTTCGCGTGTTGGAGGTTCCCGGCAACCACGATTCGATGGTGCTCGAACCCAACGTTCGGGTAATGGCCACCCTTTTGAGAGGCTGCATCGAACAAGCCCAACCCGCTGAACCAGGCAAAGAAGGCCGTTCATGAACGCGAACGCCGCCCCACAGTTGCTCGCGGTGGTGCTCAACTTCCGCACGCCCGATCTCACCTTGCGCGCCGTTGAGGCGGTTTTGCGTGAGATGCAAGACATGGCAGGGGCGGTCACCGTGGTCGACAACGACTCCGGCGATGGGTCCTACGAAAAGCTGGTCGAGGCTGTTCAGGCGCGTGGCTGGGCGCGGGTGCGGGTGCTGCAGTCCGGCCGCAACGGCGGCTACGGTGCGGGAAACAACTTTGGAATCCGGCGTGGACTCCCGGACGGATCAAAGCCTGATTTCATCTACATCCTCAACTCCGACGCCTTTCCGGAGCCGGGCGCGATCCGCACCCTTTCCGACTACCTGGTGACCCATCCTCAAGTGGGATTCGTCGGGAGTCGACTGCATGGCGAAGATGGTGTCTACCACCAGACCGCCTTCCGTTTCCCCACGGTCTTCAGCGAGTTCGAAGGCGCAGCCAAGACCGGGCCCATCTCACGTTTGCTGCGCCGATACATCGTGGCCCTGCCCGAGCCCAAAGAAGCCCAGAAGGTGGACTGGATGGCCGGTGCCAGCCTGATGGTGCGACAAAAGACCTTCGAAGAGACCGGTGGATTTGATGAGCGCTTCTTTCTCTACTTCGAGGAAACCGACCTTTGCCTGCGCGCGAGCAGGGCCGGCTGGCAATCGGTCTACCTCCCGCAAAGCCGGGTCATGCACATTGGCTCCGTTTCGACCGGCATGAAAACCTGGAAACGCACGCCGGCCTTCTGGTTTGACTCCCGCCTTTGGTACTTCACCAAAAACCATGGTCTGGCCTATGCTGCGCTGGCCACAGGGGCGTATGTCGCCGGAGCGATGGTTGCCGGCGTGCGCCGCCTGTTTGGCCACACGGGCACCGGTCAGCCAAAGCATTTTCTTGGGGACCTGATCTCCCACGCCTTGCGCTGCGCCTGGCACCGCCGGTTGGTGGGCAGACCACAGGGCACGTCCCCCTGACAACCCCATTTTCGAGATATCTGGAGTTCTCCATGAGCAATTTTTCCTGTGTGTTGATGGGCAATGAGTCCCTCTTGATCCAGTGTGCAGAAAAGTTGATCCAGGGTGGCGACACGATCGGCGCTGTGATCACGCGAAGCCCTGAGATCCGCGCCTGGGCCAAAGGCCTGGGAATCCGTACCGATCAGTCCGATGCAGGGCTCTCCGAGCGGTTGGGCGATCTGGCTTTTGACTGGCTGTTCAGCATCGCCAACCTCTCTGTGATACCGCAGGCCGTGATTGAGCGTGCCTCGCGTGGTGCCATCAATTTTCACGACGGCCCACTGCCGCGCCACGCCGGACTGAATGCCCCGGTATGGGCCATCCTGGCCGGCGAGAAGCAACATGGTGTGACCTGGCACATGATTGAAGGCGGCATTGACGAAGGCGACATCGCCGAACAGCGGCTGTTCGAGATGGGGCCCAACGAAACCGCGCTGACACTGAACACTCGGTGCTACGAAGCCGCCATTGACAGCTTCGCCGACCTCCTGAACGACTTGCATGGGCCTGGTCCCCAGCGCAAACCTCAAGACCTTAGCCAACGCACCTACCACGCCCGCCTGGACCGCCCCAGTGCGGCGGCCCGTGTCGACTTCAGCCAGCCTGCGGAGTCCATCACCGCTTTGGTGCGAGCGCTCGATCACGGAACCTACTGGAATCCATTGACCTGCCCCAAAGTGGATCTGGGCGGCCGGGTACTGCTGGTGACAGCGGCGCAGGCAGAACCCGCCGCCGGCAGCACGACGCCCGGTTTGGTGCTGGAAGCCACACCGGCCGGCTTGGTCGTCGGTACGGCTTCAGTGCCAGTCCGGTTGACCGGTCTGCGCGACGTTGAAACCGGACCGGTCTGCCCGTCGACTGTGGCCCGCCAGGGAGACCGCTTGACGATCTTGAGCGCGGAGGAAACAAAGGCCCTCACCGGCGCACACGCCAAGGTCGTGGGTGGTGAAGGTGTCTGGCGCCGCCGCCTGCAATCGCCTCAAAGCGTCGAGCTGCCTTCTGCCACGACCGCCACAACGGGCTCGGGGGCCTTGCGCCAGACCCATCTGAAAGTGCCAACGGGTCTGCGCGGCGACATGCTTCTGGCCGCCGTCGGTGCCTGGGCAGTCCGCCTCAGCGGGAAATCCACATTGGACCTCGCCTACCAGACCAGCCTTGCGCCCCAGGCACCGGGCTACTTGTCAACCTGGGTGCCCCTTCGCCTGGATGCCGCCGCCGAGCAGCCGTTTTCCGCATTCGCAGAACAATGCGCCCTGGCACTGAACGAAGCGAGGCAACATCCCGCCTTCGCGCTCGACCTTGTGGTGCGCGACCCGGCCATCAAAGGCCTGGCCGTCCCACAAATCGGCTTGTCGCAAGATGCGGGTGTTGTTCCCGGCAGTGCATTGACGGTTGTGCTTGCGGGCGACGGCTCCCTGTCCATGTGGCACGACGAGGCACGCCTGAACGGCGATGCGGGCGTACAGCTCGCTCGCCGCCTGCAAGGCGTTCTCGATGCGCTGGGAGATGAAGCTGCCCATAAAAAGCCGCTTGGTCAATTGCCCATCATGTCGCCTTCCGAGCGCGAACAGGTCTTGTACGGCTGGAACGATACGCGTTGCGACTACGAACGCCATACCTGTGTACACCAGTTTTTCGAATCCCAGGTTGAGCGCACGCCCCAGGCCACGGCGGTGGTTTTTGAAGACACGGCGCTCACCTATGCCGAACTCAATACCCGGGCCAATCAGGTCGCGCACCGGCTGCACGGCATGGGCGTGCGACCCGGTACGCTGGTCGGTCTGTATGCCCAGCGCTCGCTTGACCTGCTGGTGGGCGCGCTGGCCATCCAGAAAGCCGGCGGGGCTTATGTCCCTCTTGATCCGGCCTACCCAGCAGACCGTGTGGCGCTTTACATCGAAGACAGCGGCGCGCCCGTCATCGTCGCGCAATCCGCGCTTCAAGCCAATCTGCCTCCCCACCAGGCCCAGGTGCTGGTCATCGATCAGGATGGACACATCGCCAACCAGCCCCAAACCAACCCTGAAAGCGGTGTGCAATCCAGCGACATCGCCTACATGATCTACACCTCGGGTTCCACCGGGCGCCCCAAGGGCGTGATGGTGGAGCACCGCAACGTCGCCAACTTCTTCCGGGGTATGGATGACCGCATCCGCCACGACCCACCGGGCGTGTGGCTGGCGGTGACCAGCCTTTCGTTTGATATCTCCGTCCTGGAGCTCTTCTATACGCTTGCCCGTGGCTTCAAGCTGGTCCTCAGCAGCGATGAAAACAGGGCTCTGGTGTCGTCAGGTCGCATCGCCAGCGCCCAAAAAATGGACTTCTCCATCTATTACTGGGGCAACGACGATGGCGTTGGTCCGAAGAAATACGAGCTGCTGCTCGAAGGCGCCAAATTTGCAGACACCCACGGCTTTTGCGCCGTCTGGACGCCCGAGCGCCACTTCCACGCCTTCGGTGGCCCATACCCCAATCCGTCGGTGACTGGCGCTGCCGTCGCCGCGGTAACCAAGAACATCGGGGTTCGTGCGGGCAGCTGTGTCGTGCCGCTGCACCACCCTGCCCGCATTGCCGAAGACTGGGCGGTGATCGACAACCTCACAAACGGCCGGGCGGCCCTGGCGGTCGCCTCAGGCTGGCATCCCGACGATTTTGTGCTGCGCCCGGAAAACACACCGCCAGCCAACCGCCAGGCCCTGTTCGATGCCACCGAGCAGATTCGCCGCTTGTGGCGTGGCGAAGCGGTCGAGTTCCCCACCAAATCCGGCACCTTCGCCGTCAAGACGCAACCCCGCCCCGTGTCCAGGGAACTGCCGATCTGGGTCACAACGGCTGGCAACCCCGAAACCTGGCGCGATGCCGGACGCATCGGCGCCAATGTGCTGACGCACCTGCTGGGTCAGACGATTGAGGAGGTGGCCGAAAAGATTGGCTTCTATCACGAAGCGCTGCGCGGCGCCGGTCACGACCCGGCAAACTTCACCGTGACGCTGATGCTGCACACCTATGTGGCGCGCGACCGCGAGCAGGCCCGCGAGACCGCCCGAGGTCCGATGAAGGATTATTTGCGCAGCGCCGCAGGTCTCATCAAGCAGTACGCCTGGGCATTCCCCGCCTTCAAAAAACCCAAAGGCATTTCGAACCCCGCGGAAATCGACATCCAGAGCCTGGACGCCGAAGAGCTCGAAGCGATTCTGGACTTCGCCTTTCTGCGCTATTTCGAAGACTCCGGCCTGTTCGGCACCGTGGAAGACTGCCTTGGTCGGGTGGAACAACTCAAACGCATCGGCGTGGACGAGGTGGCCTGCCTGATCGACTACGGCATCCCGTCAGAGAAGGTCATGGAGGGTCTGTACCCCCTGGCAGAGGTGCTGCGCCGCTCCAATGAGGGCGCCGGCCCGGCGGACGACGACTTTTCCATTGCAGCCCAAATTGTGCGCCACAACGTTACCCACCTGCAATGCACACCCAGCATGGCACGCATGATCGCCATGAACGACGAAGCGAAAGCCGCACTTTCGCAGGTCCAACACCTCATGATTGGCGGCGAAGCGCTGCCCGGCACGCTGGTGGCCGAGCTCGGACAGGTGACCAAGGCCTCGATAGAGAACATGTACGGCCCCACCGAAACCACCATCTGGTCATCCACCGAAACGGCGGGCACCGGTGAGCCCGTGGTCAACATTGGTCGCCCGATTGCAAACACACAGATGTACGTCCTCGACGAGCATCGGCAACCCGTTCCGGTTGGGGTACCTGGAGAGCTCTACATCGGTGGCGATGGCGTAACCCGAGGCTACTGGCAACGCGAGGACCTCACGGCGGAGCGTTTTCCCGCCGACCCGTTTGTGCGCCCCGAATGCGCGGCCCCCGCGGGCGCAAGGATGTACCGCACTGGTGACCTTGCCCGCTGGCGTGCAGATGGCCGCATCGATTTCCTGGGCCGTGCCGACTTCCAGGTCAAGATCCGCGGCTACCGCATCGAGCTGGGCGAGATTGAGGCGGTGCTAGAGGCGGCCGATGGTGTTCGACAAGCGGTGGTCATGGCGCGCGAAGACCAGCCCGGCGACTTGCGCCTGGTGGCTTACCTGCGTACCGACACCCCATTCTCGACCGATGCGATGCGCGATTGGGCGGCAGAGCGGCTGCCCGAACACATGCTGCCGGCCCATTTCGTGACGGTGGACGAGTTCCCGCTCACACCCAACCGCAAGGTGGACCGCAAAGCGCTACCCGCGCCAACGCAACAGGCGCTGCGCGAGCGCACCGAGGTGTTTGTGGCACCCGAAAACGAGATCGAAGCCACCATCGCTGCCGTCTGGTCCCGCGTGTTGGGCGTTCCCCAGATTGGCGCGAAAGACAACTTCTTTGCACTGGGTGGCCACTCTCTTCTGGCGGTCCAAGCCCACCGGGAAATCAAGCAGGCGCTCAACACCACCAAGCTCAGCATCACCGACATCTTCCGCTTCCCTACCCTGACAGCGTTGGCCAACCACCTGGACGACAAACCCCGCGACACACCTCAGGCCGCCGCCGAGTCTGCAGAGCGTGCACAGATTCGGGCCGATGCCATGTCTCGACGCCGGGCCATGCGAGCGGGCAAACAAACGCAGGACTGATGAACGCAGCCACTTGCCTTGAACCGGTCACGACCCGCTTGGATGTGGAGGCATTGCAGCGCCTGCTGAGCGCAACGCTGGGCGCTGGAACTGGCGTGGCCTGCTCGGGGGTTGACGGCGACCCTCAGCAACTATGGCCCACCGAACGGGCGGCCGTTGGCCAGGCGGTGCCACGGAGGCAGAAGGAGTTTGCTTCGGGTCGCATCGCCGCCCGCCAGGCACTCAGCCAGATCGGCTGCCTTCCCGAAGCAATCCCCTGCGCACCCGATCGGTCGCCGATCTGGCCTGCAGGCGCGACCGGCTCCATTGCCCACAACGGACGGGTCTGCGTCGCCATCGCAACCCACCAAAATCGCCATCAGTTCATGGGCCTCGACCTCGAAGATGAAAGCGCCATGGATCCGGCGCTTTGGGACACCATCTGCACACCCGGTGAGCTTTCTTCGTTGTCCAGCCTGCCGCCCCATGAGCGCCCGTCCCGAGTCACGCGCATCTTTTGTGCCAAGGAGGCGTTCTACAAATGGCAATACCCGCAGACCCGCCGGCTGCTGGACTTTCAGGATGTCGCCATTGAGCTGGCACCAGATGCATCACGCTTTCACGCACGAGGCACGTCCCAGTCGATCCACCCGTTGCCCCGGTGCCAGCAAGGTGGTCGATTTTTGAGCACGCAAGGTCTCTTGCTGGCCTGGCTGATCGGAGCGCCCGCATGACCCCCCCACAGAAAAGCGCAAGCGCTCACGGCGACACCCTGCTCCTGTATGCGCCAGTGCCGCTGTTCGCCGACGCATCGGGCTACCTGCTGGAAGACCAGGCATGTAACGGGCTGCGGCTTTGGTCGGAGAACTTCGAGCGGGTGATCGTGATGCACCCGCTGGAGTTTGGGCAAGCACCGCCAAGCTGGATTCCAGTGAAATCATCTCGAATCGATCTGTCGCGCGTTGAGCTGGTGGCCCTCCCCACGGCCTATCGGCCTGACCAGTTCCTTCGGCACTTTGCCAAGGTACGCCATCAGATCGACCAGCTGATCGACCGGGCGCACTACCTGTCTTTCTCCATTGGGGGCTTGTTTGGCGACTGGGGCTCGGTGGCCGCACTGCAAGCGCACCGAAAAGGCCGCCCTTTTGCCGTTTGGACCGACAGGGTGGAATCGGAGGTGGTGCGCCACCAGGCGCATGCCGCACCCACGGCGCGGGCCCGGTTCAAAGCCGCGCTCTATCACCGCCCGATGGCCTGGCTGGAGCACGCGGTGATACGGCGGGCCGCAGTGGGCCTCTTTCACGGTGCCGAAACGCATGCCACCTATGCGCCCTTCGCCCAGGCCGCTGAAATCGTCCACGACATCCACTTGCAAGAACAGGATCGAATTCCGGCGGCCGATCTGCAAGCCAAACGCGATGCGGTGTTGCAGGGACCGCTGAAGATCTGCTACCTCGGGCGGGCAGACCCAATGAAAGGTGCGGACGACTGGATAGAAGTCATGACCGGCCTCAAGGACGCAGGCATCGCGTTCGAGGCAACTTGGCTGGGCGATGGCGAGCGAATGCCCCACATGAAAAGCGAAGTGGTCCGAAGAGGACTGAGCGACTGTGTGGCCCTACCCGGCTTTCTTCGAGACAGACCAAGCATTCTGACGGCCCTCCGACAAGCCCATGTCTTCGTCTTTTGCCACAAAACGCCTGAATCACCCAGAAACCTGATCGAAGCGCTGGTATCTGGATCGCCCATTTTGGGATACGACAGCCCGTTTCCCAAAGACCTCATTTCACAGCATGGTGGAGGCATGCTGACACCCAAGGATGACGTGCAGGCGCTGGCAAATGCGCTGATCGAGCTGGCCACGAACAGGTCACGCCTGTCCGACATGATCGGGCGCGCGGCACTGGATGGCGCGCCCTTCAACGACGTGGCCGTCTTCAAGCACAGGAGTGAAGTCATCCGTGCCTATCTTCAATAAATCGATATAAGCTTGACATCAATGAGGGGAGCGGTTTGACATGAGTTCAGTCGCGGGGGTCCAGAGCCCGGAGGAACTGGGAATCTCGACGTTGCGAGATTTGATGGAGGCGCGCGCCAGTCAGCATGGCGAGCGGCTTGCCTACGCCTTTCTGGACGACCGCCTGGAGGTGGCTGCCCGACTCACCTACGCAGAACTGGCCGAGCAATCCCGGGCCATCGCCTCGCAACTCGCGTTGAGGGTTTCACCTGGCGACCGGATTCTGCTCGCTTTTGACAACGGGTTTGAAGCCGTCAGCCTCTTTTGGGGCTGCGTGGCCGCAGGCACGATTCCGGTACCGGCCCCCGCTCCCAAGCCCCAGAGGGCCAAATCGAAAAACACACGGCTGTCAGGCATTGCCGCCGACGCGGGGGCTCGCCTGGCAATGGCGTCAGACGAGCACGTCAAAGCCGCCAAAGATCCCTCTGCCGAGCTCGAATGGATCTCCATGGCCGAATTGCTGGACGGCCATGTTGCCACGGGCGCGCCATCGCCTGCGCCGCAGAGCCCGATTGCCTACCTGCAATACACCTCGGGCTCAACCAGCGACCCAAGGGGTGTGGAAATCACCCATGCAAACGCACTCGCCCAATGCAAAGCGATCAGCGAAGCCGAGGCCCTCCACCCCGACCGGACCCGCATCTTGCTATGGCTTCCCTGGTTTCACGACTATGGACTGGTCAATGGCCTGATCCTCCCCGTCTACTCAGGCACACCTTCGTACCTGATGCCCACACAGGCATTCACGCTCAACCCCCTGAAGTGGTTGGAGGCCATCGACAAATACCGGATCACCCTCAGCGGGGGGCCGGACTTTTCCTACGCCGCCTGTGTGGCCGCGCTCGCGAAACAGAAGCAGTGGTCTGCCCGGCTGGATTGCTGGACCCTGGCCACCAACGGTGCGGAGCCCGTGCGCTCATCCACACTCACAGCCTTTGGCAATGCCTTTGCGCCCCACGGCTTTCACGCAGACATTCTGGCCCCGTCATACGGACTGGCAGAAGCCGTGCTATGCGTCACCCTGTGCAACCTACGGGCCCAGCCGCGCTGCCTCCATCTCGATGCCAAAGCGCTGGAACAAAGAAAGGTGGTGGTCACAGACAAGGCAGGCAAGGGCTCGCGCACGCTGGTGAGCTGCGGCCCGCCCTTGCCAGGCCTGGAGGTGCGCATCGTGGACCCGACCACCCGCGCGCCATGCGAGCCAGACGAGATCGGTGAGATATGGATATCAGGACCCAGCGTCGGGCAGGGCTATTGGAATCGCCCCGACATCAACGACGGACTGTTTCGCGCAAGGCTGAAGGAGGACACCGAAGACGGTGGAAAAACCTACCTGCGAACTGGTGATCTGGGCTTTGTGTCTCAAGGCGAGCTTTTTGTGGCCGGGCGGCACAAAGACGTGATCGTGGTCAACGGCCGCAACATCTACCCCCACGACCTCGAACACGCGGCCCAGACCGCGCATACGGCCATTCGCCCCGGGGGCGTGATGGCAGTTTCCGTTGACAAAGGCTCGAGGGAGTCTGCCGTGGTGCTGCAGGAAATGCACCGCCGCCCGTCCCCGGAACTGGTCAGGGAGGCGATCGACGCGGTCAGAAAGAACATCGCCGTGGAGTTCGAGCTGGATGTGCTTGAAGTCGTACCACTTCCCATCGGTTCACTGCCTCGCACCTCCAGCGGAAAGCCCCAACGCAGCGCCGCGCGCCACCTGTATCTCCAAGGGGCACTGGAGCCCATGCGCCTGCAAGCACAGGCTGCGAACGCCAGCTTGGACGAGACTGCAAACGGACCCGACGAGGCCTTGCTGAACGCCATCTCAACGCTGTGGGCCGATGTGCTTGGCATGGAGGCCATCGATTCGAAGGCCAACTTCTTCGACCTCGGAGGCGACTCTCTGCTGGCCACCCAACTGGTTTCCCGATTGCGCGCAAGAC
>JAWKYI010000010.1:0-193620 GCA_041396525.1 Burkholderiaceae bacterium
GGAACGGGCACTGTACTGACGGTGAAAGGAATCGCCGAAAAGGAGCCGTTCAAGGAGCCTGCGTTCTTCAACGCGCTCATGCGCATCTGGTTGGGGCCCAGTCCAGCCGATTGGAAGCTCAAGGATGCCCTGCTGGGCAAGAGCAGCTGATTCGGCCTCAATGGTGAGCAGCAGAGTTTCATCTGCCGCACTTCAAAACAACACCAAGGCCACCAACGGCCGCGCAACGCCTTTGGCCCCGAGCGTTCAGAACAGTGCGGGGATCTCCGCCATCGACGACACATAGCCATCGGCCTCGACCGATCTGATCGGCTCGCCGTGGTTGTACCCGTAGGACACCAACACAACCGGGCACCCCGCGCCGCGGGCCGCCTGGGCGTCGTTGCGGGAGTCACCCACCATCAAGGTCTGCTCAGGACGACAGTCCAAGGCCTCACAGGTGCGCCGCAAAGGAAGCGGGTCGGGCTTCTTCCGTTCGAAGCTGTCACCACCAAACACCTGGGAAAAGTAGCCGCCGAGCCCCTTCATCCGGAGCAAATCGCGGGCAAACGCCAACGGCTTGTTGGTCAGGCATGCCAGCGCCAGTCCGCGGGCCTTCAACGCAGCGAGTCCATCGACCACCCCGGGATAGACCGCCGAATGGAGCCCGTTGACCAATCGGTAGTGATGCTGATAACGGGCCAGGGCCGCATCGAAACCGGTGGCGATCTCGACCCGCGCACCTTCGCCAGCCGATTGCGTCCCATCCACCATCGCCCGCTGACAATTCAAAACCGTGCGCACCAGGTGTTCGGAACCCTTGCCCACCGCGCGCTCGACCGTGAGGCAATCAACAGCGGGCAGGTTCAGGTCTGACAACATGCCGTTGAGCGCCACCCGGAAATCGCCCAAGGTATCCACCATGGTGCCATCGAGGTCGACGATGACGGCGCGCAGAGGCTGCAAACGCTCAGAGCCAGCCAGCGGACGAACCCCGAGCCCCTCAGGCGCCCGCACGATCGAACTCGCCATACGCGCCCATTTGCCATTGTTTGAGCCGTTGGCGCTCCATCAGGCCCAAACCGGCCCCTATGGGACCATCCACGTGGCGCGCGGCCCAGAAGCTGCTGTTGCTGGCGTCGATCTTGTGCACCACCGCGTCGTGCAACCGCTTGAGGGTCACCACCTTGGCGCCCAATGCAAGTGCACGGGCCAGTTGGCCCGATTTCTCCAGCAAACTGAAATCGTCGCCCCGCAACGGGTTGCGCACCAGCACATAGTGCAAACGTGACCCGAAGCGATCGAGCAACCGGGTCAACAAGTCCACCGAGTCCCGACCAGCGTCCATGACATGCCAATAAGTCAGCACAAAACCGGCCTCCTGCGCCATGTCTGTGACACCCGATTCGTCCATCCACTTCATCAAGGGTTCATCGGTTTGGGCCGCGAGGTCGACCAACACCCGCCGACCAGGCTGTTCGACAGCCGCCTCAACGATGCGATCCAGCGCCTCATAGCGCTCAACAGGGACCGGCGAAGCGAAATCGCTGTAGAAGCGCAGCAGGGCACCGTGCGATCGATCGGTATCGAAGCCAATAAAAGGCAATTCGCGGTCGATGAAGTACTGCGCCAGCAGCCGGGACACCATGGATTTGCCCACCCCGCCCTTTTCACCCCCGATCAAATGGATGGTCGAGGCAGGTGGGTGGGTTTCAGACGGGTCTTGCATGGTCATGGCCAATGGGGGGAAGGAACGGGGGAGGCCTTCGGCGAAGCAAAGATCAAGCCAGCGCCTTGCGCATGTCGTCGATCACCGCCTTGTAATCTGGCTTGCCAAAAATCGCGCTGCCTGCCACGAAGGTGTCGGCCCCGGCATCGGCCACCCGACGGATGTTGTCGGCCTTGATGCCGCCATCCACCTCAAGCCGGATGTCCTTGCCACTGGCCTCGATGCGCTTGCGCGCCTGCTCGATCTTGCGCAGCGCGGAATCAATGAAGCTCTGGCCGCCGAAGCCGGGGTTGACGCTCATGATGAGGATGAGGTCAATGTCTTCGATCACCCAGTCCAGCACATCAAGAGGCTTCGCCGGATTGAAGGTCAGCCCGGCCTTGCAGCCTTTGGCCTTGATCGCCTGCACGCTGCGGTGCACATGGGTCGATGCATCCGGATGAAAACTCACCAGATCGGCACCAGCGTCGATGAACGCACCCGCCAGCGCATCGACCGGCTGAATCATCAGGTGCACGTCGATGGGTACCGGCGAACCATCGGGCTTCTTGGCGTGCGGCTTCAGCGCCTGACAAACCATGGGGCCAAAGGTCAGATTGGGCACGTAATGGTTGTCCATGACATCAAAGTGAATCCAGTCGGCGCCGGCGGCGATGACGTTGCCCACCTCTTCTCCCAGGCGGGCAAAGTCGGCAGAGAGGATGGACGGGGCGATGCGAAAGGTGCGTGACATGGGCGAATGGGTAGGGGGTTTTTCGGGCTACCGAGGGATTCTCGCAGCACCACCGGAATTTTGCTGCATCGCGGTAACATGCCCGCCATGCCGAAATACCAGTTCACCTGCGAAGTGGAGCCCCAGTACCTGAGCGAACAATCCTCCGCCCAGGACGACAACTACGCCTTCGCCTACACCATCACCATCACCAACACGGGCGAAGTGGCTGCCCAGCTGATCTCGCGCCACTGGATCATCACCAACGCACAGGGCCAGACCGAGGAGGTCAAGGGTCTGGGCGTGGTGGGCAGTCAGCCTTTCTTGCGTCCTGGCGAATCGTTCGAATACACCAGCGGGACCCGCCTTTCCACCCCATCGGGCACGATGCACGGCAACTTCTTCTGCGTGGCAGAAGACGGCGAACGTTTCGATTGCCCCGTGGCCGCCTTTGCCCTGCTGGCCGCTGGCGAGGATGTGCCATCGCGCACCCTTCATTGATCGCCGCGACCCGATCTGGCCACACCTTTGCGACCCCAGCCATTCCTTGGACACCTGACCACATGACCTTTTTGCCAGCCTGGCCCATCGAGTTGAACACGCTGTTCTTCTTCGGCTTCCTGTTGTTCTGCGGCGCCCTGGGCGGTTTCCTGGCCCACCGGGTGAGGTGGTTGCCCAGTATCACGGGGTTCATGCTGGTGGGCCTGATCGCAGGACCCAACGTGTTGGGCATCTTCGATCACGATTCGCTGGCACAAGCGCGGATCGTGGTGGACATCGCATTGGCGCTGATCCTCTACCGACTCGGTCTCTCGCTGGACTTCAAGGCCTTGCTGCACGACAAGGCCCTGCTGCTGGTGTCTTTTGTCGAGAGCGCGCTGTCGTTTGCCGCGGTCTATTTCGCCATGACCTGGATGGGCATCGACCGTTTGATCGCGGCCGTGGTGGCTGCCATTGCCATATCGTCTTCGCCGGCTGTGCTGCTGCACGTCTCCCATGAACTTCGCGCCCATGGCCCCACAACTTCGAAGGCTCAAGCCCTGGTCGCGCTGAACAACGTGCTGGCCTTCCTCGTGTTTGCTGCCTTGATGCCAGCGCTCTACAACAAGAGCGCTGCCCCGCTGGAGACCATGATCTGGGCACCCATTTACCAGTTGCTGGGCTCGGCGGTGCTGGGCCTGGTGTTGGGCGGCATCCTGCACCAGGTGGCCCGCGTGACCAAAAACGCGACGCAATACTCCTTCGCGCTGGTGGTGGGCGCGGTGATGATGACGCTGGGCCTGGCACTCACCTTTGGCCTGTCGGCACTCTTCGCCCCGCTCGTGCTGGGGGTGGTGGTGCGCACGGCCGAAAAGCAGGATCTGATCGCCAAGCTCGAGTTTGGTCCGGCCTTCGAACTGTTCTTCGTGGCGCTGTTTGTCTACGCTGGCGCCAACCTGCATCTGCATGAGATGGTGGCCTTTGCCCCGGCCGCGGCCCTGTATGTGTTTGCCCGCAGCGCCGCAAAGTGGGTCGGCGTGGCCGCCACCGGCACGGTGATGGGCTGGCCAAAGCGCCGCAATCTGAACGCCGGACTGATGCTGCTGCCCATGGCGGGCATGGCCATTGGCCTGGCCAACAACGTCAGTGCACAATTTCCCATCCTGGGGGCCCAGGTGGCCTCCATCGTGCTCGCTGCTGTAGCGGTGTTTGAAACCATCGGGCCGCCGGTGGTGGCGCGCGCCCTGCACTGGGCGAGAGAAGTCGGCGATGCCGCCGACGATGAGGGCGACGACTGGACCCAGTTGCACGCGCAGACAGAAGAAAAAGATGAACACCACGCGTCCAGCTGATGCACCGGGAGGTGGCGAGTTCGACCTGATTGCGCGCCACTTCCAACGACAGGGGCGCCCCGCGCCTGCTCAGGTGGCACTGGGCATCGGCGACGATTGCGCGTTGCTCGTGCCCACCCCTGGGCGCCAGATGGCCATCTCCACTGACATGCTGGTCGAGGGTCGCCACTTCTTCCCCGACGCGGATCCCAACGCACTGGGGCACAAGGCCTTGGCGGTGAACCTCAGCGACCTGGCCGCGATGGGCGCCACGCCGCGCGGATTCACGCTGGCGTTGGCGCTGCCATCGGCGGACGACACCTGGCTGGGCGCGTTCGCCTCGGGCCTGTTTGCCCTGGCAGACGCGCACCAATGCCCGCTGATCGGAGGCGACACCACAAGGGGGCCGCTGAACCTGTGCATCACGGTCTTTGGCGAAGTGCCCCCCGCCGCGGCCATGCGGCGTCAGGCGGCCCGACCCGGTGACGACGTATACGTATCGGGACTCCTGGGCGAAGCCCGGCTGGCGCTGGAGATCCGGCGGCAAACGGAATGGGCGTGCGTCCATACGCCGGAGGCAGACAGGCCAGACCTCATGCAGCGCCTGGACCGGCCAAAGCCCCGCGTGGCTCTGGGGCGCGCACTGGGAGGCATCGCCCACGCGGCACTGGATCTCAGCGACGGCCTGGTGGGCGACCTGACGCATATCCTGCGCGCCAGCGGTGTGGGCGCCATCCTCGATTGGGCCAGCCTGCCACGCGCTGCGGCCATCGCCCGGCTGCCCGAGACCCACCAGCACACGTGCCTGCTGCACGGCGGCGACGACTACGAACTGCTCTTCACGGCGCCGGCCAACCAGCGACAGACCATCGAACGGGCTGCGCACACAAGCCAGACACCGGTGCACCGCATTGGCCACATCACCGACACGGCCCTCGATCTCCAACTGGTCGATGCCCACGGAATTTCGCGCGCCATTGTGGGCCACGGCTACGACCATTTCGCCTGACTACCTCGGGTGTCGAGGAGGCCGTCCCGATGCCATCGGAATCCGCCTTGCCACCAACCGAAAATCGGCGTTCGCCCTCAGCGCACCAGCGAAGACGATAATCCCGCCATGGACCACCGCCCTGCCAGCGCCCCCGCCGAGTTGACCGCGCCCGCCCGCCCCGCTGAAGCGCCCATCCACCACCCGGACATGGGCTTCATGTTGGCCCACCCGGCCCATGCCATCGCACTGGGGTTTGGCTCGGGTTTGCCGCGCGTGGCCCCTGGCACCGTGGGCACGCTGTGGGGTTGGGCAGCCTTCGTGATCCTGCAACCCTGGGTCAGCGACGTGGGCTGGGGCGCCTTGATCGGCCTGGGCACGCTGGTGGGCTGGTGGGCCTGCACCGTCACCGCGCGCCACATGCGCATTGCCGACTCGGGACACATCGTCTGGGACGAAATCATCGCCTTCTGGCTGGTGCTCTGGCTGATCTCGCCCACCGGTCTGTGGGGGCAGGCGGTGGCCTTTGCGCTGTTTCGCTTCTTCGACGCGGTGAAACTGGGCCCCATGGCCTGGGCCGACCGCCGCTTCAAAGGGTTCGGTGCCCGAGGCGGTTTCGGCATCATGCTGGACGACTTTGCCGCCGCTCTGTGCACGCTGCTGCTCATTGCGATCTGGCGCTTCTGAAGCCGTGACCGCCGGGCCTTCCCGTCGCAGCGCAGCGGACCAATGGGCACTATCCAAAGCCTGTCAATGGGTCTGCGTCGCCCGCGCCAGCCAAGCCGCCTCAATGCCCAGTTTGTAAGGCGTCGGCCTCAAGCCCATCACCCGTTCAATCTTGCGACTGTCGAATCGGTAGTCGTGCCGCATCTGGTACATCATCTCCCGGTTCTCCCGCAGCGGTGGCACGAACCAGCCCAGCGGCCTGAGCAACCAGTTGGGCAAGACTTGAAGTTGTTGAGGTCGCCCGGCGACGTCGCAGGCCATGCTCGCCAAGATTTGGCCGGTAACCGCCTCGTGCGCCGTGGGCAAATGCCAGGTCTGACCGTACGCGGCGCCGGTCTGACCCAACACAGCCAAGGCTCGACCCGCGTCGGGCGTATAGGTGAAATGGTGAATGCACTGTGGATCGCCCAACCATTGCGGCGCCTGACCCGCCCGCAACCGGTTGAAAATCGCGATGGTCAGAAAGCTGTTGGCAGCGCCCGGGCCATAAAAGTCGGCACAACGGGCAATCAGCGCCTCGACCCGTCGTTGCGCGATGGCATTCAACAGTTGGCTTGCGACGGCTGCGCGCACCTCGCCCTTTCGGCTGCACGGCGCAAAAGGGGTCTCCTCAGACATCGCCCCCTGGACCCAGCCGTAAGCGTACACATTGTCGAAAAACACCAGCTTGGCACCATGCTGCTCGCAAGCACCAATCACATGGCGCATCACCACCGGCCACTGTGCCTGCCAGACCGCCGTGTCATAAGGCAGACCCGCAACCAGATACACCACCGCGCTGCCCGCGACCGCATCCGACACCGCCCGCGCATCGAGCAAATCCGCTGCGCGCGGTTCATCATCGTCGTTCACCCGCTGCGGTCGGCGGCTCACCTGGCGCACCGCCAACCCTTGGCGCCCCAGCGCCAGCGAAAGCTCACGGGCGACCACGCCATTCGCACCCAGAATGGTTTGCACACCGGTTGGCGACTGGGAGGTACTCACCCCAATGGGCTGGTCATTCATGGCAATCCTGTGTGACATCGGTGCCAAATTGTGGGCGGCCCTCGTCTGGCGGACAATGCCCCAATATGCAGTCTTGATATGCAATTCTGAATATGTCCAAGCTTGACTGGCACCTGGTCCCTTCGTTTCTCGCCGCGCACGAACAAGGCAGTCTGCTGGGGGCGGCACGGGTATTGGGCATCAGCCAACCCACCGTCGGGCGCCACGTGGCCCAACTCGAATCCCAGTTGGGAACGCCCTTGTTCGAGCGCACCGGCCGTGGACTGGTGTCGACACCGGCTGCCCAGCATCTGGCCGAGGCCGCACGCGCGATGGAACTGGGCGCGCAAAACCTGTTGCGAAGCGCCCAGCAGGCGCACACCACGCTCACCGGCAGCGTTCGCCTCTCGGCCAGCCAGCCAGTGGCTTGCCATTTGCTGCCGCCGTTGCTTGCGCGCATGAAGGAAGGCTTGCCCGGTGTGCAGGTCGAACTCGTGGCCAGCAACGCGGTGAGTGACCTGCTCCGGCGCGAGGCCGACATCGCCATTCGCATGGTTCGCCCCACCCAGGGCTCTCTTGTGGCCAGACGCATCGCCCGCGGACAGGTGGTGGCCTGCGCCCACCGCAACTACCTTGCTCGCCGCGGCATGCCCGAGCAACCGCAAGACTTGCTCCAACACGATCTGGTGGGCAATGACCGCGATGGCACCATACGCCAGGGCTTCGCAGCCATGGGCCACCCCGTACCACCCGAGCAGTTTGGCCTTCGGACCGACGACCTGATCGCTTACTGGCAAGCCGTCCGCGCCGGACTGGGGGTGGGGTTTGTGGCGTCCTATCTGCTCAGGGAGGATCCCGATGTGATCCCAGTCTTGCCCGACATGCCGATTCCCGAATTGCCCGTCTGGCTGGTGGTGCACCGGGAAATTCGCAGCAGTCGACGCATTCGGGCGGTGTACGATTTCCTCGCACGCGAACTCCCCGCCCTGTTCTGACTGGCGCCATGGCCGAAGCCTTCAAAAACCTCATCAACACCGATACGGTGTGCCACGCAGCCGATCACCTCCAGCGGGTCTGCCCCGCGTTCGACCGCGCGCGTTTCATCCAGACCGCCTCGCGCGACTTGAGTTCGCTGGAATTCAAGGCGCGCGCGCTGCGCGTGGCCGATGGACTCGACGCCGCCATGCCGGTCAGCTTTGCCGACGCGGCCGACGCGTTGGAACACGCGCTGGCCCCGCCCCTGGGTTTCGACGACAAAGGCGAACCGGTGGGCCTGGGTCATCGGCTGAGCGAAGACGGCCTGAGTGGCTGGGTGCTGTGGGGTGCGGGCGAGTTCGTGGTTCGGCGGGGCATGAACGACCTGCCACGCGCCCTGGCCTGCCTGCATGCCCTGACACAGCGCTTCACCGCGGAGTTTGCATTACGGCCCTTCATCGATCGCCACCCCGAGGCGGTACTGCCGGTGCTCAAACAATGGGTGGGCGACCCCAGTGCCCACGTTCGTCGGTTGACAAGCGAAGGCAGTCGCCCACGCTTGCCGTGGGGCCTGCGGTTGCAGTCGTTTGTGGCAGATCCCAGCCCCACACTGCCCTTGCTGCTGTCCTTGCAAGACGACCCGAGCAGCTATGTGCGTCGCAGCGTCGCCAACCACCTCAACGACATCGCCAAAGACCACCCCGACGTCGTGGCAAGCTGGGTCCAGACCCATTTGCCGGGTGCGACTCCAGCGAGAACGGCCTTGTTGCGCCATGCCAGCCGAAGCCTCATCAAGCAGGGACACGGCCCCACACTGCACGCCTGGGGACTGGGGCAGCCGTTCGCCGGCTCGGCCACGGTTGAGCTGGGGGCCAGACGTGCCACGGTGGGCGACGGCATCGATCTGCACGTCCAGTTGTGCGCCTCGGGAGGCCACCCCCAGGAACTGGTGATCGACTATGTGGTGCACCACGTTCGCGCCAATGGCAGCACGGCCCCCAAAGTCTTCAAAGGTTGGAAGCGCACCCTGTTGCCAGGCGAAACAATCGCACTGCGCAAACGGCACAGCCTCAAAGAGGTGACCACGCGCCAGTTGCATGCGGGTCACCACCGTATCGCACTGCAAATCAACGGCAAGGTGGTCGACGAGGCGTCTTTTGAACTTCTCTCCCCCCACGCCGCTAAGCGCTCTTCGCCATGAATACAACCACCCCACCCGTTGCGATCCTGGTCGCCAGGCTGGCCGACCGCCTGCGCTCGGCATCCGAAAGCATGGCCACCGCCGAGAGTTGCACCGGCGGACTGATTGCGGGCGCCTGTACCGAGCTGAGTGGATCCAGCGATTGGTTTGAACGGGGGTTCGTGACCTACTCCAACACCGCCAAAACCGAGCTGCTGGGCGTGAAGCACGAACTGTTGGCCGAGCATGGGGCCGTGAGCGAGCCGGTGGCGCGCGCCATGGCGGCAGGCGCCCTTCAGCGTGCACCGGTTCAATGGAGCCTGGCGGTGACCGGGGTGGCTGGACCCACCGGCGGCAGCGAGGATAAGCCGGTGGGCACGGTCTGGTTTGCCTGGGCCGGCAGCGACGGCGTGACCAGCGAATGCCGGCGTTTCCCCGGTGACCGCCAGGCTGTTCGTCTGGCAACCGTCACGCATGCCCTTGAGGGCCTGCTGCGCCGTCTCGGCGACTGAAGACACCGCACCGCGCCGCGAATCGTGGCGGAGGCCGACCACCAAGCAGCGGCAGGCATGCCAAGAAACCCAGACCTGGCGCCCGGACGGACACCCCATGCAAAGAACCATCATTGGTATTCATTTCATGGGGTCAGACCCTAGAATGGTGCGAATTAAGTCACACATTCTTAGGTGAAAGGCAACACCCAGGGCGCAACCCGCACCACCCCAAGGCATTTCTGAATCGGGCGACACCCAGGCGCAACAGACCTCGGCTACGCTCAATGCCCGCCCTTCCGCGACGCGCCTCGACACCAAGTCATGAGCATGCGACTACAGCAACTCCTCCGGTTATTTTCGCGAGCCAGCCGCCCGCCAGGCCGCCGTCTGGATACCCAGCCGACGCCAACTGGTCAGGGTGCGCTCCACGCTCAAGCGCCGTCACGACCCCGCAAAGGACCCGACCGGCTGGAAGTGCAAACCGCCATCATTCAGCACCTGGAGTGGTGCGTGCTGTTCAACGAGCACCTCTCGGCAGGAAGCTCCGACAACATGCCACTGATGCCGCTGCCCAATGCACACGACAGCGGGCTGGGGCAATGGCTGGCGAAGCAGCAACGGGGTCCTGCCGGTGACGACCCCCGGTTGCAACAACTCACCGAGGAGCACGCGCGCTTTCACGCCTTGGCCGGACGCGCGCACACGCTGGCGCTCGAAGGCCGCATGGACCTGGCCAGCACCCTGCTCAATACCGACTTTGAACGCAGCCGCGCGCGGGTGCTGGAACTCTTGCGAACCATGCAAAAGAGCTGAGACAAGACCCCCTGCCACACGGGCCAGCGGCAAGGCCCGCGTGCGGCATCGGTCAGGCTCCGTGGCACTTCTTGTATTTTTTTCCGCTGCCGCACCAGCAAGGATCGTTGCGCCCCGGCTCGTCCGTCTTGCGCACCGGGTCCGTTCTCGGCCCCAGGCTTTGCCAGACCTGCCGCAAGTCATAGACCGCCCAGATGGCTGCGCCAAAGGCGTTCAAACGCTCATCGCTCACGCTGGGAGGCCCATCCTCGCTGTGCATGCACACCGTGGGCTCATCGGTGTCGTCTTCTGTCAGCGCCACAACCGCCTCCAGCGCATCATCGATCATGGCCGCGACCTCCTTGTCGCGTGGGGCGGCCCAATCGTCGGACCAGTTTTCCACCACAAACATGAAACCCAACGCCCACACCTGCGCAAAGGCCGGCAAGGCCTGTCCAGCCAGCTCGGCGCGCTCGGTCTCAGGCAGGCCCGCAACCGCGCCGCGAACATCCATCACCTCAGGGTGATAACTGCGTTCGTCCTCCAGCGTTTCAACATCGGCCTCCAGTGCCCCGGCCACCTCGTTCCAACGGCGCATCCACAGCGAAAGAAAGCGTTCGAACTGCGCGGCATCCTTGAAGTGCGTGTCCCCCTCCTCCTTGCTGGGCACACCGGGCTCGCCATCGCCGATGCCCAGCAACAAGGGAAAGTACTCGCTGGGCGGCACCAGGCGGCGCGTGCACAACAGCGCGGCAATGGCCCCTTCACAGAACTCCCACTGTGGCACTTCATCGCCACGCGTGCGCAAATCGTCGAGGATTTCATCGAGGGCGTCGAAATCATCGTTGTCCATGGGAGCGGGGCTGGTATCGGTGTTCATTTCTCAGTGAGGCCACAGGGCGGTTTTATGATGCAGGCAGTTTAGGGCACTGCAGCCCTGGAAAGTCCTGCATGCTGGAACGCCTCAACGCCCTGTACCCCGTTCGCTACACCGCCCTCGGCCTGTCCGTGGTCCTCGCCCTGTTGAGCCTGTTCACGCTGGTGGCCTTTGGCGTTGGCGGATGGTGGTTTGTGTTGTTTGCCGCCTTGTCGGCCGTGGGTTGGTGGGACATGACGCAAGCCCGCCGGGCGGTGCTGCGCAATTACCCCATCATCGGCCATTTCCGCTACATGCTGGAAAAAGTGCGCCCGGAGATCCGCCAGTATTTTCTGGAGAGCGACACCGAGGCCACCCCTTTCTCACGCAGCCAGCGCACCCTGGTGTACGCGCGCGCCAAAGGGGAAACCGACAAACGCCCGTTCGGCACACAGCATGACGTCGCCGCCAACGGCTATGAGTGGATCAACCATTCCATCGCCCCCTCCTCCATCGCGTCGCACGACTTTCGCACCACGGTGGGTGGCCCCGCGTGCACCCAGCCCTACGAAGCCAGTGTGTTCAATATTTCGGCCATGAGCTTCGGCGCACTGTCCGCCAACGCGATACAGGCGCTCAACGCGGGGGCCAAGCGGGGCGGATTTGCCCACGACACCGGAGAGGGCTCCATCTCTTCCTGGCACCGTGTCAACGGCGGCGACCTGATCTGGGAAATCGGCTCAGGCTACTTTGGCTGCCGCACCGACGACGGCCTGTTCAGCGAGGAGAAATTCAAGGCAAACGCGCTGGACACCCAAGTGAAGATGATCGAGATCAAGCTCAGCCAAGGCGCCAAACCCGGGCATGGCGGCGTGTTGCCCGGCGCCAAGGTGACCGCGGAGATCGCCGCTGCGCGCGGCATTCCCGAAGGGCAGGACTGCGTCTCGCCAGCGGCCCACAGCGCCTTTGCCTCGCCCATTGAACTGCTGCATTTCACGGCGCGGTTGCGCGAACTGTCTGGTGGCAAACCCACCGGATTCAAACTCTGCATCGGCCACCCATGGGAGTGGTTTGCAATTGCACGCGCCATGCTTGAAACCGGCATCACCCCCGACTTCATCGTGGTCGATGGTGGTGAAGGAGGCACAGGTGCGGCGCCCCTGGAGTTCACCAACCATGTGGGCGCACCCCTGCAAGAAGGATTGCACCTTGTCCACAACACGCTGATCGGGCTCAATCTGCGCGACCGCATCAAGATCGGTGCGGCCGGCAAGATCATCAGTGCCTTCGACATCCTGCACGCCATGGCGCTGGGTGCCGACTGGTGCAACAGCGCCCGTGGCTTCATGTTTGCGCTGGGCTGCATACAGGCGCAAACCTGCCACACCGGCAACTGCCCCACCGGCGTTACCACCCAGGATCCTGTGCGGCAGCAGGCACTGGTGGTCCCCAACAAAGCCACACGGGTCTACAACTTTCATCACCAGACCCTGCACGCCTTGAAGGAACTGGTTCAGGCCGCCGGTCTGCAACACCCCAACGAAATCACCGCCAACCATATCGTGCGCCGGGTCAGCGAAAACGAAGTTCAGTTGCTCACCAAACTGATGCCCAACATGCCGCCCGGCGCCTTGCTGCAAGCGGACGAGGCCGATCTGCACAACGTGTTCAAACTGTACTGGAGCCGCTCACGGGCCGACAGCTTTGCGCTCGCCTGAAGCGGCATTCGGGCGTCAGGCGCGGTTTCTGAGGTCGTCGATCACCGGCACGGCCGACAGAAAAAAGAGAATTGCCGCCAGAGGCAAGGTGGCGAGGTATCCGAGGTGCTTGAAACCCACCGCCCCCAGCACGCCACCCAGCAGAAACGACAGCACCAAAAAGGCCAGGGTGACCATCCGCTCGCGGTCCGCGACCACATCCTCCTGTGACGGGTCGCTTGAGCGGTTCCAGTAGACCCACTTGCCCAACTCGATGCCCAAATCGGTGATCACCCCTGTCAGGTGGGTGGTTCGGACCACCGAACCGGAGATCTTGGTGATCACGGCGTTTTGAAGCCCCATCATGAAACACAGCAGCGACACCGTGGCCGGCACAAACAAGCCGTGCACCGCGGTGAGAGCGCCGCCAAGCAACCCAAACACCAGAAACAGCACCGCCTCGAGCAACAACGGCAAGGCAAACGCGCTGCGCGCCCGACGCCTGCGACCCATGTTGATCATGATGGCCGAGGTCATGGCCCCTGCCGTGAATGACACCACAGCCCCGGCGGCCGACATCGCCAGCGGCCATTCGCCCAGCGCCAGGCTGTCAGCCATGGATGAGACGATGCCCGTCATATGAGAGGTGTAAGTGCGCACTGCCAGAAAGGCACCCGCGTTGGCTGCGCCAGCCACAAAGGCCAAGGCAAAGCCCAGTTGCCGGATGGTGCGGCTGGAACTGTCGCGGCTGGTCAGGCTGCGCGCGTAATCAATGGGCATGCGGTCATCTCAAGCACTGCGCGGCCCGAGTTCAGGGGGTGGCAAAGCGCGCACGCAGGTAGGCAATGATCGCGGACGAATCGTACAGCCACTGGCTCTGCCCCTCCCCATCGACGATCTTCAGACAGGGCACCTTGATGGCACCCCCACCGTGCAGCAGGGCAGTGCGGTGGGCCGTGTCGTGCTGGGCGTCCCGATGTTCGATGGGCAGCGACAGGCGGCGCATCTCCTGGCGCACCTTGATGCAAAAAGGGCAGGTCTGAAACTGGTACAGCGACAGGTTCTGGCACTGCAGATTGACCCGCGTTTGGGCCGAAGGCTCCCGCACCACCCCTTTCGGACGGGTCAGGCGCTCCTTGAGCAGCATCACTGGACCCAACACCACCCGCAAGACTCGAAAGAAGGCGCGAACAAGAGATTTCATGACAACGACAGGTCCCATGGCAAACGAACAGGCTCCAAAGCAGTCCGACGGCCACGCCAAGCTGAAAGGCACGAAGCAAGGCCAGGCGAGCAGCCCCGGAGCAATACCGCTGGAGCGGCCTCCGAGTCTCGCACAGACCAGCGACCCCGCGCACCAAGGCGGGCTATCGGCACAGGTGAGAAGCGTCCCGGGCCGCCTGCGCATCCGATTGAAGCGCATGCAAAACGGCCATGGCGGCCGTGCTCTGAGCGACGGGGACAAAGATGTGGTCGTGAACATGCCCTGCCACCACGTTGCAGCTGATGCCCTCGCGGCCCAGCGCCGTGGCAAACGCTGCGGTCAGACCAACCGCCTGAAGATCCGAGTGCACCGTCAGGGTGATCCATGCAAAGCGCGCGCCGCTCGGGAGCCCCAGGAAGTCAGCCCGGTCCGCCGCCACCACCACAGACAGGCCCTCGGCCTCCCGAATGCTGGCCACCACGGCACCCACAGGCAGAACCGTGGTTTCGGCAACGGTCGCAAACACGTACTCACCCGGGTTCAGCCGCGGCGACAAACGGCAAAGCAACACAGTCAGATCGTCGATGGCTGGCGTCAAAAGCTGCCTCCCTTGGCTCCCACGATTGCAATCACGCTTGCGCAATCGCAGCCAGGCATCGGTGAAGTCGATCCAGGTTCTCCTCGTTGGCGGGCTCGACGACGTGGCGCACACGGTCGGCCACCGCAGGATCATCAAAAACCTGACACCACCCGACCTCGGTTTGCCCTCCCAAGTCGGTCAGGTCCACCGCCAAGGTAAAAAACGGTGCGCAGACATGCTGGACCACAACCCGCTCGGGCGAGGTCGCCAAAAAAACACTCTCGTTCGGGTAGCGCGTCCCGTCCGGGCCCTGCATGTCAAACACCCAGCGCCCTTGCGGGCGAAACTCAAACACCTGAAATGCGCTGGTGAATCCTTCTGGGCCCCACCATCGGGCAAGAAGGTCGGGCTCGCGAAAAGCGGCAAACACCTTGCTGCGCTCAAACGGCAGGCGACGGGTGGTTTCAAAGACGCGGCGCTGAAAATCATCGGATGCCATTCCACTCCTCCGACAAGACCGTGGGAGCGCCATGCTACCCCAAACCGGCCATTTTCCTTGAGCGCCTGCGATCGCCTCGGCGCGCTCCAACGCGATTCCTGGTGCAAAGGTCGCTCAGTCGCCTCACCGCTCAGCCACACCCCAACAGCCCCGCGTGGCCAGCGCACCGGGCTACCGAATCCTCGCTACATCCCGCGCGCGACCGTCACCCCCAAACGCGCCAGCCGCCTGGCCATGCACAAGACCTCCGCATCCTTGCTCAGCAAGGTCGCGCGGTGGGCGACGGCCAAATCAACAAACTTCTGGTCGTCGGGGTCCTTGCAGGTGTAAGCGGCCTTGGGCGCTGCGACCACCAGGCACGCGCGGGCATCGAACAGGGTCAGCACCGCCTCGCCACTTAGCCCCCTGGACACCAGACGCTTGCCAATCTGCGGGTAGTTCAGAACGCGCGCCAACTCTTCGCGCATCGGCGCCGTGGCCAACCAATCGGTCTGGCTATCGGCCAACGCCTCTCGAAGCGGCGCCGTGCCGGTGTCTTCATACACATACAAGTCCAGCACGATGTTGGTGTCGAGCACCAGTACCCTGGAGTCGACCCCTGAAGGTGGCACTTCGCTCACTTGGGGGTTGCGGGCTGTCCGGATGGGGGTGTCCGGCGGGCCAACAGATCGAAGCGGAACAACCGGCACTCGATCGGGCCGTTCCACATGGGCACCCGACGCGACTCCTTGAAACGCATCTTGCCCGGCAGTTTCAGGTCGGGCGTGAGCAACCAGGCACTCCAGCCTGCGTAATGCCCCTTCCAGTGCGCGGCCAACCGGTTGAAAAACTCACCCCCGTCTCCGCCATCGCTCACCTGCGCGCTTTCCCTGCCCAAGCCCGGAGCCGTTGGCGCCGGCTGCCCAGCGGTGAAGGTGCGTGGCGCACGCGCCCCGGCACGCTGGGCCCGCGCACTGGCGCGCTCACCCGCACTCTGGCCCGCCACCCCTGCAGCGGCAATCCGTTCGCCATAGGGGGGGTTCAACAGCATCACGCCAGGCCGGTCGCTGGGCGGCATGCGCTGCAGAGCATCGCCTCCCCGCAAATCGATGGCATGCGCCACGCCAGCGCGCTCGGCGTTGCGCTGGGCGAAGTCGACCATGCGGAATGACACATCGCTGCCAAACACGATCGGCGCATGGCCTTCTGGCCACGTTCGCTCGTCGCGAAAGGCCTGGTCCTTGATGGCCTGCCAGACATGGTCCTGGAACGGCAGCATCTTCTCGAAGGCAAACGGGCGTTGCAGGCCGGGTGCGATGCGCAGCGCAATCTGCGCCGCTTCGATCACCACCGTTCCACTGCCGCAACACGGGTCATAGAGCGGAACGATCTCTTCAAGCGGCTGCGCGGCACTCGCGTCCCAGCCCGTGGCTGCGATCATGGCGGCGGCCAGGGTCTCTTTCAGCGGCGCGTCGCCCTTGTCCTCGCGCCATCCACGTTTGAAAAGTGGCTCGCCCGAGGTGTCGATATAGAGGGTCAGTTCGTCGGTGGTGACGTGGGCATAGATGCGCACATCGGGCCAGGTGGTGTTCACGCTGGGGCGCTCACCGCGCTTGGCCCGAAAGCGGTCGCACACCGCGTCCTTGATCTTCAATGCGGCGAAGTTCAGGCTGGTCAACGGGCTGTGTTGGGCCGTGATCTCCACCTTGATGGTCTCTTTCGGCGTGAACCAGATTTCCCAGGCGATCTCACCGGCGGCGTTGTACAGATCTTGCTCACTCCGATAAGGACCGTGCCACAGTTGCACCAGCACCCGCTGGGCCAGGCGGCTGTGCAGGTTCAGGCGCATGGCATCGCGCCACGACGCACGCACGCCCACCCCGCCTCGGGCCCTGAAAGCCACAGGCTCGTCGGTGATGCGTTGAACCTCCTCGGCCAGAAAGTCCTCCACACCGGCGGCGCAAGGCAGGAAAAGTTTGAGTTGGTTCATGGTGAAAAATCAGTCAGCGAGATGCATTCGCAACTCAGACAGTCGGCGGCGCCACACAGCCGTTGCAAGTCGGGCGCGCAACCGGAAACTACAAGGCTTTGCGCAGGTTGGCCGGTGCGATCCGCAGCGCTTCACGGTATTTGGCCACAGTGCGGCGCGCACACTCAATGCCCTGCTCTTTCAACAGCTCCGAGAGCTGGTTGTCGGACAGCGGCTTTTTGGGGTCTTCGGACGCAATGAGCTGCTTGAGCAGGGCGCGCACCGCGGTGCTCGACGCATTGCCACCGGTCTCCGTCCCCAACGACGAGCCAAAGAAGTACTTGAGCTCGAAGGTTCCAAACGGCGTGGCCATGTATTTCGCCGTGGTCACGCGGCTGATGGTCGATTCGTGCAGTCCAAGCTCATCGGCAATCTCACGCAGCACCAGCGGGCGCATGGCCAGCTCGCCATGGGCAAAGAAGTTGCGCTGGCGCTCCACAATGGCCGTGGAGACCCGAAGAATCGTGTCGAAGCGCTGCTGGATGTTCTTGATGAACCACCGCGCCTCCTGCAAACGTTGCTGCATGGCCGCCTGCCCCGCTGCACCACCGCCGTCTTTGCCGCCGCGGTTCTGGCGCATGGCATTGGCATACACGTCGTGCACCCGCAGCCGCGGCATCACCTCGGCATTGAGCTGCACCTTGAAGCCCCGCCCCGCATGGGTCACGATCACGTCGGGCACGACCACATTGCGCTCCACATCCACGAACCGCCGGCCTGGCTTGGGCTCCAAGCCGGCGATGATCGCCAAGGCGGCGCGCACCGTTTCATCGTCCAAACCGCACTGTGCACACAGGCGCTTGACGTCGCGTTTGGCAATGAGCTCCAGTGGCTGCGAACAGATCTGCAAAGCTGCGCGGGCCTGCGGCGTGTTGCGCAGTTCCTCGATCTGCCGCCGCAAGCACTCGCCCAGGTCGCGCGCGCCCACCCCGGTGGGCTCCATGTTGTGCAACCAGCCCAAGGCTGTGCGCAGTTGCTCTTCCACCTCTTCAATCGCCTCGAAACCGGGCGTGGGGACATCGCGCCCGTGCATCAGACGCCAGAAGGCCAGGGCCAGCTCGGCCAATTCCTCTTCCAGATAGCCGTCGTCGTTGAGCGATTCGATCAGGAAGTACAGCGCGGCCTGATCGGACTCGTTCAGCCGCAGGCAGCGCGCCTGCTCATGCAGATGGTCGTACAGGCTGACCGGGCTGCGCGCCAGCTCGGCCGCCGTGGCGGTTTCGTCATCGCCCCCTGCGCCCGAGGCGTTTCGCGCAGGAGCCTCACCGCCCCACTCACCGTCATCGGGCGCCATTTCGACCGAGCCATCCCCCTCCCAACTCTCTTCAAGCTTGGAAGGTCCATCAATCTGCCCCTCAATGCCATCGGCGGCAGACGACTCCGAGCCAGCGCTCGCGCTGCCGGGCGTGGCAATCTCAGGCCCTGAAAACGCCATCTCGGCTTCCGGCGCCCCAGCCACCTCGGCGATCTGCTCGCCCGCACTCACCGCCGCATCACTTTGGTCAATACCGAACTCTTCCCGCTCGGCCCGCTCTTCCTCCCGATCGAGAAAGGGGTTTTCATCGAGCATCTGCTCGACCTCCTGAGCCATCTCCAGCGTGGAGAGCTGCAGCAGGCGAATCGACTGCTGCAATTGGGGCGTCAAAGCCAGGTGCTGCGAAACCCGCAGCGAGAGTCCTTGCTTCATTCGCCCTGCCCCTTGATGGGGTCAGCGAACCTGGCCCGAAACACCCTGCACATGGCGTCACATACGGAAGTTTTCGCCGAGGTAGACCCGCCGCACTTCCGTGTTTTCTACGATTTCAGCCGAGGTGCCACTCGCCAGGACATGACCATCGCTGATGATGTAAGCGTGGTCACAAATACCCAAGGTCTCACGCACGTTGTGGTCGGTGATCAACACCCCGATCCCCCGTGCCTTGAGAAACCCGATGATGTGCTGAATCTCCAGCACGGCAATCGGGTCGATACCGGCAAACGGCTCGTCCAGCAGGATGAAACGCGGCCGCGTGGCCAGCGCCCGCGCAATTTCCACGCGCCGGCGCTCGCCGCCCGACAAAGCAGGCGCGGGCGAGTCACGCAGGTGGTCCACACGCAACTCCTTGAGCAACTCGTCCAGACGCCGCTCAATCTCGGCAGCCCCCAGCGAGTGCCCCTGCTCATCGCGCTGCAACTCCAGCACCGCTCGCACGTTTTGAGCCACACTCAAACGGCGAAAAATCGATGACTCCTGGGGCAGATAACCCAGACCCAGGCGGGCACGGCGGTGAATGGGCAACTCTTCGATGCGGGCGCCATCCAGCAGGATCTCTCCGCCGTCTGCCCGCAGCAAACCCACGATCATGTAGAAGGACGTCGTCTTGCCCGCCCCGTTGGGGCCGAGCAATCCCACCACTTCGCCATTGTCGACCGTCAGCGAGACGTCCTTGACCACCTTGCGGCTGCCATAGGCCTTCTTCAAGCCTTTGACTTCCAGACGGCTGCGTACCGCCACAGGTTCGGCGGGCGCAGCACTGACCTCAGGGGCCGCGCTCACTTGCGCTGCTCACCAATCTTGTTGCTGGGGCGCAGCTTGGCCCCATCGGCCGGGGGTTGGGGCGCAGCGGCTTCGTCTTTGGGAACCGGCGTCAGCATCGCGCGCACGCGCCCGGTCGGGTTTTCCACTGAGGTGTTGTTGGGGCCACCGGTGACAGTGAACACTTCGGTCAGACTGTTGTAGACAATCTCGTTGCCTTCGTTCTGGTCATTGAGCTGGGTGCCGAGGTAGCGGCGCAGTTTGGCATTGCCCTTGAGCACCACCGTCTGTTTCTCGCTGTTGTAGATGACCGTATCGCCTTCGCCCTCCACCCACTCGTCAACACCTTCACGCTTCTGACGAAAGAAGCCCGGCCCTTTGTTGTTGCCCACCAGGTCACCGAACTGGTTGCCCTTTTCGTCCTGGCGGATCTTGATCTCCCCGCCCCGCATGATGATGGTGCCCTTGGTCACCAACACATTGCCTGAGAACACGCTGGTCTGCGATTTGTCGTCGTAGCGCAGCGAGTCCGCCTCGATGTTCATGGGCTTGTCTTTGTCGGCGAGTTCGGCATGGGCTGCGGCCGATACCAGCAACAAACCAGAAAAAGCGGCCGCCAATGGGCGGCGCCAGGCAAAAGCTGTGAAGTGATGGGGCATGGTGTTCTGAGGGCACAAATCTTGCATTCGCTTTCATTGTACCGGGGCAGGGCGAGAATCCCTCGCGCAATGCCGAGGAAACCGCCTCGGCAACCTCAAATCGCATTCAGGGGGCCATGCAGCCCCTGCCGCACACGATCAGCCTTTGCGGACCTGATCGATAAGCGAATCGGCGATCACCAGCGTTTTCGGTCCTTGTCCGCCCACGTAGAAGCGGCCGGCGATGCCCAGTGCAGGGGTCCCCTCCACCAGATAGGCATCTTGCAACTTGGTGGCCTCGGCCGCCAGCTTCACCGCGGTGCCGTTGAAAAAAGCCAGGAACTGCTTGCGGTCGACCCCTTGCTTTTCCACCCAGTCAGCAATCGTCTGCTGCGTGACAAGCTTCAGGTTCTCTTCGTGGAAGGCGTGGAAGACTTTGGCGTGCAGCTTGTCCACCAGACCCATGGACTCCAATGTGAAGTAAAGGCGCTGCATGGGTTGGAAAGCTGGGCTGAAAGCCACCGGACTGCGAAGCACCTTGACATCGGCTGGCACTTTGGAAATCCAGGTCTCCAGCAGCGGCTCGAAGCGGTAGCAGTGGATGCACGAATAGGCAAAGAACTCCACCACCTCGATCTGCCCGGCTGGGGCAGACACCTCAACCGGCTTGGCCAGGCGCAGGTAGTCGGTGCCCTCCTTGAAGCCAACGCGCTGTGCCCAAGCCGATGGCAGGGCCAGCGATGCCGATGCAAGGGCACCGGCGGTCATCAATGAACGGGAAAAGTCGCGACGTTGCATATTAAAAAACTCCTGTGTCAGAACGGCTTGGGCCACCAGGGCGGTCAAAAGTTCAATATCGGGCAGGGCACCCCTCCGGCAAGGGCACGCCTGCGGCCGGTCTCAGCGCTCGACGCGAACGAGCGCCGCCTCCAAACCACCCTTTTGCAATTGGTCTCGCGTGGCTTCTGCCATGGGACGCTGGTTGAAAGGCCCCAGGCGCACGCGGTACACGGTGCGCCCGCCCTGCTCACGCTCCGTCACCTGCGAAGCCATGCCCATCAAGGCCACCTTGGCGCGCTGGGCATTGGCATCGTCAGGCGAGCTGAATGCCCCCACCTGAACAAAATACACAAAGGGTTGTGCCTGCCCGTTGTCGGACGACTGCGGCGGCACCGCCGCCACCGCAGCGGGTGCCGGCGCCTGCTCTGCCGACGCACCATCACCCAGCTTGGAGCGCACCAGATCGCCCAGCGGATCGTTGCCCGAGACAGCGCCTGAAGGATCACTGGCACCGGGCTCCAGCAGCGTGGGCCCATTGCCAGGCTGACCCGACAAGGTGGGGTCGGGCAAGGGGGCCGGGGTTCCCACCAGGCCGGCATTGGGATTCCAGCCCTTGTTTCGTTCTGCCTCGGCCTCGTCTTGCCCAGGCTTGCGGGTCACGCCGCGATCCACAAACGGCACCGGCACATGACTCACATACACCGCCACCGCCAAAGCCGCAGCCAGCCCGATCAGGATGCCGATCACAAGGCCGACCAGGGTGCCGCCTCTTTGGGAGCGGGCCGCTTTTATAAGGGGATTCATAGTCTTCGTGGGGTTCACATTTTTTCTGGAGCGCTCACGCCCAGCACAGCCAACCCATTGTGCAACACCTGTGCGGTGGCGGCGACCAGTGCCAGGCGGGCATTTCTCACATTTTCATCGTCGACCAGGATGCGCTCGGCATCGTAGTAGCTGTGGTACGCAGCGGCCAATTCGCGCAGATAGAAGGTGACGTCGTGCGGCGCAAAATCGCGGGCCGCATCGCTCAGCATGCCCGGGTATTTGGCCAGCAGCAGCAGCAACGACTGTGCCGCGGGACTCTCCAGTGGCGAGAGATCAACCTGCTTCAGGGCAGCCCTGTCGCCGCCCCAGGACGTCAGCACCGAACAGATGCGCGCATGGGCGTACTGCACGTAATACACCGGGTTGTCGTTGTTCTTCTGCACCGCCAGATCGACGTCGAAGGTGTACTCGGTATCGGGCTTGCGGCTGAGCAGGAAGAAGCGCACGGCGTCCTTGCTGGTCCACTCGATCAGGTCGCGCAGCGTGACGTAGCTGCCGGCGCGCTTGCTGATCTTGACCTCTTCACCGCCCTTGACCACACGCACCATGGTATGCAGCACGTAATCGGGGTAACCCTGAGGGATGCCGGCATCGGCGGCCTGCAGACCCGCGCGCACGCGCGCAATGGTGCCATGGTGGTCTGTGCCCTGGATGTTGACGACCTTGGTGAAACCGCGCTCCCACTTGGCGATGTGATACGCCACGTCGGGCACAAAGTAGGTGTACCCGCCGTCCTGCTTGCGCATGACACGGTCCTTGTCGTCGCCGTAGTCGGTGCTCTTGAGCCACAAGGCGCCGTCTTGCTCGTAGGTCTTGCCATTGGCAATGAGCTTGCCCACCGTCGCTTCGACGCGGCCGCTGGTGTACAGGCTCGACTCCAGGTAGTACTCGTCGAACCGGAGGTTGAACGCCTGCAGGTCCTTGTCCTGTTCGTTGCGCAGGTAGGCCACCGCAAACTGGCGGATGTTGTCGTAGTCGTCCACATCGCCGTTGGCGGTGAACTCACGGTCGTCGGCCTTGACGGTGGCCTTGCCCTTGAAAGCCTCGGCAATGTCGGCAATGTAGTCGCCGTTGTAGAAGTTTTTGGCCAGCGGGTTGTCGCTGGCGGTTGGCCAGCAGTCGTCACCGGGCTTGAAGCCCTTGGCGCGCAATTGCGTGCTCTTGGTCAGCGTGTCGATCTGCACGCCTGCGTCGTTGTAATAGAACTCACGGTGCACCTTCCAGCCCTGGGTGCTGAAGAGATTGCAGATGGCATCACCCAGTGCGGCCTGACGGCCGTGGCCCACGTGCAGCGGGCCCGTGGGGTTGGCTGAAACGAACTCGACCAGCACCTGCTGGCCATTGCTGGCCTGGTCCCCGAAGCCTTCGCCCGCGCCAAGAACCTCCTGCACCACCTGCTGCTTGGCCGTCGGCTTGAGGCGGATATTGATGAACCCCGGCCCGGCAATGTCGATATCGGACACCCAGGTCTGGTACACCGGTTGTGACAGCAGCGCCGCGCGCAGTTGCTCACCCACCTGGCGCGGATTGAGCTTGAGGGGCTTGGCCAGCTGCATGGCCGCCGTGATGGCGAAATCGCCGTGGGCGGCCACTTTGGGCGATTCGAAGGCCGCCTTCGAGCCAGCGCCTGGCGAAATTTCTTCCAAAGCGCTCGCCAGGCCTGCCAGCAATTCTTGTTTGATCTTGAGCATAGGGGGGAGATTTTAGGCGGCGGCGCTGCCATGGGCGGCAAAGGGGTATGGCAAAGGTCGCCCGCCTGATATAAGGTGGCGCTGATGAACACCCCGCCCTCTCCTCCCGCCCGCCGGCGCTGGCTCGGTCGCTTGCTGGCTTTTGGCGCCGCCTCGACAGCCGCCCCCCATGCACTGGCCGCGACACCCAGCCCACAGCTCGCGCCACCCCTGCCCGGCGACGACGCGCCGCACAAGATCGTCTACCAGCTCAACCGTGCCGACCCGGACTACCAGGAAGCCATCTTCAACTCCATCAGTGCCATGCTCAAGAAGTACGTGGACGATGTGGCCATTGCCGTGGTGGTCTGGGGACCGGGCATTCACCTGCTGGCCAAAGAGCCCAAGCGGCCGGTGCCGGAACTGCACCGCCAGCGCGTCCAGAGCATGGCACAGGCCTACGGGGTGAAATTCATCGCCTGCGGCAACACCATGCACACCGTGGGCTGGACGGCCAGCGATATGGTGCCTTTCGCCCAGGTGGAAGAAGTGGGTGCGGCAGCGGTGATGGAGCTGCAAGAGCGCGGCTACGCCTACCTGGCCTGGTAGACGCCAGCGACGGCGCACCAGCAATCCGATGGCATCGCTGAGGGCACCGATGGGAATGCTGCGTTGGGCCGTTTTCCCGCACGTCCCGGCCGATGCGGTTTCTGCTGCGCGGCCTCTTGACTCCTAGTTCAAACAACCAGTCTGACCGTCGTCCCGCGCCCGGATGGGCGCCGTTTCCACCCCTTTCGCCCTGGAGCAACCGCGTGAACAGGCCCTGGTGTGCTGTCCCGCAAATAACTTGCATTTGAAACCTCGCCTTCACACCCATGGCTGCGTTGCGAATCCATCGGTTTCATTTCATGCAACTATTTGCGGGACAGCACACTAGGCCGCGGCGCGCTCCAGGCGATCGCGCACGCCGTCCCACTCGGCCGCTGGCGGGGGAGTCTCGACCCAGATCAGGCGCACCCCTGTGGCATCGAGGTCGCGCAGCACCGAAAAAAGCTCATGCGCACAGGCTGCGGCCGACTCGGGCATCCGGCGCTGGGGCAGGCTGCGGGGCACCGGAACACGCGCGCTGGCATACACCGCGATGTTCTTGGCATCCTGTCCGAGCAGATCGAGCGCGGCGCGGATTTGGGCCGCCGGCATCAGGCGCACCACCGCTCGGGGGGCGTAGTGCGAGGCCAAAGTGCCCGAGGCCCTGGGCGCCTGGGCATCCCGCTCGCGCAAAGGCATGCCACTGACGGCCGCAATTTGCGCCGGCGTCAACATGCCCGGGCGCAACAACACCGGCGCACCCCGGGAACAATCCACGATGGTCGACTCGATGCCCACCGGGCAGGCGCCCCCGTCAAGAATCAGCAGATCGCTGTCAGAAATCGCCTGAAACTCCTCGGCCACGTGTGCGGCAGTGGTCGGGCTGACCCGTCCGAAGCGGTTGGCGCTGGGCGCAGCCACGCCCGGCACCCCGAGTGAACGCGCCGCCTGCAGCAACGTCTGTGCGGCCGGGTGGGCGGGACACCGCAGCCCCACCGAATCCTGACCACCGGCGGCCACCGCCGCCATCTCAGGGCGGCGCGCCAGGATCAGGGTGAGGGGCCCGGGCCAGAAAGCCTGCATCAGGGCAACGGCGAAATCGGGCACATCCCGGGCAAAAGGGGCCACAGCAGCGCGCCAGCCTTCGCGGGTGGGCTCGGCAGCCGGCGCGACGTGAACGATCAGCGGGTGGTCGCTGGGGCGCCCCTTGGCCTCGAAAATGCGCTTCACGGCACTGGCATTGCTCGCATCTGCGGCCAGGCCGTACACGGTTTCGGTCGGCATGCCCACCAGCGAACCCGCAGCCAGGCGCTGTGCAGCCAACTCCATGGCGTTGGCGTCGGTTGCGTTCAGCGTGAGGGGCATGGCGATGGCATCCCGTGGGGCGCGTGGTGGAAAGCGGGCGGCCGGAGCGTGGACGCGTTCACCGGGGTGGCAAGCCGAGCAGCGCCAGCGCCCGGTCTGCCGTGTCGCACACCTGGGCCACGGTCGGCCCGGTGATGTTCAGGTGCCCCATCTTGCGCCCCTTGCGCGCTGCGACCTTGCCGTACAGATGCAAATGGGTTCCCGGCAGCGCCAGCACCGCATCCCAAGGCGGCGACACCGGCGCCTCGCTGACTTGCGCCCGCTGGCCATTGGGGTCGAACCACAGATCCCCCAGCAAGTTGACCATGATGGCCGGGCTGTGCTGGCGCGGGGCATGCAAGGGCAGCCCGGCCAAGGCTCGGACCTGGGCTTCGAACTGGGAAATGTCGCAGGCGTTCTGGGTGTAGTGACCGCTGTTGTGCGGCCGCGGCGCCATTTCATTGACGATCAGCTCGCTGCCACCCGCGCCGTTGTCCACCACAAAATACTCGACGCACAACACACCCACGTAATTCAGTTGCTCGGCCACCGCCAGCGTGCTCGCTTGCGCGCGCCGGGCGAGTTCGGCGTCCACCGCGCCGTCAAAAACCGCGGTGGTGGCGAGGATGCCGTCGTGGTGGGTATTGGCCTGCACCGGAAAGCAGACCGCTTGGCCGTCTGCGCCCCGGGCCACCAGCACCGAACACTCCGATTGCAGTGGCATGAGCTTTTCCAGCACGCAGGCCACCCCGCCCAGCCGCGCCCAGGCCTCGCCCAGCGCCTGGCGGTCTTTGACACGCACCTGGCCTTTGCCGTCATAACCCAGGCGCGCGGTCTTCAAGATGCCCGGCAACAGGTCGGCCGACACAGCGGCCAGTTGCTCGGCCGTCTCGATGCCCGCATGGGGCGCGGGAAACACGCCGCTGATGGGCGCGCATTGCACGAAGTGAGCCTTTTCCAGCAGACGGTCCTGCGCCACCGCCACACAGTCGGCAGACGGTGCCACCGGGCGCGACTGCGCGAGTCGGTTCAGCGCTGGTGCGGGGACGTTTTCAAACTCGGTCGTGATGGCGTCACACAACCGGGCCAGTTCGTCCAGACCGGCTGGGTCGTCGTAGGCGGTCTGGATGTGGTGGTGGGCAATCAGGCCCGCCGGGCTGAGCGGATCGGGGTCGAGCACCGCCGTGGCAAAGCCCATGGCCTGGGCCGATTGCACGAACATGCGGCCCAACTGACCGCCGCCCATGACGCCCAGGGTCACAGGGCGGCCGTTGGCAGAAGGGTTGCCGGGCAACAGGGGCAGGTCACTCATGGGTCAATCCGGCAAGGTCATGCCGCGGGCGGCTTCGGTCTGTGCGGCGCGAAAGGCCACAAGGCGCTCCCGCAAAGCCGGGTCTTCGCTGGCCAGCATGGCCACCGAGAACAGCGCGGCGTTGGCCGCACCCGCCTGGCCGATGGCGAAGGTGGCCACGGGAACGCCCTTGGGCATTTGCACAATGGAATGCAGCGAATCAACACCCGACAACGCCTTGGTCTGGACCGGCACACCCAACACCGGCACCACCGTTTTGGCCGCGAGCATGCCCGGCAGGTGGGCCGCTCCGCCTGCCCCGGCAATGATCGCTTTGAGTCCGCGACCGGCCGCCGCTTCGGCGTAGGCGAACATGTCGTCGGGCATGCGGTGGGCCGACACCACCCGTGCCTCATGGGCGATGCCAAAGTCTTTCAAGATGTGCACCGCGTGCTGCATGGTCTCCCAGTCGCTGCTGGAGCCCATGACCACGCCAACCTGGATGGGGTTCATTGGAGGTGAGCCTGTTGGCGGCCGTTTCGGCCGATGACCAGCGTGCGCTGGTGGGGAGAAGCTGGCAATTCGCTTGCCCGCTCCGTTAAAGTGTCGATTTTACGTTTTGCGCACATGCTGGCCCGCCCGGCCGATGCGCCCGCCCCCTTTAGAAGCCTAGCCATGATCAACGTCACCGCCGCCAACTTTGAATCCGAGGTCATCGAAGCCTCGATGAACACCTTCGTGCTGGTCGATTTCTGGGCCCCCTGGTGTGGGCCTTGCAAGGTGATCGGCCCACTGCTGGAAAAGCTGGAAACCGAGTACGCCGGCCGCTTCAAACTGGTCAAGATCGACTCCGACGAGGAGCAACAGCTCTCCCAGGCCTTCGGCATCCGCAGCATTCCGACTTGCGTGCTGATGAAGAACGGCCAGCCGGTGGACGGGTTCATGGGCGCCCTGCCCGAGGGCCAGATCAAGGCATTCCTGGACAAGCACCTGCCCGCGGCCGAAGAAGTGGAAGCGGCCGAAGAAGAAGCCGATGCCATGGATGCCCTGGCCCAGGGCGATGTGCAGGGTGCATTGGCCAAGCTGCAGCTGGCGGTGGAGACCGATGGCAACAACGACGACGCGCGCTTCGATCTGGTCAAGCTGTTGTTGCAGCTCGACCGCGACGACGAGGCCAAGGTGGCGTTCGCGCCGGTCATCGCCAAATCGCTCGCCGTGCGCCGCCTGGACTCGCTCAATCGGTGGATGCAGGCGCGCGATGCGCAGGCCCAGGTGAGCGACCCGGCCGCCCGCGCGGCCGAGCTGCAGGCCGCCATCGGCGCCAACAAACGCGACTTCGACGCCCGCTTCGGTCTGGCGCAGCTGCTCTGGGCGCAGAACCAGTTCACCGCCGCCATGGACGAGCTGCTGGAGATTCTGATGCGCGACAAGGCCTGGAACGAGGAACTGGCCCGCAAAACCTACGTGGCCATTCTCGACGTGATCGAACCACCCAAACCCAAGGTGGCCGAGGGTCAGGTGCCGCCGGAAGACCCCACCGTGGCGACCTACCGCCGCCGCCTCTCAAGCGTGGTGCTGAGCTGACCCGGGCGCCGGGCAGCGGCGTCTGAGAGGCCACGGCCTTGCCGGAGCGGCGCCCCGCGATGGCGCACCATGACCTTGGTCACTTCCCCTGGGAACGCGCAATGCCTATCATGCGCCCATGTTCAAGTCGCCCGCAGCTTCACCTGGCCTTGCCGCCGTGAGCGCAGGGCCCACAGTGCCCAGCGGCTTGCTGATCGTCGATGACCACGAACTGGTCCGCGTCGGCCTGAGGACCCTGATCCAGTCGCAGTCGAGCACTGCGCCCGTACCCGTCTTCGAGGCGCGCACACTGGCTGATGCCCTGGCGGTTTACACGGAAGAACAGGCGCAGATTGGGCTGGTACTCCTCGATCTGGGACTGGCCGACGCGCAGGGGCTCACCGCGCTGCGCGCCTTCAAACAGGCCTTCTCGTCCGCCTGCGTGGTGGTGATCTCAGGCGACTCCCACCCAGGGACCGTCGATGAGGCATTGGCATTGGGTGCGCGGGCCTATCTGAAGAAGACGGGGGACCTGACCGAAGTCATCGACTACCTGCGCACGCAGGGGCTGTCGGCCGAACACCCGCACGAGCGCGACGCGTCCATCCAGCGGCGCAACGACCTGGCCCGCACGCGGGGGCTGAGTGAACGCCAGGTGGAAATCCTGGAATGGGTGCTGCAGGGCAAGTCCAACCGCGAAATTGGCGAGTTGGCTTTTTTGGCCGAGGGCACCGTGAAGAACCACGTGTCCACCATCCTGCTGCATTTTGGCGTGAAGTCCCGCGCCCAACTGATCAGTTCTCTGCGCTGACGCCGAACCGCCTGGCATGGATTCCGGCAGCGCCCACCTGACCCCGGCCGAGTCGGCCACCTTGCACCGCCGGGTCCGGCGCGAGCAGTTCGCCCTGCTGGTGAAATCCAGCAAAACGGCGACGCCCTCGGTCTTTGTGATCTCCCTGGTGTTCTGGCTGATCCTGTACCGGGAGCTGTCCGACCCCTGGGTGCTGGTCTGGGCCTTTGCCATGCACCTCAACCAGCTGGTGCGCTACCTCTTCACCCTGCGCTACCTCTCGGCGTTCCGACGCGGCCGAACAGGACCCCCGCTGGGCCCGCTTCTTCATCTTCCTCATGGGGGTCAACGGCGTCACCTGGGGTCTGGCGCCGCTGATGTTCTTCCCCGAAGCCGACACCGTCCTGATGTCGTTCATTGCACTGGTGACCCTGGGCATCTATTCCGGCGGGCTGGCCTGGATGGCGCCGGTCAAGGCCGCGGTGATGAGCTACAGCCTGCCCATCATGGTGATGTTGACGCTGGCGCTGCTCATGCAGGACGAGTACATCTTCAAGCTGGCCAGTGTGATGACCCTGATCTACCTGATGAACTCCTGGAAGTTCGTGTTGCAACACCACCAGCTGTTGACCGACTCGCTGATGGACCGCTATGAAAAGGTGGCGCTGGCGGACAAACTCGCGCGCCAGGTGGCGCTGGTTGAGAAGGCCAGCGAGGAGAAGACACGCTTTCTGGCCGCGGCCAGCCACGACCTGCGCCAGCCCCTGCATGCGATTGCCCTCTTCAGTGCGGTGCTGGAAAGGGCCCTGGCGCAAAGCCACCACCACGACACCGCCACCCGAATGGCCAATTCGGTTCGCCTGCTGGGCAGCTCGCTGGACGCCATGCTGGACATCTCGCGCCTGGACGCCGGCACCATCGAAGTGAATCGGCGGCCGGTGGCGCTGCAACGCCTGTTCGAAGCCTTGAACAGCCTCTTTTCGGCCCAGGCGGGCGAAAAGGGCCTGGAGCTTCGGGTGCGACCCAGCCGCTTGTGGGTCGACACCGACGCCGACCTGCTGCAACGCATGTTGACCAACCTCGTGGCCAATGCCCTGAAATACACGCCCGAGGGGGGTGTGCTGGTCGTGGCGCGCCAGCGGCAAGGGGCCGTGTGGATCGAAGTGCGCGACACCGGTCTGGGCATGGCCCGAGACGAGATCGGGCGCATCTTCGATGAGTTCTATCAGATCAACAACCCTGGGCGCGACCGCTCCATGGGTCTGGGCATCGGGCTGTCCATCGTGAACCGCATTTCGCATCTGCTGGACCACCCCATCGAGGTCCAGTCGACCCTGGGCAGGGGCAGCAACTTTCGCCTGAAGTTGCCGCTGGCCCAGCCCGTGGCGGGTGTGCCCGTGGAAAGCACCACCCCCGCACCGACGCCGGACAGGTCGCTGCCCGCAAGGGTGTTGGTGTTGGACGACGAAAAGGACATCCAGCACGCCATTGCCACGTTGCTGCAACAACACGGCATCGAGGCTACCTGTGTGTCCACGCCCGAGCAAGCGCGCGACTGCCTGCAGGCGCAGGCGGTTGACGCACCGCACGAGGTGCTGTTGTGCGACGTGCGCCTGGCCAACGGCGAGGACGGTCTGGCGTTTGCCTCTGGTCTGGCCACCCAGATGGCTCGACCACCCGAGGTCATCCTGATCACTGGCGAGACCGCGGCCAACAAACTGCAGCGCCTGCGCGAGTCGGGTTTCGAGGTGCTCTTCAAACCGGTTTCCGCCCACCTGCTGCTGGGCGCACTGGCCCGCATCGGCCTGTCGACCAGACGCTGACGCCAGGCCCGCCCTGCAGAAACCGGGCGGGTGGCCCCAGTCGCACCGCGGCCCTCCCATTTCCACCACTCATGCAAAGGCTGTGCATCACGGCGCGGCAAACACCAGCCGCACACGGTTCGCAGCGGTGCGCACCCCGAGATGGCCCAGCCCCAGACCAAAGGAAATGCCGGTGGCCGCCGCCGAATTGGAAATGTAGGGCGTCGAGGACCACACGGTGATCGACAAGGCGCCGGGGAACGAAACCGGGTCGAGCGCCGGGAACAGCTACATGGTCAATCACGCTGGCCAGCTCTTTGACATTGGGCAGGCGCCAGTTCGCCACAGCCTGTGCATGGGACAAGGCCTGCACATGGGTGTAGATCGACGCGCTGCCGGTGCACGCCGCACCATTCCAGGTTTGCCCTTCGTGGCAACGCCGCCAGGCCAGACCCGTGCGCCGGTCGATCACCGCATTGCCCGCGGCATCTCCCGGGTAGGCCAGGCTGGTGATGATGTGGCGCTGCCCTGTCCAGGTGCGCCCCCTGACCAGGCGCACGTGGTGGGAGTCGGTCTTGTCGTCGCGGAAGTCGTCGCCGTTGTAGAAGCCCAGCAACCAGGCCTGGTTCGGGTTGTCCACGGAATTGGTGGCGCTCCAATACCAGTCACCTGCGCCTCTCTGGGTGTTCGGAAACGCGCTGGTGGTGATGAACAGCCCTTCGCCCTGTCCATAGTTCAGCAGGCCATGCAACTCTTCGAATGAGGGCAGACGCCAGTCGTTGAAGCCACAGAGGTTGGCGTCATTGACCGTGGCGATGTACCCATTGACCGTGGTCGGGTCGCCAGCGAAGCCCAGCGATGCCCGGTAGGTCGAGGTGGCGCTGCGTGCGCCACCCACGGTCTTGACCTCCCAGACCAGCCCGGTCACGTCGTCACGCACGCAATCGGCCGTTGAATGCGGTGACACCGGGCTGTAGCCCATCGGGTTGATCTGGGTGCGGTCGCCGTCTTGCTGGTTGTTGAGCGAGTTGGCCGAAAGGCTGGTGCAGGACGACAAGGTATCGGTGCCCGCAATGTGGCATTGCAATGCGGTCACCCCGGTGTGGGGCACCGCGGGGGTTTGCCAGTCGTCACCCAGCACGTAGTAGCCCACGCCCTCGTAGGTGTACTGCGGCAGGTTGGCCAGAATCTGGTTTCGCTCGGCCTCGCTGACGGTGTAGAAATGGAACCCGCGCGCAGCGTAATAAAAGCGAAACAGCGGCACGTAGCCAGTCCCGCTCAGGGTGCTGGCGTAGTAGGCGATGCCTTCGTAGTGAAACTGCGGCAGGTTGGCCACGATGTGGGCGCGCTCGGCTTCACTGATGGTGTAGAAGTGCACCCCGGATTGCTGGTTGAAGAAGCGGTGAACCGGACTCAGGCCGAACGCGGCGGCATTGCTGGTGTGAAACGCTGGACCTTCGTAGCTGAAGGCGGGCACATTGGCGATGATGTGGTCGCGCTCGGCCACGCTGGTGGTGAAGAAGTGGGCGCCGGTGCCGCTGTTGAAGAAGCGAAATACGGGCACACGGGAGGTCGCGCTCTTGGGCTCTGACAGCCCAGGGGCGCTTTTCGCCGCATGGGTGTCCAGGGTGGCGAGGGTGGAGCCGGGCGCGCCGCTGAGCAGCGGGCCATCGAACGGCTGGGGCAACACGCCGGTCCGGGCAATCTGATCGAGCTCTTGGGCATTCAGCCGAGCGCCCGACGCCTGCAGGGCCTGGGTCTGGGCATCGATGGGGGTGGTGTGCGGGCTGGGCGCAGCCGCCTGCATCGTCGCAGCCTCGCCGGGCGCGGTCTCGTTGCCCCCTCCGCAGGCCGCCAGCAGCAGCACCGTCGCAGCCACAAGGCCTTGCAGCGGGCGCAAGGGGCATAGAAGGCCCAGAGGGAGGGGATGGCGCAGAGGGTGGCGTTGGAATGGGTTCATGGTGGGCCTCCAATGGATCTGAGGCCCTTGGATCTGGGCCTCTCGAGGTGCCCCGGTCACAACAATAAAAGGAGCACGACCCGAAAGTAGGCGCGATCAACTGGGCACAACAGTGCCAAAGGTCACTTTTTGTCCCACCCGCCGCCGCCCCTCCCCCCGCCTGGGGACCGACGCCGATACCGGTCCGGGAAAGTCAGGCGCCCCCCTCCTGCGGCGCTGCCCTCAGCTCCTGCGCAAGGCGCTCGCCCTGCCGTGCCCGCGGCTGCGCAAACCTTGCCACACCCAGGTACACCACCGGTGTCAGAAAGAGGGTGAAGATGGCGGCCAGAGACAGCCCGCCAAAAATCACCCATCCAATGGCTGCGCGGGATTCGGCGCCCGGTCCGCTTCCCAGCACCAGGGGCAGCGCGCCCAACACGGTGGACGCCATGGTCATCATGATCGGCCGCAACCGCGTGGCCGCGGCCTCCTGGGCGGCCTCCAGCACACTGCGCCCGGCGTCGCGCAACTGGTCGGCGAATTCCACCATCAGGATGCTGTTCTTGGCCATCACGCCCACCAGGAGCAACAGACCTATCTGGCTGTAAATGTTGACCGAGGTGCCGCTGAGCCACATGGCAAACACCGCCGCGGCCAACCCGAACGGCACGCTGATCAACACCACGGCCGCGCTGGTGACGCTCTCGAACTGCGCCACCAACACCAGAAACACCACCAGCAAGGCTATGGCAAAGGTCACGCTCACATCGCGCCCGGTCTCCTCCAGCGTGGCCGCGTCACCGCGAAACAGCAGACCCATGCCGCTGGGCAAGGTGGTCTCGGCCAGATCGCGCAGCCCCTGCGTGGCCGTCTGGAGCGTGGCACCTTCGGCCAGGCCCGCACTCATCTGCACGGCGCGCCGCTGACCCAAGCGCTCCAGCTCACTGGGAATGGCGGTCTCCTCGAACTGCACGAACTGGGCCAGCGGCACCAGCCGCTGATCGTTGGCCCGCACACTGAGCTGCAGCAAGTCCTGCGGGTCGGTGTGGCCCCGGGCGGTCGACTGCAGCACCACCGGCACCGTGCGGTCGTTGACATTGAGCTCGGCCACTTCGGTGCTGTCAACCAGCGCCCGAAGCACCGCATCCAGCCCGTCCAGCGGCACACCCAGGGCGCTGGCGCGTTCACGGTCGATCTTGAGCGAGAGCTGCGGCTGGGTGGCGGCGTAGTTGACCCGCACGTCGCGCAACTGCTGGGGAAGGTCGCGCTCGATGGCTTCAGCGAAAGCATAGGCGACATCGGCAATGCGCTCATGGTTGTCGCCCGTGATCGCCATCTGCACACTGCCGTCCCCACCGCTGCGTCCCAGGCTGCTGCCGCCGCGAATGCGCACCCGCGCCCCCGGCAGGCTGTCCAGGGCTTTCTGCACGCGCGCAGTCAGTTGCGCCTGGCTCACCGTGCGCTCGCTCCAGTCTGTCAGTGGTGCCACAATCTCGGCGCGGTTGGGGTCGAAGCGACCGGTGATGGTGAACACACTGCTGACCAGCCCCTCGTCCTTGAGCGGCTGCACGACGCGCAACGCCTGCTCCAGTTGGCGATCCGAATAGCCGAGGCCCGCGCCATCCGGTCCGTCCAGTCGGATCGAGAGGCTGCCGCGGTCTTCGTTGGGGGTGAGCTCGCGGTCAAGCTGGGTGAACAGCCACGCCGCTCCACCGGCGAGCAACACACAAAGCGCGGCGACCCACCAGCCGTGTCGCAACGCGGCCGCCAGCCAACGGCCATAGCGCTGGACCGCCGCATCCCCCCATGCCGAGACCCGCCCCCAGATGAGGCCAGGCGGTCCATCAACCGGCAAGCGCGAGGCCATCATCGGGCCCATGGACAAGGCCACGAAAGAGGAAATGCCCACGGCAATGGCCATCACGAAACCGAACTCGGCAAACAGACGCCCCGCTGCCGAGGGCAAAAAGGAAATCGGCACAAACACGGCGACCAGTGTGAGCGTGGTGGCCACCACGGCGAAAAACACCTCCCGCGTGCCGAGCACCGCCGCCGCCCGGGGCCCCAGGCCCATGGCCCTGCGGCGCTGGATGTTCTCCAGCACGACAATGGCATCGTCCACCACCAGCCCCGTGGCCAGCAACAGCGCCAGCAAGGTCAACAGGTTGATCGAATACCCCAGCGCCCAGATGGCCGCCAGCGTGCCGATGAGCGCCACGGGGATCGCCACCACCGGCACCAGCGTCGAGCGCAGGTGACCCAGAAAAGCCGCGACCACCGCCGCCACGATCAGCACCGCCAGCGCCAGGCTCCAGAGCACTTCGCTGATGGCACCCCGAATGAAGACTGCGTCGTCCGAGACCACGCTCACACGCACATCCTGCTGACGGGCATTGATGCGGTCCACCACGGCACGCACGCCCTCGGAAATCGCCACGCTGTTGGACTGCGCCTGCCGCACCACGCCCAGGCTCACCACCGGCCGGTCGTCGAAGCGCACATAACTCTCCGCGTCGTCCGGCGCCAGGAACACATCGGCCACTTGCGCCAGTGCCACCTGCGAGGGGAAGCGCAGGGCGCGCAGTTGCTCGGGCGTGGCAATGCTCGCATTGGCGCGCACCAGCACATCCTGGTTGTCCGACGACAGGTTGCCCGCCGGCACGTCCAGGCGCGCGCCCCGCAGCAGGCCCACCACATCGTCCACCGCCAGGCCATAGGCGCTCAGCTTCACCGGGTCCACCCGCACCCGCATCACGCGCTGGCGCGCGCCGAAGACATTGATGTCCGCCACACCCGGCACCGAAATCAGCTCGGGCTCGATGCGGTCTTCCACCACGCGCGAGAGCTCGTCCACCGCCAGCGTGTCACTGGCCACAGCCAGCTGCATCACCGGTTCGGCATCGGCTTTCACGATGGTGAGGTTTTCCAGGCCCGCCGGCAGGCTGCGCTGCACCCGCGCCACCGCGTCGCGCACATCATTGGCCGCAGCCACCAGATCCACATCGGGATTGAACTCGATGATGATGCGCAGGTTGCCTTCTTCGCTGGCCGATCGCACCAGCACCACCCCGGGCACCCGCGCGGCTGCACCTTCCAGCAATCGGGTGACCTCGGCGTCCAGGGTTTCGGGGGCGGCGCCGGGAAAGTTCGCGCGCACGGCCACAATGGGCCGGTCGACATTGGGCAACTCGCGCACCTCCACCCCCAGCCAGGCCGCCACACCGGCGATCACGATCAACAGATTGATCACGATCACCAGCCAGGGGCGGCGGATGGAGAGTGCGGGCAGGTCGGAAGCGCGGTCGTCTGTCATGACAATGGTTGCAGGGGTTTGATGAAGAGAGCTCAGGCCAGCGGTGGACGCACCACGCCCCATCGACTGCAAACGACAGGGGCGGACTCAACCCGCACCCGAACCCACCACTTTCACGGGGCGTCCCTGGCGCAAGCGCTGCACCCCTTCAACCACCACCTGGTCTTTCAAGGTCAGGCCTCCGTCGACCAGCACACGCCCGTCTTGCCGTTGAACCGCGCGCGCCGCCACCTGCAACGCCTTGCCATCACGCACAACCCAGACAAACGAACCCTCCCGCCCCCATTGCAGGGCGAGCTCCGGCACACTCAGACGCGCTGCGCCGGACAAGGCCATCGCCACCTGGAAAGACATGCCCGAGCGCAACACATCGTCGGCATTGGGCAAGACCGCGCGCACCTTGATCTGGCGCGTGACCGGATCGACCCGGTTGTCAATCTGCGCCACCGTGCCTTCGAAGCGGCGCCCCGGGTGAGCCGGGTTCGACGCCTGCACCGCCTGCCCCACGCCCACCCGGGCGAGGTAGGTTTCGGGAATCAGCAAATCCAGGTGCAACGCGCTGCGGTCATCCAGGGTGGTCAGTTCGGTGTCGGTTCCGATGCGCTCGCCCCGTTCCACCCCCGCCAGGCCGGGCATGCCCGCGAATGGCGCCCGCACCGCGCGATCGGCCAAGGCTTCGCGCGTTTGCGCCAACTCGATCTCGGCACTGCGCAAGGCCGCTTTGGCCTCATCGGCCACCGAGTCGGGCACCGCGCCTGTGCCGCGGGTGCCCTCATAGCGGGCGTGCATCACACGCGCGGCATCCACCTTGGCCTGGGCCAATTGCACCGCCAGGCGCTCACGCCGGTCCACCGGGCGCACCATGGTCTCACCAGCGCGCACCGCCTTGCCCGGCGAACAAGACCTCGGCAACTTCGCCTGCCACCGGTGAGTACAGGGCGACTGACTGGCGCGAAGGTGCCCGTGCCCAGGAGATCCAGCGTGACGCCATCGCTGCCTTCGGCCACCGGTGCCACGATCACGGGAACCGCCTGCTGCGCGCCACCCCCACCCTTGCGCCCGCTGGCCGCGGGCCCTTCGGCGGCAGCGACCGGCGGCGATGCACCCGACGGCGATTGCGCATGCGCCAGGTCAGAGCGCGCGCCCACCCAGGCGGCCAAAGCCACCACACACAGCCCAAGGGCCACCATCCACGAGGCTCGAAAACGGGTCACAGGATCCTTTGCAGAAGCGGTTGCAATCCAGCGGCCGCGCTGCGGCCCCTTCAAAGGATGCCAGGAGCGCGGTCTTGGTTCCCGGCAAGGCCCGTACACGCCGCCCGCCAGGGATTGCAGCCGATGCTACTGTGATTTGAGCCTGCGCACACAGGCCGCGCGCCACACGCCAATGCCGGTGCACCCCGCACGCGACGCACGCCAGAAGAAGCGCACGGTTCGGGCTGGCCTAGGCGACCTTGAAGCGCTCCACCAGTTGCTTCAGGCGGGCGGCCTGCGCCTGCAATGAACTGGCCGCAGCCGCAGACTCTTCGGCCAGTGCGGCGTTCTGCTGGGCGCCCTGATCGAGCTCCTTGACCGACGAATTGGCCTGCACGATGCCTTGGCGTTGCTGCGCGGTTTCGCTGGAGATGGCGGCAATCGTGGCCGACACGCGCTGCACCGAGGCCATGATTTCCGTCGTCGCACCACCGGCCCGCTTGACATGATCGCTGCCCGAGGCCACCTTTTGCAAGGTTGCCTCGATCAGGCTCTTGATTTCGCGCGCGGCCGTCGCGCTGCGCTGCGCCAGTCCGCGCACTTCGGCGGCAACCACCGCAAAGCCCCTCCCTTGCTCACCGGCCCGGGCGGCCTCCACCGCCGCGTTGAGCGCCAGGATGTTGGTCTGAAAAGCGATGCCATCGATGATGGCCGTGATGTCGGCAATCTTGCGCGACGCAGCGTCGATCTCCTGCATGGTGGCAACCGCCTGACCCACCACGTGGTCCCCACGCGATGCGGCCGATTGCGCCTCCGTGGCCAAAGCATTGGCCGACTGCGCCGATTCATCGGACTGGTCCACAGAGGCGTTCAGGGTCTCCAGGGCATCGATGGCGCCATGCATGTTGGCCGCTGTCAGCTCGGCCCGGCCGCTCAGGTCGTTGCTGCCCTGGGCAATCTCGGAACTGGCCGTGGCGATGTCTTCACAGGCGCTGCGCACCCCCATGGCCAACTCACGCTGCGCCACGCGCATGCTCTCCAACGACCGTGCCAGCACGCCCAGCTCACCATTGAACCGCGTCTCCACCGCCTGCGAGAGGTCGTGTTGCGCCAGGCGCTCGGTGGCCGTCACCGCATTCGAAAAGCCCCGAGTCACGTCCCGCGTGATTTGCCAGGCGGTGAGGATGCCAAACACCAGTGCCGCCAGACTCACCATCGCCAGCAGCCACTCCTGCCGGTCCGCGGCAGCGGCCGCTTCGCTGGCCGCCGTGGCCTTGTTCTGGTCCTCCCAGGCGGCCAGCGCAACCAGCGCCTCCGACCACACCTTGAAGCGGGACTCCAGCAGGTTGGCGTCCTGGGTGATGGCGTTGGAGATGGCAAAGAAGACGGCGGTATCACCACGCCCTTCGCCTTCTTTTTCGCCCTCCGTGATCACGGAGTAACCTGCCTCGGCGCGCGCGTGCGCTTCAGACAGCAGGGCCGCGACTTCCGGACTGCGGTCACCCAGCTGGGCTTTCACTGCCTTTTCGGCTTCGAGGTAGGCCTGCCATTGGCCGCGCACCACCCCCATCAGGGTTTCGCCCTGGGAGAGCTCCGCGCCACGCAGGTTGCGCATCGATGCCATGAAGCCATGAGCGTCACGCTCCATCCGGATCACGGCTGCGCTGCGCGCACCCCCTTCGACGACCACTTCCTGCAAGGTCTGATTCAGGCTGCGCAAGCCCATGACGGCCTGAGCGGCGAGTCCCACCATCAGAATCAAGACAACGCTGTAGCCAAGCGCGAGGCGTTGGCCCACGCGCAGTTGCGAAAGTATTTGCATAGTTGTTTCCGTCCAGATTGCGTTGACGCGCCGGCAGCGCGTTGACCATCGGGGCGCGTTTGTGTGTCTCGACAAACGGGCCACCTGAGTAGGCGTATCGGCAGTCTGAAGGGAAATCCTTAGGGCAAGCGCTCAATTAGCGGTCGCGTGGGCACCCATTTCGTCTTTTCGCAGCGGCGGACTGCTGCCCGCCATCACAAAGATGGAACGCGACCTGGTGGGTGAGCCCTACTTCGCCGTTGGCATCACGAACTCGGCGCCTTTGCCGATGCTCTCGGGCCAGCGCTGCATGATCGACTTCTGCTTGGTGTAGAAGCGCACGCCCTCTTCGCCGTAGGCGTGCATGTCGCCGAACAGGCTCTTCTTCCAGCCGCCGAAGCCCTGCCAGGCCATGGGCACGGGGATCGGCACGTTGATGCCGACCATGCCGACCTGGATGCGGCGTGCGAACTCGCGCGCCACGTTGCCGTCGCGGGTGAAGCAACTGGTGCCGTTGCCGAATTCGTGGTCGTTGATGAGCTGAACGGCCTCGCTGAAGTCGGCCACGCGCACGCAACTGAGCACCGGGCCGAAAATCTCTTCCCTGTAGATCTTCATGTCGGGGCTTACGTGGTCGAACAGCGTGCCGCCCATCCAGAAGCCCGCTTCGCAGCCGTCACCGGTCTGCTTCGCGTCAAACTCGCGGCCATCGACCAACAGTTGTGCGCCCTCGACCTTGCCGGCTTCGATGTACCCGGTGATGCGCTGGTGCGCGGCGGCGGTGACGATGGGCCCCATCTCGGCGGCCAGGTTCATGCCGTCCAGCACCTTGAGTTCCTTGGTGCGCTTGATCAGCTTGGGCATGATCTTGTCGGCCACGTCACCCACGAGCACCGCCACCGAAATCGCCATGCAACGCTCGCCAGCCGAGCCGTAGGCCGGCCGGATCAGCGCGTCCACCGCCTGGTCGAGGTCGGCGTCGGGCATCACCACCATGTGGTTCTTGGCGCCGCCCAGCGCCTGCACGCGCTTGCCGTGGTGGGCACCGGTCTCATAGATGTAGTTGGCGATCGGCGTGGAGCCGAAGGAAATCGCCTTCACGTCGGGGTGCACCAGCAGCGCATCCACGGCCTCCCTTGTCGCCCTGCACCACATTGAATACGCCGTTTGGCAGGCCCGCCCGCCTGAGCAGGTCGGCGATCAGCAGGCTGGGGGTGGGGTCGACGGGGCTGGCTTGAGCACGAAGGTGTTGCCTGCGGCATGCCACCGGGAACATCCACATGGGCACCATGACCGGGAAGTTGAACGGCGTGATGCCGGCCACCACGCCCAGCGGCTGGCGGATGGTCCAGTTGTCCATGCCGGTGGAGACCTGGTCGGTGAAGTCGCCTTTCAGGAGTTGCGGGATGCCGCAGGCGAACTTCCGATGATGTCGATGCCACGGGCCACTTCGCCCTGGGCATCGGTGAACACCTTGCCGTGTTCGACGGTGATGGCGCGGGCCAGCTCGTTCCGTTCTGGTTGACCAGCTCCAGGAACTTGAACATCACACGGGCGCGTCGAATCGGGGGCGTGTCGGCCCAAGCGGGAAACGCGGCCTGGGCAGCGGCCACAGCGCTGTCCACGTCGGCCGCGTTGGCCAGCACCACACGCCCGGTCACTTGGCCCGTCGCGGGGTTGTAGACACCTTGCTGGCGGGTGGCGGTGCCGGCTGTGGCCGCACCGGCGATGTGGTGATGAATGGCGGTGGTCATGTGGCTTCTTTCAAATGTGTTTCGATCGCTCATCAATCGGTGCAAAGAACTCGGGAAGGTGGCAGCCGGCTCGGGGGCAACAGCAAGCGGCCTTCAGTGTAGGAACGATGCCTGAGTGAAACAACCCGGTTATGCTGAATTGATTGTTCGTTTTACTGAACAATCAAATGCATGAACACACCACACGCGCATGAGCTCGGGGCCGCTTCACTCGCCATGTTCTGGCTCAACAAGGCAGCTACACCGCCGCGGCCGCGCGCCTGGGGGTGAGCAAGGCGGCGGTCAGCCAGCGCATTGCCGAGCTGGAGCGCACCGCCGGGGTGCCCCTGGTGCAGCGCACCACGCGCAGCGTGCGGCTGACGGAAGCCGGCCAGCGCCTGGTCGACGAGACGCGCGCTTCGTTCGACCACATCGCCCAATCGTTTTCCCGGGTGCGCGATCTCGCGGGCAGACCCAGCGGGCTGTTGCGCGTGACCGCGCCAGTGGCGTTTGCGCGCCAGCAGCTGGTGCCCCGCCTGGGTGAGTTCCTGCGCACCTATCCTGAGGTGCGCCTGGAACTCAACCTCTCCGACCACCTGAGTTCATTGGCCACCGAGGGATTTGATCTGGCCATTCGGCACACCGCGTCCCCGCCCGACACGCATGTGGCCTGGCTGCTGTGCCATACCCGCTCGGTGCTGGTGGCAAGCAAGGCCTACCTGCGCCGCCATGGCAGCCCCGAGACCCCTGTCGAACTGGCCGCACACAACTGCCTGCACTACCCGCGCTCGCAGGAGACGCCGGCCTGGACCCTGGCGCCACGCCGCAAAAGCGCAGGCAGCGACCGGGTCACGGTGCAGGTATCGGGTTCGCTGGCGGCCAACAACAGCGAGGCCCTGCGCGATGCCGCCCTGAGCGGCGTGGGGATCGCCCTGCTGCCCGACTTCACCGCCCAGGCCAACCTGGCCAGCGGCAAACTGGCTCTGGTATTGCCCCAGTGGCAGCCAGTGGGGTCTTTTGCCGAAAACCTCTATGCCTTGCGGCCCTACTCCGCCCATGTGCCCCGCGCGGTGTCGCTGTTCGTGGCCTTTTTGCGCCAGGCCCTGAGCAACGGTTTTGCGGTGGACGAACCCGCCTGAGCCGCCCGGCGGTGTGGCGCCGTTGACGCACCCAATCGACCCTTCGTCGGCTTGAGATGGCAAAAATCAGGGTTTACCCCTATATTAGGGTTTCTACTTAAAACCAGATTCAAGGAATTTTCATGTCGACCGCCAGCGCTTTGTCGCTTTCTCCAACCGCCACACAGATCATTGGCCTCTGGCTCAGCAAGAGCCTGCGCAATCTGCGCACCACACCCTCCATGCCCGCGCCACAAGCCGCGCCCCGCTCCGCGAGCAGCCACCAGGAAGCAGAAAAGTTGCGCGCCATGGCCCGCGACATGATGCGCATCGACGCCGGTTCCGCCGCCGACATGTTTGCGGCCGCTGACCGCCACGAATTCGGCCACCAGGGCTGAAGCCCGCCGCACGGCACAGCCCAGCAAAACGGACAAAGCCCGCACCTGCGGGCTTTTTTGTGCGCCCTCACAGGCGAAGGCACGCCGCCCTCGGCGTGCCTCACCGCTCGGCGCATTGGGCGGCCTGATCCCAGGGTGCAAACCGCCACCGCACCCGAAGCCGCATCTCCTCGCCTTCGCCCAGCACACGCAAACCGGGCTGGCCGGGCAAATGAAAGGCATCGATCGGGTGGGTGATGGGCTCAAAACAGAACGCTGAACCCTGTTCAGGCCGGTAGATCAGGCAATAGTGCCGCTCGGCGCCCCCGTCGGCGTCGAAGTCGGGCATGTCGACGGCAAGCTGCAGCCCCCGCTCGGGCCATTCGATGCGGGCCCGGCCTCCCCAGCCGGTGAAGCCGTTGTCGATCAGGTCGCCATGGGCAGAAATGCCCTGGGTCAGGTTCCAGTTATCGGGAAACTGTGTGGTGTGGGCCACTGGCATCGGGTCAGCGCCGCACTGCCAAAGCCCCCGGACCGGTGCGCTGATGCGGGTTTGCGGGGTACGCGGAAACCAGGGGTGCAGGCCAATGCCATAGGGCAGCGTCGTCGCCCCAGTGGCGCAACAGCACTGACTGGTCGAGCCCGCCGTCAACCAGACGGAAGGTCTGCTCGGCCTCGTAGTGGTAAGGGTTGCCCTGGAAGGCCCGGGATTGCAGCGCCATGGTGAGGGTGTCGTCCGAAGGACGCTCAATGGTCCAGGGTTGCAACCAGCCATCGCCATGGATCGGGTACGGCTCCCCCACCCGGTTGGGCTGCACAGGGTGGAAACGCCCCGCATGCGAAAAGCCGCCGCCACCGATTCGGTTGGTCCAGGGGACCATGGCAAAAGAGGCCATGCGGTAAAGATCGGGGCTGCCGTCCCAAGGGCGCCAGAGGTCCACCGGCCCCTGCGGCCGCTCCAGTTGCCAGGCGGCCACCGCACCACCCAGCGACGGCACCAGGCCCAGGCGCTGCTCCGCATGGTGCAGCCAGACGGTGGGGTGATGGGTCGAAGTCATCGGTGTGCTTTCAAAAACAATGGTCTACAGGTACCCGCGCTGGCTGCCGCCGGAGTCCACGCCATGGGCGCGCACCGCGGCACAGACCGGCGCGCGACCGGGCCGCCCCGCTCGTCTCAGCCGCCAAAACCGTTGGCCGGCAGACCGGGGCTGTCCACGCCGACGGCAAACAACCCACCAGCCAGCGGTTCGCTGGCGAGCTGGGCCTCGGTCAGGCCCTGGCGCGCGGTGGTGATGAAGAGCGTGCACAGGTCGGCGCCGCCAAAAGCGCAGTTGGTGACATGGCTGGTGGGCAGGTCGACACGGCCCAGACACTCGCCGCTGGCCGGGTCATGGCAACTCACGCAAGCGCCGCCCCAATGGGCAATCCAAAGCCGCCCCAGCGCATCGGTGGTCATGCCGTCGGGCACGCCTTCGCCGGGCGTAAAAGTCTTCCACAGCCGCTTGTCCGACAGCGCCCCCGTTTGAGGGTCGAACCGGTATTGGTAGACGCGGCCGTTGACCGTGTCATTCAGAAAGAGACACAACTGGCCATCGACCTGCGCCCAGGTCGGGCCGTTGGTCACGGCGATGCCTTGCTCGTGGCGGGTGCACTGTCCGTCGGGGTCCAGGCGGTAAAGCGAACCGGTGGGGGCTTCGCAGTCAAAGTCCATGGTGCCGGCCCAAAAACGGCCCTGCGCGTCGCACTTGCCGTCGTTGAAGCGGTTGCCCGGCAGGTCCGGCTCTGGCCGGCAAAGGTAGCGCGGCGGCTCACCGGTGGCGGGATCAAACAGGGCAAAGCCCCGGCGCAAGGTGAGCACCAGCCCCGGGCGGCCCCCGGTGCGCTCGGCCACCGCAGAAACCTCTTCCTCGAAAGTCCATTGGCTGCGTCGGCCACTGACCGGATCGCAGCGGACCAGGCAGCGCGAGAGGATGTCAACCCAGTACAGGCACTGGTCGCGCGCCGACCAAAAAAGCCCTTCGCCCAGTTGGGCGCCTGCCGCATCAAGGCACCGGAGCGTGCCGCATACAGGCACAGGCATCGACGAGACGACACCGCCCAGCCTGGGCCTCTGGGCGACACCGTCTTTTTGGCTCATGTTCGGCAAGCTTCCGTCTCCTGCAAATTTTTCTTGACGCGGCGCATGATATCAACGCAAATTGATATCCGTAACTCAGAATTATTTTATTTTTCGATATCAATTTTGCAATGAATAACCCAATCACCCCTGTTTCAGCGCCACAGCGCACCCAAATCCCCAGCCTGCGCGACCGCGCGGTCTTCATCACCGGCGGCGGCAGCGGCATTGGCGCGGCCATGGTCACCGCTTTTGCCGAGCAAGGGGCCCGCGTGGCCTTCATCGACATCGATGCCCCGGCCAGCGAGCAACTCGCCGAGTCGCTCGAAGCCGCCGGCCTTCCCAGACCTTGGTGGCGACCGTGTGACGTGCGCGACGTGGTGGCGCTGCAAAAGACCATCGCCGAGGCCGCCGACAGCCTGGGGGACTTCCAGGTGCTGGTCAACAACGTCGCCAGCGACAACCGCCACACACTGGAATCGGTCACGCCGCAATACTATGACGAGCGCATGGCCATCAATGAACGGCCGGCGTTTTTTGCGATTCAGGCCGTGGTGCCCGGCATGCAGCGGCTGGGCTCGGGCTCGGTGATCAACCTGGGCTCCACAGGATGGCAGACCAAGGGCGCCGCCTACCCCTGTTACGCCATCGCCAAATCGTCGGTCAATGGCCTCACCCGGGGTCTGGCCAGGACGCTGGGGCGCGACCGCATCCGGATCAACACCGTCTCGCCCGGCTGGGTGATGACCGAGCGCCAGCTCAAGCTGTGGGTGGACGCCGAGGGCGAGCAGGAAATCCAGCGCAACCAATGCCTGCCCGACAAGCTGCGCCCGCAGGACATTGCGCGCATGGTGCTGTTTCTCGCCTCGGACGACGCGGCCATGTGCACCGCCCAGGAGTTCATCGTCGACGCCGGCTGGACCTGAGCGACCGCGCGCGGGCCAGGCCACCGCGCACCGGCTCAGGTGATGTCGAACTTGCGGCCGTACTGCACCAGGCTGGTCTGCTTGATGGCCTTCATCATCACCTTGGCGCCTGGCGACAGCAGCCGGTCGCTGCGGGTGATGATGCCAAAGGCGTCCATGTGGCAAGGCATGGACAGGGGCAACACCGAGACGATGCCATGTGAAGCGTAGTAATGCGCCACATCCGCCGCCAGCACCGCCACCATGTCGCTTTGCTGGAGCATGCGCGTGATGAACAGCAGGGCCGGGGTCTCGATGATGTTGATCGGCGGGGCCAGCCCTTCTTGCTGGAACATCAGGTCGAAGCGGTGGCGCAGCACGCTGCCCTCCGGCGGCACGATCCAGCCTGCGGCGTGCACATCTCGCAAGCCCAGGCCGGTCATGCCCAGCAGCGGGTGGCCAGGCCGCGCCACGGCGCAGACCATTTCTTCGGTCAGCGGCTCGTAGCGCAAATGCGTCTTGTCGTGCTCGGCATACAGGCGGCCCAGCACCACGTCGAGCTTGCCCTGCTCCAGGTGGTCCAGCAGCACCGGGCTGGTCTCGATCTCCAGCGAGATGCGCAGGCTGGGGTGCTCCTGCTTGGCCAGCGCCACCGCGGCGGGCAACAGGGTCAGGCCCGGGGAGGTGATGGCGCCGATGCCGACCTGCCCGAAGTGCCCGGTCTTGAGCGCATTGAGCTCGTCGTGGGCGTGGTTGAGGCTGCCCAGGGCCATGCGCGCGTGGCGGATCATGGTCTCCCCGTACCAGGTGGGGCGCATGCCGCGCGGCAGCCGGTCAAACAGCGGCACCTCCAGCACGTCTTCCAGGTCTTTGAGCAACTTGGACGCGGCCGGCTGGGTCATGCTGAGCACCTGGGCGGCCCGGTGGATATTGCCCTCTTCGGCCAGGGCCACCAGCAGCAACAGCTGGCGGGTCTTGAGGCGGGCGCGGATGAACCAGTGGTTGTAGTTGCTCATGGGGTTTTCCAGAATTCTTAAATCGATATCTATTTTGTCTAAAAAACGATTGGATTGATATCTAAATGAATCATAGACTGCCAGCGCTGACAACCCCCAGAGCGAGGCCCCCGTGAAACTTGGCGACATGCAACAAAACCCCCGGCATTACATCAATGGCCGGTGGGAAATCGGCACCACCACCGGTGTGAGCACCAATCCTTCGGACACCCGCGAAGTGGTGGCCGAATTCGCCCGGGCCGACCGCAACCAGACCGAGCAGGCGATCCGGGCGGCCGCGGACGCGCTGCCGCAATGGAGCCGCAGCACGCCCCAGCGCCGCGCCGACGCACTGGACCAGATCGGCAGCGAAATCCTGGCCCGCAAGGACGAGTTGGGGTCCTTGCTGGCGCGCGAGGAAGGCAAGACGCTGCCGGAATCGATTGGCGAGGTGGCCCGCGCCGGGCAGATCTTCAAGTTCTTCGCCGGTGAAGCCCTGCGCATTCCCGGCGAGGTGATGGCCTCGGTGCGCCCGGGGGTGCAGGTGGATGTGACACGAGAGCCCGTGGGCGTGGTGGGCATCATCGCGCCCTGGAACTTCCCCTTTGCCATTCCCGCCTGGAAGATTGCCCCGGCGCTGGCCTACGGCAACACCGTGGTGTTCAAGCCCGCCGAACTGGTGCCCGCCTGTGGCTGGGCGCTGGCCGAGATCATCAGCCGCAGCGGCGTGCCGGCCGGGGTGTTCAACCTGGTCATGGGCAGCGGTCGCGAAGTGGGCCAGACCCTGGTCGAACACCCGCTGGTCAACGCGCTGAGCTTCACCGGTTCGGTCCCCACCGGCGAGCGCATCCTCAAGGTCGCCACCGCCCGGCGCGCCAAGGTGCAATTGGAAATGGGGGGCAAGAACCCGCTGATCGTGCTGGCCGATGCCGACATGGACCAGGCCGTCGACTGCGCCCTGCAAGGCGCCTACTTCTCCACCGGCCAGCGCTGCACCGCGTCGAGTCGACTGATCGTGGAGTCGCGGGTGCACGACCAGTTTGTCGAGCGCCTGCGCCAGCGCCTGGTGGCGCTCAAGGTGGGCCACGCCATGGAGCGCGGCATCGAAATGGGGCCGGTGGTCGACGCCAACCAGCTCGACCAAAACATGGCCTACATGGAAATCGGCCGCAAGGAAGGCGCCGAGCACATCTGGGGCGGCGAGCGCCTGTCGCTGGCCACACCCGGCCACTTCATGAGCCCGGCACTGTTTCTTGCCCAGCCCGATCACCGCATCGCCCGCGAAGAGATCTTCGGCCCGGTGGCCTGCGTGTTGCGCGCCGACTCCTACGAACACGCCCTGGCCCTGGCCAACGACACGCCGTTCGGTTTGTGCGCAGGCATCTGCACCACCTCGCTCAAGAACGCCATGCACCTCAAACGCAACGCCGTGGTCGGCATGACCATGGTCAACCTGCCCACCGCGGGCGTCGACTTCCATGTGCCTTTCGGGGGCCGCAAGGATTCGAGCCACGGTTCGCGAGAACAAGGCCGCTACGCAGCCGAGTTCTACACCACCGTCAAGACCGGCTACATGCTGGCCTGACACCCTTCGTTCCAACGAGCCTTTCAGACAAGACCAACCAGGAGACAACACCATGAACTTTCCTCGCAGAAACCTTGCCATCGCCCTGGCCTGCGCCCCGCTGGCGGGCCTGCTGCCCGCCACCTCGTGGGCTGAAAAACCCATCGTGCTGGGCTTCAGTCAGGTCGGTGCCGAGAGCGAGTGGCGCACCGCCAATACCGAGTCGATCAAGTCTGCGGCCAAGGAGGCGGGCATCACGCTGAAGTTCTCCGACGCGCAGCAAAAGCAGGAAAACCAGATCAAGGCCATACGCTCGTTCATCGCACAGAAAGTGGACGTGATCGCCTTCTCGCCCGTGGTGGAGTCCGGTTGGGAAAACGTCTTGCGAGAAGCCAAGGCCGCCAAGATCCCCGTGGTGCTGACCGACCGCGCGGTCAACGTGAAAGACGACTCGCTCTATGTGTCCTTCATGGGCTCGGACTTTGTCGAAGAAGGCCGCAAGGCGGGCCGCTGGCTGGTCGACAAGATGAAAGACCAGAAGGGCACTGTGAACATCGTCGAGCTGCAAGGCACCGTGGGCTCGGCGCCCGCCATCGACCGCAAGAAGGGTTTCGAGGAAATCATCAAGGCCGACCCCAAATTCAAGATCATCCGCTCGCAAACCGGCGACTTCACCCGCGCCAAGGGCAAGGAGGTCATGGAGGCATTCCTCAAGGCCGAGGGCAAGAACATCAACGTGCTCTACGCCCACAACGACGACATGGCCATCGGCGCCATCCAGGCCATTGAAGAGGCCGGCCTGAAGCCCGCCAAAGACATCATCATCATCTCCATCGACGCGGTCAAAGGCGCCTTCGAAGCCATGATGGCCGGCAAGCTCAACGTGAGCGTGGAGTGCAGCCCGCTGCTGGGCCCCCAGCTGATGACGGCGGTCAAAGACCTGATGGCGGGCAAGCCACTGGAGAAACGCATCGTCACCAAGGAAGGCATCTTCCCGATGGAGACCGCCGCCCAGGAGTTCCCTTCCCGCAAGTACTGACCGAGCCCACGCGCGCGGTCCGTGGGCCGCGCCACCCCATAAAAACGAACGGAGACAACGGCATGAAGAAACGTCACACCCTCAAGGCACTCGCGATGGCCTTGCTCATCGGCGGCATTGGCCTGTCAGCCCCCGCCTGGTCCCAGGACAAGGGCAGCGTGGGCATCTCGATGCCCACCAAATCGTCGGCACGCTGGATCGCCGATGGCGACAACATGGTCAAGGTGCTCAAGGAGCGCGGCTACAGGACCGACCTGCAATACGCGGAAGACGACATCCCCAACCAGCTCGCCCAGATCGAGAACATGATCACCAAGGGCGTGAAGGTGCTGGTGATCGCCTCCATCGATGGCACGACGCTTTCGCGGGTGCTGCAAAGCGCGGCCGACAAGGGCATCAAGGTCATTGCCTATGACCGCCTGATCAAGGGGTCGAAGAACGTGGATTACTACGCCACTTTCGACAACTTCCAGGTGGGCGTGTTGCAGGCCACCTCCATCGTCGACAAGCTCGGTCTCAAGCAGGGCAAGGGGCCATTCAACATCGAGCTGTTCGGCGGCTCGCCCGACGACAACAACGCGTTCTTCTTTTACGACGGCGCCATGAGCGTGCTGCAACCCTACATCGACAGCGGCAAGCTGGTGGTGCGAAGCAAACAGCTCGGCATGAACAAGGTCGGCACGCTGCGCTGGGACGGCGCGGTCGCCCAGGCCCGCATGGACAACCTGCTCTCGGCCTACTACACCCAGGACAAGGTGCACGCGGTGCTATCGCCCTACGACGGCCTGTCCATCGGCATCCTCTCGTCGCTCAAGGGCGTGGGCTACTGCACCGCGCAACAGCCCTGCCCGGTGGTCAGCGGCCAGGACGCGGAGATACCTTCGGTCAAATCCATTCTGAAAGGTGAACAGTACTCCACCGTGTTCAAGGACACGCGCGAACTGGCGAAGGTGGCGGCCAACATGGTGGACGCCGTCGTGTCGGGCAAGACGCCCGAGATCAACGACACAAAAACCTACAACAACGGCGTGAAGGTGGTGCCATCGTACCTGCTCAAGCCGGTGGCGGTTGACGCCTCCAACTGGAAGAAGGTGCTGGTGGACAGCGGCTACTACAAAGAGTCGCAGATCAAGTAAGCGTCTCTCGATTGAAGAAGGCCGCTCGCACACCTCAGGTTTGCGGGCGGTGCGCCTTTGCGGCGGCAGACCGAACTTCCAAGGACACAGCCAGACCATGATTCTCGAGATGCGGAACATCCGCAAGACCTTCCCTGGGGTGGTCGCGCTCGACCAGGTGAACCTGCGTGTGCACGCCGGCGAAATTCACGCCATCGTGGGCGAGAACGGCGCCGGCAAATCCACCCTGATGAAGGTGCTCTCCGGTGTCTACCCCCATGGCAGTTACACCGGCGACATCGTCTTCGAGGGTCAGGCGCGCCGCTTCAACGGCATCCGCGACAGTGAACAACTGGGCGTGATCATCATTCACCAGGAGCTTGCACTGGTGCCGCTGCTGTCGATCGCCGAGAACATTTTTCTGGGCAATGAAACCGCCCACCACGGCGTGATCGACTGGGGCATTGCCCACAGCCGCACCCAGACCCTGCTGGACAAAGTCGGGCTGCGCGAGCGGCCCGACACCCTGATCACCCACCTGGGCGTGGGCAAACAGCAGCTGGTGGAGATTGCCAAGGCGCTTTCGCGCGAAGTCAAACTGCTGATCCTGGACGAACCCACCGCCAGCCTGAATGAAAACGACAGCCAGGCGCTGCTCGACCTCTTGCTGGACTTGAAGGCGCAGGGCATCACCTGCATCCTGATTTCGCACAAGCTCAACGAAATCGCCCGCGTGGCCGATGCCATCACCGTATTGCGCGACGGCAGCACGGTGGAAACCATGGACTGTCGCGACAGCGCCGTCAGCGAAGACCGCGTGATCCAGGCCATGGTCGGCCGGGAAATGGCCGACCGCTACCCGCGCCGCCAGCCCCAGATCGGCGAGACCGTTTTTGAGGTGTGCGATTGGCGCGCCTTTCACCCGCACCACAGCAGCGTCGAGTTCATCAAGGGCGTCAACCTCACGGTGCGCCGCGGCGAGATCGTGGGCATCGCCGGCCTCATGGGCGCGGGCCGCACCGAACTGGCCATGAGCATCTTTGGCCGATCCTGGGGACGCAACATCAGCGGCGAGGTGCGCCTGCACGGCCAAGCCATCGATGTCAGCACGGTGGAGAAGGCGGTGCACCACGGCCTGGCCTATGTGACCGAAGACCGCAAGGGCAATGGCCTGGTCCTGAGCGAAGACATCCAGTTCAACATCTCCCTGGCCCACCTCGATGGCGTGTCTTCGGCGACGGTGATCGACGACGGCCGCGAACACCGCGTCGCGCAGGACTACCGCGAGCGCTTGCGCATCCGCTGCTCCGGGGTGGACCAAAAGACCGTCAACCTCTCCGGCGGCAACCAGCAAAAGGTGGTGCTCAGCAAATGGCTGTTCACCAACCCGGAGGTGCTCATTCTCGACGAGCCCACGCGCGGCATCGACGTGGGCGCCAAGTACGAGATCTACACCCTGATCGCGCAACTGGCGGCCGAGGGCAAATGCGTCATCGTGATCTCCTCGGAAATGCCCGAGCTGCTGGGCATCACCGACCGCATCTACGTAATGAACGAGGGTCGCTTCGTGGCCGAGATGCCCACGGCCGAGGCCTCCCAGGAACGCATCATGCGCGCGATCGTGAAGGCCACCTAGATGAAGAAGCACCCCCTGCGTCGCTTCGCGCCCGCCCCCTCTTCTGCGGGAGGGGGACGCCACCTGTGGCCCGGCAAAGCCGGTTCCACGGTGGCCCTGGCTGGGGCCTCGCTCGCCTCTTCGGCTTCGATGGGCGCACCGCGCAATCAAGAATTTCTATGAGCAAGATGACAACCACAACCACCAACCAAGTCGCGCCCGTCGAAGCTGCGGCCGACTCCGGCAAGTCGGTGCTGGAGCACCTGAAACACAACTTCCGCGAATACGGCATGTTGATCACGCTGGTGGCCATCATGGCCTTTTTCCAGTACATGACCGACGGCACGCTGATGCGGCCGCTGAACCTGACCAACCTGGTGCTGCAAAACAGCTACATCGTCATCATGGCGCTGGGCATGTTGCTGGTGATCGTGGCCGGCCACATCGACCTGTCGGTGGGCTCGGTGTGTGGCTTCATCGGGGCGCTGGCCGCCGTGCTCATGGTGCGCTACGAATGGCACTTCATCCCGGCGTCCATCGTGTGCCTGCTGTGTGGTGGTCTCATCGGCGGGCTGCAAGGCTGGTTCGTGGCCTTCTCGCGCATTCCCGCCTTCATCGTCACGCTCGCGGGCATGCTGGTGTTCAAGGGCCTGGCCCTGGCCTTGCTGGAGGGACAATCGGTGGGCCCCTTCCCCGACGCGTTCCAGATGCTCAGCTCGGGCTTCATTCCCGAGGTCTTTGGCACCGAGGGCTTGCGGGTGACATCGCTCTTGCTGGGGGTGGCCGCCGCCGTGGCGCTGGCGGTGGGTGGCGTGCGCGCCCGGGCCAACCGCCTCAAACATGGTGTGCACGCCGAGCCCCAAGCCTTCTTCCTGATCAAGACAGGGGTTTTCTCGGCCCTGCTCATCTACTTCGCCTACCTGCTGGCGTCCTACAAGGGCCTGCCCAATGTGCTGATCGTCATGGCGCTGCTGATCGTGCTGTTCGATTTCATCACCAGCCGCACCACCGTCGGGCGGCGCATCTACGCCATGGGGGCAACGAAAAAGCGGCCAAGCTCTCGGGCATCAAGACCGAACGCCTGTCGTTCTATGCCTTTGTCAACATGGGCGTGCTGGCCGCATTGGCCGGCCTGGTCTTTGCCGCGCGGCTCAACACCGCCACGCCCAAGGCGGGCCTGGGCTTCGAGCTGGACGTGATCGCCGCGTGCTTCATCGGTGGCGCGTCGGCCTCGGGTGGCGTGGGCAAGGTGCTGGGCGCGGTGATCGGGGCTTTCATCATGGGCGTGATGAACAACGGCATGTCCATCCTCGGCATTGGCATCGACTACCAGCAGGTCATCAAGGGCGTGGTGTTGCTCGCCGCGGTGCTGGTCGACGTCTACAACAAGAACAAGGCATGAACACGGAACACCCCCGCCGCGCGTCGCGCGACCCCTCAAGGGGCGGCACTGGCGGTCCGGCAAAGCCGGCCCGGCGGTGCCCTGGGTGGCGACTGCTCGCGCACACGGTGCGCATACCGGCCACTTGGTCAATTGAAATGAACCCATCTCTTCCGCCTCCCGTGCTGGAGCTCACGGGCATTGACAAGAACTTTTCCGGGGTCTCTGTGCTGAGCGATGTGCAGCTGCGTCTGTACCCCGGCGAGATCCATGCGCTGATGGGTCAGAACGGCGCGGGCAAGTCCACCCTGATCAAGGTATTGACAGGGGTCATCGAGGCCAGTGGCGGACAGATGCGGCTGGATGGCCACCCGGTCTGGCCGGATTCGCCTCTGGCCGCGCAGCGCCTGGGCATCAGCACCGTGTACCAGGAGGTCAACCTCTGCGCCAACCTCACCGTGGCCGAGAACATCTTTGCCGGGCGCCACCGCGCCGCGGACTGGCTCAGGGATTTCGCATCGACTGGGCGGCTGTGAACGCGCGCGCCAGAGAGCTGGTCGCCCGCATTGGCCTGGACATCGACGTCACCCGGCTGCTGGCCGAATACCCGGTGGCCGTGCAGCAGCTCGTGGCCATTGCCCGCGCGCTGAGCGTCGAGTCGCGCGTGCTGATTCTGGACGAACCCACCTCCAGCCTGGACGACGACGAGGTGCAAAAGCTCTTCGAAGTGCTGCGGCGCTTGCGCTCAGAGGGCCTGGCCATCGTTTTCGTGACCCACTTCCTCAGCCAGGTCTATGCCATCTCCGACCGCATCACGGTCCTGCGCAACGGTGCCTGGGTGGGCGAATGGCCGGTGGCCGAGCTGGCGGCGCCGGCGCTGATCGCCGCCATGCTGGGGCGCGACCTGGCGGCCCAATCCGACGAAGCCGCCCCGCCACCGGTCTTCGACGACGCGCTGCCCGCGCTGCTGCATGCCCAAGCCCTGGGCCAGAGCGGCCAGTTGCAGCCGGTGGATCTGCGCGTGCGCCCGGGCGAAGTCGTGGGCCTGGCCGGTTTGCTGGGCGCCGGGCGAACCGAGCTGGCCCGGCTGCTTTTCGGACTGGAACAACCCGACCGAGGTGTGTTGCAGATCAACGGCCACCGGGTGCGCTTTGACAACCCGAAAGACGCCATCGCCCATGGGTTGGCGCTGTGTCCCGAAGAGCGCAAGACCGATGGCATCGTGGCCGACCTGTCGGTGCGCGAAAACATCGCCCTGGCCCTGCAGGCCCGCATGGGCATGTCGCGGTTCATGTCGCGCGGCGAACAGACGGCGCTGGCCGAGCGCTATGTGCAGATGCTGGGCATCAAGACCGAGAACGTGGACAAGCCGATTGGCCTGCTTTCCGGAGGCAACCAGCAAAAGGCGATCCTGGCGCGCTGGCTGGCCATCGAACCCCGCCTGCTGATTCTGGACGAGCCCACGCGGGGCATCGACGTGGCCGCCAAACAGGAAATCATGGAGCAGATCCTGCGCCTGGCCCAGGCTGGCATGGCCGTGATCTTCATCTCGTCCGAAATGAGCGAAGTGGTGCGGGTGGCGCACCGCATCGTGGTGTTGCGCGACCGCAAGGTCATCGGTGAGCTGCCCGCGGGCAGCAGCGAAGACGCGGTTTACGAATTGATCGCCGAAGCATGAGTGCACACAAACACCCCCACCGCATTGGGTGCTCGCCCTGCAAAGGGGCGGCATTGACCGCCCGACCCAACCGACCTGATCGGCCCGAACGACCCGGCAGTGCCCTGGGTTGGGCCGACTTTCTCGCCGGAGCCCTGACATGACGACTTCTGTTTGGGGTTCAGTGCTGCGCCATCGGCTGGCCTGGCCCCTCATCACCCTGGCGCTGCTGCTCGCGGTCAACATCGCGTTCAACAGCAGTTTTCTGCACATCGAATGGCGCGACGGCCATTTCTACGGCAGCCTGATCGACATCCTCAACCGCGCCGCACCACTGGTGCTGGTGTCACTGGGCATGACCATGGTGATCGCCACACGCGGCATCGACATCTCGGTGGGCGCCGTGGTGGCCATTGCCGCGGCCGTGGCGGCCTGGATGATCGGTGGCTCGATTGCCGGCACCGAAACGCGCTTTCCCCTGCCGCTGGCCATCCTGGGCGCGATCGGCGTGGCCGCGCTGTGCGGTTTGTGGAATGGCACGCTGGTGGCCCGCGTGGGCATGCAGCCCATCATCGCCACGCTGATCCTCATGGTCGCCGGGCGGGGCATCGCCCAGTTGATCACCGACGGGCAGATCATCACCATCTACTACAAGCCCTACTTCTTTCTGGGCGGCGGCTACCTGCTCGGCCTGCCGTTCTCTTTGTTCATTGTCGCGGCGGTGTTCATCGGGCTGTACCTCGCGGTCACCCGCACCGCGCTGGGCCTGTTTGTGCAGGCGGTGGGCATCAACCCGACTGCCGCGCGCGTGGCCGGCGTGCAGTCGCGCCGGCTGATCGTGTCGGCCTACACCTTCTGCGGGGTGTGTGCGGGCATTGCCGGGCTGCTGATCAGCTCCAACGTCAAAAGCGCCGACGGCAACAACGCGGGCCAGTTGCTGGAGCTCGACGCCATCCTGGCCGTGACCCTGGGCGGAACCGCCCTCACGGGCGGGCGCTTCAGCCTGGTGGGCAGCGTGATCGGGGCACTGATCATTCAGACCCTCACCTACGCCATCTACTCGCTGGGCGTGCCCCCCGAGATCAACCTGGTCGTCAAGGCCGCCGTGGTCTTCGTGGTGATGCTGCTGCAGTCGCCCGAATTCCGCACCGAGGTGGCCATCCTGGCGCGACGGCCAACGACCAGGGGCGCGCGCTCATGAGCACCACCGCCAACCCGAACCCTTCCGCGGCCCCAGTCGCCACGCCGGCGTCCACGCCCCCGACCGCCAGTTTTCGCATGAACGCCAAATACCTGCCGCTGGCAGCCACCATCACGCTGTTCCTGGCCATGGCCACCCTGGGCTCGGTGCTCTACACCGGCTTCTTCTCCGCCCAGGTGTTTCTCAATCTGCTGATCGACAACGCCTTCCTCATCATCGTGGCGGTGGGCATGACCTTCGTGATCCTCTCGGGCGGCATCGACCTCTCGGTGGGCTCCGTGGTCGCGCTGACCACCATGGTGCTGGCCGAGCTGGTGGAGAACCGCGGCTGGAGCCCGGTGGTGGTGATTCCGCTGGTGCTGCTGATGGGCACGGCTTTCGGTGGATTCATGGGCTTCCTGATCGAGCGCTACCGGCTGCAGCCCTTCATCGTGACCTTGGCAGGCATGTTCCTCGCCCGGGGCCTGTGCTACCTCATCAGCGTGGACTCCATCAGCATCACCAGCGAAACCTATGGCGAGCTGGCGCAATGGCGGCTGCCGCTGGGCGAAGACGCCTCGCTCTCGATCGGTGCCGTGATCGCCATCGTGGTCTTGCTGGTGGCGGTCTTCGTGGCCCACAACACCCCCTTCGGGCGCGCGGTCTACGCCGTGGGCGGCAACGAACACTCGGCCGTGCTGATGGGTCTGCCGGTGCGGCGCACCGTCATCGGCGTCTACACCGTCTCGGGCTTCTGCTCGGCCCTGGCCGGCGTGGTCTTCACCTTCTACATGCTCTCGGGCTACGGCCTGCACGCCACCGGCATGGAACTCGACGCCATCGCCGCCGTGGTGATCGGCGGCACCTTGCTGACCGGTGGTGTGGGCTATGTGGCCGGCACGCTGTTTGGCGTCCTGATGCTCGGAATCATCCAGACCCTGATCGCCTTCGACGGCACGCTGAGCTCCTGGTGGACCCGCATCGTCGTCGGCGTGCTGCTGTTCGCCTTTTGCCTGCTGCAACGCCTGTTGACGCACCGCGTGTCCCGCCCATCCTGAACCCGCCTCCCATCACACCATGACCACCCCCAAACGCAAACTCCGCTCCACCGAGTGGTTCGGCACCGCCGACAAAAACGGCTTCATGTACCGCAGCTGGATGAAGAACCAGGGCATCCCCGACCACGCGTTCGACGGCCGTCCGATCATTGGCATCTGCAACACCTGGAGCGAACTCACGCCGTGCAACGCCCATTTCCGCAAAATCGCCGAGCACGTCAAGCGCGGCATCTATGAGGCGGGCGGCTTCCCGGTGGAGTTTCCGGTTTTCTCCAACGGTGAATCCAACCTGCGTCCCACCGCCATGCTCACGCGCAACCTGGCCAGCATGGACGTGGAAGAGGCCATTCGCGGCAACCCCATTGATGCCGTGGTGCTGCTGGTGGGATGCGACAAGACCACGCCCGCTCTGCTGATGGGCGCGGCCAGTTGCGACGTGCCCGCGATCGTGGTCACCGGCGGCCCCATGCTCAACGGCAAGCTCGAAGGCAAGAACATCGGCTCGGGCACCGCCGTGTGGCAACTGCACGAGTCGCTCAAAGCTGGCGAAATCGAGCTGCACCAGTTCCTCGCGGCCGAAGGCGGCATGTCGCGCTCGGCCGGCACCTGCAACACCATGGGCACCGCCTCCACCATGGCCTGCATGGCCGAAGCGCTGGGCACCTCCCTGCCGCACAACGCGGCCATTCCCGCCGTCGACGCCCGGCGCTATGTGCTGGCACACATGTCGGGCCGGCGCATCGTGGAAATGGCCCACGAAGGGCTCACGCTGTCCAAGATCCTCACCCGCGAAGCGTTTGAAAACGCCATCCGCACCAACGCCGCCATCGGTGGGTCGACCAATGCGGTGATCCACCTCAAGGCGATTGCCGGGCGCATGGGCGTGGCCCTGGATCTCGAAGACTGGACACGCCTGGGCCAGGACACGCCCACGCTGGTTGACCTGCAACCCTCGGGCCGCTTCCTCATGGAAGAGTTCTATTACGCCGGCGGCCTGCCCGCCGTGCTGCGGCGCATGGGCGAGAACAATTTGCTGCCCCACCCGGATGCGCTCACCGTCAACGGCAAGTCCCTGTGGGACAACGTGCGCGAAGCCCCCCAATACAACGACGAAGTCATCCGCCCGATCGACAAGCCCCTCATCGCCGACGGCGGCATCCGCATCCTGCGCGGCAATCTGGCGCCGCGCGGTGCCGTGCTCAAGCCCTCGGCCGCTTCGCCCCATCTGTTGAAGCACCGAGGGCGGGCCGTGGTGTTCGAGAACCTGGAACACTACAAGGAACGCATCGTCGACGAGGCCCTCGACATCGACGAAACCTGCGTGATGGTCATGAAGAACTGCGGCCCCAAGGGCTACCCCGGCATGGCCGAGGTGGGCAACATGGGCCTGCCGCCGAAGCTGCTGCGCAAGGGCATCAAAGACATGGTGCGCATCTCCGACGCCCGCATGAGCGGCACCGCCTACGGCACCGTGGTGCTGCATGTGGCGCCCGAAGCCGCCGCAGGTGGCCCGCTGGCCATCGTGCGCGACGGCGACTTCATCGAGCTCGACTGCGACAACGGGCGTCTGCACCTGGACATCAGCGAGAGCGAACTCGCCGAGCGTCTGCACGCCTGGGCCAACACCGACATGGGCGGGCGCGGTGGGTACCAGCGCCTGTACGTGGACCACGTGCTGCAAGCCGATGAAGGCTGCGACTTCGATTTCCTCGTCGGCTGCCGGGGCTCGGCGGTTCCACGCCATTCACATTAGATGGAAGCCCCCCTGCGCCGCTTCGCGTCTTCCCCGGGGGACGCTCCCTGTGGCCCGGCGAAGCCGGTTCCACGGGCGCCCTGGACGGGCACCGGCGCGCGAAACCATTGTTCATCCCCCACCACTGCCACGCACAACTGACATGCCATCTACCGACCGCACGCCGCGTTACCGCGGTATCTTTCCAGTGGTGCCCACCACCTTCACCGAATCCGGCGAGCTCGACCTGGAGAGCCAGAAGCGCTGTCTCGATTTCATGATCGATGCCGGGGTGGACGGCCTGTGCATCCTGGCCAATTTTTCCGAGCAGTTCTCCTTGTCCGACGACGAGCGCGAGACGCTCACCCGGCTGTCGCTGGAGCATGTGGCCGGTCGCGTGCCGGTGATCGTGACCACCACGCACTACGGCACCACCGTCTGCGCCGCGCGCAGCCGGCGCGCGCAGGACATGGGGGCAGCCATGGTCATGGTCATGCCGCCCTACCACGGCGCCACCTTCCGCGTGCCTGAAGCGCAGATCTTCGAGTTCTACCAGCGGGTCTCCGACGCCATCGACATCCCCATCATGGTTCAGGATGCGCCGGCCAGCGGCACCGTGCTCTCAGCCCCGTTCCTCGCCCGCATGGCACAAGAGATCGAGCAGCTGTCCTATTTCAAGATCGAGGTGCCCGGCGCGGCGAGCAAGCTGCGCGAGGTCATTCGCCTGGGCGGCGACGCCATCGAGGGCCCATGGGACGGCGAGGAGGCCATCACCTTGCTGGCCGATCTCGACGCCGGCGCCACCGGCGCCATGACCGGCGGCGGCTTTCCCGACGGCATTCGGCCGATCATCGAAGCCCACCGGAATGGCGACCTGGACCAGGCGTTTGCGCTGTATCAGCGCTGGCTGCCCCTGATCAACCACGAGAACCGCCAGGGCGGCATCCTCACCGCCAAGGCCCTGATGAAAGCCGGTGGCATCATCGCCTGCGAGGCCGGCCGCCACCCGTTTCCGCCCATGAACCCCCAGGTGCGCCAAGGGCTGCTCGACATCGCCCGCCGCCTCGATCCGCTGGTGTTGCGTTGGAATGGGTAGATGAATCCCCCTGCGCCGCTTCGCGTCTTCCCCCAGGGGGACGCACCCTGTGGCCCGGCAAAGCCGGTTCCACGGGTGCACTGGGCTGCACCGTGCGCGCGGGGCGACCTGCTTTCTTCGTGGCGCTTCCCCCTGCGCCGCTTCGCGTCTTCCCCCAGGGGGACGCACCCTGTGGCCCGGCAAAGCCGGTTCCACGGGTGCACTGGGTTGCACCCGGGTGCGCGGGGCGGTCCGCGTTCTTCGTGGCGCTCTCCCCCTGCGCCGCTTCGCGTCTTCCCCCCAGGGGGACGCACCCTGTGGCCCGGCAAAGCCGGTTCCACGGGTGCACTGGGTTGCGCCCGGGTGCGCGGGGCGACCTGCTTTCTTCGTGGCACTCCCACCTGCGCCGCTTCGCCTCTTCCCCCAGGGGGACGCACCTGTGGCCCGGCAAAGCCGGTTCCACGGGTGCACTGGGTTGCGCCCGGGTGCGCGGGGCGACCTGCTTTCTTCGTGGCGCTCTCCCCTGCGCCGCTTCGCGTCCTTCCCCCAGGGGACGCACCCTGTGGCCCGGCAAAGCCGGTTCCACGGGTGCACTGGGTTGCGCCCGTGCATGCGGGGCGGTCCGCGTTTTTCGTGGCGCTCTCCCCCTGCGCCGTTCCCCGCTGCATCGCCCATGTCTTTAAGCACATGACATGAACCCCTCCGAACGCATGGAAGCGCCTGCCTTGATCGGTTTGGACTGGGGCACCAGTTCCCTGCGCGCCTACGCCGTGGACAGCGGCGGACGGGTGCTGGCAAGTCGCCGCAGCGAACACGGCATCATGCATTTGCCCGAGGCCCCCGCTGGCAGCGGACCAAACGCGTCGACGCAGAACGCGGCGCGCTTTGAGAGCGCCCTGCAAACGCTGTGCGGCGACTGGTTGCAAGCCCACCCCCAGGCCGCGCTGCTGGCTTGCGGCATGGTGGGCAGCGCTCAAGGCTGGCGGGAGGCCGCCTACCACCCCACGCCCTGCGCCATCGACCAGTTGGCCCAGGCCCTGACGCCGGTGGTGCGCCCCGGCGGGCACATTCTGCACATCGTGCCAGGCCTGATCCGGCAAGGCGAGATACCCAATGTGATGCGCGGCGAAGAAACCCAGATCGCTGGTGTGTTGCAAGGGCTGGAGGCCACGGGTGGGGATGTGTCCTCGCTGCTCATCGGCCTGCCGGGCACCCACAGCAAATGGGCCTGGGTGGACGGCGGTCGGGTGACGCGCTTCGAGACCTTCATGACCGGCGAGGTCTTTGCCGTGCTGCGGCACCACACCATCCTTGGCCGCACCATGGGCGACGGCCCGCCCAGCGACGCGTCGGCTTTTGAACGGGCGATCCGGCTCGCTCGGCCCCGCGCTGGCGCCATGGGCCTGCTCGCCGACATCTTCAGCACCCGCACCCTGGCCCTCACCGGCCAACTCCGCGCCGAAGACCAACCCGAACACCTCTCCGGCCTGCTGATCGGCCACGAGGTGGCCGCACTCCTGCCCCACCTGTCCACCCCGAAGAACCGCCTGGTGCTCTGTGGCGAGACCGATCTGTGCCAGCGCTACGCCACCGCCCTGGCCCTCCATGACCACCCCGTCAGCGCCATCCAGTCCGGCGTGGTGGCTGCAGGCCTGTGGCGCATTGCTCAGGCAGCCGCCCTGGTCTAGTGTGCTGTCCCACAAATAACTTGCATATGAAACCTCACCTTCACACCCATGCCTGCGTTGCAAATCCATCGGTTTCATTTCATGCAGCTATTTGCGGGACAGCTCACTAGGGCCTGTTCACCCTTCCCCGAGAAAATCCCATGCTCCCCAACTGCACCGCACTGCACCAAGCCCTGGACACCTGCGGTCTGGCCATCTTGCGTGGCATCCAGACCGAAGACGTGGCGTCGATCGGTCGGGCGCTGTACGACAGCGGCTTTCGCATCATCGAGGTGCCGCTGAACTCGCCCGAGCCCATGGCCAGCATCCGCACCCTGCGCCACACCCTGCCACCCGACTGCGTGGTGGGCGCCGGCACGGTGCTGAATCCCGCCGACTGCCCAGCCATCGCCGCGGTGGGTGGACAAGTGGCCGTCATGCCCCACAGCGACCCCCTGGTGATTCAGGCCACACACCACGCCGGCCTGGCGTGCATGGCCGGCGTGGCCACCCCCACCGAAGCCTTTGCCGCCATCGCCGCCGGTGCCACCATGCTCAAACTGTTTCCTGCCAACGCCGTCGGCCCCGCCACGCTCAAGGCCTGGCGCGACGTCCTGCCGCCCACCGTGGCCCTGCTGCCCGTGGGCGGCCTGCAGCCCGAGCACCTGGCCGCCTACCGCGCCGCGGGCGCGTCGGGCTTTGGCCTGGGCTCCGCCCTGTACCGCCCCGGCGATGCCGTGGCGCAAGTGCGGCGCATGGCCGAGCGGTTCATGCAGGCCTGGCGCGGCGCCGAGGCGGCCCAACACCCACCAGCCGGTCCGCGCCCATGAAAATCACCCGCCTCACCACCTTCATCGTTCCGCCGCGCTGGTGCTTCCTCAAGATCGAAACCGACGAGGGCATCAGCGGCTGGGGCGAACCGGTGCTCGAAGGCCGCGCCCACACCGTGGCCGCCATGGTCGACGAGCTGGCGGACTATCTGGTGGGCAAAGACCCGCGCCACATCGAGGACCACTGGACGGTGCTTTACCGCGCCGGCTTCTACCGGGGTGGTGGCATCCACATGAGCGCGCTCGCGGGCATCGACCAGGCGCTGTGGGACATCAAGGGCAAGGCGCTGGGCGTGCCGGTGGCCGAGCTGCTGGGCGGCCAGTTGCGCGACCGCATCCGCGTCTACAGCTGGATCGGCGGGGATCGACCGGCCGACACAGCGGCGGCGGCCCGCGCGGCGGTGGAACGCGGCTTCACCGCCGTCAAGATGAACGGCACCGAGGAGCTGCAGTTCGTCGACAGCTTCGACAAAGTCGAGCGCTGTCTGGCCAACGTGGCCGCGGTGCGCGACGCGGTGGGGCCGCATGTGGGCATCGGGGTGGACTTTCATGGCCGGGTGCACAAGCCCATGGCCAAGGTGTTGATCCGCGAACTCGAACCCCACCGCCTCATGTTTGTCGAAGAGCCGGTGCTCAGCGAACACCACGAAGCCCTCAAGGAGCTCGCCCACCTGGCCACCATGCCCATCGCCCTGGGCGAGCGCCTCTACAGCCGCTGGGATTTCAAGCGCCTCCTGTCCGAGGGCTATGTCGACATCATCCAGCCCGACCCCTCGCACGCGGGCGGCATCACCGAAACCCGCAAGATCGCGGCCATGGCCGAGGTCTACGACGTGGCCCTGGCCCTGCACTGCCCGCTCGGCCCGATCGCACTGGCCGCCAACCTGCAGATCGACGCCGGTTGCTACAACGCCTTCATCCAGGAACAAAGCCTGGGCATCCACTACAACGCCGCCAACGACCTGCTGGACTACCTGAACAACCCCGAGGTGTTCGCCTACGAAGACGGCATGGTGAAGATCCCCACCGGCCCGGGCCTGGGCATCGACGTCAATGAGGCCTATGTGCGCGAACGCGCCGCCGAAGGCCACCGCTGGCGCAACCCGGTGTGGCGCCACGCAGACGGCAGTTTTGCCGAATGGTGAACTCGGCACGCCAACACAAAAAAAGCAGCCCGCAGGCTGCTTTGTTCCATCGGCTCAAAATTGCATCGACCCCAAGGCCTCAGCCCATCAGGCGCGTCAGCGCTTCCTGGTATTTCGCCGCGGTCTTTTCAATCACTTCCTTGGGCAGGCGCGGCGACGGCGGCGCCTTGTCCCAGGGCTTGCCGCTCACCTGGGCGGTCTCCAGCCAGTCGCGCAGGAACTGCTTGTCGTAGCTGGGCGGGTTCTCGCCCACCACATAACTCTCGGCGGGCCAGTAGCGCGACGAGTCGGGCGTGAGCACCTCGTCCATCAGCACCACCGTGCCGTTTTGGTCCAGACCAAACTCGAACTTGGTGTCGGCAATGATGATGCCCTTCTTCAAGGCAATCTCGGCCGCCGCCTTGTACAGCGCAATGGCCTTGTCGCGAATCTGCGCGGCGATGTCGGCGCCCACCATTTCCACCGTTTTCTCGTAGGTGATGTTCTCGTCGTGCTCGCCCATCTCGGCCTTGGCCGCCGGCGTGTAGATCGGCTCGGGCAGTTTGGAGGCGTTCTGCAGGCCTTCGGGCAGCGGCACGCCACAGACCGATCGGCTTTCCTGGTATTCCTTCCAGCCACTGCCGGCCAGATAGCCGCGCACCACCGCCTCCACCGGGATCGGCTTCAACCGCTGCACCAGCATCGAGCGGCCCGCCACCTGGGCCCGCTCGGCCTCGTTGACCACGCTCTCGGGCGCATCGCCAGTGAGGTGGATGGGGCAAATGTTCAGGCCCTTGGGGCCCAACTGGTCGAACCAGAACAGGGAGAGCTTGGTCAGCAACGCGCCCTTGCCCGGAATCGGCTCCCCCATGATCACGTCGAACGCGCTGATGCGATCTGAGGCCACCATCAGGATGCGATCGTCGCCCACCGCGTAGTTGTCACGCACCTTGCCGCGCGCGAGCAGCGGCAGGGAAGTCAGGGCAGAGGTGTGCAGGGCAGCGGAGGTCATGATCGGTCGTCGGGCGAGGAGAAAGGCCGGCCAGAAAGGGGCGGGCCAGAAAAAAGCCCGTTTGACGAACAGTCAACGGGCTTTGAACCATTCCGGGGAATTATCGCAGGTTGGGCCCCGCACGAAGGCACAGGCCCGTGGGCCCCCCGGCCGTCTCAGTTCTTCTCCCAATACAGCTGGGCCTTGGCGCGGTCCCAGGCGGGCAACACCGCCTTCTTCACCTCCACCGCTTCCAGCGAGGCAAACCGCTTCCTGAAGAGCGCCACGTCGCGCTCGTAATCGTCAGACACCGTGACATCAAAGGTGCCGGTCGAGGCACCCGCTGCGGCCTGGTCGATCAGGGGGATGACCGACCCGGCGCGGAACTCACCGTCCTGGCGCTCACGCAGCACCGCACGAATGGCGCCGAGGTAGTAAACCCCGGGCTCACCCTTGGGAACCGCCGCGTGCAGCGGAACGAAATACCCGCCCGTGAAAGGGAACGCAAAGGCCATCGAATTGAAGCCCATCACGGTGTGGTCCACCGGCTCAGCCGTGTAGCGCACGAGGTAAGTGGTCAAGCCGTCTTCGGTTTCCGGCTCGACCGTGCCCAGCGTGTCCATGCGAAACGCGGTCGTCTCCGGCTTTTCGGCGCCACTGTTTTTGCTCAGCACCACGTCCAGCACCTGTGGCGCCCAGCGCGGCTTGTATTCGTTCTTGATCACCACCGACATCAGGTACAGCGGCTTGGCGGCATCGCGCTGGGGCGCACCCTCCGACAATGGCATGACGGTGCCACAACCGGACAACACGGTGGCCAGGAAAACGAGGGCAAAAGAGAGAAGACGGCGCATGAGGGGTGAGATTAGAAACAAAGACATGCAAATGTAACTCGAAGAAACACACCTGCCCGGCTAAAAAGCACCGCTTTTAGCGTCTTTTTCTACTCAGGATGCAGCCCATATGCAGGGGCAGACCAGACTTTGGCGATGAGCTGCCCCCGATCACTCTGCGCCCCCAATGCAACTTCATCGGCGCCTCGACGCCGGCTCAACGCGGCTTCTGGCCCGCCTCGCCCAGGCGAATCTTGACCTCCAGGTCGCGCGCCAAACGCTCCACCGAGGCCAGATCGGTCTTGGCCTGTTTGAGGAAGGCCTCATCGAGCTGGGCTGGGTCGGCCCAATAGCGCCCCGTGATGTCGCACTTCTTCGCCAGCGCCGCCAACCCCAGCCGCTCCAGCTCATGGCTCAACCGCGTCCACTGCGCCGCAATCTCACCCTCGGTGGAATGGTTCTGGTGCCCTGCTTCCAGGCCACGCGAGTAGGCCTGGGTCATGCGCAATGCCGCGATGACATGGTTGATGGCCAGCAGGCTCTCCTGCTGTCGGGCGGAGCGGGCACGCGCCAGATTGCGCAGCCAGGTGGCCACGTGGGTGGCCACGGTTTTGGCGATGCCGAGTGCTGAAAGTGGTTCGGTGGGCATGGGGCGCTGATCGTCGGTGCGGGCAAAGATCAAAAATACAATGTCGCGCGTTGGGTTGGGCTCAATGGGATCGGCATTCCAGGCAGCCGAATGGGCAGGCGCCCAACGAAGGCCGCCGCCAGCCGGCTCGCAGCGCCGCGCATGGCCTCATCGATCACGGCGTCCACGCTGCCAACGCCTCCCTGTGGCGCTCCAGCTTGAGCCCGGCCAACCCATGGTCGCGCACGCGATCGGCGGCCACGATGGCGGCATCCCGCAGCGCATCGTGCGTGTTCTCCGCCACCAGCGCCAACGCCTTCTGAAGCGACAAAGCGACTTCGAGCATGTGCGCTCCATCGCGGGCGATGGGCTCGAACACATCGCGCAACAGGTCATGCACGTCCACCGGCACCAAGGTCACACGGTCAAAGCGGGCGGCGGGCCGTTGCTCGCCGGGCGGCAAGTGGGCGCCGTCGATCAGCAAACGGGCCAACACCCCAGCCACAACCACCGCGGTGCCCGGATCGTTGACCGCGGGCGAAAGGGCGCGTTGGGCGATCTCGCTCAAAATCACCAGCCCAAAGCGTGGGTCCTGACTCTCGGTGCGGTCGCGCCCGACCTCGAATGCCTGCGCAAAACACCGCAAAGCGGTGGCGTCGGGCGTCTGGGGGCCTTCGATCACCGCCAACACCGTCGATGGCGCCACAAAGTCACCCGGGCGCACGCGCACATGCACCACCGCCTCATGGTCGGCTGCCAGCTTCTGCAGACTCGCCAGGTCCACCAGTTGCAGCCAGCCTGAGCGCTCCCCATGCACCCGCACCCCCGATGGCATCTCGGCAGGTGCATCGGACCGCGCCCCCAGGGCCGGCTCTGTGAACCAGGCGTGCAGCGGCGGCAGCGCGGCGTTTTCGACGGTGGTGATGGTGTGGCTCATGCGCCCGAGCTTGGACAGGGTATCGATCCAGCCCAGCAAGGCCAGCAGCAGGTAGCCCAAGACATAAATCGTGAACACCAACAAGACGAAGCGACCCGTATCGCCATACAGGTTGAGTCCCAGCGCCGTGAGCGCCACCATGGCAAAAATGAACGAGGCGATGAAAGCCGAAATGGCGTGCTGCGCGCTGTCGTCGGCCATGACCAGGCGCGTGGCGCGGGGCGAAGCCGTGGAGGCGGCCGAGGCAAAGGCGCTGACCAGAATCGACAGCGAAAACGTGCTCACCGTCAGCATGCTCGACGCGATGATGGTCAGCAGCCCGTCCAACGCGGATTGCCCGATGATGGGAAGCCCCTTGGGCAACGGCAGGTGGTTGGCCAAGGCCGCCAGGAGCGCGGCGGCCACCGCCGCCACACTCCACAGCGTGGGCCGCACCCACAAACGCCCCTTCAGGCGGCGCCACAAGAGTTGGACCTTGAACAACATATGGGCCCGATGATGGCACGTTCGCGCCGCGCCGCGCCCGGCGAGCCAACCCACCATACCCGATGGACAAAAAAAAGACCGCCCCGAAGGGCGGCCCGATCCGGCCGTGGCGATGCAACAGGTCAGACCACTTGCTGCGCCAGCTCGCCCTTGGCGTAGCGCGCAGCCATCACGCTCAGGCTGTCGCCCTTGATCTTGGCGCCCTGGCCTTCGCAACCAAACTGCTGGTAACGCTGCTTGGCCACCTGCTTGGCGGCCTCGCGGGCGGGCTTGAGCCATTCGCGGGCGTCAAACTTCTCCGGGTTCTCAGCCATGAACTTGCGCACGGCGCCGGTCATGGCCATGCGGATGTCGGTGTCGATGTTGATCTTGCGCACACCGTGCTTGATGGCTTCCTGGATTTCCTCGACCGGCACGCCATAGGTCTGCTTCATCTGGCCACCGTATTGGTTGATGATGTCGAGCAGGTCTTGCGGCACGCTGGACGAGCCATGCATCACCAGGTGGGTGTTCGGGATGCGGGCGTGAATCTCCTTCACGCGGCTGATCGCCAGGATGTCGCCCGTGGGCTTGCGGCTGAACTTGTAGGCGCCGTGGCTGGTGCCGATGGCAATGGCCAGTGCGTCGAGCTGGGTGGCCTTCACGAAAGTGGCGGCCTCTTCGGGGTCGGTCAGCATCTGGCTGTGGTCGAGCTTGCCGGCCGCGCCAATGCCGTCCTCCTCACCGGCGTCACCGGTTTCCAGGTTGCCCAGGCAGCCGAGCTCGCCCTCGACCGTGGCGCCCACCTTGTGCGACATTTCCACCACCTTGCGGGTCACCTCCACGTTGTAGTCGAAGCTCGAAGGCGTCTTGCCGTCTTCCATCAGCGAGCCGTCCATCATCACCGAGCCAAAGCCCAGATCCAGCGCACCCTGGCAAACCTTGGGCGAGGTGCCGTGGTCCTGGTGCATGACCAGCGGAATGTGGGGGTACATCTCGGCGGCGGCCAGGATGAGGTGTTTGATGAAGGGCTCACCGGCGTACTTGCGCGCGCCAGCGCTGGCCTGCAGGATCACCGGGGCACCGACTTCGTCGGCGGCCGACATGATGGCCTGGACCTGTTCGAGGTTGTTGACGTTGAAAGCCGGGATGCCGTAGCCGTTGGCCGCAGCATGGTCGAGCAGTTCGCGCATTGAGACGAGCGCCATGGTGATTACTCCTGAGTTGCTTGAAACTGGGCGCAAAGCCTCGCCAGGCTTCACTTGCGGGCTCAACCGGGGCCGATATGCCCTGCTGGTAACCGCTTGGTAACCGCCAATTTTACGCTGGCTGCCTGAGCACAAATCGACGCACCGTCTCCAGCACCGGGGCCAGCCCGCGCAACGGCGCCGCCATGGCGCCCACCAGTGTCGCATGGCTCACCCCGTCCAGCAGCGCCACCTCCACGGCCTGACCACGCGCGGTCAGCGCCTGCGCCAGTGCCAGCGTGTTGCGCTGAGGGTCCACCAGCGTGTCAATGCGGGCCGCCAACAGCAACGCCCGCGCGGGCGCAGCGCCTGCGTTGTCCGCCGCGCGCCGCGCATGAAAGAGCGGCTGGGAGTCTGGCGGCGTGTAGGGCCAATCAAAAGCCGCCTGCACCGCGGGCACCTTGATCGGCAGAAAATCGTAAGGACCGGCCAGGCCGATCCACCCCGCCAGTTGCCAGGGCACCAGCCCCACGGCCTGCAACCAGCGCGGATCAAGCGCCAACATGGCCGCGTTGTAGGCGCCGGCGCTGTGCCCCATCAGGAACACCCGCCCGGGCGCCACACCCCACCCATCGGCTTCGTCCAGCGCCCGCCGCACCGCCTGCGCGCCGTCTTGCACAAACGCCGGGTAGCGCACCTCGGGGTTGAGCCGGTAGTCGGCCACCACGGCGACGATCCCGCCTGAGGCCAGGGCCTCGCCCACGAACTTGTAGTCGGCCCGCTCGCCGCTGTTCCACGAGCCGCCATAAAAGAACACCACCATCGGCGCCCCGGCGAGCCGGGGCTGGGGCAGGTAGACATCCATCTTCTGGCGCGGGTGCTCGCCATACGGCATCCCCTGGAGGCGGGTGTGGGTGTGGTCGGGCACCACGGCGTTGATCAGCCGCAGCGGCGAACAGGCTTGCAGCAGGGGCAACAGGCCCAGCGCGGCCAGCCAGGAACGGCGGCGCCTGGGCGGCGTGGCCGCGTCAGAGGAGGTGGGTTGGAGCGCGCTCATGGGGTGACTACGCACCTCGGCGCGCCCCGGATTCAGCTGGCGCGAATGATTTTCAGCGTGTTGGTGCCACCGGGCGTGCCCATGGGTTCGCCCACCGTGATCGCAAACACATCCCCGCTCTGGATCACACCGCGCTTCTTCAGATCGGCCTCGGCCTGGGCCAGCGCGGTATCGCGGTCGCCGCTGGTGTCCATCAGCAGCGGGCGCACATTGCGGAACAGCGTCATGCGCCGCTGCGTGGCCAGACGCGTGGTGATGGCGAAGATCGGCATGCTCACGCTGTGGCGGCTCATCCACAGCGCGGCGGAGCCCGACTCGGTCAGCGCCACGATGGCCTTGGCCTTGAGGTGGTGGGCCGTGAACAGCGCGCCCATGGCGATCGCGTGGTCGATGCGGGTGAAGGTCTGCCCCAGGAAATCGTCTTCCAGCGGGTCGTGGTCGGTCTTCTCGGCCTCGAAACAGATGTTGGCCATCTCCTTGACCGTCTCCAGCGGGTAGCGCCCGGCGGCGGTCTCGGCGCTGAGCATCACGGCGTCGGTGCCATCCAGCACGGCGTTGGCCACATCGCTCACCTCGGCGCGGGTGGGCACCGGGTTGAGAATCATGGACTCCATCATCTGCGTGGCGGTGATGACCACCTTGTCCATCTGGCGGGCCAGCTTGATCATGTGCTTCTGCAGGCCCGGCACTTGCGCATTGCCCACCTCCACCGCCAGATCGCCGCGGGCGACCATGATGCCGTCGGATGCCTTGAGGATGTTCGCCAGCTCGGGAATCGCCTCGGCGCGCTCGATCTTGGCAATCAGGCCCGGGCGGTGGCCCAGATCGGCGCCGGCCACGTTGCACAACTGGCGGGCCAGCTCCATGTCGGTGGCGTTCTTCGGAAAACTCACCGCCACATAATCGGCCTTCAGGGCCATGGCGGTCTTGATGTCTTCCATGTCTTTGGCGGTGAGCGCGGGCGCGGTGAGCCCGCCGCCTTGTTTGTTGATGCCCTTGTTGTTGGACAACTCGCCGCCGAGCTTGACCGTGGTGTGCACCGCCGCGCCCACGACCTTGTCCACCGTCATCACGATCAGGCCATCGTTGAGCAGCAAGGTGTCGCCCGCCTTCACATCGCGCGGCAGCTCCTTGTAATCCAGCCCCACACCCGCCGCATCGCCCAGCTCGGTGCGCGAGGCATCCAGCACGAAAGCCTGCCCGGGCTCCAGCATCACCTTGCCATCGGCAAACTTGCCCACACGGATCTTGGGCCCCTGCAAATCGGCCATCACCCCCACCTCACGGCCCGCGCGCTGCGCGGCTTCGCGCACCAGGTTTGCGCGATCGATGTGGTCCTGGGCCTTGCCGTGGGAAAAGTTCAACCGCACCACATTGACGCCAGCGCGAATCATCGCTTCCAGCATGGCGGGATCGCTCGAAGCGGGGCCCAGGGTGGCGACGATCTTGGTGGCGCGTTGTGGCATGAGGGGCTGTCTCCAGAAGAAAAATGGCCGGGGCCTGTAATTTGGTTTCAATTATCTGTGAAACCAGTTACGACGGTGTTACAAGGTGCGGCTGACCCACATGGCCATGACTACAGACAATAAAGTCAGTCCGACTCATCTCACGATCCGGGATTTTTCACCGCCAGACTGACTTTGCCGCTTTTCAGTCAACTCGATACTTGTTAGACGCCAGTTTTCGGTCTTTTCAAGAAGGCTCATGACTGCCCCTACCAACTGTTCAGTGCATGAATTTGGGTCCACCAAGATAGCCAGTTCAGCCTCGCACTTGAGACTTGGAAGTGAAGTCCCTGCGAATCTCTGAGCCGGTCAGAGGTAGAGATTGGCTTAGATGCTGACGGATCCATCTTGGAGTAAAGCGACGAAGCCGGCTACCCATGCAGTAACCCACCACCAGCATGCGCACCATCAGTTCAGGATCGATCGATGGTCTGCCTGTGTGGCTGTAGAACGGTGCGAGGTGTTGACGCAGTTCACCGAGATCAAGGAAGCGATCAATCCCGCGCAGCAAGTGATCGCGCGGAACGTGATCAGTGAGGTTGAAAGCGTAGAAGAGTTGATCCTGCGAAGCCGTTTGACCCATCATGGTGTGCACCTCCGTCGACGACGAAGTGCATGCAAACCACGGGCCAGAAACGGGCTTCGGCGGAGTTTTTCAACACAATTGAGCGGGCTGCAGACATCCAGCTTGGCAGGCCGCAGGTAGCCGTTCAATGGCCGTCGAATGTCCGCTGCTCGGACGGCTGGACTCACACTTCCGACCCAAAGCGGGCACCCGCTCGAGCTGCTAGAAAGCAGACGGATCACCAAGATTCAGACCTCTCGCCGGGCAAAGAGCCATAGGGTCGGCACAGTCGGGTTTGTCGATTCTGTGATACCTCCACATCATCGAAGTAAGATGGCGCAGTATGTTGATTTGAAAAAACTTTTCAGACGGGTGGCCGACTTTGTTAACGACTGCCATTGTGGGTATCCGGCGTTTTGCGGTTTAGATCAAAGTTGGGCCTAGAGAGACCACCAGATGCCTACCGAACGTAGTGACAAGGTGTATGAGACTTACCGGCAAGCGGTCGAGAAGTTTGATTACTTCATTCTTGGTGTCACTGGTGCTCTCTGCGCTTACATCTCACAGGTATATAAACTAGCACAGGTCACAGAGGTGGGCTGGGCGGAGGTCGGGCCTGCGGCAACAGCGAGGGTGCCGGCAATCAGGGCGGCGTTGAACGAGCGGCGGGTTTGCATGGGCTTTTTCCAGGAGTGGTTGGACAACGCACCGGATCATGAAAGCCCTTCAACAAAACCACAACGAATACGTTTTCACTTGTTTATTACCAAATCAACTAAGGTGAATCTCAAGGTCTCCTGTCGAGATGCATTGCCCCAAACGCAACTTTGGGATCGAGCGCACCCATTCCGACCCGAGCGTTGCCTTGCCTTTCCGGAACCCGGGCTCTCTGCCAACGGACAAGCGATCGGCCTCGGTGGCCATGCCGCCGCGCGGCGCCTTGCTCAGCCGCCTGGTTGACTTTCAGACTGCGCCCAGTCTTTCAATGGGTCGAAAGACAACGCACCGGCTGGCTTGCACACACCAGGCTCGCCCCACCTCAACGCCGGGTGCCCACCTCGCTGCGAACCACCAGCCAAAGGCCGGCCAACACAGCCCCCAGCCCCAACACCCCGTTGACGCCGGGCCGTTCTCCCACGACGACAATGGCCAGAACGAACGCGGTCACCGGCTCGGCCAGTGCCAACACCACACCGGTCGCGGCCGAAATGTATCGCAGTGCGTGGCTGAAGAGCAGGTAGGCCACGCCCGTGCTCACCACACCCAACCACAGCATGATGGCAAGGTCGGGGGCGTGGAGTTCGGGCAGGCCGGAAAGGCCGATCGCGCCCGGCACCGCCAACACGGCCGCCAGGGTGAAGACCATCGCCGTCACAGCGGATGGCGACGCCGCATGGACCATGCGCTGGTTGGCAATGGCGTAGGTCGCATACGACAGGCCCGCGAGCAGGCAAAGCCACACGCCGCCCCAGGAAACTGGTGCGTCGGCTCCTTTGCCAGTCACCATGGCGACCACGCCCGACACCGCAATGCCCGTGCCCACCCACCAAATGGGCTTGGGCCACTTGCGGCTGATCGCCACCTGCAGCAGGCCCGCCCAGACCGGCCCACTGCCCAGCGCCAACGCGGTGCCCACGGCCACGCCCGTCTGGCGCACCCCCGCAAAGAACGCCAGGTTGTAGGCACACATGCAGCCAGCGGCCAGCCCGATGCCCCGCCACGGCAAGCGGCCCATCACCGCGCCTGAGAACAGCGAGCGGTCCTGCAAGCCCAACAGCGGCCAGAAAAACGCCGCCGCCATGACCAGCCGCAAGGTGCCCACCCAGTAGGACGAGAGTTGGGGCGGCGCAAAGCTCTGGGCTGTGCCGGTGGTGCCCCAGAGAATGGCGGCCAGCACCACCATGGCCATGCCGCGCAAGGATGCATTCTTCATACCGGTATCGTCACCGGCCTGCCGGGGAAAAATGTCGAGAAACGCTTGTCTGTCAGCGTTTGCGCAACGCGCGGGATCCCACGCCCCGTTCCCTGCGCAAGGAGAACAGCAAGGCGCTGGCGCTGGCGTAGCCCACCTGCGCTGCCACCGCGTCCACCAGCAAACCGCCGCGCAGCAGGCGCGCCGCTTCATCCAGACGCCGCGCTCTCAACCAGGCCTGCGGCGTCTGCCCGGTCAGTTCGCGCCAACGCGCGTGGAACTGGGAGGCCGACATGGCAAACACCTTCGCCATGCGTTCGGTGGGCCAATGCCCATGCAAGCGGTTGCGCACCGCAGCCTCCAGCAGCGCCACATCAAGCTTGCGGCGCGGCGCCGCGCGCGGCGCCACCCGGGCCAGCGCCAGCCACGGTTCAACGGCGATGGCCTGGGGCCGACCGCCAGAGAGTGCAAAGGGACGCAGACGGTCGAACTCGCGAGAAGCCGGCGAATCGATCACCAGCACCTGGGCCCCATGGCGAGAGAAAGACGCATGCGACGAACCGGCCGGCACGACCAGGCCCGTCGTGGCATCCACACGCATGAGGTGCCCATCGACCTCCACGTCCAAGGCACCGTCAACACCAAAAAGCAACTGCGCATGGGCATGCTCGTGGTGACCGTGGTCGCCACGGTACCGTCGCATTTCAGCGGTGGCGGTGGATAGAGCGGGGTTGACCATGGTCATACCGGCGTAATTTACAGCGTGGCGGCGGCATTTGGCCACCGGCACGCCACCACCCGACGGACCCGCGTGTGAACAAGACCGCCCTCAGCTTGGTTGCGGCGACACAGGCCTCTCAGCGCGGTGCACCAGGAAATCGACGACCGCGAACACCCCGATGGCGGCACCACCCAAGGGAAACATCAGCCCCAGCGCAATCGCCCCCATGGCCGCCCCGGCGGTCAGGCGAAAGCCCTTGGGCAACTGGGGAGCGCCCAACGACCCGACCGGGCGGCGCTTCCACCACATCACCACACCCGACACACAGAGCAACACCGTGAGCGCCAGATACACCAGGTTGAAAGCGAAGTTGAACCAGCCTGCCATGCCTTTGTGCAAGGCAATGCCCCAGGCCATCACCTTGCCCAGCAAGGGATAGTCGGCAAACCGCACATCGGCCAGGACATTGCCTGTGTATTGATCGATATGGACAAAGCGGTCACCCGACGGGGACGCGCTGTCCTGGTTGCGGGCGTCGTAGGCCACGGTGAAAACACCCTCGTCGCTGGTGGGCACCGACAGCTTGTACTGGCCCGAAAACCCATGGGCCCTGGCCCAGCTCGCCACCGTGTCCAGCGTCACCGGTTGCGACAAGGCGGCAGCCCCCGCCGCGGAGCCGGACGCGGGCAGCGGTGTGGACTCCAGCGTCCAGGGCACCTCGTGCACAGCGGTGTGGTTGAGTGAGGCGTGCGTCTGGTGGGACAGCGGCACGTTGTCCCACTTGGTGGTGGGGAACGAGCCCCAGGGTTTGGCGTAGCGCTCGCCCCAGATGCCCGCCCAGGACAGACCCGAGAGCGTGAACAGCAGCAGGATCAAGGCCGTCCACACCCCGATGGCCTTGTGGATCTCCCGCCAGAATCCGCGTCCTCGCAAGGAGAAATCGGGCAGAAGGGCCGGCAGCACGCCGCCCTGGCGCGGCCACCAGAGGTAGATCCCCGTCACGATCAGGATCACGGTCAGCGATGCCGCGGTCTCGATCAGGCGATCGCCCAGATCGCCGATCAGCAGCGTGCCGTGAATGTCCTCGGCGATGGCGCGCACCGTGCGGTCCGGGTCCACGCGCTGCATCACGTGGGCGGTGTAAGGATCCACCGCCACCACCCAGCGTTTGTCCTGCGCCGACACGTCGAAGAAGGCCGGGCGGTGGGCGGCCTGCGGTGCAATGTAGGTCAGCAATTGGCCCCCTGGAACGGCAGCCAGCGCGGCCTCGGCTTGCACAGAAACCGGCAGCGCGGCGTTGCCCACCGCCACATCGGTCACCCAGCCCTTTTCGTTGCTCTGATCGGCATAGACCATCATGACCAGACCGGTCAACGTGAGCATCACCAGAAAGGGCACGACAAACAGGCCGGCAAAAAAATGCCAGCGCCAGAGCGCACGGTACAGGCGCGAGGAAGCGGCGCCCTGGGCGGGCGCAGAAATCGTTGAAGACATGTCTGAAACTCCATAAGAAACGATGGGCCGCGGTCGACACACGACCGGGCCAAACAACAACCGGTTCAGATGGAGATGGCCGGAGGCGCCCGGGAAAGCGGCAACCGCAGGGAACTCGCGCCCCATGCTGGCCGGGCGCGGCCAGACACAGACAGCGCGCCCCGCGCAGACTCGGTGGCAACGGTCAGGCCGGCCCAGCTCGCCGGCAAGGCGGCGCAAAGCCCCATACACGGGCTCAGGCAGTGCTTGCCCCGCTCCCCGGAAAGGTGTGCCTCGGCCGTAGGGGCGCTGTCGACAGAGCAGATCGAGGTGGCCACCGCCTGCGCCAACAGGTCGTTGGCGCTTGGCGCAGCGGTGCGCGAAGCCTGCCCGAACAGCGGCGCACACGCCAGACCCAGCACCAGCAGGCGCACCGCCCACCAGCGAAACCAGGAAGGCCGACGAAGGGCGTTCATCGGCATGACCGGTGCGCACGCGCGGGCGCGGGCGGCGGTGGAGAGGAAACGGAATGAAAAGCCCACGCAATGCTCCGAGGGCTGCCGCAAGGCAGTCGCAAATTGGCCCCGCCGAGGGGCTGCCAAAGACTGAAAACGGGGAACGGTCAGGCGCGCAGTCAAGCCTCAGCGCCATCGCGCTCAGCGCCCGTCTGCGCAGCAACTGGTGGCGATGAACGCCGGATCAGCTCAGTGCGGCGGGGGGTGCGCGGGCAAGCGCCGCGGACCACGCGTGCTGCGGGGTCGGCGCGGAGAAAAACAGCGGTGGAAGCCCATGGCGCAACGCGGGCATGAACACCCAGGCCAGGCCACCGGGAAGCACCGCGTGCGCATGCGCGAGCAACACGCAGTAGGCACACCGGTCCATCGTCTGGGGATCCGACGGGTCGCCCGGCGCCTTGGGCGCTCCCGCCGAGGCCTGGCGCTCGGTCTGTATCGAACAGATGTCAAGGAAGGCAGGAGGCACGCCATCCACCGCGGCCAGGTACCTGGAAACCGTGGGCGCCAGCGCACCCAGCAGGAGCGCGAAACACGCAACCCATGCCATCAAACGGTTTCTGAACAGGTCCACAAACATGGGGCGCAAGTCTAAGTCAATTGCGGCGGTGCCGGCGCTGCCGTCCCGGTGTTTCTGGCACCAGACCCACGCCTGAACCGCCGCGCCGCTCAAGCTCACACCACGAGCCGCCCCCGAAAGCCCCGCGCTGCGTAGTACGACTCGGCACCGTTGTGGTACGTGAAAACCTGGCCATACCGGCGGTCACAGAACAGCGCGCCGCCCTGGGCGCGCACATCGGCCGGGGTGGCGATCCAGCTGGAGGTCTTCAGATCAAATGCCCCCAGCGCCTGCAGCGCGCGGTACTGCGCTTCATCCAGCAGCCCAATGCCCATGGCCGCAGCCTGTTCGGTCACGCAGCCTGCGGGCTTGTTCGCCCGTCTTCCGTCCAGGGCTTGCCGGTCGTAGCAAAGACTGCGCCGACCTGCCGGGCTCTCGGGGCTGCAGTCGCAGAAAACCAATCCCCCACTCGCCTCGTCTTGCCCGGTCACATCGGGCTCGCCGCCTGTGCGCTCCATCTGGCCCAGCGCCTTGAGCGCGGCCGGATAGGCATGCAAACGCCCTGCACTTCGGCCCAGGCAATGCCTTCGTGTCGCGCCATGTGTTTCTCAAACCGCAGGCGCAGGGTTTCGATCAACCCAGTCATGGATTCAGGGGTCATTGCTTGCCTTCTCGCTCTTCACACGGGACCGAATGGACGTCTTTCCAGCCGCTCGAACGCTGCAGGCGGCACCGGGTGCCCATTCAACCACCGCCCGCGCGAGCCAGTCAAATGAAGTCCACGCACCCGCTACACCCGGTCCAGAGCCCGGAATGGCCCAGCCGGCAGCTTGACGGCGATGGGGTCGCCCGGTGTGACAACACCGCCGGCGAGGACGACCCCCATGACCCCAGCCTTGCGAACCAGACTCCCGTCGGGCGACCGGCTGATCAAGGCCGCCATCAACCCATCCTGAAACCGATTGAGTTGTTCACACGGGTTGCGCAAGCCGGTGAGTCTGACCACGGCGCAACGCCCGATGTGGAGTTCGGCACCCGCAGGCAAGGCCAACAGATCGAGGTGGCGTGTGGTGATGTTTTCACCGAGCTGACCCGGCTCGACCTCAAAGGATTGCTGACGAAGCGCGTCAAAGAGCGCCTCCTGTATCAGATGCACTTGTCGCAGGTTCGGCTGAGTGGGGTCCTGGGCCACGCGAGAGCGGTGCCGGACCGTCACGCCGCAGTGCGCATCGCCTTCGACACCCAGCCCGGCCAGCAAGCGAATCTTGCGGACCCGCTGCTTGGAAAAACCATGAATCGGGCTGGCGCTGACTGCAACGACTGAGGCATTCATACAAGCGGCGTCCAAGAGAACAATCCGACGGGGTGGCCTTGCCTCAGAGCCGCTCGACGATGGTCACATTCGCCATGCCACCGCCCTCACACATGGTCTGCAGACCGTAGCGCTTGCCGCGCGCACCCAGCGCGTGGATGAGCGTGGTCATCAGCTTGGTGCCCGAGCCGCCCAGCGGATGGCCCAGCGCAATGGCGCCGCCATTCACATTCAGCCGCTCGGCATCGGCCCCCAGCGCCTTGAGCCAGGCCAGTGGCACCGAGGCGAAGGCCTCGTTGACCTCGTACAGATCGATGTCGTCGATCTTCAGGCCGGCCTTCTTGAGCGCGCGTTCGGTGGCCGGAATCGGCGCCTCCAGCATGATCACCGGGTCGTGGCCGATCACCGACATGTGGTGGATGCGCGCCAGCGGCTTGACCCCCAGCGCCTTGAGCCCGCGCTCGTTCACCACCATCACGCCCGTGGCGCCGTCGCAGATCTGGCTCGCGTTGGCCGCGCTGATGACGCCGCCTTCCTGCAGCAGCTTCACATTGCCGATCGATTCCAGCGACGCGTCGAAGCGGATGCCCTCGTCCACCCGGTGGATGTCGTCCGTGTCCACGCCTTCGGCGGTGCGCACCGGCAAGGGCAGGATCTCGGCTTCGAAGGCAGCGGCCTGCGTGGCGGCGATGGCGCGCTGGTGGCTTTGCAGCGCAAAGCGGTCCAGGTCCTCGCGCACGAAGCCGTATTTCTTCGCGATCATCTCGGCACCGGTGAACTGGCTGAACACCACGTCGTTGTACCGCCGGTTGATGGACTCGCTCTGGTAAAAACCCAGCCCGGCTTTCTGCGCCAGGGCTGAGGGGCTGAACATCGGCACCCGCGTCATCGACTCCACGCCCGCGGCGATCACCACGTCCATCGAACCCGACATCACCGCCTGCGCCGCGAAGTGCACCGCTTGCTGCGACGAGCCGCATTGGCGGTCCAGCGAGGTGCCGGGCACCGATTCGGGCAGCTTCGACGCCATCACCGCGTTGCGCGCCACGTTGGTCGACTGCTCGCCCACCTGGCTCACGCAGCCCATGATCACGTCTTCGACCAACGCGGGGTCGATGCCGGTGCGGTCCACCAGCGCGTTGAGCACCTGGGCCGACAGTTCAACAGGGTGCCACCCGGCCAGGCGGCCGCCACGGCGGCCCCGGCGGTTCGAACGGCAGAGACGATATAGGCTTCAGACATGATCAGGCACCTCAAAAAACGCATGGGTTCGCTTGCCGACCCATTATGGTTGTCACCCCACACAACCCGAAGCAAACGGGTGACCCGATTGGCGTGCGGCCTCCTGACGTCGCACCTATGACGTCGCACCTATGACGTCGCACCTATGAAGCCGCATTGATGACGCCACCTTTCAACATCGCCACCCCGCCCCCACTCACCCTCCTCCCACACCCAACCCACCCCCGTCTCACCCATGACCATCTTGCTGCGCCACACGCTGTCGCTCTTTGCCGACTACCACCAGTTCTATCTGCAAGACGGTGGCCTGCACCCCAGCCCGCCAACCGTGTGGACCGACGACGATGTGAACAACCGCTGCCAGGTCGCCCCCCACCTGGTGGCCATTTGCCCACTGCGCGACATGGTGGTCGAGGTTGAGCTGGCGGTTCACGACGCGCCGCCCCCAGCGCCCTCGGTTGCGCCCGACCACGAGGTGACATGCTCGCTCGACCTGCCCACGGGGCAACTGCAAATTCACGAGTGCACCGGCACAGCGGTGCTCGACCAAATCCTGGCGCCGGGCAGCTACCGCGTGCGTGTGGCATTTCGCAACCTGGCCAGCGTATCGGCCGATGGCATGGACGGTCAGGATTCGTACCTGATCGAGTTGTGGCCCGGCGAGGCCACAGACCTCGTGGTCACCCAACGCTGGACCGGGCCCCAGCCCTGAGCCCCCTGGCACGCCACCCGCACCTGGCACTGCACCTGGCACCGCACCCAGTCAAGGCACGTCCACGCACTGGAAGCTGGCAGGGTCAATGGCGCCAGCTTGCTGCCATTGAAACCGCAGGAAGCCGGGGGAACACTCCAGCTTGTGCCCGACGCCGCAGGTGGAAGCGGCTAGTGTGCTGTCCCGCAAATAGTTGCATGAAATGAAACCGATGGATTCGCGCCCAGGGCAGGCGCAAACCGCAGTGATAGCTCGTGCTATCGCGAGGATTTGCAACGCCGCCATGGGTGCGAAGGCGCGGTTTCATATGCAAGTTATTTGCGGGACAGCACACTAGGTGGCAGTGCGCACCGTCGCAGCCACAGGCCATTGGCGCCACCGTCATGGTCGACATGCTGTCCAGCAAGGCGCCGCGGCTGCAGGACCGTGGGCATTGGAAAGGTGGGGGTTTCGGTGTGGGTCGTGCGCTCAGCGCCACCGCTTCGGGCGGCGGCGCGGGTACATGGCAATGCGGCGATACGCCTCAGGCGCTCAGGCCTGCTCGGCCAGCTCGTAGTGGGCCTGCCGCTCTTCCATCGCCTTCCAGCCGATCACTTCCTTGAACTCGGCCATGGTGGTCTGCCCGCAGGGCAAGCCGTCCACGTCGCCGGTGCGGCGCGCGGCCAGCGTGGCGAGGTTCTTTTGCAGGGCGTGCACCGTGCTCATCAGCGTCACCACCGGGTAGGTGGCAAACGCCGCCACCTCCTCGATCTGCGAGCGTGTCAGGCGCGACATCCACAGCCCCTGCATGAGCTGCAAGGAGAGCCGGCGTCCGCAGGCATCGCGCAGGCGCACCAGGTCTTCGTAGCCCTTGAAAGTGCGGGAAATGGGCTGGATCAGATCGGCCCCGGCCTCGGCAAAACGCGCGGCGCGCTCGATGGCCTCTTCCGGGTCGGCCACGTCGGTGCGCGCCACGATCAGGAAATCGGGGTCGACCCGCGCGTCGACCGCAGCCTTGATGCGGGCCACGGCGTCGGGAATGGAAACCACCGGGGTCACCGCCGCCGCGGCCGGGCATCGCTTGGGGCTGATCTGGTCTTCGATCGAGATCGCGGCGGCGCCCGCCTTCTCGAACTCGCGCACGGTGCGGGCCACGTTGATGACGTTGCCATAGCCGGTGTCGGCGTCGGCGAACACGGGCTTCTTCACCGCGCTGACGATGTGGTGCACCACCGCGACGTTTTCGCTCAGGGTGTAGACCTCCATGTCGGGCTGGCCAAGCAGGGAAGCGGAGATGCCAAAGCCGGTGCTGAAGATACCGTCGAACTCCGACTGGTCCACCAGCAGGGCGGACAGGGCGTCTTGCGCCCCGGCCATCCAGAAGGTGGGGCCGGACTGGATGCGCTCACGGAGCGCTTTTCTGGGGTTGGTGCTCATGGCGCGCTCCTCAACGTTTGACGGGATCGATGTAGTTGCCCATGGAGACGAATTTGCCGTCCTTGAGCTCCATCAGCGCCACGCCGGTCTGGCCGCGGCGCGCATAGGGACCCGCGTTCACCGGCTGGAAGGTGATCTTGGGACCGATCTGCTGGTCGAAGTCGGTCATGCCGTCGAGCGCGGTCACCACCTTGGCGCGGCTGGGCTCGGCACCCGCGCGCTTGAGGGCTTCCACCGTGACCGCGGCGGCCGAGTAGCCCATGAGCGCCATCGAGGTCGGGGCCGATTTGGGGTAGAGCTTGGTGTAGCGCTCGAAGAACGACTTGATGGCCGGGTTGTTGCCGTCCACCGCGTCGTAGTAGGAGGCCACATACAGCTTGGATTGGGTCTTGCCGAGCAAGCCGACAAACTTCGGATCGTTCAGGCCACCCGCGCCAAACACGGTGGGGTTCCAGCCCATTTTCTCGGCGCCGCGAAAGAACTGCACCGCTTCCTGACCCAGCGCATACACGATCACCACATCGGGCTCGGCCTGCTTGAGCTTGAACACCTGCGAGGTCAGGTCGGTGGCGAAGCGCTCGAAGGTCTGGGCTTCCACCAGCTTCATGCCGTGCTTTTCCATCTGCTTGACCGCGATGTCGTAGGCCGGTTTGCCCCAGCCATCGTTCTGGTAGAGCATGGCGATCTTCTTGGCCTTGAGCACGTCCACGGCGTGGTCGATGTAGGCCGCGGTTTCGGTGGACTGCGGCGACGGCAGCACGAACAAAAGATCGCGCGGCGGGCTGGAGGTGAGGTCGGAAATGCTCAAGGCGCCGATGGTGGGCACCTTCTTCGTGGAGCTGTACTCGTAGGCGCTGATGTTGGTGGCGTGGCCGATGTTGCCCACCATGGCGAACACGTTGTCGCGCTCGACCAGCAGCTTGGCGTTGGCCACCGACTTGGCGGGCTTGAGCTCGTCGTCGTAGGTGATGAGCTTGATCTTGCGGCCGTTCACGCCGCCTTGCTCGTTGACCATGTCGAAGTAGGTGCGCATGCCTTCGTCCACGGCCTTGCCCATGTAGGCCAGCGTGCCCGACAGCGGCTGGGACGAGCCGAGCACGATCTCCTGGGCCATCACGCCTTCGGCCTTGTTTTCAAAGGCGTGGGCGCTCAGGGAAGCGGTGGCGAGCAGGCAGGCCGCCGCGGTGGCGGTCAGCAAGCGGCGGCGTTGGGTGCGCAATGTCATGGTGATGTCTCCTGTGGTTACCGGTGGGAAAAGAAGCGGGTTGGGGTGCGGATCTCAGCCGCCCAGGTAGGCGCGGCGGATGTCTTCGTTGCCGGCCAGTTCGGCGGCGGGGCCCTGCATGACGACGCGGCCCGTCTCGATGACGTAGCCCTCGTCGGCAATGTCGAGTGCGATGTCGGCGTCTTGCTCGACGATCAGCAGCGTGAGGTTTTCGCGGTCGCGAATCGCGCGCAGGGTGTCGAAGATCGCATCCTTCAGAATGGGCGCCACGCCCATGGAGGGTTCATCAAGCATCAACAGCCGGGGCTTGGCGAGCAGGCCGCGGGCAATGGCCAGCATCTGCTGTTCACCGCCCGAGAGCGTGCCCGCGCGCGAGGTGATGCGCTCCTTGAGCCGCGGGAAATAGCCCAACACCCGGTCAATGTCCCGGCGCACCTCGGCGGCCGGGCGGGTGAATCCGCCCAGCACGAGGTTGTCGTGCACGGTGAGCTGCGCAAACACCATGCGGCCCTGGGGCACGTGGGCAATGCCGCGGCGCACCAGCGTTTCGGCTGGCACATTGGCGATCGACTGCCCGTCAAAGTCGGCCCGGCCTTCGTCAACCGGCAGCAGGCCCGACAAGGCGCGCAAGAGCGTGGTCTTGCCCGCGCCGTTGGCCCCCAGCACACACACGATGCTGGCCTGCGGCACGCGCAGACTCACCCCGTGCAGGGCGCGGATCTTGCCGTAGCCCGCGCTCAGGTTGTCCACGCTCAGCAAGGCCGGTGCGGATTTGCTTTCAACGCCGTTTGCCACTTTTGCCTCCTCCGAGATAGGCCTCGACCACGGCCGGGTGGGTTTCGATTTCCCGGGGCGTGCCCTGGGCCAGGAAAGCGCCGTTGTGCATCACGGTGATCGTGTCCGAGATGGACATCACCAACGGCATGCTGTGTTCGATGAGCAGCAGCGTGGCCTGCGCGCGGGCCTGCAGGCGCTTGAGGGTTTCGCCCAGCGCGTCGATCTCGCGGTTGTTCATGCCGGCTGCGGGTTCGTCCAGCAACATGAGGCGGGGTTGCAGCGCCATGGCGCGGGCGAGTTCGACCAGCTTTTGCGTGCCATAGGGCAGGTCGCGCACGATGGCATGGGCATGGTCTTGCAGGTTGAGCTCTTCCAGCACCGCCAACACCCGCTCGCGCTCTTCGCGTTCTTCGCGGCGCTGGCGTGGCAGACCCAGCAGGGCCTCGGCCAGCGTGGCGCGCATGGCCATGGACCGCGCGATCAGCACGTTGTCAAACACCGTGAGCTCGGCGAACAGCTCCAGGTTCTGGAATGTCCGGGCAATGCCCAGACGCGCCACCTGGTGGGCCTTGCAGCCCAGCAACTCGATCTCGCCCGCCGCGCTGCGGTAGCGCATCGTGCCTTGCTGGGGCGTGTAGAAACGGCTGATGCAGTTGAGCATCGTGGTCTTGCCGGCCCCGTTGGGGCCGATGAGTGCGTGCACCGTGCCGGGCATCACATCGAAGCCCACGTCTTGCACCGCCACGATGCCACCAAAGGCCATGCGCACGCCCTGGATGCTGAGCAACGGCTGGGCGCCGTTGGCGCGCGTGCGCTGCACCGCCGCGGCCACCACCGGGTCTTGCACGGTTTCGCTCATTTCGCGCCTCCATCGGTGGCGGCGTCGGCCCCGGGCAGGCGCCGGCTCTTGAAAAAGCTGGCCAGGCCATCGGGCAGGAACATCAGCGCCAGAATCATCGCCACGCCATACAGCGCGCGCTGGAACTGATCGAAGCCGATGTAGGTGAGCAACTGGGGCGCGCCGATCACGAACACCGCACCGAGCACCGAGCCCAGGATGGACCCCAGCCCCCCCACGATCACCATGGACACAAAGCTGATCGACACCATGATGCTGAACAGCGAAGGGTCGATGAAGCGCACCAGCGGGGCGTAGAGCGCGCCCGACAGGCCGGTGTAGAAGGCGCACACGCTGAAGGCCACCAGCTTGAGCGAGGTGGTGTTGAGCCCCAGGGCGCGCGCGGCGGTCTCGCTGCCCTTGATGGCCAGCAGTCCGCGACCGAAGCGGCTTTGCGTGAGGTTGCGCGCCAGCCAGAGGGCGCCGGCGAGCACCACCGCGGTGAAGACGTGGTACGCCCGCTCATCGAGTGCCCAGCCAAACAGCGTGGGGCCGGGCGCGCCCATGCCGTTTTCACCACCGGAGATCTCGCCGCTGGACTTGGCGATCTCCACCGAAATCATCACGAAGCCCAGCGTGGCAATGGCCAGAAAGACCTCTTCCAGCCGCAACACCGGCACCGCCAGCAACAGCCCCACGGCCGTGGCGATGGCCGCGGCGAGAAACATCGACAGCACCAGCGGCACGCCGAAGTGGCTGGTGAGAATCGCCGTGCCATAGGCGCCGATACCGAAGAACACCGCGCCGGCCAGCGAGATGAGGTTGGTGTAGCCGGTGAGGATGTTGGTGCCAAACGAACCCAGGGTGTAGATGATCACCAGGGTGAAGATGTAGAGCACATAGCCCCCGGGCACCAGCGGTGCCAGCACGAAGGCCAGCACGAAGAGCAGCGGCCCGAGCCAGGGATGGGAATCAAACAGTTTGTTCATGCGGGAGCCCTCAGACTTTCTTGATCTGCGCGCGGGCCAGCAGGCCGTGCGGACGCAGGATCAGAATGGCCAACATCACGATGAAGGGCACCGCGTCCTTCCAGGCCGACGACAGGTACAACCCGGTCAGGTTGGAGGTGACCCCGATGATCACGCCGCCCAGAAGCGCGCCGGGCATGCTGCCGATGCCGCCCAACACCGCTGCGGCGAAGGCGAAATGCAGGGCGTGTTGCATCATGGAGAAGTGCACAAAAGTCAGGGGTGCGATCAACAGCCCGGCGGTGGCGGCGATCACGTGCGACAGCGCCCAGGCCAGCGCGTAGATGCGCTTGATCGGAATGCCCATGAGGCGCGCGGCCGTGGGGTTTTCCATGGTGGCCTGCATGGCGATGCCCAGCCGCGTGAAGCGGAAGAAGGCAAACAGCAAGGCGGCCAGCGTCACGCAGACGGCCACGATGCCCAGGTCGATGCCCGAGACGATCACCCCGGCGAACTCGATGGGCGCGGCGGGAAACAGGCTGGGCAGTTCCTGCGTGTCCTTGCCCCAGACCCAGATCGCCATGTCACCGAACACCAGGAACAGCCCCAGCGTACAGATGGCCGAGGAAAGCAATGGCTTGCCGATGAAGCGCCGGATGATGAAGCGCTCGATCGCCATGCCCAGCGCCGCACCAAAGAGCAGCGTCAATGGCACCACCGCCCACAGCGGCAGACCCATGCTGAACAGCGTGTAGGCCACGAAGGCCGACAACATGGCCGCTTCGCCATGGGCAAAGTTGAGAATGCCCGTGGCCTTGAACACCATCACGATGCCCAGGGCGATGAGGCCGTAGATGGCGCCGAGGGCGACGCCGCTGACAATCATCTGCAACATGTCAGGCGCCCTTCCCGGCTGCGCCCGCGGCGGTCTGGGCGCGCTCGCGCGCCAGCCGCGCCTGGAGATACGGCGTGAACCCGCCGGCCTCGATCGTGGCGCGTTCGGTCGATGTCCAGGGCTCGAAAGGCAGCGCCACGCCCGTGCGCTCATTGACCACCACGCCGCGCGCCCAGTCGACCTGCAGGCTGTCCCAGCGCTGCGTGGCCGACCGGATGCCCGGGCAGGCAATCAGGGGAAAGCCCATGCTGATCTCGCCGCGAAAGAAACCGGGCGAGAACGATTCGGCCACCACGCCGGCCACGCCGAGGTGGCGCATGGCGCGCATGGCGGGGTAATGCGGATGGCCATAGCCGAAGTTCTCACCGCCCACCAGCAGATCGCCCTTGGCCACGGTCTGGGCAAAGTCGGGGTCGTAGCTGCTCATCGTCACGGCCGCCAGCTCGTTGATATCGGTGATCTTGATGTTCTTGATGCCGACGATCAGGTCGATGTCGAAATCGTCCTCGGTGAAGACCCAGGCCGCACGGCCATGCAGGGTGGGCAAGCTCATTGCGCACCTCCTTGTGCGAGATAGGGGCGCGGGTCGGCGATGCGGCCTTCCAGGGCGGAGGCGGCGACCACGGCGGCGTTGCAGATGAAGATTTCGGAATCGGCGCTGCCCATGCGACCGGGGGTGTTGAGCGTGCCGGTGGAGACGGCGCGCTGGCCGTCGGTCATGGTGGCGATGCGGCCATAGCAGTAGTCGCAGCTGGACGAACTGATGAACGCGCCGGCGTCCACCAGCGTGGAGATCAGGCCTTCACTGGCCGCCTGCGACATGATGGCCTGGGAGGTCGGCACCACATGCAGCTGGAAGCCCGGTTTGATCTTGCGCCCCTTGAGCACCTGCGCGGCCGCGCGCAAATCCTCCAGCCGGCCACTGGCGCAGCTGCCGAGGTAACCCATGTGCACCTCGGTGCCTGCGTACTCGGTGAGGTCGCGGGTGTTGGCCGGGCTCGGCGGCGCCACCACGATGGGCGCCAGCCCGCTCACATCCACCGTCACCACGCGGTCGTAAACGGCATCGGCGTCGGGGTAGACCGGGTCGAGCGCGATCTTGGCGCGGGTGGCGGCGTGCTCCAGCGTTTTTGCGTCCGGCGCGATCAGCATAGTGGTGGCGCCCAGGAACATGGCCTGCCCGCAAATGGTCTGGCGCCCTTCGATGCTCATGGCGTCGATCACAGGGCCGCACAACTCAACCACCTTGAAGCGGCAAGACGAAGGCCCCAGCACGCGAACGAGGTGGTGAAAAATGTCGCGGGCCATCACGCCCGGTTGCACGGTGCCAGTGATCTCGATCTTGACCGTGCCGGGCACCACCATGGCCATGCGCTCGGAGACAAAGGTTTCGAGCACGCTTTTGCGCGCGCCCATGGCCAGGGTGCCAAAGGCGCCGAGCTGGCTCACGTGGCCGTCGAAGTGCACGGCAAAGGCACCGGGGGTCGCGTAGCCGAGTTCGGCCGAGACCTGGTGGCCGATGCCCTCGCGCTCGTGCACCGGCACGCCCTGCTCCTTGCCCCAGGCGCGGGTGATTTTGTGGAGCTCCTCCTCCTTGGGCGCAGCGGCAGGCACCATGTGGTCGATGAAGAGCACGAAGCGCTCCGGGCTGGGCACCTTGTCGACCCCGAATTCTTCCTTGGCCTCCTTGAAGAAGACGTCGGTGTAGCCGGGAAAGTCGTAAGCGATCACGAAATCGGGCCGCGCCAGGATTTCGTCACCTGCCCGCACCGCAGGAACGCCTGCGGCCCGTGCAAGGATTTTTTCGGTCATCGTGTAAGCCATGCCATTTTCACCAAGTAGTCCACAATGTGGCGATTGCAAAGATCGGGGGATGACTTATTAGAGGGTGGGAGTCGGATGAAAATGACCGGGTAAACCCCAAGTTGTCCACAATGTGGATTCAATCTACAAACGCTTTATGGATAAAAAGCCCAAATCGGTCGCCAAAGAGACAAAAGAACCGCCACATAGTGGCGCCCCTAGAAGCGGCACCCAAAGCATCGAGCGTGTCGTGTCCATGCTCCGTATCGTGGCGTCGCGTGGGCAAGGCGGCATGCGCATCGGTGAGATCGCGACCACCAGCGGCCTGCCCCAGTCGACCTGCTTTCGCATGCTCCACCGGCTGGAGGCCGAGGGCCTGGTGACCCGCGCCGAGCACACCCGCAAGTACTACCTGGGCCCCTTGCTGTACGAGCTGGGCCTGCTGGCCAAACCGCGCTACCGCCTGTCCGAGTTGTGCGAGGGCAGCCTGGAGCAACTGGCCGAGGTCACGCAAGACACGATCTACCTCAGCGAGCGCAGCGGGCTGGAGGCCGTGTGCACCTACCGCGCCATCGGCGACTACCCGATCAAGTCGCTGGCGCTGGACGTGGGCATCCGCCGCCCGCTGGGCGTGGGGGCGGGCGGGCTGGCGATTCTGTGCGCGCTGCCACCCGACGAGGCCGAGGCCATCGTGCAGGCCAACGAGTTCAAATACGAGAAGTACGGATTCGTCACCGCGCCGTTTCTGCGCGAGGCGATCAAGGCCGGGCGCGAAAAAGGCTACGCCTGCCTGGACAGCGTGGCCACACCGGGAACCGCCGCCATCGGCATCGCCTTTCCACCCGAAAACCCGATTGCCGCGATCAGCGTGGCGGCCATTTCCGGCCGCCTGGAGTCCCACCGCCGAGAAGAAGTGGCGCGGCTCATGCGCCCGCGCATTCGCGCGATCTGCGAAACCATGAATCAGCGCAACAGCCTCGGCGAGACTTCGCCCTGAGGGTGGGCGACCCGTGCGCCGAGCGGCCAGGCGGCCGCAGGCCCCTGGCCGGCGCGATACCTTGGCTTTTCCTGCCGCCAGACGGACTCAACCGACCCCGTCGGCAACGCCCTCAGAGCTTGAACAACGCCACCGCCTTGACAAGCTCCTGTGCCTGGTTGCGCATGCTGTCGGCCGCCGCCGCACTCTGCTCGACCAGCGCGGCGTTTTGCTGGGTGGCCTGATCCATCTGCGTGACGGCATCGCCCACCTGGCTCACGCCCTGGCTCTGTTCGTTGCTGGCCGCGCTGATCTCGCCCATGATGTCGGTCACGCGCCGAATCGAATCCACCACCTCGGTCATCGTGGTGCCCGCCTGATCGACCAAGGCCGAGCCCTCTTCCACGCGATCCACGCTGGCGCCGATGAGGCCCTTGATTTCCTTGGCCGCCTCCGCTGATCGCCCGGCCAGATTGCGCACCTCGGACGCCACCACCGCAAAACCGCGCCCCTGCTCTCCCGCGCGCGCGGCCTCCACCGCCGCATTCAGGGCCAGGATGTTGGTCTGGAACGCGATGCCATCGATCACGCCAATGATGTCGGCAATCCGCCTGGAGCTCTCGTTGATGCCCTTCATGGTTTCCACCACGCGGTTGACCACCTCACCCCCCTTTGGCGGCCACCGTGCTGGCGCCATGGGCAAACTGGTTGGCCTGGCGGGCGTTGTCGGCGTTTTGCCTCACGGTGGAGCTCAGCTCCTCCATGGAAGCGGCGGTTTCTTCCAGCGCCGAGGCCTGTTGCTCGGTGCGCCCGGAGAGGTCGTTGTTGCCCTGGGCAATTTCTGCGCTCGCCGTGGCGATGCTCTCAGCCGAGTGGCGCACCTGGCCAATCAGGCCCACGAGCTGACTTTGCATCTGCCCCATGGAGGCCAGCACGCTACCAGGGGCGGCCGCGTCGGCGCCCTTCACGGTGCTCAGATCACCTGCGCAACGCGCTGGGCCGCCTCGCTGAGGTCCACGGGTTCGGCGCCCAGTGACTTCATCAGGCGGCGGGTGATCAGCCAGCCCAGGGCCGCCGCGGCCAACACCGCCAACCCGCAAATGGCGATCAGAATGGCCCGCTGCGCCGCGTAAGAGCTGGCGGACTCCTCCAGCCCCCTCTCGGCCACCGCCTTGGTGTAGGACACATAGTTCACGGCGGCCAACAGCAGCGCGGCCAGATGCGGGCGGCATTCGTTGTTCATCTTCTCGATGGCTTGCTCATTCTGGCCTTTCGAAGCGAGCTTGACGATCGCCAGCGCCACCGGGCTGTACGCCTGCTCGGCGCTGGTGAGCGCGGCGAGCAAGCTGCGCTCCTGATCGGTCGCATCGGCGCTCTGCGCCACCGACGTCGCCAGGCGGCCCAGCGCCTCCTGCACCGCGGCGAGCCCTTTCTCTGCCGCGCCGCGCTCCAGATCGCGCTCGGCCTCGGAGGGCACCAGAACCATGTTGCGCACCCCCACGGCACGCTGGTTGGCCGCGTCTCGCACCTCCTGCACCAGGGCTTGCCGCGCTGCCGCGCCGCTGACGTAATCGGAAAAATACGTGTCGGCACTGCCCAGGCTGCGAAGCCCCAGCAGACTGACACACAGCACCAGGGCCGCCAGCACCCCAAAGGCAAGCGAGAGTGGCTTCTTCACAGTGAGATTTTTCATTTTCTTGTCCAGGTTGGGCAGGTGGTCTGTGGACAGGCACGCCCGCAGCAATTGGTAAGTACACTGCTCAGTAGTCGGACGCAAATTGATTTGCGAAGGCAGAATTTGCGGGGATTTGTCACGCCAAATCCAATGGCGCGGGGATTTGTGATGGAATCCTCGACTGACCAGCCCTTTGCGACCCATGCTTCCTCTTCCCTGGCGCTCATCGACGACGACCGGCCCTTCTCGGAAGGGCTTGCCGGGTACTTGAAACAGCTCGATGTGGATGTGACCGTGTTTGAAGACAGTGCCGATCTGCTGTCTTGCGCCAACCCCTACGCCTTTGACTTCTACGTCACCGACCTGATGCTGCCCAGCGTGGACGGGGTGGACCTGATCACGGTGCTGCGCCGCCGCACTTCGGTGGGCATCCTGGCGGTATCCGGACGGCTGGGTGCAGACACCTTCAAACAGGTGGTGAAAGCGGGGGCCGACATGTACCTCTCCAAACCGGTGCAGTTTGACCAGGTGGAGGTGGCCATCGAAGCGGTCCAAAGGCGCGTCGGGGCCGCCAAACCGCTGCAAAACACCTGGCTGCTCGATCAGCGACTCAAGCAGCTGATCACCCCCGACGGAGCCCGAGTGGAATTGAGCGAGCGAGACCTGGCTTTGCTCAATTGCTTCATCGGCGCAGACGACGCAGTGGTGCCAAGGGAAACCCTGATGCACAGCCTCGGCAGCGACACCGAGCAGGAAACCTCAGGTGGCCTGAATGGCACCGTGTTCCGCCTGCGCCGCCGCATCGAACGCGCCACGCCGACCACCGCCCCACTGCACGCCAAATCAGGGGTGGGTTACGCCTTTCGCGCCCAGCTCAAGGCCATTTAGGACCACCCCGGGCATCCTTGGCCACCCGCAGCCCACCGGCTCAGTCGTCAAAATCACCCTGCGTGATCGTCAGCCGGAAGGTGGTCCCCTGGCCCCCGGTGGAGACGAGCTCGACCGCGCCCTTGTGCAGGGCCATCACCCGCTCCACGATGTAAAGGCCCAGCCCCATCCCCTGCCCCTTGCCGCCACGCGCGCCCCGCGTGAACAGCTTCGCCCTGACCTCGGTATCGATACCCGGGCCCGCATCACTCACATCGATGTTGAGCACCGGCGGATCGTCCGAATCGCTGATGCGCACCTGCACCGGTGACGCCTGGGGGCTGAATTTCAGCGCATTGGAGATCAGGTTGCGCAGCGCCAGCCGCATCAAGCCCATGTCCATGAGCGCCGTTCGAGTGGCGGTTTCGTGGTGCACCACCACGCGCGCGCGCTCGGCCACCGGCATGTCGGCGATCGCCACCTGCAGCAAGGTCTCGATTTCCGTGTCTTCGCGGTGTATCGGGTCGGGGCGGGCCAGCAAGGTGGCCACTGTCAGCGTGTTGTCGATGCTGCTGAGCACATCCCCCAGCACACGCTGCCCTTTGACCACCTGCGCAGAAGCGTCCTCCCGGCCTTTGGTCCGCAAGGCCACCACCGCACTCTGCATGGCCGCCGACGCGTTGTTCAGCGGTTGCCGCACCTCATGCGCCAACACATGGAGCATCTCGGTCCGCTCACTGAGCAAGGCCTCCAGCTTCGCCGCGTAGTCTTCGATCTCGCCGCGCAGCTGCGCCTCGCGGATCAGCGCGGCCTGGGTTTGCTTGAGCTCGGTCAGGTTGGTCACCTGCACCAGAAACCCCCGCACCTCGCCGTCCACCACGTCCGGGATGTACTCGGCCAGGCTGTGCCGCTCCACCCCGTCGGGGCCCGGGATCAGGCGCTCGAAGACCTGGCGCTCCCCGGCCAGCGCCTTGCGCATGTAGGGCTCGTTGAGCGCGAAGATCTTGGGCCCAAGCAGGTTCTGCACGGTGGTGCCGAGCAAATCCTCCGGCTTGGCACCAAACCAGGTCTCATAGGCGCGGTTGGCAAACCGGCAGATGAGCTGGCGGTCCAAATAGGCCAACATGGTCGGCACCCGATCAACCAGCAGGCCCATGTGGTAGGCCGCGTCGGCGCGGGGATCGCCTTTCATGGATGTGCTCACGCGAGAAAGGCTCCAGGGGTGTTGCCGACATTGTCAACCAGGATCGGCACCGCGAACAACGCCACACGCCATGCACCCCAACGCCTGACAGGTGCCAAGATGGATGCCCAAAGCGAATCGGTATAAACTATTTATATCATTTACCAACCCCGAATTCCATGCCCCCCGAAACCAGCTCCCCTGCCGCCGCACCCGCATCCCTCGCACCGCCCCCCAATGCGGCCCCCAACAAGACCCCAGGTGCAACCACCAAAGCCCCGGCCAAGGCACCTGTAAAAGCACCTGCAAAATCACCCGCAAAGGCCCCGGTGAAGGCAGCGGCGAAACGCGCCACCCGGCCCGCGCCAAAGACCGGTCCTGCGGTGACCGTCAAGACACCGGCGGCGCCCAAGGTCAAACCAGCGGCCACGGAATCCTCCAAGCCGGCGACCAAGGTGACCCAGGAGGTGGGCAGCAAAGTGGCCACCAAGGCTGCCCCAAAGCCGGCTTCAAAGCCAACCGGCAAAGCGGCCTCCGGGTCAGCCACGAAGGCGAACGTTAAAGCGAACGTGCAGGCGAATGTGAAAGCGAACGCCAACGCGAACACCCGGCAGGCCACCCAGCCTGCGGCCAAACCCGCCGTCAAGCCGACCAGCAAAACCACCCAGGCGCCGCCACCCGTCACCAAGAAGGAGGTGGCCAAGCCCAAGCGCAACGAGGCGAAATCCGACGCGGCCAAACGCGGCAAGGTCAAGACCACACCCAAGCGCGCAGAGAAAATCAAAATGGTGCGCGACAGTTTCACCTTCCCGCACACCGAGCACCAGCGTTTGGTGGCCCTGAAGAAGCGGCTCATTGCGGTGGGCATGGACGTGAAGAAAGGCGAACTGGTGCGCGCCGGCATCCACCTGTTGTTCGGTCTGGACAACAACCGGCTCACCGACGCCGTGGCCGGCATCGAGCGGCTGAAGACGGGGCGCCCGAAGAAGTGAGGCTGCCCCGCTGCGCCTTGCGCGCCAAAGCGTGCTCGGCGCAGCCAGAGAGACCCCCACGCCACCGCAGCGATTGGTCGGCGCCAGCGCCCTCCGTTGCCCCTTGTCAACAACCCAACAGGTGCCATGCCCTCCGCTGAAATCGAACTCAAGCTGCTGCTGCCCGGCGCCAATGCGGCCGACATCGAAGACCGCCTGCGCGGCCTGGCCGTGCTGGCGCGGCGCAAGGCGCAGACCCAGTGGTTGTGGAACCGCTATTACGACACCGCGGAGGCGTCGCTGCGCACGCAACGCAGCGCACTTCGCCTGCGGTGCGTGAGCGATGCGCCCTGGCAACCCAGCCCGCGTGGCCCCGTGCCCAAGGGCAAGTGGATTCAGACCTTCAAGTCGGCTGGCACCTCCCTGGGTGGCCTGAGCACGCGCGGTGAATGGGAAAGCGAGCAAGCCAGCGGTGCGCTTGACGAACGCGCCCTGCGCGAAACGCCGTGGCGCCAGATGGACCCCCGTGGCGAACTGTTTGCCGCCCTTCGCCCGTGCTTTGACACCCGCAGCCGCCGCACCACCTGGCAGTTGCGCCGCTACCAGGGTGCCTGGATCGAGGTGGCGCTGGACGTGGGCGATATCGTGGCCGGCGAGCAAAGCCAACCGGTCCTGGAGCTTGAACTGGAGCTCAAGCAGGGCCCGGCCGAATCGCTGTTTGCCCTGGCGCACACCATCGCGCAGACCATCGCCGTCCTGCCTTGCGACGCGAGCAAGGCGGAGCGTGGCTACAACCTGGCCCTTGGCCAACGCCTGCGGCCACGCTCTGCGAAGGCGATCGCGCTGCCTCCCGACGCCACCCCCCTTCATGCCGCCCAGGCCAGTCTGGCAGACGCTTACGAGCAAATCACCCGCAACCTTGCAGGCCTGCTCCACGCCGACGATCCCGAGCTGGTACACCAGGCCCGCGTGGGCTGGCGCCGCTGGCGCAGTGCGGGTTGGCTGTTTTCACCGTGGACAGGGCCCATGCCCGACACCGCCGACCTGAAGCCCCTGCTGATCGCACTGGGTCAGATGCGCGACCTGGACGTCTTGCAAATCGAAACCCTGGCGACCTGGCTGCCCCGCTTTGTTGAGGGCGACGCGCTCCGCCGCCGCCCGGCCCAGCGCGTGGTCGCCCAGGTGGCGCAGGCGCAAGCCGCGCAACGCGAACGGGTTCGCGCCAGCCTGTGCTCACCGCCCACGGGGGCCGCGCTGTTGCGCCTGGCCCATGCCCTGGTGGAAATCGCCGAGGCGGCCCGCGCGAACGGCGCCACCGGCGCCCCCCGCAAGGCAGAGAAGAGAAAGGCCAAGAAACACGGCAAAGCAGGAGAGCGGCACAACCAGGCCAAAGGCACCCCATGGGCCACTGCCCGTATGGCCACCGTGCGCACACAGCTCGAACGCACGCTGAAAGCCAGCAACCAGCCCGACGCTTCGACCACGCTCATTCACCGCGCGCGCCTGAAAGCCAAACGCGCCCGGTATGCAGCAGAGATGCTGCACGATGTGCTGCCACCCCACAGCGGCGTCAAGCTGGCGCGCAGGGCCACCGCCATTCAGACCCGGGTGGGGCAAGACCGGGACATGCAGCAGGCCATCGCCCTGTTGCAGGCCATGGAAGTGGACGCGCGCCTGATCGGATTCTTGCAGGGTGTCCGCGCGGGCCGGGCGGCGAGCGCGTAGGCCACCGGCGTGGCGCTGGACATGGGGTGCCAATCGAGAACGATGTGAGACATGAGAGGCTCCCTTTCTTTGGGGCTCCTTTTTGGGGCTCCTTTTCTTTGGGGCTGGGTTGAATTGGGTTGGGATCGACGGGCCTGGCACCGCGCCAAACCCGTGGCCACAATGTCGCGCCCATTGCGGACAATTTCTGTCCGCCATAAAACGGTAGAGTGCGCACATGCTTTCCGCCTCTTCGCGCCTGCTTCGGGTGCTTTCGCTCTTGCAAACGCGCAGCCACTGGGCCGGCCCCGAACTGGCCGAGCGCCTGGGGGTGCACCCACGCACCCTGCGGCGCGACATCGACCGGCTGCGCCAGCTCGGCTACCCCATTCACGCCAGCAGCGGCGTGGCGGGCGGCTACGCGTTTCGCGCCGGGCGCTCGCTGCCGCCGCTGCTGCTGGACGACGAAGAGGCCCTGGCGGTGGCCATTGCCCTGCAGATTGCCGCCGCCGGCACCGTGAGCGGTGGAAGAAAGCTCGCTGCGCGCGCTGGTGAAGCTGGAACAGGTGATGCCCACCCGCCTGCGCCGCCGCACCCACGCGCTGCGCTCGGCCATCGTGCCGGTGCAGCGCATGGGCCTCCACCATCGACGCGGGCATTCTGGCGGCGCTGGCCACCGCCTGCCGCGACCAGCTTCAGGTGGGGTTCAACTGGTACCGCGACCTGCGCGGCCGGGCCACGGTGCGCCAGGTGCAGCCCCACGGGCTGGCGCACACTGGCCACCACTGGTACCTGGTGGCCTGGGACCCCGCGCGCGACGACTGGCGCACCTTCCGCATCGACCGCGTGCAAGGCACCCCGCGCACCGGCACCCACTTTCGCCCCCGCCCCGCCCCGCTGGCGACCTGCGCGCCTACGTGACCGGGGCGCTCTCGGGCGTGCACCAGGGCGAGCAAGCCCGCGTGGTGCTGCACCAATCGCGCGAAGTGATGGCCAAAACCATCCCCCCATCCGCCGCCACGCTCGAAGCGATCGACGACACCCACTGCCTCATGCTCTGCGGCACCGGCCAGCTGGACTCCCTGGTCTACTGGCTCATGGCGCTGGACGTGGAATTCGACGTACTGGAGCCCCCCGGGCTCAAGGAGGCTGCGCCGGGCGAGCGAACGGGTGGCGCGGAGTTTGGCGCGGGGTGGTGGATGAGCCTCAGCGGCCCGGCGAAGGGTTCGGGCCTGCTTGGAGAACGTTATAGGCTGCTTGCTATCGGTGACCTAGCGCGCCTGAATCGTCCGCAGACGAAGTCACCGGTCGTTCAAGAACGGAAGGGTCAAACGACCAAAGCACAACCTTCACCGGTAACTCAACTCAGGCCAGCCTGGTTGCGCTTCGAGAACAACTCCTCGCGCGCAAGGTGAGCGGCTGTGGCCTACCCGAAGTTGACGTCCGAATCCGAACTCCGAACCAGTCATACCAAACTCGCTAGATCTCGTCTGAAGCCTCAGAAACAAACACGTGGCGTATTCCTTCGGAAGTTTATTGTGGAAGGAACTCGGACGAGCTCAGTGCTCAGAGTCAGGACTGTGACATCGCTGACAGCACCTCGTAGGTCACTTCTGTATTGGTCGCAGAGGTGATCTTGAACCGCGCACCCTGGTAGCCGATCACCACATTGGGGGTGAATTCGTACTGCAGTTGCTGGGAGAACGCAGGACGTGCGGTGTTGTCGGAAAACTCCCTGTACATCAGGGTAATCTGGTTGCCCGCGCGCCCCGTGTACAGCAGCTCCCGCCGGAATTCCTTGCCGAGTTCGTCCGTGCGTTGCTTCTTGACTGTGCATGTGGCGTCTTCGACTTGCCGCACCTCAATTTCGGTGTCGTCAGGCTCGCGGTATAGAACCCACAACTGCCCTTCCTTGGTGAGTTTGTACATCGCCTTGATCGCGTCGATGTCGTCGAGCTTGCCTTCGTCGTACGTCTGCAGGACAGTGGGCTGTTCACCGAAAAACCGGTCACCGTGTGAGTTGGTGAAGTCCACCATGAAGCTGCCGGGAGACAACAAGACTCGGTGTAAATCTCCCTCGGTTCCGTCGTCGTGACGATACTTCCACGCGACCGTAGGAGCACCATCAACCTGACGGCTTCACGCAAGCCGAACTCGCGTGCGGATGCCATGGGGCTGCCGATTTGGGCCGTTGCCACTTCACCTACAGCAGGCGTGATCAAAGAGCCGCGCTCGGATGGCTGCGGGCTTAGCAGAAGCAATGCAGCTGTGCTGTACCGGTCGAATTCAAGGTTGGCCGAGCGTGGATAACGCGGGTATCGGGTCGCACACCCTGCCAGCAAGGTCACCGCCGAAAGGAGGCGGCGAGCGCCACGGTACGTCTTTCCATCGCAAGTCCTCATGTTTTATAAAAGAATCTAGTACAACCGGAGCAAGGGGTCTGGCCTCGCGGCGGCATGGCCTGCACCCCTTGGGTTTCAGCTCCCAAATAATAGCAAGCGAGTGAGACAGCAGCCCGAGTCGAAACGGTCAAGCGAGTGCCTTCGGCGCCCTCAGCGGAGCCATCACGAGTGCGAGCGCTGCGCTTTCGCGACATCCCTGTCCGCCATGAACAAATTTCCAGCGCTCACGGCTAAGGTCCCTGGTTCTATGCTGGTCAACCCATGGACCCTGCTCTTTCTCTGGCTGCGGACGTGCGATAGGCGGTGCCAGACTCTAAACTGGAGCCCGCTGGCTCTATTTCTCGTGCTTGAGTTACTGATGATTCACGTTGGCATAGGTGACTCGGCAGCATGAGGCTGGGAGCTGTCGGTCAGGTTTTGCTACCCAATGACAGCCGCCGCCGAAACCTGCCATTCGTCATCCTGCGAGGCGAACGATTGCTGCACCTTCAGCACCGGTCACTCACCAGCGATGTGCCGCACGAGGTGCCGAGTGACCTTCCGCCAAGGCGACCGGCTCTTCGCGACCCATTGCGGAAATCGGAATGACCAGATTCATTGCCTGAAAGCGGCTGTTTACCGTTGGCAGCGCCTCTGGACGTTGGACGAACTGAATGTTGCGGTTTGCGGTCCATCGTTAGCGCCAATCGGATTGACGCTGCCTGCTATCAAAGCGAGTCGCTTGCCATCACGACTGCGTGCCCACAGTGGTCGGTAATGCGAGGCTGGCTGCGACGCTAGGGAGCGGAGGGCTTAGCGAACGAACGGGGCCTTCTGGCCGATCTGGCTTACGCTTGACGATCCAGGCGTTAGCTACCCACCGACCCACGTGTCGGTCGTTTAGATACCCAGAGATGCTGTGCGCGTTGTCCGTGCTGTTGCTAACGCCGCTGAAGTTCTCAATGCTGGGCTGAATGTCCCATCGGGCTTGGTCAAGTGGCAGCAGCGCGACGACGTCCCGGTCATCGTACGCGTTCTGCCACTTCGTCACACGGCGGGGCATGGCGAGAGGAGTTGGCAACTTGCGACGGATGGCGTTCAGCCAGTGGTGAGCCAAGTGTGATGAGCGCTCTGACATCGACTGCACCGGCCAGCGCGGTGAGCACGCGGTACGTGACGACCGTGCCCAATGAATGAGCGACGATGACGCACGGCCCATTTCCTACGAAAGCAGTACTCAAGATGGCATCGACAGCTTCCGACACGGCGGGGTAGTTCAGGTAAGCATAGACCTCAGCGGTCGCTTTTTGCAGGGTAATGTCGCCTATGAGAACCGACCGATCCAACACCGACAAGACTGAATGCATCCATTCCCACTGCAAAAGACCCTTCTCTCGGACACTTGGCGGCAACTGAGCCTCGATCTGCTGTCGGGAAATTCCAGCATTGGAAGCCAGTTCCAACGCGAGCTCAAGCCGATCAGTGTTCACAAGTGACCGCTCCGATCCTTTCAGCTTCACGTCGAGGGGTTGTGGTTGCGCCAATTGAGCGGTCAAGTCGAACAGCACGTCACCGTAGAACGGGAATCCGATTTCCAAGTCGGCGGGCAAAGCCGTCCCAGAAAGCTGCAGGTTGTCCTGCAAAACCTCGTACCACAGCTGCTTCAGCTGATCGGGATTCTTGCCATGCTGCGCTATCCCATGAACAAAGATCAACCTCATCGCTTCACCTTCACCTTTCTTTCCAGAAGCTCCATACCCTCCGGCGCGAACCTAGTCCACAGACCGGGCAGGAGGAAGCGTCGAGCTTCCCTAAGAAGAGGCGGCATGAACTGCTCGATATCTCCTAGTAGAAGCCACCCCTGTGACAGAAGCGGCATCCAAGGCGCGAAGTCCAGACGCCTCAAAGGCTCGGCTAACTCAGGCGAGAGCTTCGCAGCTTGCGGGACTTGAGATGCCAGCATGGCCACATCGAAGAGTACCGGCAGTCCATCGCGGTACATGTGGCGATAGACGGAGACCACTTCCTCGTCGATGTTCGACAGCGCGTAGGCATACGCTGCGAACAAGCCAAGCGTTGGATCAACACGCTTGTACCGCCGGAGTTCACTTGCCACGGCCCTCACTGTCGGCTTGGGCAATCGAAGCTGGCCGTGGAGCGCGAGTTTGGCCATGAGAGCCTTGCTGTCTTCCACCTCCTGCCTGCGGTCGCTGTAAATCTCCCAACCCAAGTCGTTTGCCCGGGAGGGAAGATAGTTCACTGTCACCACATGGCCTCCTTCAGCGACCACGACGCCGATGTAGCCTGGAAGCACGGACAACGACATGCCGGTTCCATCGGCGAAACGGACGAGTACGGCGTCCGTTTGCTGAGCCGGTTCCAACGTATGGGGGTAAGTACGCAGCAGATGCAGTTGATGCGGCGACACAAGCTCGGCGATATAGCGACGTCGTTGCACGGATGCGCGCACGACTTCAATGCCGACAAAGGCAAAGCCGGTTCCGACGTTTGCAGCCAGAGGAGGCAAGCCGGTTTCCGCCGCAGTCCGGCGCCGGGGCCCCGACTTTTGGAGCGATGCTATCGCGCGTCCGTCCGCGCGTCTGCATCGCAGGCGTGCCCAACGTCAGGTAAAGTTGCTTGTAAAGCCGTCCGGCGAGGGTTATCTCGGGCTTGGCCTCTGACGAAGCCTCGGCCTTGGGTGCTGCTTTAGAGTATTTGGGCCTTGACCGGTCTGCGAGGCTAGGCGCGAAATCGTGCGGTGGCGCTACTTCAGCCAAATATCGGGGCAGTTCCGACTCTACCCGGATGTCGGGGGATTGGGTGAGGTGAATTGACGCGGCCCGCGCCGCCGTCGGAACGGCTTTGAGCAAGTGCCGCTTGAGCTCTCGGGACGCCACAACGTGGATGATGGAGCCATCGCGGTCCACTTGCCTGATGAGGCTAGAAGGCTGCCCTTGCAACGCCTGCAACAGGCAGTGCGTGAGCAGTGCCCGGTAACTCGGTACGGCCTGGTCCGGAGGCAGCTCGTAAGCAGGGTTTCCAGGCAATGCGGCATAGAACGTGTCGACCTCGGGCGCGTCTGCTTGTGGCGACGCACTCGGAAAAACGCTTCCCGGCGTCACCATGGCAACTCCATACGTTGCAGGCATGGACCGACAGGCATCCGACACGAAAACGACGTGGGGGATACCACATACACGAGCGAGGCGGATGCATTGCGTGACGTTCACTGCCTCGTTCGGATTGACGGGCGCCTGTGAAAGCAGCCAGGCCTCGGAGTCGGGCGCCAAAAGCAAGCCGTGACCGGAGAAGTAGATAACTAGTTGCTCGTAGACCCGCTTGTCAACGATCTTCCGCACCCGGTTGAAGAGTTCCGCCAAGGTGACGTCGCAGCCATTGGCGTCCGTTAGTTCCTCTACCTCGAACCCTTGCGTCCTGCCCCAAGCAGCCATCGCAGCTGCACTTGCAGCGGCCGCATTGAGTGGCGGGAAATCGGTACCTGACGTCCTGTCCACGCCTACGGCCACCATAGCTCTGCGCATTGCCTCTCCTTGAAGTTGTAGTTCTTGGCGCCCTTGCCACCGCTCCAATAGCGGCAAAGCCCCTTAATGTTGGCGTGGGTATTGTGCATTAACGACATCAATCAGTAGGGTCGCACTTGATCATTTCAGGCACTTTCCATCGCCTGCGCGGGCTTCTGTGCTGTTGTTAGAACGCCCGGTCACGGTGGTGGCGGCCATTTTGGCAGCTGCGAGCGAATTACTCTTATCCGCCTAGAGCAAAATCTTGTTAGAGGAAGTCCGCAAAACGCTGGAGTACCAAATTCAATACCTCAAAGCCGTCATTCGCAAATGTCAGCACCTGGCCGGATCCTCCAATTCGCGGACGGCGCTGGAAGCAGCCGTTGATCGGTGATGCGGCGAGGCCAGGAGACCGCTGACGGGGTTTTCTCTGAACCCACAGAACCGGCCAGGGGCGGCGGCTTGAGCAAAGAGAGATCGGTCATTCAACAATCGGGGTGTGGACGCTGCCAACCGCTAAGCCCGTCACTACCAACATAGGCAAAGCCGGTCTGACGGGCTCAGCCTTTGGCACTTAATTCGACCGACTTGCTAGGACGCGTTCGGCCCTTCAAGTACACCCTCCCGCTCCAACACCAAGCGAATCTCCTCGAATTTGGCGGCTATGTTTCCTTTGGGAAATCGGATCTGACCAAGGCCTTGAATATTGCTGAACTCTTCGCAACCCTCTTCGAGCAATACGATTGCCTTTGTGAATCCGAGGCGGCCCTGGAAGAGGCCTACTTCGTGGATGACGTTCATTCGAGCCTGAACCTTCCCATCAGCAAGTTCGTCTTCTGCCGTCATGATGATGAATGCACAAGCAGCCGAGTCCAACATCTCAGACAACCTTGCAATGTTCGTGATCCCGGCAACTGGGATGCGATTGAATTCGTCGTGAGGAAGCCGCAGTCGTTCCTTTATGAAGTCCTTGAGATCTCTCCACACGAATGAGCGGCCGTGGCCGATAAAGACGTTCGTGCCGATCCGAGAGGAGCGCACTTCCACCTTGCTCACACGACTGAGGTGGGCTGCAATCTTTTCGAGACGATTCGCGAGTTCTTGGCAGTGCGCTGCGGGTTGGTTTGCAGCGGTGATTCGGGCCTGGATCTTCACATGGGGCGGCGCCCAAGTACCTTGCTGAATTGCGCGAATGTCGCTGGTTATCAGCTGACGCTTGGGGGACATCTGGTTTGCGATGCCGACTGCGTCAAAACCTCGGCCTTTTCGATCTCTTCCAACATTCGGCTAACGTACTTGTCGTCATGCGCATCAAGGTAAACAGTGAGGATCGAAATCACGTCAGCTTTGAAGCTGTTGAATAGTGCAAGACCTTGGTCTGCGAGATCCTCGGCGATTGCAAGTGCCTCATTGCCGCTCTGATCTACAAGAAAGTCAAACACTTGCTGATCGGTCAACTCGATCCAGTTGCGGTCTGGAGCAGCATAGTAGGTGCCGCTAGTGCCATGCTCTATGTCGAAGTGAGTGCCGGCAGGAGGAGTCGAAAAATTCTTGTAATACACATTCGCCTGGTACCCAAGCCAGGAACCACTGGCACTCTTTGATACTTCGAGCGCGCGCTCCCACACATTGTTCAAGACGGTCCTCGCCGGAGCTGTGTTGTATGCCTCCGCGAACTCAAGGAGTCGACTGCGGGCATCGAGCAGTTCAATTTCAGGGCTTTTTGCATGCTGGATACAGATATCGAAGTGGTTGTACACCGAGGGTGCGGGTTGTGCGGCGTGCCGATCCGGAGTCCAAAGCGCGCAGGTCACCCGCAAGCACAGCTTTGATTATTGGGAACAGATCCGACCGGGTTCGCAACGTACCACCGGGTTGAACATTTGGGTCCGCAAACACTTTTGCAGTCTACTCGGGCGAACCCACTAGATGCAGTAGCCTCCGCCGATCACCGAACCAGGAATGACGGCTTTGGGATCTTGAGCCAAACGACTCCTCAAGGTCGGTACCGCCAGTCCAGGTGATGGGGAAGCGGTCGGCGGCGCGGCGCCAGCCGGGTCGCGAATGCCCTATGACAGCAGTACCTCGTACTGCCGCCATTCGGGCAGTCACCTGTAGCAGCGGCCAACATCCGCTTCGTAGCAGTCAGCGTGAGTACGCTTGAGCGCACCCACCGTCAGCACACGCTGCATTGCAGTCACTCCAACCAAAAGCGAGCACCGCACCTCTGCCCTGTCGTTCCAACCAAGCTCGCCATTTCCTCAACCACGTGATCCCAGTGGCTCCTCGGCCCCAACCGCCCAAACACGCGCAGCCCGGTCGCACCGGGTAGCCTCGACCGTGCAGATGCCGAGCGACGCGAGATGAGACGACGCCAGGCAGCGGTCATTCCCCAATACAGCGGGCCACCTCGATGGTCGTCAAATCATGCAGCCAGGCGCCAACGACTTGCACGCCCATTGGCATGCCGGTGGCGTCTTCGCCCAGAGGAACCTGGGTGGCGGGCAGGCCGGCCAAGGAAGCGAGGCTGACCCAAGCCCCCTGGGCGTGATAGGGCGTGGGGCGCCCGTCTATCGACAATGTGCGGCGGGCCCAATCGGGCTCGCTCAAGTGTTCGAAGGCGGGCACGCCAAAGCTGGGGCAGAGCAAGGCGTCAAACGGCTCCATGAGCGCGAAGCATTGCGCGCGCAACATGGCGCGCCGCCCCATCAGCTGGATCCATTCGTGGGCGTTCATGGCGCAGGATGCATTGGGCTCGAAAGCGCTGAGAAACGTTTGCACATAGGTCATGTAGGTTTCGTGCAGCGCGGCCAGATCGGGCACCAGGCCGGGTGGCGCATCGGCCAGGCGATCGATGCGCGCGCCGGCCCGCGAAAGGCGCTCGGCGGCGGCCTCCAGCGTGGTGCGCATGGCTTGGGACATGGCGCACAGCGGGTGTTCGTCCAGCAGCAAGATGCGCCACTGCGCGGGGTCGGTATGGCGCGGCGTGGGCCAACGGAATTGCCAGGCCTGAGACATGGGCGACTCGGGTCCGGCCACGGCTTGCAGCGCCAGGCGAAGATCGTCTGCACAGCGGCCCAGGGGGCCAATCACGGCGGGGAGGTCGGGCGTGGGGCCGATGGGCTCTGGGACGCCAGGGAAGGCGTGGCCGCGCATTGGCAAAACGCCGGCGCTGCTTTTGTGGCCCCAAACCCCGCAGAAGTGCGCGGGAATACGGATAGAACCCAGCAGGTCGGAGCCAAGCTCCAGCGCCACCATGCCGCTGGCCAGTGCCGCCGCACCGCCTCCGGAAGAGCCGCCGGGTGTGCGCCCGAGGTCGCGCGGGTGGTTGGTGCGGCCGTAGACCGGGTTGGTGCTTTGCCAGTCCGCCAGGGCCGTGGCCACATTGGTCTTGCCCAGGATCACGGCGCCAGCGGCCTTCAGGCGCTGGACCGCCAAGGCATCGGTCGCTGGCCGGTGGTCGCGAAAGGGCGGCAACCCCCAACTGGTGGGCAGCCCCGCCACATTGAACGACTCTTTGACCGTCATCGGCACGCCCAGCAGGGGGCCCGCTCCCCGCGCGGTGGCGCGCATCGGCTTCAAGGGCTTGCGCCCGCGCACGGTCGAAATCGCGCACCACCACGGCGTTGATTTCGCCGTCCCGGCTTTCAATGGCGGCAATGGCCGCCTCGCACAGCGCCTGGGCCGTCACCTGCCCGGTGGCCACGGCCTGTGCACAGCGGGCGGCGCCCTGCTCAATGAGTTGATGGGGATCGGCGGAATCGGTGGTGGGGGCTTGTGGAACCATGGGGCAACGCTGTGTGGGGGAATGGATAGCGGTGGAACGGGTGATGGGGGAATGGCTAGGTGTCTGCCCAGGACGTCTCTATGAACCCTTGAGGCACTGCTTCAAATAGAACTGGGCCGCGCCATCGGCCGACATGCCCGCCATGAAGGCGAAGCGGGTGGCGCCAGGCAGCTTGGCCTGGTAGAAGCCGTGTTGGGCAGCGGGCACGCTGGCGGGCACCGGTTGGGATGCGAAGGCGCTGACCGCCTGGTCGGCCGACTGGCCCTGTTTTTTCAGGGCGACCGCTTCTGCGGCCCGCTCGGCCAAGGCGCCGCAGGCTTCCTTGGGGCCTGGGGCGGCCAGCGCTGCGCTGGCACTGGCCAGGGCGGCCGCCGCCATCCAGGGGATCAACCATGTTTTGCTTGTCATGCCGCTGCCTGCCTTTCCTTGGATGGTTCTGCCCTCGGCGCCTCAATGCATGAATGCATGGCGAGTTCGCTTCTTGCGCCTGAACCCTTGCACCTCAACGCCTGCGCCCCAACTTTCGCACCCCAGGCGGGCACGCGTCAAACGGTGCGTGGTGCGAGCAAGGCGCGGGGCCCACTGGCCCAGGGCGCGGCGCCCTCAATGGCGCTCGGGCACCTGGTCTGCCTCGTCGCCCCACACGCGGTTGATCCGGCGCCCTTTCACCACGGCAGGGCGCGCCTTGATGCTGGCGGCCCAGCGCTGCACATGGGTGTATTCATGCACCGAGAGGAATTCCGCCGCGTCATAGACCAGGCCTTCCACCAGCGCGCCATACCAGGGGTAGATGGCGATGTCGGCAATGGAGTAGTCGTCGCCGGCCATGTAGGGGCGCTCGGCCAGGTTGCGGTCGAGCACGCTGAGCTGGCGCTTGACCTCCATGGCAAAGCGGTTGATGGGGTACTCGAACTTCTCGGGTGCGTAGGCGTAGAAATGGCCAAAGCCGCCGCCCAGGTAGGGCGCCGAGCCCATCTGCCAGAAGAGCCAGTTCATCACCTCGGTGCGCGCGGGCGGCGCCTCGGGCAGGAGCGCGCCGAACTTCTCCGCCAGGTACACCAGGATGGAGCCCGACTCGAACACGCGCGTGGGGGTGGTGGTGCTGCGGTCGAGCAAGGCGGGGATCTTGGAATTGGGGTTCACCTCGACAAAGCCTTTGGAGAACTGGTCGCCCTCGCCGATGCGGATCAGCCAGGCGTCGTACTCCGCGCCGGTGTGGCCCAGGGCCAGCAGCTCTTCGAGCATGACCGTGACCTTGACGCCGTTGGGCGTGGCCATGGAATAGAGCTGCAGCGGGTGTTTGCCCACGGGCAGTTCCTTGTCGTTGATCGGGCCGGCGATGGGCCGATTGATGTTGGCAAACTGGCCGCCGTTGGCCTGGTCCCAGGTCCAGACTTTGGGTGGGGTGTAGGGGGCTTTCTCGCTCATGGGGTCTCCTGGAGGTGAAGGGGATGCAAGGAACTTGGCGCACGCAGGTGGTGGCCGACGCAACATCCTATGCCCTGCCGCAGCGGCCCTGCGCGGGCCAGCGCAATTGCCCTTGCACCATCCGCGTGAAAAGCGAGCCCGCGCTCAGGTGCCGCAAAAAGTGCGGTAGCCCGCCTGTTGCTCGGCGGACGCCGGCTGCGCAAAGCGCGCCAGCCCAGGGCGCTCGTCAAACGGTGCCTTGAGCACGGCCAGCAAGGCGTTGAAGGGGGCCAGGTCGTCGCGCTCGGTCGCCGCCTCCAGCGCCTCTTCCACCAGGTGGTTGCGCGGGATGTACACCGGGTTGGCGGCGCGCAAAGCGGCTGCGGTTTGCGCCGGTGTGCGGCCCGCGCCCAGCGCCAGCGGCCGCCAGCGCCCGAGCCATGACCGCATGGCGGCCTGCCCTTCGCTTGGCAGCAGCCCGAGCAGCGCGGGGCCTCGTCGGGCCCGGCTTCGGCGGCCTCGGCCAGGGCGCGAAAGGCCTGCGTGAAATCCACGCGGTGCTGGTGGAGCAGGGTCAGAAAGCCTTCGGCGAGCGCGGTGCCGTCTGCCCCAGCGCCCGCGCCTTGTCCATCTCCACTTCCCTCGCCTGTACCCCCTCCCGTGAGCCCCAGCTTGCCCCGCATCTGGCGCAACCACTGCGCCCGATACAGCGCCGGGAACGCATCGATGGTCTCGGACACCTGGGCGATCGCGCGGTCGGTGTCGTCATCGATCAGGGGCAACAGGGCCTCGGCCAGGCGCGCCAGGTTCCAGCGGGCGATCAGCGGCTGGTTGGCGTAGGCGTAGCGGCCGCTGTGGTCGATGGAGCTGAACACGGTGTCGGGGTCGTAGGCGTCCATGAAGGCGCAAGGCCCGTAGTCGATGGTCTCGCCCGAGATGGTCATGTTGTCGGTGTTCATCACGCCATGGATGAAGCCCATGCCCATCCATTGCGCGATCAGCGCGGCCTGCCGCCGGGCCACGGCCTGGAAAAAGCGCAGGTACCGGTCCGCCTCGCCGGTCAGCGCCGGATCGTGGCGGGCGATGGCGTAATCGGCCAGGCGCTGGAGCTTGGCCTGGTCCTGGCGCGCCGCAAAAAACTGGAAGGTGCCCACCCGCAGGTGGCTGCTGGCCACCCGCACCAGCAAAGCCCCGGGCAAGGGGCGCTCGCGGTACACCGACTCGCCGGTGGCCACCGCCGCCAGGGCGCGGGTGGTGGGAACGCCCAGCGCCTGCATGGCTTCGCCCATCAGGTATTCCCGCAACACCGGCCCCACGGCGGCCTTGCCGTCGCCGCCGCGCGAAAACGGGGTGCGGCCGGAGCCTTTGAAGGCGATGTCGCGCCGCTGGCCGTGGGTGTCGACCACCTCGCCCAGCAACAGGGCCCGGCCATCGCCCAGCTGCGGCGAGAACCCGCCAAACTGGTGGCCGGCGTAGGCCTGGGCAATGGGCTGCGCCCCCTCGGGCAGGGCTTGCCCGGACAGCACCGCCAGGCCCGCAGCGCCGGCCAGCGCCTGCGCATCCAGGCCCAGCTCGGCGGCCAGCTCGGCGTTGAGCGCCAGCAAGCGGGGTTGTGGCGCGGGCACCGGTTGCCAGGGCGCGTGCAGGCCCATCAGCTCGGTGGCGTAGCTGTGTTCCAGGGCCAGCCCCAGGGCGGCGCCATCCACGGTGGGCAAACTGGCGGGGCGGGGATCGGCGGTGTGGGACATGGGCTTGGTGAGCGGCAAAGCGGCTGAATGGTTGGGCAGTTGGCTGAGTGGCTGGGGAGCGTAAGACCATGATGACCCAAATGGAAGACGCTCATCGGCGTGGGGTTGTGCGGCCCGGGCGGGCCCAACGGCGCGTTTGTGCCAATATCGCGGCATGGTTTCCGCCACCCCCAAGCGCCCCCCCGAACACAGCCCCACGCCGCGGGCCGGTCTGCTGGCCCCGCCGGCGGGGTTGCGCGCCCTGACGGGCGTTTTCCCCCGCCCCGGGCGGCTCGAAGCGATCTGGGTGCGCAGCCAGCGGCGCGGCGACATGCAGCCGCTGACCAGCGCGCGCGCCGAAGTGGGCCGCGGCCTCCTGGGCGACCACCGCGCCACCACGAAGCGGCTCGACCCGGCCCGGCGCACCCGGGAAATCACGCTGATACAGGCCGAGCACCTCCCGCTGGTGGCCCGGTGGACGGGCATCGATCACCTGGACGCGGGGCTGCTGCGGCGCAACCTGGTCATCAGCGGCCTGAACCTGCTGAGCCTGCGCGCACCGTTTGCCGATGTGCGCCGGATATGGCACCTGGGCGATGAGGTCTTGCTGCAGATCACCGGCCCTTGCGACCCCTGCTCCCGCATGGAGACCCTGCTCGGGCCGGGCGGGTATAACGCGATGCGGGGCCACGGCGGCCTGACCGCCCTGTTGCTGCAGGGCGGCACCTTGACGGTGGGCGATCTGCTCACCCCCACAGACATGAAGACAACAGGAGCGCACGACAATGGTGGACACGACTAGCTGGATGGCTTCCCGCCGCGACTGCCTGAAACACCTGGGGTGGGGCGCGGCGGCCTGCGTGGCCTGGACCGGCAGCGCACAAGGCCAAGACGCCGACCCGCGCGACGAAGGCGCGGGCCGCTCGGTGACCACGGCCGAGCTGGGCGAGATGCTGAAAGCCCATTTTCCGATCAAGTACCCGGTGCAGGGTTTTCTCGACCTGATCGTGCGCACACCGCGCCTGACCATGCACCCGCAAACCAACCGCATCGACGCCGACATGGACGTCACCGCCCAGGGCCCCGCACTGCACCGCGCCCAGGCCGGGCAGTTGGGCGTGGGCTTTGCGCTGCGATACGAAGCCAGCGACAAGACCGTGCGCGCACACCAGCTGAGCTTCAACAGCCTGGACTTCCCCGGCATCCGCCCTGAGGCGGTGGAGCTGATCCGCGTCTACGGGCCCGCGCTGGCGCAAGCCGCGCTGCAGGAGGTGGTGTTGCACCAGTTCAAGGACAAAGACCTGGCGGTGCTCGATGTGTTGGGCATGCGGCCGGGCAAGATCACGGTCACCGAGCAAGGCCTGCGCATCGGTTTCGAGCCCAAGCCACTGTGAGCGTTCAGGGCTGCGGGCCCAGGGCCTGCCAGAGCGCATCGAACGCGGCCTGAAACTGCGTCAGCAAACCCGGGTCGTTGCTCAGCACCAGGTTTTCTTCGTTGTGCACCGAGGCGCTGCGCGTCCAGTTGAAGCTGCCATTGAGCAGCCACCGGCCATCGAACAGGGCGAACTTGTGGTGCATGTGAGCGTCGGTCTGGTCAACCGCCACCGGCACCCCCGCGGCCTGCAGGCGCCGCACGTCGCTGCCGGCGTCAAACGCCTTGTCGTTGTCGGTGATCACCCGCACCGCCACCCCACGCCGATGGGCCGCCAGCACCTCATCGCTGATGCGGTCGTCGGACAGGGTGAAGACACAGATGTCGGCGCGCGTGCGTGCGCCTCGAAGCTGGCCCACCACGGCGTTCACGCAGTCGTTGCCCGGGCTGAACCAGGCTTGCGAGCGGTGGGCACCGCTCGGGCTGCGCGACACGTCCAGCGCCCTCACCACCCCTTCTAGCCAGCGCACCAACGCCTGCGGGTCGGCCGCCTCCACTTCGCCCATCCGCTGCTGCACCAGGTCAAAAGCCTGGTTGCGCAAGCGGCGCAAACCGTCTTCGGGCAACTGCGCCGAACGCAGGCTGTGCACCAGGGCCCGCTTCTCATCGTCGCTCAGGCGGCTGTCCTCCAGCGAGGACTCGAGTTGGTTCAACAGATCGGCGATCAAGGCGGGGCCGGGAAGGGTTGATGGGGTGGCCAGTGGGTCCGTGGAGTCTGAAACCACTCAGCGCTTGCCTGGCGCGGCGGTGACCCAGGCCCCCAACACACCGCCCATGAGCGCGCCGGCCAGAAACACCAGCCAGAACCCTACCGGCGGCAGGTCTTCCAGGCCGCTGTGCAGGTTCATGCCAAACACCGTGGCCAGCGCCATGGTCGGGAAGGTGAACGCGGCCAGCAGGTTGAGCTTTTGCTGGGCGCGCTGGCCGGCGTCTGCGGCGCGCGCCTGCGCTTCGGCCTGTTTGGCCAGGTGGAAATTGAGCGCCAGTTGGGCGTCGGCCAGCAACAGGTCGGCGTTGCGCGAGAGCTCCTGGGCCTGGTCCCGCGCGGTGATCACGGCTTTGTCCTGGCGCACCAGCTCCCGCGTTTTCTGCAGGGCCTGCGAGAGATTGACCGCCGCGCGCGCCAGGGGCCTGAGCCGTTCGATCACCTCAAACAGCGCCGAAGCGTCTTGCGCGTCTTCGTATTGCGCATCGTTGCCGTCCAGGGCCTTCTGATAGCGGTCAAGCAAGGCCACCAACATGGCCTCGCCATGCGGCAGCCCGTGGTAAGCCCACTGGCCATCGGGCGTGCGCAGGAACACCGCATGCTCGCGCACCTGGGCGCCAGGTTTGGGGGGTTCGTGCAACACCAGCAACACATGGCCGGCTTCCGCAATCGCCCGTTGGGCACCGTAGTTGTCCAGCCCGAGGCGCTCGCGTATGGCCTCGGGCAGGTCCCAGCTGTATTCGGGTCGGGTCATGGCATGGCTCCCTGTGGCGTTTCTCTGTTTGGTGTCTTACCGTGTGGCTCTTCAGTCGGCAGTGACCACGCGGGTTGCCTCAGGCGCCCTTTCGCTGCTGCGCCTCGTGTTTGGCCTTGACCTCCTCGAGCTGCGCGGCCACCTTCTCCACCTCCGTTCGGATGGAGTGGTCCATCTTCAGCCGGCGCTCGGTGGCAGAGATCAGGGGCAACAGGATCTGGCGGTAGGTCACCGCGATTTCAAGCACCGCCTCGGCCAGCCGCATGGCCTCACTTTGCTCAGCGGGCGTTTGCTCGCTTGGCCTGAGGCTCTCGACCGCGCGGGCCACATCCAGCATGGAGGACGCAATGCGCACGCTGCCGTCGGCGTCGTCGCCCCCCAGCTTGCGCTGGCGAACGAACTCCTCACACAGCGCCGCCCAGCGCGCGCGCTCTTGCGGCGTGGGCGTGCCCAGCAAATGGGCCAGCTTCAACAGGTTCTCTTCGGCGCCGGTGGTCAGCGTCTGGGCCTCACCGCGGTAGTGGTCGCGCAGCAGGGCGTCGAGCTCGTCGTCGCGCATGTGGGGGGTGATCTGCGCGGCCAGCTTGGTCATGTTGCGGTAGCTGCCTTGCAACTTGAAAGGCGGCTCGCTGCGGTAGTCGTCTTTCTGGGCCGCGGACTCGATGTAGCTGAGGTTGACCTTGAGCAACAGATCGCGCGCCCGGAACAGGCGCTTGAACAGCCCCGTCAACTCCTCCAGCTCGGCCGCGCCATACGGGTGGGAGAACGCGGTGTTCGCCACCTCTTCCCCTTGCGCGCGCTGCACCAGCAAATGCACGTCTTTGGGATCGCGCGACGACAAGGGCAGCAGCGCCGGGTTGGCGGTCAGGCTGTTTTCGAGGTACGACAAGGCGAACAACGCTTCGCGCCCCGACAGCACGTCGCCCAGGTTGTAGATGTCGGCGCGGTTGGCCAGCATGTCGGGGATCTTGAACACATCGCCCGACTCGGTGTACGGGTTGCCCGCCATGACGACGGCGAAGCGCTTGCCACGCAAATCGAAACTGCGCGGCTCCCCATTCCACATGCCTTCGATGCGCCGTGTGCCATCGGCCAGGGCGATGAACTTTTGCAGGAATTCGGGGTTGGTGTGCTGGATGTCGTCCAGGTAGAGCATCACGTTGCTGCCCATGGCCAGGCCCAGGTTGAGCTTCTCCAGCTCCTGGCGCGCGGCGCTGTGCTCGGCGGACGACGGGTCGATGGAGACCACATCGTGGCCCAGCGCCGGGCAGTTGATGCGCACAAACACCATGCCCAGCCGGTCGGCCACGTATTCCATCAGCGTGGTCTTGCCATAGCCCGGTGGCGAGATCAGCAGCAGCATGCCCATGCGGTCAGTGCGCGAGGCGTCGCCCGCCGCGCCCATCTGCTTGGCCAGGTTGTCACCAATGAGCGGCAGGTAGACCTCGTCGATCAGCCGGTTGCGCACAAAACTCGACAGCGGCTTGGCCTGGAACTGGTGCAGGCGCAGGCGCTTTTTCTCCTGCGCGACCAGGTCGTGCCGCAGGCGGTGCAGCGCATTGAAGCCGGGCACCACATGGTTCTGATGGTGCAGGAAGCGCTGCCAGAACTGGTTGAGGTTCAACAGCAGCTTGCCCTGCGCCATGCGCGGGTGTTCGCCGAGCAGGCCCTCCACCGGCATTTCCAGATCGGCGTTGACGCGGTGGCGAGGCAGGTTCAGGCAGAACAGCGTGGCGGCTTCGTCCACCCAGCCCAGCGCGGCCGTGTCTTGCGCATCGGCGTAGGCGCTCAGCCAGGCGCGGGCCATGCGCCAGCGCTCCGCGGGCGAACCGGCCTCCAGGTCGCGCTCCCAGTCCATCCAGCGGTCGGCCGACGCCAGCGCCTGGCGCATGGCTTGCGCCAGATCCTGTGCGGGCCCGGACACCACCCAGCCGTGGCGATCCACCTCGTCACCGCCGAGCTGGCGCACCAGGTACTGCGCCGCCCGCTGGCACAGCGTGGCCCACGCCGCAGCGCTGTCGGCCACGGCTTCGCCCATGCCGGGTTCAAAGGCCTCGCCGAACCGGGCCAGCGCCTTCGCCGCGTCGCTCTCCAGCGTGCGCAGCGCGTCGCGCGAGCCGAGCCAGTCCTGCATCTGAATGGCCGCGCGGGCGCGTCGATGAAACGCATCCCGCTCGTCGGCGAAGCGCCCGTTCTGCCAATACAGCAGCGCCAACGCGCGCTCCGACGGGCCATAGACCAACAGGCCCGCACCGCTTTGCATCGTCACCAGGGCAGCGAGCAAGAGGCAGGCATCGTGGTCGTGCACCCCTTTCTGATAGCCCTCCTGGTAGCGGGGTGCGGCAAAGCGCCGCACGAGCTCCAGCAAGGCCTCCTGGTTGGTCCCTTCCGCACCACCCACCACCAGTTGCACCAGCGCGGGCTCATTCAGCCCCTCTTCCCCACGCAAAGCCGCCTGCCACAGGCAGCCCGCCAGGTATTCGGCGCGCGCCAGCGCCGGGGTCTCCGAGACCAGCGCCTGATCCCAGAAGGCGCGCAGCGCCTCAAGCCGCTCGTCCACCACCGGGGCGTTGTAATCGGTGCCGGTGATCTGAAAGCTCAGGCCGTTCTGCCCAGGCACCAGCGACAAATCCAAAGGCTGGCGCTGGATGGTGAAGCGGTGCCGGCCGAAGGTCAGGGTGTTGCCATCGGCGGCCACCAGTTCCCCTTTGTCGCGCACCGAGCGCAACGCCTGATCGCGTGCGGTCTTCAAACGGGTTGCCACATCGTCGGCCTGCACCGAGGCGCCCAGGCCTCTCAGGTCTTCCATCAACTGGCGCAATTTCGCCAGCAGCGGATCGCCAGCGAAATAGCTGTGGATCTGCGCCACATCGTTGAAGCCGGCCACACGGCGGGGGATGCCATCGAGAATGCGGGTGGCGGCATCGCCCACCGCCGCGGCCCGTCGCTGCCGCGCCTCCACCAGGGTCTGGCGGCGCGCCGACAAGGCGTCCACCACCGCCTCGCGCTTCTCCGCCACGTCGCTCAGAAACTGCTCGTGCTCGGCAAAGCGCCCTTCGAGTTCCTCCAGCTGCGCGAGCAGACGCGTCAGCGTTTCGTCGCATTTTTCGGGTGTGTCGGCAAACGCCAGCGCGTTCTCCACCGCTTGCCCGAACAGCTTGAACTGGGCCCCGAACTCCGCCACGGCTTCGGCCGAGCCCAGGTTCTTCTTGCGGTTGCGCGCCTGCGCACGCTGGCGGTTGATCTCGCCATACAGCCCGGAAATGCGGTCCAGAATCGCGGTGCGCACCACCGCGTCGCCACCAGGCAGCCCGCCCAGTTGCTCGGTGAGCAGGTCCAGGCCCGCGGCCTGGGCGTCCAGGCCCTCCAACAGGCGGGCCAGCGCCAGCGAAGTGGCCGCGCGTTCCAGTTCGGCGGCCGACTCGACCAGCGCCTTCTGGTGTCCATCAAAGGCGTGCTCGTCGGCCAGGAAGGCCATGGCGCGTTCGCCCACCTCCTGTTGCAGCGCCTGCAAGGCGCTGTCCATGGCCTCGATCGCCTGCACATCGGCGTAGCGCAACTCCCTCAGCGGCTGCAGGCCGCCGCGCCGCTCACGCAAGCGCCCCAGGGCCTGAACAAAATCCTCCGGTTTGCGCCAGAGCGTGCTCGCAATGTCCGTGGTCAGGGCCTGCTGCGCCAGCTGCGCCTGCTGCAGCGCGCGCGTGGTCTCGCGGCGAATGCTGTCGACTTTCTCGAACTCGGCCAGCGTCTGGCGCGAGCCCTCCACGACGGCTTGCAACTCGGCTTGCAGATGGCCGGTCTCCGGCGCGTCGAGCCAGAAATAGGCATCGGTCACGCGGGCACACTGGCGGATGAGGTCTTCGTACGCCGCGCGGGTGGGCACCTGCTCGCGCAGCGCCCGCGCAATGCCCATCAGGTCAGACACCCCCCGCACCAGATCTGCGTTGCCCACCTTGGCGAAGAAGCCCGTGCCCCTGGGCATGGCGGCGGCGTGCTCCTCGCTGGCAAAAGGCGTCTGCCAGAGCTGCATGGGGTGCACACGGGAAGGCTCTTCGCTGTCGGCCAGGAACACCAGAATGCGCCCGTCTTCAAAGCGGGCGTATCCGTGCGCCACGATGGGCGCGGCCAAGGTCTTGTTGATCAGGTTGTAGGTGAACAAGACATAGTGACCACCACCGGGCTGGTAGAACACATACAGCACATCCTCGCCATTGGGCGACCTCAACATGCGCTTGAACTTCAGCCCGCTGCTGAGGGTGGCGGGGAGGTCGAACCGCTTGACCTCGCCCGATTGCAGGTACATGCCCCCGGGAAACACAATGCCATGGTCTTCCGGCAGCTGAACGCAAGACACACCAATGGCATCGATGCGCTCAACCTGCTGGGTTCGGGTGTTGAACACCAGGTAGCGCACCGTGGTTTCACGGTAGGGCTTGATGCGCAGCAACACCAGCAGGCCTATGCGCGCCCAGGCGATCTCGGCGTCGGTCAGCGACTGGTGCAGGTCTTCCACCGGCTCGCTGTAAATGCCCAGGCCGGACTCGGTGTTGTTCTCGACCTTGATGGTCAGGTCGCCGCCCACGGTCTCGACGAACACCGTGTCGAGCACGTTGACATGGGGGTGCTTGCCGCCCACCTGGTCTTCCCGCGTGGCCACCGTCCATTCGAAGTCGTGGGTGGGCGGCAGCGCGATGTCGCGTTCACCGCGGTTGTCCACATAGCGCACCGCCTCGCCAGCTTGCAGGCTCCAGCGGAACACGCGCACATCGGAGAGTTGCTGGCCGATCTGGAACGCCGCCAGCAGTTTGTCCTGCGTCACGCGCAGCTGGATCAGGTTGGCCTGCTTGTAATAGGCGTACAGCTCTTTGAAATCGGCCACAAAGCGGGGGTCGTCCAGAAACGTGCCTTCCAGCGGCACCGGCTCCAGATCGTCGGCGCCATCGTGCGCGGCCAGCCGGTACAAGCCGAACACATCCCCCACGGCCGTCTCCTTTCGCAGGCCGATGAACACGTTGTAGCCAAACAGCAGCAGGTCGCCGATGTGCACCAGGTCGCGCGCCTGGCAGTTGTTCTCGGTGCGCGCACGGGTGCGCATCAGCAGCGCCTGCTCGGCCCGACCAAACTCGTTCAGACGGGCCTCGTTGAGCGCCTGCGCCTTGGCCAGCAGCTGCTCGCCCCGGGTTTGCAGCCGCTTCTTCAGGAGCTCGTAGCTGCCGCCCTCGGCGACCAGTTGCTCAACCGCGTCCTGCGACGGGTCAACGGGCGCGTTGGGGCCATTGCCGGCAGTGGCGTTCGTGGATTCGGACATGCGATTCAATCCAATGAAGAAGGGGTCACCAACCGTTGCGCAGCAGGGTGAGCAGCAGGTCGGGGTTGGGTTGCTCGGCCAACCAGGCGCGGATGCGGATCAGGTCGTCGACCACCTCGTCACCATGGCGCGCGCGCAGTTCGGCCTCCCGCCGCTGGTGGGTGGCGGCCGCGCGCAGGGTGCGCTGCCCGCCGTCCGATAGCGTCTCAAGCAACAGATGCGCGACGTTGTCCGACACCATCGACGCCCATTCACCCGCGTCCATCCACAACCACTGGCATGGGCCACAACGGTCAAGGCGAAAGTCGCGCATGCCCGCCGACAGCAGCCGGGTCATCAGCTGCGAGCAGCCTGGGCACCGGCGAACCGGCGTGGCCGACGGGTTGCCGATGGTTTCCGCCTCGCCGTGCTCGGGCTGCCCCTCTTCCAACGTGGGCAGGGCAGGTGAGCCGTCCAGCCAGCGCCGGTAGTCATCCAGGCTCAACAATTGCCCCTGACAGGCTTCGCACGCGTAGGCGGGCAGGCCTTCTGCCAGGGCCATGGGTTGCAACGTGAGGTGCGCGCTGCACACGCAGTTCAGTGTTCGGGCCAAGAGATCATCCCCGCTTCAAATCAAGACTTGTTCAGGCTCTGCACCAGCGTCTGCAACGCCGCCTTCTGCGTGGCATCGCCGTTTTGCATGACCTTGGCGGCCAGCGAGGCCACGCTCAGGTTTTGCAGCTCTCCGGCCGACGAGCCCAGCGCGCCCAGCAAATCGCGCAGGTCCGGGATCACATCGCGCTCGCCGGCCAGTTGGTCCTTGAAGGCCACCTGCAAGGTCTTGCTCTTGTTGACCACACCATCGATGCCCTTGCCCACCGACAAGGCGCCCACAAAGCGGTCGAAGTACTCACCCTCTCCGCCCACGATGTCGATCTTGGCGTTGCCCAGGGCTGTGCCCAGCACCTCCGCCTGTTCGCGCGCAATGGAGGTCTGGGCATCGATGCCCTTGACCGTTTCCACGTGGGCCTTCTCCAGCTGCATGCGGAACTCTTCGTGGGCCCGCGTTTCGCTGCTCATGGCGCTCATCGCTTCAAACTTGTCTTTCAAGCCCTTGGCCTCGGCCTGGAAGCGCACCTCGATGGTCTTGGCTTCGGCTTCGCCGGTCTTCACCAGGGCGTCGGCATCGGCCATGCGCACATGCACATCCGCCAGACCCAGCTTCTCCTTGCCGGCCGCTTCGGCTTCCAGCTTGGCCTTGAGCCCCACCGCTTCGGCCTGCGCGCGAAGCTCGATCACCTGGGCCTCGGCCTGACCTTCCTTGAGCACCGCCTCGGCACCCGCCGCGCGCACGTGCACATCGGCCATGCCCTGTTTCTCGTTGGCGTCGGCGGTGACCATGGTCACCTTGGCCGATGCCAGCCCAGGCGCTGCCGCCAAGGCTTCCATGCCCTCTGCTTCCCGCTTCTGGGCTTCCGCCTGCTTTTCCGCGACCTTCAATCGGGCTTCGGCCAGGGTCGTTTCTTCGGCGGCCTTGTGGCGTGCCTTGCGCTCCATGGCTTCGGCGGCCTTGACCTCGGTGATGAGTTTCTCTTCGGCCTGCCCTTCGGCCAGGATCACGGTGGATTGTTTGGTGCGGTCGGCCTCGGCCACCACGCGCAATTCCTTGATCGCCTCTTCCTGCTCGGCCACCGTGCGCTCGACCACGATGCGTTCGCGGACCACATCGGCGATGGCTTTCTTCTGCACCTCGACCGCCTTGTCTTTCTCGATGCGCTGCAAGGTGACTTCCTTCTCGCGGTCCACCACCTCCAGCTCCCGGGCCCGGATCACTTTTTCTTCTTCGATCGCCACCGCGCGCTTGCGGTTGTTCTCCGCCACCTCTTTCTCGCGCAACACGTTTTCCTGGCTCACCGACACCGACTGCTCGGCCTGCAACCGCGCCAGCTCGGACTTGGTCTTTTCCTCGGCCTGAATCTTCAGCGTCTCGGCTTCCTCCCGGGCGCGCACCGTGGCCACCTCGCGCGCCTGCCGCGACTGCGCGTCAGCGGCCTGGCGCTCGAGCTCCAACAGGGCCTCCTGCGTCTCGACGTTCTTCTTCTTGATCTGCATCTCTTCGTTGCGGCGCAGTTCGTTGGTGCGCACATGCTCGACCGCCGTCAGCTCGGTGATCTTCTTGATGCCCTGGGCGTCAAGGATGTTGTTGCCGTCGAGCTTGGACAGCGGCGTTTGCTCCAGAAAATCGATGGCGGCATCGTCCAGGCGGTAGCCGGAGAGGTCGTCGCCGATCTGCGCAATGATTTCGTCGCGGAAGCGGTCCCGTGCCTGGTACAGCTCCACAAAATCCATCGCCTTGCCCACCGTCTTCAGCGCTTCGGAGAACTTGGCGGAGAACAGCTCTTCCAGCGTTTCCTGATTCGAGGCGCGCGCGCAGCCAATCGACTGGGCCACCTTCAACACGTCATCGGCGGTCTTGTTGACCCGCACGAAGAACTTCACCTTGATGTCGGCGCGGATGTTGTCGCGGCAGATCAGGCCTTCGTTGCCCGAGCGGTCGATCTCGATGGTCTTGACCGCGATCTCCATCAGCTCGGCCTTGTGGATGATGGGGTAGACCATGCGCCCGGTGAAGGTCACCACCGGCTCCGAGGCCAGGGTGTTCACGATCAGCGCATATCCCTGCTCTATCTTTCGATAGAAGCGCGAGAACATGATGATGAAACACAGCAAGAAGAACGCTGCGATACCGGCGGAGATGAGAATCGGCTCCATGATGTTCCTACAAGAATGAGTGAAGAGAAACGGAAGAGTGAAGAAAGGGCTCACAGACGGCGCTGCGCGTGGCCCTCAATGGACGTCGTCAGCGGGCTGCTGCACGAGGTAGCGATTGCCCGTTTCGTCGTAGTCGAGAATGTGCGCCACCGAGCCTTTGCGCAGGGTGTTGGGCACCTCGGCCCAGACGCGGATCTGCAGGCTGGCGCCACGCTGCGCCACCTCGGCGTGGCCGACCCGGTCATTGACCGACTGGCTCAGGATCTTGCACGTCTGGCCCACCAGGCTGGCGTTGGCCACCGCCTGGTGGGTCACAAAGAGGCCCCGCATGGGCTTGATGATTTGCGCGGTGAGCACAATGGCCAAGCCCACGCTGGCCAGCAGCACCCCCGTGCCCACCAGCAGCTGCAATGGCAAGGTTGGCACCCATGGCATCAGCCACTCGCCGGCCATCGCGCTGGCTGTCCAGGCGATCAACACCAGCAGGCTGACCGCCACAGAGAAGGGAACACCATTCAACCCCAGTGCCACCACGTAGCCCGCCAGGGTGGACAGTTCTCCCGAGTCCATGTCGGCCTGGGACTGAAGCTCGACGTCCACGTCGCCCGAGTCGAAATCCACCCACCCCATCATGGCCAGCAGCCAGTAACCCAGCACCACCAGGAGCAGGACGCTCAAGATGGCAGTCGGGTAACTGATCACCGCATCCAGGAAACGATTCATTCGCCCCTCCTCCTTCGTTTCGCCGCCCGTGGTTCTCAGGCGATCGTGGTTGTTGTATTCGCCGCCAAGCTCCCCGCTGCGGCACCCCTGTCACTTCTGGCCGGCCAATCCGGCCTGCGGTGAAGCAGTTCTCTGACCGTCCACCTTCGCGATTCAACGTTTCGTGGATTTTGCGGCTTTCCTGGCCGGCTTCTTCCGCGAGAACCGAATCAATTCCGCAATCACCCGCTCTTTGATTTCCAGGCGGTTCTGCGCCTCCACACCAAACCGTTCACCAAGAATCGCGTAGTCCTCGCCCGTCAGCGAAACCGTCAGCCGGGGGCGTTTGGGTTTGCTTGCCGTTGACAGCTGAAGCAGCTGGCGGATTTGGTCCAGGTGGACAGGTCGTTCTCAAACGCCGCTCTTCGCACGGCATTCAACACATCCTGCTCCACGTCAAACGCCACCTGTACAGCCTTCAGCGCCTCGTCGGACCCTGTCCACCGGGCGGGCTTCTTTGTCGTCATGGCAAACCTGCTCTCGCCACTCAGGCGCTTTCACCGCCCTCGCCGGACGAGGCGGCGCCAGCCTGCTTGGCCCGGATGCGCGCCATGATGTCCGACTGCCGACGCGAGGCCTCGCCCACCCCGGCGTCCTTGAGTTTCTTCTCCAACGCCTGCTGGCCCAGCTCGCTGTCGAGCTGCTCGGCGGCCATCATGCGGTCGGCCATGTCTTCGTGCCGCTGCTTGATGCGCTCCAGCGATTCGCGCGCGCTCACCAGTTTCGAGCCACCCTGCCCCAGGCTCTGGGAGATCGTTTGTGTGGCCCGGTAGACGCTCTCGGTGGTCTTGACCACACCCACCTCGCGCTCGTGCTCGCGCACACGCGCCTCGGCCGTCTTGATGAGGTCTTTCAAACGCGAGACCTGCATCACAAAGTTGGCATGCGCCTTGGTTTGCTCCTCGAGCTCTTCCTCCAGCGCGCCAATCTTTGCGGCCACTTCTTCGGCAAGCCCTTCCTGGGACTTGTCCAGCGCTTCAACGGCCAGGCCCTCATAGCGGCCGACCTCGCCGCGCAACTTCTCGATTGCGCGGGCGGTCTGCATTTCCTTGGCCATCACACCCGTCAGCTCGGTCTTGGCCGAGGCGATGCTGGCCTTGGCTTCCACCACTTCCTGTTCGTAGATGCGGGTGGCGTTGGCGTCGACCACGCTCTCGCCGATCTCGCGCGCGCTGCCGCGCACCAGGGTCATGATTTTCGTGATCACCGACATGGCTCTCTCCCGTAGATGGTTTAGATCAAAAATTCCGACAAGGCGCTCAAGGCATCCAGCGCGTTGTCACTGAGCACCGCGACTTCGGTGGCGATGTCCTGCACCGACGAACCCCGGCCCAACGCACCCGTGAGCACAAAGCGGTCGCCAATGCGGCCAAACGCCGACAACGGCACAGACGGATTCAGGTCCAGCAAGGTCTGCATCAACTCGGCACGGCGTGCCGGCTTGATTTCCTCATCGGTCCAGAGATAGCACAGACACAGGAACTGGCTGTCCGAACTCGTGAGGTAGATGGGCAATTCCTGGCGGCCTTCAATGGTGACCTGCACCACGGGGACTTCGCCGGGAATGGGCTGCAGCTCCACGGCCAGCCCACCCATGATCTGAGACGTCAACACCTCCAGCCCCGAGAGCTGGTTGAGCAAGCTGTTCATGGTTTCTCCTCTCTCTGAAATTGACTTGGTCGATTTTGTTGTCTTGGGATGAAGCATAGAGATCATTGACATATCATGTCAAGCGATTTTCGACATGATATGTCAAAGAAATGCGACAACCCATGGCCACGGATTCGCGCCCATGTCATTTCGGGAACAGGACCGCCGGCGCGCCATCTTCCCAGGGCGCCCATTTGGGCATCACGCCAAGGAAGTCTGGCGACCCGAGCCAATGGTTCAACCAGCCCCGCACCGCGCCCCAGGAAGACGACGCAAACCAGGCGGCGTCCACGGCAGCCCATTGGCGCACAAACGGGAAAATGGCCGCGTCGACCAGATTGGGGCGGGCCCCACCCAGGAACGGCTGCGCGCCCAAACATTGCTCCAGCGGTGCAATCAGCACCGCCTCGCCCTGGGCGCGGTGGGCCTGGGCGGAGGCCGCGGGGTGCCGCTCGGGGTACTTGTAGGCATCCAGCGCTTGTTTGAACGGGCCGTCGTTGAGCGCAAGCCAAGCCTGCATGTCGGGCGCCTGCATGCCATCCAACCAATGCAAGGGGTCATTGCGCGCCAACGCCCATTGCATGATCGCCAGGCTTTGGTCGATCACCGTTCCATCGGGGAGCACCAGCACCGGCACCGTGCCCTTGGGTGATGCCTCAAGCAGGGCCTGGGGCTTGTTGCGCAGCACCACCTCACGCAACGCCACCGTGACACCCGCGGCGAGCAGGGCCATGCGGGCACGGATGGCGTAAGGGCAACGGCGAAAAGAATACAGCACAGGGCGCGGGGCACCCGACAGTTCTTGCGGCAAACTCACCTCGGCTTGACGCCGCGCCGCGCCATCATGTCTTCGCTCATCGCCGCCAGCGCACCGGGCGTGAGCAGATCGCGCGCGACCGGATAGGCCACGCGGTCCTCGTCGTCCAGGTGTTGCCGGTACAGCCGGGCAAAGTCATTGAGCGCCACTTTCTGCCACACGCTCAGCTCGACAAACGGCGTGCGGCCATCGTCCTCGGCCAGCGACAGCAGCACCGCACGGGCTCCCTGCCAGGCCACCTCCATCTGGCGATGGTCCTGGATCAGACGCAGCACCAGTGCCTTGACTTCGGCATCGGCGCCACACATCAGTGGCGGAAAGACGTGACGCTCTTCGTCCTGGTGGTGCAGCGGCGCGGCGATGTCGAAGTAGCGCATGATGTCGCGCGCGGCCTGGCGCACCTGATCGTCCAGGCCGTGTGAGTGCAGGTGTTCCTGCAGGCGAATGATGAGCCGCAACATGCGCTCGACGCGCTCATGGCAGGCACCGAGCATTTCGAACGGTTCCTCGAATCCCGCCCCGGGCGACAGCAGCCCGGGCATGGCCTGTGGTTTGATGGGCGCGGAAGTGGGCATGGTCAAACGCCTTTTCTATCTACTCCAGCACAGAGAGATAATCCGACAAGGTGGGGCGCGGCCTGTCGGGGCGCGACGAAGCCACGCTCCCCACACTGACAAAGCATACCGCCTGCTCGTGTTCGTGCAAACCGAAGCGGCGGCGCAACACCGACGACATCATGGCCTTGCCGCTCGTCAATGAAGAGCCAAAACCGAGCGATGTGGCCATGAGCAACACGTTTTGCACGGCGCAGCCGGCGCTGATCAGGCGTTCGTTCCAGTCGATGGCAGGGTCGCCCCGCCCACCATGAACCACCAGCAACGCCACCACCGGCGCGCGGTAGGCCTTCTCCCGGGCCTGTGCGCGCTGCTCGGGCTCGGCCGCAGCATCGCGCTCCACCAGCGCTTGCTCGAACACGTCGGCCAAGGCATCGCGCCGTTCAAGCGGCACGAGCACAAAGCGCCAGGGCAGCAATTGCCCATGGTCGGGCGCCGCGGCGGCGGCCCCGAAGATCGCCGCCAGCTCGGCCGGCTCGGGGCCCGGCCCCACCAGGCGCTTGGGCAACACCGTGCGCCGCGCATGGATCCAGTGCCCGGCGTCCAGCGTTGCGTGGTTCCCCGACTCGGCTGGAAGCGAAACACCCATGCTGGCTTTTGTGGGATATCCCATAATTTGAAAGTTTCCACACAACAATTCAAGGGGTTAGAGGGGAGGCTCGCGCCATAAAGTGAAAGTTTCACCATGAATGCATGCATAAGGTGAATGTTTCTCCATCACTCCAGCTGACGCCCTGCGTGCACGCGCCTAGTCGCTTGCTATTGTGCGCTCGGGCGCCGGCGCTCAGTGAGGCTGCGCACCCCGAAATGGTCAAACTATTTGCGAAAAGAAGCGAGCCCCTGGCCATTCAGCCCGGTGGAATAGCGGCTGAGAAATACCGCATGATCAGCGGGATCTCAACTGTCCAACTTCTGGGGGTCAGTTCAAACTCGGGGCGGTTCAACCTGACGCAACATCAACTCCGAAGAAGCGCCGCCCCATGGTCAGCTGTTTCACCGGGTTTGAGCAGAAGAAGGTTTCCGAGGGCGAGGACGTTGTTATGAAGAGCTCCAAGGGCTACCTTTTGCTGCTCGTTGAAGTCGGCGTGGTTCTTTGGCGCGGAATCTGTTAGCTCATTGAATGAGCTGGGTGACAAGGCCACGGTGATTGATGCCTTCTTCCAATATGCCCAGGCTGAGCAGCAGCGTAAAGCGCAGGCGTTGATTGACGGGGAGAAGCTGAATGTGGAAGCTGCCAAACGCTACATCACCAATTCCTTGAAACGTGAATTCGCCTCAGACAGCGGCACTGAACTGAATGCTGTGCTGCCCAAGATGAGCCCTCTGAACCCGCAGTACCTCACCAAGAAGCAGACGGTGTTTCAGAAGATCGCTGCGTTTGTGGAGAAGTTCAAGGGTGTGGGTGGGCAGGTTTGAATCTGCCCTTTTCTCGCCGGAAAATCCATAGACTGCAAGAATGACAGCAAGGAGGTTGGGATCGCACGTAGGGCCGTGTGACCCCCATCCTGCAGCGTGACCTGATTGGGTCAAGGCCGGGTTGTCATGCAGGCAGTTTGGCTGCAAGCAGTTCGACCTTCTCGATATTGGGCGGAGAACTGAGCAAGGTCGCGGCGTTGGCCATCAAGGCCGCGGCGATCTGGCCGTTCAGATGTGCTTGGCGACCTGCCTCATCGGCAAAGGCATCGAACACACCGAACGTCGAAGGGCCAAACTTCAATGCGAACCAGGCCGTGGTGCCGGACTCGGCGTTGGCGAGCGGCAGTGCGCTGGCCAGGAAGTCGGCAAGCGCAGCCTCCTGGCCGGGTTTAGCTTCGAGGCGAACAAACAGGGCGAGCTTGGTCATGCTGTATTCCTTTGGGTAAATGGAAAAGTGGGTGAAGGGATCAACGAGACTGCAGTCTAAGTCTTCATGACAGACATCTCTATAGGCAAGAATGACAACATTGATATCATTGTTGCCATGAAACTCCACCTCCTTGTTTGTGATGGCGTGTTTGATCTGGGGCTTGCGGCGCTCACTGACACAGTGGGCTTGGCCAATGCGATGGCGGGCTCGCTGCCACAGGCTCCCGCGCACATAGAGCTCACGCTGGTGGGCGTGCGGCGTCGCATCCGAACTGCGCAAGGCTTGACGGTCCCCGTGGTCACTGCGCATGGTGTGCCCGAACCAGACGTTGTGCTCGTGCCAGCGTTTGGCGACAAGATGCCTGACACGCTCTCGGCTCGACTCACACGCCCCGATGTGCCCGACGCGGTCGCGGCGCTACAGCAGTGGTCCACCGCTGGCGCGCACCTTGGTGCCGCCTGCTCCGGTAGTTTCTTGCTTGCAGAGAGTGGCCTGCTTGATGGGCATCGTGCGACGACGTCATGGTGGCTGGGGCCGATGTTTCGGCAGCGCTATCCGAACGTCACGCTGGACGAGTCACGCATGATCGTGAACTCGACACGCTTCACCACCGCGGGTGCCGCTTTGGCCCACGTCGACTTGGCCTTGCGCATCATCCGAGGGCGCAGTCCGGCGCTGGCGGCCCTGGTGGCACGCTATCTGCTGGTCGAGACACGCAGTTCGCAAGCCGAGTTCGTGATTCCCGACCACCTTGCGCATGCCGACCCGATGGTGGAGCGCTTCGAGTGCTGGGCCAGACGTCGGCTCGCGCAGGGGTTCTCGCTGGCCGAGGCGGCCAGCGCCGCGGGCACAAGCGAGCGCACCTTGGCGCGGCGGCTGCAAAGCGTTTTGGGAAAGACACCGCTGTCGTATTTCCAGGACCTGCGCGTGGAGCATGCCGTCCATCTCTTGCGCACCGGGAACGCCAGCGTCGACCAGGTCGCCGCACAGGTCGGGTACTCGGATGGGGTGACCCTGCGGGCCCTGTTGCGCCGCAAGCTGGGCCGGGGTGTCAGGGAGTTGCGACGCGGTGGATGACCAAAGGCGTTTGGTGCATGTACGGCTGGAGACCGCCGCGAAACTGTCGGAAGCAAAGGCTTACCCACTTGCGTCTACTACATCGTGCGTTGGGTGCAAAAGCACCAGCCGCGCAACTTATGGCGTCACCCACACTTTGGCGGCGATCAACCCGGCGGCTGGCTCAGCCGCAGCTGCCCAGATGGCCGCAGGAGGTGCAATAGTCGCAGCCGTCCTTGCGGATCATGGCGTGCGCACCGCACTCGGGGCATTTCTTGCCGGCCATCACCGAAGTGGGCATGCCGGGCAATTCCGGCTCGGCGTTGCCCGCGGCCACGGAGGCGACCGCCACCGGCGCACCCGCTTGCGCGTTGCGGCGGGCAATGATGTTTTGCAGGGCAAAGGCGATGGCCGCCACCTCGGAGTCGTGCCACATCGGCACGTGCGTGCCATCGGCCTTCTGGTAGGTGCCCAGGCGCACCGGGCCGCGGTCCCAGGCCACCTTGCGCATGTCAGACAGCGCACGCTCCAGGAAGCCGCCGCGCGCGGCCAGCGACAGGATGCGCATGGTGGAGGTGATCCATTGCTGCGACTCGCCGCTTTGGCCCACGGGCATGAAGAACTCGATGGCGCGGTCCACGGTGGCATCACCTTCACCCGTGGGCACGGGCAGGAAGGACACCACGATGTACAGCGTGTTGTGGCCCTCTTGCGTCCAGTACTCGATCTTGTCGGCCACTGCCGACAGCGCGCCCACTTGGGGCGGCTTTCGATCACGGTGCGCATCGGGTCAACCGGCGCTGCGGGCGTTGCGGGCGCCTTGGAAGCGGCAGCAGCTGCATCGGTGGCGGCGCTGCCGGTATCGAGCACCGAGCCCAGGATGTTGTTGGGGCGGTAGGTGGCCATGCCCTTCAGGTGGGCGCGCCAGGCCTCCTGATAGAGGTTTTTGAAATCATCAAACGGGTAGTTGGCGGCCACGTTGACGGTCTTGGAAATCGCCGTATCCACGAAAGGCTGCACCGCTTTCATCATGGCGATGTGTTCGCCCGCGGTCATCTCCAGCGCATTGACGAAGTACTCGGGCAGCTTGTTCACGTCTCCGCCCAATTCGCGGTAAAGGCGCCAGGCGTGGTCTTCCACCGCGTATTCGCTGGTGGTGCCATCGGACTCGCGCTTTTTGCGGCGGTACATCCAGGAGAACGGCGGCTCGATGCCGTTGGAGGCGTTGTCGGCAAAGGCCAGGCTGACCGTGCCGGTGGGGGCGATCGAGAGCAGGTGGCTGTTGCGGATACCGTGCTTGCGGATCTGCGCCTTGATGGCCTCAGGCAAGCGGCTGGCGAAGGTGCCTTCGGCGAGGTAGCCCTTGGCGTCGAACTTGGGGAACTTGCCTTTTTCCTGCGCCAGCGCCACCGAGGCGGTGTACGCGGCGTTGCGCATGTGTTCGGCGATCTTGGCCGCCGTCACGCGGCCTTCATCGCGGTCATACCGCTGGCACAGCATGGCCAGGGTGTTGCCCATGCCGGTGAAGCCCACGCCGATGCGGCGCTTGGCCGCCGACTCGGCGCGCTGCTGCTCCAGCGGCCAGAAGGTCACGTCGAGCACGTTGTCCAGCGCGCGCACCTGGGTGGCGACCACTTTTTCGAACGCATCAAAGTCGAACGACGGCACGCCGCCAAAGCCAAACGGGTTGCGCACGAAACGCGTGAGGATGATGGGGCCCAGATCGCAGCAGCCGTACGGTGGCAACGGCTGCTCGCCACAGGGGTTGGTGGCCGAAATGGTTTCGCAATAGTTGAGGTTGTTGTCGGTGCCGATCTGGTCGAGGAACAGAATGCCCGGCTCGGCGAAGTCGTAGGCCGACTTCATGATGGTGTCCCAGAGCTCGCGCACAGGCACGGTCTGATAGACCCACAGGCCATCGGCGCGCTGGTAGGCGCCTTTGTCGATCAGCTTGGCGCTGGGCTTGGCCTTGTGCACCAGCTCCCACGGCTGGTCCTGGCCAACCGCTTCCATGAAGGCATCGCTCACACCCACCGACACGTTGAAGTTGTTCCAGCGCCCGGGGGTGCGCTTGGCGGTGATGAACTCCATCACATCGGGGTGGTCGATGCGCAACACGCCCATCTGCGCGCCACGGCGCGCGCCGGCGCTCTCCACGGTGGAGCAGGACTGGTCAAACACGTTGATGTAGCTGCAGGGGCCCGATGCCATGGAGTGGGTGCCCTTGACCTCGGCGCCCTTGGGGCGGATGCGAGAAAAGTCGTAACCCACGCCGCCACCACGGCGCATGGTTTCAGCCGCTTCGCGCAGCGCTTCGTAAATGCCGGGATAGCCTTCGTCGTCCACACCCTGGATGCAGTCGCCCACGGGCTGCACAAAACAGTTGATCAGCGTGGCCTGGATGTCGGTGCCGGCAGCGCTCATGATGCGGCCCGCACCAATGGCGCCAGCGTGCAGGTTGTCCAGGAAAGCTTGCTCCCACTTGGCGCGCTCTGCCTCGTTTTCCACGGAAGCGAGCGCTCGCGCCACGCGGCGGTAGAGGTCTTCCACACCGGTCTCGCCGGGTTTGAGGTATTTCTCGGCCAGGACGTCCTGGCTGATGGGTTGGGTCTGGGTCAAATCCTGCGGACGCAGGTTGGAATCGCGTTTCATCGGGTGGGGTTCCTGGGAGGCCATAGAGGGGTGTGCGCGGGTCGGAAATCGGTTTCGAAGTGGACCGGCGAAGGCCTTAAGCGTACCTCAAAGACCTGCCTCCGGAGGGTGCCCGGGGGTGGTTTTCATGGACTTTCGGGGGGTCATTCGGGGTCATTTCACCCGGGCAATAACCGCCCGTCGCTCAAACCCCTTTAATCGCTTGCCCATCGTGCTCCTCATATGGTTGGTAGGGCCCGGTCCCACTGTGGGATGAAACCGACGACGGCACGAAGGTCCCTTGCGCTGCGTCAAAAACATGCACTTCGCCATCTTCGATGACGTAATGCCAGCCATGCAGGCTGAGCGACCCGGCTTCCACCGCCCGCCGCACAAAGGGGTAGTCCATCAACCGCTCCAGCTGCAAGACCACCGCGCGCTGTTCGGTGCGCCGCATCGCCTCGCTACTGGGCTGCACCGGCAACAGGGCTTCTTGAACCAGCTTGAGCCAGGCGTTGAGCGCCACGGCTTCGGCTGGCGCGCCTTCGTACGCGGTCTTGATGGCACCACAGTGGCTGTGGCCACAGATGATGATGTGCTCCACCTTCAGGCTCAGCACCGCGAACTCGATGGCCGCCGTGGTGCCGTGCAGGCCGTGCGAGCCGTCATACGGCGGCACGAATGCGCCCACATTGCGCACCAGAAACAGCTCCCCCGGCGCGGCGCCGGTTAGCAGATACGGCACCAAGCGGGAATCGGAACAGCCGATGAACAGCGTCTTGGGGTGCTGCCCATGGGCCACCAGATCCTGGAAACGCTGCTGGTTGCGCGGGAAATAGTCCGAATGGAAATCCCGCAAGCGCAGCAGCAAGTCGTCTTGTTCGGGCGGCGTCTTCATCAGCAAATCTCCATCGAACGATAGGCAAGGCTCAGGATCGCGTGCCTTCAACCCAGAACGCAGCAGATCCGGCTCCGCCGGTCTGCCAGCGTTGCCCCTTGAGGGGCGGAGCAAAGCGACGGGGGTGCTCCAAGACCCAGGGCGTCGCAGATCCGGCTCTGCCGGTCTGCCAACGCCGCCCCCTTGAGGGGGTGACGCGCTGAAAGCGCGGCGCGGGGGTGGGTCACTGCACCAAAGGTGATTCCGACCCCTCCAGCTCAATGCCCTCCACATTGGCCTCCCCCACCAGCAACAGCATGTACTGCCGCAGCGCGGTCGTGCGCGACTGCAGCGTCAGCCGTCCGGCGATCTGCTGGCGCACCTCGTTGAAATCGGGCAGGCGGCCCTTCTTGCGGCCCAGCACCTCGATGATGTGCAGGCCAAACCGCGTGTGCACCAGGCGCGGGTGCACGCCCATGCCCCAGCGCGAATCGCTCTGGAAAAAGAGTTCATTGGCCAGTTCGGGCGCGCAGTCCTCAGGCGTCAGCCAGCCCAGATCGCCACCCTGGGCGCTTGACGGGCAATTCGACAATTCGCCGGCCAGATTTTCGAAATGGCCGGGTGCCACGTCTTTGCGGGTGAGCTCAAGCAAGGCCGCTTCGGCGCGCTGCGACAGCGCGTGCACATTCACACCCGGCGTCACCGCAAACAGGATGTGGCGCACATGCAATGCCTGGCCCACGATGAAGCGGTTTTTCTGCGCTTCATAGTGGCGCTGGCATTCCGCTTCGCTGGGCTCGGGCACGCTCACCGCCGCGTCCACCATGGCCTCCATGATCTGACGCTGGGCTTCGTCGGGCTCGCGGTAGCTGAGGCCGCCATAGCGGGGCAACAAGCCGGCCTTGACCGCCTGCTGGCGCAGCAGCTCGGTGTAGGCGCGCTCTCGCAAGGCCTGCAGGCTGAGGGTTTCGTCAGGCTCATGCAAAGCAATGCCGTTGACGCTGGCGACCTGCGGTTGTGCGAGACCTGCGCAGGCGCAGGTCTCGCTGCCGCATCCGGTGGAAGAAGATCCGTTCATGGTCGGTTTCCTTTCAATGCGTGGGCAAACTTCAGGCGGCGCGATCGCGCTGGCTCAGCGGGGTGCGGGGCGTCATGCCCAGGCGGCGGCTGCGCACCATCTGATAGGGCCGGACCACATAGGCCAGCGTGCCAAAGCCGCTCCACACATGCACCAGGCGGGTGAACGGGAAAATGAAGAAGATGCTCATGCCCAGGAACATGTGGGCCTTGAAGATGGGGTGCATGTTCAACATCAGCTCGGCCGCACCACCCCGGAAGGTGACGATGCGTTGCGCCCAATCGGCCAGCACCAGCATCACCGAGCCGTCCAGGTGTTGACCCGAGAGCGGCACGGTGGCCAACCCCAGCGCAAACTGCAGCCAGAGCAACCAGAGCAACACAATGTCGCTCGTTTTGGAGTTGGCGCGGATGCGGTCGTCGGCCAGGCGGCGGTGCAAAAGCAGCGTCACACCCACGAATCCGAACAGCCCGAAGATGCCGCCCGAGATCATGGCCAGCAGCTGTTTGTTGCCCGCGCTCAAAAAGCCCTCGTACACGAAGTGGGGTGTCAGCATGCCGAAGGTGTGGCCAAAGAACAGGAACAGGATGCCCACATGGAACAGGTTGCTGCCCCAGCGCAGTTGCCCGTGGCGCAGCAACTGCGATGAGTCGCTTTTCCAGGTGTACTGGTCGCGGTCGAAGCGCAGCAGGCTGCCGAGCAGGAACACCGCCAGGGCGATGTAGGGGTAGACGCCAAAGATGAGGTTGTTGAGGTAGGTCATGGTGTTGACTCCGTGTGCCGTCAGGCGGCGGCGCGAGCTGGCGCGGCCGCGGCGTTCTTGCGAACAATGTGAATCGGTTGGGCCTCGCCGGGGCGGGCCTGGCCTCGTGTGCTGCAGCCGTCAAAGGCCTCGGGCTCGGCCCAGGCTTCGTCGATGGCTTCGTCGGCCTGGATGACCACGGCCTGGGCTTTCTGTCCCGACAGCTCCAGTACTGCAGCGATCACTGCCGCGTACGAACTCTCGCGCTTGAGCAAGGCGCTGAAGATGGCATTGAGGATGTGGGCCATTTCGCCCAGAAAGGCCTTGGCCAGCGCGGGCGGCTGGGTGGAGGCGAATTCCAGCACCACGCACAGGTGGTCGGGCAATTCCTCGGGCCCCAGGAACAGGCCCGCCTTCTCGTAGGTCTGCACCAGGTCGATCATGGCCGGCCCACGGTCGCGCGAATCACCGTGCACGTGTTCGAACAAATGCAGCGAGGTGGAACGGCCACGGTCGAAGGTGTCGACATAACGCGCCTCGACCTCCAGGGGATCAAGCCGCACGAGTTCGGCGGCCAGCGAGCGCAGCTCGGCGCGCCGCGCCGCAGGCACCGCAGCCTCTTCGTCGATCGCCGCAATCAAAGGCGCCAGATCGGCGCGCAGCTCGGCATCGGGGTAAGCCAGCAAACGGGCCAGCGCGCGCAGGGAATAGCGGGTATCTTTTTTCATTTCACAAAGCTCCTTAACCAGGCGTGATTGGTACGCGCTGCACAAGACTTCTTTCCAAGAACGCCGTCGATCTGGCTTTGCCAGTCGGCCAGCGTTGCCCCCTTGAGGGGGTCGCGCGCAGCGCGGCGGGGGTGTTCCATCTCCTTCAGACCACGGATTGGATAGGGATGGTGCGGCGCTTCTCGCCACCGAACAGGCTGGTTTCGCTCGCTCCGTCGGAGCAGCCATTGCCAAACGAGAAGCCGCAGCCGCCGCGCAGGTCAAAGGTGTTCTCGGCGTACTCGCGGTGCGAGGTGGGAATCACGAAACGGTCTTCGTAATTGGCGATGGCCATGATCTGGTACATCTCCTCCACCTGGGCCACCGTCAAGCCGGTCTGCTCCAGCACGGCGAGGTTTTGCACCCCGTCCACATGCTTGCCGCGCTGGAAGGCGCGCATGGCCAGCATGCGCTCCAGCGCGCGCACCACCGGGCCGGTGTCGCCGGCGGTGAGCAGGTTGGCCAGGTACTGCACCGGGATGCGCATCTGCGACACATCAGGCAGCTCGCCATTGGCCGTCACGTGGCCGGCGTTGACCGCCGAGGTGATGGGTGAGAGCGGCGGCACATACCAGACCATGGGCAGCGTGCGGTACTCGGGGTGCAGCGGCAGGGCCACCTTCCACTCCATCGCCATCTTGTAGACCGGGCTGTTCTGCGCGCCCGTGATCCAGGCTTCGGGGATGCCGTCGATGCGGGCCTGCTCGATCACCTTGGGGTCGTTGGGGTTGAGGAAGATGTCGAGCTGGGCCTGGTAGAGGTCTTTGTCCTCGGGCACGCTGGCGGCCTCCGCGATGCGGTCCGCGTCGTACAGCACCACGCCCAGGTAGCGGATGCGGCCCACGCAGGTCTCGGAGCACACGGTGGGCTGGCCGGCTTCGATGGGGGTAGCAGAAGATGCACTTTTCCGCCTTGCCGCTTTGCCAGTTGTAATAGATCTTCTTGTAGGGGCAGCCGCTCACGCACATGCGCCAGCCGCGGCACTTGTCCTGGTCGATCAGCACGATGCCGTCGTCTTCGCGCTTGTAGATCGAGCCCGAGGGGCAGGAGGCCACGCAGGCGGGGTTCAGGCAGTGCTCGCACAGGCGTGGCAGGTACATCATGAAGGTGTTTTCGAACTGACCCACCATGTCGCGCTGGGCCTGCTCGAAGTTCGCCAGGTTGGCGTCCTGGCTGCGCTTGCTGAACTCGCCGCCCAGAATCTCTTCCCAGTTCGGACCCCATTCGATCTTCTGCATGCGCTTGCCGGTGATCAGGGAACGCGGACGCGCGGTGGGCGCGGCCTTGGTTTCCTTCGCCGACTGCAGGTGGTCGTAGTCGAAGGTGAAGGGCTCGTAGTAGTCGTCGATCTGGGGCATGTTGGGGTTGCTGAAGATCTTCATCAGCAGCGACCACTTGCCACCCTGCTTGGGCTGAATGGAGCCGTCGGCATTGCGCACCCAGCCACCGTTCCAGCGGTCCTGGTTTTCCCAGTCTTTGGGGTAGCCGATGCCCGGCTTGGTTTCAACGTTGTTGAACCAGGCGTATTCCATGCCCGGGCGGCTGGTCCAGACGTTCTTGCAGGTGACCGAACAGGTGTGGCAACCGATGCACTTGTCCAGGTTCAACACCATGGCGATTTGGGCTCTGATTTTCATGTTGTTTCTCCTGAGCGTTCTTACGCTTGAACAGTGTCGGTACCCTGGCCGTCATGCCAATCGATCTTGCGCATCTTGCGCACGATGACGAACTCGTCGCGGTTGGTGCCGATGGTTCCGTAGTAGTTGAAGCCGTAGCTGAACTGCGCGTAGCCGCCGATCATGTGGGTGGGCTTGGTGACGATGCGGGTCACCGAGTTGTGGATGCCGCCGCGCGTGCCGGTGATCTCGGCGCCCGGGGTGTTGATGATCTTTTCCTGGGCGTGGTACATCATCACCATGCCGTTCTTCACGCGCTGGCTCACCACCGCGCGGGCCGCGATGGCACCGTTGGTGTTGAAAAGCTCCACCCAGTCGTTGTCCACAATGCCGGCACTCTTCGCGTCGTCTTCGCTCAGCCAGATCACCGGCCCGCCCCGGTTCAGCGTGAGCATCATCAGGTTGTCGGTGTAGGTGGAGTGAATGCCCCACTTCTGGTGTGGCGTGATGAAGTTGAGGCTAATCTCCTTGTTGCCGTTGGGCTTGCGGTCGATCATCTCGTCCACCGTCTTCAGATCCACCGGCGGGCGGTAGCTGGACAGGCCCTCGCCGAAGGCGATCATCCAGGGGTGGTCGAGATAGAACTGCTGGCGGCCGGTGAGCGTGCGCCATGGGATCAGCTCGTGCACATTGGTGTAGCCGGCGTTGTACGAGACCTTTTCAGACTCCAGACCGGACCAGGTGGGGCTTGAGATGATCTTGCGCGGCTGGGCCTGGATGTCGCGGAAGCGGATCTTTTCGTCTTCGCGGTGCAGGGCCAAGTGTGTATGGTCGCGGCCGGTGATCTTGCTCAAGGCGTCCCAGGCCTTCACGGCCACATGGCCGTTGGTCTCGGGGGCGAGCTGCAGCACAACTTCACAGGCGTCGATGTCGGTGTCGATCGAGGCCATGCCCTGGGTCACACCGTCGTCCTTGACCTTGCCGTTGAGCTCCATGAGCTGGTGCACTTCGTCTTCGGTGTTCCAGGCAATGCCCTTGCCACCGTTGCCCACCTTCTGCATCAGCGGGCCCAGGGCCGTGAAGCGCTTGTAGGTGTTCGGGTAGTCGCGCTCGACCACGCTGATCTGCGGCGCGGTCTTGCCGGGGATGAGTTCGCACTCGCCCTTCTTCCATTCGGCCACGCCAAAGGGTTGCGCCAGCTCGGCGGGCGTGTCGTGCATCAGCGGCGTGAGCATGACTTCCTTTTCCACGCCAAGGTGACCCACGCAGACCTCGCTGTAGGCCTTGGCGAAGCCCTTGTAGATCTCCCAGTCGCTCTTGCTCTGCCAGGCCGGGTCCACCGCGGTGGACAGCGGGTGGATGAAGGGGTGCATGTCGCTGGTGTTGAGGTCGTTCTTCTCGTACCAGGTGGCGGTGGGCAAGACGATGTCGGAGTACAGGCAGGTCGTGCTCATGCGGAAATCGAGCGTGACCAGCAGATCCAGCTTGCCTTCGGGCGCCTGGTCGTGCCATTGCACTTCGGTGGGTTTGGCTTCTTCAGGGCCGAGGTCTTTGCCTTGCACACCGTGGGTGGTGCCCAGCAGGTGCTTGAGAAAATACTCGTGGCCTTTGCCGCTGGAGCCCAGCAGGTTGGAGCGCCAGACAAACAGGTTGCGCGGCCAGTTGTTGGGGTGGTCGGGGTCTTCGCAGCTCATGGTGAGCGAGCCGTCTTTCAGCGCCTGGACCGCGTAGTCTTTCGGGTCCATACCCGCAGCCTGCGCGTCTTTCACCACCTGCATCGGGTTGGTCTGCAACTGCGGCGCGCTGGGCAGCCAGCCCATGCGCTCGGCGCGCACGTTGTAGTCGATCAGGCTGCCGCCGAACTTGGCCTTGTCGGCCAGCGGCGAGAGGATTTCTTCCACGCCCAGCTTCTCGTAGCGCCACTGGTCGGTGTGGGCGTAGAAGAAACTGGTGGAGTTCATCTGGCGCGGCGGACGGATCCAGTCGAGCGCGAAAGCGAGCGCGGTCCAGCCGGTCTGGGGGCGCAGCTTTTCCTGGCCCACGTAGTGCCGCCCAACCGCCACCGCTCTGGCCGATGCAGCCGCACATCATCAGCATGTTGATGATGCCGCGGTAGTTCATGTCGCTGTGGTACCAGTGGTTCATCGCCGCGCCGATGACCATGGACTTGCCCCGGGTCTTGTCGGCATTGTCGGCAAACTGGCGCGCCACGGCGATCACCTGGTCGCGCTTGACGCCGGTGATCTTCTCCTGCCAGGCCGGCGTGTAGGGCGTGTCCTGGTCGTAGCTGGTGGCGCCGGTGTCGCCCGGCAGGCCACGGTTCACGCCGTAGTTGGCGACGGTGAGGTCGAACACGGTGGCGACCAGCGCGTAGCGCTCTTCACCGGCCTTGCCCAGCTTGATGCGGCGCACCGGCACCTGCCGCACGATCACGTCGCCCACGGCACCGGCCTGTTTGTTGGCGTCGAAATTCGGGGTGTCGATGCCACCGAAATACGGGAAGCCCACATCGCCCACCTCGTACTCGCTGCCCTCGCCCTCCATCAGGCTGAGCTTGAGCTTGACCTCGCTGTCATGGCGGGCTTCCTTGTTCTCCAGGTTCCATTTGCCGCCGTCCGCGCGGCCTTCCGCGCCCCAGCGGAAACCGATGGAGCCGTTGGGCAGGACCACCTTGTCTTGCGTGTCAAAGGCAACGGTCTTCCAGTCGGCGTTGTTGTCTTGCCCCAGCTTGCCGTTGAAATCGCTGGCGCGCATATAGCGGCCGGGTACGACCACCTTGCGGCCATCGGGCAAGCTGCGTTCTTCGAGCTGCACCAGATTGGGCATGTCGGTGTAGCGGCGCACGTAGTCATCAAAATAGCTGCTGCGCTTGTCGAAATAGAACTCCTTGAGGATCACGTGGCCCATGGCCATGGCGATGGCCGCGTCGGTGCCCTGCTTGGGGTGCATCCACAGATCTGCCAGCTTGCTGATCTCGGCGTAGTCGGGCGTGATCGCCACCGTCTTCGCGCCCTTGTAGCGGACCTCGGTGAAGAAGTGGGCGTCGGGCGTGCGGGTCTGGGGCACGTTGGAGCCCCAGGCGATGATGTAGGTCGAGTTGTACCAGTCGGCCGATTCGGGCACGTCGGTCTGTTCGCCCCAGACCTGCGGGCTGGCCGGTGGCAGGTCGCAATACCAGTCGTAAAAGCTCATGCACACGCCACCGATGAGCGACGGTATGTCCGCCGCGAGCCCGCGGCGTAGCTGACCATGAGCATGGCGGGGATGGGCGAAAGCCGATCACGCGGTCCGGGCCGTATTTCTTGGCCGTGTAGACGTTGGCGCTGGCAATCAGCTGGTTGGCTTGTCCCAGGTGGTGCGGACCATGCCGCCCAGGCCGCGTTGTTGCTGCCATTCCTTGCGGGCCGATTCGTTTTCCACGATGCTGGCCCAGGCGTCCACCGGGCTCTTGGCCACGGCCAGCGCAGCGCGCCAGTGCTTCAGCAACCGGGCGCGGATCATCGGGTATTTCACGCGGTTGGCCGAGTACAGGTACCAGGAGTAGGACGCGCCCCGGGCGCAGCCGCGCGGCTCGTGGTTGGGCAGGTCGGCGCGGGTGCGCGGGTAGTCGGTCTGCTGGGTTTCCCAGGTAACGATGCCACCCTTCACATAGATCTTCCACGAGCAGGATCCCGTGCAGTTCACGCCGTGGGTCGAACGCACGATCTTGTCGTGGGCCCAGCGGTTGCGGTAGGCGTCTTCCCAGGTGCGGTCTTCGGCGGTCACGGCGCCGTGGCCGTCGGAAAAGCGCTCCTCAGGGGCTGAAAAATGGTTGAGGCGGTCGAGGAAATGGCTCATGAGTGGTCTCCGTAAATGGGGCGTCTTGAGTGGCGAGGGTCAATCCCAGCACTCACCGCGGAACCGGCTTTGCCGGGCCGCTGGTGAGGTCCCCCTTCCAGGGGGAAGACGCGAAGCGGCGCAGGGGGTGTTTCATCTTCTTCATGGGTTCTTGATCTCGGCGCCCGAACGCAGGTAGAACCACCAGTTCAGAATCAGGCACAGGGCATAGAACAACGCGAAGCCGTACATGGCCATCTCGGGTGTACCCAGCTTGATTTGCTGACCAATCACCACCGGCGCGATGAAGGCGCCATAGGCCGCCACGGCCGAGGTCCAGCCGAGCACCGGGCCGGCCTGCTGGCGGTCAAAGATCACGCCGATGGTGCGGAAGGTGGAGCCGTTGCCGATGCCACTGGCAGCGAACAGCACGATGAACAGGGCCAGGAAGGCGTAGAAGTAGGTCTCCGGCGTGGCCGAGTGATAGGCCTGCTGCATCACGTAGCCCACGGCCACGCCCGCCACCGCCATCACACCGCACACCCACTGGGTGACGATGGAGCCACCGAGCTTGTCCGAGATCCAGCCGCCCACGGGGCGGATCAGGGCGCCCACAAAGGGGCCGATCCAGGCAAAGGCCAGCACGGCTGGCGCGTTGGGGTTGTTGAGCGTGTGCTGCATGACGCCGTTGGCATCGGCCACGTGGCTCACGCCGAAGATCACTTTCATCGACAGCGGCAGCGCCATCGAGAAGCCGATGAAGGAGCCGAAGGTGACGATGTAGAGGATGGTCAGCGACCAGGTGTGCTTGTTGCGGAAGATGGCGAACTGCTTGGCCACGCCCTCTTTCATGGGGCCGAAGGCCGCCAGCTTCATCACCAGCAAGGCCAGCGCGATGTCCAGCGGAATGGCGACCCACATGTTGAGCAGGCCCCGCCCGGTGGGTGCTGGCAGGTAGAGGTACAGCATGAAGATCGACGGAACGAACGCCAGCGTGTACAGGTAGGTGATCTTGGCGAAGGCCACCACGGGGTTGCCCGTGGCCGGCGAGATCGTCTTCAGGTTGTTCATGCCGAACCAGCACAGGATGGACAGCGGCACGAGCGAGAGCACCCAGGCGTAGCCCGCGTTCTGGATCCAGGTCTCGGTGCCTGCAGGGATCTTGCCGAAGATCCAGCCGCTGTCTTTCACCAGCGTCATCGACTCACCGCCGAAGGCGCCCAGCAAGGGCAGCGTCATCACCAGCGGAATCACGACTTGCATGGTCGTCACGCCGAAGTTGCCCAGACCTGCGTTGAGGCCCAGACCCGTTCCCTGCAGGCGCTTGGGGAAAAAGGTGCTGATGTTGGACATGGAACTGGCGAAGTTGCCGCCACCCACGCCCGACCACAGCGCCATCAGCTGGAACGCCCACAGCGGCCAGTCTTTGTGCTGCAGGACGATGCCGGTGCCCAGCGCGGGGGCCAGCAGCATGGCGGTGGTCAGGAAGATGGTGTTGCGCCCGCCGGCCAGACGGATGAGGAACGAGGCGGGGATGCGCATGGTGGCGCCCGCAATGCCGGCGATGGCGGTGAGCGTGAAGAGCTCGGCCTGGGTGAACGGAAAACCCAGGTTGATCATCTGCACGGTGATGATGCCCCACATGCCCCAGACGGCGAACCCGCATAGCAGCGCAGGGATCGAGAGCCAGAGGTTGCGGTAGGCGACTTTTTTGCCCGTGGATTCCCAGAACTGGTCGTCTTCAGGACGCCAGTCCGAAATGTCCGCTCCCTGGCTGCTTGCAGCAGCCTGCCCTCCGGGAGAGGTGGACCGTGCTTGGGGCGGCCCGGCGCGGCGGTCCGTGTCGGGACCTGTGGTGGTCTTGGTGTTCATGGTGTTGGCTGACCTTGCGGTTCAGTTTTGAAGGGAAAGGGTTTTGGACGCGTCGTTGCCCATGGGGTTGGCCTTGCGCACTTCGGTCCAGTACATCCAGATCAGCGAGACCCAGACCACGCCGTACATCAGCATGAAGGCGCTGGAGCGGATGCCGGTCAGGTCCATCAGACCGCCAAACATGATGGGCAACACAAAGCCCCCCATGCCGCCGGCCAGGCCGACGATGCCGCTGATGGTTCCGATGTTCTGGGGGTAGTCATCGGCGATGTACTTGAAGACGCTGGCCTTGCCAAAGGCGAAGGCGATACCCAGCACGAACATCAGCACGGTGAACAGGTAAACGTTCAGACCGATGTGAAAGGTGGTGGGTCCGTTGATGGTCATGACCGTGAAATCGGTCTGCGGATAGGACAGCAGGAAGAGCGCAATCCAGCTCACCCACATGACCCACCAGGTGACGCTGTGCGCGCCCCATTTGTCCGACATGGCGCCCCCCACCGCGCGCAACACGCCGCCGGGCAGCGAAAAAGCGGCGGCCAGCATGGCGGCCACGCGGATATCAAGCCCGTATTCGCCCACGTAGTACTGCACCATCCACAGCGAAAGCGCCACGTAGCCGCCGAACACGATGCTGTAGTACTGGCAGTACCTGAGCACGCGGGGGTCTTTCAACGCTTTGAGCTGGTCGGTGAACTTGACGTGGGAGGGCACCAGGTGGGCCGGGTCTGAATGGCTGAACAGCCAGAACACGATCACCGTGCCCAGCATGATGGCCGCGTAAACCTTGGGCACCATGGTCCAGCCGAACGCCACCAGAATGGCCGGCGCCACAAACTTGTTGAGCGCCGCGCCGGCATTGCCCGCACCGAAGATGCCCATGGCCAGACCTTGGCGATTCTTGGGGAACCAGCGCGCCACATAGGGCGTGCCCACCGAGAACGAGCCCCCGGCCAGACCGAGCACCAGACCAATGACCAGGAAGTGCCAGTACTGGGTGGCATAGGCCATGAACCAGATGGCGGGCACCGTGGCGGCCAGCAAGGCGGCCATCACGATGCGGCCACCGTATTTGTCGGTCCAGATGCCCAGCGGCACGCGCACCACCGAGCCCGAAAGCACGGGCATCGCGGTCAGCAGACCGAACTCCGTGGCGTTCAGGCCCAGGGTCTTTTTCAGCGGGATGCCGATGACAGCGAACATCATCCACACCATGAAGCACACGGTGAAGGCCAGGGTGCTGACGATCAGCACCGACCAGGCGTTTTTTTGGTTTCTCAGTTCAGAGGCCATGTTCTTTCTCCACAAGACATGGCATGACTGTCCGCCGTTCAGGCGCCGCTGAACATCCGCCGGTGGGCGATCAGCGCCGGGTCATTGGAACGATGGCGGTGCCTGCGGCCATCATCCTGAAGAACTACCCGGCGCGCCCAAGCCGCCGGGCTTGATCTGGATCAAACCAGACCCTGGGAAGTCGCGTATACGGCCGCTTGCACGCGTGAGCTGAGGTTCAGCTTGCGCAGAATGTGTTGCACGTGGATCTTCACGGTGGTCTCGGCGATGTTGAGGGCTCGCGCAATCAGCTTGTTGCTGTCGCCCTTGGCAATCAGCACCAGGATTTCGCGCTCTCGCGGCGACAGCGAGGCAGCCGCCTCGCCAGATGCGGCATCGGCCGGCTCGATGGGGGCGGGCATCGAGTCCGGTGAAGGGGCCGGCCGGCTGCGAAACACCGCCACCAGCTTGGTCATCATCTCCGGGCTGATCACGGATTCACCTTCCAGCACCTTCACAATGGCATCGCACAACTGGTCCGACTCCACCGTTTTGAGCAGGTAACCGTCCGCGCCCGCCTGGAGGGCAACGGCCAGGTCCTGCTCGTTCTCACTCACGGTGAGCATCAGAATCCTGGCGGAGGGCGCCGCTTCCTTGAAGAGCGGGATCGCATCCACACCGCGCACGCCAGGCAAGTGGTTGTCCAGCAGGATCACCGCGGGTCTGCACTGCGCAAGCCGCCGCAACGCCTCACCCACATCGCCTGCCTCGGCGCACACTTCAAAGCGCTCGTCTTGTTCAAGCAGGGCTCGCAAGCCGCGCCGAAACAGGTGGTGGTCATCGACCAGCAGCAGCTGGATGCGGGCATCGGGAGCGGGTGTCATGTGGGTTCCGACAGGTGTTGTGGCACGGGCTGGGGCAAGCCGGGTACGGGCGGGCTGCCACCGGCAACCGGGTGCGGCGGCAAGGTCAGGGTCATCGTGGTGCCCTGTCCCGAAGTGGACTGCAGGCTCACCGAGGCGCCAATGCGCTCGGCGCGCTCGCGCATGATTTTCATGCCCACATGGGTTTCATCATGCGGCACGCCCGTGTCAAACCCCGCGCCATTGTCCCGCACCTTGAAGCGCCAGATCTCGCCTTTCTCCACTTCAAGGCTCACATGGCTGGCCTGTGCATGCTTGCGCACATTCGACAAAGCCTCCTGCAGCACGTGCAACACCTGCACCTGCACGTCTGCGGGCAATGGCAGGCCATCGCCATTGACCTGCAGGCGCGTGGTCACGCCCGATTGGTGGTGAAACTTCTGCAAGGTTTCGCGCAAGGCTTCTTCAATGTTCTCGACATTGGCACGCGTGCGAAAGTGCACCAGCAATTCGCGCACGTCGCCAATGCTCTCTTTCAGGCCCGCGTCGAGCTCATCCAGGGTGGCCATGACCCTGTCCGGTTGTTCCCGCTGGACCGCGCTTCGAAGCAGCTGCGCCTGGATCTTCAGAAAGGCCAGCGATTGTGCAATGGAGTCGTGCAACTCACGCGCCAGCAACGACCGCTCCTCTCCCACCGCCGCCTCGCGTTCCAGCGCAGCGGCCCGCAAACCTTCGAGCGCGCTGGCCAGGTGGCTGGCCAGGGCATCGAGCAACTCGACCTCATCGGCGCTGAGCTGCACATCCTGGCGAAAGAACAGGTCCACCTCGCCAATCAGCCGCTGTTGCAAACGCACCGGCACGCTGACCAGGCTTTCATAGCCTGCCCGCGCGCAGCGCTGCAGCGGCGCTGCCTCCTGACTGCGGATCGGAATGACCCGCGTGCGTGCGTCCACCTGGAGGTTGCCGCAGGCACAGGCCCCGGCGATCAGGCTGCGCTCCTCGTCTTGCATGTCTGAGGGGAAGCAGTCGCTGGAGAGCATCAGGTAGCGCTGATTGGCCTCATCCGACCAGCGCACAGCCACCGCATCGGCCTTCATCACCGTGCGCACCCGCCTGGAGAAGCCCTTGGACAGCTCTTCGATCGTGGTGGCCTTCGCCAGAAACGCGCTCACCTCGTAGAGTGCCTCCAGCCTCGAACGCTGCGCCTCAATCCGTTGCGTCTTGCTTTGCACCTTTGCTTCCAGCCCGGTGTAGAGCGACTGCAAGGTGGAGGCCATGCGGTTGAAACCGGCGGCCACCTGGCCGAACTCGTCATGGGAGTCGACCTCCACACGGGTCGCGAAGTCGGCCGCCTCGATGCGCTCGAGGCCGCGCTTGAGCTGCCCCAGCGGGTTGATCACATACATGTAGCCCGTGTAAAGCATCACCACCGCCCCCAGGATGGCCAGCGCCATCATCACGAACTGAAACAGGTTGAGGATGGCGGTGTAGCCAGAGAGCTGCCGCTCGATACCCAGCACAAACCGATTGGTGGCCGCCACCAGCTCGCCTGCCAGGTGCTGGGTTTCCAGCACATCCGTTGCACCACGCTGCACCCAGTGCGCGCGCGTGGTCAGCCACAGCGTCTGGACCTGCTCAAACGCCTGGCGGGATTCGGCGTCCCAGGGCACAAACAGTGGTCGGGCGGGATCGCCCTTGCCGAGCAACGCCAGCGTCTGATCAAACTCCCCCACCAGAGCAGCAATCTGCCCGGGCGGTGACTGCGCCTGCACGGCACTGGCCAGGCGCCAGGTCTGCATGCGCATACGCCCCGCCTCATTCACCGCCGCCGCACCCCCTTCGAGCTGCCAGGTGACCCAAAGCGTCAGGCCAATGGAGGTCAGCGCCAGCAACAGCAAGGCCGCGCCGATGCGCATGAGTTTGGTGGAGAGAGAGGCGGTGGCCAGCATGGCGCTAGGGTAGTGGTTTTCTTGGCGCGGCGGAATCGGGTTCTCACGTCCACAAAATGGACTGCGATTTCCCAAGGTTTTTAGATTCATCTATTATGAATCTTTAAATTCTCTGAGCTTGGGGGTCCACGGCCATGACGCATGTTGTCACCGAATCCTGCATCCGATGCAAGTACACCGACTGTGTTGACGTGTGCCCCACCGATGCCTTCCGGGCTGGGCGCAACATGCTGGTCATCGCACCCGACGAGTGCATCGATTGCGCGCTGTGCATTCCGGAGTGCCCGGTCTCGGCGATCTTTCAAGAAGACGATGTGCCCGCTGATCAGCGCAAGTTCATTCCCATCAATGCCGAACTCAGCGAGAAGTGGCCCTTGATCAGCCGGCGCCAACCCGCCCCGGACGACGCCGACGCATGGAGCGAAGTGACCGACAAGGCCCACCTGCTCGACCCGCGGCCCGCGTTGCGCAAGGGCGAGAAGCCCGATGCCGATCACCCCGAGTCGCCTGCGCCGGCAAGCGCCCCCGACCTGAACACCCCATGAGCCACACCGCCGGGCCGGTCGAACAACCGGTCTTCCTCAGCCTCTACCAGGCGCAGGAGAAAATCTATCCCCGTGCCGTTACGGGGCGCTTCGCCCGCTGGCGCTGGGTGATGGTGTGGCTCACCCAACTGGTGTTCTATGGTTTGCCCTGGCTGAGCTGGAACGGCAGACAGGCGCTGCTGTTCAATCTGGACTCCCGGCAGTTCTACATTTTTGGCCTGGTGCTGCAGCCGCAGGATTTCATCTACCTCGCGGCCTTGCTGGTGCTCTCGGCCCTGGCGCTGTTCTTCTTCACCGCCGTGGCCGGGCGGCTGTGGTGCGGCTACACCTGCCCGCAAACGGTCTACACCGAAATCTTCCTCTGGATCGAACGCAAGATCGAAGGCGACCGCAGCGCGCGCATGCGCCTGGACGCCCAGCCCCTGGGCCTCAACAAACTCCTGCGCAAAGGTGGCAAGCAGTTGGCGTGGCTGGCGGTGGGCCTGTTCACCGGCTTCAGCTTTGTGGGCTATTTCGTGCCCATCCAATCGCTGGCCATGCAGGCGCTCACGCTGAAGGTGGACCCCTGGCCCACTTTCTGGGTCTTCTTCTACGGCTTCGCCACCTATGGCAATGCAGGCTTCCTGCGCGAACAGGTGTGCAAGTACATGTGCCCCTATGCCCGGTTCCAGAGTGCGCTGATTGACATGGATTCCCTGGTCATCGCCTACGACGCCGGGCGGGGCGAGGGGCGCGGGGCCCGCTCGCGCAAGGCCGATCCCAAGGCGCTTGGCCTGGGCGACTGCATCGATTGCACGCTTTGCGTGCAGGTCTGCCCCACCGGCATCGACATCCGCAACGGCCTGCAAAACGAATGCATCGCCTGCGCGGCCTGCATCGACGTGTGCGACGACGTGATGGACAAGATGGGCTACGCGCCCGGACTGATCCGCTATTCGTCGGGCCATGCCATGGAAAAGGGCTGGTCGGTGGCGCAAATGGTCAGGCGCGTGTGGCGCCCGCGCGTGCTGATCTATGGCGTGTTGCTGGTGGTGCTTGGCAGCGGCTTCCTGTGGAGCCTGTCCCATCGCGCCGACTTCCGGGTGGACCTCAGCCGCGACCGGGGCTCACTGGCCCGCATGACCGGACCCGGCCACATCGAAAACACCTACACCCTGCACATCACCAACAGCACCGAGCAGGCCCATCGCTACACCATCGCGGTCAGCGGTGTTGACGGCATTCGGCTGGACACATCGGCCGAACTCACCGTGGCCGCCACCAGCGACGGCAAGATGCCGGTGCGGCTGCTGTTGCCCGCGCCGCAAGCCCAGCATTTGCAGGGTCAAACCTTGCCCATCCGCCTGGTGGTCAGGCCCGCTGGTGCAGCGCAAGCCAAGGCGCAATCGCTGACATCGACCTTCCTGGTACCGCGCTGAGCGCACCCGGTTCAGCGCCCACCCGTGGGCAGGCCCGGCACCAGAGGAATGCGACGCGCCCCCTTGAGGCGAGATGGCGTGGACATGGGCTGAACGAGGTCAGCCAGGGTCACGCCGTCCAGCACGCGGAGGTAGGCCTCCATCGCCTGCTTCAACACCCCTTTCAGGCGGCAATGACCATCGAGTCGACAGGTGTTGTGTCCCTGATCAAAACACTCCACCAGGGTGAAGTCGGTCTCGGTGTGGCGGATCACCTCGCCCAGCACGATCTCCTCAGCCGGCTTGAGCAACCGCAGGCCGCCTCCACGCCCGCGCGTGGTTTCCAGCAAGCCCAGCCCCGACAGCGTCATCACGATCTTGGTCAGGTGGCTGCGTGAGATGGCATGGGCCTGAGCGATCTCGCTGATGGTGGGCGGCTGCTCCCGCTCGGTGCAGGCCGCGCAGTACATCAGGACGCGCAGACTGTAGTCGCTCCAATTGGTCAGACGCATGGGTCGGGCTCCGGTGGACGGGCCATCGTTCTTTTGAAAGGCCCGCCTAGTTCCAAGGAAATATGCACGTGGACTGAATTTTATCTTTTAATATATTCATTAAGAATGCATCTTTAAGGACCGCCATGAACCACACCACCACCGCCGTCAACCCCGCCCCCGCAACCCCCGAGCGTGCCCAGCAAGCGCTGGGTCAGATCGCCGTGGAACTCCCGGGCGCCACGGCCATCTTCCGCCGCCTCAAGCTCGACTTCTGTTGCGGTGGTCAGATACCCCTGGCCCAGGCTTGCGCGCAAAAACAGCTGGACACCGCCACCGTGCTCCAGGAGCTGGCCCGCCTTGACCGCCCCGCACGCCAGGCCGTTCCGCAGTCCCCGGCCGAGATGATCGATCACATACTGGAGCGCTTCCACGCGGTGCACCGCGAGCAACTGCCCGAGCTGATCCGCATGGCTCGGCGCGTAGAGGCCGTGCACCGCGACAGCCCACACGTGCCGCAAGGTCTGGCAGCCCACCTGGAGGCCATGGAGGCCGAGCTGCTCGACCACATGGCCAAGGAGGAAGCCGTGCTGTTTCCCGCCTTGCGCCAAGGCGCTGGATCGGGCGTTCAAATGCCGATCCAGATGATGCGCACCGAGCACACCGGACACGGCCAACAGCTTGAGCGGCTCATGGCCTTGACCCAAGACGCCACCCCGCCGGCCGGCGCCTGCAACACCTGGCGGGCGCTCTACGCAGGCATCGCCCAGCTCTCAGACGATCTGATCAACCACATCCACACCGAAAACAACCTGCTGTTTCCCCAGTTTGAAGCGCAGACCGATCAGGCGGTTGCCACCGGCTGCGGTTGTGCCTGAGCATCGGCACTGGGCACTGGGCACTGGCCGCGGCGCGCGCCCCGGGTGACCAGGCCCCGGCCTTGACCCAGATCAAGCGATGCCGGGTTCGCCTGGCCACCTGTCGCCCACGTGCCCGCAGGCCCCGCCAGGCGCTGCCCACAATGCCGCATGGACTTCGAACACAGCCCCCTGGCCCAGGCGATGCAGCAACGCCTCGATGCCTTCATGGAGCGCTACGTGCTGCCCCACAACGCAGCCTGGCACCAGGCGGTGAACGAAGGCCACTACCCACCGCCCTTTCTTGAAGACCTCAAGACACTGGCCCGGGAGGAAGGCCTGTGGAATCTTTTCCTGCCGGGCCTGCGCGACGACGAGCCGGGTACACGCCTGAGCAACCTCGACTACGCGCCCCTGGCCGAGTCCATGGGCCGCCTGCCTTGGGCGGCCGAAGTCTTCAACTGCAGCGCACCCGACACCGGCAACATCGAGCTGCTGCACCGCTTCGCCACGCCCACCCAGCGTCAGCAGTGGCTGATGCCCTTGCTGGCGGGCGAAATGCGGTCGGCCTTCGCGATGTCCGAGCCCGATGTGGCCTCCTCGGACCCGACCAACCTGCAAACCACGGTGCGCCGCGAAGGCGACCAATGGGTGCTCAACGGCCGCAAATGGTTCATCACCGGCGCGGCACACCCCCGTTGCCAACTGCTGATCGTGATGGCGCGCAACGGTGGTGACGATCCCCACACCCCCCACGACCGGCACCACGGCCACAGCATGGTGCTGGTGCCCCGCGAGACCCCCGGCGTGCGCATCGAACGCAACATCCCGGTGGTCCACCACCACGCGCCCGAAGGGCATTGCGAAATCGTCTTGCGCCAGGTGCGCGTGCCGGCCGACCACCTGCTGGGCGACTGGGGAGCTGGCTTTGCCATGGCGCAGGCGCGCCTGGGCCCCGGCCGCGTACACCACTGCATGCGCACCATCGGCCAGTGCGAACTGGCCCTGGCCCTGGCCACCGAGCGCGCCCTGGAGCGCCAAAGCTTCGGGCGCCACCTGGCCGACTACGCCAACGTGCAGGAATGGATTGCGCAGTCGCGCATCGAAATCGATCAGGCGCGGTTGCTGGTGTTGCGTTGCGCCTGGCTGCTCGACCACCCTGAGCGCAGCAGCCCCGGCGCGCTGCGGGCCCAGGTCGCCGCCATCAAGGTGGTCGCTGCCGGCCTGCAAACCCGGGTGGTGGACCGCGCGATGCAGGTCTTCGGTGCCATGGGCCTGTCACCCGACACCCCGTTGGCGCAGTTCTGGACCTGGGGCCGCGCCCTGCACCTGATGGACGGGCCCGACGAGGTACACCTGCGCAGCGTGGCGCGCCAGGAACTGGCCGCTGCGAAAGAACGGCTGGGAGCCTCCTCGGCCTACTTCACCACGCCCGAACAGCTGCGCACACCACCCCACCTCTCGGCATGACCCACATGCGCCACCTCAGTGCCCGTGGCCGCCCGATCGCACCGCCCCGTCGTCGCCATTGCGCGACCATCTGCGGTATGGTCTGACGGGCCCGCCCGGCTGCCGGCGGGCTGCGACCCCAGATCACGGACCACGAACCCCGGAAAGACCCCACCCATGCGACCCGATCGACCGACACCTCACCCCAACCACACCCGCACCAAGTCCCGCCTGAGCAACCTGATCGCCATCGGTATCCTGGTGGCACCCGCGCTGGCCCTGGCCGACAAGCCGCAGGGGCCTTGCCCGTTTTTTGACGAAGCTGTGACCCGCAAGATCTTTCCGGCCAGCGCCAACGAACCGCAGCTCGAGCGCCGGGACCGCCGCATCCAGACCTGTGCCTACATCTGGTCCACCAAGCCCCAGGACAGAAACGCCAAGGGCCGGCTGACCCTCGCCAAGACCGATGTTCGCGTCGAGGCCAAAGACTGGCCGAGGGTGTTGAACGGCTACGGCAACCTCCCTTTGACGCCGGTGCCCGAACTGGGCCCCCACGCCGTGTGGTCGGACCAGCGCAGCCAGCTCTCCATGATCGCCAAAGGCCACATCTTCCACGTGACCATTGAAGACGGCTCACCGCCCGAAGCCAACAAAACAAGGCCCTGGCGGTGGCGGCCGAGCTGATCCGCACCCACTGACTGCGCTGGCCCCAAGCCACGGCATGACGAAACCGTTGTCCCGTCGGGCGTCCGGCGCGGCAGGGGCAAACGCCCCAAGCCTGCCTCAGGCCAATACCGGCTCGCCCCGCATGGCCGCGGCCGCGATGTCCAGCGAGCGCAGGCGCAGCGCCGGATCGAACACATCGCTCACGATCATGAACTCATCGGCTTCGGTGGCCTCGGCCAATTGCTGAAAACCATCGCGCACCGTGTCTGGCCCGCCAATCACCGCGCACGCCAGGAAATCGCCGATGGCCGCGCGCGCCTGCGGATCGAGCCCGTCCAGAAAACCCGCCACCGGCGCCGGCAGCTGACCGCGCCGGCCAGTGAGGATGCCCAACACGCGCTGGTAGGTGCTGCTGGCCAGGTACTGCGCCTCACCGTCGGTGGAGGCACCGATGAACGGCACACCCACGATCACATAAGGCTTGGCCAACTGGGCCGATGGTTTGCTGTGGCGGCACGCTCCAACGCTCTCCGCAGTAAAGTGGGCGCAAAATGCGAAGCAAAGGCGTAAGGCAACCCCCGTTCGGCAGCCAGCTGCGCCGAAAACAGACTGGAGCCCAGCAACCAGATCGGCACATGCGTGCCCGCGCCCGGCATGGCCACCAGACGCTGCTGCGGCTGCGCGTCGCCCAACAGGCGCTGCAGTTCGGCCACATCTCGCGGAAAGTCTTCCTCGGATTCGTGTCGGTCGCGGCGCAGGGCACGCATGGTCAGGGATCGGTGCCCGGCGCCCGGCCCAACCCCAGGTCGATGCGCCCGGGGTACAGCTCGGCCAGGGTGCCAAAGGCTTCTGCCACCACCAAGGGGGCGTGGTTGGGTAGCATCACCCCGCCCGAGCCCACGCGCATCGTCTTGGTCGCGCCTGCGATGTGGCCCACCAGCACGGCGGTGGCCGAGCTGGCAATGCCGCTCATGTTGTGGTGCTCGGCCAGCCAGTAGCGTTCAAAACCGAGGCGCTCGGCGTGTTGCGCGGTGCGCTCGGCAATGCGCAAGGCATCGCTCACCGAGCCACCCTCACGCACCGCCACCAGGTCCAGCATGGACAAGCGAATGTCTTTCAAAGCGTTCATGCGACCATTTTCAGCCTTTGGGATGGCCCCTGCACGCGCGCCCCTCAGAGACCCTGACCCCAACGCAGAGGTGACACCAACCCGCTGGCCTTTGCCGCGCATTCGGCATAGGCTTGCGACACTTTCATCAATGCATGCCACCCTCTCCCCCAACGACCATGACCACCACGCTCTTCGACCCCGTTCAAATCGGCGCCTCTTCACTGTCCAACCGCATCGTGATGGCGCCGCTCACACGCAACCGGGCGCCCGATGCGATCCCACACCGCTCATGGCCACCTACTCACACCCAACGCGCCAGCGCCTGCTCATCACCGAGGCCACTGCCATCAGCCAACAAGGCCAGGGGGTACCCGACGCCAGGCCCATGCCCAGGAACACGTGGAAGGCTGGAAGGCGGGTAACCTGCTGCCCACGCTGCGGGCGCGCAAGATCGTGATTCAGCTCTGTGACAGGGGCCATCTCCCACAGCGAACTGCAACCCCATTTCGGCAAGCCGGTGGCGCTCCTCGGCCCTGGCGGCCAACGCCAAGACGTGCTGATCAACAAAGACGGCAACCCGGGGTGTTTGTCGACACTCTCCGAACCCGCACTGGAGCCCGAAGAGGATTCCCGGCATCGTGCAGGACTACCGCCACGCCGCCCTCTCCGCCATCGCCGCGGGTTTGACGGTGTGGAGATCCACGCGGCCAACGGCTACCTGATCGACCAGTTCCTGAAGACCGACAGCAACCGCCGCACCGACGACTACGGCGGCAGCATCGAAAACCGCGCCCGTTTCCTGCTGGAGGTTGTGGCCGCCATCACCGACGCGATCAGTGGCGAGCGCACCGGCATCCGCCTGTCCCCGGTGACGCCCGCCAACGACGCGCACGACGCCGACCCCCAGCCACTGCTCGATCATCACGTGGCGCGCGAACTCGCTCCGTACAAGCTCGCCTACCTGCACCCTCATCGAGGGATCCACCGGCGGCCCACGACCCCGCCGCCCGAGCGCCCTTCGACTACGGTGCCATGAAAGCCGCCTACCGCGAGGCGTGGGCGGCCAAGGCGCCTGGATGGTCAACAACGGCCACGACCTGCCACTGGCCGAACAGGCGCTCAGGCGAGGCCGACCTCGTACCGGCCGCTCGTTCATCGCCAACCCCGATCTCGTCGAGCGCCTGCGCGTTGGCGGCCCTTTCAACAAAGCCCACCGCGCCACCTTCTGGCGGCGCGGGTGCCGAGGGCTGACCGATTACCCCACGCTGGGCGGCTGAGCCATCGCCTTCCTGGCCCGGGCCGGCGCTCGGTCACTATCATGGCGGCCTGCTCACTCACGCAGCCCCCATGGCACTCGGCAATCTTTCCCATTCGGCCTACGTCATTGCCCACCAGAGCCACATCGGGCTGGTCGGCCTGAGCGTGGGCCTGTTCATGTTGCGCGGCTTGGGCACGCTGATGGGGGGTACCTGGCCCATGCGCCCCTTCTTCAAGCGGGCCAGCATGGTGATCGACACATTTTTGCTGCTCGCCGGCGCCACCCTGTGGGCGCTGCTGCAGCTCAACCCGCTGCACCACACCTGGTTCGGCGTCAAACTGCTCCTGCTGGTGGTCTACATCGTGCTGGGTTCGTTCGCGCTCAAACGCGGCCGCAACGTTCGCAAAAAGGCCCTTTTCTTCCTGGCCGCCCTGGCCTGTGTGGCCTTCATGGCCTCAATCGCCACGCACCATAGCCCGCTGGGCTGGTGGGCCTGATGGAAGAGCCCGCGCCCCCTCCATCGCAGGTGCACCGCTCACGCACGGTGCGGGCCTTGCTGTGGGTGGTGGGCAGCGTGTCGCTCATCCTGGGCATCATCGGCGTGGTGCTGCCCGGCCTGCCGACCACGCCGTTCATCCTCCTCACCGCCACCTGCTACGCCAAGGCCTCACCTCGCCTGCACCAATGGTTGCTCAACCACCGCTGGTTCGGCCCCTTGTTGCAGGACTGGGAGCGCAACCGCAGCCTGACCGTGGGAACCAAAGCCTTTGCCATTGGATCGATGGTCGTGATGGTCAGCCTGGCCATCTGGCGTTTCCAGGGGCGGGTGCCGCTGCAGATCCTGTTGTTGGCCGCGGGCGTCGTCGGCGCTGTGGTCGTGTTGCGCATCCCGACCCGAAAGCCCTGAGCCATGCCCGCAAGGCGGCATGCGCCAGAAAAGGCCGTTCCATTTGAAGCGTGCCCGCCAGCGACCAGCCTGCCGCCGGTCCTCGCCATCACCGGCTCCCACCCCGTGTACAAGCCCTGATCGTTGCCCCATGTCCCGCGCCCCCGTTCAACAAACCCCTTCCACCTACGCCAGTCTTTGGCGCCCTCTGCTGGTGGGCGCATTCGTGGCCGCCATGGCTTTCGTCTTTCTCAAACTGGGCTCAGAGGTGGTCAAGGGTGAAACACAAGGGTTTGACGCCTACTTCCTCCACACAGCACATGGACTTCGCGAACAATACCCTTCGCTGTCCAGCATGATGCGCGACATCACCGGCCTGGGGAGCCTGGCGGTGCTGGCCCTCTTGACGGCGTTCGCGGTGACCTACCTGATGCTGTTCCGCTCCAGGCTTCTGGCCGTATTGGTGGTGGCGTCCATTCTGTCGGGCACCGCGCTGGTGGCCTTGCTCAAAAATCTCTTCGGTCGCGCACGGCCCGACCCGGCAATGGCCGAACTGACCGCCACCGGACTGAGCTTCCCCAGCGGCCACACCAGCATGTCGGCCATCGTCTTTCTCACCATCGGTGCACTGATCGCCGTCACCCACCAACGCGCGGGCGAACGCGCCTACATCGTGTTGGCCGCCTGCTTGCTGACGGTGCTGGTCGGCGTGAGCCGCATCGCGCTGGGGGTGCACTGGACCACCGATGTGATCGGCGGTTGGGCCTTCGGCTCGGCCTGGGCTGTGGTGTGGTTGCAGGTGGCGCGCATGCTCACGCGGCGCCAGGCCGGGGCCCTCAGCCGCTCGAACGCGGCTGACTGACACCGGGCTGCGGTGTCAGGTCCGCGCGCCTCACCCGCGCTGCCACACCTGCAGAAGTCCCACGAGATGGATGACGCCAATGACCAGGCAAATCCCCGACGTGACCAGCCAGAAGGTGGTCGAGTTGTCCGGAAAAGCCGGCCTGAGCAACGGGAACGCCACCGCACGCAACAGGTAGACGGCGGTCACGGCCGCCAGAACCTCCCGCCAATAGGGAGCGGGGGCAGCAGACCGGCGCCGGACAAGGCGTACAGCCCCCACACGGACAGCACGGCACCGATGGCAAAGGCCATCAACGGGGGATACCAGTGGCCCGCCTCCGACATGCGGGCCATGGGCTCCCCAGCGCCCAGAAAACGAAGCCATCGGCCCCCCAGGGAATACAGGTGTTGAACGACTGCGGCGAGAAAGCTGAGCACAGCCCCAATCGTGAGCGGCAGGTTGTGGTATTGCATCGGCATGTCGGTGGTTGCACCTCAGGTGCCAGGTGCGGCCGTTGTGCCCCAGCGCACCCGGGGACCGTGCGCTGGCGGAGCCATGCGCTTGTGCCGCCAAAAAAAGCGGTGTGACAAAGGGCCCGCGCCAGGGCGGCCGACCAGACAGATCAGGCCAGCCGGCAAACGAAACAGATCAGGCCGTGGCGCGGCGTGCGAGCACCTCGAAAGCCGGCAGGGTCTTGCCTTCGAGCACTTCGAGGAAGGCGCCACCGCCGGTGGAGATGTAGCCCACCTGCTTCTCGATGCCGTATTTGGCAATCGCCGCCAGCGTGTCGCCACCACCGGCGATGCTGAACGCGCTCGATTCGGCGATGGCTTTGGCGATTGCCTTGGTGCCGTTCTCGAACGCGTCGAATCCCGAACACGCCCACTGGGCCGTTCCAGACAATGGTGCCGGCCTGCTTGTGTTGCGCCGCCAGGGTCGCGGCGGTCTCGGGGCCGATGTCCAGGATCAGGTCGTCGTCGGCCACCTCGGTGGGCTTCTTCACCGTGGCCTGCGCGGTGGCGCTGAATGCCTTGGCGGTCACCACGTCGGTGGGGATGGGCACGGCCGCGCTGCGGGCCTGCATGGCCTCGATCACGGCTTTGGCTTCGCCCACCAGGTCGGGTTCGGGCCAGGCTCTTGCCGATCTTCCAGGACCAGCGGCCAACATGAAGGTGCTGGCGACGCCACCGCCCACGATCAGGCCGTCGACGTTTTTCGCCAGCGACGCAGGATGGTGAGCTTGGTGCTGACCTTTGCTGCCCGCGACGATGGCCACGAGCGGTCGCTTGGGGTTGGCGAGCGTTCTGGAGATGGCGTCCATCTCGGAGCCGCCAGCAGCGGGCCGGCGCAGGCCATTGGGGCGGTCTCCAGCGATGCCGTAGGTGGTGCCTTCGGCGCGGTGCGCGGTGCCAGCGTCGTGCACGAAGATGTCGCACAGCGCGCCGAAAGCTTCTGGCCAGCTCGGGGTCGTTCTTCCCTTTTGTTCAAACGGCAGTTTTCCAGCATCACCACCTCGCCCGGGGCGACGGAGAACTCACCGCCGATCCAGTTGCTCACCACGCGGATGTCGCGGTCCATCAACTGGCCCATGCGTGCGGCCACCGGGTTCAGGAGTCGGCGGGTTTGAACTCGCCTTCGGTGGGACGGCCCAGGTGGCTGGTGACCATCACCGCCGCGCCGGTATCCAGCGCCATCTGGATGGCCGGAATGCCTGCGCGGATGCGGGTGTCTTCGGTGATGTGGCCGGCGTCGTCCTGCGGCACGCGTTGAGGTCGGCCCGGATGAAGACGCGCTTGCCAGCGGCCGAGCCGTTGGCGCAAAGATCGGAGAAGCGGTTGAATTGCATGGAAGTGGAACTTATCGGGGACGGTTGATGGGACGCAAACCCATGCATTGTAAGAAATGGCATTACTCAACCACTCCTGCAACGGCAGGCCCACCGCAATTGCTGCCCACTTTGGCACACCACAACACACCCAGACGCCCACAAGCCTCCGTTTTAAGACCGCAAGGTTCAGGAGGCGCGACCAAGATCGCCCCCTGCAACCACCCATCCGGCAAGACACCCGAAGGCCCCGATATGAACGCTCGCAACCGGCCCGTCTCGCCTCCCACGCGCCCCCCGCCGACTCTCCCGCGGGCGCTGTTGACCCTTTGACACTTGCCTCACTCGCCACCGCACCAACCGGTCGGGCCCTGGCCAGCGAGCCCCAGGATCGGGTGACCTGCACCGATGCGCCGCAGTCCACCTGATGTCGGAGGCCGAGGCACGAAAACGCTTCAAGGGCAGACCAATACCTGTTGGTCAAGTTCGGGCTATCGAGCGAGCGTTGCCACGAGTTCTACGCGGTGGAACACGACGGATCGGCCATCGAAGCTCATTTTGCACCCGGTCACGGGTGAGGTGGTCCGCATCACCCGCATCCCGGCGCCCGCCGCCAGCGCACCCAGGGCCACCGCTGCCCAGGCGTCCACACCACGCTGAGCCGTTTCGGCGCTGTCAGTCGCCGTCATCGTCGTGGTGGTGGTCGATGTGGCCAGGCGCATCGCCCACAAACGCGCCGGTCGGCACCAATCCACGGGGCGATTGCTGCCACTCCCAACCGCCATAGGCCAGCACCGCCGCCAGCAGCAGCCACGCCAACCACACGCGGTTGTGTTTCACCAGGTCCGGCCCGGCCCCGGCAAGCGCCTGGTGAGCATGGGCAAGCCTGGTTCTTGCGCCGCAACAGGCTCAGGCCGATCACCAGCGCCACATGGGCCAGCACGACCAGCAACAGGGTGTTTCCCAGAAATTCGTGCAACGCTTCCAGCGCTTCGCCGCCCAGCACGTCGCCCCAATCGTTGAAGGTGGCGTAGCCCGTCAGCGTGAGCGGCACAACCAGCGCCAGCAGCGCCACCACGGCCAACGCCATCAACAGGTTCTGGCCCCGCGCCATGGCACGTCCGACAGCGATCGCCTTCGAGCGAAGCCAGCCAGGCGGGCAGGCCCGAGAGCTTGCGCCACATCAGGCCCAGGCCGGCCTGCCGCGGCCCCATCAGGCCATAGAGCACGCGAAACACCAGCAAGCTCCGCCATGGTGTAACCCAAGGTCACGTGCAGCATGCGCCAACGCTCCCCTTCGGCGGTGAGGTAGGCCCCCAGGAAACTCAGCGCAAACAGCCAGTGGAACATGCGCGTGGGCGCGTCGGTCACCAGCTGGCGAAGGCCGGCGGAGCGCGCCGCGCTACCGGCCGGGGCGGGTGGATGGAATCGAAGGTGAGGTTTGCATGGTGGTGCCACTCCAGATCAGTCGGGGAACGCCAGCCGGTAGCGCCAGGGCAGACCGGCGGGAACGGTGAGGTGGTCGTCATCGAAGCGACCTTGGTCGGCGCCCGAATGGCAGGCCGCGCAGTTGGCTGCGCTCTTCACGCTGGGCAGCTTCCACACAGCGGGGTCGTCCACGTGGCGGTGTTTTCGTTCGAACCACGCGGAACGCGTGATCCGGTCCTGCGCGGCGCTCGGTCACACGCCGATAGGTACCGGCATTGGCCTGCAGCCAGGCGCTGAGGGCGTTCACTGTCGCTTCATCGAGCGACGCGTCTGAGCCGTAGTGTTGGTCGAGCTCCGGCCATGATGTGCTGCCATGAAAGCGCGGGCAGCAGACCTGGCGCATAGGCCGTGTGGCAGGCGGCGCATTCGGCCACATAGGCCGCCGGCACATTGGCCGGCATCAATCTTCCCCGGTCGGCGTGTGCCGGGCCGACGACGACCATGGCGGCAGCGACTGCCAGAGCGGCTTCCGCGAGCGGTGTTCGGGTATCGGGCTTCACGGTCTTCTTTCAAAAAACGAGGCGGTTCAAGAAATCGGCGGTCAAGCGGCATACCCACGGTCGGTGGCATGGCACCTGACGCCCCTCACTTCAAGGCATTCAGGTAGGCCAGCACATCGGCTTTCTCGCCGGCGCTGCACTCCCCGCCCCACCACGTCTTTGCAATTGCGGCGGAACCACTCTGTCGACTTTGGCGCTGTCGGTCAGCGCCTGGGTTGAAGGCGGGCGCCAGCGGTGGGATCGGTTTGCCGGTGTTGGCGTGTTTGCCCTGCGCCGCGGGAGGGTTGCCGTGGCAGGAGGCACAAGACCACTCGGCACCGTGTCGGCTGGTGAAGAAGGTCTGGCCACGCAGGGCATCACCCGGTTGCCAGCCTGCGCCAGCCCAGCGCTGGAGTTGCGCAGCGGGGGTGGTATCGGCGGCCAGAACCGAAACGGGCCACCGGCTTGCGGCCAGCAAGCGCCAGCGAAAGGCCAAGGGAACAGGCGATGGGCACCGCGAAGTGCTGCTGCGGCTGAGGTGGCGAGAGGGCAACATGTGAGGTGTCTTTCGGTGGATTGAGCAGCGCAAACCGTTTTGAAGAAGTCTGTGGCAGTGGGCTTGAACGGACGCTGAAGGGGGGCGTTCATCTGCGGTTCTGGGCTCAGGTCAGCGCCACAGCAGCGGCCCTACTTCGCTGCCGGGCATCGTGCGGTTGCAGCCGGGTCAGCACGCGACAATAAATCACCGTCTCGGGCACCGCGTCAACCAGCGCGGCCATGTCACGCAACACCGGGAGCACCGTTGAGCGACCGGCGCCCGCGCCACCGGCGGCCAGGCGAGCCAGGCCCAGCAGGTGGCGGATTCGGCGCTCCACCGGCCCGGATCGCAGGGCCAGCAGGTGAGACATCCAACGCTGCTGTTGCGCCACCAAAAGGCCCAGCAGCCGCTCGCGGCTCATCCGCCCACGCGTGGACAGCACGCCCAATCGGCTCGGCAAACAGTGGTGCGGTCACCCGCAACGCCACGCCGCCGCCCAGCTCGCGGCGCTCGCCAGGTCGAGGCAGCGCCCGGCGCGCCTTCGTGCGCCATGCGCCTGACCGCGGGTGGTCGGGCACTGCACCAGCAACATGCCCTGTTCGACCTGCCACAAACCCGGCGGCTGTCCTGGTGGGGGCCACATCTGGCCGCGCTCCAGCGTCACAGGGGGATGAGAAAGCGTGGTTTTCATGGTGGGTTCTTCTGCGTGTCATCCGATGAGCGGATCTCGCTTCGCATGCTGATCCCATGCGCCTGTACACCGCCTGAAGCCCCCGTTCATCTGCGATTCAGACTGGCTGCGGGACAATGGCGCCAGCCCATCGCCCCCTCCGTCCCCCCAGGCCGAGCCCCCATCGCCATGGCGCGGTGCTGTTTGCACTGCTTGCCAGCCTGCCCTCGCGCACGCACGCGGCGGCCGGGGCGACGACCATGAGCGCGCCCACCGCGCCGTCCAAGCGGGCGAAGTGATGCCACTGGAGCAGGTGCTGGCCCTCCTCGCCAAAGACCACCCGGGGCAGGCGCTCAAGATCGAACTGGAGCGCGAGGACCGCCTTGGGTCTACGAGGTGAAACTGCTTCAGCCCGATGGACAACTCGTCAAGCTGCCAAGGCTGGACGCGCGCACGGCCGAGCAGCCAGCGCCGCCACCACTGAGAGCCGCCATGCGCATCCTGCCTGTCGAAGACGAACCGACCCTCGCGCCCAGTTGCGCCAGCCTGGAAGGCGCCGGCTATGCGGTGGACGAGGCCGACAACGGGCGCGACGCCCACCACCTTGGCGACGGCGACACCTTCGATGCGGTGGTGCTCGACCTCGGCCTGCCGGTCTTGATGGTTTGACGGTGCTCAAACGCTGGCGCGATGCCGGGCGCGGCACACCGGTGCTGATCCTGACCGCGCGCGACAACTGGAGCGAGAAAGTGGCCGGCATCGACGCGGGTGCGGACGACTACTCACCAAGCCGTTTCATGGAAGAGCTGCTGGCCCGCCTGCGTGCGCTGATCCGGCGGGCCAACGGCCAGGCCTCACCCAGGTTGCGCTGCGGCGAGGTGGCACTGGACAACGCAGCGGGCGCGTCACCGTGGGGGCAATCGGTTGCGCTGACCAGCCATGAATTCAAGGTGCTGGCCTACCTCAAGGGCACCGGCCTCGACACCGTGGTGTCGCGCCCGAACTGACCGACCACATCTACGCACAGGACTTCGATCGAGATCTTCAACACCATCGAGGTGTCGTGCGCTGCGCAAGAAGCTCCCCGGGCAACTGATCGAAGACCGTGCGTGGGTCTGGGCTACCGGCTGCACGCGCCCACATGAACGCCCCGCAACAGGTCGCAGCGACCCAGGGCCTGGGCCAATGGGCGGGATCGTTGTGCTGGCGTCTCCTGGCCGCCACCCTGGTCGCCCTGGCCCTGGCCCTGATGTTACCGGCTGGGTGCTCGGCGGCCTGTTTCGCGAGCACGTCATGCGCCAGTTCGAGACGGCGCTGACCTTGCAGCTCGACCAGCTCACGGCGCAACTCGACTTTGACACCCTGGGTCAACCGGTGATCGACCCGACCTCCCTCTCGGACCCGCGGTGGCAAAAGCCCTTCTCCGGCCTTTACTGGCAAAATCGTGATCCACCAGCTCCGACCAGCAGACACGCGATGGTGTGCTGCGCTCCCGCTCGCTGTGGGACACCCAGTCACGCTGGCTCATTATTCTGGAAGACGGCGCTTTAATTCACGTGCACCAGGGCACAGGTCCGCAAGGCGCTCCGTCTCATGATGATCGAGCGCACCGTGCGCAGCGCCGAGAGTCCGCAAGCGCGGTGGCGCCCGTCGTGGCCGACCTGCAATCCACGCACACCGCCATCGAGAGCTTCAACCAGACGTTGGCTTGGGCGCTCGCGGCCCTGGCCTTCCTGCTGGCTTGCGCGGCCGTGGCACAAGTGGGGCCATCGGTCGGCCCCGTTGCGCCGCATGCGCCAGGCGCGCAGCGGTTCGCGACGGCCGAAGCGCCCGCCTGCAGGGCGATTTCCCTGCGGAAATCCAGCCTTTGATCGACGATTTCAATGGCGTGCTGGATCGCAACGCCGAGGTGGTGGCGAGGGCACGCACCCAGACCGGCAACCTCGCCCACGGCCTCAAGACCCCCCTGGCCGTTCTCGGGCAAGCCGCCGAGCAGGCGCCCCCGCCACCAGCGGACCAACTCGCCCGGCTGGTCGGCGAACAAGTGGCCATCGCGCGGCGCCACATCGACTGGCATCTGGCCCGCGCTCGGGTCGCCGCAGCCAACCGCCTGCCCGGCCTGCGCACCCCGGTCTCGCCCGTGATCGATGGGCTGCTGCGTGTGATGCGGCGCATCAGCGCCGCCAGCGAACTGACGTTCACCAGCAACCATCCGCCGATCGAATGGGCCTTTGCCGGGGAGGAACAGGACTTGCAGGAAATGCTGGGCAACCTGCTGGACAACGCGGGGAAATGGGCGCGCAGCCGGGTTGAGGTGGCGGTGTCTCGCCAAGCGGACCAGTTGGAGATCCGGGTGGAAGACGACGGCCCGGGCATTGCCCGGGCTTTGCGAGACACCGCGCTCTCTCGCGGCGGTCGCCTGGACGAGCGCGTACCCGGCAGCGGGCTGGGCCTGGCCATCGTGGCCGAGCTTGTCGATCTGTACGGAGGCAGGATCAGCCTGGAGAGCAGCCCGCTGGGCGGGCTGATGGCGCGCGTGGTGTTGCCGGCGGCGGCTTGATGCCGTCCTTCACTTCACGCACGGCTTGAAAGCGTCCAGCGCAGGCCGGTAGGCCTGTGTGGTCACATCCATCAGGCCCAACACCGTGTCAAACAGGTTGTCGTGCGCGATCGGTTCTGCGGTTCGCTGGCGCAGACAGGCTTGGTCCGTTCCTTTGCGCGCCTGAAAACCCGGTGAGAGCCAGCTCACCATGGGCACGTGGGTCTGCTGGGTCGGCGCAAAGGCATACGGCACGCCATGCAAATACAGACCGTTTTCGCCCAGCGACTCCCCGTGGTCCGACATGTAGATCAAACCGGTGTCGTTCAAGCCCTGATCGGACCGCGACTTCAGCCACTGCAACACGCCATCCAGAAAGGCATCGGTCTGCACCAGCGTGTTGTCGTAGGCATTGACCAATTGGTCCGCAGGGCAGTCGGACAGGGTGGCGCTGGCGCACTCGGGCTGGAAGGTGCGCAGCTCAGCCGGACGGCGCTTGTAGTAGGCGGGCCCGTGGCTGCCCATCTGGTGCATCACCAACACCACCCCTTTGGCACGCCGAGCGGGGTCGAGCGCCTCAAGGCGGGCGTCGAGCCCATCGAGCATCACCAGATCGCCGCACTCCCCATCGCCACACAGCCCCGGCACTTGCAAGGTGTGCGTCGCCACTTGCGGCACCCGATCACACACCCCCTTGCACCCCGACTGGTTGTCCAGCCAGAGCACCGCCAGGCCCGCGCGCTGCAACACATCGAGCAGGTTCTCTTCAGCAGGCGGTCTGTCGCCCCCTTCCTGGCGGGTGAGCGGCGAGAACATGCAGGGCACCGACACCTGGGTGTTGGTGCCGCAGGAGCTTGCCTGGCCAAAGTTGAGCAAATCGCCACCTGCCTGCCAGTTGAGCAGCTTGGGCGTGGTGGGCCTCGGATAGCCATTGAGCTGCCAGTTCTCGGCGCGAGCAGTTTCCCCCACCACCATCACCAGCAAGGGCGGCCGGCTTTGCGCCGCATAACTGGCACCCAGCCGTGCATCCTGGCCCACGGGTTTGAGCACCCTCGCCTCTCGCGGCAGTTGCTCGGCAATCAACACCGCAGAGGCATACACGCTGTTGACCGGGTTGATCATGTACCGCAAGGCCTTGTCGTTGCGCATCAGCGAAGACAGGCCCTGGTAGCCCGCGAGCACCGCAAGCACCACCACCACCAAACCCACGACCGCCCCCAGCGCATTGCGCCCCAGGTGTGACCATACGGAACGCGCCGCCACGGGGCGCCGCCAGACCCACCACAGGGCCGGCACGGCAATCAGCAACACCGCCGCCAGCAGCGGCCAGGCCAGCAGATCGCGCACCTCATGCACATCGGTGTGCACCACATTGGACAACATGGTGGAATCGATCACCACCTTGTATTCCCACATGAAATAGCTGTTGAAGGCGGTCACCAACACCAGGACGGACGCCACCACGCGGTACACCCGCGGCCAATGCAACAGCGACAACAGCGCCGCCGTTCCGCCCAGCACCATGACCCCCAGGGCGAGCAGCAGGACAGCGCGTTGCGCCAGGCTCTGCTCCAACCCGAGCAAACGCTGCCACAGGGGCAGATTGCCCACCAGGGTCAGCCAGAGCGCCAGCCCCCAGACCGATCGAAAAGCGGAAGCGGGCACCTGCGCGACGGCAGGCTCTTGGGCAGAAGACATGTCAATGACCATTCAGAAAAAGAAAAGGGCGGCGCCACACGACCGGGCCTTGCCCTCCACGCCCAAGCCACGCGGGAACTGAATACAACCGTCCCTGCACTCAGGTACCCCAGCGAAGCGTGAACCGTGTGCTCATGGGTGGCACGCCGTCGTCGCGGACGAGAACCGCGCCCATTTCTTGTGCAAGGCGCTCGACCAAGCGCAGACCAAGCCCCAGGCCACCGGACTCAGCCACCTCCTCGCCCGCAGCGCGGTGTCCGCCATCGTCCGACACCGACAGGCTGATCACGGACCCCGATGCCTCCAGTTCCACGTTCACCTGGGTGTGAGGAGGGGTGTGCTTGAGTGCGTTGTCGATGAGGTTTCGCAGTGCCAGCTCCAGAAGCATCGGCGCCACCGGCAATGTCACCAAGTGATCCGGCTGCGAAAAAGACAGCTCGTGGCGCGTCTCATGGGCTTCCTGCGCATGGGCTGCCACCTGCGCAAGCGCCAGCTCACCCACGTTGACTGGCAGCGGTTGCTGCCCCTGCACCCGGCTTTCGGACCCCGCACGCTGCGCGCGGGCCAAGTCCAGCAGTTGCGCCAGAATGCGCCCCGCGCGCAAGGACTCCTTCTCCAGTTGGGCCAGCCGCTCGGGGGTGGGGTCCGCCTGCGCCGCGCTGGCCAGCAAGGTCATCGCCGCCAACGGGGTGCGCAATTCGTGCGCCACGTCGGAGGCGAACGCGCGCTCCCGTTGCGCCTGTTTCTCAAGGGTTTCCATCAAGGTGTTGATGGCGTAGACCGTGCTGTTGAATTCGCGAAAACGGTGCTCTGGATCGAGGCGTCGGCGGGCAATGCCATCGAGCGCGGCCACATCGAACGAGAGCCGATCCAGCGGCCGCAACCCGCGCCGGATGGCCCACCACAAGAACAACGCAACCAGCGGGAACACCAGCACCGCCGGTTCCGCAATGTGCTCCGCAATATCGTTGCCGAGTTCGGCTCTCTTCTTGAGGTCCATCAGCACGGCAATGCGCCGCTGGTGGCCGTTTTGTTCAAACGTCACCACATAGGCACGGCGCTCGCTCTCAAGCTCTCCGGCCCGATAGACCACGTTCGCAAACCCACTGACCGGCAAGGCAGACAAGCTCAGGCCAGGCGCCAGGCCATGGCTGTCACTGATGAGTTGACCATCTTTCCAATCGAGAATGGCCATGTCCTGCAGGTACTCGTGCTGAAGCTGGGCCAGCTCGGCCGGCCCCACAGACACCGCCGGCGCGGGCACCGACTGGACCCAGAAACGGGCCACCGCCACCAGTTGCCCGTCCGAGAATTTGCGCGCCTCCCGCAACCCCGTGGCCCAGGCCACCGCAATCAAGGTCAGCCACACCACCACCACCGCCCCCAAGGCCCAGCGCAGCAGATAGCGACGCAACAGGGGTTGCGCCACATGGGCCATCGAGGGATCGTTCATTTGGAGCCGGGGGTGGCTTCGGCTTCACGCGGCACAAAATATCCCACGCCTCGCACCGTCTTGATCAAACCTTCGCCCAGCTTGCGGCGCAGGGTGATGAATGTACGCGCCGATCGCATTGCTTTCCACTGACTCGCCAAAGCCGTACAACGCCGACTCCAGGCGCGACTTGGACAAGACCTGGGGCCTGGCCTGCAACAAAGCCAGCAACAAGGCAAACTCCTTCGCGCCGAGCACCACGGGCGCGCCCCCGCGCTCCACCGTGTGCGCAGCCGGGTCGACCACGATCTCTCCGTGCTCGATCAGCGGATTGCTGCGCCCACCCGCGCGGCGCAACATCGCGCGCAAACGGGCCAGCAGCTCATTGGGGTCAAAGGGTTTGACGATGTAATCGTCCGCGCCGCTGTCGAGCCCGTCGATGCGATCGCTCACCCCATCGCGCGCCGTCATGATCAAGACCGGCATGTCGTGGCGAGGCCACGCCCCGGCGCGGCCACCCATGCGGCGCACGCGGGCCAACAGATCCAGCCCATCGCCATCGGGCAGGCCCAGGTCCAGCAACAAAACGTCGAACGGCTCAACCGACAGCGCAGCCCACGCATCGCCCAGCGTGCGGCACACGTCGACCGCGTAGCCGGCCCGCCGAAGCGAATCGCTCAGGCCGCTGGCGATGCCGGGGTCATCTTCCACCACAAGTGCGCGCATGTTCGGGGCGGGCTCACAGGCCCTTCTGGTCAAAAGCCGCCATTATCCGAGCGCCGGTTAAGGCTGCCTTAAAGATGGCTTTCTAACCTGCCCGCATGCTCTCCACACCCCATGTCACCCACCTGCGCTCCGGCGCGCTGCACAACCGCGCCAAGACCGCAATGGGGCTTTGGCTCGGTTTGGCATTGCTCGTTGTGGCATGGGACATGTCCGCCCTGGACATGCCCATCATGTTCCATATCGGTACCCCCAACGGGTTTCCGCTGAAAGACAACTGGTGGCTGTCGGTTCTGCTGCACGACTGGCTTCGTCTGTTTTCCCAGTTGCTGTTCGGGGTGATGCTGCTGTGGGCGACCCTTCCGCAGCGCCCAGGCCGCTTGCCGCGCAAGGAACGTTGGCTGCTCGTCGGCCTGACGCTGACCTCCCTGCTGGTGGTGAACCTGATCAAGATCAACAGCCAGACCAGTTGCCCATGGGACCTCCACGCCTTCGGCGGCGACGCCCACTACGTCTCCCATTGGTTGCTGGGTGTGAGCGATGGCGGGCGCGGACGCTGCTTTCCTGGTGGGCATGCGTCCAGCGCTTTTGCCTACATCGGCCTGTGCCTGCCTTGGCTGTGCGCCCCCGACCGCGTCGAACGCAACCGAGCCACCGGCTGGCGCTGGCTCGCGTTGATCCTGGTCGTCGGGTTCGTCGCAGGCACCGCCCAAACCCTTCGTGGCGCACACCACCCCAGCCACACCCTCTGGACACTGGTGATCTGTTCGGGCGTGTCTCTGGCCGGCTGGCTGGTCGGACAGCGCTGGCTCAGCGCTAGCGCGCAGATCGAGGCGCTGAGGAACGGCCCTCACGGCTTCGGCCTCACTCGGCCTCTCCCGGCAAACTGTAGTAGCGGCGATACCAGTCGACAAACCGCTGTACCCCGTCTCGCAGATCGGTGTGCGGACGCACGCCATAGTCGCGCTCCAACGCCGAAGTATCGGCCCAGGTCTTGGGCACGTCGCCGGCCTGCATCGGCAAGAGATTCTTCACCGCGGGCAGGCCGGTGGCCGCTTCGATGCACTCGATGAATTCGAGCAACCGAACCGGTCCGTTGTTGCCCACATTGAGCACCTTGTGCGGCGCACTGGCGCCCGCCTTCACCGGAGGTTTGACCAACACGGCCACCACCGCGGCCACCACATCGTCCACATAGGTGAAATCGCGCAACATGTCGCCCTGGTTGTAGACGTCGATCGGCCGACCATCGATCACCGCACGCACAAACTTGAAAATCGCCATGTCAGGCCGACCCCATGGCCCGTACACGGTAAAGAACCGCAAGCCGGTGGCCGCGATGCCATAGAGGTGGCTGTAGCTGTGCGCCATCAGCTCATTGGCCTTCTTGCTCGCGGCGTAGAGGGAAATCGGGTGATCGGTGTCCAGCGTCTCCGCCAACGGCATCCGTGTGGCCGCGCCATAGACCGAGCTTGAGGAGGCATAAACCAGGTGCTTCACGCCGCTGTGGCGACAACCCTCCAACACCGTCAGCATCCCTGCCAGGTTGCTGTCCAGGTAGGCCATCGGGTTCTCCACCGAATAGCGCACGCCCGCTTGGGCTGCCAGATGAAGCACCCCATCGTATCGGCCCCGGTCAAACAACGCGGCCATGGCGCTGCGGTCGGCCAGATCGAGCTCATGAAAGACAAAGCCCTCACGCTGACGCAACAGCCCCAGCCTTGCCCGCTTGAGTTCGGGCTCGTAATAGAGGTTCATGTTGTCCAGGCCCTCAACCACATAGCCCAGGTCGATCAGCCGGTTGCACAGGTGAAAGCCAATGAACCCCGCCGCGCCGGTCACCAGCAGCCTGCGCAGCACAGGCGCTGCGGCCATGGTGGTCTCGCTCATGGCAGCACCCCCTCGGTACGAGGCACATAAACAAAGCGCTTGTCCTTGGTGGGTGCAGGACAGGTTTCATGCAGGGCCTCGGTGCCCAGCAACACCCACTCGCGCCGGTGTGCTTCGCCCAAAGTCACCGCGTGCGAGAAATCGAAACAGGTCAACTCCGCATCGGTCGGCACCAGCACAAACCGGTTGGGCGCTTCATGCACCCACTGCCAGGCCCGACGCTCCTGCTCTTTCAGAGGCGACAGGTAGCTGAAATGGGTCAGCCGGCGCTGACTGAACAGCAGGAACTGCTCCTTGAACTGAATCAACCCCAACTCGGCCCCGGCCGGCAAATGGGACTCCACATCCGCCATGATCTGCTGCGGCGTGCGGTGCGGGTCCACGCGCGGCCAGGCCACCAAGGACACAAACACCCAGATCGCCATGCTGTTGATCGCCAGGCGCACAAAGAGGTCCCGGCGCCGGAACAACACCAGCATCACCAGCAGCACCACACCCAGCCCCACCAAAGGCAAGCCCAGTGTGTCCAGCAAATCGCCATACTCCTGAAGGCGGGCCGAAAGCTTGTGCGGTGCCCACTGAATCACGGCGCCCAAAGCGGCGATGGCCACCGCCGCCAGGCCCAGCACCCAGGGCAGCACCACCGACAACACCCGCGCGCCCCTGGACGCGCGCGCCGAGTCCCACAACACCGCAACCACCAGCGCCAGCATGGGCAAAGCCGGGAAGATGTAGACCTCTCGCTTGCCTTTGCTGAGGGAGAAAAACAGCACCACCAGCCCCACCCACACCAGCAACACCCGCAGCCGGGCATCCGCGCGCCACAACGACGCCAGCGGCTTGAACAGCGCCAGCAAGACAAACGGCAGCGGAAACCACACCAGGGGCATGGCCTGGGTCAGAAAGTAATGCCAGGGCTTGATGTGGCCCCAGGCGTTGGCATAGCGCTCGGCGGTCTGGCGAAACAGGATGTTGTTGCGGTACGCGAGAAGGTCCGCGGTGCCCTGCGCATGGACCTGCCACAACATCGGCCCCAGCCAGCAGGCCACGGTCAACAGCAAAACCAGCAAACCGGCCAACGCGCGCCAGCGCCAGACCTTGTCTTCCTCACTCACCGCCGCCGGGTTGCGCACCCAGATTGCCAGCGGCAAGAGCATCAGCAATGGCAGAAAACCCACCCCCTTGGTCATGATGCCCAGGCCCATGGCCACCCAGCTCACGAAATACCAGCCCCAATGCGGCCCGGTGATGAAGTGGCGCACCAGCCCGTAACAGCCCAGCGTGATCCAGAACGTGACCAGCGCGTCGATCTGCGCGGCCTTGCCCTGCAACAGGAACTGGGGTGTGAAGGCCAGGATCAGCACAGCCCAGAACGCCACACGCCCGCCCCACAAACGCAGCGCCAGGTCCCGCACCAGCAGCAGCGTGCCGATGGCCGCCAAGGTGCTGGGCAACAGGAAAGACACCTTGATGTGTCCGATCAGCGCGTACAGCGCCGCACTGATCCACATGAACACCGGTGGCTTGTCCGGGTAGAACTCTCCCCCTCGCGTCGGAAACAGCCACTGGCCACTCTCGACCATCTCACGCGCGATCTGCGCAAAGCGGGGTTCGTCTGCCGGCCAGGGGTAGCGCAGGCCCACACCGAGAAACAACACCACCATCAAACCCAGCAACCACCACACCGTGTGGCGGCGGACTTCCAGATCAGACGGCAGGTTGTTGGGCATCGTCGTGCGCATGTTCGAGCTTGTAGCGGCGAAGCCGCTGTTTGAAACCATGGTGATAAAGGTACAGGCCCAGGGCGGTGGAAAACACCAGCAGGCCCAGGCTGATCCAGAGCTTGGAGCCGTCGTGCAAGGCAAACCCGGCACCGGCAAAACTGAATATCAGCATTTGCGGCAAGTACCCCGGCAAGCTGCCAAAAAAGACCGACCTCATGCGCAGGTCCGACAGCGCGGCCGCGATATTGGTCACCAGGTTGCTGCCCACCGGCATCAAGCGGATCACGCACACCCAGATCCATGTGTCCTCTGCCAGCACCGCCTTGATCAGGGCGATCTTGCCGGCGTAGCGCTTGCGCACCCACACCAGGCTCAAACGTTGCACGGCAAACATGGTGAGCAAGGCCCCCAGCCCGGTGAGCAAGGTGCCGATCAAGGCACCATAGAGCCCGCCAAACAACACCCCGCAACTCAGCGCCAGGACCTGACGCGGCCCCCCCAGCGCGGTGTAGACCACCGACCCCAGCACAAAGACAGGCCAGGCCACCGCCCAATGCTGGGCAAACAAACGCTGCAGCAACACGTCCTCGGTCACCGGCCCCCACCAGCCCAGGTGGATCGAAAAAAACGCCAGGCCCAGAAGCAGGGCCAGCAACAAGGGCTTAAGCAGGCTTTTCATGGTCGACGCCGGCCACCTGCTCGATACCAGCGATCACCGGCCGCTTGGCTCGTCGGGCCAGCCACGCCACCCCGGCCATGTCCACCAACCCCACCCACAGGCGGTTCCACGCGTTGTACTTCGACACCCCCACATGGCGCGCCCGGTGGTTCACCGGCACCACGCGAATGGTGCCGCCAATGCGGCACACCAGCGCCGGAATGAAGCGGTGCATGTGGTCAAAGTAGGGCAACACCGCCCAGGTCTCGCGGGGAATCAGCTTCAATCCGCAACCGGTGTCCGGCACCTGGTCATTGAGGATGCGCTGCCGAACGCCATTGGCCACCCGCGACTGGAATTTTTTCCACTCGGTGTCCTGCCGGTTCTTGCGGTAACCGGCGATGCAGAAATGCTCGGTGGAAAGCGGGAGTGACTGGGCCTCGCGCAACAACGCCGGGATGTCGGCCGGATCGTTCTGGCCGTCGCCGTCAATGGTCACCAGGTAGCGGCCATGGGCGTGGCGAGCGGCAGTCGCCACCGCGGTGCTTTGCCCCACACTGGCCTGGTGCCTCAGGAGTTGCCCTTGCGCACCCAGGTCACGGCATGCCTGCACAAACTCGGCCGCCGTGCCATCGGTGCTGCCGTCATCGACCAGCACCACTTCAAAGCGACAGACAGGCTTCAATGCGGCCGCCACCTCGCCCACCAGCGCGCTGATGTTGCCGGCCTCGTTCTTGGCCGGAATCAGCACCGAAATCAAAGGTGCCTGGAGATCGGAGGGGGTATCGGTATGGGTGGTGTTCATGTCGGCATCAGAAAGATCGCCCGCTGCGGGCGCCTTCGAGACGAAAAGCCCCGAATGCTCGCGCCCGGAGCTTAAGGCCGCCTGATCGCAGCCCGCCTGGGAGCGAGCCCGGTATTGTCCCACTCCTGGCGCCCGGCCCCATCACCAGCCCAGCCCGAGGTGCAACGGCAGATACACCAGCATGCCCGCCACGATGGTGCCCAGCACACCACGCCGCATATAGAACCAGGCCAGGCCCACCGCCGCGGCGTAAAGGCGCGCATCCATCCAGGTGCGAATCAACACACCGTCGGTCATCACGACCTCGGGCAACACCACCGCAGACAGAGCAGCAATGGGCGCGTATTGCAGCCCACGCTGGGCCCAATGGGGCAAAGTCCAGTCGTTGTCGGACATGAAGAAGAAGCCCCGGGTGATCACGGTGATCGCGGCCAGCGCCACGATCGTGAGAAAGGTCCAGCCATCGAGGTCAAACATGGTGCACCTGAGCTCCCGGTGGATTTCGCTTCTCAATCAGCAGACAAATCGCCACGGCGCAGGCGATCGCGGCAAGAATGTTGAGTTTGAGCGGCAGGGCAAAGGCCACCACGGAGGCCGCACCGGCCACACCGGCCGACACAATCCGCAAGGGTGAACTCGCCAGCGAACTCAACACCCCCAGCAAGGCCAGTATCCCGGCAAAGCCCAGGCCCCAATGGGTCGGAATGGCATTGGCCAGGACAATCCCCACCAGACTGGCCCCCATCCAGGCCAGGTAGTTGACCGCGCAATTGCCCATCAGATAAGCCTGTTGCGCGTCACGTTCGTCTGGCGTCTCGCCCGGTTTCGCATAGCGCTTGGCAAAAAAGACATAGCTGAGATCCCCGGTGACATACCCGGACACCATGCGCTCCCAACGCGGCAAATGCATGAGGTAGGGCCGCAAATGCGCCGAAAACACCACAAACCGCAGGTTCACGCAAAAAGCCGCCGCCAGAATCACCCACATCGGGGCGCCGGCGGCAATCATCGGCACCGCGGCCAGCTGCGCGCTGCCTGCGTAGACGATCAGCGTCATCAACACCGCCTCCAGCGCGGACAGACCTGACTTCACCATGGCCACGCCGGTCATCAGACCCCAGGCACTGATCCCCAGCGCCACCGAAGTCTGATCCCGAACCCCATCCCAATACTCGGATCTCGCGCGGTGCGCCTTCAACCAGAACATGTCAACCCGCCTTGGTCGCCGGGCTCGGCGCATCGAGGCATTGCCCTTGGACCACGGGAAAGCCACGCAGGAAGTCGGCCACTGGCAAGCGCTTGCCACCAGCGCGCTGCAATTCGGTCAGACACAACAACCCGGCGCCCGTGCGCACGTGGACGCCCTGGGCATCCACCGCCATCACCTCCCCCACGGGCCCCGCCCCCACCTGGGCAGGCAACGGCAGTGCAGCCCACACCTTGATCGCCTCCCCGCCCAACCAGGCCACAGCCCCCGGCGCAGGATTGAAAGCCCTCACCCGCAGGGCGATGGTCTGGGCACTCAAATGCCAGTCAATGGCGGCCTCGGCCTTTTCTATCTTGCTGGCGTAGGTCACGCCCGCCTCGGGCTGGCGCTCCGCGCGCAAGCCACCACAAGCGGCCAGCTCCAGCGCCTCCACAGCCAGGCGCGCGCCCAGCGCTGCCAACTTGTCATGCAACGTCCCCGTGGTGTCGCTGGGGGCAATGGCCATCGGCTCACGCAACAGCATGTCACCCGTGTCCAGTCCGGCGTCCATCTGCATGATGGTCACACCCGTCTGGGCGTCTCCCGCTTCTATGGCCCGGTGAATAGGCGCCGCGCCGCGCCAGCGCGGGAGCAGGGACGCATGGATGTTCAGACATCCCTGTGCGGGCGCATCCAGCACCCATTGCGGGAGCAAAAGGCCATAAGCCGCCACCACCATCGCATCGGCGTTCACCGCCATGATCCGCTCGCGAGCCGCGCGCGCATCTTCTGGAAAGCGGCCGTCCAGGCGAAGGCTGCGAGGCTGGGCCACAGGGATGCCTTGCGCCAGGGCAAACTGCTTGACCGGCGAAGGCAGCAGCTTCATGCCGCGGCCTGCGGGCCGGTCAGGCTGGCTCAACACCAGCGCCACATCGAATCCCGAGCGGTGCAGCCGCTCAAGCGCCACGCGAGCGAACTCCGGCGTGCCGGCAAAAATAATCTTCATGAACAGGCCAGAAAAGGCAAAAAAGGTATCTTGGTTGGGGGTCAACCCCGCTCGGCCTCGCGCTGGGCCTTGACGAGTTTGCTCTTGATGCGGTTGCGCTTGAGCGGCGACAAGTACTCCACAAACACCTTGCCCAGCAAGTGGTCCATTTCGTGCTGGATACAGACCGCCAGCATGCCCTCTGCCTCGATCGTTCGCTCAATTCCCTCGGCATCCTGCGCCCGAACGCGGACCGCAATCGAACGCTCCACCCCGTCATAAATGCCCGGCACCGACAGGCAGCCTTCCTCGCCCTTGCGGGTCTCCGGACTCGCCCATTCGATCTCCGGGTTGATGAGCACGAGGCGCTGATCACGCGTTTCGCTCACATCGATCACCACCAAACGCTCATGCACATCAACCTGTGTGGCGGCCAGGCCGATGCCATTGGCGCCATACATCGTGGCAAACATGCGTTCGATCAGGTCCCGGATGCGCGCGTCCACCGCGGTCACCGGGCGGGCCACCGTGTGCAATCTCGGGTCCGGGAAACAAAGAATGGGAAGCGGCTCGGGCGAATTCATGGCTGACAAAGAATGGTAAAAAGCGGTGCGAACAGGCCACCATCGGTGCGCATTTGCGCGCGCAGATGATCACCAGCGCAAAGGTTTGTCGCTATTTTCGCCACTTTTGCGTCCGCCTGCCCGTCTGATTGGTCATAAACATTGCCTAATCAAGGGCTTGGGCGCAAAATCAAATGCGAATTATCAAGTCAAAAAGCACCCGGCCACCCGCCAAGCCCGAGAGGCGTCGTGGGCGGTGGGTGTGCCCCAGGGGCCCGTACATGCCATTGAAACTTACCTCGTCCTCCCGTTCTTCGACTTTCATGCGTTCCTTGACGGGTGGCGCTTTGCTTCTTGGCCTGCTGGCCAGCCACGGTGCGTGGGCGCAGAAATACCCCATCACCGCCGAGCAGCGTGCCCGGGCTAGCGAAGTGGCACAAGCCGGGGTTCCCCTCTCCGAGCTGGCACCCAACGCACCGGCCAGCTACAAGGTCAAGCGGGGCGATACCCTCTGGCGCATCTCTGGCCTTTTCCTGAAGAGCCCCTGGCGCTGGCCCGACCTGTGGGGCATGAACCTGGAAGAGATCAAAAACCCGCACCGGATTTACCCAGGACAAGAACTCTTCCTGGATACCAGCAATGGGCGCGCCCGCCTCACCACCAATCGGCCTGGCGGGATCGAGACCATTCGCGTGTCGCCACGCATCCGCGCAGAAAGCCTGTCGGAGTCCGCCATTCCACCGGTCGACCTGCAACAGATCGAAGCCTTCCTGGCCGAGCCGCTGGTGGTGGATGAGGACACCTTTGCCCGGGCACCCCGGATTGTGGCCACACCCGAGAACCGTGTGTTGCTGAGTCTGGGTGATCGCGCCTACGCCCGCTCCACCTATGGGAGCTCCACCGATGGCGCAGTGGAACCCCTGAGCACCGCGGCAGGCAAGCCACGCCAATACCGAATTTTCCGCAATGCCAAACCATTGAAAGATCCGGCCACGGGCGAAGTGCTCGCCTACGAAGCCCAGTACGTCGGCAAAGCCAACATCGTCCGCAGCGAAGAGATGCGCGAGGTTGCCAAGGCGCCCGAGGCGCCGGCGATGAAAACGGTGGCCCGCGACGATCAATACAAGCCCCAGTTCGAGAACACCAAGTCGAACATCGCACGCGAGCAAATCAAAGACCCTGAGCCAACCAAGGCCAAGGAGCAAGGCAACAAGGAGCTGATCCCTGCGTCGATTGACATCGTGGCCGCCAAGGAAGAAATCCGGGTCGGCGACCGCATGCTGCCCGAACCACCTCGTGACTTTTCGAATTTTGTCCCGTCTGCGGCGCCGGCCGACATGCAAGGGCAGATCGTTTCCGTCTATGGCGACGCTGTGCACTACGCGGCCCAGAATCAGGTTGTGGCGATCAACCGAGGTGCGTCCCAGGGCGTGGCCAATGGCCAGGTGTTCGCCCTGATGCGTGACGCCAACACCCTGGTGGACAAAACCGACGACAGCCGACCCACCATTCGCCTCCCTGGAGAGCGCAATGGCCTCATGATGGTGTTCCGGACGTTTGACCGGGTGTCCTATGCGTTGATTCTGGAAATCAACGACGGCGTCAAAGTGGGCGACCGCTTCGTCAGTCCCTGACGAAGCATGGCCAGAGAGGAACTGGCCGCCTGGCTGAGGCTGGTGCTCACGCCAGGCGTGGGCAATGAGAGCGCCCGCAAGCTGCTGGCCGCATTTGGACTGCCAAAAGACCTTTTCGGCCAGCCACTGGCTGCCCTGACCACGGTGGTCGGCGAACGGCTGGCCCGGGCATTGCAGCAGGCGCCCGAATCGCTGGATGCCGAAGTCGACCAGACATCGCGCTGGCTTGGTCTCGAGAACCACCATCTGCTGACGCTGGGCGACGCCGCCTACCCTCCAGCGTTGCTTCAGATGAGCGATCCTCCACTGATGCTCTATGTGGTCGGTGCGCTTGGTGCATTGGATCACCCCAACAAGATTGCCATCGTGGGCAGTCGCAATCCCACGCCACAAGGCCAGATCAACGCGCGGCAGTTTGCCAGCGCCCTCGGTGAGGCCGGGCTCTGCGTGGTATCTGGCCTGGCACTGGGCGTGGACGGTGCAGCACACGAGGGCGCCCTCGCCGCCCACGCAGCGACCATCGCGGTCGTTGGCACCGGGCTGGACAGGGTCTATCCCAAGCGGCATCATGATCTGGCCCACCGCATTGCGGCCCAAGGCGGCGCCATCATCAGCGAATACCCCCTGGGCACGCCGCCCCTGCCGGCGCACTTTCCGCAGCGCAATCGCATCATCGCCGGCTTGTCCCAGGGCACGTTGGTGGTCGAAGCTGCGGTGGCCTCCGGTTCGCTGATCACGGCCCGGCTTGCGAGCGAAATGGGCCGCGAGGTTTTTGCGATCCCTGGGTCCATTCATGCGCCACAGGCCCGAGGCTGCCATGCATTGATCCGGCAGGGCGCGAAGCTGGTGGAGTCTGCGCAGGACGTGCTCGAAGATTTGCAGCTTGGTGTCGCCGCGCCCTCCATCAGCACCCAATCCACAAGAAGTGCCGACGACCCCGAAGGCTTGCTCAACGCCATGGGCTTTGATCCGGTGGGCCTCGATGCCCTGCAAGCGCGCACCGGACTGGACACCGCAGCCTTGCAAGCGCGCATGCTGGAACTGGAACTCCAGGGTTTTGTGAGCCGGCTGCCCGGCGGCCTGCTGCAACAAACGGCTCAAAGCTGACCCGGCAAGAGCCCGCTTGCTGCCATCAAGCAATGGGGCTCAGTTGAGCAAGCGCTCCGGGTTGGCGTCGAGCTTGGCCAATGCGTCGCGGGTTGCGCGCACGGTGAGTGCCTCGTCCTCGCTGGGCACCAGCAATCCCGCCTGGAGATAGGCGGCCACCCAGTTGGCCTGAATCAGAAAGCAGCGCCCGCCATTGGTCACAAAGAGGTAGAGCTGGCCGCGTTCGCTGCGCCAGGCCAATTGGACGCTGTTGAACTTGCCGTTGTGATCCAGCCCAAACCACGAGCCAATCTGCAGCTCAGTCGCCCAGGCACGCATGGCCTCGCTGGGTTTGCTGCCGCCTTGCTTGATCACCTCGATGTTGCTGGCATCCACGCCAGTGATCATCTCGATGCTGTCGTTGTCCAGATCCAGGTCCCCCACGCCGCCCTCGGGAAGGTAGTCTTCCAGGTGCGCCAGGCGCTCGGACAGTTTGTCCAGGCTCTCTTGAGGAATGACCTCCGTGCGGGACATGAAGGCATCGGCCAGTGTTCACTGACCGATTTGATGTGCTGGTCCTGAAGCGCTGCGGTGTAACCCAGCAAACCCATGCCCTGACGCAAGCGCTGCAGCAGACTGGGCAACTGCTGGATTACGCGGGCGCGGTCGTTGCGGTGCGGTTTTGCACTGGCCGCCCACAGCAACTCCGAGGCCACCTTCTTCAGCGAAGAAGTCTCTTCATGCTTGAGCCCGTACTTCCGCTGGCCACGGCCAAACCTCGGACCCAAACCTTAAACAGAAACTCACGAATCTCGTCGCGCACCGGCACGTCATCCAGCAACTTGCGCAACTCGATCGTGTATTGAACGGACCAGGTCTCCTTTTGCTCAACTTGCTGGGCAATCGAGACAAAACGCTTGGTGTTGCTGTGCTCGCTCAGGTAGGTCGACAAGAACTTCTGGAATTCGTCGTAGACCAACTGAAACACGCGCCGACCGGTTTCAGGGTACTGCTCGATCACCTGAACCACGCGCTTGATCTCGGTCTCCAGCGCCGCAGCACCCACGCCCGTTTCAAACCCCATGACACAAGACCCCATGCGATCGATGAGTTTGCGGGCGGGATGTTGAAGGGCGCTGAAGAACTCGGGTTCGGCCAACGCGACCCGCAATACCGGAATCTGCAAACGGGCAAACCAGACACGAACCGAGGCGGGAATGCGCTCTTCGGCAAGAATGCTCTGAAACATCAGCGCCACCACTTCAATGGTCGCTTTTTCCGACGAGGTGGTCGCTGCATTCTTGAGCTCGGTGCTGCGCTGCCGAATGGCATTTGCGGTGCGCTCGACGTGGGAGGCATCGATGACAGCCACCTCGCCCGAAGCGGTTCCGCCACTGTGCAAACCAATCGATTCAGACCGGATCGCGGGCCCCATGCGTTGAATGGCCTGTTGCAACTGCGGCGAGGGCTCAAGCATCTGTGTGGCTTCAAACTCGCCACCGATGCGATCAACCAGCAAGCGTTTGAGCCGGCCGACCACGCCCTGGGCCCGCATGCGCGCACGGGCCAGTGGCGAAGCCCCGGTCAGCATCCGGGTTTCGTCGTGCACGCCCATCACCGATGAAGCGTTGGCCCCACTGCGTTGCCGGCCAAGGCCTGTGTAAACGCCACCGTCACCCGACCGCTGCCCACCGGACTCCATCGCGCCCTCAACGCCCGCACCCCGCCCGCCCCGCGAGCTGGACTCAAACCCGCTGGAACCTGAGTGACCGTCCGAACCACTGTCCAGGCCACCATCCTTGCGCAACCCACTCGGCGAGCGGCTGCCGGGTGCCCGCTTGACCAAGGATTGAAGATCGATTTCCTTCATCACGCCGCTGGAGACGAGGAACTCATTGGCCGCCTTGTAAGCCGCCAGCATTTTTTCAGCCATCACGGGGGCAAGCGCATCCTGCACCATTTGCCAGCCCTCGCGCCCCATTTGCAGGTCGATCCACTGGTCCACGAGAATGCGGGCGACAACATCCGGGAGCAACACATCGCCTCGGGGCAGCTCCTGGCGTTTCTCAAGATGCTGGATGCGCAAGCGCAGCTCGTTCAGCTCGGAAGACGACTTTTCCAGCACCCGCATGGCCAGCCGCGACGCCAGAATCTGATCATCGATCACGCCCTCGGCAATCAGCTCCAATCGCCCGGGCATGCTTGCCGAGCCGCCGCCCGAATTGTTGAATCGCGGCAGCAATGTGCGTTGCAAGGCCTTGCGCGATTGGTTCAACCAGGTGGTCTGGCTCTTCTGAAACCCCATCCACGCATCACGCCGCTCCTGCATTTCGCGCGCTGGGCCCACCTGATCAAGAATGGAAACCAGGTGGTTCTCACACGCTTTGACAAAATCAGGTAAAGCCCGCCCCACATGAACCACAAAAAGTTCACGCGCCTGTTTGGCCAGAGAGGAAACGTGCTGATCGGGAGAAGTCACAGTGCAATCAGTATGACACGAACGGTCTTTCGCTTTTGGTCAAAAAGGGAAGCAGCGGACCCTGAATCCGACATGGTAGACGGTGTTGAATTGGCGGTGCAGCATAACTGATGCACGGAGCCGAACTAACAGGCGTTTTCCCGATTTAACCCCCGAATTCCGTGTTTATGAGCAACCACTGTTGGCAGGAATTCACATTTCAGCGAATCACACCACCGCACCGCTGTTGGGATCATTGGGATCCTCCTCCGTCGGCTTGCCACTGGATTTGATCAGGTCTTCGCGCTTGATGCCCAACCACATGGCAATGGCGGCGGCAACAAACACGGAGGAATAGATGCCAAACAAGATGCCAATGGTCAGCGCCAGCGCAAAGTAATGCAATGTCGGGCCACCAAACAGCAGCATTGACAACACCATGATCTGGGTGGAGCCATGGGTAATGATCGTGCGGCTGATGGTGGAAGTGATGGCGTTGTCAATGATTTGCGGCGTGGTCTTTTTGCGGTGGCGCCGGAAACTCTCACGAATGCGGTCGAAGATCACCACCGACTCGTTGACCGAATAGCCCAACACCGCCAGAACCGCCGCGAGCACTGCGAGGGAAAACTCCCACTGGAAGAAAGCAAAAAAGCCCAGAATGATCACCACATCGTGCAGGTTGGCAATGATGGCCGAGACAGCATATTTCCACTCGAACCGCACAGCCAGGTAAATCATGATGCCCACCACCACCAAGGCGAGGGCCATCAATCCATTCTCAACCAGCTCCTGCCCCACCTGGGGGCCCACAAACTCCGACCGCCGCAGCTCCACCGCTGGGTTCTGCGCCTTGAGCGCGGCCATCACGGTCTGACTCTGTTCGCCAGAGCTCTTGCCCTCTTGCACGGGCAGGCGCAACAAGACATCGCGTGAGGTGCCGAAGTTTTGAACAGGGATGTCGTTGTAGCCGAGCTTTTCCACCACCTGGCGCACCGCACCCAAGTCGGCTGGTTGCTCGTAGGCCACCTCCATGACGGTGCCACCGGTGAACTCCACCGACAGGTTCAGGCCACGGATGACCAGGAATGCCACCGCGGCCACGAATGTGATGGCCGATATGGCATTCAGCACGAGGGCATGCCTCATGAAAGGGATATCGCGTTGAATACGGAAAAATTCCATTTGGGTGTGCTCCAGATTTCAACGGCTGCGTTATTTGGTCTTGGCGGCAGGCACGTTGGCGTTGCCCTCGGCGCGCCACACGGTGCCAATGGCCACCGACTTGAGCTTCTTCTTTCGCCCGTACCAGAAGTTCACCAGTCCGCGCGAGAAGAAGACGCTGGAGAACATGCTGGTCAGGATGCCAATGCAGTGCACCACGGCAAAACCACGCACCGGACCGGAACCAAAAATCAGCAGGGCCACACCGGCGATCAACGTGGTGATGTTCGAGTCAAGAATCGTGCCCCAGGCGTGTTCGTAGCCCGCATTGATGGCCGACTGAGGCGCCGCCCCATTGCGCAACTCTTCGCGCACGCGCTCATTGATAAGCACGTTGGAGTCGATGGCCATGCCCAGCGCCAAGGCCATGGCGGCAATGCCCGGCAGGGTGAGCGTGGCCTGCAACATCGACAACACAGCCACCAGCAGCACCAGGTTCAGCCCCAGCGCCAGGCTGGAGAACACGCCGAACATCATGTAGTAGACGCACATGAAGGCGACGATCACAGCAAAGCCCCACATCACGCTGTTGAAGCCCTTGGCGATGTTTTCGGCCCCCAGGCTGGGGCCGATGGTGCGCTCTTCGATGATCTCCATGGGGGCGGCCAGCGAGCCTGCACGCAACAAGAGAGCCAGGTCGTTGGCTTCGTTGATGCCCATGCTGCCCGAAATCTGGAAGCGGTTGCCCAGCTCGCCACGGATGGTCGCCACCGAAATTGCCTCCCCTTTGCCCTTTCAAAGAGGATGATGGCCATGCCTTTGTTCAGGTTCTCGCGGCTCACGTCGCGCATGATGCGCCCACCTGTCGAGTCCATCACCAGCGTCACGCTGGGCTGCTGATCGCGGCTGTCAAATCCGGCCTGCGCGTCGGTCAGGTTCTCACCAGTGGTCAGCACCTGCTTTTTCACAATCACCGGCTGGCCCGAGCGGGTGGGGAAGCTGTCAGAGCCGAAGGGCACAGGGCCAGTGCCATCGGCTGCGGCGCGCCCCTCGGCGCTCTCGTCCACCAAACGCATCTCCAGCGTCGCGGTACGGCCCAGAATGTCTTTGGCTTTGGCGGTGTCCTGCACGCCTGGCAACTGCACCACGATGCGGTCGGCCCCTTGCTGCTGGATCACCGGTTCGGACACGCCGAGTTCGTTGATCCGGTTGTGCAAGGTGGTGATGTTCTGCTTGAGGGCTTGCTCCTGTACGGCAAGCGCTGCTTGCGGCTTCAGGCTGAGGGTCAGACTCAGCGCGCCGTCTGTGTTGGCCGGGTTGACAGCGAGATCCGGGAACTGGTCGAGCACCACGTTGCGGGCTGCCTCCAGGGTCTGCTCGTCCCGGGCGCGCACCTCGATCGTGGAGCCCACGCGCGAGATTCCCCCGTGGCGAACCTCCTTTTCGCGCAAGGCCGATCGCAGGTCCGTGCCAAGCACGTCCAGCCGGCGTTGAAGGGCGGCCGGCATGTCCACCTGCAGCATGAAATGCACGCCACCGCGCAGATCCAGGCCGAGGTACATGGGAGAAGCCCCCAGCGAGGACAGCCAGGTTGGTGTGCGGGGCAACAGGCTCAGGGCCACCACATAGTTGGGGTTGGCCGCGTCTGTGTTGAGCGCCCGTTCGATGGTGTCGCGGGCCTTGATTTGCTGGTCTGTGGTGTCGAAGCGGGCCCGAATCGAACCGCCTTCAAACTGGACCAGCGAGGCCGGCACATTGGCCGATGCGAGCGCCTGCTCCACCTGGGCGACTGTGCCGGAGTCGACTTTGACGGTGGTGCGCGCCGACGACACCTGCACCGCAGGTGACTCGCCATAAAGATTTGGCAAGGCGTAAATCGCCCCGATCAGCAAGGCGACCACGATGATCGCGTATTTCCACAGGGGATATCGGTTCATAAATCAGACGGCGCGAGCGCAAAAAAGACTTGAGGCGCGTCGGACGATCCCGGTGCAGCGGGCCAGGGCGGGCCGCCACTGCTGCCCCCGCAGGGGCGCGCGCACAGCAGCGGAACCTTACTTGACGGTCCCTTTGGGCAGCACTTGCGTCACGGCCGAGCGCTGCATTTGCACCTCCACGCCCGACGCCAGCTCCACGCCCACATACACGTCACCAATTTTGGAGATCTTGCCCAGGAAGCCCCCGGCGGTGACCACTTCATCGCCTTTGGCGAGGGCATCCACCATGGCCTTGTGCTCTTTCTGGCGTTTCATCTGGGGCCGGATCATCACGAAATACAGCACCACGAACATCAACACCAGAGGCAGGAGACCCATGATGGTGGACTGGGTGTCGCCACCAGCGGCAGCGGCCTGGGCATATGGCAGAGGAAATGAACACGGAAAAGGTCTCCAACGGATTCGATTGAAACAACGCCAGACACGGCAAAACGGCTCTGCGCGCAGGCCGTCCAGACGCGCCGGACTCAGCAAGGGATTGTATGCCGCCCCTCTGAATCGAGGGGGCAGCGCCTCGCCTGCCCCATCAGATGAGGCAGGCACTCACAAGTTCAACCTCAGGCGGCCTGCGCGCTGGGCCGCTCACCGTCGGCCCAGCGCGCCCGCAGATCGCTCCAGCGGCTGCGCGCGGCGGCCAGGTTGCGCTCCTTGACATGGCCAAAGCCCTTGATCAGATCGGGCACGCGCGCCATTTCCACGGCCAGCGCGTGGTTGTCGGCATTCATGTCGGCGAGCAACCCCTCGACCAGCTCGCGGTACTCCCCGATCAGTGCCCGCTCGGCACGCCGCTCGGCGGTGTAGCCAAACACATCCAGGGCGGATCCACGCAGGCCCTTGAACCGGGACAGCCAGCCAAATACCGTGAACATGAAAGGGCCATCAGGGCTTTTGATCAGCTCACCTTTGGCGTTCTTGCGCGCCAGCAGTGGCGGCGCCAGATGCACGCGAAGGTGTAGTCTCCCTCGAACTGGCTGGCAATGCGGGCGTGAAAGGCCTTGTCGCTGTGCAGCCTGGCGACCTCGTATTCATCCTTGTAGGCCATGAGCTTGAACAGGTTGCGGGCGACGGCCATGGTCAGGTCAGAGCGCCCGATCTCGGCTTCGGCCCGACGCACACGCTCCACGAACCGCTGATAGTCGGCGGCATAGGTGGCGTTCTGATAGTCCGTCAGGAAAGCCACCCGACGATCCATGACGGTGGCCACGGTGTCACGCGGCTTGAACTGAATCACCTGGGCGCCACGCTGACCACTGATCAGGTCGGCAAACGCCTTGGGATCGTGGGCGGCACACCGACCCCACTCAGCCGCCTTGTTGTTGGCCACCTGCACGCCATTGAGCTCGATGGCGCGCATCAAGGATGCGTGCGCCAGCGGCACCCAACCGCGCTGCCACGCGTAACCCAGCATCATGGGGTTGGTGTAGATGCTGTCGCCCATGAGTTTCGATGCCGCGGCTTCGGCATCGACCACGCCCACCGCGCCCGACCCCAGGTTGTCCACCAGCGTGTCCACGCAGGCCTGTGCCGGGTTTTGCCAGTTTGAATTGGTCACAAACGCGGCGGTGGGGGTGGCATTGCCGTTGAGCGCGACATGGCTGCGGCCTGCGCGCAGCCGCTGCCAGGTCTCCTTGTTGGCCGTCACCAGCGGGTCGCAACCGATCACCAGATCGGCGGCCGCCGAGCCCACGCGGGTGGTGCGGATGTCGTCTTGCCGGGCCGCGATCAGCACGTGGCTCCAGGTCGCGCCGCCCTTTTGCGCCAGGCCCGCCGCGTCCTGGGTGACGATGCCCTTGCCCTCCATGTGGGCGGCCATGCCCAGCAGTTGACCAATGGTGATGACACCGGTACCACCGACCCCCGCCACGATCACGCCCCAGGCGTCGGACCCCAGCTGGGGCAAGGCTGGCTCGGGCACCTCACCGCCCGCCCAGACCGCTTTCTCGCTGCCTTGGCCGCTTTTGCGCAGCTTGCCCCCATCGACGGTGACAAAGCTGGGGCAAAACCCTTTGACGCAGGAGAAGTCCTTGTTGCAGCTGCTCTGGTTGATGGTGCGTTTGCGCCCGAACTCCGTCTCCAACGGCTCCACGCTGAGGCAGTTCGACTGCACGCCGCAGTCTCCGCAGCCCTCACACACCAGCTCGTTGATGACCACACGCTCGGTGGGCTCGACCAGGGTGCCGCGCTTGCGGCGGCGCCGTTTTTCGGTGGCGCAGGTCTGGTCGTAGATGATGACGGTGGTCCCCTTGATCTCACGGAACTCACGCTGCACCTCGTCGAGCAGGTCGCGGTGCTGAATGGCGATGCCCGATGGCAGTCCGGTGACCGCCTGGTATTTCTCCGGCTCGTCGGTCACGATGGTGATCCTGGCGGCGCCTTCGGCGCGCATGCTTTGCGCGATCTGCACCACCGAGTGCCCTTCCGGGCGCTCCCCCACTTGCTGACCGCCGGTCATGGCCACCGCGTCGTTGTAGAGAATCTTGTAGGTGATGTTCACCCCGGCCGCGATGCTCTGGCGAATGGCCAAAATGCCGCTGTGAAAGTAGGTGCCGTCGCCCAGGTTGGCGAACATGTGCTGGTCGTTGCTGAAGGGCTGCTGCCCCACCCATGGCACACCCTCGCCGCCCATCTGGGTGAAGCCCACGGTTGAACGGTCCATCCAGATCGTCATGAAGTGGCAACCGATGCCCGCCATGGCGCGCGAGCCTTCGGGCACGCGGGTGGAGGTGTTGTGGGGGCAGCCGGAGCAGAACCAGGGCTGACGCTCGGCCCCCTCCACGCCCTTGGTCAGCAGGGTCTGAAGGGACTGCTCCTGCGCATCCAGGATCGCCAGCTGGGCGTCGATGCGCGCCTGCACATCCTGGGGCAGGCCCAGCTTGCGCAGGCGCTTGGCAATGGCGCGGGCGATGATGGCCGGGCTCAGGTCGGCATTGGCGCGCAGCAGGGTGTGGGCGCTCGGGTTGGGCATGCTCCACTCCCCGCCGGTGAAATCGCCGTCGACCTCATCGAATTTGCCCAGGACATTCGGGCGCACGTCGCTGCGCCAGTTGTAGAGCTCTTCCTTCAACTGGTATTCAATGACCTGGCGCTTCTCTTCAACCACCAGAATCTCGCGCAAGCCCGAGGCGAAGTCGCGCGTGGTCTGAGCCTCCAACGGCCAGACCACCGCCACCTTGTGCAAGCGCAAGCCGATGCGCTGGCAGGTGGCGTCGTCCAGCCCCAGGTCGAGCAGCGCCTGGCGCGTGTCGTTGTAGGCCTTGCCACTGGCAATCACGCCGAAACGGTCGTTGGGTCCGGCAATCACGTTGTGGTTCAGCCGGTTGGCCCGGATGTAGGCCAGCGCGGCGTACCACTTGTAGTCAAACAACCGCGCTTCCTGCTCCAGGGCGGCATCGGGCCACCGAATGTGCACACCACCGGGGGGCATCTGGAAATCGGGGGTCACGATGTTCACCCGCTCCGGGTCGATCTGAGCGGTGGCACTGGATTCGACGATTTCCTGAATCGTCTTCATGCCCGCCCAAACGCCACTGAAACGGCTCATGGCGATGGCGTGCACGCCCAGATCCAGGATGTCCTGCACCGTGGCCGGGAAAAAGACCGGCAGGCCGCAGGCTTTGAAGATGTGGTCGCTCTGGTGGGCGGCGGTCGAGCTCTTGGAAATGTGGTCGTCCCCGGCCACCGCAATCACGCCGCCCCAAGGGGTGGTGCCCGCCATGTTGGCGTGTTTGAAAACATCCGAGCAACGGTCCACGCCCGGCCCTTTGCCGTACCAGATGCCAAAAACCCCATCAAAACGGTTGCTGCCGGGCGGCGCAAAACCCAGCTGCTGGGTGCCCCACAGGGCCGTCGCCGCCAGCTCTTCGTTGACCCCGGGTTGGAAAACGATGTTCTGCGCCTTCAGGTAAGGCGCCGCCTTTTGCAGCGCCTGGTCATAGCCACCCAGAGGCGAGCCGCGGTAGCCACTGATGAAGCCGGCCGTGTTTTTCCCCAGCAAGGCGTCCCGCTGGCGTTGCAACATGGGCAGTTTGACCAAGGCCTGCACCCCGCTCATGAAGGCCCGGCCATGGTCCAGTGCGTATTTGTCGTCCAGCGTCACCGTTTCCAGTGCGCGGCGGATGTGTTCAGGCAAGGGGGCGTTCATGGTTTTGTCTCCTGGTATGGGCCGTTCAAGGGTCGCCTCGTGAGCCACCCCATCCAATGTCAATGCAGAGCAAAGTGTATGTCTCGACCCCCGACAGGTGTTTGCTTTTCATGCCCTTTTTGCCGGCAAAATAGAAAGAATCTTTCTTTATTTCGGCAATCATGGACACACTTGATAAGTTTGACTGGGCCATCCTGAACGAATTGCAGCAAAACGGCCGCCTCACCAACGCCGAGCTTGCCCAGCGCGTGGGCTTGTCCGCCGCCCCATGCTGGCGCCGTGTGAGGGCACTGGAGAACAGCGGATTCATTCGTGGCTACAGGGCCGACATCGACCGCCAGCGGATCGGCCTGGACGTGTTGGCCTTCGTTCGACTGGATGCCGCACAGAACTCGGGCGACCTGCTGCACAAGCTCGAAGAAGCCATTCGCCTGCTGCCCGAAGTCACCAGTTGCCACTACATCAGCGGGACCGGCACCTTTGAGTTGCAGGTGGTCAGCCGCGACCTCAACAGCTTCAGCCAGTTTGCGCGTGACGTGTTGATCAACCTGCCCAACGTCAAAGACCTGCACACCAGCTTTTCGCTGGGCGAAGTCAAGGCCGCTGGCGCGCTGCCCCTGCCCAAAGGGGGCTGACCGACCTTCAGGCCATTCGAATCACAAAGCACTACGCACGGCAGATCGGCCTGGAACTTGAGGGTTTTTTGCAACCACTCATCCCCTGAACCACGCCGTTGAGACCAGCCATCGAGCCAAGTCTTTGAATTCCGTGACTTTTCCCACTTGGCGCCGTTGCTTTGGACCTTGCTCGTCCCTACCATTCGATCACACCCCGCGCCTTCCGGACTTCATTCGAAGGTGTGCATTTTCGAATCTCTCGTCTCCAGGATTTGTCATGAAAACCACCCGCTTCCTCGCCAAGTCAGCCATTGCCCTGGCCATCGCTGCGCCCTTGATGGCGTCAGCCGAATCCCAACTGACCATCGGCTCGGGCTCCGCGTCGGCCGACCTGAACTTCCGCGTCGTCATCCCCCGTGTGCTGTTCCTGGCGGTGGGCACCGGCGCGGCCGGGTTGACCACCAACACCACCGAAGACACCGTGACCTTCGACTACACGAGCAACCCGGCCGACGTGGGAACCGGCAATGCCGCCGGTTCGATCACGGGCAACGTGGTGCCCGTGCGCGTGTTGGGCAACAACGGCGTGATCGCCCTGGCCAGCAGCAACACCGGCGCGCTGACCAATGGCACCGGCGACACCATTCCCTGGTCCGAAATCACGGCCACCTCCAGCGACGCCACCAACTTCGCCAGCCCGGCACCAGCCGGCGGCTCGGTCAACCTGGGCTTGTCACAAGGCACCAAGGTCACCAGCCGCACCGCAGACTGGACCTTCAGCTACGCCAACACCACCGTGGCCGCACCTGGCACCTACGGCGTCACCAACGGCCGCGTGACCTACACCGCCACGATGCCCTGATGGCCGCGCCGCGCCAGCGACGCCACCCAGTCAAGCTCCGCAACGAGGGCCGGTCGTGCCTGACCGGCCACCGCCTTTGCGCAGGCGTGTGCCATGGCAGTCACCCTGGCTTTGACCGCTCGTTGTGGGCCTGGCCCGGTTGCGGATTGTCTTGGCGCAAGGTATTGCCACACAATGGTTGACATGCCGAAGTCCATGCTCGCGCGCCGCCTGGTCCTTTCGGGTCGCGCCTTCACACTGCTGATTCTGCTGAGCGGGCAACTTGCAAGCGCGCACGCCTGGAGCCTGACCTTGTCGGCGGCGTCGCGCCGCGTGTTCCTGCATGTGGGCAACGGCACAGCCGACCGCAACAACGGCACGGTGAATCTTGTCACTGCCAACCTCAGCGGCGCACAACTCATCGCCGGGACCCCCCAGGCAATGACGTCCAACAGCACCCAGTCGCGATCACTCTACGACGGCTACACCACCTGTCCAGACCCCGCCAACCAAGTGATGGTCGGCGCATCCTACCGGCGCAACAACAGCTTCAACGGCCCGGCCAGCGCCACCCTGCGGGTGTCCTCTCCGGCCAGCCTCACCAGCGCCGCGGGCGACACCCTGCCCTTCTCGGAAATCAGCTGGACCGTGTCGGCGCCAGGCAGCGCCCAGCCCAACGTCATCCCAGCGGGCACCTTCAATGGCGGAACCCAGACCCTGGCCAGCGTTCCGGCCAACACCTACATCGAAAACTGCCACAGCTACCGCTTCGCCAACAGTGCCGTCCGCGCAGCAGGTACCTACAACGGGCGGGTCACCTACACGCTGAGCTCCCCATGAGCGCATCACGCAACACCACGCTTTGGTTGACCGCTCTCGGTCTGGTGCTGCTGTGCGCCGCCGGCAGCGCACGGGCTGACACCGCATTGCGCGCTGGAGGAGGCCACAACCTCCACCGCCTTGACGACTCCCGCAGCCACCCCGCCAGCGACAACCTGCAAATGGAATGGCTGCCCCAAAACCGCAGCGACCCCGGTGCGGGAATGCAGGCCAGCGTGCGGGTCAACATCGATATCGACACCGCCGACTGGCAGGGCCGAACCGGGCGCATCTACATGGTGCTGCCCCGGGACCAGGCCGGCTCCTCCGTGCAGGCCGACTGGACCACGCAGGGCAAGCTGCGGTCTGGGCGGCTGGTCTCGGGACAACGCACCATGGTCTATGCCGGACGCATCGACAGCCCCCGCCTGCGCGACGAAATGCTGGTGCGCCTGCGCACCGCACCCGACTGGCAAAGCAACAGCCGCCGCCTGAACTTTTACTTCGAGATCGACGTCCTCGACTGAGCAATCTCGAAGCCACCGCCCCATGAAGCGCTCCCTTATCTCCAGCCTCCGCCTGACCCTGTCGGCCTTTCTTGTCTTCAGCACCCTGGCCCCGGCTGCCTGGGCACAAGGCTTCGCAGCCTACATTTCGCCCCCCCGCTTCGAAATCCGGACACAGCCTGGGGAAAGCCTGCGGGAAGTCGTCGAAATCCAGCACGTAGGTCGGGAGAAAGGCAGCTACCGCCTCTACACCAACGACTGGACCATGGGCCCCGACAACGGGGTCGCGTTTACCGACGCCTTGGCGCCCGACAGTTGCCGCCCGTGGGTGGCCATCGAGCGCCGCGAACTCACCCTCGAGCCCGGCGCCCGCTACCGCTACCGTTTCCAGATCGACGTGCCCGCCGGCACTGCGCCGCGCGAATGCCGCTTTGCCCTCATGGTCGAGGGACTCGACCCGGCCGAGGTCAAGGGCGCCCTCAACTTTCCCGTGAGTGGGCGGATTGGCGTCATCGTCTATGCCCGCATCGGCGGAGCCAAGCCCAACCTGGTCATCGTGGGACAGCAGGTCACCCCCATCAATGGCCAACCCGCTGCCACGCTTGACATCCGAAACACAGGCAACGCCACCGGCCGTCTCGAGGGCTTTCTGGACGCCACCGATGCCGACGGCAAATCCGTGGAGCTGAGTCCGACCGACCTCCCCATTCTGCCGGGCGACACCCGCCGCATCACCCTCAATCCTGTGGCCGAGGATGGAAAGCCACCACCACCCTTGCGCATGCCAATGCAAGTCAAAGGGGAACTGGAATGGGACGACAACCGCCTGCCCGTCGAGACCCGCTTCCTTCCATGACCCTGCCTGCCAAGGCCGTCTTTGCCAGCCTGTTCACCCTGCTTTCGCTCGGCACCCAAGCCCAGACCCCACCAGCGCGCCCGGCTGCCGCCGATCCGACCAAAACAGCTCCGGACGCAACCCCACCGTCAGCGGAGCAGTCTGCGCCCTACCAGGACCGCATCATTGAAGGGCTGCCGCCCGCCGCCCAGGACGATGGTGGCATCAACAAACGCTACGACGCCACCGGCTGGCCCCGCCTGCTGCGGTTCGAAACGCGCCTGGGCAACCAAACCCTCGACATCGAACGGCGCACCCGGCTTGCCTTCGCAATCTACGGTCTGATCGACACGCCCAACCACGGCGCGATCTCTCTCGATGGCAGTCTGACCCCTGAAGACAAGACCGGCAGCCTGACGGTCCGACAGCGCGGCCTGCCAATGGAGGGCGGCTGGGAGGGCAACCACGAAGCCGGTGTCATCAGCTCACCCAACGCCGGCCTCACGCGCCAACCTTCCCGCGTCTACCTCCCCAACACCACCCTGCTCGGTGCCAGCGGTGAGTGGAACCAACAAGCCCAAGGCCTCAGCCTGATGGCCGGCAGCGGACAGCCCGGGCGCCTGCAAGGACAGCCCGGCGAAGGATTCAAGGGATTGGGTGGGCGACGCACCACACTGGCCGCCCAATGGCGCCCGTTCGAATCCGATGCACCCGCCGACCCGTTCGCCCCACCCGGCAGCGCGCGACTGCCCGGACTCACTCTGGCGCTGCAACACGAGCGCGCCAGCAGCCTGCCTCCCGCAACCAATATCAGCCCCGACGCAAGCTCAGTGCTGGCCGACCGCAACGCCCAGGCCACGCTTCTGGCCGCACGCTATGAAATCGGCGGCCTTCGACTGCAAGCGCAGGCCATGAACAGCCAGGCCGGTCGCTCGCTCATCCAGACCGCATCGCCAAACACCGCCCCCGACACCCGCGCGCGCGGCTACTGGCTCGACACCGAGTGGGATCAAGGTCGCCTCTCCCACGGCGTCAGCCTGTACCGCCTTGAGCCCGGCCTGCGCTGGGCAGGACAGGCCATGCCGGACGATCTGCAAGGGGCTGCCTTCAAAACCGGTTGGCGCACACGGCAATGGTCGGCCGACGCCTCCATCGACTGGCTCAGCTCCATCAGCGGCAACCGATCCGCCGGCACCTACGCCTCGGCCAGCGCGCGCTGGCGGCTGAACCGACGCGAATCGGCGGGTCTCGGCGGTGCGTTTCGGCGCTTTGGCGGCACCGCATGGAGCAGCTACGGCGACTGGCGCTTTGAAAACCCATGGGGCAACAGCGGCCTGCGCCTCGAGCTCAACGGCGGCGCCGACAACGCCAACACCGGCCAGCGCCTGGACTTTGACCAGGAATGGGCCCTCTCCCAGGGTTTCGACCTGTCCACCAGCCTGGGCGTGGGCCGCGAACGCAACCGAAGTGACGGCTCGGCAGGCGACGCCCCAACTGAGAACCTCTGGCGTGCCGCCATAGCCCTGGGAGCCCCGCTGGGGCAGCGCGCCAATGTGCGCGGGACGCTGCGCACCGAACAGGGCAACCGCGCCCGGCGCGATCACAGCCTCAACCTGAGCACCGTCTGGCGCATCAGCAATGCGTGGACTTTCGAGACGCAATACACCCGTAGCCTCGGACGGCGCGCCACCGACAACGCCTCGCTGGACCCCCTGGCCCCGATCGCCGAAGACACCACCACCAACGGCGACCACACCATCTACGCGGTGCTGCGCTTCGAATCTCTGGCCGGCAGCCGCCGGGTGCCGCTGGGCGGCAGTGGCAGCGGAGGCGGCGGGCGCATCGAAGGCACCGTCTTCTTCGACGCCAACCGCAGCGGGGTTCAGGAGGCCAGCGAGCAAGGTGTGCCAAATGCACTCATCTACCTGGACAACCGCTTCGCAGTGCGCACGGACGCCCAGGGCCATTTCGAGTTTCCTCTGGTCGCGCCCGGCCCACGGACCATCACCTTGCGCAACGACACCCTGCCACTGCCCTGGAATGCGGCCAACGAAGGTCAGGCCCGCACCGACGTGCGGCTGCGCGAGACCACGCGCCTGATGCTGCCCGTGCAGCGCGCCGAATAACCGCCACCCCACCCATTCCCGCCGCAGGGGCCGCCCCAAAGAACCCGGCGCCCGCCCTCCCTGCCCCGGCAGGCTCCCCGGCAACGCAATCGCCTGTCAAGTCGAGAAGCCACCCGCCGATACGGTAGGCATGAGCGCTCGACACACCCCCCTTCCGGCAAGGTCATCGGCCAAGACGACAAGGCGTCGGCCGATGGTTTCGTGGCTGGCCCTGCCATTGCTGGCCGGGTTGCTGTGGGTCTGGCCCAACCACGGGCATGCCGAGGCCAGTCTGGGCGGGGACGCGGGCAAGGCCAGCGCATCGCTCAACTTCCGCATCGTGATTCCCCCAGTGCTGCAGGTACTGGAAAACAGCCACCCGCAGCAAATCCAGACCAATGCCGACGGCAGCGCCACCACGGCCGAACAAAAGCTGGTGGTCCTGTCCAACATGAAGCATGGCTTTTGCATTGCCCTTCGCCACCCGGACGCCAGCCACAACACCCGCTGGCAACTCCAACAAAGTCCTAAGAGTGCAACAGGCAGTGGCGCCGTGCTCAGCCCCACCAGCGATGGGTACCGGCTGTGTACCGCACGGCCCGGGCGCTTCACCCTGACGCTGCAACACCGGTTTGCCGGCGCCCGCCAGGACCCGCTGGCATGGCCGATCCGGGCCGAATTGCTCACCCTCTGAGCCCGCCCTCTCACCCTCCAAGGCCCTCCGGCGGGCCCCAAACACCTGCTGCCGCAGACCTTCCCAAAGGCCGCTCGGGCTCACCGGCCTGGATCGGCATCTCGGCGCGGCGTCACGCCCTTGTCATCCAGTTGGGGGAGCATGGTCGGAGCAAATCCAAACCTATATTTATACTCAAACCTAACATTTTTTAACTTTTGGGCTATATTTATGGGCTAACCTCCGGCAGCCCATCAATACCAACGCAGCACAGGACATGGTGGCCTGTTTATTGCATTGCACCAGTTGGTTTGTGACTTTGCGCACGTCCAAGGGTCTCCACGGCACACGTTGACCCGCTTTTTGCGGCGGTGCACAAAAACAATCGGCCATTCCAAGGGAGTTAGCACCATGTTTGGGCATTTACCACGAGAAATCACCCCAGCAGCCCCGCCACACAAAAGCGACGGCTTTGCTTCTGCGATTCGCCTCAAGGTCGAGTCCTGGCTTCATCGATTCATCGGACCAATTCTTGAGAACTTGAGCGCTTTTTTTGTTGACCCACCGTTCCAAAGGGGCTGAACCATGAATGCTGCCACCCACCAAGCGGCCAAGCAGGCCAGGCAACCACTCAACAAAGTCCCGAACAGCGCCACCCCGGGTCGCGAGACGGTTGTCTCGCTCTACAACGACCAGGACCTCGCCCGAGCGCTGGCCCCCTGGGCGCGCCTGCGTCAACGCCAACGGTGGGTCACCGCCCGCCTGATCGTCACCGACCTGAGCGTGATGTGGCTGTGTCTCATCGCGGGGCGCCTGCCCTTTGTGCTGCAAGAAGGCGGAGGGCTGCTGGAGACCCTGAACATCTGGTGGGCCGCCCAAGGTCCGCTGCGCCTGACCCTGTTTGGCGGCATTGCCTTGATGATGGTCGCCTGGATGGGCGCGGCCCTGGGCCACTACACGCCTTCACGGCGCAAGCCCTGGTGGAACGAGGTGCGCGAAGTCATCCAGGTGGTGGTGCTTGCGGCCATGGCCGACGCCCTCTTGATCTACTTCGGCAAATGGGGCCTCTCCCGGCTGTGGACAGGCGCCAGCTGGGCGCTGCTCCTGGCCGTGCTTCCGTTGTCTCGGTTGTGGATGCGCCACCGCCTGCTGAAGTCCGGCCTGCTCACCCAGCCCTATGTGCTGATCGGGCACCCGGGCGATGTCGAACAGGCCGCCGCCGCGCTCGCCAGCGACCCGCTGCTGGGCTACAAGCCGGTGGCCGTGGTGAGCCCCAACCCGGGCGAGCGCCTGGTGGAACTGCCCGGCGGCCACACCTTCGCGCCGACCCCCCTCACGCCCGCGGTCAAGGAACTGCTGGCCCAACCCGGCGCTTACCAGATCGTGGGCGTGCTGGGCACGGTGAACAACCACTGGCTGCGCGAACTCGCCAAACACCTGATGTACACCCGCGAAGACATCGTCATGGTGCCGGCGCTGGGCGATGTGCCCATCTACGGCATGGAGGCCACGCACTTCTTCAGCCACGACGTGCTCATGCTGCGCTCGCGCAACAACCTCAAGCGGCGCAGCCCGCAGATCCTGAAGCGCGCCTTCGACATCGCGGGTTCTTCGGTGCTGCTGCTGATGCTCTCGCCCCTGTTTGCCTTCTTTGCCTGGCGCATTTCGCGCGACGGCGGCAGCGCCTTCTTCGGCCACACCCGCGTGGGGCAAAACGGCAAACCGTTCAAATGCCTGAAATTCCGCTCCATGGTGATGAACGCTCAGGAAGAGCTGGCCAAGCTGCTGGCCAACGACCCGCAGGCCCGTGCCGAGTGGGAGCGTGACTTCAAACTCAAGAACGATCCGCGCATCAGCAAGATCGGTGGGTTCCTGCGCCGCACCAGCCTCGATGAACTCCCGCAGTTGTGGAACGTCCTGAAAGGCGAAATGAGTCTGGTCGGTCCGCGCCCACTGGTGCAGGCGGAGCTGGAGCGCTACGGCGACGACGTGAACTACTACCTGATGGCGCGCCCCGGCATGACCGGTCTGTGGCAGGTCAGCGGGCGCAGCGACACCAGCTACACCTCCCGCGTGCGCTTCGACGCCTGCTACGTGCGCAACTGGTCGCTGTGGTTCGACTGGGTCATTCTGGTTCGCACCGTGGGTGTGGTCCTGAAACAGGAAGGCGCGGTCTGAGGCGCAGGCCTTCTCTTCAGACGCCCCACCCCAACCTCCCGGCAATTCAACAGGGACGCTCGCTGCGGCCCCACAAAGCTCATGAACACAGCCACTCCACGGCCCTCGACCACATCATTCCTGCCGCCCAGCCCGATCACCCCTGTCATTCTCTGTGGCGGCGCCGGCACCCGGCTCTGGCCGCTGAGCCGCAAGAGCTTTCCCAAGCAGTTCGTGCCCCTGATCGGGGGCAAGAGCCTGCTCCAACTCACCCTGGAGCGCGTGCAGGGCCTGGGCGAGCGGCTCATGGTCGTCAGCGCCGAGTCCCACCGTTTCCTCGTGGCCGATGCCGTGCAAAGTGCCGCCGCCGCTGCACCCCCGGGCCCATCCAGGCCCGCCTCGACCACCGTCATCCTCGAGCC
>JAWKYI010000011.1:0-190899 GCA_041396525.1 Burkholderiaceae bacterium
AGTCGGGGTAGGAGTGAAGGCGGGCTGCTTCGCGAACGGTGATCACGCGCGGGCTCGTCGGATGGATAGGGCGGGGCGATGTGAACGCTCCCCGGTCACTCGCCGTGCCGGCCCTCAGTGTGTTGCAAATGCCGTCTAGATCGAGCTTCAGAAAGCGGCTGATCGGGTCAGTTTCCCCGTTCGGGGTGGCGGCGAAGCGCTTCTTCGAAAGGTCGGTATGAACAGTCAACATGCTTGACGTGAGCAGCGTCGGATCAAACTGCCGTGGGTAAGCGAAGTCATTTGGATCGGTAGCTTTGCCCCGGAGTACAGCGGCATACGGGGAGGGACGGCCGAACTTGGCTTTTACCCAATCGCGATGCATCAGCTCCGGGAACTCTTCGGCTACCGGCAGGTCGCCGATAGCCTGTTTGACCGTGACGCGATTGATCGGTTCAGGGTAAACGGGCTTCTTTAACCCCTTGCGGGTACCCATGAGGAAAAGGCGCTGGCGAGACTGTGGGACGCCGAAATCGGCAGCGTTCAAGACCTTGTAAGGTAGCTGCAGCTCGTAGCCGGCCTCCTGGAACGCGTCAACGATTTCTTGAAGAAAGCGCCGATGCGTTCCGACGGTGAGACCTTTTACGTTTTCGAAAACAAAGTGCTTGGGGCGCAGTTCTTTTACTAGGCGGACAAAGTGATGCACTAGCTGATTTCGGGGGTCGTCCAATGCACGCTTGCCGATGAGCGAAAAGCCTTGACAGGGCGCCCCTCCGAACAGCACATCGATTTCTTTCTTTCCGATGCCAGCACGCTTGCGGATTTCGTCGCCGGATACTTCGACAACGCTCTTGCAGATTGTCGTGGTCTGCGGGAAGTTAAATTTGTGTGCAGCGCAGTGGATCGGATCGATCTCGACTGCTGCGACCACATCGAAGCCTGCTGCTTCGAATCCTAGACTAAGTCCGCCCGCTCCTGCGAACAGATCGACCCCGATCGGGCGTGGCATATCTTCTTGTCTTCCTTGAACGGTTGGCGGTTTCTTTCAATCTTGAAGCCTACTCTAATATGATCGCTTTGTCGATCGGATGTTGATAGCGGTCCAAAAAATTCGTAGCCTCGCTTGGGCGTCAAGCTCCATAAGGTCGCACTACCAAACGACCAATAACGACCATCCGGGAGTATCGAGCTCCACACGTTAGCGTACCTTACGGTGAGTTCCCGGAGCGACAAAATGGACGTTGGTCGAAGTTCTACTCGAACGCTCTGTGTGCATTCCGCTGAGGGTTGCTTCAACTCTGTCGCTTCAACCACTTACGCCAGCTTCCCAACTCCGAAATCTCAGTCCCACGCTCAACCCCAATCGCCTCGCACACAAACCCGCTCACCCACGACCCGTCGGCCAGCTTGACTTTGCCGATGCCCAGCGGGGCGGGGATGCCGTCGACGAAGCTGCCGAAGTGTTCGGCGGGCAGTTCCCACACTTCCATGTCGATGGCGGCGCCGCCTTCGTTGACGCGCACCATGCCGGGCCGCTGGACCGGGCCGCCGGCGAGGGCGTAGAAATTGTATTCGGGCGCGGACTGCGCCGCGCCGAGCAGGCGCGCGCCGCGTTGGGTGAGCTGCCAGTTGAGCGGCAGGCCGCTGAGGTGGGCGCCGCAGACGGCGACCTTGACGGTGCCGGCGGTGTTGCTGCCTTTGGGCAAGTCTGTGCTGTTGATGGCGGGGGTGTCGGCCAGCGTTGTGGTGGTGGCGCCGAGTGACTGCGCCGCCTGCGCGCGGTGGCGATCGGCCAGGCGCAGCAGGGGCACGTCTTTGAACGCGGGCGCGGCCAGGGTCACGCCCCAGGGCAGGCCTTGCGCGTCGCCGCTGGCCTGGAAGCCGGCGGGCACCGCGACGGCGGCGTAGTCCAGCAGGTTCATGAAGTTGGTGTAGTAGCCGAGGTTGCTGTTCAGGCGGATCGGGTCGGCCTGCATGTCGGCGATGCGGTAGATGGTGCCGGCGGTGGGCGTGAGCAGGCAGTCCACGTCCTGCCACACGGCGTCACACACGCGCTTGAGGGCCTTGAGCTTGTAGCTGGCCGCGAAGGCGTCGGCCGCGGTCTTGGCCTTGCCGCCTTCAATGATGGTGCGCACGGGCGGGAACACGGCCTCGGGTTGGGCGTCGATGAAGTCCTTGATCGCGACGTAGCGCTCGGCCACCCAGGGGCCTTCGTAGAGCAGGCGCGCGGCTTCGAGAAAGGGGGTGAGGTCGATCTCGACGGCGGTGCCGCCCAGGGCGTGCAGGCGCGCGATGCTTTGGGCGAACAGTTCGATGGCGGCGTCGTTGCCGAAGAAGTTGAGGTCTTGCGGGCGCGGCACGCCGAAGCGGAAGGGGCCGGCCGAGAAGTCCACACCGAAGGGTTGGGCGGCGCGGCTGAAGGCGTCGGCTTCGTCGGGCACCGCGGCCACGGCCAGCACGGCCTGGGCGTCGGCGGCGGTGAGCGCGAAGGTGGACACGGTGTCGACCGAGCGGCAGGCCGGCACCACGCCGGTGGCCGAGAGCAGGCCGATGGTGGGCTTGAGGCCGATGAGGTTGTTGAAGCTGGCGGGCACGCGGCCCGAGCCGGCGGTGTCGGTGCCCAGCGAGAAGCTGACCCAGCCCTTGGCCACGCTCACGGCCGAGCCGCTGCTGGAGCCGCCCGAGACGAACTCGGGGTTGAAGGCGTTGCGGCAGGCGCCGTAGGGCGAGCGGGTGCCGTTGAGGCCGGTGGCGAACTGGTCGAGGTTGGCCTTGCCCAGTGGCACGGCGCCGGCCGCGATGAGTTGCTGCACGAGGAAGGCGCTCTCGCCAGGCGTGTAGGCGTATTCGGGGCAGCCGGCGGTGGTGGGGATGTGCGCGAGGTCGATGTTGTCTTTGATGGCAAAGGGCACGCCGTAGAGGGGCAGGCTGGCCGGGTCCACGCCGTCAGCACTTTCCAAACGGGCGACGTAGGGCTCGATCTCGGCGTCGGTCAGGCGGTGGATGAAAGCGTGGTTTTCATCACTCGCGCAGCGGCGCATGGCTTCGGCGATGACGGCGCGCACCGGGGTGCCAGCGGCGTAGGCGGCGCGCAGGCTGGCGAGGTCGAAGGACAGGGCTTGGAGGTTGGGGGGTGTGGAAAGGGGCATGGTGTGCTCCGTGCGGTCGGTGGGTGTGCCGTGGGTGGGGGCGGTGTTGGGGGCTTGGTGCGGCGGTGATACAGGCGGCGGTGGGCTCAGGGGCTGTTCATGGCGGCTGTTCACAGGCTCTGGCTGGTCAGCGCGGTGGCGGCATCGGCGGTGGCCGCATCGAGCAACACCACCAGGTTCTGGCCCGCGGCCACGGGGGCGCCCTGGGTGCAGAGCAGTTGGTGGACGGTGCCGCTGGCGGGGGCCAGCACGCTGAACTCCATCTTCATGGACTCGATCACCAGCAGCAGATCGCCTTCGTTCACGCGCTGGCCTTCGCTCACGGCCACATGCCACACATTGCCGGGCACGCTGGCGGCCAGCACGCGGCTGCCTTCGGGCAGGTCGAGCTCGTCGTCCGGGCCCGCGGCGGCGATGTCGGCGTCGGAGGCAAAGTGGAGTTGGCCGCTGGCGGCCAGCGCTCGCGCTCGGCTTCGAAGGCCGTTTGCTGCTGCGACTTGAAGGCCTGGATGGAGGCCGCGTTGTCTTTCAGAAAGCCGCGGTAGGCCTTCAGGTTGAAGCGGCCTTCTTCGATGCGCAGGGGGTAACCGCCGTGGGGAAGTTGGCGCGGATGTCGCGCAGCTCGTCTTCCGAGACCAGGTGGAAACGGATCTGATCGAAGAAGCGCAGCAGCCAGGGTTGCTCGAAGGGGTGCCGCTGGTGCCGTGGCGCCAGCGGTTCCACATCTGCAGGGTGCGGCCCACGAACTGGTAGCCCCCGGGGCCTTCCATGCCATAGACGCAGAGGTAGGCGCCTCCGATGCCCACGGCGTTTTCGGGGGTCCAGGTGCGCGCGGGGTTGTATTTGGTGGTCACCAGCCGGTGGCGCGGGTCCAGCGGCGTGGCCACCGGGGCGCCGAGGTAGACGTCGCCCAGGCCCATGACGAGGTAGCTGGCGTCGAACACGATCGTGAACACGTCTTCGATGCGCTCCAGGCCGTTGATGCGGCGAATGAACTCGATGTTGCTCGGGCACCAGGGCGCGTCGGGGCGCACCGACTGCATGTACTTCTCGATGGCCAGGCGGGTTTGTGGGTCGTCCCAGGACAGGGGCAGGTAGACGGTGCGCGAAGGCACCTCGATGTCGTCGATGGCGGGCAGGGCGGCTTCAGCGGCGACCAGCGCCTTGAGCAAGGCGTCGCGGGGCAGGCGGGCGGGGTCGAAGTGCACCTGCAGCGAGCGGATGCCTGGCGTCGTGTCGATGATGCCGGGCAACGCACCGCTGTCGCGCTGGGCTTGCAGGGCGGTCATCAGCACGTGCACGCGCAGGCGCAGCTCGATGTCGAGCACCAGCGGGCCAAACTCCACGAGCACATAGCGATCGCCGGCCTGGCGGATCACCATGGCCGGGACCGCATCGCGCGCGTTTTCATGGGCCGGGTCGTCGTGGATGACCGGCGTGGTGTGGGCTTGCGCATCGTCTTCGGGCGCGGGGGGCAGGGTGGTGGTCTGTCCGGCCAGGGCGGCTTCCATGGCGGCTTGGCGCTCGGCGGCCTGGGCCAGCGAGAGGCGGTGAAAACGCACGGTGTCGCCGGGGCGCAGTTGGCCCAGCTTCCACAGCTCGGCGTTGACCACCACGGCCGGGCAGACGAAGCCGCCCAGGCTGGGGCCATCGGGCCCGAGGATGACGGGCATGTCGCCGGTGAAGTCGATGGCGCCGATGGCGTAGGCGTTGTCGTGGATGTTGGAGGGGTGGAGCCCGGCTTCACCGCCGTCGCTGCGCGCCCATTGCGGTTTGGGGCCGATCAGGCGCACGCCGGTGCGGCTGGAGTTGTAGTGGACTTCCCAATCGGTGGCAAAGAAGGTGGCGATGTCGCCGTCCTGGAAGAAGTCGGGCGCGCCGTGGGGCCCGTAGAGCACGCCGATGTGCCAGTGGCGGTCGTAGGCGGGGATCAGCCCTTCGGGTGCGGCCAGCGCGGTCGGCGATTCTTGCTTGGCGGAGTCGGAGTCGGTGTCGGTGGCGGTGGCGCACAGGTGCAGCACGTCGCCCATGCGCAGGTGACGCCCGGCGTGGCCGCCGAACTGGCCGAGGGTGAAGGTGGCGCGGCTGCCCAGGTAGGTGGGCACGTCCAGGCCACCCGCCACCGCAATGCTCAGGCGGCAGCCGCTGCTGCAGCGCCCCACCGCCAGCACGCTGCCGGCCTCGACGCGGTGGGCCTGCCACATGGCAAGCGGCTGGCCGTCCAGCGTCAGGCTGGCGGGGGCGCCGGTGACGGCCACCACGGTGGCGCAGTTGAAGCGCAGGCTCGGGCCGGCCAGGGTGCATTCCAGCGCGGCGGCCTCCGGGGCGTTGCCCACGAGGCGGTTGGCCATGCGGTGGGCATAGGCGTCCATCCGGGCCGCTGGGCGGCACGCCCACGTCCCAGTGACCCTGCCGTCCTGGCCAGTCCTGCACCGAGGTCTGCACGCCCGGCTCAGCACATCGATGGTGGTGGGCCGGTAGTGGCACCGCTCAGGAAGCGGGTGATTTGCCGCCCTTCGCGGAACACCGGGTCGCGCACCACCTGAGTAATCGAGGTTGGTCTCGATGCCGGCCAGGCGTGTGGCGTCCAGCGCGGCACCAGTTGGCCCAGGGCGAGCTCGCGCGTGTCGGCGGTGACGATGAGCTTGGCCAGCATGGGGTCGTACCAGGCGGGCACCTCGGTGCCGCGCTCGACCCAGCCATCCACCCGGGCCTGGTGGGGCGCGTCTGTGGAAGACCACCTTGGTGAGCAGGCCCGCGCTGGGCTGGAATTCTTGGCCGGGTCTTCGGCGTAGAGGCGCACCTGGATCGAGGCGCCCTGGAAAGCGCCGCGGCAGGCCGGCCAGCGGCGGCAGGTCGCCGGCGGCGAGCTGGACCATCCAGGCCACGAGGTCCACGCCGCAGACCTGTTCGGTCACGCCGTGTTCGACCTGCAATCGCGTGTGACCTCAGGAAGTAGAAGTCGCCGGTGGCGGCGTCGAAGACGAACTCCACCGTGCCGGCCGAGCGGTAGTTCACCGCCTGCGCGAGCCGCACCGCGGTGGCGTGCAGTTCGGCGCGTTGCGCATCGGTCAGGCCCGGCGCGGGCGTCTCTTCTATGACTTTCTGGTTGCGCCGCTGCACCGAGCAGTCGCGCTCGCCCAGCGCCACCACGCCGCCTTTCCGTATGGCTGCCTGCACCTCGATGTGGCGCGCCCCGTTTCACGTATTTCTCGATGAACAGCCCGGCGTCTTTGAAGTTGGCCGAGGCCAGGCGGCCGACCAGGGCAGACGCGTCGCTCAGCTCGCTCTCGCTCCAGACCAGGCGCATGCCGATGCCGCCGCCACCCGCCATGCTTTTTTGAGCATGACCGGGTAGCCGATGCGGGCGCTTTCGCGCGGGCCTGGGCGGCGTCGGCGAGCAGACCGGTGCCGGGCAGCAGGGGGCGCCCTGGGCATGCGCCAGATCGCAGGCGGTGTGTTTCAGACCAAAGGCCCGCATCTGTGGGGCGGTGGGGCCCGATGAAGGCGATGCCCGCGGCTTCGCAGGCCTCGGCGAAATCGGGGTTCTCGGAGAGAAAGCCGCCAGGGGTGAACCGCCTGCGCACCACATTGCCGGGCCACTCCAGAATGCGCTCGGCCCGCAGATAGCTCTCGGCGGCGGGCGCCGAGCCGATCGTCAGGCCTCATCGACCTCTTCCTCGGCGCGCCTGGGCGTCGGCTTCGGAGTACACCGCCACGCTCGCCCAGGCGTTTGAGTGTGCGGATGATGCGGCAGGCGATGGCACCGCGGTTGGCTATCAATACCTTGCTGAACATGGTGGTCAACCTTGGGAATCAAATTCGGCAGGCCGTCCTGCCTGATCGCGTGGAAGCCAGCAGGTCGTCCTGCGGGCTGGGTTCAGGTCGCTGCGCCAGCATGCGGGGGCTCAACCCAGCACACGCCGAAGATCCGGCTCCGCCGGTCCAAGGCGTGGTCCCCCTCTGGAGGGGGAAGACGCGAAGCGGCGCAGGGGGTGCTTTTTCACCCTGATCCCAGACCGGCAGGCGCGTGGGGTGGGGTTGTAGGCGTTGCAGGGGTTGTTGAGCTGCGGGCAGTTGCTGATCAGCACCCACAGGTTCATCTCCGCGCGCATCTCCACGTACTTGCCCGGGCCGGACACGCCGTCGTCGAACTTGAGATCGCCGTGCTCGGTGACCGGCACGTTCATGAAGAAGTTGATGTCTGGGCACCAGGTCGCGCTTGCTCAGGCCGATGTCGGCGTGTTGCAGGGCGATGAGGTAGTTGTCGCGGCAACTGTGCATGTACTTCTTTTGCAGTGCGTAGCGCACGGTGTTGCTCTCGGCGGCGCAGTGGCTGCCCAGCGTGTCGTGGCGCCCGCAGGTGTCGGCCACGATGGTGAGCATGGGGCCGCGCGTCGTTGCTGCGCAGCACCGAACCGGTGGTGAGGTAGATGCCGCCCTGGCGCTGGATGGTTTCGGTGGCGCTGTAGTGCTCGTCGAGGTCGTCGCGGTTGTAGAAGAGCACATCGGCGGCCTGGTTGCCTTCGAGGTCCACGATGCGCAGGGTCTGGCCCCTTGCTGAGTTCAAACAGGATGGGTTCGCCAGCGGCGTGGCGTTGGTCGCTGACGGCGTTGGCCGGGTCGAGCAAGCTTTCCTGGATGCGGATGGCGGCGGGTGTTGTTCGGGTTCATGGAATGATCTCCTGATGCAGGTATTCAAATCACATCGTCGGGCAGAGGTGTTTCGCCAGCGGCACCGCAGAACGGCTACGCCGGGCTGCAGGTGCTGTCCCCCTCCCAGCCGAAGGCGCCAGAGAGGGGGAAGCCGCGAAGCGGCGCAGGGGGTGTTCACAGATACAACATGTCGGCGTTGTGCAGCGCCCGCGCGTTCTCCGCGGAAGGCGCGGCAGGCGGCTGTTGGCCGGCGCCGGCCGCAGCGCCAGGCGAGCAGGCCGACTTTGCCGGGTGCGTATGTGGGGTTGGGGTCGAGGGCGTGGGGGGCGCTGGAGACGGCCAGGATCACGTCCATGTCGAACCGCAGCTCGACGAAGTCGCCGGCCTGGCAATGGTCCGGCGCAAAGGCGAAGCGGCCTTCTTCATCGACGGTGACTTTGCTGAACAGGTCTTCACCGGCGCGATCAGGTCGCGCTTGGTCAGGCCGTATTTGCCGATCTCGATCAGCAGGCCGTCTTTGCCGGAGCGGTGCATGGCGTTGCGCGCCTCGCCGTAGCTCTTTTCGCCGTATTTCTCGCTCATCCATTCGTTGTCGAGCAGGGCGCCGAGCGGGTCGTGCCAGCCCAGGCTGTCGGCGGTGAAGCTGGCCATGGCGCGGCCCATGTCGCTCATCAACACATGGCCCTTGCCGTAATGCGCCGTGTGTTGCGCCTTGAGCGAGTCGGGCATGTTGTAGCGCTCGAGTTTTTCGTGGGCGGCGTACATCACCAGGCTCAGGTTGGCCCGGGCTTGAAGCGCCACAAAGCGGATGGCGCTGCCGCGCGGCATGCGCCAGCTCCAGTGGCTGCCGCCGGGCAGGACTTCGCTCCACATGGTGTGGCCGGTGTGCACACCCACGAGAGAGGCTTGGGGGAAGCGCTGCCAGAAGGCCGGTGCATCCACCGGCTCGGTGGCTGGTGGGTTGGGCAGCACGGTGGTCAGGGGGTCGGGCAGGTCGGCCAGGGCGGGGGCAGGGATGGTGTGGGGCATGGCAAGTGTCTCCTGGGGCTCAGGCGGTTTCGGTGGCGGGTGATTCGGCTTGCGCGCCGGAGAGGCGCTGGAGCTGCTCCAGGTCGGTTTTCATGCCGGAGGTTTCTCGGATGCGGTCGAGGATGTCGCGCTTGAGTTGCAGAAACTCGGGCGCGTTCTTGAGGTCCTGGGTGCGCTGGTCGCCAAAGGGGATGTCGTAGACCGTGTCGATGCGGCCTGGGCGTGGGGCCATCAACACCACGCGCCCGCCGAGGTAGATAGCCTCTTCGACGTCGTGTGTCACGAACACGATGGTGGCCTTCTCCAGGCGGTGCACATAGCGGATCAGGTCGTGCATGACCTCGCGGGTCTGCGCGTCGAGGGCGCCAAAGGGCTCGTCCATCAGCACGATGTCGGGCTTGCCCATCAGTGCCCGTGCGATGGCCACGCGTTGTTGCATGCCGCCGGAGAGCTGGTTGGGCCAGGCGCCCCCCACGTTTTGCAGGCCCATGAGGCGCAGCAGCGCATCGGCCCGGCCCGAGGCGGCTTCCACGTCGCTGGAGGTGCGGTCGCGGGTGTGGGCGGCGAGTTGGCGGCAGAACTTGATGTTTTCGCTCACCGTCATCCAGGGGTACAGGCTGTAGTGCTGGAACACCATGGCGCGGTCGATGCCGGGGCCGGTGACGGGTTTGCCATCGATCAGCAGCGCGCCGCTGGTGTGGGTTTCCAGCCCGCCGATGGTGCGCAGCAGGGTCGATTTGCCGCAGCCCGAGGCGCCCACGAAGGTGACGAACTCGTTGTCGCGGATGTCGAGGCTGACGTTTTCCAGCGCGTTGATGCTGGCGCCGTCAAAGCGTTTGAACAGATCGCGGATGCTGATCTTGGGGGGTGAGGGCGCAATGGAATGGTTCATCAGAATTCAACTTTCAATTTGATGATTCAAAACAGGTCCGAAGGCAGCGAGCGATGCCCCACCGAGTCGCACCACGGAAATCGGCTTTGCCGGGGCGCAGGGTGTTCATCGAAGATGCGGTGCGCCCAGCGGAACGCCTGGTCGGTGAGCAGCCCGATGAGCCCGATCACGATGATCCCGGCGAAGATGGTGTCGGTCTGCAAGAAGCGCTGGGCGCGCAGGATGGAGTAGCCCAGCCCGGAGTTGGCGGCCACCAGCTCGGCCACGACGAGGTAGGTCCAGGCCCAACCCATGGTGATGCGCAGGGTGTCGAGCAGGGCGGGCTTGGCGCTGGGAAAGATCACTTTTTCGATGAGCTCCTGCCGGTTCGCTCCCATGGTTTGCGCGGCCTCCACCTGGGCCGCGGGCACCCGCCGCACGTCTTCGGCCACCATCAGCACCATCTGGAAGAAGGTGCCAATGAAGATGATGGCGATCTTGGCGCTCTCGTCGATGCCCACCCAGAGCATCACCAGCGGGATGAAGGCCACCGCGGGCATGTAGCGGATGAAGTCGGTCAGGGGTTCCAGCAGCGCCTGCACCGAGCGGAAAGAGCCGATGAACAGGCCCAGTGGCAAGGCGATCACCGCGGAGAGCAGAAAGCCCGCCACGACGCGGTAGGTGCTGATGCCCGCATCTTCCAGCAGGCCGTTTTCCGTGGCCCACAGCCAGGTCTTGTTCAGCACCTGCAAGGGGGTGGGCAGGAAGGTGGTGTCCAGGCCGCCCCAGGAAGCGAGCATCTGCCAGCCGAGCAAGGGCGCAAGCAAGCCGGCCAGCGCCAGCAACCAGTAGTTGCGCCGGCTGATGGGCGCGCGCACGGTGAAGAGGTTGGACGGGCGGCGGCGCGGCCGTGGGGAAGCCGACGAGGGAGCCGAACCCGCTGCCGAGGCGGGGCGCGGTTTTGTTTCGGTTGCCGGGGACTCGGGCGCAGCGGCAGCCACCGCAGGGTGGCCCGGCAAAGGGACCGAGAGCGCGGCTGTGGAGAGCGGTTGGGTCATGCAAGTGGCTCCTGTCGAAGGGGACAAAACGGCAAGAGAGGCGGCTCGTGCACAGGCATGCGGGCATGCGTCTGCGGCGAAGCGTCTCCCGGGCTTTTGTCCCTCCGTGGAGCCACACGATCGTGGCCGACCGCTCTCGGACCAGTCGATCCAGATGCGGGCATCTGGGTCCGGAACCCTAGCGGTCTTCAAGGCAGGCGGGGTGCTTGGGCACTACGCCTCTCTGGCTCAGGGTGTTAGCAATTACGGTGCCAGCCGCGCGCAGGCCAGATGGCCTGGGGCTGCACCAGTTTGGTGAAGGCGGTGGTTCTGAGGCCGCCCAAATCGGTGCTGCGGTGGGGCCCACTCGGTTGTGGGCGAGCGGGCCTGGAGGGGTCCACGACAGGGCTGTTGATGGGGCTATGGATGGGGCTTGGGGCGCGGCGCCTGGAGGGTGAGTCCGAAGAAGTCCCAGATCACCTCGTTGGCCGAGATGGCGGTGGAGCCCGCCTGGCCACCGCGCGGCTTGACCCCACCCGGCCAGGAATGGCCGCCGGTGTCGGTGACGCAGAGCTTGACCTGTGCGCCGCCCGCGCAGCCGGTGTGCACCTCGCAGCGCGCGCCGGGCACGTCGAGCACGGTGCGGGGCCCGGGGCTGCAGGCATCGAGCGCCACCATTTGCGCACGGTGTCGGGCACGGAGACGAAATCCGCGTGGGTGTTGGATGCGCTGCCTCGAGCCGCCGTTGAAGAGCACGCGCTCGTCGTCCTTGGCGTGGATGTGCAACACGGGCACGGGTCTGGAAGGACGGCAGTCCGGGCCGGTGCCGTCGGTCCCGGCCACCGAGGCGATGGCCTGGAAGGTGTCGGCCATCTCGCAGGCCAGGCGGTAGCTCATCATGCCGCCGTTGGACATGCCGATGGCGTAGACCCGCTGGCGATCGGGGCCAGGCGCTGCGCCAGGTCGGCCAGTACCGCGCGCACAAAGCCCACGTCGTCGATGCCTTTGTCTCGCGCCTGCCCGCAGCACAAGCCGGCGTTCCAGGTGGCCAGCTTGCCTGCCGGCAGGCGGCTGTAGCCGTTGGGAAAGACCAGCAGCGTGTTGCCGCGTTCGGACTGGGTGATGAGGCCGTAGAAGCGGTCGGTGGCCTGGATGTCCATGTTGCCCCCGCCGCCGTGGAAGGCCATGACCAGTGGCAGGGGCGGGGCACCACGCTGAAAGGCTTTGGGCACATGAACGCGGTAGGCGCGTTCGTGGCCCTGGTGGATGAGCTTGAATTCGTAGTCGCCCGGGGCGGTGATGGCGCGGGTGGCGCTGATGGCGTCGGTGGGCGCGGGTTTGGTCTCGGCCTGCCGTGCCTCGCGCCGCGCCTTGAGCCGCTCGCGCAGGGTGGTCGGTTCGTGGTCGGTGCCTGCCGCGATGGCACTGGGCGCGGCGGGCAAGAGTCCCAGCAGCAGGCAGGTCAGCAAGCCCACCAGCCAAGGCCGTTGGTGCAGGCGTTTCATTGGGGTGGGGTGGGCGGCGTTGGTGGGCATGGCGGTCAAGGCAATCGTTTGAGGATGCGCCATCTTGCCCGCGACCGGGCCGAAAAAGTGCGATGAAGCGGGCACGGAAACAAATCGACAACGACCGAAACAAAGCGGCGCCGACACCGGCCACGCCGTCAGCCTGTTGATCGGAAGCTCACGCGGTGTCAGACGCCGAGGTAGCGCCCGGGTTTGTGGTTGAGCGTGAGGATGGCGCCAATGGCCACCGCGCCCACCACCGACTGGAGCACGCGTTGCGGCGGCACCACCATCAGCGCGGCCAGCACCACGGCCACGTCGACCGACATCTGCACCTTGCCGGCGCTCCAGCCCCGGGACTCCTGCAGCCACTGCGCCAGGATGTTGACCCCGCCCACACTGGCGCGGTGTCGCAACAGCGCGAGCAGGCCAAAGCCGATGAGGAACCCGCCCAGCACCGACGCCAGCCAGGGGTTGAGCAACTCGAAGCGCACCAGCTTGGGGGCCAGGGCGGTGAAGACCGAGACCAGGGCCACCGAGAAGAAGCTCTTGAAGGTGAAGGCACGCCCGAGCTGGAACCACGACAGCACGAAGAAGGGCAGGCTGAAGAGAAAGAAATACAGCCCGAAGGGAAGGCCGCTGGCGTAGCTGGCCAGAAAGGCCACACCCGCCACCCCGCCGGTGAGCAAGCCGGCATGACCAAACATGGTCATGCCCAGGGCCACGAAGAGGGAGCCGGCCATGAGGGCGTGGGCGTCGTCCAGCCAGGAGTGGAGCATGGGCTTGGGCGTGCGGACGTTGCGGTGGGGTGCGGCGCGGGCTTTGGAGCTGCCGGTTGGGCTGCTGCGTTGGCGCGGCACCCGCCTTTTGAGCGGGGTTGCGGTGTGTGCCATGCGCGATCCCATGCACAGAGCGTGCCGCCCCAGGACGGGGCGCGGGCGCGCCGGAGGGCAGCGTCAAGCGCCTGCGGCGGCGGCGCGGGTGGCCGAAGGCAACTCCCCGAACAGGGCTCGGTATTCGGTGGCAAACCGCGAGGCATGCCAAAAACCCCACCGGCTGCGATGTCACCCACGCTGCACCCGGGCTGCTCGCGGATGTGCTGGCGCACGCGGTTCAGCCGCATGGTGCGCAGGTAGGTGATGGGGCTGACTTGCAGCACGTCTTCAAAGGCGTATTGCAGGGCGCGGCGGGAGGTGCCGATGGCCTGACACAGATCGGGCACGGTGATCACTTCCTGGGCGTTCGCCTGCATGTATTGGCGGGCCTTGGCGACGATGCGCCGTCGGTTGCCAGCAGCGCTGGACAGCGCGCTGGGTGCGGTAGCGCCCAGGCGCAGGCAGCCGAGCAGGGTCTCGGTCAGCGCCAGGGCGAGCATGCGGCGCGAAGCGTCCGCCGCGAGGGTTTGGCTGGATTGCTGGGCATGGGCCAGAGCGGCCTGCGAGATCTGGGTGAACGCACACAACTGGTCCCGGGGCGCATCGCGTGTGAGAAAGCGGGCATCGAGCCGCGCATCGGGGCCTTCCAGCGTGGTGAGCAATGTCTGCAAGGAATGGGTGTCGACCGACAACGCCAGGATCTGGCTGCCGGCGCCAGCCACCAGCTCGAATTCGCTGCCCGACGACGCCCTGATGAAGCGCGGCCCGGCCAACGCGTGGCCGCAGTACCAGCCGGGGGCTTGTGCGGTGTGGACCAGCGCCACCGTTTCCCGCGCGGCTTCGGCCTTGCCGATTTGCATCACGGTGCGGTTGGCCTGCTCGGCAAACACCTGGACCGGCCCCACGCGCAACTCCTCCACCCGACCTTCGAATGCACCGGCAGTGATTTGTTCGTACCGCTGCTCCCAGCAGCTCAGGCTGGCGGCCTGCTCGTCGGCACCACGGGCGTGTTTGAGCGAATGAAACAGGTTCATGGCAGCGTTTCACGCAAGTAGTGCGCCAAAGTTCGTGCCCGGACCGGCTGAACGGGGCAGCGCATCGAAATTTGCCAAATGTGGATAACCCCGCCGCGGGAGCGCGCCGTAACGTGAGGGCCTTGTCTCAACCCCATAAAACCGAGGAGATCGTCGATGTTCATGCCATCCCACCCCCGTGTGATTCCACTGGCGCTCAATGCGCTGACGCTGGCGGCGGCCAGCCTTTGCGCGCCCATGGTACTGGCGCATGGCGCCGCTGCCAAGATGGTGCCGCTGGCGCAGGCGGCCAAGGCGGCAGACGCTTCCGTGCAATGGGACAGCTACGCCCAGGTCTATACGCTGCGGCGCAACAGCACGCTGGTTCGCATCAAGCCGGGCGCCAGGACGGCGTTGGTCAATGGAAAACCGTTGCAGCTCAGTGCCCCCTTGACCCTGAAAAAGGGCGCGGCTTACGTGTCCGACGATTTCTTCCAGCAGGTGCTGCAATCGGGTCTGGACACCACCTTTGTGGTCGAGCGCAAAGCCAATCCGTTGAACCCGCTGTCTGCCGATGAGATCAAGACCACGCTGGCGGTGTTGAAGGCTTCTGGGAAATTCAAGGAGGGTTACCGGCTCACCGAAATGGTGCTCAAGGCGCCGCCGAAGGACCAGGTGTGGGCATTTGCGCTGGAGGGCAAGCCGGTTCAGGCGCCCCGGCAGGCCGCCGTGGTCGCCCTCGATGGCCGCCATTTGATCGAGGGCACGGTGGATCTGGCCAGCCGCAAGGTCACCGAATGGAAGCCGGTGGAAGGTGCGCACGGCATGGTGCTGATCGACGATTTCGGCACCGTCCAGGCGGCCATTGAGGCCAGCCCCGCCTACGCTGAAGCCCTCAGGTTGCGTGGCATCGACGATGTGAAGAAGGTGGTGGCCACGCCGCTGACGGTGGGCTACTTCGATGGCAAAGACGGGCTGAGCCAGGACCAGCGTTTGCTCAAGGTGGTGAGCTACCTGGACACGGGCGACAACAACTACTGGGCGCACCCGATCGAGAACCTGGTGGCGGTGGTGGATCTGGAGAAGAAGCAGGTCATCAAGATCGAGGACGAGGGCGTGATCCCGGTGCCCATGAAGGCCACGCCGTATGACGGCAGCAACCAGTCCGCCAGCGCGCCCCACAAGCCCTTGAACATCACCGAACCCGAGGGCAAGAACTACACCATCAGTGGCAACACGCTGCACTGGCGCAACTGGGACTTCCACCTCGCGCTGAACTCGCGCACCGGCCTGACGCTCTCCACCGTGACCTACAACGACAAGGGCACCAAGCGCAAGGTGATGTACGAAGGCACCCTGGGCGGCATGATCGTGCCCTATGGCGATCCTGACGTGGGCTGGTATTTCAAGGCCTACCTCGATTCCGGCGAATACGGCATGGGCACGCTCACCTCGTCCATCGAGCCGGGCAAAGACGCGCCGCAAAATGCGGTGTTTCTTGACGCCACCATCGCCGATTTCACGGGCGCCCCCATGACCATCCCGAACGCGATCGCGGTGTTCGAGCGCTACGCCGGACCGGAGTTCAAGCACCAGGAAATGGGCAAGCCCAACGTCAGCGCCGAGCGGCGCGAGCTGGTGGTGCGCTGGATCAGCACGGTGGGCAACTACGACTACCTGTTCGACTGGGTGTTCGCCGAGAACGGCACCATCGGGATCAACGCGGGCGCCACCGGCATCGAGGCGGTGAAGGGCGTGAAGAGCCGCACCATGCAAGACGCCACGGCCAGCGAAGACACCAGGTACGGCACGCTGCTGGACCACAACATCGTGGGCACCACCCACCAGCACATCTACAACTTCCGGCTCGACCTGGATGTGGACGGCGAGCTCAATTCCCTGACCGAGATCGATCCGGTGGTGGCGCCCAACACGGCGGGCGGGCCGCGCACGAGCACCATGCAGTCGGCGCAGCGCACGGTGGCCACGGACAAACAGGCGGCGCAGAAATTCGATCCGGCCACGATCCGGCTGCTGGGCAACCCGGGCAAGACCAACAAGGTGGGCAACACGGTGTCGTACCAGCTGATACCTTTTGCCGGAGGGACCCACCCGATCGCCAAGGGCGCCCATTTCGGCCAGGACGAATGGATCTACCACCGCCTGAGCTTCATGGACAAACAGATCTGGGTGACCCGCTACAACCCCGATGAGCGCTTTCCAGAGGGGCGGTTCCCCAACCGCTCCAGCAAGGACACTGGGCTGGGTCAGTTCAGCGCCGACGACCAGCCCATCGTGAGCACCGACAACGTGGTCTGGCTGACCACCGGCACCACCCATGTGGCGCGCGCGGAGGAGTGGCCCATGATGCCGACCGAGTGGGTGCATGTGTTGCTCAAGCCCTGGAACTTCTTCAGCGAAACACCGACCCTGGGTTTGGCAAAGACCACGAAGTAGGCAGGCGGGAGCGCTCGACCGATACGGCGCCGTGGCCGCTCAGGTCGCGCGCATCAACGCCATCGAAAGCCATCTGCGCTCGGAACGCGCCCGGTCGGGCGCGTTGTGCGTTCAGCGCGCGCGGATCAATGGTCGCCGCTGTGGCGGTGGCGCCGCAGCGTTTGTGAGGGGCATTCGCCAAACAGGGCCTGGTAGTGGCCGGCGAAGTGGCCGAAGTGCCAGAAGCCGAATTCGGTGGCGGCGTCGGTCACGCTGGCGGCGCTCTTGAGGCGGCGGCGCACCGCGTTGAGGCGCATGGTGGTGAGCCAGACCAGGGGGCTCATGCCCCAGCAGGCGTGAAAGGCGCTTTGCAGCGTGCGCCGGCTCACGCCGAGCAAGGCGCAAAGCTCGCCCACCGATGGGGGTTCGGCCAGGCAACTGTCCACGCATTCGGCGGCGCGCTCCACCAAGGCGGTTTGCGCGGCGCTGGCCCGGCTGTCGACGCCTGGCGCGGCTGAGTCGTGCGGCGTCAGGACCGCGGCGATGTGGTCGATCAGCTGGCCACGCACCTGGCGGCGCAGGTCGGCGTGGCTGGCCAGGCGGGCGCCTTCGGCGGGGTTGGCTTGATGCTGGAAGAGGTCGAGCAGGAAGTTGCGCAGGCGCGCCATCACGGCCGGGTCGGGCTGCATCAGGCCGGCGTGGTCCGCGCGCAGCAGGGTGCCCGGTTCGTTTGCGTGGGCTTCGAGGTGCGTTTCATACAGCCGCCTGTCCATCTCGATGCCGATCATGGCGTGGCGCCGGGGGGAGCGGAACTCGAAACCCTGCTGGCCCGAGAACACATGCAACGTGCGCCCGCTGGCGGTCTGTCCGCAGAACTGCGCGTCGCCCTCGATCAACATCGGCACCCCCAGGGCGAACACGTCGTCGCGCACCCAGCCGGTCTGGTGCACCGACTGATGGAGGTCTTCAATGAACAGGCCCACGCCGTCGAGCTGCAGGCGCTTCACGCTGCCTTCGAAGCGTCCGCGCGAGAGCTGGAGGTAGCGCTGGTTCCAGCCGTGCAGCGCGGCGGCCTGTTCGTCGATGTCGCCGAATGAAGCCGTGGTGGCGTGGCCGATGGCCTCGGTGGACCGGGGCGCGGGGCGCACCGTTATGGAGGCATGCAGGGAACCATGGCAGCTAAGCAAAGCGCGTACCACCGGCCGAGAGGCGCATCGGGTGCGCCGTGTGGTTGGGCCAATTGCCAACCGGATAGCGCGGCGAATTCATCGCTGCTGCAATGCGGCTCATTCCCTGGGGTTGGGCCAGGTCGATGTGGGCAGCCGCCGGGTTGTCGCCGACCGCTTCAACCGGCGGGTCACAGAACAAACAGAGGTGCTTACGGGCGAGGTGCTGGTGGGTCGAGGGTTTGAAAGCGTGCCGCGGGCCGGCTGGGGCAGGGGGCGATGAGCGGCGAAGACACGCCCCTGCATCTGCCGCCCGTGCTGCGCGGCTATGTGCGTCTGGTGGAGCGGCTGAACCACCGGGTGGGCCGTGTGGCGATGTACCTGTTGTTCGTGCTGATCGGCATCCTGCTGTATTCCTCGTTCTCCAAGGTGTTCATGCAACCCGCGCTGTGGACGCTGGAGATGGCGCAGTTCACGATGGTGGCCTACTTCTTCCTGGGCGGGCCCTATGCGATGCAGATGGGCAGCGACGTGCGCATGGACCTGTTTTATTCGAACTGGACGCCACGCACCCGCGCCTGGGTGGATGCGGTCACTGTGCTGTTCCTGATGTTCTACCTGGGGGTGGTGCTGTATGGCGGCATCGGCAGCCTGAGCTATGCGATCGAGTACGGCGAGACCAACCCCACGGCCTGGCGGCCCTACACCTGGCCGATCAAGCTGCTGATGTGCATCGCCCTGGGGCTGATGATCCTGCAGGCCTCGGCCGAGTTCTTCAAGGACATTTCGCGCATCCGCAAGGAGGCCGCGTGATGTCTTACGAAATGATCGCGCTGCTGATGTTCTCCTCGCTGATGCTGCTGCTCTTCACCGGGCAGCGCGTCTTCGCGGCGATCGGTTTTGTGGGCTCGGCCGCGGCCATGCTGCTGTGGGGCGTGGGCGGTGTGGACATCGGGTTTTCCTCGGCGATCAAGCTGATGAAGTGGTACCCGCTGCTGACCCTGCCGATGTTCATCTTCATGGGATATGTGCTGTCGGAGAGCCGCATTGCCGAAGACCTCACAAGATGTTCCACGTCTGGTTCGGCGGGCTCAGCGGTGGCCTGGCGATCGGCACCATCGGCCTCATGGTGCTGATCTCGGCCATGAACGGGCTGTCGGTCGCGGGCATGGCGATCGGCGCAACCATCGCGCTGCCCGAGCTGCTGCGGCGTGGTTACGACAAGCGCATGGTTTCGGGCGTGATCCAGGCCGGGTCTTCGCTGGGCATCCTGGTGCCACCCTCGGTGGTGCTGGTGCTGTACGCGATGATCGCGCGCCAGCCGGTGGGGCAGCTGTGGCTCGCCGGCCTGTTCCCGGGTTTGATGATGGCCGCGATGTTCGTCATCTACATCGTGATCCGCTGCAAGATCAATCCCCGCCTGGGGCCGGTCCTGAGCGCCGAAGAGCGCGATGTGCCGCGCGGCGAGAAGCTGAGTTGCTTGGCGCGGGAGCTGCTGCCGGTGCTGATCTTCTTCACCATGATGGTGCCCTTCGTCAAAGGCTGGACCAGCCTGGTCGAGAGCTCGGCGATCGGTGCGCTGGCGGCGCTGGTGGCCGCGGCCCTCAAGCGCCGCCTGAGCTGGGCGGTGTTCGAGACCTCGGTGCGCCAGACGCTGGGTATCTCCTGCATGTTCATGTGGATCATCCTGGCGGCCCTGTGTTTTGGCGCGGTGTTCGATGGCCTGGGCGCGGTCAAGGCGATCGAGGGTCTGTTCATCGGGCAGCTCGGCCTGAGCCCCTGGGAGGTGCTCATCCTGATGCAGCTGTCGTACCTGGTGCTGGGCACCTTTCTGGACGACACCGCGATGCTGGTGATCGTGGCGCCGCTGTACGTGCCGCTGGTGGGTGAGCTGGGCTTCGACCTGATCTGGTACGGCGTGCTCTACACCATCACCTGCCAGATCGCCTACATGACGCCACCCTTTGGCTACAACCTGTTCCTCATGCGCGCCATGTCGCCGCCCGAGATCACGATCCGCGACATCTACGCCTCGATCTGGCCGTTTGTGGGCGTGATGGTGTTGGCGCTGGTCGTTGTGATGGCGTTTCCCGAGATCGCCCTGTGGTTGCCGCACTTTGTGTACGGCGACTGATCCCGTGCCACACCGACCCACGGGCCTTTCAACCCCTGTCCCGGGCAACCCGCCCATTTCCTTGAAGGAGAAACCGATGAACTCTAGGCGTGACTTTGTGAAGAAGGCTGGCATGGCCGGTGCGGTGGCGGCTGCCGCGGTGGCTCCAGCGGTCCACGCGGCCAGCCCCAAGATCCGTTGGCGCATGCAGACCTACGCCGGTTCGGCACTGGGGCAGCACGTCATCAAACCCGCGGTGGACGCCTTCAACCTCGCGGCCAACGGCGAGATGGTGATCGAGCTGTCGTACGCCGATCAGCTGGTGCCCACGGGTGAGCTGTTTCGCGCCATGCAGCGCGGCACCATCGATTGCGTGCAGTCCGACGACGACAGCATGGCCTCGCCGACCGAGGTCACCGTGTTCGGTGGCTACTTCCCGTTTGCCAGCCGCTACAGCCTGGACGTGCCGGTGCTGTTCAACCAGTACGGTCTGGGCGAGATCTGGGCGGCGGAGTACGCCAAGGTGGGGGTGAAGCACATCTCGGCCGGTTCCTGGGACCCCTGCAACTTCGCGACCAAGAAGCCCATCAACAGCCTGAAGGATCTCAAGGGCAAGAAGGTTTTCACCTTCCCCACGGCCGGCCGCTTCCTGAGCCAGTTTGGCGTGGTGCCGGTGACCTTGCCTTACGAAGACGTTGAGGTGGCGCTGCAGACCGGCGAGATCGACGGCGTGGCCTGGTCGGGCATCACCGAGGACTACACCGTGGGCTGGGCCAAGGCCACCGGCCACTTCCTCACCAACAACATCTCGGGCGCCTGGATCGGCTCCTTCTTCGCCAACATGAAGAGCTGGGAGAAAGTGCCGCCACACCTGCAGCAACTGCTGCGCCTGGCCTTCGACAGCTCGCACTACTACCGCCAGCACTGGTACTGGGGCGGTGAGGCCAAGCTGCGCGTCGAGGGCACGCAGATGAAGCTCACCACCATCCCGGACGCCGAGTGGAAAACGGTGGAGGCGGCCGGCCGAAAGTTCTGGGATGAAATCGCGAAAGAGAGCCCGACCAAGGCCAAGGTGGTGGCGATCCTGAAGAAGTACAACGAGGTCATGGAAAAGGCGGGGCAACCCTACCGCTATTGACCGGGCCGGAGCAGACCAGCGCCTGGCTTGCCCGAGCGCTGGCATCCGGGTGTGAGGGTTCCGCGCAGGCGCGCGGTATGAGACATTTCGAACGATGAGCTATTCGCACACCGTCAACGCCCGGCGCCACACCTTTGTCGACCTGCGCGACCTGATGGCGCGCGCCACGCCCTTGCGCTCTGGCGATGTTCTGGCCGGGGTGGCCGCGCGCAGCGCGGCGAGCGCGTGGCGGCCCAGATGGCGCTGGCCGAGCTGCCTTTGCGCACCTTTCTGAACGAGGCCGTGGTGCCTTACGAACGCGATGCGGTCACGCGCCTCATCGTCGACACCCACGACGCCGCCGCCTTTGCACCGGTGGCCCACCTCACGGTGGGCGACTTCCGCAACTGGCTGCTCTCGGAGCAGGCCGACAGCGAGGCCCTCGCCGCTCTTGCGCCGGGGCTCACCCCGAGATGGTGGCGGCGGTTTCCAAGATCTGCCGCCTGCAGGATCTGGCGCTGATCGCGCGCAAGTGCCGCGTGGTCACACGCTTTCGCGGCACCATAGGCCTGCCTGGGCGACTGGCCACCCGGCTGCAACCCAACCACCCGACCGACGCCACGTTGGGTATCGCGGCCAGCCTGCTCGATGGCTTGCTGCATGGCTCGGGCGACGCGGTGATCGGCATCAACCCGGCGACCGACAACGTGCCGCAGGTGGTGCGCCTGCTGCAGATGCTCGACGGCGTGATCCAGCGGCATGGCATTCCCACCCAGAGTTGCGTGCTCACCCATGTGACCAACACCCTGCAGGCCATCGCGCGCGGCGCGCCGGTGGACCTGGTCTTCCAGTCCATCGGCGGCACCGAGGGCACCAACAAGAGCTTCGGCATCGACCTCACGCTCCTGGCCGAGGCGCGCGAGGCGGCGCTGTCTTTGAAGCGCGGTGCGGTCTTTGACGACGGCCAGTGCGGCGACAACGTGATGTATTTCGAGACCGGCCAGGGCAGCGCGCTGTCTGCCGGGGCGAACGAGGGCTGCGACCAGCAGACCATCGAAGCCCGCGCCTATGCGGTGGCGCGGCATTTCAAGCCGCTGCTGGTCAACACCGTGGTCGGCTTCATCGGGCCAGAGTACCTGTTCGACGGCAAGCAGATCATCCGCGCCGGCCTGGAAGACCACTTCTGCGGCAAGCTGCTCGGCGTGCCCATGGGCTGCGACATCTGCTACACCAACCACGCCGAGGCCGACAGCGACGACATGGACGCGCTCATGACGATGCTGGGCGCGGCGGGCTGCAGCTTCATCATGGGCATCCCCGGTTCGGACGACATCATGCTCAACTACCAAAGCACCTCGTTTCACGACGCGCTGGTGTTGCGCGACTTGCTGGGCCTGCGGGCCGCGCCCGAGTTCGAGGCCTGGCTGCAGAAAATGGGGGTCTTCGAGGCGGGGGAGGGGGCGCGCCTGGCGCGCAGGCCGCCCCAGGGGTTTGCCTCGGTATTGGCCCGGCTGGAGGCGTGATGAAGAAAGAAAATGTCCCCCTGTCGGAAAATGACCCCCTGGCGCTCGATCAGGCAGCCGCGTCTTCCGTGACGCCAGCGACCTGGGGCGCGCTGCAGCGATTCACCAACGCGCGCATCGCATTGGGGCGCGCTGGCCACAGCCAGCCGACCGCCCCCCACCTTGCCTTCCAACTGGCCCACGCCCAGGCACGCGATGCCGTTCACCTGCCCTTTGACGCGCCCGCCATCGCAGCCGACTTGCAAGCGCAGGGGCTGGCGGTCTTGTCGCTCCACAGCGCCGCACCCGACCGGGCCACCTACCTGCAGCGCCCTGACCTGGGCCGCCAACTGGACGCGGCTTCGCGCGAAGCGCTGCAAAAGCGCGAGGCCGAGCCGGTGGACCTGGCCTTTGTGGTCGGCGACGGGCTTTCGGCGCTGGCGGTCCATCGGCACGCCGCAGGGTTGATCGCCGCAGCGCTGACCCGCCTGCGGGCCGATGCCGCCCCCTGGTCGGTGGCGCCGGTGGCCCTGGTGGCGCAGGCCCGGGTGGCTGTGGGCGATGAGGTGGCCGCCGGGCTCCGGGCGCGCTGTGTGGTGGTGTTGATCGGTGAGCGCCCGGGGCTCAGTTCACCCGACAGCCTGGGCCTTTACCTCACCTGGAATCCCCAGCCCGGCCTCACCGATGCCCACCGCAATTGCATCTCCAATGTGCGTCCGGCCGGGCTGTCCACTGAGGCCGCGGCGGCCAAGCTGGTGTTTCTGTTGCAGGCCGCCCGGCAGGCGCAGCTCAGCGGCGTGGGCCTGAAAGACACGGCCGATGAAGACCCGAGCACCGCGCTGTCGGGCCGAGGCGACCCGGGATTCAACTTTTTGCTGGGGGGCTGAGTTGATCGTTTTGGAACCACATAGATGTTGTTAAATCGGATGTTTTTCAGCTATCTATGAATAAATAGGGGTGTTTGGCCGAAAAATCCCGCTCTCGCCACGGGCCGGCGTGGTTCCCGCTCCGGGTGCCGGAGGAGTGGGGAAAATACTCATAGAGTTGTGAAAATGATGATTTTCTATAAACTCTATGAATGCTAAAGAAAAATTCCGGCTCCGAAAGCCACCCTCAGGCGGTCTTGCAGCAGATTGAACTGCTGGCACGCAACATCACCGTGGCGCGCAAGCGGCGTGGCGAAACGCAGGCGCAATGGGCGAAGAGGCTGGGCGTGTCGCAGCCGACCATGGCCCGCATCGAGCGCGGCGATCCGGCCGTGGCCATGGCGTCGTATGTGATGTGCATGTGGCTGGTGAACCCGGCGGTCGATTTGGCGGGCTTGATTGCTCCCGTCAATGACCACGCGTCGCTGGAGCGGGAGGTCTTCAAGGTTGAACAGAGAAGGCGATCCCAGACGCCGATACAGCCCAGGAAAGCTCCGCCGGCAGGTCCACAGGCGGTGAAGTCTGGGGAGCCTGGACAAACATGGGAAAAAGCACGTAAGGCAGCGGTGGGTGATCTCGGCAAACCGACCCCGACCGCCAAAGGGCTGGCGTCTCTGCTGTCCAAGGGCAGCCAGTGAACCCATGACCGATACGCCGATCCACCCGCGCACCTACGCGCCTCAAGATCAGTTGGCGGTCTGGGCCCTGGTCAACCCCGCCGCACCGACCTTGATCGGGGAACTCCAGTTGTCACAACTGGTGGCCGACTGCGCCAACTTCACCTACGACCCAGGGTGGTGGCAGTTTCCGCTGAGCGAAGACTTGCCGCTGGTGCATGGTCAAGTGTTCACCGCTGGCGAGCGAAGCAGCGCGCCGGGTGCGATCGACGATGCGAGGCCCGACCGGTGGGGCGAGCGCATCATTCGCCACATTGACCGGCCCGCCCGCCTGTCGGTTCTGGAGATGCTGCTGTTCGCGGGCGACGACCGGTTTGGGGCGCTTGGCATTTCGGTGTCGGCCGAGCGGTACATCCCGCGGCATCTGGGGCCTTATCCGCGCCTGGGCGATCTGGCGCAATTGAGCGCTGCCATCGAAGACGTGCAAACCCAGGCGCCCGTCACGCCGGCCATTCAGCGCCTGATCCAGCCGGGTGTGACTTTGGGCGGGGCGCGCCCCAAGGCGCTGCTGCAAACCGATGCCGGGTCTTGCGTGGTCAAGTTCAGCGAACTCGATGACGACGTGGACATGCCGCTGGTCGAACACGCCACCATGACCCTGGCTGCCCTGGCTGGCATCGACGTGGCGACCACCAGTGTGTTGCCCATTCCACCGCGCCACGGCAAGGCGCGCCATGCCTTGACCATTCAGCGTTTCGACCGCTTGGGCGAATACCGGTTGCACTGCCTGTCGGCCAAGACGGTGTTGCGCGCAGCGCGTTTGAGCGAGAGCTACAGCGCCCTGGCCACCGTGTTGCTGCGCCTGGGGCACCCCGATCTGCAAGGGGCCATGCGCGAAGAGCTTTTCAAGCGCATGGTGTTCAACATCCTCGTGGACAACACCGACGACCACGAACGCAACCACAGCCTGCGCTTGCGTTTCGATGGCTACTACGAACTGACGCCTGCCTACGACGTGGTGCCCTCTCTGCAAAACCTGGGCTACCAAGCCATGGCGGTGGGGCAAGCGGGGGCTGAGTCCAGCCTGGACAACGCGCTGACGGCGCTGAGTGATTTCGGTATCTCACGCGCCCGGGCCATTGAGCTGATCCAGCTGGTGGCGCGAACGGTCGATCGGTGGGAAGACCACTTCGCGCGGTCGGGTGTGAGCGCGAGCGACAGGGAACTGCTGCGCGCCAGCATCGACAGGGATGCCCTGAAGGTGCAGAGGAAGGCGTTCTGTTGACGCCTCAGCTTTCGCTCCATTCCACGATGCGCCAGTCACCCGCCAGGCGGTCTTGCGCGGTATGGGCGATGTGGGCTGTGTGCGCCTCGGTGCGCTGGGGTTCGGCGCACAGGGCCTGGCCCTCCAGCGTGGGCAGGGTGGATCGCTCAACCACCCATTGACCCATCCCCTGACCCATCCGCTGACCGCCGCAAGGTCCGCCGGTCAGCCGCGCAAACGTGATCTCGAAGTCCAGCAGCACGGCGCGTTGGCTCGGGTGGCGCTGGATCACCTCCGCCAGCGTCTCGTCGGGTCGCAGGTCGCTTGGCCAGGGCGCCGAGCGGGGGCGCACATGCATCAGGCATTGCCCCGCGATCAACAGGCGTTCGTCGGTCACCAGACCGTTGGCACCCAGGCGCTCAAGCACCACGCGCCGCCCCTGCGACTCGGGCAGCCGCTCCCAGACTTCCAGGTAGTTGCCGTGCACACCGCGCTCGATCACGCGCTCGGCGGTTTCGAAGTCCATGGTGCCGGCGTCGGGCGTGCTGCGCGGCGGCTGGAAATCGATCCGCCGATGCCAGGTGCACACCTCGGCCTCGTCTCCCTGGGCAGGCGTGATGCGGGTGAGGCCGCAAAAGCCCTGCTGTTGGGCCAGGCCGCCGGGCTGGCTGCGGTCCAGATCGGTGGGCACGCGCAGGTCGGCATGCCATTGCGTGGTTTGCAGCCAGTGGACCCAGGTGGTGGTGTCGCGCCCTTGCGGGGTCTCCAGCAGGGTGCGCACCCACACGCCCTGGTAGCGCGCTGGCACGGCGTCGGCGTCGGTGGGGGCTGGCGGCATGGGGGTCATTCGCGGGCGAGGGGAAACGCGGGGAGCTGGCGGTAAAACGCCATGTCGTGGTTGGGCCAGAGCTGTGCGCCCGTCTCGTTGGCCAGCGCCTTGAGTTTGCGAATGCTGTCGATGGCGAGCTGTTCCTGGTTGCGCCAAAGGCCGCCTGGGGCGATTTCTTCGTCGATGTTTTCCTGCAGGTCGGCCGCGTCGCCGGCCAGCAGGACCGGTGGTCCTTTCGGCAACTCGATGAGCATGGACATGTGGCCCGCGGTGTGGCCAGGGGAGGCGATGGCGCGCACGCCGGGCACCAGGTTGTACTCCCCGCGTTGCAGGCGAAACTGCAACGGGGCGCCGGCGTCGTCCACCAGGTCGTCGGGGAAAACCGCCGCGTCTTCGCCGGTGGCGGCGGCGTCCATTTCGTCATGCTGCAGGTGGATCTCGGCGCCGCAGCCGCAACGCCGCAAGTCCTTGAGGCCACCGGCGTGATCGAAATGCAGGTGGCCGATGAAGATCACGTCGACATCGGCGGGGGTGAGCCCGAGGCGGGTGAGGTGGTGCGGCAGGCGTTGCGCTTCCTGCATGTCGGGCGCGCCAAAGGCGAAGGCGTCGGGGTTGTAGTAGCGCTCGCGCAGGGTGGGGTTGGCGATCTTGGCGTGGTCACACCCCACGTCATACAGAATGCGGCCGTTTCGGGTTTCGATCAGGTAGGCCCGGATGGGCGCCTCGATGGTCTGCCCCATGCCACGCTGGTAGGTGGAGATGGATTTGTCGTAGCGGTGGGTGGCGGTGAGCAAGGGCCACAGGCGCAGGGCTTGGGTCATGCGTTGTCCTTTGTCGTCTGCCTCAGCAGATCCACGGTGGCCATGTGTCCATCACCCGGCCGAAGATGCCGCCTTCCACCGCGATCATCGCCAGCGCGGGCGCCTGGTTCTCCGGACGGCTGGCGGCGGTGGCGTCGGCCACGGTCACGCATTCGTAGCCCCGGTCCACCGCTTCGCGCAAGGTGGAGTGCACACACACTTCCGTGGTCACGCCGCAGATGATGAGCTGCTCGATGCCGCGATGGGCGAGGACGTCCCCCAGGCGGGTGGCGTAGAAGGCGCCGTAGCCCGGCTTGTCGATGACGGTCTCGCCGGGCAGGGGCTGCAGCTCGTCCACGAAGTCGTGACCGTGTTCGCCCTGGATCAACAAGCGCCCCATGGGCCCCAGGCTGCCGATGGGTGCGCCGGCCCTGACGCTGCGCTGCAGCTTGGCGTAGGTGCAGTCGGCCATGTCGGGTGGGTGGCCCTCGCGGGTGTGGACCACCAGCACGCCGGCGGCCCGCGCCGCCGCCAACAGCTGCTGCACCTGCTCGATCACCCGGCGCATGCGCGAGATGTCCATGCCCGCGTGGTCGGCGTAGCCGCCGGGGCTGCAGAAGTCGCGCTGCATGTCGATCACGATCAGCGCCGTGGCCTGGGCGGGGTGCTCTGTGTGTTTCATGAGACGGGCCGTTCGAAGCCGGTGTTCACCGCGTCCGCCATGCGCCGGGCCACCTCGTCGGCCAGCAGGCGGCCCTTCTCGGCGTCGGCACCCAGTGCCGAGGAGAGCACGCCCGAAGGGGGCACCCAGTCGGTGCGGGGCGGGTACATGTCGTAGGGCGGGAAGTCGGCCGGGCCGTCGTCGGGGATGAGTTCGAGCCGGACCAGGTTGGGGTGGTAGTGCAGCATCATCGAGGTTTCCAGCACTGCGGCGTGCTCCAGGGCAAAGCCTGGAAAGCCATCGGGGAACACATCGCCCAGCGTGTCGGGGGTCATGAAATCCCAGTATTCCAGGCGCATCACCTGCAAGCGGTTGGCCGGGTCGGCGGCGCGCGCGTCGCGCAGCCCGAGGTCGATGCCCTCGATCAGAAACCACTGGTTTTCGTAGTGCCCGTTGACCACCACCAGCTTGCTGGCCCCGTGGCGGGCAAACTCCCGCACCGCGTCGCGCACCTGACCGACCAGCGTGGCCGCGTCGACGCTGGTGGTGCCGCAAAAGTGTTGGCCCCCGCCGCATTTGGGTTGCGACTTGTAGCCGTAGCTCAGTGTGGGCGCAACCAGGCCATTCACCCGGCCCGCGGTGTCGGCTGACACCGCGCTGGCCAGCAGGCCGTCGGTACCCAGCGGCAGGTGGGGGCCGTGTTGTTCGAGCGCGCCGACCGGGAGGAAGATCGGCGGCTGTTCCTGTTGCAGGCGGGCCTGGTAGTCGAGCCAGGACAACTGGTTCATCCAGACGATGGGGGTGGCGGTGGGTGTGGTCATGTGGGCTCCTTTTTCAGCACAAGGGGGCGCGGCCCCGGATCCAGGGTTTCGAGCAGGGCCGCGCCGGCGATGAGCGCGCCGCCCATCCACTCGATGGCCGACAGGCTTTCGCCGCCCCACCACGAAGCCGTCAGCACCGCGACCAGCAGTTCGGCCAGCAAGATCACGCCCGCGCGGCCGCTTTCGATGTGGGTCACACCAAACTGCCAGGTGGCGGTGGCCAGCAGCAGCCAGACACCGCCGTAGATCACCACGCCCACCCAGGCCATGGCGGGCAGGCCGGTGAGCGGGGCGCCTTGCCAGGCCGCGGCCAGCGCCGAGAGAACGCCGCAGCCCACGAACACCGCCACCGTCTTGGAGCGCAGCGGGATTTGTTGGGCGGCGCGGGCAATGATGTTGTTGCCGGCAAAGCCCAGGCCGGCCGTCAGCGCCAGCGCATCGGCCCAGGACAGCGAGACCGATTGCGGCGCATGGCCGCCGGTGATCACCAGCCACAGCCCCACCACCGCCACCACCACCGCCGCCGCGCGCCAGGGTGGGATGCGCTCGCCAAGAAAGAGGCGCCCGCCCAGCACCGACCAGACCGGCGAGAGATAAAACAGAAACATCACCCGCACCACATCGCCCACCATCAAGGCGCTGACAAACGCGGTGTTGGCCCAGCCCCCCACAAAGGCCAGGCCGAGCAACAGGCCCGCCTGGCCGCGCCACTGCGCACGCTCGCGCCACAACACCCATCCCGTGAAAAGCGCCACCGTGCCGTAAGCCAGCATGGGCAGCAGCGCGCCGGTGAGCCCCAGCCCCACCAACTGCTTCACCGGCCACCACGACAGGCCCCACAGCGTGGCCGAAAACAGCAGCACCGCCACCGGCAGGGGGGCGGAAGCAGCGGGCTTTGGCCTGGGCGAATCGGGGCTCATGGGGGCTTTCAGGGCATCACCGAGCCGCCGTTGGGGCCCAGCACCTGTCCGCAATAAAAACGTGAGGCGTCGCTGACCAGAAACAGGGCGGTGGCGGCGATCTCGTCGGGCTCGGCGAAACGGTGTTGGGAATGTCGAGCTCCTTCTCGATCGAGGCGGCGCTCATGCTGTCGAGTGACACCATGCGGGTGTTGACCGGCCCGGGCGCAATGGCGTTGACCCGGATGGCGGGCGCAAACTCCCGCGCCAGTGCGCGCGTGAGCCCGATCACCCCGGCTTTCGCGGCGCAATAGGGCGCGTACTGGGCGCGCCCCAGAATGCCCAGGTCGGAGGCGATGTTCACGATCACGCCCCGACCCAGCGCCTGCATGCCCGGCAGCACGGCCTGACTCACGAGAAACACCGATTTCAGATCGGTGGTGAGCATGCGGTCCCAGTCGGCCTCGGTGGTCTGCAGAAACGGCTTTTCCTGGATGATGCCCGCGTTGTTCACCAGCACCTCGATGGCGCCCAAGGCCGATGCCTGCGCCACCAGTCGCTGCACCTCGTCCGCCCGAGCCACATCGGCCTGCACGGCCAGGGCCTGCCCGCCTTGGGCGGCGATCTCGTCCACCACCGCGCGCGCCGCGTCGGCGTCGTCCAGGTGATTCACCACCACGCGGGCACCGGCTTGCGCCAGGCGCAAGGCGGTGGCGCGGCCGATGCCGGTGGCCGCGCCGGTGACCAGCGCGGTGCGGCCCGAGAGCGAAAACAGCGCCGCGTTCACAGCATCACCTCGCCATGGCTGGCCGAGAGACACTGGCCGTTCAGCGAGCCCGCCGCGTCGCTCGCCAGAAAGAGAAACACGCCCGCGATGTCGGCCGGTGCCAGCATGGTCTGCACCGTCTGGCGCGAAAGGATCTCGCGCTCCACGTCGTCAGCGGCGCGACCCTGTTCCTGCGCCATGCTGGTGAGCGAGCGCATGGCCGCCTCGGTGCGGATCCAGCCCGGACACACCGCGTTGACCCGGATGCCGCGCGCGCCCAGCTCCATGGCCAGCGAACGGGTCAGGCCCACGATGGCGTGCTTGCTGGCCGAATAGGCCGAAAACCCGGCCACCCCCGTCTTGCCCCAGATCGACGACTGGTTGATCACGCAGGCGCCCTGTGGCATCAGCGGCAGCAGCGCGCGGGTGAGCCGCACCATGCTGACCACGTTGTTGTCCAGCAGGTGGGCCCAGGCGGCGGTGGCTTGCGGGCCATCGTCGGTGATGGGCGTGGGGTACTCGGCCCCCGCGTTGTTGACCAACACATCGAGCCGTCCCCAGCCTGCGTGCAAGTCGGCGGCCACGGAGGCCACCGCGCCGTTGTCGCCCAGGTCGCAGACCGCGCTGCGCACCTCGGTGATGCCCGATAGCTGCTCGCTCAGCTCAAGCAAGGGCGCCTGGGCGCGGTCGAGCAGCATCAAACGGGTGCCCTGTTCGGCAAAGGCCAGTGCCAGGGCGCGACCAATGCCCCCGGCCGCGCCGGTGATCAGCACGGTCTTGTCGCGAAGAGCGAAGTTCAAGGCAGACATTTCAGAGCCCAGTCAAATGAAGTGGTGCCACCCAGGGCACCGCCGGACCGGCTTTGCCGGACGGCCAGTGCCGCTCCCTGGGGGAGGCGCCGCAGGCGCTTCGGGGGAGAGCCACCCTCACACCGCGGTCAGAAACGACACGCCCACCGCGCCCACAAAGCCATCGGCGCGGTGCGGCTCACCCGGCGCCTTGACCTCGCCGTAGTCGCTGGCCAGCACGCGTTTGACGCGGTTGGTGTGAAAGCTGCGCAGCAGCTCGCCCACCGTGATGACCTGCGCGCTGCCTTCGGGGTACAGCTCGCGGTGCAGCGCCGGCAGCCGGTACCACGGCGCCACCGGCCGTTCGTGGTGGGCGTTGTGAAAGCCGAAGTTGAGCCAGATCAGGTTGAGCCAGCGGGCATCGACCTGCACCACATCGCTGTAGGTGTTGGCCTGCTCGTAGGTGCGGTCGCGCAGCTTGTCTTTGGGGATGGGGGTGTCGTCCAGAATGGGGTAGGCGTCGTAGGTGTGCTGGAAGCAATCGGCAAAGCGCAGCAGGGTGACGAACAGCAGGTAAGACAAGGCATACAGTGCCACCGCCTTGAGCGACCACAGCGCCAGCAAGGCAAATGCCGTCAGGCGGACCACGGCGATGCCGATGATGCGGCCCCGCGCGCCCTTCTTGGCCTCGCTGATGAAAGGCAGCGCCACCACATAACCGCGCATGATGAATTCCACCGCCGGCACATAGGCCCACTCCAGCGCGAGCACGCTCCGGCGAAACCAGGCGGGTGCGCGTTTGAGGAAAGCCTGGAAGTCGAACGTGATGACATCGGCGCGCTCCACGTGGTGGCGCATGTGTTTGCGGCGCAGATCGGCAAAGCTGGCGTAGCAGCTGCCGTTGATCCAGCTCATCACCGCGCCCCAGCGTTCGTTGGCCTGCGGCGTCTTGAAGATCGCCATGTGGGCGAACTCATGGATGTAGTAGGCCGACCAGACCAGCGTCTGGGTGACCAGGAAAACGCCCAGCAGGTTGAGCGCCCAATGTGGCTGACCGAGCAGCCAGATGCCCAGCGGAAAGCCCAGCAGGGTGAGTGACAGCGCGATGACGTTGGGCCACACCCCGTCGGCGTAGCGAAAGAGGTTGTTCATGAAAGCAGCTCCAGGGAGGGCGCTCCCGCCCACCACCGGCCTGACGGTCAGGGCGGCGGTGGGGGCGCAGGGGGCAGCAGCGCTGTTCGGGTTACTTCAGCGCTTTGACGAAGGAGGCGTCCATCGTGTCTTCGGTGGCCGGGATCTTCTCGATCTGGCCCTTGGCCTTGAGCAGCTCGGCGATGATGGCGCCGCTGGCGTAGTACGAGGTGGTTTCCTTGGCGGGCAGGAAGGCCTTGGCCATCTCGGCCTGGGGGATGTTGTAGACCCCGCTGAGCTGCTCCTTGACTTCCTTGGCGCTCACCCCCATGAACTTGCCGATGATCTTGGCCGCTTCGTCGGGCTTGGACTGCATGTAGGCCAGGCCGTCGAGGTAGCCCTTCATGATGCCGTTGATCTCGGCTGGCTTGGACTTGATCACCTTCTCGTCAAACACCAGCACGTCGGCAATCAGGCCTGGCGCATCCTTGGAGGAAAACACCACCTTGAATTTCTTGCCGCCGCCCTGGCCGAGGATCTGCGACAGGCTGGGCTCATAGGTCACGCCCACGGGCAACTGCCCCGAGGCCATCGCCGCCGGCACCGCCTCCGGCGTCATGCTCACCGGGGAAATGTCCTTCTCTCCCATGCCGTTGATCTTGAGCGCGTAAGACAGCAGGAAGTCCGATGGCGACAGCGGGTTGTAGCCGACCTTCTTGGCCCGGAAATCGGCCACCTTGCCCACGCTCGCGTCGGCCACGATGGCGTCGCCACCGTTGGAGTAGTCGATGGGCATGACCACCTTCATGTTGCGCCCGGCCGCCACCTGACCCACCACCTGGTCATAGGTCAGCATGCCGCCGTCCACGGCGCCCGAGGAAATGGCCGAAGGGATCAGCGCCGGGTCGTTGAAGACCTGCAAAGACACCTTGAGGTTGTGTTTCTTGTAGAGGTCCAGCGCGTCGGCCACGTAGAACGGCCCATAGCCGATCCACACCACCGTGGCCAGCTTCACGGGGGTAGGGCCCGCCGCCAAGGCGCTGGCCGCCAAAAGGGACACCGCAGCGCCCACCAGCGGTTTGCGCAGGCGCGACATGAGGGAACGGGGGTCGGAAGGGGAGGAGGACAGAACGACGGGCTTCATAAAGGGCTCCAGTGGATTGAAAAAACGCAGGAAGACGCGACGTGTAGGTCGTTCTCCCGGGCTTTTATCCCTCCGTGGAACCTGCGATGAGGCCGGCTCACTCTCGGACCAGACACGCAGCGAATTCACACCGCGCCGGAACCCTAGTGGGCCTTGCGACAGAGGACCTGTCTTGGCTACAGGCCGCTCTTCATGCTGCCTCTACCTAAGCAGGCATCGTGCCAACCGTTTGACCTGCGCTTTCGTGGGTTTTCGCCATCTGGCGCACCAAAAGCGCGTGTGTGCCGCACGGCTTTGGGGTGTGGCGGACCGCGCCGTGGCTCGGCAAGGGCATGAGAAACCGTTCTCACACACACTCTCTCTATTTCCTTTTTTCTCTTTGATTGTTTGTCCGTGCGTTCATCCGTTCGTTCGAATGTCCGGTTCGGGCACCAACGCCTTGGCTGCCCACGAGACCGCCCATTGGCGGTCAGACGGCATGTCTCGCGTATATTGGCTGACATGCTTGGATGGCGCCCTGACAGGCCCAGCCGATGAGCCGCCCCAGGGCAGGGCAAACGGGCAGAAGCAGAGTCGACGATGGGGCGGCCTTCGCCCTTGCCTTTGCTCTTTGCCTTTGTTCTTTGCCCCTGAGCGTCCACACCAAAAAGTCAAAGAACGAAAGCCAACGGTCGTCCCAGGCGCCTGAATGACGCCTCGCAGAAATCCACTCAATCCCCAACCCAGACATGCACGACATCATCTGCCCCCATTGCGGCAAAGCCTTCAAGATCGACGAAAGCGGCTACGCCGACATCGTCAAACAGGTGCGAGACGGCGAGTTCGAAGCGCAACTGCACGAGCGGCTGGAGCTGGCCGAGCGAGACAAGCGCAACGCCGTGGCGCTGGCCCAGGCCCAACTCACCAGCGACATGCAGCGCGCCGCTGCCGCCAAAGACGCCGAAATCCAGGCGCTCAAGGCCAGCCTGGAAGCCGGAGAAACCGCGCGCCAGCTCGCCGTGGCCCAGGCGCTGGGGGCGGTGGAGAAAGAGCGCGACGCGCTGGCCAGCCAGCTCGCCCAGGCCCAGCAAGACAAGCAGGCCGCCACCCAGCTCGTGGAAGCCCGCCTGCTGGGTGAGTTGCAAAACGCCGCCGCCCAGAAAGACGCCGAGATCCAGGCCCTGAAATCGCAGATCGAATCTCTCGCGACCACCCAGAGACTGGCCACCATCGAGGCCTTGAGTGCGGTGGAGAAAGAGCGCGACGAGCTCAAGAGCGGGCTGGCGCGCGCGGCGCTGGAAAAGCAACTGGCCGAAACCGCGCTCAAGGAAAAGTTCGAAACCCAGATCAAAGACCGCGACGACGCCATCGAGCGCCTGCGCGACATGAAGGCGCGGCTGTCCACCAAGATGGTGGGCGAAACGCTGGAGCAGCACTGCGAAACCGAGTTCAACCGCATCCGCGCCACCGCGTTTCCCCGCGCCTACTTCGAGAAAGACAACGACGCGCGCAGCGGCAGCAAAGGCGACTACATCTTCCGCGACGCCGACGAGGCGGGCACCGAGATCGTCTCCATCATGTTCGAGATGAAGAACGAGAGCGACCGCACCGCCACGAAGAACAGGAACGAGGACTTCCTGAAAGAGCTCGACAAAGACCGCCGCGAAAAAGGCTGCGAATACGCCGTGCTGGTGTCACTGCTGGAGCCCGAGAGCGAGCTCTACAACACCGGCATCGTGGACGTGTTTCACCGCTTCCCCAAGATGTATGTGGTGCGCCCGCAGTTCTTCCTGCCCATCATCACGCTGCTGCGCAACGCCGCCATGAACTCGCTCCAGTACAAGTCGGAGCTGGCGCTGGTGAAAGCGCAAAACATCGACATCACCCACTTCGAGGCCGATCTGGAAACCTTCAAGACCGCTTTCGCCAAGAACTACGACCTCGCCTCCCGGCGCTTCCAGACCGCCATCGACGAGATCGACAAATCCATCGACCACCTCCAAAAAACCAAAGAAGCCCTGCTCGGCACCGACCGCAACCTGCGCCTGGCCAACGACAAGGCGCAAGACGTGACGATCAAGAAGCTGACCAAAGGCAACCCGACGATGGCGGCGAAGTTTGCAGAGTTGAAGGGGCAGGGGCCTTTGGAGGGGATGTAGGTTGCGGAGGAGAGGGTACAAGGCGAGATCTGACCTTCGTCTCCCTCCCAAGCGACGGCTATTTCCGAACTTTACGAAATTGACCAATATTCCAAAATTGACTAAACTACCGACATCCATGTTTCCCTTCGCGACGGACGGCATCTCGGGCTTGGATATTTCATAGGAGTCGCGTTTTGGGTTCAGTCAACAAAGTCATCTTGGTAGGAAACATCGGACGAGATCCGGAGTTACGTTACTCGTTTGCAGGCGTCGTTAGTCGTGGGCGTTCTGTTCGACCAAACGCATCGGATTTTTCTGCGATAGAACCAGTGGGAAATCAGTATGAAGACTTCGCGTCGCATCGCCTGTCGGTTCAGGTCTTTGTCGAAAAAGTGCTTTCCTTCGCCCCGACGACATTGGGCAGAAACGATTGCGGTCAGAACAATGTAGGAAGAAGGGTGCCGGCTGGTTGCCCCAGTTCCATTCGTTCAACCAGATTTTTTGGCAGCTGCAAGGCCAACAAGCGCAACGCGCCATAACAACGGGCATCAGTGAAAGCACATGAACTCTTTAACTTTCCCCCTCTCTGTTGCCCTTGACAATCCAGTACGCCGCTCTGCTCATGCAGATCCTTACGCCAGTGAAGCACAAACCGATGCGTTGCTGCGGTCGGGGGCGGCCTACCGGCGCGAGCGCATCCAGGCTGCCGACATGATCACCACTGATGAGGCTGCCGATCTGGCAGGCACTTCGCGTGTGACTGTTAATGCTTGGATCAAGGCCGGACGCTGTATCGGTGTTTCACATCTGCGGCGCGGCTTCAAGCTGCCGCGTTGGCAGTTTGAGCCATTTGTTTTTCCTCACCTTCAGCCCCTATCGCGCGCATTGGGGACCACAGAAGGCTGGCAATTGCTGGCTTTTCTGGAAAGCCCTCTTCCTGCGTTGGATGGTCAGACGCCCCGCGTGGCGTTGGAGCAAGGTATGGATGTACAGCGCCTGTTGGGTTTGGCAATGGCAGAGGGGCATTGATGCACCCCTCCAATGAACCTCAAAGAACTTAAACCCCCGCTGATTGAATTGCCTGCAGGGCAGGTATTTTTTCGAGTCCAGTTGCTGAGAGCGCGGCCCGGAAGCGTCAGAACCAACGGACTGCTATTGCCTCCGGCTGGGGTACTCTCGGGGCGCTTTTGTTTGACAGACCAAGTCACGGCCTACTTGGCCGACAGTGCCGATACTGCATTGTTCGAATCGCTCTTTCGTCGCGACGCGGTAAGTCGCAGTTTGAGCGAATTGCGCAAACGCGCATTGCTCCAATTTACCTCTACGCAACCTTTGCGCCTTGTGGATTTGCGGCCGTTGGCGGAACCCTATCCTTCGCTGCAGAGCCTGCGCATTGCGCAAACTCAGTCTTTGGCCAAAGACTGTTTCAAAGCCGGATTGTTTGGGCTGATTTATGCATCGGCTCAGCACCCCCACCATGCCTGCGTATGTCTGTTTCCGAAGGGTGTAGCGACGCTTAAGCGCCAACACCAATGGCCGTTGGTCGAGCGAGGCAAGCGAAAACTGCTGCATGCTGTGGTCGATGCGGCGCGGCGGTCTGGTGTACCGCTGCTCGGAGACGATTTAGGGTAGAAGTTTTTTTGCGGCCTGCAAACTTCAGGTTGGGTCTTGTCTTTCGCTTGTGTCGTCGCCGACGATTTCGCGAGCTCCTAAAACGAACGGGTCAGTCGCTTTGACATGAAAGCACCAAGAAGCGCATTTTTATGGGCGCTTTGCGCCGTTTTACCGCAGCGGCCAAGACCGAAGATGAGAGCGTGCCTCGACTGAGCGACCAGGGGCATACGGGGCCTGCGCAGTCGGTCTGGGTCCTGGCAATGACTGGTTGACGCTCTTTATGTATGGGGGAGTGCACATGACATCCCATCACGGATCAGCAACACATCAATTGTGTTTTGCGTCACTGTTTCACCAAGGGGCCAGCGTATTCATACTTTGCGACACCCGCGGCGAAGTGGATTTGGACAGCCTTTCTGAGCGCCTGAAGAATGCTTACCTGGGCGCGCGTGCGCTGGTGGGCTGGGAGTTTGATTCACCGACCGTCGAAGAGGTGCGCTGAGCTTCACTTGAACATGGGGGCGCAGGCTTCAGGGCCAAGTCATTGCCCCTTGCCTTTTCCATTGGAATCGACGAAGTCGGCAGATCGAGGTTGAAGGTGCAGGCGCCTTTGGCGGGGAAGTCGGCCAGCGAGTGGCAGTGTTCGGGCAGAGACCGCCATGGAGCCGGTTGTTGTGGGGTGCCGGGGGCTGGCCGCCTGCGCATTGGGCGGCTACTGCGGGTCGCATCCAATCAGTCGCGCAGCATCTACCCGTGCGTCGCATTTGTGGTCAGTCTGGCTGCGACGATGAACGCGGCTGTGACCAGCGCGCCAGAAGCCAGGTAGCACGTGTGGAATTCGACCAGACCAGCGACGAAGTGCGAGGGAAGGGCAAGATCTTTAGCCTGGATGAGTGTGAAGAAAAGCGTGCCTGCAAGAGGGCCGCAACAAGGGCAAGCCAGAGACCAGCCTTCAGGCGCAGGTTGGCCGTAGAGGCAATGCCGAACCCAATTGCGCCCAGAAATAGCTCTTGGTTCGAACAACAGAAATATAGGCTTCGTTGACGGCAACGGGATTCGAAAGCTGGCTTGCGGGCCGAGCGGCGCGGCGAGCCATTCCAGCAGGCAGAAGGTCATCAGGGCGAATGTTTTGAAGAAGTGGGCGACCATTGCTGTGATAGCTGGCGTTTGATGACGTGAGGAGTCGCGATAGCAGCTCAGCTGCTAGGGCAGGCTGCTGCCGGTTTCGATGACCCGTATAGAAGCGAAAGGGATCGCGAAGAACGTCTTCTACTGTCTCCTCGAAAGCCCCACCCACAGAGTCCATTCGGTGTCCGGTATCGAGCCCTCTGGCTGTTCCGCTTGACTTGCCAGGGTATCTGAGCGCAATAGTGCGCTCCGGCGAGCCTTCCTTGAGCGCAGGGCAAGAAGAAGAAAGAAGGAAACCGATGATGGAGTTGCCCCTGCCTTCAATGTCTGCTTACCATGTGTTGCTCCCGCATGATTGGCTGCGCCCTATTGCTTGCGCTGTACCAAGAGGTTTTTCGGGCGTCTTCAGGATAGGCAAGGTCACCTTGCCGTTTTTGACCATGCCCATCACGAGCATGTTCTCAGACAAAGCGTCTTTGTCTTCGACGCTGAAGAGGCGCTGGTAGGTGGCCTCACGCCATAGTAGGTCCGCTCGATGTTCTCAAGGGCTTTTTTAACCGCAGGCCCGGTGAGTTTCCCATCTCGAATACCGAAGAAGGAGTACAGCAGAAGATAGGTGGTGTCATACGGTGCACAGCAGCCATGGGCACTTGCAATGGCCTGTTTGAATTTGTGATCGAACGCAGCCAAGAACGCCGCCCGACGGATATTGCTGGGCTCTGCAATGAAGGTCTGAGCCATCAAGGCGCCTTCGGCGGCTTCTTTGCCACCCTTGATAAAGAAGGGAAAAAAGCGGCCATGCGCCCACTGCGGAACATTCCACTGCAACGCCTTTCGACCGAGTGCAATGGTTGCGTTTTCCGGGCCTACTGTGGCTGAAGATGGCGTTGGTGCCAGCGTCCCGAGCGGCTTGCAGCTGTGCGGTGAGGTCTTTGACCCCCAGCGGAAAGCGGGCCACATAGGAAGGCTTCAAGCCTTTGCTCGCGAGTGCATCGGTCACATCTTTCAGGCCGCTTTCGCCGTAGCCGGTGGCATCGGCAAATATCGCGACCTTTTTCCAGCCGCGCTTGACCAGATCGTCGATTACGAATGGGGCTTGGATGGCGTCGCGGGCCGATGTTCTGAATATGTAGCTTTCCGGTGCCGGGTATTTTGAGGTGATGGGCGTCCCAGTGGCGCAAGGCACGATCAATGGCGTTTGGGCGCTTTGAAAGACTTCCATCGATTTCAGGGCGTTGCCCGTGTTGCAAAAACCAATGGTTGCGACCACGCCCTCGCCCATAAGCTCCTTGGCCCTCTTTTCTGCTTCGTCGGGCTTGCCTTGGTCGTCTTTGACGACCAGCTCCAGGCGGCGATTCAGGTAGCCACCGACCGCGTTGATTTCTTCTACCGCGAGTTCGATGCCCTGAAGCATTGGAATACCGAAGTCCGAGGAGGGACCAGTCAAAGGGCTGATGACGCCCAATTTGATCGGCTCACCCTGCTGAGCGACCGCCATCGGTGGATGCAACAACAACAGGAAGGCGAGGAGGATCGGGCTTGGAGGCGCCAACAGCTTTTCAGAAGGGTGTTCATGGGTTTCCGGGGTTGGTCGACGGGTATCCGGTTTGCGCGGCATGGAGCTTGTGGGATGGAGATGGCCGCACAAACATCAACTTTGGCAGGGGTTGTTGGGTTCGCGGTTGATTTGAGGCAAACAGATGGGTTGATGCTGGCGGGGGCTTTGGACGGCATCTTTTTGAGCCATTCTGCGAATGCGGGCTCTCGCCATCCAAGGTGCCAGGCCTCAAGCAGAGACGATGCGCTTGGGGACTGTTGAGCTGATCCGCCAAACCTATCTCTGGGCAGGCCTCGAATATTTGTTTCGGTCGCGGCAAGAGAATGGTGCGGGCGAAAGTGGGCAGGAGCAGCCAGCGTCAACCTTCGCCGCTTTGATATTGGCTCGAAGCTTGGAAAGTCCTGCGTGCGGTCAATCCTTCGCGCACGCGAGCCAGGTAGGCATTGCCGTACTCGTGAGCGAGAAATCGTCTCGACCGAACAGGCAGGTGTCAGAATATCGACCAGTTGTTTGATCCGATGGAAGACGGCACTGGGCGTGACGTTCAATTCTTCGCCGTTCGATGTCACGCTGCGATGCCTGCAGAGCGGTTCGAAAGTCACCAGACACTGAATAGGCGGGAGTCAATTGTCTGATGCGAAAATTTGCCGCGCATGCGAAAGGCTCATGGTGAAATCCCTCGAAATGCAAAGTTCTATTCGGACTGTTGAGCAGTTTTCATCACAGCAAGGGCAGGATCGTGTCAGATTTGATATCCGCGAATCCCATTCAGCGGGAGGAAACCAGCAGGACCGGGCTCGTGGCCTCACCTCAGGTCTTGACTTTTGCCTGTTGGCTTCCTTTTCTCTGCAGGGGAAGTAAGACCTGTGCCACTGACATGTACTGAACTTTTCCGGAATAAGTAGGCCAGATGTGAAGTGGAGGCGCTTCATTTCAAGGAAAGCGATGGCCCTTGTCCTTTGATGAAACGATCCACAGAATTGAATTTCAAGGAAAAGTCGTTGTCGTCGCGTGACTTTTCACCGTGGAAGCACTGGTTATCCACAGGCTTGTCCCCTGGCCGCGTGAGCGCATTCTTCGGCAGTTGGTGCATGCATGGAATATCTCATGCCTTCATTTCCAGAAGCTGATCTTCACGGGTGTGCTTGCGCCTTTCAGCCGTTTGCGAATCTGCTGACCAGTGCCCTCGTGAACTCGACCGCGGTGGCTTTGCCACCCAGTTCGCCTGTGGTCGATGGTCAACATGGCATCGAGCGCCTGGCACAGTCGCGTGACCTTGTCGGTGACCTTGGCCACTTCCGTGTCAGCGAAGTCTGGTGCCGAATCGTGCCCAGCTTCAAGAATCGCTGCGCCGCCAGCGATGTCAGCACGTCGCGCCGTGTCCAGACCCTCCGCCATGCCTGCCGGAAGACCCAAAAGAATGCGCCCCGATCACGTTGACCTGAAAGCACCAAGAAGCGCATCTTTACTGGCGCTTTGCCGCTTGCCGCTGAAGCAAAGGTCGAAGATGAAGGCGTGCCTCGACTGGGCGACCGGGGCATACGGGGCCTGCGCAGTCGGCCTGGGCCCTGGTAATGACAGGTTGCCGCTCTTTATGTATGGGGGAGTGCACATGACATCCCATCACGGATCAGCAACACATCAACTGTGTTTTGCGCCACTGTTTCATCAGGGTTCCAGCGTCTTCATACCTTGCGACACCCGGGGCGAAGTGGATTTGGACAGCCTTTCCGAGCGCCTGAAGAACGCCTACCTGGGCGCGCGTGCGCTGGTGGGGTGGGCGTTTGATGCGCCGACCGTCGAAGAGGTGCACTGAGCTTCAAGCGAACGTGGGGGCTTGAATGGTTCTTGAGGGCCAAGCCTTGTCGCTTGCCCGTGACCGCTCCCCCAATTCCCAACCCTTCAAAACCACAGCCTCGGTGCCTTTGCGTTCTGCCCGAATAGGCATCAGCAGAAGCCATTGGGCAACTGGGATCGACATGGGATCGACAAGCGAGCCAAGGCTGGCGACTAGCCGTTGGCAATCCGGCTGACCAGCGCCCGCGTGAATTCGGCCGTGGAGGCTTTGCCGCCCAGGTCGCCGGTGCGAACCTGGTCGGTGTTCAGCGTGGCGTCCAGCGCCTGGCGCAGGTGCGTGGCTTTGTCGGTGAGCTTCACATGGTCGAGCATCATCGCGGCGGCGAGCAGCAGGGCGGTGGGGTTGGCGATGCCTTTGCCCGCGATGTCGGGCGCCGAGCCGTGCACCGCTTCGAAGATGGCGGCGTCTGCGCCGATGTTGGCGCCTGGCGCCATGCCAGGCCACCCACCAGGCCGGCCACCAGATCCGACAGGATGTCGCCAAACAGGTTGGTGGTGACCAGCATGTCGAACTGCCAGGGGTTGAGCACCAGCTTCATTGCGCAGGCATCGATGATCACGGTTTCGAGTTCAAACTGGCCTTTGTATTGGCGCTCATACAGCGCTTTGCCCTCTTCAGAAAGATGCCGGTGAGCGCTTTCATGATGTTGGCCTTGTGCACGATGGTCACCTTCTTGCGTCCGGTGGCCACGGCCTGGTCAAAGGCGAACTCCAGCAAACGGCGGCCGCTTGCGCGGGTGTTGATGCCGGTGGCAATGGCCACGGCATGCGGGTCGTCGTCGATCTGCACGTAGTGCTCGGCCGATGTACAGGCCCTCAAGGTTCCTCTCGCACCACAACGAGGTCGATGTTGTCGAAGCGCCCGCCGGGAATGATGGTCTTGGCGGGCCGCAGGTTGGCGTAAAGGTTGAACTCCTCGCGCAGGCGCACGTTCGATGAGCGGTAGCCTGCGCCCGAGGGTGTTTCCAGCGGGCCTTTGAGCGCCAGGCGGGTGCGGCGGATGCTGTCAAGGGTCGCTTGCGGCAAGGGGTCTCCGGCCTGCTTGACGCCCTCCAGGCCAGCGATCTGTTGGTCCCACTCAAAAGGCGCCTGGAGCGCATCGAGGGCCGCCAGCGTGGCGTCGACGATTTCGGGGCCAATGCCGTCGCCGGGGATCAGGGTGGCAGGGATGGGTGTGGTCATGGTGCGGGTCCTTGAGAGCGGTTGGATCGAGATAAATGGCAGCGGTCTTCGATGGTGCGGACATGAACAACCCGGCCACCGGCCGAGGGTAACTTGTCCACACCCATCAGCACCCATCAGCCCGGTCGATCCACCCGCCCGAATTCCGCGCGGGTGAGCGCCTGCCTTTGCTTTCTGCCCCTGTGGCCGATTCGTGACACCCTGGAATCTCGGCTGCGGCTGCAGGCCCTGCCGCCGTCAGCATGCCCGGCTTTTCGATGCGCTGCAACGCCTGGGGCTTGCGCTTGCGGCCCACCGTGGGACGATCAGGTGTGTGACGCCTTCTGGCGAATGACGATTTCGGCCAGAACGAGGTTGAGGGCCCACCAGGTGGTGATGGCGAGGTCGGCGGCCAGGCCCTGCCCAGGGCACGCCGGCAACGAGGTAGATGGGAAAGAACACCAACGCCACGGTGCCAGAGCCCTTGCCAATGGCGTAGGCGCGGATCATCCACGCGCGGTGGCCCACAAAGTCGTGGGCGCGGATGGCGCGCATCCCTTGGGCAAGCGCCACCAGCAGCGCCGCGCCTGCGCATCCGCGGGCGGCGTCGAGCACAGCCGTGGCGACCGACTCCACGCGCACCAGCAGCATCAACCCCGATAGCCCGAGCCACAGGCCCGACACCACGAAAGCCCGGCCCGACACGCGGTGCAGGCGGTCATAGCGCCCGCGCAGGGCGCGGGTGAATTGCAATGGCCCTGTGACACCAAAGGTGGTGCCGGCGAGTGCATGCAGGAACAGCGCGGTGGGCGCCACCATCAGGCGCAGGCTGTCGGCGGGGACAGCATTGAACAGCACCTGCAGGCTGAGCACGCCGCCGTTGATCACCGGGATGGCCGTGAAGAAACCGAGCAGCAGGGCCAGTGGGATCGGCCGCGCCAGGGCGCGCAAGCGTGGATAGGTCATGGTGAGGCACCTGGGGTGGGCGGTGAGCACGCCATCGACGTGTCGGGTGGGGTTGACGGCCAGCGAGGCTTGCAACCCGCAGGGGTTGCGCAAGGGGGCTGTGCCAAGGGGCTGGGCACCACGGCGAGCGAGCGGTGGCGCGTTTGCTTGCGGCGCCGCGGTGCCGGCCCAACCGCCGCAGGCCGACATCGCGGCACCGAGCCAGTTGGCGGCTCGGCGAGCGACTGGCTGTGAATGGCGCGCGGTGCTTGGCTTTGAGTGTTCTGCGTTCAGCGTTCAGCGTTCGGCGTTCAAAGCGGTAGCTGACCGATGCCGAGCCACGGTGGCCTTCTTGGTGGCGAAGAGCGGGCTGTCTGCCGCCGCGTTGAGCCGCTCGTGGCGGCCAATGCTGGCGCTGGCCGACCAGTGGTTGTCGATGGTGTAGTTCAGGCCCAGGCTCAGGTCGCAGCTCATCCAGCCGGCCTTGGCGTTGAAGACCGGGTTGCCGGAACTGGCCGCCTGTGCGGCGGTCACGCCATAGTAGGTCTGGGCGTGTTGGCGATTGCCGTGCGTGGCCCCAGGCTCAGAAAGCCACCAAGCTTGTCTCCCCAGACCGGGAAGCTCAGCGCGGCGTTGAGCACGGTCTGGTCGCCATTAGACTGCGCTTGGTGCTCATCAGGTGAACGAGGTTGAGGTTGACCAGGCCATCGAATGCCTGATAGCCGGCGCCAGCCAGCAGGCCGGTGGCCTTGATCTTGCCCATGCCCACGAGGCGCGGGCTGTCTTGACGGTCACCGTCAGCGCCGGTCGACGCTGGCGGACGCTTGAAGACGTGAAACCGCCCATTTGCACGAGCTCTAGCCAATGCCGCGCTCGGTACTGGCAAAAGCGGCCCTGCTGGTAGTTCAGGCCCACGGTGGGCGACCGCGGGCTTGTCGCTCATCGCCGGTCAGGCTGCGGGGGTGGCTCGGCACCGAGTACGGAGACCTCGGCTTCGTTGCCGGGCATGGTGTCGGCGTGGCTGGCGGCGGTGTAGCTGAGGCTGGCGGCGATCAAGGGAGGAAGGGCGGCGTGGCGGTTCGAGGAGGTTCTGGGGAGGTAGAGGTGAATGGAAGGCAGGCCGGTGTGCGAAGGCTATGGGACGGGGCGAAGTTGAGTGAAAGATGCGCGCGCTCGGGTGATGCCGGACAGGCGAACGCTCGGACCAGTTTGGAAAACGGGTCTTAGAATGAAGGAGAGGCTCAGGGAAATTCGCCGGTCGAGGTGATGTCGAATGCGCCTATGAGCGTGAACGGGCGGAAATGGCTCGCCAACCGTGGCAGGAGACGGTGTCTTGTCGTGGTTTGTCGCAATGCTGTGCAGCGGGCATGCATCGCGCGGGCGTCAGGCACCGTTGACGTCAGTAGGCTGCGTCTCATCCGCAAAGGTGTCCACACCCTTCCCAGCGGTTTGCTTCTGTTTCGACAACCAAGGTGGTTGTCGTGTCCATGAATGAGGGCTTGGGTGGCAAGGTTGTAGTGAGCTGGTGTTTGATCGGCAAGCTCGTGGACCAACGAGCATCAGCATCCTATCTATGCAAAGTGTCGAGGTGAATTCCCAAAATTGCGAAGTTGATGCGTGATGTGTAGAGCCACAGTGCGTCTGAACTGATCCAGCAAAAGCAAACCTTTCGCAGAACGGGGTGGATGGCTTCAGTTTGCGCTCAACCGAGCGTCGCTCATGACAACTGCTTGGGTAGAATTGGGTGCGCGGAGGCACGGTGGACATGCTGCTCCGTCTGGCGATAGCCGGCCGATTGCAGGCCTTGAACGATGTGGTGTCAGTAGCTGCGAGACCTTCACCTCAGGTGAATGTTGTCTCAGTCCTGAGCGATTTTCCGTTGATCGAGCCTGCCCGCTTCCGTAAAACCATCCCAAGCACCCGGATCTGGTGGTGGGAGTGTTTCGGTGGGTGTCAACCCAATTCGGCCCCATGGGTCGAGATGCTGAGTCAAGGCCAAAGACGCACGTTCACCGCAGATGCGCCATACCCCCTCGGGTGCTTTCCAGACCAAGGTGCCTCACCCAAAGTGGGATGATACTGCGCTTATTGGTTTACATTATGGGGTCTTAAGAACTATCTTGTAACAATCAATAAATATAATTATTTCATTTGATGTGTTTCATGGGGAAGAATGAGTCGTTCTTACAGTAGCGTGTTGGTTGCCGCCACGATGTGCGTGATGCTCGCCTCATGTGGGGGAGGGAGAGAGTCGGGTGGCGGGCGGCACCACATCTGCAAGTGAGCCTTCGCTGACGGCCGAGTCAGAGGCTCTACAGGCGGAGCCGTTGATATCAAGGCGGAAATCTGCTTGGGAGCAGCGGCGGCAATGAACCGTGCAGAGGTCGACAGGTCGATGATGAAGAGGCAACTCGCGTCGAGGGAGAACCACCGCAGAGCGTGTCGGATAGCCTTTGCCAAGGCAATTTCGGCGCCTGCGGCTCCCCATATCGATTTTCAATATTGACACCGGAGCGCATGTTCACGAAGGGAACTGACCGAGCGCGACACGTTTCTCAATACCTTGCCGCAATTTCGCTATGGGGTCTGTCTTTAGCGCTTGGAGACGCCACAAGCGCCGGGCTTGCCCGTCTATCCTTTTACAACACCGCTCGGGCGCCCACTTCTACACCATCAGCGAAAGTGAGAAGAACAACTTGTTGGTACAGCACCTGGATGAATCTGGATGGTGTGGCTTATTTCGCGAGCCCCACCGCCCAGACTGGCACCACCCCGCTGTACCACTTCCCAGCAACGAGGCTTCCACTTCTATACCGCCAGCGCTGCCGAAAATTCCATCGCCGCCAATTTGCCCACGGTTATCAATACGAAGGCGTGGGCTACCACGTCAATTCCTCAGTTGGCTCACAGCGCGCCTTGGCCTCGCTTGCTGGCGGGCGAATACGATGGGTTACCTCAACGCCCAAGGCGAATCGGCTCGATTCAGAGGCTCCGTGGGATGGCGTTCAATCCTAGGTGATCTGTTTGTAGTTGACATGAAAACTACCTACGGGTCGGTCAGAGTTGAGGCGAATTTCTCCTGCGGGACTGGTGACAAACTTTGTTGGGAGTCACGATGGCTACTATTCATTGCCGATGGCGTCGGAAGTGGTGCCGCAATGAGCAACCTGAAGTCCGTGACGTTTGATTCGGTGAGCATGGGTTTGTCGGTGATGCTCGAACCATCAGAAGCGTCACGCCAGAGGATTGGTTACCACGATTGCTGGCAGTTTTGCCGGCCAAGGCTATGTCAGTGGTCAGGCTCGACGGCTCGATTCCAATGATATTGAGGGCATCGCCAAAGACAGCGCGGGCAACATCTATGTCAGCGATACAGATAACCAAGCCGTTCAACTGCCCCCACGGGAATCGTCACCACTTTGCGGGGCCGCTCTGAGACAAGCACTGGGCGGACGGGCTCTGCTGATGGCGTTGGGACTGCAGCCCGTTTCTTCTATCGCTCAGATCGGTATCGACGCGGTGACAACCTATATGTTGCAGACGAGTACAACAACCGTATTCGGAAGATTACGCTTCGGTTGGTGACAACGCTTGCGGGACAAAGAATGCGGCTGGTGTTGTGGACGGGCAGGGAACCGCCGCCCAATTTGATCACCCCTTTGCACTCGCGGTCAACCAGGCCACTGGCAATGTGTACACAGCGGACTATCGCGGCTATGCCGTGCGGAGAATCACGCCGTCTGGTGAGGTCACCACGATTGTTGGCACGCCATACAGCCCGGGGTTTTTCTTTGTCTTTGCCTGCCGGACTGAATAGCGTGGGCGGCTTGGCTATTCGCGGAAGCCGCCTTTACATTGCGTCCGATGGCGGCGTGTGCTGGACCCATTGCCCCAATGAGGTGTGGCTCACCCAGTCTAGCCAACAAGGTCGGGCCGGATTCACACGAAAGCCGCTGTGCACGGGTGCCCAGCGGCTTTCTTTTGCGGTAGCAGTGGCGTGAAGCCACTCGAGTCGATCAACTCTTGCTCTCGCCTTTTCATTGCACCGTTGGTTGAGCACGAACGGAGTCCTGCTAACGAGACGGAGCGGTATCCGAAGTGCAGATACTGTCGTCTTGAGTCTGCAGACCCATGGACTCGATCATTGGTGTGACCTGGTGTGCTGTCCCACAAATGACTCGCATATGAAACCTCGCCTTCACACCCATGGCTGCGTTGCAGATCCTCGCGATAGCACGAGCTATCACTGCGGATTGCGCCTTGCCCTGGGCGCGAATCCTTCGGTTTCATTTGATGCAACTATTGGCGGGACAGCACACTAGGGCCGATCGAAAGGGCGTTCAGCTGCCCTGGCAAGCGCTCCACCAAGAAGGCCATCAGTGCCCGAACCGTGTGTGACTGGTGGCGCTGCGCGGGGTAGACCAGATGGACCTTCAGAGGGGGCATTTGCCAGTCTTCCAACACCCGGACCAGTTGGCCCGAGGCGACCAGCGGAGCGGCCTGAAATTCGGGCAGCACCGCGATGCCCAGGCCGTCCAGGGTGGGGTCGAGCAGGGCGTCTGAGGGGCCGATGGTCAGGCGGGAGCGCAAGGTGGCTTTGACCGACCGGTTGCGCGAGCGCAGCTTGACCTCTTCGGCATCTCGCGACTGCAGCAGGCCGGCGTGTTGGCTGAGCTCGCTCGGGTCCCTGGGCAGTCCGTGCCGTTTTGCGTAGGCCGGGCTGGCAAAGAGGGCGGGCCGAACGGTGCCCACGGAACGCGCTTTCAGGCTGGAGTCGGCCAGTTCGCCAATGCGAACGGCCAGGTCGATGCCTTCTTCGACGATGTTGATGTGGCGGTTGCTGAGTTTGACGTCCAGCGCCAGGTTTTCGTGGCGGTGCAAGTAATCGGTCACCAGCGGAAGCAGCACCACTTTGCCAAAGGTGGCCGAGGCTGCGAGCCGCACGCGCCCGCTGGGCACGGCCTCGGGAGAGAACAGCCCCTGGGTCACGGTGTTGAGTTTGTGGATCAGCGGGGCGGTGGCTTCCACCAGGCGCTGACCGGCGTCGGTCAGCGAGAAGGCGCGGGTGTTTCGCTTGACCAGGCTGGTGCCTGCGGCAGCTTCCATGCGGGCCAGGCGGCGCGACAAAGTGGATTTGGGTACGTCGAGCTGGCGGGCTGCCCGCGAAAGGCTGCCGGCCTCGGCGATCTTGATGAACCACTGGAGGTCGTCGATGGAATGGTTTTCATTGTTCATTTTTTGGCACACCTGTGTCTGCAAAACGAGTCTATTTCAATTGGGACAAGGCGCCAATAATCGGTTGCATGTTCTGCCCAGAGGCGTGCGCATTCGTGGCTTGCGGAGGCGGAACGAACCGGCACTTTTCTTTCATCCATGCACACATTCAAGGAATTTCAATGACCCTTCTTGTCACAGGCAGCACGGGCCTGATCGGCTCAAACGTGGTGGCGCTGCTGGCCGCCCAAGGCACGCGCGTTCGCGCGCTCACCCGCTCACCAGAGAAGGCGCGTTTTCCGTCCGGCGTTGAGGTGGCCAAAGGCGACTTTCTGGATGTGGCGTCGATGCGCGCGGCCATGGCGGGCGTGAGAACGCTCTTTCTGCTCAACACGGTGGCCGCCGACGAGATCACCCAGGCGCTGATCGCGCTCAACCTGGCGCGAGAGGCGGGCATCGACCGCATCGTCTACCTCTCGGTCATGCACAGCGACCGCTTCACCGAGGTGCCGCACTTCACCGGCAAACACACGGTAGAGCGCATGATCGAGCAGTTCGGCATGCACACGACCGTTCTTCGCGCGGCCTATTTCATGCAGAACGACGACGCGCTGGTTCAAGACGATGTGCTCGAACGGGGGGTGTACCCCATGCCGATTGGTGGGGCGGGCATTGCCATGGTGGATGCGCGCGACGTGGCGCAGATGGCGGTACACCATTTGCTGCGCCGCCACGCGGCGAGCGAGCCGCTGCCGAGTGAGGTGCTCGATATCGTGGGCCCCGAGACGCTGAGCGGTGAAGCCGCGGCATCGGTGTGGAGCGAGGTGTTGGGCAAGCCGGTTTGCTATGCCGGTGACGACATCGGGCCGTTCGCGGCGCGGTTCAAGACCTTTGCCCCCGATTGGATGGCTTATGACATGCGCCTCATGGTGGCGCGCATGCAAAGGGATGGGGAGGTGGCTGGCGCGGCCGCCGTTGAGCGCATGCAGAGCGATTTGGGTGGCCCGCTGCGCAGCTACCGCGCGTTCGTGCAGGAGACGGTTGCGCGCTGGAGGGCCGCCCAATGAAGGGCGCGAACGCAGAAGGCCGTGCGGTGGTTGTGTTTCATTCGGGCCACGGACACACCCGGCGGTTGGCGCAGGCGGTGGCCGAGGGCGCCGGGGCGGCCTTGCTGGAAATCGACGCCAACGGGCATTTGCCCGAAGCGGACTGGGGCCGGCTCGCGAAGGCCGATCTGATCGTGATGGGTTCGCCCACCTACATGGGTGGAGCGAGCTGGCAATTCATGAAGTTCGCCGACGACTCGTCGGCGCCGTGGGATGGCGCAGCGCTGGAAAGACAAGCTCTTTGCGGGTTTCACCAACAGCGGGAGCATGAGCGGCGACAAGCTATCCACCTTGCAGTATTTCATCACCCTGGCCACTGCAGCACAGCGGCATCTGGGTGGGCACCGGCATGATGCCTTCCAACACCAAGGCGGCCAGTCGCAACGACTTGAACTACATCGGTTCTTCGTCTGGCGCGATGGCCACCACGCCGGTCGACGCGGGGGTGGACGAGATGTTGCCTGGCGATCTTGAGACGGCCAGGCGTTTTGGTGAGCGGCTGCAGGCCCTGCTTCAGCGCTGGGTGCGCACTGCCCAAGCACCGGTCGCATAGCCGGTACCCTGCCCCTTCGCTGGGGGGCGTTGACGGGTGGGGTCAGCCACTGGTGCTGGCGCCCTGTGCCTCTTTGCCCTCTTTGCCCACCAGCATGCCCCGCGTTTCAATGAAACGCACCACGTCTTTCAGGCCGTCCAGCGTCTTGAGGTTGGTCATGACCCAGGGGCGGCGCTCCGGGTCGGGGCGCATGCGGTCGGTGTCGGCGCGCATCACGTCGAGGTTGGCGCCCACGTGGGGGGCGAGGTCGGTTTTGTTGATCACGAAGAGGTCGCTCTTGGTGATGCCGGGGCCGCCTTTGCGCGGGATCTTTTCGCCGGCCGCCACGTCGATCACGTAAATGGTCAGGTCGCTCAGCTCGGGGCTGAAGGTGGCCGCGAGGTTGTCGCCGCCGGATTCGATGAAGACCACGTCGGCGTCGGGGTGCTGGCCGAGCATGCGGTCGATGGCCTCCAGGTTGATGGAGCAGTCTTCGCGGATGGCGGTGTGCGGGCAACCGCCGGTTTCCACGCCCATGATGCGTTCGGCTGGCAGGGCGCCGCTGACGGTGAGCAGGCGCTGGTCTTCCTTGGTGTAGATGTCGTTGGTGATGGCGATCAGGTCGTATTGCTCGCGCATGGCTTTGCAGAGCATTTCGAGCAGGGTGGTCTTGCCGGAGCCGACCGGGCCGCCGATGCCCACGCGCAGCGGGGGCAGGGATTTGGTGCGGTTGGGAATGTTGTGCAGGGCGGTCATGGTGTAGAGGAAGATGGATGGTGGAGGACCCTGCCAGCGCACGCCGTGGAACCGGCTCCGCCGGGCCACAGGCGTGGTCCCCCTTCCAGGGGGAGGCCGCAAAGCGGCGCAGGGGGTGTCTCTTTCTACGATCTGAAGAGGCGGGAGTATTGGGTTTCGTGTTGGGCGGAAAGTATGGCGAGCAGGGGGGTGAAGGCTTGCCGGGTGTCGTCGGTCAGGCGCAGGGCTTCTTCAGCGGCGGCGGGCAGCGCCTGGGCGAGGCGCGCCACCATGCGCTGGCCGGCGCTTTGGCCTAGCGGCACCGATTTGATCGCGGCTTGCACCATGTTTTCAGCCCAGCCAAAACCGTAGGTGAGCAGGGCGTCGGGCACGCGGGCATCGCTGTGGGCGATGGCGCAAGCCATGGTCACGGGGTAGGTGGGCGGGTCGAGCTCGGCGTTTTTGAGTTGTTCGTACATGCCTTGCCCGAGCTCGCCGAGGGAGTGCGCCCACGCCTGGAGAGAGCGGCCCATCTGTTCGGCTTGCAGGCGAAACTCCTGGGTCTCGCGGGTGTGGAGGATCCAGTCGTTGAGGGCGTTGATGCGCGCCAGATCGTCTGCGCGCCAGGCGGGAATGGCCTGCGCGACCACGGCCAGATCGCTGCGTGCCAGGCCGAGTTGCAACTGGTCGAGCACCCAGGCGGTGGCGCTGGCTTCGTCGCTCACCAGGCCTTGGTCCACCGCGGCCTCCAGGCCTTCGGAATACGAGAAGCCGCCCACCGGCAAAGTGGGCGAGGCCAGCCAGAGCAGTTGCAGCAGGCCGGTGTTGGCCAGGCCGGTGCTCTCAGTCATGAGCGTGTGTGTGCGCGTGTGCGTGCCCATGGTCGTGATCGTGATCGTGATCGCTGCTGTGGTCATGGCCATGGTGACCGTGACCATGGCTGTGCCCGTGGCTGTGTGATTTGGCATGGCCATAGGCGCCCGATTCGGGTTCGAAGGGGGCGTTGACTTCCTCCACCGTCAGGTGCATGGCGCGCAACATGTCGGCGAGCACGTGGTCGGGTTCGATCTTGAGGTGGTCGGGCTTGAGTTCGATGGGCACATGGCGGTTGCCCAGGTGGTAGGCCGCGCGCATGAGATCGAAGGCGCCGTGGTCGTGGCTGTGGCCATGGTCGTGGGCGGTGCAGGCGGTGATGCGCAGCACCGTTTGTGACGCAGCGATCACGCGCACGAAACTGCCGTCGGTGCCCACGAGCACATCCCCGCCGCGCAGCACGGTGCCACGCGGCAGAAAGACGCCCACGGCCTGGCCGTCGGAGGCGGTGGCTTCGAAGCGGCTTTTCTGGCGCAGGTCCCAGTCCAGCTCCAGGCTGGGTGCGCGTTTGATGAGGACGGGGGCAAGGCCACGGCCTTGTGCGATGAGTTTGTTGGCTTGCAGCATCGGGCGATCAGAACAGGAAATAACGCTGCGCCAGCGAGAGCTGGGTGGCGGGCTCACAGGTGAGCAGCACGCCGTCGGCCCGCACGGTGTAGCGCTGGGGATCGATCTCCATGGTGGGTAGGTAGCTGTTGTGCACCATGCTGGCCTTGGTCACGCCGCGGCAGCCTTTCACCGCCACGGTGCCTTTTTTCAGGCCGTAGCGCTCGGCCACGCCAGCGGCCTGCGCGGCCTGCGAAATGAAGGTGAGGCTGCCACGGGGCAAGGAGCTGCCATAGCCGCCAAACATGGGGCGGTAGTGCACCGGCTGGGGCGTGGGGATGGAGGCGTTGGGGTCGCCCATGGCGGCCAGCGAAATGGTGCCGCCCTGCAACACGGCGGTTGGTTTGACGCCAAAGAACGCGGGCTTCAGATCACGATGTCGGCCCATTTGCCGACCTCCAGCGAACCCACCGTGTGGGCGATGCCGTGGGCAATGGCCGGGTTGATGGTGTATTTGGCGATGTAGCGCTTGACGCGGAAGTTGTCGTTGCGGGCGCTGTCTTGTTCAAGCGTGCCGCGCTGGCTTTTCATTTTGTCGGCCGTCTGCCAGGTGCGGATCACCACCTCGCCCACGCGGCCCATGGCCTGGCTGTCGCTGCTCATGATGCTGATGGCACCCATGTCGTGCAGGATGTCTTCGGCGGCGATGGTTTCGCGGCGGATGCGGCTCTCGGCAAAGGCCAGGTCTTCGGGAATCGACGCGTCGAGGTGGTGGCAGACCATGAGCATGTCCACGTGCTCGTCCAGCGTGTTGACGGTGTAGGGCATGGTCGGGTTGGTGGAGGAGGGCAGGAAGTTGGTCTCGCCCACCACGCGGATGATGTCGGGCGCGTGGCCACCGCCGGCGCCTTCGGTGTGGAAGGCGCACAGCGTGCGGCCCTTGGTGGCGGCGATGGTGTCTTCCACAAAGCCCGACTCGTTGAGCGTGTCGGAGTGGATCGCCACCTGCACGTCGGCTTCTTCGGCCACGTCGAGGCAGTTGCTGATGGCCGAAGGGGTGGTGCCCCAGTCTTCGTGCAGCTTCAGGCCAATGACGCCGGCGTTGACCTGTTCGTGCAGGGGGGCGGGTTGGCTGGCGTTGCCCTTGCCCAGGAAGCCGAGGTTCATCGAAAGGCCATCGGCGGCCTGCAGCATGCGCTCGATGTGCCAGGGGCCGGGGGTGCAGGTGGTGGCGAAGGTGCCGGTGGCAGGGCCGGTGCCACCGCCGAGCATGGTGGTCACGCCCGAGGCCAGGGCTTCGTCGACCTGCTGGGGGCAGATGAAGTGGATGTGGCTGTCGATGCCACCGGCGGTGACGATGTGGCCCTCGCAGCTGATGATCTCGGTACCGGGGCCGATGATGATGTCCACCCCGGGTTGGGTGTCGGGGTTGCCGGCTTTGCCAATGGCGGCGATGCGCCCACCTTTCAGACCGATGTCGGCCTTGACGATGCCCCAGTGGTCGATGATGAGCGCGTTGGTGAGCACGGTGTCCACTGCGCCCCCGGTGCGGTCCCCAGGGCCTGCGTAGGGGGCGTTGGTGCGCTGGCTTTGGGCCATGCCGTCGCGGATGGTCTTGCCCCCGCCGAATTTCACCTCTTCGCCGTAACCGCCCGCGCCCAGGGTGTAGTCTTTTTCGACTTCAACGATCAGGCTGGTGTCGGCAAGGCGCACTCGGTCGCCGGTGGTGGGGCCGAACATGTCGGCGTAGGCGCTGCGGGAAATGGCGGTCATGGTGGTCTGGGTTGGACGAAAGGAGCGGCGCTTGGCGGGTGGCCGCTTGTAACCGGTGCTCACACTCTGATGCCCGGCGGATGGCTCGCCTTGCGGTGTGAGGTGTTCCAATTGGCGGGGGTCGGTACAGGGTGCTCTGGGGCTTCTTTTCGGAGGCTTCTCGTTTTCTGTTGGCGTTATGCACGGATCGTGCCAATGGCGCAAGGCCCCATTGCCCGCAGGCCGGCGCACCCCAGCGATGGCCAGGTGGATCAAAACCAATTCAAGTGCGCTTGCGAATGCGCAGGCCTGGGTCGATCATGCAATCCAATCGTTCTTCCTTGTTTGTGTTCTCGCGCATGGCGTCTGCCATGGTGCTGTCTTCGACGATTTCCCTGGCGCTGGTGGCCTGTGGTGGTGGGCAGGCGCCGGGTGGGGGTGAGGCGGCTTCGCAAGAACTGGTGGCAGCCGGGGCCGTGGAGACGGAAAGCCCGGCCGACGAGGCGGCGTTGTGGGCAAAAGGGGCGGCGCTGAACGCGGCGGACCTGAAGGCCGCTTCCCAGGCGGAGGGATCGGCCGCCGCCAAGGCCAGTGCCGCTGTAGCCACGGCCAAAGCGCTCACGCCGGTGACCGTGTACCGCTTTTACAACCAGAACACCTCGGCGCATTTCTACACATCCAGTGTCACCGAGCGCGATGCGGTGCGCGCCAGCGTGCCGTACATGACCTACGAAGGGGCCGCGTTTCAGGCCAGCAGCCAGAGCGACACAGGCTTGAGCCCGGTGTTTCGGTTTCTCAACCAGCAGACCGGGGTGCACTTCTACACCATCAGCGCCAGCGAACGCGACCACATCGTGGCCAATCTGCCTCAGTACCGGCTGGAGGGCGTCGCGTACTACGCCAGCCAGGTGGCTGGAACGGGGTTTCGCCCGCTGTACCGCTTCTATCGGACCGGGCAGGGGTTTCACTTCTATACCGTGAGCGGCACCGAGGCCGGCAACGTGATCGCCAGCCTGCCTTCCTACGCCTATGAGGGGGCGGCCTACTATGTGTTGGGCACAGCCGACGCCGGCGCGCCCGATGCGCCGGGCAACCACACCAACACCGTGCCGGTGCCGGCGGAGGGGCGCGAGGTCGACACCAGCCAGCCCGACCGCGTGGTGGGCACGGGCACGCCCGCCAGCTGCACCGGGCAGGCCGTGGTGGACGCGGTGGCGTTGGGCGGCAAGATCCGTTTCAACTGCGGACCCAGCCCGGTCACCATCAACATGACCAGCACCGCCAAGGTGTTCAACAACCGGCCCGATGTGACGCTGGACGGGCAGGGCCTGATCACGCTCAATGGCGGCGGCAGCGTGCGCATCCTTTACCAGAACACCTGCGATCCGGCACAGGTGTGGACCACGCCCACCTGCAACAACCAGGAAGCGCCCCGCCTGACGGTGCAGAACATGCGTTTCGTCAATGGCAACTCCACCGGCCAGACCACCGACGGCGGCGGTGGCGGCGCCATCTTCGTGCGCGGGGGGCAGTTCAAGATCGTCAACAGCGTGTTCACCAACAATCGCTGCGAAACCACCGGGCCCGATGTGGGCGGTGGGGCGGTGCGGGTGCTGAGCATGTACCAGAACCGCCCGGTGTACGTGGTGCAGAGCACCTTCGGCGGCGGCGCCGGCCTGGGCAACTCCTGCTCCAATGGCGGGGCGCTGAGCAGCATCGGGGTGTCTTACAGCGTCTTCAACAGCCTGCTGAGCCACAACACGGCGGTGGGCTATGGCGCCAACCCGCAGCGCGCGGGCACACCGGGCGGCGGCAGCGGCGGCGCCATCTACAACGACGGCAACAGTTTCACGCTCTCGGTCTATGGCAGCGTGGTCAGCGACAACACGGCGGTGGAAGGGGGCAGCGCGGTGTTTTATGTGAGCAACAACCGCACCGGGCTGATGACGCTGAGCGACTCGACGTTTGTGCGCAACCCCGCGTCTCGCTTTGGCACCGCCGGGCTGCCGGGCTTCTTCGTGCTGGCCGCGCCGGGCCAGCCTGTGGTGACCCGCACAACGATTTCGTATTGACCACCGCGCCGCCTGCGGCGCCACTGCCTCGACCTCGAAAAAGGGGGGCTGAGGTCCGGCGAAGCCGGTTTCTCGTGGTGCCTGGTTTGTTGCGTTATTGCAGCTTGCCCTGGGTCAGGCCGCGAAAGCCGCAGACGATGCGGTCGCCCGCGTAGACCACCAGTTCGACGGTGCGCTGCTGACCGGGTTCAAAGCGCACGGCGGTGCCGCTGGCGATGTTCAGGCGCATGCCCTGGGCTGCGGCGCGGTCGAAGCTGAGCGCGGCGTTCGTCTCGGCAAAGTGGTAATGGGAGCCCACCTGCACCGGGCGGTCGGCGCTGTTGTGCACCACGAGCGTGGTGGTGCGGCGGCCAGGGTTGAGGGCGTGTTCGCCCTCGTCAACGAGGAGTTCACCGGGGATCATGGTTGTGCCCTCAGAGTTGGGTGAACAGCACCAGACCGGCGCCACCGAGCATCGCGCCGAGGCTGCCCAGTGCGATGCCCCGGCGTTCGGCGAACAGGCGCCGGATGGTCAAACCGATGCCCACGCCGCCGAGGTGCAGCGCGGCGGTGGTTGCCAGGAAGCCGACCGCGTAGCCCGCAAAGCCGCTGGCGGGTGTTTCGGCGCCGTGGGCCAGGCCGTGCAAAGCGGCGGCGGCAGCGATGAGACCCAGGCCGGCCGCGGGCGGCATCGGCCGGGCCGCCAGCACCAGCATGGCGCCGAACAGCACCACCGACAGCGCGATGGCGTGTTCCAGGTAGGGCACGGTCAGGCCCGCAGCCCCTGCGAACGCGCTGATCACCAGCGCCAGCAGGAAGGTGGCCGGGCCTTGCCAGGTTTTGCCGGTGGGTAGGGCCGAGACCGACCACGCGCCCACGGCCACCATGGCCAGCAGGTGGTCCAGGCCAAACGGATGGACCAGACCTTCCATCAGGCTGTGCGCGCCATGGTCGGTGTGGGCGGAGGCTGCAAAGGATGTCACGGTCAGGGCGGCAGCGAGCAGTGGTTTGAACAATGAGCGGTGTTGCATGGCAGGTCTCCGAAAGGGCGGTCGTGCGAAGTGTCTGTAAAAAGTATGCGGTGGAACCGGCTCCGCCGGGCCACTCGCATCGCCCCCTGGGGGGTGACGCGCGCAGCGCGGCGCGGGGGGTGTCCTCTACGGTATCGGTTGGTGCACGGTGACGAGCTTGGTGCCGTCCGGGAAGGTGGCCTCCACCTGAATGTCGGGAATCATGTCGGCAATGCCGTCCATGACGTCGTCGCGGGTCAACACGGTGCGTCCTTCGCTCATGAGTTGTGCCACGGTCTTGCCGTCGCGCGCGCCCTCCATCACCGCGGCGCTGATCAGCGCCACCGCTTCGGGGTGGTTGAGCTTGAGGCCGCGGGCCTTGCGCCGCTCGGCCAGCAAGGCGGCGGTGAAGATGAGCAGCTTGTCTTTTTCACGGGGCGTGAGTTCCATGGGGCGTGTTCGCGTGTCGTGGCTTCGTAGGGTGTGGGCTGACATGGTGCCAGCAAAATGCGTGCCCTGGCGACCGATCGCGGCCTGAAGTGGGGCCCGGGTGGCATGAAAGCTGCAAAACCAGGGGGTGTCAACCGTCCCTGCCATCGATCCCAGTGCCGACTTGCCCGAGCCCGAAAGTGCCTCGGCGCCGCAGCGCATCATCAAGGTGCGCCGCGACTACAACAGCTGGGTGGGCAGCGAAACCATGGAGGACTATGCGCTGCGTTTCACGCCGCAGCGCTTCCGCCAATGGAGCGAGTGGCGCGTGGCCAACACGGCTTTTGGTGCGGCATCCTTCCTGATCCTGGAGGCGGTGGGGGCCACGCTGCTGGTGAAGTTTGGCTTCATCAATGCGTTCTGGGCGATTCTGGTCACCGGCCTGATCATTTTTCTGGCGGGGCTGCCCATCAGCGTTTACGCGGCGCGCTACGGCGTTGACATGGACCTGCTCACGCGTGGGGCGGGCTTTGGCTACATCGGCTCGACGATCACCTCGCTGATCTACGCCACCTTCACCTTCATCTTCTTTGCGCTGGAAGCCGCCGTGATGGCCTATGCCCTGGAACTGGCGCTGGACATCCCGCCGGCCTGGGGCTATTTGCTGTGCGCGCTGGTGGTGATTCCCCTGGTGACCTATGGCGTGTCGGTCATCAGCCGGTTTCAGGTCTGGACCCAGCCGTTGTGGCTGGTGATGATGGTGGTGCCCTTCGTGGCGGTGGGGTTGGCGGATCCCGAGGTGTTCTCCAAAGTGGTGCATTACGGGGCGAAAATGGTGCGGGCTCCGCGTTCGATTGGCACCTGTTTGGTGCAGCTCTGACGGTGGGCATTGCGCTCATCACGCAAATGGGCGAACAGGCCGACTATTTGCGCTTCATGCCCGCGCGCCAGCCTGAGCGGCCCTTGAAATGGTGGCTGGGTGTGTGCTGGCGGGTGGGCCGGGCTGGGTGTTGTTGGGGGTGTTGAAGATGCTGGGTGGGGCCTTGCTGGCCTACCTGGCCATCAGCCACATGGTGCCGCCCGAGCGCGCGGTGGACCCCAACCAGATGTACCTGGCGGCCTACGAATACGTGTTTCCGCACTACGGTTGGGCGGTGGTGGCCACGGCCCTGTTTGTGGTCGTCTCGCAGCTGAAGATCAATGTGACGAATGCCTATGCCGGCTCGCTGGCCTGGAGCAATTTCTTCTCGCGCCTGACCCACAGCCACCCGGGGCGCGTGGTGTGGGTGGTGTTCAACACGCTGATCGCCTTCATGCTCATGGAAATGAATGTGTTCCAGGCATTGGGCGAGGTGTTGGGGCTTTACTCCAACATCGCCATTGCCTGGATCATGGCGGTGGTGGCCGATCTGGTGATCAACAAGCCCATGGGCTGGAGCCCCAGGGGCATCGAGTTCAAGCGCGCCTACCTGTACGACATCAACCCGGTGGGCGTGGGCGCGATGGGGCTGGCGTCGGTGCTGTCGATCCTGGCGCACCTGGGGTTGATGGGCGGCCTGGCGCAGGCCTTTCGGCGGTGATCGCCATGGTCACGGCGCTTGTGTCGGCGCCGTTGATCGCCTGGGCCACGAAGGCCGCTACTACATCGCCAGGGCCGCCCAGTCCAGCACACACCGCGAAACCGGCTTTGCCGGGCCGCTGGTGTGCCCCCTCCCAGGGTGACGCCGCAGGCGGCGCGGGGACACACAGGTGCGTGATCTGTGAGCGGGAATATGAGGGTCCCGACATGGCCCATTGCCCGGCCTATCAGGGGGCCATCTGTTCGCTGTGCTGCACGCTTGATGCGCGCTGCGGCGATCTCTGCAAACCCCAGGCGCGGCTGTCCGAGCAGTGGCAGGCGGCCTTGCGTTGGGTGTTGCCCCAGCGCGTGTGGCCGTTTCTCAAAGCGGGGTTGGCCCACTACCTGTTGCTGATGCTGGTGATGGCGCCGGTGTTGGCGGCGGTGTTGGCGCTGCTGTACCGCCAGCAGGCCGCCGGGCTGGACGCGAGCCTGGAGACCATGGCCGACGCCAACCTGCTGGAAGCTGCCCTGCGTTCGGGCTTTGTGCGGGTGTACGCGGTGCTGCTGCTGATCGCGGCCACGGTGGCTTGGTGGTTGGTGTTGGCGCACAAGACACGCGAGGTGGCCCAGGAAGAATCCAACCGCCAGACCCATTTGCTGATGCAGGAGATTGCTTCGCACCAGCGCACCGACGCCTTGCTGCAGCGCGCCCGGCAGGCGGCCGATCAGGCCAACCAGGCCAAGACGCGCTACATCAGCACCATCAGCCACGAGCTGCGCACCCCGCTCAACAGCATCCTGGGCTATGCGCAGCTGTTGCAGGAAGACGCCGGCATTGCGCCCCACCGGGCGCAGGCCATTCGGGTCATCCACCGCGGCGGTGAACACCTGCTCTCCCTGATCGAGGGCACGCTGGACATCGCCCGGATCGAATCGGGCAAGCTCGCGCTGGAGCCCAAGCCCATGGCCTTCGCGCAGACCATGCAAGAGGTGGCGGGCATGTTCGAGTTGCAGGCGGCGGCCAAGGGACTGCGCTTTGTGCTCGACACCCACGGCCTGAGGCCCTTGCCCGAAACGGTGCGCGCCGACGAGAAGCGCCTGCGCCAGATCCTGATCAACCTGCTGGGCAACGCCGTGAAGTTCACGCGCGCGGGCGAGGTGCGGCTGCGCGTGACCTACGCGCGGGAAATGGCCCAGTTCGAGGTGCACGACACCGGACCGGGCATGAGCGCCCAGGAGCTTGAGCGGGTCTTCGAGCCGTTTGCGCGCGGCGCGCAGGGTGTGAGCGCGCAGGCGCCCGTGAACCAGGGGGCCGCGGGGGGCACCGGTCTGGGGTTGACGATTGCCAAGATGCTCACCGACCTCATGGGCGGCGAGATGAAGGTGCGCAGCACACCGGGCGAGGGCACTGTGTTCACCGTGCGCCTGATGCTGCCCGAACTCCATGGCGCGGTGGTGCGCACGCTGCCTGCACCCGTGGTCAATGGCTACGACGGACCGCGCCGTCGGGTGCTGGTGGTGGACAACGAAGAGGCCGACCGTGAGCTCTTGCAGCGCTGGCTGCAACCGCTGGGGTTCGAGGTGCAGATGGCCACCAGTGGGCACGACGCCCTGGCGTTGCTGGAAGGGCTGTCGCCCGGCAGCGAGCAGGCGCCCCACGCGGTCTTTCTGGATCTGGCCATGCCGGGCATCGACGGTTGGGAAACCTTGCGCCGCCTGCGCGAACGGGGCTGGGGCGGGGTGCCATTGGCGATCGTGTCGGCAAACGCGTTTGACAAGGGACTGGCGGCCGACAGCGAAGGCGCCGCGGTGCACAGCCCGCCCGATTTTTTTGTGAAACCGGTGCGCCGCGACGACCTCGTGGCGTGGCTGGGGCAGGTGCTGGGCCTGCGCTGGGTGGAGTCTTCCGCTGATGAGCGGGTTCTGATCACACCGCCCGCGCTTCAGGCCGAGGTGGCTCCGGGGCAAGGCCATGGCTTGGCCGATGACGAGCTGCTGCCTTTGCTGGAGATCGTGCGCATGGGCTACTACAAGGGCATCGTGCAATGGCTGTCTCAATGGGTGGCGCAGCGTCCTGAGCAAGCGGCCTTTGCCCAGGGGTTGCGCACGCTGGCGCGCGAGTTCCGGTTTGATGCCATTGAGCAGCGTTTGCTGCCCCACTGTTCCTCTGCCGCCCGTGGGTCGGCGAACCCCTCTGAATGAATGCCCTGACCGACTGCCCCATGACCGCCCAGGAAGCCCCATCACCGCCGCCTTCGTTGACGGCCCTGCCCGATGCGATGGTGGTGCTGATCGTGGACGACGTGCCCGACAACGTGGCGCCGCTGCACGATGCGCTGGATGAGGCGGGCTACACCGTGCTCGTGGCACTGGACGGGGAAAGCGCCATCCGGCGCGCGCAGCAGGCCTTGCCCGACGTGATCCTGCTGGATGCGGTGATGCCGGGCATCGACGGCTTCGAGGTGGCGCGGCGTCTCAAAGCCGACCCCGACACCACGCTCATCCCCATCATCTTCATGACCGGCCTGACCGAGACCGAGCACCTGGTGGCCGCGCTGGAGGCCGGTGGCGCCGATTACGTGACCAAGCCGATCAAGCCGCGCGAGGTGATGGCGCGCATGGGGGTGCATCTGCGCACCGCCCAGCATGTGAAGGCCGGCGCGGTCGAGCGCAGCCAGGCGCGCAACGCCCTTGACGCCTTTGGTTATGCCTCGATCACCGTGCGCGCCCGCGACGGCCGACTCATGTGGCAAACGCCCTTGGCGCGCGACCTGCTGCAACGCTATTGCGGCACCACCGCGCCCGAGACGCCGCCGGCGGTGCTGCAATGGTTGCGGCGCCACCTGGGCGACGCCCAGGCCCTGCGCGAGCCGCCGCGCCTCACGCTGGAGAGTGGTCCGCGCCGCCTGACCTTCCGGCTGCATTTGCAGGTGGGCGACGAAGATGGCTCCGAGCACGAAGAGGCCGCCGAAGGCGACTGGCTCATCGTGATGCAGGAAACCTCGGACGCCGCGGTGCTCGAAGCGCTCGCGCAGGCTTTCGGCCTGACCGCGCGCGAGGCGGAGGTGTTGTACTGGGTGGTCAAGGGCAAGATCAACCGCGACATTGGCGACATCCTTGGCACCAGCCCGGCCACGGTGAAGAAGCATCTGGAGCGCATCCACGCCAAGATGGGGGTGGAGACGCGCACGGCCGCGGCCGCCATGGCGATCAACCGCGTGCCCCTGCTGCAGCCCCACGGAGGGTGAGGCGTGCAACGGCCTGACGGGCCGCGGCGTAGGAAGCGTCTGGCTCTGGCGCGCGTCGCAGGTGGTCAACGCCCATCACAAGCTGACCAACAGCGCCGGTGTTATCGCCTATGCTCGGCCTCATGAGCACCGATCCCCGACACCTGCTGCGCGCCATGTTCGACGCCGCCATTGCCTCGGCCCAACCCGCTGTCGTCGTTCCCGGGCATCTGCCACCCGCTCCCAAAGGGCGTTTCATCGTGGTCGGTGCGGGCAAGGCGTCGGCGGCAATGGCCCGTGCGGTGGAAGACCATTACGCGGGCCCGTTGGAGGGGTTGGTGATCACGCGCTACGGCTGTGCCGTGCCGTGCGATCGCATTGAAATTGTTGAAGCGGCGCACCCGGTGCCGGACGAAGCCGGGCTCGAGGCGGCGCGGCGTCTTCAGGCTCTGGTCACGGGGCTTGGCGAAGACGATCTGGTGTTGTGCCTGATCTCGGGCGGTGGCTCGGCGCTCATGCCCGTGCCAGCCAAGGGCCTGAGCCTGGCCGACAAACAGGCCATCAACAGCGCCTTGCTCAAGAGCGGGGCCTCCATCGGGGAGATCAACTGTGTGCGCCGCCACCTGTCATCGATCAAGGGGGGGCGACTGGCGGCGCTGTGCCATCCGGCGCGGGTGGTCTCGCTCCTGATCTCCGACGTGCCCGCGGACCACCTTCCCGACATCGCCTCGGGCCCCACGGTGGCCGATGCCAGCACCTGCGCCGACGCGCTGGCGATTGTGGATCGCTATGGCATCAGCCTGCCCGCGGTGGCGCGGCACATGCTCGAAAGTGGCGAAGGCGAGAGCATCAAGCCCGGCGACCCCCGCTTGGCGCGCGCCGAATTGCGTCTGGTCAGTTCGCCGCAGATGGGCCTGGAGGCGGGCGCCGAGGTGGCGCGTGCCGCGGGCTACCGCGTGTGCATCCTGGGCGACAGCATCGAAGGCGAGGCACGTGAAGTGGGGCGTGTCATGGCTGGAATCGCACGGCAGGTCGTGGTGCACGGGCAACCCTTGCCGGCTCCGTGCGTGCTGCTGTCGGGCGGCGAAACCACCGTCACCGTGCGCGGCGACGGCCGCGGAGGGCGCAATGTCGAGTTTCTTCTTTCGTTGGGTTTGGCGCTCGACGGCCTGCCGCACACGCATGCCCTGGCTGGCGACACCGACGGCGTTGACGGCCTGGAAGAAGTGGCCGGTGGGCTGCTCGCCCCCGATACGCTGGCCCGTGCCCGCGCCCAAGGCATCGACCCGGTTCGCAGCCTCGACCGGAACGACGGCCATGCCTTCTTCGGGGCTCTCGGCGACGCCGTGGTCACCGGCCCCACGCTCACCAACATCAACGATTTCCGCGCTGTGCTGATCGGTGCGCCCGAAGGCTGAGGACAGGGCGGCCACCGTTGTTCGCGCCTCACGCGGGGCGTAGGCCTTCATGGCTCGTCAGGGCAATCTCCCCTGGCCTGCGGGTTCCTGGCCCAAGTGAACCGTGAGGGCGCTCGGCCCTTCGAGCGCGTGAGGTGCTGCCGCCCACACCGGCGCCCGCCATGGGCATACGCCACCCGGCGTACAGACGCCATCAAGGGTTCTCCCTAGCATTCAGTTGTCTCCTGTTCATGTCCGCTACCGGGCGACAGGGGCCAGTGTCACCCCCTCAACTGGATGCTTGTTTACAACCTGGAGAAGACCCCATGATGCAACGCCGTTTCACTCTCAAAGCCCTGTCGGTGGCCGCCGCCCTCGGCGCCTTTGGCATTTCTGCCCACGCCGCTGACACGATCAATGTCGGCATCCTGCACAGCCTGTCGGGCACCATGGCCATTTCCGAGACGGTGCTGAAAGACGTGGCACTGATGACCATCGACGAGATCAACGCCAAGGGCGGTGTGATGGGCAAAAAGCTGGAGCCGGTGGTGGTGGACCCCGCTTCCAACTGGCCGCTGTTCGCCGAGAAGGCCAAGCAGTTGATCGACAACGACAAGGTGGCCGTGACCTTTGGTTGCTGGACCTCGGTGAGCCGCAAGTCGGTGCTGCCGGTGTTCGAAGAAAAGAACTCGCTGCTGTTCTACCCCGTGCAGTACGAGGGTGAGGAACTGTCCAAGAACGTGTTCTACACCGGAGCCGCGCCCAACCAGCAGGCCATTCCCGCGGTGGAGTACCTGATGAGCAAAGATGGCGGATCGGCCAAGCGCTTCGTGTTGCTGGGCACCGACTACGTGTATCCCCGCACCACCAACAAGATCCTGCGCGCCTTCCTGAAGTCCAAGGGCATTCCCGAGTCGGACATCATGGAGGAGTACACCCCTTCGGTCATTCCGACTACCAGACCATCATTGCCAACATCAGAAGTTCGCTTCCGAGGGCAAGAAGACCGCCGTGGTCTCCACCATCAACGGCGACTCCAACGTGCCCTTCTACAAGGAACTGGGCAACGCCGGTTTGAGCGCGAAAGACGTGCCTGTGGTGGCCTTCTCGGTGGGTGAGGAGGAGCTGCGCGGCGTGGACACCAAGCCGCTGGTGGGGCACCTGGCCGCGTGGAACTACTTCATGTCGGTCAAGAACCCGACCAACGCGCAGTTCATCAAGGACTGGACGGCCTACGCCAAAGCCAAGAACATCCCCGGCCACAAGGACAAGCCGCTGACCAACGACCCGATGGAAGCCACCTACATCGGCATCCACATGTGGGCGCAAGCGGTTGAGAAGGCGAAATCCACCGACACCGACAAGGTCATCGCCGCCATGGCCGGCCAGACCTTCAAGGCGCCCGGTGGATTCATGTCCACCATGGACAAGGAAAACCACCACCTGCACAAGCCCGTCTTCATCGGCGAGATCAAGTCCGATGGCCAGTTCAATGTGGTGTGGAAGACGCCTGGCCCGGTGGTCGCCGACCCATGGAGCGACTACATCGCCGAAAACAAGGGCAAGAAGAACGTGCCTGCGATGAAGTGATGGGGTGAGTCAGCGGCCCGGGCAACGCGAGCGGCGGTGGCCCGGGCCGATTGATGTGATTTTGAGTGTGTTGTTTTCATCGTGCCTCTTGCGTGGCACGGCATGAAAGACGGACCCATGCGGCCCTCCCGACCCCACCCGATGATGCGATGGCTGATTGGCGCGCTGTTTGGCCTCCTGGCCAGCGCGGCTGTGCACGCGATCACGCCCGAAGACGCGATGGCCCTGGTGGCCGGTGGCAGCGACGAACGCATCGCCACACTCAACCGCCTGGCCTCGCAACCCGACGAAAAAGCGACCGCCCTGATTCGAGCGCTGGCCGATGAGGCGGTGCGCATTCAGGGCGAGCGCGTGGTCATTGTGGAAGGCGAGACCGGGCGTGATGCGGTGACCGGCGAGGCGATCGCCGTGGACGAATACGCCGAAGAGCCGATGCTCAACAACCGCCTGCGGGGCGCGCTGGACTTCGCGCTCGCGGGCATGGAGCTGGCCGGGGGTGATGCCCAGCGCCAGCGAGAGGCGGCGCTGATTTTGCAGCGCGGCAGCTTTGATGAACCCGATGCCGAGCAGTTGCCGGTGATCGAGAAGGCGTTGGCCGGTGAGCTCGACGACGAGGCCCGCCAGACGCTGGAACTGGCCCAGGCCGCTGTCTTGCTGGCCAGCGAAGACGTGGGCCAGCGGCTGGAGGCGGCCCGCAAGCTGGGCGAAGCCCGCAAGGCCATCGTGCGCCCCTTGCTGATGCAGCGCATCGAAACCGAGCCCGACGCCACGGTGAAGGCCGCGCTGAAAGCCTCTCTGGCGGGGCTGGACCGTTCGCTGGCCATTTCGAGTGCATTGGGTGAAGCCTTCACCGGCATCAGCCTGGGCAGCATCCTGCTGTTGGCCGCGCTGGGCCTGGCCATCACCTATGGCCTCATGGGCGTGATCAACATGGCCCACGGCGAGCTGATCATGATTGGCGCGTACGCCACCTGGCTGGTGCAATCGTTTTTCAAAAACTCGCTGCCCGGCCTGTTTGACTGGTACTTGTTGGCCGCGGTGCCGGTGGCCTTCCTGGCATCTGCGCTGGTGGGCGCGGTGATGGAGCGCAGCGTGATCCGCTTCCTCTACGGCCGCCCGCTGGAAACCTTGCTGGCCACCTGGGGCATCAGCCTGGTGTTGATGCAAGGCGTGCGCTCCCTGTTTGGTGCCCAGAACGTGGGTGTGGAAAACCCGTCCTGGATGAGCGGCAGCCTGCTGCTCATGGGCAACCTGAGCCTGCCCTGGAACCGCATCATCATCGTGGGCTTTGCCCTGGTGGTGTTGCTGGGCGTGAGCCTGCTGATCGGCAAGACGCGGCTGGGCCTGTTTGTGCGCGGCGTGACCCAGAACCGGCCAATTGCGTCCTGCATGGGCGTGAACACCGCGCGCATCGACACCTACGCCTTTGCCCTGGGCTCAGGCATTGCCGGGTTGGCGGGTTGCGCTTTGAGCCAGATCGGCAACGTCGGGCCCGACCTCGGACAGAGCTACATCGTGGACTCGTTCATGGTGGTGGTGCTGGGCGGGGTGGGGCAGCTCGCCGGCACGGTCTACGCCGCCCTGGGTCTGGGCATTCTCAACAAGCTGCTGGAGGGCTGGGTCGGCGCGGTGCTGGCCAAGATCGCGGTGCTGGTGTTCATCATCGTGTTCATCCAGAAGCGGCCTCAAGGCATCTTCGCCATGAAAGGCCGGGAAGTCACGTGACCACCCCCATCGCTTCGCTCCGCCCCTCAAGGGGCAACGCTGGTGGCCCGGCAAAGCCGGTTCCACGGCGTTCTCGGTTTCAGACACGTCAGTTCCGTCGAGATTGCTTATGACTTCTACATCTGTATCTTTGCCCCCCAAAGGGCCTTTGCTGACGCGTTCCGGCTGGGGTGGCATTTTGGTGGCGCTGCTGGTGGTTTGTGCGGTGGCGCCGGCGCTCAACCTGATGGTGCCCGAGGGCAGTATGTTTCACCTGAGCGACTACATGGTGGGCTTGCTGGGCAAGATCATGTGTTACGCGATCTGCGCGCTGGCCATGGACCTGATCTGGGGCTACACCGGCATCCTCAGCCTGGGCCACGGCCTGTTCTTTGCGCTGGGCGGCTATGTGATGGGCATGTACCTGATGCGCCAGATCGGGCGCGACGGTCAGTACCAGAGCGACCTGCCCGATTTCATGGTGTTTCTCGACTGGAAAGAGCTGCCCTGGCACTGGGCCTTGTCCGACAGCTTTCTGGCCACTGTGTTGCTCATCGTGCTGGTGCCTGGCCTGGTGGCGTTCGTCTTTGGCTACTTCGCCTTCCGTTCGCGCATCAAAGGCGTGTATTTCTCCATCATCACGCAAGCGCTCACCTTCGCGGCCCTGCTGCTTTTCTTTCGCAACGAAACCGGCTTTGGCGGCAACAACGGCTTCACCGATTTCAAGCGCATTCTGGGCATGCCGCTGGCCACCCAGGGCATGCGCATGACGCTGTTCGTGTTGACCGGCCTGACCTTGCTCGGCTTCTTTCTCTGGGCGCGCTGGCTGGTGAATTCCAAGTTTGGCCGGGTGCTGCAGGCGGTGCGCGACGCCGAGAGCCGAGTCATGTTCTGCGGCTACAACCCCTTGCCCTACAAGCTCACCATCTGGACGATTTCCGCGGTGATGTGTGGGGTGGCCGGGGCGTTGTACGTGCCCCAGGTGGGCATCATCAACCCCGGTGAAATGAGCACCGCGGCCAGCATCGAGATCGCGGTGTGGACGGCGGTGGGCGGGCGTGCCACGCTGCTGGGGCCCATCGTCGGCGCGTTCATCGTCAATGGCGCCAAGAGCTGGCTGACCGTGGCGTTTCCCGAGTTCTGGCTGTATTTCCTCGGGGCGCTGTTCATTGTGGTGACCCTGTTCCTGCCGCAAGGGGTGGTGGGGCTGGTGAAGAAACTGCGTGGCGGAAAAGGAGCATCGGCATGACCCCCGATCTGATGGAAGCGGGTGCGCAGCGCCTGCAGGCACACGCCGGGCTGTCCGTGACCGGGCAGACCGAGTCCGGCGGCCGCAGCGCGAGCTATGGCCGCGTGCACACGCCCGGCGAGGTGGACGTTACCCACGGTCGGATCCTGTATCTCGAAGACGTGAACGTGAGCTTTGACGGTTTCAAAGCGATCAACCACCTGTCGCTTGACATCGCACCGGGCGAGCTGCGCTGCATCATCGGCCCCAATGGCGCGGGCAAGACCACGATGATGGACATCATCACCGGCAAGACCCGGCCCGACTCCGGCCAGGTGTTTTTTGGCAGCACCATCGATCTGCTGCGCTATCGCGAGGCCGAAATCGCGGCCCTGGGCATTGGGCGCAAGTTTCAAAAGCCCACGGTCTTCGAGCAGTTGACGGTGTTCGAGAACCTGGAGCTCGCGCTGGCCACCGACAAGCGCGTGCGCCGCAGCATGGTGTTTGCCTTGTCGGGCGAAGAGAAGGACCGCCTGAGCGAAGTCTTGCTGACCATCCACCTGGCCGACAGCGCGGCGCGCCAGGCCGGCTTGCTCAGCCACGGGCAGAAGCAGTGGCTGGAGATTGGCATGTTGCTCATGCAGGAGCCCAAGCTGTTGCTGCTCGACGAGCCGGTGGCGGGCATGACCGATGAGGAGACCGAGCGCACCGCACAGCTCTTCCTCACCCTCAAGGGCAAGCATTCGCTGATGGTGGTGGAGCACGACATGAGCTTCATCCGCACGATCTCGGAGAAGGTGACGGTGCTGTGTGAGGGGTCTGTGTTGGCGGAGGGCACTTTGGATGAAGTGCAGGCCGATGAGCGGGTGATTGAGGTTTATCTTGGCCGCTGATCTTTGCTTTCCTGAGGCTTTTGTGGGCCGGGTCTCGGCCCGGCGGCCGACTCACTTTCTTTTGCTTCGCCAAAAGAAAGTGAACAAAGAAAAGGCGAGCCGAAGTCCGGGCCACTGCGCGGTGCCTTGCGCTGCTCGTGTCGAGCGGGGTCGGGCTGAACTCGCCTTCGGCTCAGACAACGCCCGCCCTGATCCGCTCGCCACTGCGCTGCTCAGCCCGGCCACACGGCGAGATGCGGGAGCGGGATCGGACACACCATCTCCGGAGAGCGTGTCTTCAATCCAGAACGTTGCGGATCTGCCTCCGCCCGTTCGCCAGCTTTGCCCCCCGGGGGGTGACGCGCCGGAGTCGCGGCGCGGGGGATTTCAGTCTCTTGCCGTCATGCGCCGGCGAGTAGCGCAGGGCCTGGCGGATCAGGGCTGGCGTTGTTTGAGCGAAGCGAGATTAGCCAGACCCCGTCCAGACCGAGCAACGCAGCGAACCCGAAGGGCAGCGCATTCGGCACGCCTTTCTTTTGCTTACTTTTCTTTGGCGAAGCAAAGAAAAGTGAGGCGCCCGCCGGGGCGAGACCCGGCCTGCCACGCATGCCGTTGAATTGGAGAAATGAAAGATGAGCCTTCTGCAACTCAAAGACGTCAACCAGTACTACGGTGGCAGCCACATCCTGCGCAATGTCAACCTCACCGCCGAGCTGGGCAAGGTCACGGTGGTGCTGGGGCGAAACGGCGTGGGCAAGACCACACTGCTCAAGTCGCTCATGGGCCTGGTGCCCATCAAGAGCGGCAGCATCACCCTGGATGGCGTGGCCATCGACAAGGCTACGCCCTACGAGCGCGCCCGCGCCGGCATCGGTTATGTGCCGCAGGGCCGGGAGATCTTCGGGCGCCTGACCGTGGAGGAAAACCTGCACATGGGGCTGGCCTACAAAAAGGGCGGCACGCCTGTACCCGCCGAGCTGTATGAGCTGTTTCCGGTGCTCAAGCAGATGCTGCAGCGCCGCGGCGGCGACCTCTCGGGCGGCCAGCAGCAGCAGCTGGCGATTGCGCGGGCGCTGGCCGCCGGACCCAAGCTGCTGATCCTCGACGAGCCCACCGAAGGCATTCAGCCCAACATTATCAAAGACATCGGTCGCGTGATCCGCATGCTGGCCGATCGGGGCAACATGGGCATCGTGCTGGTGGAGCAGTACTACGATTTCGCCGAAGAGTTGGCCGATCACTACCTGGTCATGGAGCGCGGCGAGGTGATCGCCAGCGGCCCGGGCAGTGAAATGCAGGCCAAGAACGTGCGCCAGCTTGTGGCGATCTGATCGAAACGACAGGGTGTCCTGGTCGGCTGAGGGCCGCGCGGCCTGAGGCCGCGGCACGGAGGCAGGCCTTGAGGAGCAGGCCTCCACCCACGCTTACACTCGCCCGATGCCCTGGCACGCCCAACTCTCGCTCGACTACCGCCACGCCGCCGGGCGCACCGCGCTTCACCACACCCACAATGGGCCGCTGCGCATCCTCAAAAGCCTCTACCCCGAAGGGGACCCGATCTGCCACAACGTGATCGTGCATCCACCAGGCGGCCTGGTGGGGGGGGACGTGCTGGACGTGACGGTGGCGGTGGGCGAGGGCGCCCATGCCCTGATCAGCACGCCAGGCGCCACGCGGTTCTATGGCACCGATGGCCCCGAAACCACGCAACAGGTGGCCTTGACACTGGGACCCCGCGCGCGGCTGGAGTGGCTGCCACTGGAAGCCATCGCCTACCCGGGCTGCAACGCGCGTAACACGCTGTCGGCCACGCTGGCCGAAGACGCCGAGTTGATCGCGTGGGACGTGACCGCCCTGGGGCTGCCCAGCGCGGCCCAGCCGTACACAAGTGGCCGGTTTGCGCAGCGCCTGAGCATCCCTGGCCTGTGGCTGGAGCAGGCGCAGCTGGATGCGGCCGATCAACAATTGCTCTCTTCGCCTTTGGGGTTGGGTGGTTTGCGCTGCATGGGCACCTTGCTGTTTGCCAGCGGCAGCGATCTGGGCCGCGAGCGCCGCGAAAGCTTGCTGGCCGTGGTCCGGTCTGTGTTGGATGGGGTGCCAGCCGAGGTGCGCGCAGGGGCCACCTGCCCCAATGAGCGCATGCTGGTGGTGAGGGCCATGGCGCCGCTGGTGGAGCCTTTGATGGCGGCCCTGCAAGCGGTGTGGTGCGAGCTTCGGCCGGCCGCCTGGGGATTGAAGGGCGGGGCACCGCGCATCTGGCGGGTATGACGCCTGGGTGACAGCGAGAGGGCCGCTCACGGGAAAGTGCCACTGGTGTGCCAGGCCGCGGGCGGTCAAGATGTTGGCCACCACTTTGCGCCATGGCTGGGCGCCGTCTCCTTTTCGGATCGGCGCGCGCCACATCGGAGACCGCTTTTGAACTCCCCCGCTTCCCCGTCAGAAACAACGCCTTTCCTGAGCGCCGCCGAGTCCGACCCGGTGGCCATGGGCTGGATGGTGGGCTCCCCACCGCCGCCGGACAAGCGGGTGCGGTTTGCCGACCTGTTCCAGTTCCCCAAGACCCGCTGGTCTTTTGCCCACATGAGGTCGCTGGCGCCATCGAGTCCGGTCTCTCGTGGATCGGGGCCGGTGGCGGCGCTGCCCCGCGATGCGCGCGACGATGAATGCGATGCCGTGCGCTTTCGGCCCACGGGCAGCCACGACACCATGACCTGGCTGGCCTCGCTGGATGCGAACTACACCGATGCCATCGTGGTCCTGCACCGGGGGCGCATCGTTTACGAGCGCTACCGGGGGGTGATGGGCCCTTGGCAGCCACACCTGGCGATGTCGGTGACGAAATCGTTTTTCGGCACGTTGGGTGCCCTGTTGGTCAGCGAAGGGCAGCTTGATCCCGATGCGCTGGTCACCCACTACCTGCCTGAACTGGCGGGCACTGCCTACGGGGACGCCACGGTGCGCCATGTGTTGGACATGCGTGTGGGTGTGAAGTACTCGGAGAACTATGCCGATCCACAGGCCGAGATCTGGGCCCATGCGAGGTCGGGCGGCATCTTGCCCAGACCTGCCGACTACACCGGCCCTTCCCATTTCTACGAGTTCCTGTGTACCTTGCAAAAAGAGGGGGCGCATGGGCAGGGGTTCTTTTACAAGACCGTCAACACCGATGTGCTGGGTTGGATCATCCGGCGCGTCACTGGGCGGTCGGCGGGGGCGGTGTTGAGCGAGTGCATCTGGGGCCGCCTGGGCGCCGAGCAGGACGCCTATCTGCTGATCGACAGCGTGGGCACCGAGTTTGCGGGCGGCGGCCTCAACCCGGTCTTGCGCGACATGGCGCGGTTCGGCGAGATGATGCGCTGCGAGGGCCATTTCAACGGGCAGCAGATCGTGCCCAAGGCGGTGGTGGACGACATCCGCTTCGGCGGCAGCCGTGAAGCCTTCGCGCAGGGCGGTGGCTACCCCACGCTGCAGGGATGGTCCTATCGCAACATGTGGTGGGTGACCCACAACGAACACGGCGCCTACACGGCGCGGGGCATCCATGGCCAGACGATTTATATCGACCCAATGGCCGAGATGGTGGTTGCCCGGTTTGGCTCACACCCGTTGGCCGCCAGCGTGAACTTCGACGCCGTCACGCTGCCCGCGTTTGATGCCATGGCGCGTCACCTGATGGCCTCGTCTGGCTAGGGCGACTTTGCACCCCGGCGCTGGGGTGCACAGCGGTCAGACACCGCCCTCGGGGTGGGTGGGGTCGATCCACAGCACCTGCTCCGGCTTTTCGACCGGCTCGATGTCCAGATTCACCGCGACGGCCTGGCCATCGCTGCGGCACAGAACGCATTCCAGCACCTCGGTGGGGCTGGCGTTGATCTCCTGGTGAGGGACGTAAGGGGGCACATAGATGAAGTCGCCCGGGCCGGCTTCGGCGGTGAACTCCAGATGCTCGCCCCAGCGCATGCGCGCCCGGCCTTTGACCACGTAGATCACGCTCTCCAGCGGGCCGTGGTGGTGGGCGCCGGTTTTGGCGTCGGGGTGGATGGTGACGGTGCCGGCCCAGAGCTTTTGCGCGCCCACGCGGGCGAAGTTGATGGCCGCCTTGCGGTCCATGCCGGGCGTGCTGGGCACGTTGCCGTCCAGCTGGTTGCCGGGCACCACGCGCACGCCATCGTGCTTCCAGGCGGGCTCGTTGTCGCTGGGGAGGTGAGGCGGATGGGGGTGGTCGGCAGCCATGGCGGGGATCTCCGGGTAGGGGTCGGTCTTGCATGGTAGCGGCTTGCGCCCTGGCGGGTGTATCCATCGCGGGTTCTTTTGCCCTGTTGACGGCGGCTTTCGCACTTTGCGGTTAGCCTTGCCGCCATGTCATCGGAATCCTCTGCCCCGTCCCCTTCGCCTTCGCCCTGGCTGTTGATCAACCTGTTGTGCCAGCTGGCCTTTGGCCTGCTGGCCATGACGATCAATCTGCCTTCCATGCAGGAGTGGGGTGCGTTGCTCAATGGCAGCCCGGCCGCGGTCCAGCTAACCTTCAGCGCCTATCTGCTGACTTATGGTCTGTGCCAACTGGCCTACGGGCCGCTGTCGGATCAGCTTGGGCGCAAGCCCACCCTGCTGCTCGGTCTGAGCATCGCCGTGGCGGGGTCGGTGTGGGCGGCGCTGGCCAACAGCCTGCCCAGCCTGACCGCCGCGCGGGCCTTGCAAGGGGCCGGGTGCGCCGCCGGCATGGTGGTGGGCCGGGCCATGGTGCAGGACTTGTACCAGGGGCCGCAGCGCACGCGGGTGATGGCCTATGTGGGCATGGTGATGGGGCTTTGCCCGCCGTTGGCCACCGTGATCGGCGGGCAGTTGCATGTGCGCCTGGGCTGGCAGGCGAATTTTGTGGTGATGGCCTTGGTGGCTTGCGCGTTGTGGGTGGCGGCGTGGCGCGGCCTGCCGCGGCAGGCCCGCGTGGCGCGCAGCGAGGCGCACTGGTTTGGCGTGATGGTGTCGTCGTATGTGCGCTTGGCGCGCGAGCCCTCGTTTCTGCTGTTTGTGATGGTGCTGTCGATGATGAGCGCCACCTTCTATGCCTTCCTGGCGGGTGCGCCGGGGGTGTTGGGCAGTTTCGGTGTGGGGCCCGACGGGGTGGGTTTCTACATCATGCTGGTGCCGCTGTCCTACATCGTGGGCAACTTTCTGACGTCTCGGCTGGCCCACCGCAACAACGACCGCAGCATGATGTTCTGGGGGCAACTGCTGGCCATGGTGGGCATCGTGTTGATGGGCCTGTTGGCCTGGGTCGGGCCCCACACGCCATTGGCCTTTTCGATGCCGCTGATGCTGCTGGGCCTGGGCAATGGCCTGATGGTGCCCCCCACGTTGGCCGGCACGGTGGGCTTGGTGCCGGCGTTGGCCGGTTCGGCCGCCGCGGTCGCCGGCCTGATGCAACAGATGATGGGCGCCCTTGGGGGGTTTGTGGTGGGGCTGGTGCCACAAGACAGCGCCATACCGCTGGCCGGGCTGATGTTTGTGTTGGCCGGCTCGGGCGTCTTGGCGCAATGGGTCCTGTTTCGGCGACCTGCCCCGCCCAAACCCGGCCCGACCCGTCAAACCGGGCCTTGAGCCCCGGGCGCACGGCGCCTGCCACGGAAGCCCCAACGTTTGGCGTGCGGATCCGGAGGGCGAAATCCGCCGGACAACCTCGTGGTCCGGTCCCGACGAACGCGGCGGGCCGCTGCCATTGGTGGTCACCTGGGGCGCTGAAGCATTCGCCAAATTCGGGGAAAATCGGCCCTCTTTTCAGGACAACCCGTCAGGTCTCACCGTGCCACTGTCAGCCCCCAACCTCGCCAACTCATGCACACCCGCCGCGTCGAATACCGCGGCTTTCAGCGCGAGGATGGGCTGTGGGACATTGAGGGCGAGTTGTTGGACACCAAACCCCACGCCATGGTCATCGAAGGTGAGGGCGAGTGGGCCCCCAATGAGCCGATCCACCACATGCATTTGCGCGTCACGGTGGACGAAGCGTTCGTGATCCAGGCGGTGGAAGTGGCCATGGACGCGCACCCGCACGATCCCTGCCCCAAGGCCATGGAGCCGATGCAACGCCTGGTGGGCGAGACGCTGGGGCGCGGATGGCGCAAGACGATCGAGCGCCACCTGGGTGGTATTCAGGGTTGCACGCACTTGCGCGAACTGCTGTTCAACCTGGCCACGGCCGCCTTCCAGTCGCGCACCGCCTCGTTTGACTCCAGCCCCGATGGGCGCCCGCCCATGCACCTGGGGCAGTGTCTGGCCTGGGACTTCAATGGGCCCGTGGTGGAGAAGGTCTACCCCATGTTCTTCCGCTGGCAGCCTCCGGCCAAAAAGCTCTCCTGAGCGGTGGGCGATGGCCGGTGGTGTGATGTGCCGTCTGCGCAGCACCGCCCGATCCTGTGCAGGAACCCGTTCGCGGGTGTGTTTGTCCTTCAGTCTGCCAGGGTGGCGTAGGCCAGGTTGCGAAACAGGTGGCGAATCGGGTCGCGCTGGTTGGGGGCCTGGGTCATGAAGATGCCAAAGAACGATTGGGCCGGGTCCACAAAGAAGGTGGTTCCCGCGATGCCGCCCCAATGGTAGGTGCCGATGGAACCGGGCATGGTGCAAATGCCCGCCTGGGTGCGCACCGCGAACCCCAGGCCAAAACCGTGGCCCGGTGGCAGCAGGTCTTCCAGGCTGGTGATGGCGCCCAGGTGGTCGGCGGTCATGTGGTCCACCGTGTGGGAGCCCAGCAGGCGCACGCCGTCCAGTTCTCCGCGGTTGAGCAGGCATTGAAGAAAGCGCGCATAGTCCAGCGCCGTGGACATCAGGCCGCCACCGCCCGATTCCATGGCCGGGATTTCGCGTGGGTTGAGCACCCGCATGGGCACGCCGCCATCGGGGTCGTGTGAGAAGGGCTCGGCAATCCGGTGGTGGTCTTTTTCCGGTACCCAGAAGCCTGTGTCGACCATGCCCAACGGGTCGAAGATGGCCTGTTTGAGGTGCCGCCCCAGCGGCTGCTCCGTGATCACCTCGATCAGGCGCCCCAACACATCGGTGGCCCGGCTGTAGGCCCAGTGGGTGCCGGGTGTGTGAAGGAGTGGCAAAGCGGCCAGTGCTTCGCTGAACTCGGCGTTGCTGCGCGCCCGGCTGCCCATTTGGGCCTGGGCGTAGCGCTGCTGCGCATGGGCTGTGCCCATGAATTCGTAGGTCAGGCCCGCGGTGTGGCGCAACAAGTCCTGCACGGTCGCCGCGGCAACAGCGGGTTGCAGTTCGACGCCTGCAGGCGTTTCCACCGCGACCTGCTGATGGGCAAATTCGGGCAGGTAGGTGCTGACCGGCTCGTTGAGCGACAACCGCCCCTGCTCGACCAGCATCATGGCGGCCACCGAGACCACCGGTTTGGTCATCGAGTAGATGCGAAGATGTCGCTGGTTTGCATGGCGTTGGCATGGCCGCTGGCCGGGTCGCGCTGCCCGATGGCGGCATGCAAGGCCACGGCGCCATGGCGCATCAGCATGACCACGGCGCCCGGAATGTAGCCGCGGTCCACTTCGCGTTGCATCACTTCAAGCAGGCGCTGCGTGCGCTGCGGGCACAGGCCCAGGGTTTCGGGGGCACGGCGGCATGGGGATTTTCGGGAAGGTGTGGTGCATGCGGGCTCCGCGTCGGTGGGCGAGATGGAGCGGCCCATCTTAGTGGGGAGCGCGCCAGGCGAACGGTCGCCTGCGTCACACCCGCTGGCGGTGGCATGGCATGGGGCGGGCTGGTGGCATCGGGCCGTTCGCGATCATCGCCCTGGAGGGTATGCGAGCGGGCGCCGCCTGCACCCGCTCGGGACCACACGTTCGCGCGGTCAGTGTGCGTACTGGCGCCGGGTTTCGAGTTCGCGCAGCTTGAAGCGCTGGATCTTGCCGGTGGCGGTTTTGGGCAGCTCGGCCACGAATTCGATGTAGCGTGGGTATTTGTAGGGCGCGAGCTTTTCCTTCACGAAGGCCTGCAGTTCCGCTTCGGTGGCTTGCGCGCCTTCTTTCAACACCACATAGGCTTTGGTTTTGGTGAGCCCTTCATCGTCTTGCTTGCCGATGACCGCCGCTTCCAGCACTGCCGGGTGTTGCACCAGTGTGGCCTCGACTTCGAAGGGGGACACATAGATGCCGCTGACCTTGAGCATGTCGTCGTTGCGCCCGGCGTAGGTGTAGTAGCCGTCCGGGTCGCGGGTGTATTTGTCGCCGCTCTTGGTCCAGGGGCCCTGGAAGGTGTCGCGGGATTTGGCCCGGTTGTTCCAGTACAGCAGGGCCGCACTGGGGCCGCAGATGTAGAGGTCACCGATCTGGTTGGGGCCGGTGATGACGCTGCCATCTTCGTCGCGCAATTGCACCTCATAGCCGGGCACGGCTTTGCCGGTGGTGCCGTAGCGCACATCGCCAGGCCGGTTGGAGAGGAACACGTGCAGCATCTCCGTGCTGCCGATGCCATCGATGATTTCGGCGCCAAAGTGGGCGGTCCAGCGCTCGCCGATGTCGCGGGGAAGGGCTTCACCGGCCGACGAACACAGGCGCAATGCCACCTGGGATTTCGGGGGCAGGTCGGGGCTGGCCAGCATGCCGCCGTAGCCGGTGGGGGCGCCGTAGAACACGGTGGGCTGCTGTTCGATCAGCCGTTTGAAAACCGCTTGCGGTGTGGGGCGCTCGGCCATCAGCACCACGGAGGCACCCACGCTCAGGGGAAACGAGAGGGCATTGCCCAGGCCGTAGGCGAAGAACAGTTTGGCCGCCGAGAACACGGTGTCGCTTTCGCGCAGATCGAGCACGCCCTTGCCATACAGCTCGGCCGCCCAGTACAGGCTGGCCTGGGTGTGCACCGTGCCTTTGGGTGCGCCGGTGGAGCCGCTCGAATACAGCCAGAACGCGGGCTCGTCGCCATGGGTGTCGGTGGGGCCAGCAGGGCTCTGGGCGGCCAGCAGCGCGGCGAGCGCATGGGCGCCGTCGGGCAAGGCCCCATTGGGCCGTGAGACCACCACCTGTTGAATTTCGACCCCGCCTTTGGCCATGGCGGTCTCCAGTGTCGGCAAAAGGGCGGCTGAAACCAGCGCCGCCTGGGCGCGGCTGTTGGCCATCATGTAGTTGTAGTCCTGGGCGGTGAGCAGGGTGTTCACGCACACCGGAACCACCCCCGCATACAACGCGCCCAGGAAACAGACCACCCAGTCCGCGCTGTCGTGCATCAGCAGCAACACGCGGTCTTCGCGTCGCAGACCCAGGGCGGTGAGTGCCGCGGCCATGCGTTGCACCTGCTCCGTGAGTTCACCGTAGGTTGTGGAACCGGCGTCGTCGATCAACGCCACCTTGTCAGCCCGTGCGGCGTTGAGTTCGATCAGGTGGCTCGCAAAATTGAAGCGATCGGGTGGTGGGGGGGTGTGGTCGTTCATGGGGCGTCTCCTCGATTCTTCGGGCGTGATCAGAGTTTGAATGGTGTGGCACTTTGGGCCAGGATGTCCAGCGCGGCCACGCTGGCCTGTACGGCGCTGCGGCGGTGGTAGAAGTTCAGGGCGCGCAGACCCCCCAGTTCCTCGCCTCCGCCAGCGCGTCCGGGCCCGCCGTGCAGGCTCATGGGCATCACGTTGCCGTGGCCGGTTTGCATGGTCGCCACATCGGGTGAAATGGCGTGCACGCGTCCGTGGCTGTCGGCCAGCGCCAGCGTGGCGCGCGCGGTGAAGGCCGGGTCGCTGCTGTAAAGAGAGCAAACCAGCGATCCTTCGCCCCGGCGAATCAATTCATAGGCTTGTGTTTCGCTGTCGTAGGCCATCAGGGTGGCCACCGGGCCAAACACCTCCACCGCGTGGAGCACTTCGGCCTGCGCCGGTGCTTGCGTGCCCAGCAACACCGGGGCCACGCAGGCCGCCACTTCGGGCTGGGCGTCGAGCAAGCCCGTGGTGCGGCCGTCGTGCAAGACATCGGCTTCCGTCTGCAGGCGGGCGATGCCGGCCTGGACGCTGTCGAACTGCTCGCGGCTGACCAGTGCGCCCATGCGCACCGCTTCATTGCGGGGATTGCCCACCGTGCACTTGGCCAGCTTGGCCGAAATGGCCTGGGCGGCGGGCTCATACAGGTCGCGGGGCACCAGCACGCGGCGAATGGCGGTGCATTTCTGGCCGCTCTTGACCGTCATCTCCCGCACCACCTCGCTCACCAGCAGGTTGAAGGCTTCACCACCGGGTTCGGCGCCAGGGTCCAGCAGGGCGCTGTTGAGGCTGTCGGCTTCGATGTTGCAGCGCACCGAGCGCTCGGCCACCGCCGGGTGGCTCCGGATCAGGCGGGCGGTTTCGGCCGAACCGGTGAAACTCACCACGTCAAATGGTTGCAGTTGATCCATCAGACCGGCCGAGGAACCGCAGACGATGGACAGGGCACCCACTGGCAACACGCCAGCGTCCACCACGTCTTTGACCATGCGCTGCGTGAGCCAGGCGGTGGCGGTGGCGGGTTTCACGATCACCGGCACGCCAGAAAGCAGGGCGGGGGCGGCTTTTTCCCAGAGGCCCCAGCTCGGGAAATTGAAGGCGTTGATGAACAGCGCCACCCCGCGCGTGGGGTTGAGCACGTGTTGGGTCTGGAAGGCCGGGTCCTTGGCCATCCGGATGCGCTCGCCGTCGAGCAGGCAGGTCGTGTCGCCCAGGGCGTCTCCCAGGCGCGCGTAGTGGCCCAGGGTGAAGATGCCGCCGTCGATGTCCACCGCTGAGTCTTTGGCAACGGTGCCGCAATTGGCGGTGGCGATCTCGTAGTAGGCGTCGCGGTTGGCCTGCAATACCTTCACCACTTCGCCCAACATGGCAGCGCGTTGGCGGTAGGTCAGTGCGCGCAGGGCCTGTCCACCCTGTTCCCGGGCGAATGCGAAGCCCTCGGCCAGATCCAGCCCTGCGCGGCCCACGCGAACCAGGGGGTTGCCCAGCACGGGGTCGAACAGCGTGGCGCCTTCGTCGGTGGCGGTCTGCCAGCGGCCTGCGAAATAATTGGGGAGAAGCGGTGTGTTGCTCATGATGAGTTCCTGGGTGGGACGGTGAATGGCCTTTGGGCGCTGTTCGTCGGGGGCGAATCGCGCTATAAATGCACTATTTTGCGCATCGGCGTTTATGCATTAAAGTGCATGTTTGTGCGCAAAACAAGCCCTCCTAGGGTTTTCCCTTGATTGCGAACGCCCATGAAAGACCCCGCCGTTTTGGATCACTCCCCCGCCCGAACGCCAGACGATGCGCCTTCCGAAGATCCGGATCGCCATCCCTTTCTGGTGGCGCTGGGTGACCGTGTGCGCACCCTGCGTTCGCGCCGTGGAATGACCCGCAAGGCGGTCGCGCTGGCCGCCGAGGTCTCCGAGCGCCATTTGGCCAACCTCGAATACGGCACGGGCAACGCCTCGATACTTGTGCTGCTGCAGGTCGCGCACGCCCTGCAATGCTCGCTGTCGGAATTGCTGGGTGACGTGACCACCTCTTCACCCGAGTGGCTGCTGATCCGAGAACTGCTGGAGCACCGCAGCGATGCCGAACTGCGGCGCGCGCGTGTGGCGATCAGTGGCCTGTTCGGTGGGGCGGGGGAGTCGGCGGCCAACGACGCCAGTCGCCATGCCCGCATTGCCCTGGTGGGCTTGCGTGGCGCGGGCAAGTCCACGCTGGGGGAACGACTCGCGCAAGACCTGGGTTTCGCCTTTGTCGAGCTGAGCCGTGAGATCGAGAAGTTTGCCGGCTGCAGCATCAACGAAATCCATTCCCTGTATGGCACGCCGGCCTACCGCCGCTACGAGCGCCGCGCGCTGGAAGAGACGATCCAGATCTATCCCGAGGTCGTCATTGCCACCCCGGGCGGGCTCGTCTCTGACGCGGCGAATTTCAACCTCCTGCTGTCTCATTGCACGACCGTCTGGTTGCAGGCCGACCCCGCCGACCACATGGGGCGTGTGGCGGCACAAGGTGACATGCGCCCCATGGCGGCCAGCCGGGAGGCGATGGAAGACCTCAAGCGCATTCTGGCCGGGCGCTCGGCCTTTTATGCCAAGGCCGACCTCAGCTTCAACACCAGTGGACTGGACGTGGACGGCGCCTTTGAGGGCCTGCGGGCGCTCGTGAAGCAAAGACTGAGTAAATCAGTGGGAAATGCATAAAAATGCATGTTCCGGTGAGTTGATGCATTATTATTCGCATCAGTTCACCGCCTGAGGGTCTTGTCCGTCAGGCCCGACCACCCGATTCGGCGGTGCCGAGTCGCCCCAATGGACCCACGGAGACACACCATGAACGCCAGCACCCAGCCCCAAGCCGTCGACTACCGCACCGACCCCAGCCAATACCGCCACTGGAAACTCAGCGTCGATGGCGCGGTGGCGACCCTGGCCGTCGACATCAACGAAGACGCCGGTATCCGCCCTGGTTACAAGCTCAAGCTCAACAGCTACGACCTGGGCGTGGACATCGAATTGCACGACGCGCTCAACCGCATCCGTTTCGAGCACCCCGGCGTGCGCACCGTGGTGGTCACCAGCCTGAAAGACCGCGTGTTCTGTTCGGGTGCCAACATCTTCATGCTGGGCCTCTCGACCCACGCCTGGAAGGTGAATTTCTGCAAGTTCACCAACGAAACCCGCAACGGCATCGAGGACAGCAGCGAGCACTCGGGCCTGAAGTTTCTGGCCGCGCTCAACGGCGCCTGCGCCGGCGGCGGTTACGAACTGGCGCTGGCCTGCGACGAAATCCTGCTGGTGGACGACCGCTCCAGCGCCGTGAGCCTGCCCGAGGTGCCGCTGCTGGGTGTGTTGCCCGGTACTGGCGGCTTGACCCGCGTCACCGACAAGCGCCATGTGCGCCACGACCTGGCCGATATCTTCTGCACCACCAGCGAAGGTGTGCGCGGCAAGAAAGCTGTCGAATGGCGCCTGGTGGACGCTGTGGTCAAGCCACAGCAGTTTGCTGCGGCGGTGCAGGAGCGCGCGGTGCAGCTGGCCGAAAAGAGCGGCCGCCCAGCCGACGGCAAGGGCGTGGCCTTGCCCCGCATCGAGCGCACCGACAGCGCCGATGGCCTGTCCTATGCCTATGTGAACGTGGCCATCGACCGCACGAAGCGCCACGCCACGCTCACCATCAAAGCCCCCACCGGGGCCCAGCCCACCGACGTGGCGGGCATTGAAGCGGCCGGTGCATCCTGGTGGCCCCTGCAGATGGCACGCGAACTCGACGACGCCATCCTGTGCCTGCGCACCAACGAGCTCGAAGTGGGCACCTGGCTGCTCAAGACCGAAGGCGATGCAGCGGCCGTGCTGGCCAGCGACGCCCTGATGGTCGCCCACAAAGACCACTGGCTGGTCAACGAAACCATCGGCCTGATGCGCCGCACCTTCGCCCGCCTCGATGTGTCTTCGCGCAGCCTGTTTGCGCTGATCGAAGAAGGCTCCTGCTTTGCCGGTTGCCTGGCCGAGCTGGCTTTCTGCGCCGACCGTGCCTACATGCTGGCCTTGCCCGACGACCCGGAAAAAGCGCCCAAGATGCAACTCGACGAATTCAACCTGGGCCTGCTGCCGATGGTGAACAAGCAGTCGCGCCTGCAGCGCCGCTTCTACGAAGAAGCCGCTCCGATGGAGGCGGTGCGCAACGCGGTGGGTCAGGTGCTGGACGCCGATGCGGCCTACGAGCTCGGCCTGGTCACCGCCGCCCCCGACGACATCGACTGGGCCGACGAAATCCGCATCGCCCTGGAAGAGCGCGCGGCCATGTCGCCCGATGCACTCACCGGCCTGGAAGCCAACCTGCGTTTTGCCCAGAAAGAGAACATGGCCACCCGCATCTTCGGTCGTCTGACCGCGTGGCAGAACTGGATCTTCCAGCGCCCCAACGCGGTGGGCGACAAGGGCGCCTTGAAGGTCTATGGCAAAGGCGACAAGGCCGCTTTCGACATGAACCGCGTCTGATCCCCATTTGAATTGTTGTGCAAGGGGTTTCCCGGTGGAGCCCCCTGCAACCAAATGCCTCTCCACCGCAGCACAAACAACCTGGAGACTTCCATGTCCGGCATCAACTACAGCGAAAAGATTCCCAACAACGTCAACCTGAGCGAGGACCGCACCCTGCAGCGCGCGCTCGAACACTGGCAGCCGAACTACCTGCAGTGGTGGCAGGACATGGGCCCCGAGGGCTCGCAGAACTTCGACGTTTACCTGCGCACCGCCGTCAGTGTGGACCCACAGGGTTGGGCGCAGTTCGGTCATGTGAAGATGCCCGACTACCGTTGGGGCATCTTCTTGAATCCGGCCGAACAAGACCGCAAGATCCACTTCGGTGACCACAAGGGCGAAGCCGCGTGGCAGGACGTGCCTGGCGAACACCGCGCCAACCTGCGCCGCATCATCGTGACCCAGGGCGATACCGAGCCCGCGTCGGTGGAGCAGCAGCGCCATCTGGGTCTGACGGCGCCCAGCCAGTACGACCTGCGCAACCTGTTCCAGGTCAATGTGGAAGAGGGTCGCCACCTCTGGGCCATGGTCTATCTGCTGCACAAGCATTTCGGCAAGGACGGCCGCGAAGAAGCCGAAGCCCTGCTTGAGCGCAACAGCGGCAACGCCGACAACCCGCGCATTCTGCAAGCTTTCAACGAGAAGACGCCCGACTGGCTGAGCTTCTTCATGTTCACCTACTTCACCGACCGCGACGGCAAGTTCCAGCTGTGTGCGCTGGCAGAAAGCAGTTTCGACCCGCTCGCCCGCACCACCAAGTTCATGCTGACCGAAGAAGCCCACCACATGTTCGTGGGTGAGAGTGGGGTGGGTCGCGTGATCAGCCGAACCTGCGCCGCCATGAACGAGCTCAAGACCGACGACGTGGGCAAGTTGCGCACGGCCGGCGTGATCGACCTGCCCACCATCCAGCGTTACATCAACTTCCACTTCAGCGTCACGATCGACCTCTTCGGCGCCGACGAGTCGAGCAATGCCGCCACCTTCTATTCCACCGGCCTGAAAGGCCGCTTCGAAGAGGGCAAGCGCACCGACGACCACGTGCTCAAGGGTGAAACCTACAAGGTGCTCAACATCGTCGATGGCAAGTTGGTCGAGAAAGACGTGCCCATGCTCAACGCGCTCAACGAAGTGCTGCGCGACGACTACATCAAGGACAGCGTGGGCGGCGTGGACCGCTGGAACCGCCTGATTGAAAAAGCAGGCATCGACTTCCGCCTGACCGTGCCCCACAAGGCCTTCCACCGCAACATCGGCGCACTCTCTGGTGCCAAGGTGTCGCCCGACGGCCGCGTGGTCAGCGACGAAGAATGGAACCAGCGCAAAGACGAATGGCTGCCCAGCGACGCCGACCGCGCCTACGTGGGTTCGCTGATGGGCCGCGTGGTCGAGCCAGGCAAGTTCGCCAACTGGATTGCACCACCCGTCATGGGCATCAACCGCCAGCCCGTCGATTTCGAATACGTGAGATTCGGATAACCCCCCTGCGCCGCTGTGCGGCTTCCCCCCTTTCTGGCGCGCCTCTGGCGCTTGAAGGGGGGACGATGCCTGCGGGCCGGGGGACCCGGACCCGCGGCATCCCGGGTTTGCGTGCGCACGCCGGCGATGAGTGAGATGGTCTTGTGTTCCTCTTTCGGTGTCCGCCCAAAAGCAAGGGTTGCCGGGCGCCGTGACGTCAAGGAGGCGCCGGCCGACGGCTGACAGGGCATGGACGAAGCCAATCACCCGAGCCCAGGCGGTTCCCTGAAGACGCCACAATCCAGACAATAGAGCCCTCACCCAGAACCACCGGAGATCCCAGATGAACGCCCCCCTGGAAGCCGCTGTGATCAAACAGCATCTGATCGACCCCGAGATCTGCATTCGCTGCAACACCTGCGAGTCCGTTTGTCCCGTGGGCGCCATCACGCACGACTCGCGCAACTACGTGGTCGATGTCAGCAAGTGCAACTGGTGCAATGACTGCATTTCGCCTTGCCCCACAGGCTCGATCGACAACTACCGCAGCGTGGTCCGCCTCAAGGCCTATTCCATTGAGGAGCAACTCGGCTGGGATGAGCTTCCTGCCGAAATTCCCGCCGCCGAGCTGGCGGCCGAAGCGGGCGGTGAGGTGGCCGTCGAGCCCGTTGAAGCGCCTGCGCCAGCCCCCGTGGCGGCCAATCTGTCCACCGGCGAAGAGGTGTTCAACTCGGCCGCGTTCGGTGCCACGCTGCCGCCCTGGAGCGCGGCCCACGCCTACACCAACCTGTATGGGCCCAAAGCCGCCCAAAAGACGGTCACTGCCACGGTGACGGGCAACGTGCGCGTGACCGAAGTCGGCCACGAATACGACACCCACCACATCGTGCTCGACTTCGGCAGCATGCCATTTCCCGTGCTGGAGGGGCAGAGCATCGGTGTGGTTCCTCCTGGAGCCGACGCCAAAGGCAAGCCCCACTTTGCGCGCCAATACAGCATCGCCAGTCCGCGCAATGGCGAGCGCCCGGGCTACAACAACCTTTCGCTGACGATCAAGCGCGTGCTGGAAGACCACTCGGGCCAGCCGGTGCGCGGCGTGGCGAGCAACTACATGTGTGACCTGAAGGTGGGTGACAAGGTCGAGGTGATCGGACCGTTTGGTGCCAGCTTCCTGATGCCCAACCACCCGCGTTCGAACATCGTGATGATCTGCACCGGCACGGGCAGCGCCCCGATGCGCGCCATGACCGAGTGGCGCCGCCGTTTGCGGGCTTCAGGCAAGTTTGAGTCGGGCAAGCTGATGTTGTTCTTCGGCGCGCGCACACAGGAAGAACTGCCGTACTTCGGCCCGCTGCAAAGCCTGCCCAAGGACTTCATCGACATCAATTTCGCGTTCAGCCGCACCCCGGGTGCGCCCAAGCGCTATGTCCAGGACGCGATGCGCGAACGCGCTGCCGATCTGGCCGTTCTCCTGCAAGACCGCAACACCTACTTCTACGTGTGTGGCCTCAAGAGCATGGAAGAGGGCGTTGTTCTCGCGCTGCGCGATGTGGCCATTCGCGCGGGCCTGAGCTGGAACAGCCTGAGCGCATCGCTCAAGAGCGAAGGTCGGCTGCACCTGGAGACCTACTGAGGTTTGCGCGCGGAAGGCGCACCGCAGCGGCCCTTTGTGCGCCGGTGGTGTCGCCGCTGGCCGGTCGGTGCATCTCGTGCAGGCTCTAAACTCGGGACACTTCCTCCTTGTTGGGCCTGTGGCAGGCCCGGTCCCGTACCGGGTCGCCACCACAGGCCTTCGCACACCTGAAAGACCTGCCCGATGCCTTCCCGCGAAGTCCACGTCATTGACCATCCCCTGGTTCAGCACAAGCTCACGCTGATGCGCCGCAAGGACACCAGCACCAAGAGCTTCCGGGAGCTGGTTCATGAGCTCAGCGCCTTGCTCGCTTACGAGATCACGCGCGACATGCCCATGCAGGAAATCGAGATCGAAACACCGCTGGAGAAAATGACCTCGCGCGTGATCGATGGCAAGAAGGTGGTGCTGGCCTCCATCCTGCGTGCGGGCAATGGCTTCCTCGACGGCATGCTGCAGGTCATACCCGGGGCGCGCGTGGGTCATGTGGGTCTTTACCGGGACCCCAAAACCCTGCAGGCCGTCGAGTACTACTTCAAGATGCCCAGTGGCATGGAAGACCGCGATGTGATCGTGCTCGACCCCATGCTGGCCACCGGCAATTCGGCGGTGGCGGCGGTGGACCGCCTGAAGCAGACCAAGCCGAGGTCCATCCGCTTCGTCTGCCTGGTCACCTGTCCTGAAGGCCTCAAGACTTTTCATGATGCGCACCCGGACGTGCCGGTCTACACGCCTGCGGTGGATCGGGGTTTGAACGACCACGGCTACATCGTGCCCGGCCTGGGCGATGCCGGGGACCGGATTTTCGGCACGAAATAGGGCCAGACCGCACCATGCCCAAGGCGTGGGCGCAGGCGGGCGTTGGGCGTCAAGACCATGGGCCGGCGTCCCACGTCTCGGGTGGAAAGACACATGGATCGGAGATCCTGTTGAACCTCTCCGCGCAAACCCGCTCCGACCAAGGGCCTGCATTCGCAGGCCACTTTGCACATGCGCTATTGTTCCCACCATGACCCATCAAGCTCCCTCTTTCTGGCACATCGGCTGGCGTTCCCTGATGCGGGATTGGCGGGCGGGCGAATTGCGGCTGCTGTTGCTGGCGGTGACGCTCGCCGTGGCGGCCCTGACGTCGGTGGGTTTTTTCGCCGATCGCCTGCAGGGTGGCTTGACGCGCGACGCCAAGGCCCTGATCGGCGGCGACGCGGTGGTCAGCAGCGACAACCAGACCCCACAGCCATTCATTGATCGGGCCAGACAAGAGGGCCTTCGCACCACGCAAACCCTCAGTTTCCCAACCATGGGCCGCGCGCCCGACAGCCTGGGTGGCGCGGCCAAACTGGTGGCGCTCAAGGTCGTGCAGGCGGGCTATCCGCTGCGCGGCAGCCTGAGGGTGAGTGAGGCGCCGGGCGCTGCGGATGCGCCCACCCGCGACATCCCTGCGCCAGGCACGGCCTGGGTGGACCCGGCGTTGCTGGTGGCCCTCGATCTGAAGGTGGGTCAGCCTTTGATGCTCGGGGACACCGAACTGCGCATTGCGCGCCTCATCACGGTCGAGACGGACCGCGGCGCCGGGTTCATGAGCTTTGCTCCCCGCGTGATGATCAACCAGGCCGATCTGGCCGCCACGGCTCTGGTGCAACCCGCCAGCCGGTTGACTTACCGGCTGGCCGTCGCGGGCGACGATGCGGCTGCGGTGAAGCGTTATGTGGACTGGGCCAGGCAGGAGACGGAGAAGCCGGATGTGCGTGGCTTGCGCTTGGAGTCGCTTGAGGGTGGCCAGCCGGCCATGCAGCAAACCCTTTCGCGGGCCGAGAAGTTCCTGAACCTGGTGGCGCTGCTCGCGGCGCTGCTGTCGGCGGTGGCCGTGGCCATTGCGGCGCGCGGATTTGCCCAGCGCCATCTGGACGACTGCGCCATGATGCGCGTGCTGGGCCTGTCACAGACCACCATGACCCGGGCCTATGCCATGGAGTTCGTGCTCGTGGGCTTGGCCGCCAGCGCGTTGGGCGTGGTGCTCGGCTTCTGCCTGCACTACGTGTTTGTGCTCTTGTTGGCCGGGCTGGTGGAATCGGCGTTGCCAGCGGCCACGGCCTGGCCAGTGGTGCTGGGCCTGGGCATGGGCCTGACGCTGATGCTGGCCTTTGGCCTGCCGCCCGTGTTGCAGTTGGCGCAGGTGCCGCCGCTGCGGGTGATCCGACGCGATGTGGGCCAGCTCAAGCCAGCCACGCTGGCGGTCCTGGGTTTGGGCGTGGCCGGGTTTGCCGCCTTGTTGATGGTGGCCAGCCGCGACCTGACCCTGGGCTTGATCGCGGTGGGGGGCTTTGCCGTGGCTGTGGCGTTGTTTGCCCTGGCCAGCCTGGGGGCGGTCAAGCTGTTGCGCCAGCGGGTGAATGAAACGACCGCCCCGCGCGCGCTGGTGCTCGCTACCCGACAGTTGTCCGCGCGCCCGGCCTATGCGGTGGTCCAGATCAGTTCGTTGGCCGTGGGGCTGTTGGCCCTGGTGTTGCTCGTGTTGCTGCGGACCGATCTGATCGCAAGCTGGCAGAACGCCACCCCACCCGATGCGCCCAACCGGTTTGTGATCAATGTGCAGCCCGACCAGGGTCCCCGCTTTCAGGAGGCGTTGCGCGAGGCGGGCGTGCACCGCTTCGACTGGTATCCGATGATCCGGGGCCGCCTGGTGACGGTCAATGGCAAAGCGGTGACCTCGGAGGATTACGAATCCGACCGCGCCAAGCGCCTGGTGGACCGCGAGTTCAACCTCTCGCACGCGGCCCAGCGGCCCGAACACAACGAGATCGTGCAGGGGCAATGGGTGGACAACGAAGCCGACGCACTCAGTGTGGAAGAGGGGTTGGCGGAGGAGCTGGGTCTGAAGGTGGGCGACCGCCTGGGGTTCGACATCGCTGGCCAGACCAAGGAGGGCCGCATCACCAACCTGCGCAAGGTCGATTGGGGCTCGATGCGGGTGAATTTCTTCGTGCTGTTTCCCTTGGCTGTCATGCCCGATTTGCCCGCCACCTACATCAGCGCGTTCCAGGCGCCCAAAGACAATGTGCAGTTTGACAACCAGCTGGTGCGCGAATTCCCCAACATCACCAACGTGGACATGAGCCAGACCATTGCCCAGGTGCAGCGGGTGCTGGGGCAGGTGATTCGTGCGGTGGAATTCCTGTTTGCCTTCGCGTTGGCCGCCGGGCTGATTGTTTTGCTTGCCACCATCACCGCCACGCGCGGGGAACGGGAGCGGGAGTTTGCGGTTTTGCGGGCGGTGGGCGCGGGCTCTCGGTTGTTGCGCAATGTGCAGCGCATCGAGCTGCTGGGGGTGGGCGTTTTGGCGGGCTTCCTGGCCTCGCTGGTGGCGATGGCGGTGGGTTGGGCGCTGGCCAAATACGCGTTCCAGTTCACCTGGCAACCATCCATCTGGGTGCCTGTCCTTGGCGGTGGTGCAGGCGGTGTGCTGGCGCTGGTGGCGGGCTGGTGGGGGTTGCGCAGCGTCTTGCGCACGCCCGTGGTGGAAACGCTGAGGCGGGCGGCGGTTTAAGCGCCCTCTGTGCCGCTTTCGGCATTGCCCGCCGCAGGGTGATGCTGGCCAACCGGTGGCACCGGATCGGTGGCATGGTGGCTTTGGGGCCAAAATCGAGGCGGTCTGGCCTTTCTTGAACTTTGAACATGAACACACCCGAAGACACCCCAACCACTGCCACCCCATTTGAGTGGATCGGGGGCGAAACCCAGGTGCGGGCACTGGTGGACCGCTTTTATGACCTGATGGACATCGAATCCGGCTACGCCGAGTTGCGCGCCGTGCACGGCAGCACGCTGGATGAAGCGCGCCAAAAACTCTTCTGGTTCCTTTGCGGCTGGCTGGGTGGGCCCAACCACTACATCGAGCGTTTTGGCCACCCCCGCCTGCGCATGCGCCACATGCCGTTTGCCATTGGCGTGCGCGAGCGCGATCAGTGGGTGGCGTGCATGGATCAGGCCATGGAAGAGACCGGCGTGCCCCCGGATCTGCGCGTGCGGCTCAAGGAGAGCTTTTTCGGGACAGCGGACTGGATGCGCAACACACCGGGGTCGTGAGGAGCGAGACGGCCCCGGCGATCGCGCGCCGTTCAGCCCTCTGGCGTGCAGGTGGCAGACGAATGTTTGATCAGAATGTGACCGTTGAACAGGCCCAGTTCGTCTTCCTGGGTGCAGCGAAGCGTGATCGGCGGCAACTCGCGTGAGGAAATGGTCTCGGTGGTGGTGTAGCTGGCTTTGCCCTGTTGGCCGTCTTCGTCGACTTTCACCGTGATCGTGTCCACTGTGGTGGCGGTCTTCAGCCCTGGGAACGCAGCATTTCTGCGGTCTTCTTCAGGTGGGCACACAGCTTGGTCCGGCCACCCGAGAGGGTGACGGGTGGCGTGGAAGATTCATCTGTGGCCGTGAAGAAAAGCTCGGGCGCGAGCATCTTGCACGGGGTCAGGTAGTCGCCGGCGTTCATGGCCACGTTGGCCCGTTGGATCAACGCTTTGACATTGTCGGGGGTCAATCTGTCCACATCGCCTTTGTTGCGCTGGGACAGCGATTCGATGGTGGGCACCTCGCGCTTGGCCGCCTCCTTTCGGCTGAGCTGGCAGCCGCGGTCGGAGAACGTGATCCGCCCTTGGTCGTCTTTGCATTTGTACAAGGTTTGCGCGCCGACAGAGGATGGGGCGGCATGTATCAGGGTCGCCAAGGCAAGGGCGAGGTAGAAGCGGGAAGCACGGTGCATGGAGAGAACCCTTCGACTGGACAGACCGAAAATATACAGGGCCAATGCATGGTGGCCGCACGCAGCGGACCCCGTGTGACGCTCAGCGGGTTTGACTGGCGGGACGGCTGCGCATCTCTGCGGCGCGCAGCAACACCACCAGCGCGCCCGCACCGCCCTCGGCGGGCCGTGCCTGCACAAAGGCCAGCACTTCCTTCTTTGCACCAGCCAGCGCAGCGCCCGCCCTTTGAGCACCGGCGCGCGGCCCGGTGAGGCCAAGGCCTTGCCATGGACCACCCTCGCACCGCAGGCGCTTGGGCGTGGGTGTCGCGAATGAAGCGGCCCAGGGCCTCGCGCGCCTCATCGGTGCGCAGGCCATGCAGGTCAATCTGGCGCTGAATGCTCCAGCGACCTTCGCGCAACTTGCGCACCACGTCCTGGCCCAGCCCAGGTGCGCGGTAGCTCAACATGTCGTCGGTGTGGAGCAGGGTTTCCACATCGAACTCGTCCGACAGGGCTTCGCGCATGACGGCTTCTTCGTCCGCCTGCCGTTGCAACGGTGCCGGGTCGACGGTCCTGACCGGATGCGTCACCCGCTTCGCAACCTTCAGCGGGGCCACGGGGCCCACCGCCAGTTCGAACAGGCGCCGCTCGCGGTCGTCCCTGAGCGCCTTCAGGCGGGCCGCCTCTTGCGCGGCCGCCTCATCCGCCGCGCGCTCGGCCAGCGCCTTTCGCAGGGGCAGCAGGTCGGCACAAGCGCGCACGGGTTCCATGGCTGGCATTGTCACCCAGCATGGATTTCGGGTGTCAGATCAGGCCCATTTCGGCCATGGAAGCCGCCTGGCCCCGGGTGACAATGAAATGGTCAAGCACCCGCACGTCCACCAGCGCCAGCGCCGCCTTCAATGACTGGGTGAGCGCCTCGTCGGCGCGCGAAGGCTGTGCGGTGCCGCTGGGGTGGTTGTGCGCCAGCACCACGGCTGCGGCGTGGTGGTGCAGGGCACGCAAAACGACCTCTCTGGGGTAGACGCTGGTTTGGCTCAAGGTACCGCGAAACAGTTCTTCGAGCGCGATCAGGCGGTTCTGGCTGTCCAGGAACAACACGGCGAACACTTCGTGTAGCTTGGCGCCCAAGTGAAGCTGCAAGTATTCCCGCACAGCCCGCGGGCTGTCGAACAATGCCTTTTCTTGCAACACTTGGGCCAGTGCGCGTCGCGCCAGTTCAAGGACCGCCACAACTTCCGCCCGTTTGGCTGGTCCCAGGCCCTTGATCGCTTTGAGGCCGTCGGCGCTGGTGTGCAGCAGGCCGCCGATCCCATCGAAGGTATCGAGCAGCTCCTGCGCCATTTGCAGCACGCCTTTGCCAGCCATGCCGGTGCGCAGCAAAATGGCCAGCAACTCGGCGTCGCCCAGTGCCGAAGGCCCTCGGGCCAGCAGCTTTTCGCGCGGCCGCGCATCGGCGGGCAGGTGCTTCAGCCCGCCAGCGGTGGTGCCATTCATGGCTTTTCTCCCTGTGTTTGTGGTGTGTGACGCCGCCTTTTTACAATATGTCGTTTCGCGTGGGCGTTTTCACGAACGGCCGGGCCTTTACCGCCTTGCCGTCACCGCCCCACGCGCTCATGTTTCCCCGCCTGTCAACACCCTATGCCTCAAGTCCAAGAAGGTTCCTTTCTCACGCTGCACTACCGGATGTCCGGTCCGGGTGGCCAGGTGATCATCAACACCTTTGATGGTCAGCCCGCCACCCTCAGCCTCGGCGCGGGAGAGCTCTCACCGGGCATCGAACAACGCCTGATCGGCCTGGAGGAGGGCACCCAGACGGTGATCGAGCTGGCGCCCGGCGAGGCGTTTGGCGACCGCCAGCCCGAGATGGTGCAGTGGGTGGCGCGCAAGCTGCTCAATGAGCTGGGCGATCCCCACGAGCAATACCAGGAGGGCGATGTGGTGCAATTCCCCACCCCCGATGGCCTGGGAAGCTACGCTGGCGCGGCGGTCGAGGTGCGCGAGGATGGCGCAGTGCTGTTTGATTTCAATCACCCGCTGGCGGGCCAGCCTGTGACCTTCGAAGTGCAACTGATCGGGGTGCTCTGATGGCCAAGCTGATCGAAGACGCGCAGGAGGTGTTGCTGGCCGAGCCCCGCGGGTTTTGCGCCGGGGTTGATCGCGCCATCGAGATCGTGGAGCGGGCGCTGGCCAAGTTCGGGCGTCCGATCTATGTGCGCCATGAAATTGTGCACAACACCTATGTGGTGAACGACCTCAAAAGCAAGGGCGCGATCTTCATCGAAGCGCTGTCCGACGTGCCACCGGGCGCCACGCTGGTGTTTTCTGCCCACGGGGTCAGCCGCGCCGTGCAGGACGAGGCCAAGGCCCGGGGATTCAGCATTTTTGACGCCACCTGCCCGCTGGTGACCAAGGTCCATGTGGAGGTGGCCAAGCTGCACCGGGAAGGCTACGAGTTCCTCATGATCGGTCACAAGGGCCACCCCGAAGTGGAAGGCACCATGGGGCAGCTCGACAGCGGCATCCACCTGGTCGAAGACCTGGACGACGTGGCCCGCGTGGCCCCGGGTCAGACCGACAAGCTCGCTGTGGTCACCCAGACCACGCTGTCGGTGGACGACACCGCCGACATTCTGAAGGCGGTGAAGGCGCGTTTTCCCAAGGTGCGCGAACCCAAGCAGCAAGACATCTGCTACGCAACGCAAAACCGCCAGGATGCGGTCAAGCTGTTGAGCCCGCAGGTGGACGTGGTGATCGTGGTAGGCAGCCCGACCAGTTCCAACAGCAACCGGCTGCGCGAGGTGGCGCTCAAGCTCGGTACGCCGGCCCACATGGTGGACAGCGCCGACGAGCTGCAGGCCGAGTGGTTTGAGAACCGCTCGCGCGTGGGCCTGACCGCCGGTGCATCGGCGCCGGAAATTCTGGTGCAGCAGGTGATCGAGCGCCTCAAGGCGCTGGGGGCGATTTCGGTGCGCAAGATGGACGGGCTGGTGGAGACCGTGAAGTTTCCATTGCCCAAGGGGCTCAAGATCGAAGGGGACGATGCGGCGCCGCTGGCCCATTTGCATTGAGCCGCCCCTTGTCAAACCTACAATCGCCCGACCATGCTAGACATCAACACCCTCCGCAAAGACCTCGACGCCACCATTGCCCGGCTTGAGACCCGCAAGAAGCCCCAGGCATTTCTGAACGTGGAAGCGTTCAAGGCGCTGGAAGCCGAACGCAAGACAATCCAGACCCGAACCGAAGAGCTGCAGAGTCAGCGAAACACGCTGTCCAAGCAGATCGGTCAACTGAAGGCCAAGGGCGAAAGCGTGGAGCCGGTGATGGCCGCGGTGGCCGAGATCAAGGGGGAGCTGGACACCTCGGCCCAGCGCCTGGACGTGATTCAGTCGGAGTTGCAGGCGTTGTTGCTGGCGGTGCCGAACCTGCCCCATGAAAGCGTGCCGGTGGGCGCGGATGAATCGGGCAACGTCGAGGTGCGCCGCTGGGGCACGGCCCGCACCTTCGATTTTGAGGTGCGCGACCACGTGGACATCGGTGAGAAGCTGGGGCTGGATTTCGATACGGGGGTCAAGCTCTCGGGCTCGCGGTTCACCTTCATGCGCGGCCAGATGGCGCGTCTGCACCGGGCTTTGGCGCAGTTCATGCTCGACGTCCAGACCCAGGAGCATGGCTATACCGAGTGCTACACGCCCTACATCGTCAATGCCGAGACCCTGCGTGGTACCGGCCAGCTGCCCAAGTTCGAGGCCGATCTCTTTGCCGCCAACAAGGGCGGTCAGGAGGGGGGAGAAGACAGTCAGTCGCTGTACCTGATTCCCACCAGCGAGGTCACGCTGACCAACACCGTGCGCGACACCGTGCTGGCCGAGAGCGACCTGCCGATCCGCCTGACAGCGCACACGCCATGTTTCCGCTCGGAAGCCGGCAGCGCCGGGCGCGACACGCGTGGCCTGATCCGTCAGCACCAGTTCGACAAGGTCGAGATGGTGCAGATCGTGCATCCCGAGAGGAGCTACGAGGCGCTGGAAGCCATGACGGCGCATGCCGAGGCGGTGTTGCAGAAGCTGGGTCTTCCATATCGGGTGATGTGCCTTTGCAGCGGCGACATGGGCTTTGGCGCCACCAAGACCTACGACCTCGAAGTGTGGGTGCCTGCGCAAGGCGTCTTCCGCGAAATCAGTTCGGTGTCGAACTGCGAAGCTTTCCAGGCGCGGCGCCTGCAGGCGCGCTTCAAGAATGCGCAGGGCAAGAACGAACTGGTGCACACGCTTAACGGCTCCGGCTTGGCGGTGGGCCGTGCGTTGGTGGCCGTGATCGAGAACTACCAGAACGCCGACGGCAGCGTGACGGTGCCCGAGGTGTTGCGGCCTTACATGGGCGGCGTGGCCTCGCTCGCCTGCGCCTGAGGCTTTACAGCCTGAGCTTCTGCGCGTAGCCGGTCATCTCCAGATAGCCCCGGCCCACGCGCTGCTGCTGCGCATCGAGCAGCTCGCTCAGTCCCTCCCAATACACCGTGCCGGTGCTCTGCCGGCTGTCCAGTTCCTGGGCGTCGAGCAGGGCTTGCACGGTGAATCTGCCCACAGGGGTGACCACCCGCCAGGCCACCGGGTAGCGCGTCCGCGTCGAAGGGCTGGTCCACCAGCGCAAGGGCTCGAAGCGCACCTCGTCGGGGCCGAAGACTGTGGCGCCCAGCGGTTCGCCAGCCTGGGCTGCCGCGCGCCATGAGCCGCCGGCCCACAAGGCGCTGCCATCGGCGCGGCGCAGGCGGAAGGCGGTGAGGCTGTCGCCGTTGTCCAGGTTCATGCCGATCCAGTCCCAGCCCACGGCCTCGGGGTGCAGCAGCGATTCGCTCCATTCGTGGTCCAGCCAGGCGCTGCCTTCGTTCACGGTCAACGAGCGGCCCTGAATGGCCAGTTGCCCTTGCACCGCCAGTTGGGGGTGGCTGACGTAGAAGCTGCTTTGTTCGCGTTCCGGTCCTTTGCGCGAGAACCCTTGCTGGCCTTGCAACAGAATGGCCTGGCGCGGTGTGGCGCTCAGATCGAGGTGAAAGTCGCTGGCCTTCAACTGGGCCCGGTAGTCTCCAGTGGCGAGCCGTTCAAGCGTCCAGCCCCGCAGCGCCACGCCGGTGTCGTTCTCCAGCGCGTAGACGGCACCGGGGCCGTTGCGTTCGGCCTCCGTCGTCGGGGCGGATCCATTCCAGCGCGCGATGCGTTGGTCGTGCCACAGGCGCTGCCCGTTAAGGTCGGTGACGGCGGCGTGGGCAAACAGCAGTTGCCGGGCGGCCAGGCGGCTGGTCAGGGCTTCGGTGCCATCCACGCGGCTGCGAAAGAAAGTCACCTGGAACCCGTAAGTCTGGTTGTTCGCCGCGCGCACCTGCCCGGTGAGATACCACCATTCGGTGCGTGAGCCGTTGTGGGTGCCGTGGTCGCGGGGAAAATCCAGTGGGCGGGGTTCAAGGGCGCTGCCCATGCCCATGCTCCAGCCGGGCCATGTCAGGGCGGCTGCGCTCAGCAGCCATTGGCGCCTGCGAATGGTGGGATGCATCACCAGTCCTCCTTGACCGCCTGCACGGCGTCGCGCCCGGCGGCCGCTCGCCCGGCCACCCAGGCGGTGAGGGTGCCGGCGGCCACCACGGCGAGACACAGGGCCAGCAAACGCCACCAGGGCAGCGCCAGGTCCATGGTCCAGTGGAAGCTCTGTGGGTTCACCACGTGCACCAGCACCACGCTCACTGCCGGACCCAGCGCCAGGCCGGCGAGTGCCCCCAGGGAGGTCCAGGCCAGGCCTTCAAACGCCACGACCCCGAGGATCTGCCGACGCGTCAGGCCCAGGTGCGCCAGCAGCCCGAATTCGCGGCGCCGCGCGAGGACCTGGGCACTGAAACTGGCCGCCACGCCAAACAGCCCAATGCCGATGGCCACCGCCTGCAGCCAGTAGGTCACCGCAAAGCTGCGGTCAAAAATGCGCAAGGAGGTGGCGCGGATGGCGCTGGCCGAGGCGAACTCGATCAGGTCCTTGGCCCCCATGGCATCGGCGATGCCGTTGATGCTGGCCTGCACCTGGCTTTCCTGGGCATCGGGAGACAGATACAAGGCGAGATCGTTCACTCGGTGGTCGTCAGACAGGCGAACGTAGTCGGCGCGGTCCATCACCACGCTGCCATGCTGGCGCGCGTAGTCGCGCCACACCCCCGCCACGAAGAAGCGGGTGTGGGCGGCGCGCTCGCCAAACGCCAAGGCCAGTTTGGGCAGGAATGCGCCCAGGCGCGCGCCGTGCAGGTCGATCATGGCTTCGCTCACATACACCGCCACGATCGCTTTCCCAGTCTGCGCTGCCGGCGGGCTGGCCGGGCCCTGCACCAGCGGCAGGGATTGTCCGGCGTGGGCATCGGCCTGGGTGGCCAATGGCCGCGCGAGCAGGGTCACCGGGGGCAGGGCGTCGTCCATCAGAAAAGGGGTGGCGCGCAAAGGGGTGACGCGTTGCACACCAGGGACCTGGGCCACGGCGCTGACCAGCTTGTCTGGCAAGGTGTTGCTCTCGCCCGAGGGGCCACCGGCGCGAAGATAGAGCTGCGCGGGCAACACGCCATCGAGCCATTGGGTGACCGAATCGCGAAAGCTCGCCACCATCACCGTCAGCGCCACCGACAGCGCCAGGCTCGCCACCACACCGCTGGTGGCAACCGCGGCGGTCTCTCGCAGGCGCCGCGACCGCTCGACCGCGAGCAACGGCAGCAGGTGGCGGCGGGTGTACGGCACCAAGATGTTGAGCAAAGCGCCCACAGCCAGGGGCAGGGCGGCAATGCCGCCCACCAGCAGCAGCCCCACAGCGACGTAGGCGGCCAGGGGAATCCCGGCAATCGGAGGGGCCCAGGCCAGGGCCGCTGCCAGCGCCATCAAGCCCAAGGCGACGGCATGGCTGCGGGCGTGTCTGGGGGCGCCATTGCCCAGCCCCTTGAGCGCCAGGGCCGGCGCCATTTGTGCGGTTGCGCGGGCCGGCCACCAGCCACCCGCCAAGGCCGCCAGCACACCCAGTGCCCCATACAGCGTGGCTGCCCCTGCGCTCCAGCGCAACGCCGGGGTTTCGCCTGAGAAATAGCCTCCGCCCAGGTCGCCCCCCAGCAGGCGCAGCGCGAGCGCGGCCAGGCCGGTTCCCAGCGCCACGCCCAGCGCGCTGCCCATCAGGCCCAGGCAGGCCGATTCGGCCAGCACCAGACGCAGCCGCTCGCGGGCCGACAGCCCCAGCACCCCCAGCAGGGCGAATTGCTGTTGGCGCCGGGTAACCGACAGCGACAGCACGGAGAACACCAGAAACGCGCCGGTGAACAGCGCCACCAGCGCCAGCACTGTGAGGTTGACGCGGTAGGCGCGCGAGAGATTGGTGGCGCGTTCTCCCGCTTGCTCGGGGCGCTGGACGACGATGTCCGCCGGCAGCGCCAGGGCATCGACGACCGCCTGCGCGTCGCGGCCGGGTGCCAGGCGCAAGTCGATGCGGCTGACGCTGCCCACGCGGTCCACCAGCGCTTGCGCGGCGGCGATGTCCATGACCAACAGGGGCGCGCCAGGGGCATTGACTGAGCCGACAATGCGCAGTGTGTGCCAGCGCAGCCCGCTCTGGAGTTGCAAGGTCTTGGCGTTGAGGCCCAGCGCCAGGCGTGCGGCGGGATTGACAAACGCCGTGTCGGGCGCAAAAAGATCCATGCGGGAGGCGTTTTCGTCGAGCAGGGGCATGAGCGCTGGGGATACCGCGCCCACCTCCAGTGCGTCGACCCCCGCCAGTTCAATCGGCACACGGTTGCCGTCTGAGCCCATCAGGTGGGTGCGCACGGCCAGCACCGGGCTGGCCTTTTCCACACCCGGCTGCGACCGCACTCGGGCCAGCCAGCGATCGTCCATCAGCCCCTGGCGGGCCCGCAGTTCGCGGTCGGGTTGGCCGTTCACCGAGCTCACCGCACTGGCAAACTCTGCCAGTGCCGAGGCGTTGATCAACTGCACCGCCAGCGCCAGCGCCACGCCGAGCATCACCGCGGCCACCGCCGAAGCGTTGCGCCACGGATGGTGGCGCCATTCCTGCCAGGAGAATGTGGTCAGCAGCGCGCGCATGGGGTGAGCTTAGCGCCTCATCCGCACAGGGGCGGGGTGTGGTCCAATAGGAGGTTTTCAACCTTTTCTCCCTGGAACCGACATGGGCAACAAAATCGTCACCGAAGCCGACCGCAAGCGCACCCCCCGTCCCACGCCTCTCAACGGCATGCCCCTGGCCACCCCTGGCCGTGGTCAGCGCGTGAGCCTGGAACGTGGTGTGGCCACCCGTTCGAAGAAGAACCCTGGCAAGCGTCCCCACCAGGGCTGAGCCTGGGTGCTGCCTGGCTGAGGGGGCATTGATCCGGGCCGCAACAGGCGGTTCGTGACCATCTCCCCAGCCTCGCAGTTGTCTGGCTTGGGCGTGGTGCGCTCGCCGGCCCAGTCAAGAGACCGTGACAGAAGACCCCTTGCGGGTCACTTTTTTTTCAAGGCCCACAAGGGCTTTTTTTGTGTTCGTCCAGCGGACTGTTCAAGGCCCTGGCGGGGGCAGGGGCATTTCATTGCCGTGCAAATAATTGCCTAGGCATGTAAAATTCGCCCATTGTCCCCATTCCGACGACCGTCGCATCCCCGCTTTTTGCCATGTCGCAGCCCCCAGCCCCCGTGAACTTCTACAAAGCCAGTGGCTATTGCGCTCAAGAGAGCGTGGGGTATCTGATGAAGCGTGTGATGCTGTCCATCGTTTATCAGGCCGACAGGCGCTTGGCCAGCGTGGACCTCACCAGTGCGCAATGGGGGCCGCTGCTGCGCATGCGCGAGTTTGGTCCCTCCACTGTGGCCGAACTGGCGCGCTGGGCCAATACCGACGCCGGCGCCATGACGCGGCTGCTGGACCGTCTGGAGAAAAAGGGGTTGTGCCAGCGGGAGCGATCCCAGAGCGACCGGCGGGTGGTGCTCGTAAGCCTGACACCTGAGGGTGAAGCCGCAGTGGCCAACGTGCCTGCGGTGTTGGCCGAGGTCATGAATCTCCACTTGCAAGGATTCTCCGAGGCAGAGTGGCAGACCCTCAAAGAATTTCTTAACCGCATGGTGGTCACTGGCGACCAGTTGCGCGAAGAAGCCTGACGGTCCAGCCGCGGGCCTGTTCGACAACACCTTCCCACCTGATGTGCTCTTTCCTTGTCAACCTCGTTAACTGCCTAAGCAAATGAAGCCCAGTCAATCAACCCCTGCCTTGATGCCCCGCGGGTTCCGTCTTGTGCCGCTGGTGCTGGCCACCCTCGTGCTGACCGCCTGTGCCAGCAGTGCCGGCATTGCACCGGTTGTCCAGCGACTCGAACCCCGGCAACTTGGTCTGGAGGCCATGGCGGGCCAGGGCACAGCAACCGCAGTCCCACCGGAATGGTGGCGGGCGTGGGACGATCCCGCCTTGTCCGACCTGATGGACCAGGCGCTGGCTGCGCACCCCAGCTTGCAGGTCGCCCAAGCGCGTGTCGCCAAGGCCAGCGCACTGGTGGACGGGCAACGCGGAGCGGGCGAACCCAAGCTGGGGGCCACGGCAGACGCAACGCGTCAGCACTTCAGCGCCAACAGCATCTATCCGCCTCCATTGGGGGGCTCCATGCAGACCCTCGCCAATGCACAGTTGGGGGCCAGTTGGGAACTGGATTTCTTTGGCCGCCACCGCGCCGACCTTGAGGCGGCCGTTGGTGCGCAGCGAGCGGCGCAAGCCGATCTGGCGGCGTCCCGCAACCTGTTGAGCGCCCAGGTGGCACAAACCTATGTGCAGCTCGGGCATCTGCTGTCCTTGCGCGATGTGGCGCAGGCCACGCTGGCGCAGCGGCAAGCGATGCTGGATTTGATCCGGCAGCGGGTGAATGCCGGGCTCGACACACAGGTCGAACTGCGCCAAGGCGAAGGAGCCTTGCCTGAAACACGCCAGACCATCGAGCAGCTCAATGAACAGATCGCCTTGGTGCGCCATGCGCTCGCCGCGCTGGTTGCTGCGCCACCGGACCATTTTGACCAACTGGTGCCCCGCATCAAACAGCCCTCTTTGCTCGCCGCACCGGCGGTCGTGCCCGCAGATCTGCTGGGCCGTCGCGCCGACATCCAGGCCGCGCGCTGGCGCGTCGAGGCCGCCACCCACGGCATCGATGCGGCCAAGGCGCAGTTCTATCCGAATGTGAATCTCACGGCGTTCGTGGGCTTGTCCAGCATCGGGCTGAGCAAGCTGCTGGAGTCTGGCAGCCGCCAGTTCGGCGTGGGTCCGGCGATCTCGCTGCCCATCTTCGATGCCGGTGCTTTGCGGGCCAACCTGGGCAGCAAGACCGCCGATCTCGACGCGGCCGTGGGGGCGTACAACGGCGTGGTGATTGATGCCGTTCGTGACACCGCCGATCAATTGGCCAGCCTGCAGTCGATCGACCGCCAGCGCGCGCAACAGCAGCAAGCCCAAAGCGCGGCCGAGTCGGCCTATGCCTTTGCGCGCCAGCGCTATGCGGCCGGGCTGTCGGGCTACCTGACGTTGCTCAACGCGGAGAACGCCGTGCTGGCTCAGCGCCGCCAGGCGGTCGATCTGCAGTCCCGTGCGTTGGCGGCCCAGGTGGGCCTGGTGCGTGCGCTGGGCGGTGGCTACGCAGCAGATACCCCACCGGTGCCGGGTGAGCAACTTGCCGCCCAGCGTTGATCGGCCACTCTTCACCCTTGACGCACGTAAGCCCACAAGCCACATGCCTTCGATCCTCGGATCCGCCCAACCCCTCATTCATCGGACCTTGTCATGACCGCGCCAATCCAAACCCCTTCCAATCCTCCCAAAGGCAACCCTGCGCGCAAGAAAGCGCTGGGTGCCGTGGCCGCCGCCGTGCTGATCGGCGCGGTGGGCTACGGCGCCTATTGGGCGCTCGTGCTCAACCATTACGAATCCACCGACAACGCCTATGTGCAAGGCAATGTGGTGCAGATCACCCCGCAGATGCCCGGTACCGTGCTGGCCATCAACGCCGACGACACCGACCACGTCAAAGCGGGCCAGTGGCTGGTGCGGCTGGATCCGGCCGACGCGAAGATTGCGCTGGCGCAGGCCGAGGCCAATCTCGCCCAGACGGTGCGCCAGGTGCGCACGCTTTATGCCAACAACCACACCCAGCAAGCCCAGATCGCGGCGCGGCAAGCCGATCTGGCGCGCGCCCAATCGGAAGTGGCCCGCTTGCAGGACGACGTGAACCGCCGCCAGCCGCTGGTGGCCACGGGTGCGGTGGGTCGCGAAGAGTTTGACACCTTTCAGTCCCAGCTCAAGGCGGCCCGGAGCAACCTGGATGCGGTGCGCGCGAGCGTGGTGGCCGCCCAGGCGCAACTGAGTTCCAACGAGACCCTCACCCAAGGCACTTCGGCGGAGGAGCATCCCAGCGTGAAAGTGGCGGCGGCCAGAGTGCGCGAAGCGGCGCTGGCCTTGCAGCGCACCGAACTCGTGGCGCCTGTCGATGGCTATGTGGCGCGGCGCAATGTGCAGCTGGGCCAGCGTGTCCCGGCCGGTGCACCCCTGATGTCGGTGGTGGGGTTGAGCAAGGTCTGGGTGGAGGCGAACTTCAAGGAGAGCCAATTGACCAATCTGCGCATCGACCAACCGGTGGAGCTCACCGCCGATGTGTATGGCAGCAAGGTGGTCTACCACGGTGTGGTGGAAGGCCTGGGGGCCGGTACCGGGGCCGCCTTTGCGTTGCTTCCTGCTCAGAATGCGACCGGCAACTGGATCAAGGTGGTGCAGCGCGTGCCTGTGCGCGTGAGGCTTGATCCTGCTGAAGTGGCTGCCCATCCCTTGCGCGTGGGCCTGTCGATGGACGCCAAGGTCGACATCAGCAACACCGGTGGGCGCATGCTGGCCGATGCCTCGGCAGCCCCCCGCGCGATGGCGACGGCGGTGTTCGAACAGGATGGCGCTCAGACCGATGCATTGGTCCAGCGCATCGTGGCCGCCAACATGGCGCCTGCTGGCGCGCGCGCGGTGGCCAAGACCGACAGCAAGTCGGTCAGCCAGGCACCTGCAGGGGCGCACGCCGCTGCCGCAGCGCCCTCGCAGCCGGTCTTGGTGAAACACGCCACCGCGGTGGCCGCCGCCAACTGATACGGACGGCCGCCACCATGTCCAACGCCACCACGCTGCCAGGCCCTGACAGGCCTTTGCGGCAAGACGATGCAGTGTCCTCAGCACCCGCTGCTGCGCGCGCGCCCGTTGCCTTTGAGCCTCTGAAGTGCGGGGAGTTGGTGCTGGGCACCATTGCCCTGTCGCTGGCCACGTTCATGAATGTGCTCGATTCGTCGATTGCCAACGTGTCCATTCCCGCCATTTCGGGCGACATGGGCGTGAGCCCGGCACAGGGAACCTGGGTCATCACCTCGTTTGCGGTGGCCAATGCCATTTCGGTGCCGCTCACGGGCTGGCTCACGCAGCGCTTTGGTCAGGTTCGCCTGTTCACCATGAGCATCCTGCTGTTCGTCATCGCCTCCTGGCTTTGCGGCCTGGCGCCCAACATCGGCATGTTGATCGCCTTTCGGGTGTTGCAAGGTCTGGTGGCCGGCCCCATGATTCCGCTGTCTCAGACCTTGCTGCTGGCGAGCTACCCGCGGGCCAAGGCGGGCATGGCGATGGCCATGTGGTCCATGACGGTGCTGGTGGCGCCGGTGGCCGGGCCTTTGCTCGGTGGCTGGATCACCGACAACTTCTCCTGGCCTTGGATCTTCTACATCAACATTCCGGTGGGGATTGCCGCGGCTGCGCTGACCTGGTCGCTCTATCGCAAGCGAGACCCCGGCCCACGCAGGGTGCCGCTGGATGTGGTGGGTTTGATCTTGCTCGTGTTGTTTGTGGGCACTTTGCAGATCATGATCGACAAGGGCAAGGAGCTGGACTGGTTCGAGTCGAGCGAAATCATTGCGCTGTCGGTGGCGTCGCTGGTCAGCTTCCTGTTTTTCCTGGCCTGGGAGCTGACGGACAAGCACCCCATCGTCGATTTGCGGCTTTTCGTGCAGCGCAACTTTGTGGCCGGCACGCTGGCCCTGTCCATCGCCTACGGCCTTTTCTTTGGCAATGTGGTGCTGCTGCCGCTTTGGTTGCAGCAGTTCATGGGCTACACCGCCACCTGGGCCGGCCTGGCCACGGCGCCCGTGGGCTTGCTGGCCATTGTTCTGTCGCCCTGGGTGGGCAAGAATGTGGGTCGCATGGACCCGCGCAAGCTGGGCACGGTCGCATTTCTCGGTTTTGGTGCGGTGTTGTGGATGCGCTCGAACTTCAACACCCAGGCCGACTTCACCACCATCCTGATCCCGACGGTGCTTCAGGGCGCGGCCATGGCGTTCTTCTTCATTCCGCTGCAGGCCATCGTGTTCTCCGGTTTGCCTCCTGAGCGAATGCCCTCGGCGTCGGGGCTGTCGAACTTTGTGCGCATCACCGCCGGTGCGGTGGGCACGTCGCTGTTCACCACGTTGTGGGAAAACCGGGCGGCCCTGCACCACGCCCAACTCTCTGAGGCCATCAACGCGGGCAGTGCCACCGCCATGGGCACACTGGAGCAATTGATGGCGGGCGGCATGAGCCGGGAGCAGGCGCTGGGTGTGGTGGATCGGCTGGTCAACCAGCAGGCGTACACGATGGCCGTGACCGATGTGTTCTATCTCTCATCGGTGCTGTTCTTTGCGCTGGTGGCGCTGGTCTGGCTGGCCAAGCCTGCCGCCAGTGGCGCGGACGCGGGGGCGGGTGGCGCGCACTGAGCCTGGGGCGTGCGGCTGAATCGCAGAAAGCGGCCTTTGTAAGGTTCGCCACTCTCCTGGATGCGGGCGGCTTCGGTCATTTTCATTTGCCAACCCAGGGCGTCCATTGCTTTGCCGAATGCCGAGCGGTTGCCGCGATCGGGGTCGACGATGATCACCTCGGCATCCGGTTCGGCATGTTGATCGATGAAGCGGGCAAGCTGCAACGGCTGCTGCCGCTCGTACAGGATGTCGCTGCCCACGATCAGGTCGAACCGGCCCAGGCCGCTGGCGCCGTCCGCATCGTCCACGGCCCAGTTGCCCGGCAGGTAGGGCAGCGGTGAAAGACCGTTGGACTGCAGGTTGGCGCGCAGGAAGGTTTCGGTGAGCGGGTGCCAGTCGGTCACGGTCACATCGCCCGCGCGGCGGTGCATCACCAGGCTGGCCAGCGCCAGGCCCGCGCCGATTTCCAGAATGCGTTTGCCAGCGATGGCGTGGGAGTCCATGGCAAGCGCCAGCACCCGGGCCGATGGCCAGACCTGGCCAAACAGCGGCCAGCCCGACTCGCCCATGCCCGTGGCCTGCGCCAGGCCTGTCGGGTCGGCGTATTGCTGGTTGTCGAGCAGGGAGCAGATGGCGTAGTCCCAACCGCCAATGGTGACCGTCTGGTGTCGGATCTGGTAGCCGGGCATGCGTGCGCCATTTCGATGGAAGGGTGGCGTGAAACGGTTCTGATCGAACGGGCACAACGCATCCACCGGGGGAGCCGCATGCAGGGCCGAGAAGGCAATTTCGCGGCGTCGGCAGGTTGCCGACGTGCACGCAAGTTACCACAGGCGGCCCATGGCATGGCGCGTCTTCGGTTGGCATTTTGTCGGTTCATGGGAAATGGCCTATGGCGGGTGGTTCGCAAAGGCGGGTGGTGCAGGCTGTGGGGGCAAGCCCTAAAATGGGCGTTTCACCGGGGGTGCCGGGCCGCTTTGTGCGGCGTGGCTGAGAAATACCCCTTCACCTGATCTGGGTTGTGCCAGCGTAGGGAGCGTGACGAGCCGGCTGCTTGTGTTTTCATTGCCGTTTTTGTCGAACGCCCCATGCGGGCGTTTTTTTGTTGGACAAGCACGGGGTTCATGATGCAACGGCGTTTTTTTCATTCGGCTCTGGTTTCAGCGGGCCTCTCTCTGGCGGTGTTGGGCTCGGCCTGGGCCGCAGACGTGCCTGCGCTTCGGGTGCTGACCCACAGTTCCTTCGATCTGCCCAAGCCTTTGCTGGCGCAGTTCGAGAAAGAGGCGGGCGTGTCGTTGAGCATCGTCAAGGCGGGTGACGCCGGTGAGATGGTCAACAAACTGATCCTGACCCGCGCCCGTCCGATTGCCGACGTGGTGTTCGGGATCGACAACACCCTGGCCCCGCGCGCGCTGGCCACCGGCGTGGTCGAGCCGTACACCGGCCCGGCCGCGCAGCAAGCCTCGGCGGCGGATTTGCCCGAAGGCCTGGTGCCGGTGGACTATGGGTATGTGAACCTCAACATCGACAAAGCCTGGTTTGCCAAACGGGGTCTGGCTTTGCCCACTTCCCTGGCCGACCTCACTCTGCCCGCCTACAAGCGCCTGCTGGTGGTCGAGAACCCGGCCACTTCCAGCCCTGGTCAGGCGTTCTTGCTGGCCACGATCGCAGGCTTGGGCGAAGAGGCGGCTTTTGACTGGTGGAAGCAGATGCGCGCCAACGGCGTGAAGGTGGTCAAGGGTTGGAGCGAGGCCTACTACACCGAGTTTTCCCGCAATGGCGGCGCCTACCCCATCGTGGTCAGCTACACCAGCAGCCCGGCGGCCGAGGTGTTCTACAGCAAGGAAAAAATCACCGAACCGCCCACGGCCAACCTGTTTCTCAAGGGGGGTGTGTTTCGCCAGGTCGAGGGTGCCGCGCTGGTCAAAGGGGCCAGGCCGCAGGCGAAGCTGGCGGCTGGTCAGTTCATCGAGTTCCTGCGCTCGCAAGCGGTGCAGGAGGCGTTGCAGACCACCATGTGGGTGTTTCCCGCCGTGACAAACGCGCCGCGCGCCGAGGTGATGCGGCAGCATGCGGTGGAACCCGCCACCTTTGACCAACTGAAGGAGCCCCTGACTGAGCAGCGTGCAAAGGCCTGGTTGCAGCGCTGGACCAGGACGGTGTTGAAGTGAGCCTGGGGCGGGCCTGGCTTGGTTTGTGGTGAAGCCGGGTTGAGGCTGTGCTTCGGTTGACGCCCCGTTCCCTCGCGCTCTTCCCGCTGGTGTTTCTGGCGGTGGCGTTGGCCGCGCCGGTGCTGCGCCTGCTGGTCGAAGGGTTGGGCGGGGGCGACCTGGCGCAGAGCGGTCCGTTGGACTGGATGGCCTTGTGGCAGGATGGTTATTTGCGTTGGCGGCTGCTGTGGTCGTTTCTGCAGGCGTCGATCACCTGTGTGCTGGCTTTGCTGCTGGGACTGCCGGTGGCCTGGGTTCTGGCCCGCCGGGATTTCCCCGGGCGGCTGTTCGCGCTGCGCTTGTTGATGTTGCCGTTCGTGGTGCCGACGTTGGTGGCCGCGATGGGGGTGCTGGCTTTGTGGGGCCCCAGGGGCTGGTTCGGCGGGCCGATGGCGGCTGCGGGCTGGTCGCTGGAGGACACGCCCTGGTTGCTGCTGTACGGCAATCTGTTTTTCAACCTGTGTCTGGTGGTGCGCGCAGGTGTTGATGCGCTTGAACAGGTGAGTGCACCCCGTGTGGCCGCCGCGCGCACCTTGGGCGCCACCCCGTGGCGCGTGTTCTGGCGGGTGGAATGGCCCTCGATTGCCCCCTGGATGGCGTCGGCCCTTTGCCTGGTCTTCCTCTATTGCTTCTCGGGTTTCGGGCTGGCATTGATCCTGGGTGGGCAGCGCTTCGCTACCGTGGAAGTGGAGATCTATTCGCTGGTGGCGCACGAGCTGGAGCTGGGGCAGGCCGGGGTGCTGGCGGTGTGGATGCTGCTGCTAACTGGCGGGGTGGCCATGGGCTACGCCTGGCTGGAGAAGCGGCTGGCGGCGCCCGGGCGCGTGATGCCGCTGCCTCGAGAACGGCCGCAGGGCGTCTGGCAATGGCTGGCCGTGTGGGCGGCGATGGCGGCCTTGGGGTTGGTGTGTGGCGCGCCTTTGGTGGCCATCCTGTTGCAAGGTGCTCGGGCCGTCTGGGCGGGAACCGGCGCGCAAGTGCTGGTGGAGGCCGATACGCTGGCCGCGCTGTGGAACACCTTGCGCTTTTCTGCCATGGCGCTGATCCTGGCCACCGGCCTGGGAATGACCCATGCGCTGGCCGTGCGCGCCTGGGATGCTTCGGCCGCATGGCAGGGTGGGGCACTGGTGTGGCGTGCGGCAGCGTACCTGCCTTTTGTGGTGTCGCCCGTGACCGTGGCCTTCGGTCTGCTGCTGATGTACCCAGGCTGGACAGCCAGTCTGGTGATGCTGGTGGGCGCGTACGCGCTGTTGGCCTATCCCTTTGTCGCCAAGTCGTTGACCGCAGGGCTGGACAACCTGCCGGCCAGCTACGCGCAGGCCGCCGCGACACTGGGCGCCAGCTCCTGGCGGGCTTTCTGGCGGGTGACCTTGCCGCTGGTGGGTTCGGCACTGAGACGGGGCATGGCGTTTGCCGCGGCCACGGCGCTGGGTGAGTTCGCGGTGTCGCTGTTTCTCTCCGCCCCGAGTGGACCACCCTGACCACCCTGATATACCAGCGGCTGGGGCGCCCGGGTGCGGCGAACCTGGAGGCGGCGCTGGTGCTGGCCTGCGTGTTGATGCTGCTGGCGCTGGCGGCGTTTGCCTTGATCGAGGGACCCGCCCGAAACAGGGACAATGACCGCCATGCTTGAATTGCGAGGCATCTGCAAACAGTGGGACCACCGCCCGTTGCTGGCCAATGTGGACCTGCGCGTGGCGGCGGGTGAGACGGTGGCCTTGCTGGGCGCGTCGGGCAGTGGCAAAAGCACACTGCTCAAGGTGGTGGCCGGCCTGGAAGCGCCGGAATCGGGCCGCGTGTGGTTTGAGGGCGTGGACATCACCAGGCTCCCTCCCGAGCAGCGCGGCTTTGCCCTGATGTTTCAGGACTTTGCGCTGTTTCCCCATCTGAGCGTGCAGGACAACGTGGCTTTTGGCCTGGTGGAGCAGGGTGTTCGAAAACTGCAGGCCCGTGAGCGGGCGGCAGAGATGCTGCAGCGCTTTGGCCTGGGGGGCCACGCCGGTTCGCGCGTCTGGACGTTGTCGGGTGGCGAGCAGCAGCGCGTGGCATTGGCGCGCGCGCTGATCACGCAGCCGCGCGCGCTGTTGCTCGACGAACCGTTTTCTGCGCTGGATGCGGCCTTGCGCGACCAGTTGCGAGCCGAGTTCCGAACGCGCATCCAAGAGGCGGGCATGGCCGCCATTCTGGTGACGCACGACGAGCAGGAGGCGCGGGCCATGGCCGATCAGGCCTGGGCACTGCGCAGCGGCACACTGGCCCCTCTCTGGTCAAACCGGGGTGCCAGGCACGATCTGTCTTTGGCGGCGGTGTCGGCGCAGGCCGCCGTTTCGCAGGGGGTGGCGGTGTTGACCACGGCGCACCTGTCGGACTACCGGGCCTTGATGCTGGAAGCCTATGCCGCCTGTCCGGATGCCTTCACCTCCACCGCCGAGGAGCGCGCTGCCCAGCCGGAGGCGTTCTGGCAGCGCCGCCTGCAAGACCCGGCGGGGCTCTCGGTTGTCTTGGGGGCTTTTCACGAAGGCCTTCTGGTGGGCGCTGTGGCGCTGGAGTTTTCCGAGCGGCACAAGACGCAACACAAAGCCCAACTGATCGGGATGTATGTGCGTCCGGGGGTGCGCGGGCGGGGGCTGGGTCGCCAGCTTGCCCAAGCGGCCATCGACCATGCCGCCAGCAGACCGGGGGTTCGTTCCATCGTGCTCACGGTGACACAGGGCAACGTGGCTGCCGAGGCCTTGTACACCTCGTGCGGCTTTCGGTCATTCGGTGTGGAGCCCATGGCCATCCGCACCGACGCGGGCTATCTGGCGAAAGCCCATCTGTGGCGCGAACTGGCCGTGTGAACTCGCGATCGGTGCGGGGGCGAGGGACTGGGCGGAGGTGTTGCCTGGGCAAGAAGCGCCTTGGGTGACAATGCGTTGACGATTTCGTCGCTTCCATTCGTTTCATTCGCAATCGCAAAGTCGCCTTCGGGCTTTTGCATTCGCAAGGGGATTCACATGGGATGGTTTTCCAAGAGCAACAATTTCTTTCTGAGCACCACCACGCCACCGGGCATTGAGACAAGCCAGTATTTGGGGGTCGTCAATGGCGAGGCCATCATTGGCGCCAACATTTTTCGCGACCTGTTTTCATCGGTGCGCGATGTGGTCGGTGGTCGCGCGGGCGGTTACGAGCGGGCGCTGGCCGGTGCGCGGGATGCGGCGCTGGAGGACATGATCGAGGCCGCGAAGGAATTGGGCGCCAATGGCGTGATTGGCATGGACTTTGATTACGAGGTGCTGGGCGAAGCCAACGGCATGATGATGGTGGCGGTCAGCGGCACCGCTGTCAGGCTGGGCCAGGCCCGCTGAGCCCCGAGTTTTCACGCGGCGCCAAAGGCAAGAACGGCGCCGGGTTCACGTCACCCGGGATCTGAAAGAATGGATCGAACAGAACCGGGTCGCCAGGCGGTGTTTGCCGCCCCAATTTGATCTGAAGTTTCACTCTTATGGACGCGTACATCCTGATTGGCAATGCCAATACCCGCAAGACGTCGGTCGTGCGCAGCCTGACGGGCTGTTTCAACCGCAGCGTGCGGGACATCCAGCTGCAAAGCGGCCGCCGCCCTTTGCGTTTTTATGCCCGCGTGGGTTCGCTGCAGTCAACGCGCACCAACCTGGAGGCGTTCCTGGCCGAAGTCGCCCGCGCGCGCTGCGATGCGGTGTTGTTCTGTCTGTCCCCCGGGGCCAACAAGACCGATCTGGAAGAGTACCCGGACGCAGCCACCTATGTGGAGGCACTTCGCGAGAAGGGCTGGCGGATCAAGGGGGTGGCGGTCTTGGGGCAGGACGGTGGGGGCGTCAGGGCGGCCAACCTGAGGCAATACACCCAGGCCCCAACGGCGCCGATCAATGTGACCGCAAGAGACGTTCGGGCCCAGTTCGGCTGGCTCTGACGGTTCGGGGGGCTTCACACGGCTGGTTGCCGTGCACACAGTCTATGGCTAGCCGCCGGCGCGCAGGGCCTTGAGCAGTTTCATGCCCCCGCGTCCCGTGGCCTCCTGTCCCAGCTTTTCCTGTTCGATGCGGATGGCTGCGCGGCTTTTTTCGCCCAACATGCCGTCGACTTCGCCGATGTCGTGTCCGCGCAGGATGAGCAGGCCCTGCAGCTCGCGGCGCTCGGCGCGGGAGATGCCCGGATCGTCGGTGGGCCAGGGCGTGGCAAAGGGGCCGCCGCCGCGCAGCCGGTCGCTCAGGTGGGCGATGGCCAGGCCATAGCTTTCGGCGGCGTTGTAGCTGTAGATGGCATCGAAGTTGCGAAACACGAGAAAGGCGGGGCCGGTGGGACCTGCGGGTGTGAGCAGGCCCGCCTTGCCCGCGCCTGTAGGCAGCGGCGCGCCGTCGATCGATGGGACACCGCGCGCGGCCCACTCGCTGATGCTGCGTTTGGTGCGGCGGCCTTCGTTCGTGCTGTCGAATCCGTTGGGCAGTTTCACTTCCAGGCCCCAGGGCTGGCCGGGTTGCCATCCGGCCTGGCGCAGGAAATTGGCGGTGGAGGCCAGGGCATCGCTGGTGTTGTCCATCAGGTCGGCGCGGCCGTCGCCATCGAAGTCGACGGCCAGCCGCTCGAAGGTGCTGGGCATGAACTGGGTGTGACCAAAAGCGCCGGCCCAGGAGCCCACCAGGCGTTCGGGCGCGACATCGCCTCTTTGCAGGATGCGCATGGCCGAAAACAGCTCACCGCGGAAGTAGCTCTGGCGGCGACCAAAGCACGACAGGGTGCCCAGCGATTGCAGCAGCGGGTATTTGCCAAAGGTCTGGCCGTAGTTGCTCTCCACGCCCCACACGGCCACCACGGTCGCCGGGTCGACGCCAAAACGCTGTTCCACGCGTTTGAGTGTGTCGGCATGCGCGGCCAACATGGCCTGTCCTTGCGCGACGCGCTCGTCATCCACCAGGCCGCTGAGGTAGTCCCAGATGGGTGAGCGGAATTCGGGCTGGTAGTCGAGCTTTTCGATCACGCCCATGTCGGGTTCCAGTCCGCGGGTCAGGCGCTGGAAGGTCTCGCCTTGCACCCCTTTGCTGGTCGCCATGGGTTGCAGGCGTTGCAGACAGGACTGGAATTCGGCGCTGTCGGCGGGGCTGGTCTGTGCCTGGGCCAGTGGCGCCGCAGCGAGCAGCAGGGCGCAGGCCAGAGGGGTGTAGCGGATCGTCATGAAGAGGAAATGGGTTGTCGGGTTCTCAGGCAGGCCAGGTGCTGCCATGTTCAGGGACCATGGCAGGCCACAGAAGTTCGCATTCGATGCGGTGGCGGAGCTGGTCGGAGGCGTCCGGGTCGCCGTGGGTCACGAACACCTGCCCGGGCTTGCTGGGCATGGCGCGCAGCCAGTCCAGCAGTTGATTGCCGTCGGCGTGGGCCGAGGCGGCGGTGAGCTGCACGATCTCCGCCCGTACCGGGAGGTCTTGCCCGTGCATGCGCAGGGACTTGCCGCCACTGGCCAGGGTGGCCCCCCGGGTGCCGGGCGCCTGGTACCCGGTGAGGACGATGACGTTGCGGTGGTCGCCAAGATACCTGGCCAGGTGGTGCAACACGCGGCCGCCGGTGGCCATGCCGCTGGCCGAGAGAATCACCTTGGGGCCGTGCTGCAGGGCAATGGCCTTGGATTCATCGGCGGTGCGGGTCATTCGGGCCACGGATTCCATGGCCTTGATCTGTGCGGCGTCGAGGCGGTGTTCGCCCATGTGGCGGCCGTACAGGCCGGTGGTGTGGATGGCCATCGGGCTGTCGAGGTAGATGGGCAGGCTGCTCGGCAGCGCGCCATTGGCCTTGAGGTTGGCGATGGCGTGGAGCAGGGCCTGCGCCCGCCCCACGGCGAAGACGGGCACCACGGCGGTGCCGCCCCGCGCCGCGCAGCGTTGCAGCGCCGGGCCGAGTTCGGCGAACACGTCGTCTGCGGGATGCTCGCGGTTGCCATAGGTCGACTCGATTACCACGGTGTCGGCCGCCGGAGGCGGTTCGGGAGGCCACATCAACACGTCGTCAGGCCGGCCCAGGTCGCCGGAGAACAGAACGCGCCGCCCGCCCACGTCGAGCAGCAGGCTGGCGGCCCCCAAAATGTGACCGGCGCCGGAGAACTGGGCGCGCCACCCGGGCAGCGGCTCGAATGCCTGGCCCGTGGGCACAGGGCGAAACTGCCTGAGGCAGCGCATGGCGTCGTCTTCGGTGTAAAGCGGCAGCGCCGGGCTGTGCTTGGAAAAGCCGTGGCGGTTGGCGAAGTCGGCATCGGCCTCCTGAATGTGGCCGCTGTCGGGCAACAGGATGTGGGCCAGGTCGCTGGTGGCCGGCGTGGACCAGACTTTGCCGCGAAAACCCTCCTTGCACAGCAAGGGCAGGTAGCCGGTGTGGTCCAGGTGGGCGTGGGTGAGGAGCATGGCCCCGATGCGGTTGGGCAGCACCGGCAACGGCTCGCGGTTGCGCAGGCGCAGTTGCTTGTAGCCCTGAAACAGGCCGCAGTCCACAAGCAGGCTCTGGCCGTCGTGCTCGACCAGGTATTTCGAGCCTGTGACGGTGCCGGCTGCGCCGAGGAAACGGATGGTGACGGTCATGCGGTTCATCTTACCCGCGCCGTTCGCATCGACAGGGCCACCGTCATGTCTTCGTCATTCCCTTGACACGGACGCAACGAAGAATGCCGCCCTATCGAAACAATCTGGTTGGAGAGCATTCATGGATCGTCGTCTTTTTCTGGCCCAGGGGGCATTGGCTGGTGGTGCGGTGGTGGCGCCTGCATCGCGGGTCTGGGCCCAGGGCAGTGCGCCTGCGGTGGTCACCCGCGATGGCACGCGCCCGCAAATGCCGCATGGCATTCAAAGTGGAGACCCCAAGGCCGATGGCGCGGTGATATGGACGCGCAGCGACCGTCCTGCGCGGCTGTGGGTGGAGTGGGCCACCACCGCCAGCTTTGCCAATGCCTCTCGTGTGCGCGGTCCCCATATGCTGGAAGACACCGATTTCACGGGGCGGGTCGACCTCAGAGGCTTGCCTGCTGGACAGGAGATCTTCTACCGCGTGGTGCTGCAGGATCTGCACAACGAGCGCGTGTTGTCGGCACCCATGCAAGGTCACCTGCGCCTGCCACCGGCCGCCCAGGCGGGTCGCGCTGCGCGTGACGTGCGCTTCGCCTGGAGTGGCGACACGGCGGGTCAGGGCTGGGGCATCAACGAAGCCTGGGGCGGGATGAAGATCTATGAACAGATCCGCAAGACCAACCCCGACTTCTTCCTGCATTGCGGTGACACGGTCTATGCCGATGGCCCGATCAGCGCGGAAGTGAAGCTGGCCGACGGCAGCATGTGGAACAACCTGGTCACCGAAGAGGTGAGCAAGGTGGCCGAGACGCTCAATGAGTTTCGCGGACGCTACCGCTACAACCTGATGGATGCCAATGTGCGCCGCATGGCCGCCGAAGTGCCGCAGATCTGGCAGTGGGACGACCATGAGGTCAGCAACAACTATTCGGACTCCAAGGACCTGAGCGAAGACAAGCGCTACACCGAGAAGAACGTGCCGCTGCTGGTCGCTCGGGCGACCAAGGCCTTTCACGAATACGCACCGATTCGGCGCACCGCCGATGTGGAGTCCGAGCGCGTGTACCGCCACCTTCCCCAGGGGCCGTTGCTCGACCTGTTTGTGATCGACATGCGCAGCTATCGTGGTCCCAACACCGACAACCTGCAAACCACGGAAAGCGAGGAAACGCAGTTTCTCGGGCGCCCGCAGATTGCCTGGTTGCTGGACGGCCTGAAGCGCTCGACCTCGGTGTGGAAGGTGATTGCGTCGGACATGCCGATTGGCTTGCAGGTGCCGGACGGCAAGAAATGGGAGGCCGTGGCCAACGGCGACGACGGCGCGGCCAAAGGGCGCGAGCTGGAAATGGCCGGTTTGCTGAAGGCGATCAAACAAGCGGGCATCAAGAACGTGGTCTGGCTGACCGCCGATGTGCACTACACCGCGGCGCACTTCTACGACCCGGCCAAGGCGCAGTTCACCGATTTCTCGCCATTCTGGGAGTTCGTCTCCGGCCCGCTCAACGCAGGCGGCTTTGGGCCCAACAAACCCGATCGCACCTTTGGCTTGCAGGTGGTCTACCAGAAAGCGCCAGATGCCCCGAACGCGCCACCCACGAGCGGCCTTCAGTTCTTTGGCCAGGTGGATATCGACGCCAAGACACGCGCCATGACCGTGACCTTGAAGGACATCGAGGGTGCGGCCCTCTACACGAAGACGCTGGCGCCACAGCGCACCTGAATCGCCCCGAATGGGGTCTTGAGGGTAGTTCATCCCCTGAACGCAGGGCAACTTCCAGGGCACTGGCGGTTTGGGCGGGGCCCAAGAACCACGGCGTGAAAGGGTGGCGCTGTGGTGGGGCCGCGTGGTGCCCTGAAGGCGCAGGGTGCTTGGGGCAGACTTTCCGGGTCTTCAGGGTTTTCCCGCGGTCTCGCTGCGGCAAAATGCGAGTTTCGCCTGCCCATGACCCTATTGCCTGACCTGACCCCTGCCTACCCTTCTTCCGAAGCGCCGTCCATCATCGCCACGCGGGCTGGTATGGCTGCGCGGCTGTCGTGGATCACGGCGCTGATCGGGTTGGGTCTCTTCGCCATCGACCGCTTGTCAGGGGTGCCTGCGACCGCCGACAGCATGATGACGCTGGTCCTGGCGGTCATGGGGGCATTGTCGTGGGCGCTTTTGCGGACCCGCCGCTACAACAGCGTGGCCTGGTTGCTGGTGGCATTTCTTTTCGGCATGGCCGCGTCGTCGACCTGGTTCTACGGCTCGGTGCGCACCATCAATATTGGGTTGATCCTGGTGGGGCAGGTGGCCTCTGGCATTTTTCTGAGTCGCCGGGGGCTTCTCTGCACCACGCTTGGGGCGATTGCGCTGCTGGGTGTGCTGACCTGGGCCGACGCGTCGGGCCTTTTGGCTGGAGAACCGCAGTTTCTGGTGAGTTGGCGGACCTGGATATCGCAAAGCCTGTGTGTGGCAGGTGTGGCCGCGATGATGTATCTGAACCGGACACAAATGCGCATGGCCCAGGATCTTCACCTTCAGGAAGCGGTCAAGCGCCTGAAGGCCATGATGGGCCGAGACCACGGACAAGAGCGCTTCTCGCAACTGTTTCACACCAGCCCCACGCCGATTTTCGTGCAGTCGGTGCGAACCGGGACCATCCTGGACGTGAACCGGGCATTCGAACAACTGACGGGCTATTCGCGCGCAGAAGTGGTCAAGCGCCGCGACGACTTTCTGTGGGAGCATGACGAACAGTACCAGGCGTTTTTCCGCCGCTCGCGCAGTGCAAGGCCCGTTGGCTGGCACCCGGTCACTGTCATCTGTCGCAATGGTCAACCCCTTGCCATGCACATTGCCAGTGAGCAAGACGATGGGTCCGACGACGGGATGCGGATCACCGCGATGCGGGTACCGAGCCACCCGATCAGCGCATTGCCGACGGAGTTTGCGCCGCTTGGTGGGGCTGCCGATGCTTGAGTCGCGCCCGCTGGAGTTTCCTGCCGAGATTCAGCGCAGCCAATACCGGCGCCGCGATCTCAGCTTGCGCTGGATGTTCCTGTTCATCGCTGCGGCAATGGTGGTCATGGCCGCGCTGGAGAGTCTGCTGGCGCCGCCCGGCACTTCACTGGCCTGGATGGCGCTCACGTTGGGCGCCATCTCGCTGCTGCTTTACTTCACGATGCGCTCGGCACAGGGCAGGTGGCACCGTCAGTTGATGGTCGCCAGCATCATGGTGATCGCCTGTGGTGCCATGGTTCGGTACGGATCGGTGCGTTCCTCATCCACTTTCGCGTTGTTGGGCTCTGTGGTGATGGCGGGAACCTACCTGAGTTTGCGCGCCTTGCTTGTCACGGCATTTGCCGCCTTGCTCATTCTGGCGGGCGTGACATGGGGCGAAGCCGGGGGGCATTTTGTCAAGCCGAGCATGGCCGGTGACCTCCGGTTCTGGCTGATGTGCAGCATCATCGTGCTGTGGATCGGGGTGCAGTTGCACCACACCCGCAAGGCGACCGACGAGGCCTATCTGCGTCAGCTCAATCAGCTTGAGGACCGGTTGCGGCTGGAGGATGAGCGAGGCCAATCGCTGCGCCGCTTTCAGCGCATTTTCCAGCTCAACCCGACCCCTTTGCTGATTTACAGCGCGAGCACGCAGGCCATTCTGGATGTCAACCCGGCTTTCGAGCGGTTTTTTGGCTTTGAGGGCGAAAAGGTGATCGGGCAGGCGTCGCGTGTTTTGTGGGTGGACGAGCAGCAATGGCACCGACACAGCCAAGCCCTGTCCGAGCAGGGCCGCACCGACTGGATTCGCGTTCAGTGGCGCCGCGCCGATGGGCAGATCAGCGACGTGTTGGTGTGCAGCAACCTCAGCGAGGACAGCGGCGACATGCTGGTGTTGACCACTGTGGTGGCGGTACCGGATTCGGACTGACCTCGCCGGCCCAGGATGTGCACCAAGCGGGTTGCCCACGCAAGGTGCCCTGGGCCTCGATCACGCCTTCAGCGCCGGATGCGGTGGCCGGTCTTGAACACCCACCAGACCACCGCCAGGCAGGCGCACATGAAGCCGAGCGTCATCGCGACGCTGACCGCAATGTGCACATCGGCCTGGCCATAAAAGGCCCAGCGCAGCCCGCTGATCAGGTAGACCACCGGGTTGAACAGCGACACGTTCTGCCACAGGGGCGGGAGCATGTTGATGCTGTAAAACGCGCCGCCCAGAAAGGTCAGCGGCGTGACCACCAGCAGGGGAATCACCTGCAACTTCTGGAAGCTGTCGGCCCACAGGCCGATGATGAAACCGAATAGGCAGAAGGTGATGGCCGTGAGGATCATGAAAGCCACCATCCACACGGGGTGTTCGATTTCATACGAGACAAACACCCTGGACGTGAGCAGGATCAAGGTGCCCAGCATGAGCGATTTGGTGGCTGCGGCGCCCACATAGCCCAGCAGCACTTCGACCCAGTTGACAGGAGCGCTGAGCAACTCGTAGATGGTGCCTGACCACTTGGGCATGTAGATGCCGAAGGCCGAGTTGGAAATGCTCTCCGAGAGCAACGAGAGCATGAGCAGACCGGGGATGATGTAGGCGCCGTAGCTGACACCGCCGATGTCGCCCATGCGTGAGCCGATGGCCGAGCCAAACACGATGAAATACAGCGAGGTCGACAGCACCGGCGCAATGATGCTTTGCGCCAGCGTGCGAAAGGTGCGGTTCATCTCGAACAGGTAGATGGCGCGAATGCCGTGGATGTTCAGGCCTTTCATGCTTGTGGGGCTTTCTGTTCGGAGGTTTTGTCGTGGACCAGGCTGACGAAGATGTCTTCCAGTGAGCTTTCGCTGGAGTGCAGGTCCTTGAAGTCGATGCCGTGTTCGGCCAGCGCACGCAGCAGGGCCGCAATGCCGGTGTCTTCCTTCTGGGTGTCGAAGGTGTAGACGAGCGCGTTGCCGTCTTGGGTGATCTCCAATGGCCAGGCGGCCAGTGTGTCGGGCAGGGAGGTCATGGGCTGCTGCAGGCTGAGGGTGAGTTGCTTCTTGCCCAGCTTGCGCATCAGCACATGCTTGTCTTCCACCAGAATGAGCTCGCCCTTGCGGATCACGCCGATGCGGTCGGCCATGTCTTCGGCCTCTTCGATGTAGTGGGTGGTGAGGATGATGGTGGTCCCGGCATCGCGCAGTTCGCGCACCAGGCGCCACATGTCGTGTCGGAGTTCCACGTCGACACCGGCGCTGGGCTCGTCCAGAAACAGCACCTTGGGCTCGTGCGACAGTGCCTTGGCGATCAGCACGCGGCGCTTCATCCCGCCCGAGAGCGCCAGGATCTTGCTGTCCTTCTTGTCCCACAGCGACAGGTCTTTCAGAATTTTCTCGATGAGCGCCGGGTTGGGGGGCTTGCCAAACAGCCCGCGGCTGAAGGTGACGGTGGCCCACACGGTTTCAAAGGAGTCGGTGAACAGTTCCTGCGGCACCAGGCCGATGGTGGCTCGGGCGGCGCGGTAGTCGCGCACGATGTCGTGCCCGTCGGCAGTCACGGTGCCTTCGGTGGCATTGGTCATGCCGCAGATCAGGCTGATGAGCGTGGTTTTGCCGGCGCCGTTGGGGCCGAGCAGCGCGAATATTTCCCCGCGCCGGATGTCGAGATCCACGCGCTTGAGCGCCTGGAAGCCTCCTTTGTAGGTTTTGCTGACGCCGCGCACCTGAACAATGGCGTCGGTCGAAGGGGTGGGGGAAGTGGTGGGTGGCATGGGGGCGTCGCTGAACGGGGTGCTGGCCGATAGAGGTCGATGTGTCGGAGCGCGGCGGCACTGCGCATGGAAGCTACCACAGCGCATCGGCACAGCCATGACCAAGGTGACACGGCATGCCCCGCGGGGTTTGAAATGCAAAGGGAGTCGCGGCAGGTTGGCTGCCGGGGCCGCATGGGTGGGCATTCTGCTCGGAGGTCAGCGCACGGATGGTGACTCGCTGTGAATACCGGGGTTGCCAGCAAGCCCATTCGTGAGCGAGCGCTGCAGACACGCCACCAGATGGCAAGCCTTTTCTTTTTGCCGGTGTCTCCCGGTTGGTCGCGCTTGCACGAGCGGGCCGGCGACGAGCGGGACCCTGGCAAACCGAAGGCATCGGAAAGAGCATAGAATTGAAGCTGTGTTTTTATAAGGGGTATCCACTTAGCTCCAGTTGGCACAGAATAACTGGATGAATATCCATACTCTAGCGCCAGCGCCCGGAAAAGACTACCCGCAGACCTGGAACGAGTTTCTCGACTGGTTTGCCACTGAAGAGGCGTGCCTTGCTTATCTGGAGCGGCTGCGGTGGACTCAGGGTTTTGTCTGCCCGCGCTGCGGCTGCGTCGGCGTTGCCTATCGTGCGACGCGTACCCGACTGATGTGCCCGAGCTGCCAACACCAAAGCTCGGTGACCGCCGGCACCATCTTCGAGAAGACCCGAACGCCACTGCGCGTTTGGCTGGCTGCGGCTTGGTACCTGACCAATCAGAAACAAGGCGTGAGCGCGTTGGGACTTCAGCGTGTGCTTGGATTGGGCAGCTACCAGACCGCTTGGACCATGCTGCACCGACTCCGTCGTGCCATGATTCGACCGGGTCGCGAACAGCTCAAAGGGCTGGTTGAAGTTGACGAAACCTATCTAGCCATCACAGACAGGCAAAGCCCCATTTCGCCCAAAGGGCGCAAGAGCAGCACGAGCAAGGTGCTGGTGGTGATGGCCGTGGAGATGCTGGACCCCAAGGGATTCGGTCGCATCCGCCTGCGCCGCGTTGCCAACGACTCTGCCGCTTGTGTGATTCCGTTCGTGCAAGAGGTCATCGAGCCTGGCGCACAGGTGCGTACCGATGGCTCAGCTGCCTACCTGACATTGAAAGACCTGGGCTTCGTCCATCAGCGCACGGTCATGCTCGGTTCCGATGTCCCCGCACATGTCTCGATGGCGGGCGTGCATCGGGTGGCAGCGCTCGTGCAGCGCTGGATTCTGGGTACCCATCATGGTTCGGTGCAGCCCGAACACCTGGATGCTTACCTGGATGAGTTCGTGTTCCGCTTCAATCGCCGCACGTCCAATTCACGCGGCATGTTGTTCTATCGGTTGCTTCAACAAGCGGTCATGACATCCCCTGTGACGTACCGGGACGTGGTGAAAAAGGCTTGACTGTTTGCCTGTCTGACATACCATTCAGTACTGGCTATCCATCCAGCATATTGCAAATACTGGAGCTAAGTGGATACCCCTTGTTTTTATACAGCAATTGTATGCGCGGTCTTCAAAGTGTCGTGTGGAATGGCCGTGCGTGGCGTCTGACTTGTTGGCTTGTTTCGTTCATCAACGCGGGGTCATTTCGATGGCTGAGTTCTCTTTTCCGATGCAAGCCCTGAAAGGGCGCGGTGTGGCCCATCGGCAGCCGCACCGCTTCGAGCGCGATGCGCGAGCGGCGTTCGACGACGGATGGGGTACCGCCGAGACCTTGCACCAGGCAGGGGAAGAGGCGGCCAGCCCCACCACTGAGGTGCGGCTGGAGGACGCGCGCAGCGCGATCACGCACAACGATTCGCCCGACATTGGATTCACCCTGGGCTTGAACCCTTACCGGGGGTGCGAGCACGGTTGTGTGTATTGCTACGCACGCCCGACCCACAGCTATCTCAGCCTGTCTCCCGGGCTGGATTTCGAGACCCGCCTGGTGGCCAAGCGGAATCTGGCGGCGGTGTTGCGTGAGGAGATCACCCGTCCCCGGTACCGCCCCGATTTGCTGGCTGTGGGCACGGTGACGGATGCTTACCAGCCCGTGGAGCGCGATCTGCGGATCACCCGGGCGGTGCTGGAGGTGTTGAGCCAAGCGGCGCATCCGCTGGCCATCGTCACCAAAGGCAGCGGCGTCGAGCGCGACATCGATTTGCTGGCCCCCATGGGGGCGGCGAATCTGGCCGCGGTGTACGTGACCATCACCACGCTGGACGCCAGACTTGCCCGCATCCTGGAGCCGCGTGCCGCCGCACCCCACCGGCGCTTGCGAACCATCCGAACGCTGGCGGAGGCGGGCATTCCGGTGGGTGTGAGCGTGTCGCCGCAGATTCCTTTCGTCAACGACGACATGGAGCGGGTGTTGGAGGCGGCCCATGAAGCGGGCGCACGCCGGGCGTTTTATCAGGTGCTGCGCCTGCCCTGGGAGCTCGCGCCCATGTTTCGCCAATGGCTGGCGGTGCATTGCCCCGAGCGCGCTGAGCGGGTGATGGCGCGGGTGCAGGAGATGCGGGGTGGCAAGGATTACGACGCCGACTTCGCCACCCGCATGAAGGGTCAAGGGGTGTGGGCAGATTTGTTGCGTCAGCGGTTCACCAAGTGTTGTGATCGGTTGGGGCTCAACCAGCAACGGCACCGGTTGGACACGACACGGTTTCAGCCGTCGGCGCTGGGTGGGCAGGGCACGCTCTTTTGAGGAGGAGCAACCAGGGCCGCCAACACTGTTTTTCCACCCCGTTCCCTTCGGGTTGCGGCGCCTTGCGCTGCGCAGTGCGTGTGGGTCAGGGCTGGGTGGCGAAACCGTGCTCCCAGCGCGGGGGCTTGGCGTCGCCCGGCATCGATTGGGGGCCCGCGATGGGAATCCAGACGCGCATGGCGGTACCGTGGCCTTCGCGCGAATGGACCTGGATGGTCCCGCCGTGTTTCTGGACGATGGAGAACGAAAGCGACAGGCCCAGTCCCGTGCCGCGCCCGATGCCTTTGGTGGTAAAGAACGGCTCAAATATTCGCCGCTGAACCTCGGCGCTCATGCCGCTGCCAGTGTCTTCGATCTGGACCCACACCCAATCGCCTTCGCTGCCAGAGGCGAGGGTGATTGTGCCCTTCTCGTCGATGGCCTGGGCGGCATTCACGACCAGGTTCATGAAGACCTGGTTGAGCTGCGCGCTCAGGCAATTCACCGGGGGCAGCGGGCTGAGCGCCTTGACCACCTCGGCCTTGTATTTCACTTCATGGCGAACCACGTTGAGGGTGGACTCCAGCCCGGCGTTGAGATCGGCCTCCTGCCAATCCGAGTGGTCCACCCGGGAGAAGTCCTTGAGGTCCTGCACGATCTTCTTCACACGGCTCAGCCCTTCAGCGCACTCGTCGAGCAACACGGGCAGGTCTTCACGAAGAAAGTCGATTTCAATATCGTCTCGCTTGGTCGACAGGGCTCTGATCGTGGCGGGGTCCTCGGGCGCGGCGACCACCGCGTCGCAGGCAGCGCTCAGGTCGAGCAGCCCGCCGAGGTAGCCACGCAAGGTGTGGAGGTTGGAACTGACGAAACCGATGGGGTTGTTGATTTCGTGGGCCACACCGGCTGCCAATTGACCGATGGACGCCATCTTGTCTTGCTGGAGCAACTGGTTCTGGGCGTCTTCCAGTTGCTGGTTCATGGCGTTGAGTTCGTTGATCCGGATCTGCAACTGCTCTTGCGCCTCGCGAATCTCGGAGCGGTCTTGCATCATCCACCAGATGCCATTGGCCGGGTCGTTGGTGTTGGCCACGTAGGCGTCGATCTGGGTCCAGATTGCGCGGCCGCTCGCGTGGCGAAGCCACATCTCACAATGGATCGGCTCGCCCTGGGCGAGCAAGGGGCCTGCCTGGCGGCCCATGCGCGAGTAGTCCTCAGGGGAGAGGTACACCGACCGCGCGGGGAGACCGACCATCTCGCTGTCGTCGTAGCCAAACATGGCCGCCATCGCCGGATTCAGTTTCTGGATGAGGCCCCCGCTGGTATAGGCCACGCCGATGGGGGAGTTGAGAATGAACATCTCCAGGCTGCGCGCGGTGGCCGAGAGTTCCGCCGAGCGCTGCCTGACCATTTCCTCCAGCTCGTTGCGGTGTCTCAACAAGGCCTCTTCCGAGGCGCGCCGGGCAGTGACATCCTGCAGCGTTTCGATGGCCCCGATCACCTGGCATTGTGCGTCGTACAGGGGCGCAGCGGTAAAAAACAGCCATTTGCCCTCCGGGCCAAGCAGGGGGAAAAACGATTCGACCTCGACGCCCCCCGCGATGGCCGACGAAGGGTTGACATTCGAGCCGTAGAACGACTGCAAGGTGGCCTGATCGGTCCCGTCGACGATCATGTCAGCCAACAGCGGACGCTTCTCCCGATAGAAGGCTTTCCAGCCGTCGCGTGAGCCAATGACCTCATTGCGCTTGATACCGGTCAGGCGTTCGCAGGCCGTGTTCCAGTGGGTGATCCGGTGTTGCCGGTCGATGACCAGCGATGGCACCGAGGCGCCGTCGATGATCTGGGACAGCATCTTGGTCATGTCCAGCAGGCTGTTCTGCACGTGCATCACATCGCTCAGGTCGACACAGGTCACCAGCACCTGGGCGGTCTCGCCTTCAAGGCCGACCCGCCTTGCATGGATTTCCACTGGGCGCAGCCCGCCATCGGGCGTGACGATGGAGCTGAGGATGACGGGCGGCTGTTCGCCGTGTTGGGCACAGTCTTGAAGCGCGGTTTGCAGTTGGGGGCGGGAGTCTGGCTCGACCAGGTCCAGAAAGCGCCGACCCGGCAACTCGGCTGGATCGCGCGAAGCCAGCCGACACAAGGCTTCATTGGCGCCGACCACACTGTCGTCAAGCAGCAGGACACAAGGCACGGCCACCGCCTGAACGACCGCCTCGGCAAGGCAGGACGCTGACGCGGACGGCGTGGTTGCCCGGGCGCTCATGTGGTGTCCGCCGCGGCGCGGGATGGCGGGAGGTTGGGGGGGAGGTTGCCGGGCGGGTGCTGGGGCAGGCCCTTGTTGTGCACCCACAGCGTGAGCCGTACGCCTTCGCGGGAAGCGTACGCCTTGACCTGGTTGACCACCCGTTCGTCGAAGACATAGCCTGCCGCCAGCAGCATCGCTCCGCTGGCCGAGAGCACGGCCCGGGCCAGCACCATGCCAGGACAGAGTTCCTTTGCCTCGATCTGCACGTCGTTCTGTGCAAAGTCGGCCAGGCTTTCTGCGGCCTCGAGAAGGGCGTGAACCACTTTCTCGTCATAGCGCGTGCCCACCGCGCCGAGCAGGATGCTGCGGGCGCGCTCGGTCGAGAGTTTCTCTTCGCCCGAGGCGCCGTGGGTCATTTCGTCCAGGTCGCTGGCAGCGGCCACGATGCGGGCACCCAGCACAATTTCCTCGCCCGCCAGGCCATCGGGAAATCCATTGCCGTCGTGGCGCTCGTGGTGCTGGCGCACGATTTTGGCCACGCCTTGAAGCTGGTGCAGCGCCATCAGGGCGGTCTCGCCTTCCATGGCGTGGCGGCGGTAGCGCTGGACCTCGTCGGCGTTGTAGGCCGACACGGGTTTGTGGAGCATGGCGTCGGGATAGCCGATGGCGCCGATGTCGTGGACCAGCGCGGCCAGGGTGATTTCCTGCACCTCGCGCTCGCTCATGCCCAGGCGAACCGCTGTCTCCCGGCTCAGATCGGCCACGCGGCGCGAATGGCCGGTGTGTCCGCCACGCATCTCCAGCAGGCTGGAGAAGACGTTCACGGCCAGGACAAAGGTGTGGTTCAGATCTTGGTAGGCCGCGTCGAGCATGCCATTGATCTGCTCAAGCTCGGCCGTTCTGGCCACCACCCGAGACTCCAGCGTCTGGTTGGCTTCCTGCAACTGCGCGTTCTGGCGCTGGGTGAGCGCCGTGAGCTCGGCGTTTTTCTTCTCCAGGCTGCGCCGGGTCAGGGCTTCGCGCACCACCAGCACCAGATCCTGGTCGTCCCAGGGTTTGGCGATGTAGCGGTGGATGGCGCCCTGGTTGATGGCTGCGATGGTCGAGGAGATATCTGCGTAGCCAGTCAGCAGCACACGCACGATGCTCTCGTCGTGCTTCTTGACCTGTTCCAGAAACTTGGCACCGTCCATTTCCGGCATGCGCATGTCGGAAATCACCATGTCGACCCGGTTTGTCTTGAGCAATTCCAGCCCTTGCGCTCCGCTGGTGGCCTGGAGAGTGGTGATGCCCTGGGTGCGAAAGACGCGGCGCAGTGCACTGAGGACCGACGGCTCGTCGTCCACGGTCAGGACCGTGGGAATCTCGACCGTAGCCGGTGGTGGCGCGTCGTGCGCAGGTGGCGGGATGGGCGCGGTGCTGGTCATGGTGCAAAGGGACTGACTGCCTACCTACCGGTGTTATCGACACCGGCCCGCTTCACTTGAGCCCTTCTCAATGGAAGGCGCCGGGACCTGTCCCGCAGACAACTTGCCTATGAAACCGCGCCTTCACACCCATCGCTGCGTGGCAAACGCTCGCGAACGCATCGCTGTTGCTGCCGCAGGGGATGGCGCCTTGCCCTGGGCGCGAATCCATCGGTTCCATTTCATCCAGCCGTTTGCGGGACAGGACACCGGCCCTGGGCCGCGATGCCACCCGCTTCAGTGGCAGGGGTCGGCTTTTGGTGGCGCGTCGAGCAAGGCCAGGGCGTCGAGGCGCCAGTGGTGCAGGGCCAGGTAGTAGCCTTCCCAGACGCAGCCGTTGCAGCCCCTTCCGCAGCAACTGGTGGGTTGCGGCGGTGGCGGGCGCAGCGCCACATCGAGATCTGTGACCTGCTGTTCGCGCAGGGCGCGACCTCTCAGATGGGCCACGAGAGCGTGCGCGGTGGCGGTGTCCTGGACGGCGAGCGTGGCCGGGTCGTGGCGGGTGAAACGGGGTTGATGGCGGCCCTGAAATTCGTCGCATTGCGCAAACATGGCGGCAGGGCGTACCCACAGGCCCATGGCGCCATACAGCGCCCGGTACAGCGTCATGCCCTGCAGGGTTTCGCTGCACCGCACCGTGTCCACCACCTCGTACCAGCCACCTTTGTAGTGGCGATACAGCCCCACCGGCGTGGCTTGGAGTGGGGGCAGGTCGTGGTCGTCGTTCATGCGAGGTGTGGTGGGCAGCGGGGCCGCATTGTAAGGATCTGAGGTGGCATGGCCTTGTCTCGTCGTCGGCAGGCCCGGTCCTTGGCGCCTCAGAGCATGGGGTGGGGCAGCGGTGGGCAGGGTGTGCGGCCGGTGGCGCTTTGCCCGGTATTCCAGGCACCCAGCCAGGCGGGCAAGGTTTGGGCGGGGTCGTCCCCCAGGCCCCGCACCACGCAGCCGCCAGCGGCTCCCGCCGCGGCCACGGCGCCCAGTTGCTCGGGTGCCAGAATGCCGCCGATGCCCACCACCGGGACAGGCGACATGTGGACCCACCAGGCCAGGTTGTCCAGGCCCTGGGGTCGCCAGGGCATGTCTTTGGTGGTGGTGGGCCAGACCGGACCGCAGGCGATGTAATCGGGGGCCATTGTGGCCGCACGGCACAGCTCCCAGAGGCTGTGTGAACTCAGCCCCAGCTGAATCCCGCTGTGGCGTCCCGCATCCAGTTGCGCGTGTTGGGCGGGGGTGAGTGCCAGCAGGTCTTCCTGGCCCAGGTGCACCGCGCGTGCACCCGCAGCGAGCGCGGCCTGCCAATGGTCGTTGACGAACAAGGTGGCCTGGGCGGTGCTGGCGGCTTGCTGGCTGCGCTCGATGGCGGTCTGGAGGTGCAGATTCCATTGCGCATCGTCCAGATCGGGTGGGCGCTTCATGCGAAGCTGGATGGTTGAAACGGTCGGCTGGGCGCGCATGACGTCTTGCACGCGCTCGGCACTGTCGACGATGGCGTAGACACCCGGCTGGCGCCTCTGTTTGGCTGGCGCCAGCGGGGCCACCGCGTGGGGTGGCAGCGACAGGCGGGGCAAAAGGGTGGGGTCGGTGCCGAATCCGCCCGTGGCCACCACGGGGCCTGGGCCCTTGCCCACCGCGCGGGCGCCGCGCAGGGCGTGGGTGGTGGCCATTTTGGCCAGCACGGCCGCATCGGCGGTGACAAAGCCCAGTGCCAACGCGCAGGCCACGGCGCTGGCGAAGGTGCAACCGGTGCCGTGGTGGTGCGGCGTGGGCACCCGCGGCAGGCTCAGCCAGCCTTCGGCGTGGGGGCCGTCCAGCCAGTCCATGGCGAGATCGGGTGTGGCCGCGTCGCCACCCGTGACGAGCACGGTGGCGCCACCCGCCAGGGCACGCAACGCCTTGGCCAGCCCGGGCACCGGTTCATGTGTCCCGACGCCAAGCAGCCTGGCGGCCTCGCTCTGGTTGGGCGTGATGACGGTGGCCCTGGGCAGCAAGGCCTCGCGGTAGGCCCGAATCAGGGCCTGGTCTGCGAAATCGGCGCCCGAGCTGGCCCGCAGCACCGGGTCCACCACCAATGCCACCGGGCTGTGCTCGCGCAGGCGGTCCACGAATCGCGCCACCGCCCAGGCGTTGTCTGCGGTGCCCAGCAGCCCGGTCTTGATGACCCGGGGCAGCATGTCCTGGGCCAGGGTGTCCAGTTGCGCGTTCAGGCTTTCGGTTGTCAGCGCCTCGATCCGTGTCACCGACGTGGTGTTTTGCGCGGTGACGGCGGCGACCACGGGGCACAGGTGCACGCCAAAGGCATCGGCGGCGCGCTGGTCGGCGCTCAGGCCGGCACCGCCGCCGCTGTCGGTGCCGGCGATGCTCCAGATGATGGGGGGCTTGCTCATGCGATCAGGAAGGGGTGCCCGCTGACGGGGGTGGAGGCCACGGCCATGTCTTGCGGCGCCATCACGCCGGCCTCAAACGCCGCGCGACCGGCTTCGATGGCCAGACCGAAGGCGCGCGCCATACGCACCGGATCCACCGCCTGGCTCACGGCCGAGTTCAGCAGCACGGCGTCAAAACCCAGCTCCATGGCCTGGGCCGCGTGGCTGGGCGCACCGATGCCGGCGTCCACCACCAGCGGCACGCCGGGCAGGCGCTCACGCAGCGTGCGCAAGGCAAACGGGTTGATCAGGCCCTGGCCGGAACCGATGGGTGCGCCCCAGGGCATCAAGAGCTCGCAGCCCGCATCCAGCAGGCGCTGGCAGGTCACGAGGTCGTCGGTGCAGTAGGGGAAGACGGCGAAACCGTCCTTGATGAGCTGCGCTGCCGCCTCCACCGTGCCCCAGGGGTCGGGCTGCAGGGTGTGTTCGTCGCCCACCACTTCGAGCTTGATCCAGCGCGTGCCGTACAGTTCGCGTGCCATGTGGGCCAGGGTGATGGCCTCATGCGGGGTGCGACAGCCGGCGGTGTTGGGCAACAGGCGCACGCCGCTGTCCACGATGCCATTCACGAAGCCGTTGTCGCCGGCAGCGGCCAGGTGCGCCGCAGGCCGACAGTGACCACCTGCGTGCCGCTGGCCGCGATGGCCTCGTGCAGCACCTGGGGCGAAGGGTAACCCGCACTGCCCAACAAGAAGCGGCTGGCGAGTTCGGTGCCGTAGACGGTGAGGGTGGACATGTTCAGGCTCCTGACAAGGATGCTGCGGGCATGGGTGCGGGCTTGGATGTCGATGCGGGGGCGAGCCGGTCCAGCGCCTGGACCAGTCGGCGGATGTGGTCTTCGGTGTGTGCGGCCGAGAGCGCGATGCGCAGCCGCGCTGTGCCCTCGGGCACGGTGGGTGGGCGGATGGCCGGTACCCAGATGCCTTGTTCGCGCAGGCCTTCCATCACGGCCAGCGCCTCGGCGTTGCCGCCGATCAGCAGCGGCTGGATGGGCGTGTCCGAGTGCCCGAGCTGCCAGCCGCTGCGCGCCAGCACCGGTTGCAGGCCCTGGCGCAGTTGCGCGATCAGGCGCCGCAGTTGCGTTCGTCGCTCGTCGCCCTGTTCGATGAGCCGCAGGCCGCTGCGCAGCGCGCAGGCCAGCAGGGCGGGCGCGGCGGTGGCGAAGATGTAGCTGCGCGTCTTCTGCAGCAGCCACTCCACCAGGTCATCCGGCCCCGCCACGAAGGCCCCGGCCACGCCCGCTGCCTTGCCCAGCGTGGCCATGTAGAGCACGCGGCGCGAAGCGCCGGCCCTGCCTCCGATGTCCGTGAGGCCCACGGCGGCCAGGCTGCCGCGCCCCTGCGGGCCGCAGACGCCGAAGCCATGCGCATCGTCCAGCAGCAGCAGCGCGTCGTGTTGTTCGCACAGCGCCAGCAGCGCGGGGATGTCGGCCACATCGCCATCCATGCTGAACACCGCATCGCTGATCACCAGCTTGCGCCGTGCCGGGCTGGCGGCGAGCTGTTGTTCAAGGTCGTTCAGGTCGGCGTGGGCGAAGCGGTGGATGCGAGCCCGTGAGAGCCGTGCGCCGTCGATCAGGCAGGCGTGGTTGAGCGCGTCGGAGAAGATCGCGTCGCCTTCGCCCACCAGGGCCGGCACGATGCCGATGTTGGTGGCGTAGCCGGCGTAGAAGTAGAGGGCGCGCGGCAGGCCGACGAAGGCCGCCAGTTCCTGCTCCAGTGCCTCGTTGGCGGTGCTGTGGCCGCTGACCAGGGGCGAGGCACCGGCCCCCGCGCCGAAACGGCGCGCGCCCTTGCAGGCGGCCTCGGCCAAGTCCGGGTGGCTGGCCAGGGCCAGGTAGTCGTTGCTGCAGAAGGCCAGCATCTCGCGCCCGTCCACGCGCAGCACGGCGCCCCCGGGCGTGTCGCCCGCGGGTTCGACGGCGCGGCGGCGGCGGCGCAGGTGGGCAGCGTCCAGTGCTTGCAGGCGCTGCGGAATTTCGTCGAGCCAGGAGCTGGCGGGTGGTGTGTGTGTCATGGCAGTTCGATGGTCACTGTGCGGAAGTCCGGTGTGGCGCTGTGGGCGACGTCGGCCAGCAGGGGCGCGCCCAGGCGCCGGCGCAGGAAGGCGAGGTTGTCGTCGGCCGCGGCCATGCCCGGGTCGATGCGGTTGGCCACCCAGCCGGCCAGCGTGAGGCCGCGCGCGCGGATGGCCTCGGCGCTGAGCAGCGCGTGGTTCAGGCAGCCCAGGCGCAGCCCCACCACCAGCAGCACCGGCAGGCCCAGGGCCTGGGCCAGGTCGGCGCCGGTGTGCTCAGGCGAGAGCGGCACCAGAAAACCGCCCGCGCCTTCCACCACCATGGCGTCGGCGAGTTGCGCCAGTTCGCGCTGGCAGGCCACCAGGTGGGGGAGGTCGATGCGGGTGCCGGCGCGTTCGGCGGCGAGGTGGGGCGAGAGCGGATCGGGCAGGCGCACCGGGTTGTCCAGCGCGGGCGGCACGCGCACGGTGGACGCCGTGCGCAGGGCGATGGCGTCTTCGCTGTCCCAGCCCTCGGGTGTTTCAATCAGGCCCGCGGCCACCGGCTTCATGCCCACCACGCGCGGATGGCGGCGCGCCAGCGCGTGCAGCAGCGCGCAGCTCACGAAGGTTTTGCCCACGCCGGTGTCGGTGCCGGTCACGAAGTACGCGGTCATCGGGGTTCCTCGCTGAGGGTGGCCTCCAGCGCGGCCAGCGCGCCGTGGGCCAGGAGCTGCATCGCCTCGTCGTCCAGCACATAAGGCGGCATGAAGTACAGCGTCTTGCCGATGGGCCGCAGCACCAGGCCGCGCGCCAGCGCATGGCCCTGGTAGCGGCGCGCGAAGTCGGGCAGCGGCGTCTCGATGTCCCAAGCCCAGATCATGCCCTGGCGTCTTGCGTAGCGCACGCGCGGGTGGGCGCTCAGCGGTGCCAGCATCGCGTCCAGCGCCTGCGCGGTGGTGCGGTTGCGGACCAACGCATCTTCCTGTTCGAACAGGTCCAGCGTGGTCAGCGCGGCGCGGCAGGCCAGCGGGTTGCCGGTGTAGGAGTGGGAGTGCAGGAAGCCGCGCGCCACGTCGTCGTAGAAGGCGGCGTACACCGCGTCGGTGGTCAGCACCGCCGACAGCGGCAGCGTGCCGCCGGTCAGCCCCTTGGACAGGCACAGGAAGTCGGGCCGGATGCCGGCCTGCTCGTGCGCGAACAGGGTGCCGGTGCGGCCGAAGCCGGTGGCGATCTCGTCCACCACCAGGTGCACGCCGTGGCTGTCGCACAGCGCGCGCGCCTGGCGCAGGTAGGCCGCGTCGTGCATGGCCATGCCGGCGGCGCACTGCACCAGCGGCTCGACGATCAGCGCGGCCGTGGTCTCGTGGTGCCGCGCCAGCCAGTCGCCCAGCGCCGCCGCGGCGGCGTCGGCACCGATGCCGCGCGGGTCGGGGCTGGGCACGGTGGCGGCCAGCCGCACCAGCGGCGCATAGGCCTCGCGGAACAGGGCGATGTCGGTCACGGCCAGTGCGCCCACCGTTTCGCCGTGGTAGCCACCCGCCAGGCCAACAAAGCGGCTCTTGGCCGGGTGCCCGCTGTTGCGCCAGAAGTGCGCGCTCATCTTGAGCGCGATCTCGGTGGCCGAGGCGCCATCGCTGGCGTAGAAGGCGTGGCCCAGGCCGGTCAGTGCCGAGAGGCGCTCAGAGAGCTCCACCACCGGCGCGTGCGTGAAGCCGGCGAGCATCACGTGGTCGAGCGTGGCCATCTGGTCGGCCAGCGCCGCGCGCATGGCCGGGTGGCTGTGGCCGAACAGGTTGACCCACCAGGAGCTGACCGCGTCCAGGTAGCGGGTGCCGTCGGTGCCATGCAGCCACGGCCCCTCGGCGCGTGCAATGGCCACCGGCGGCAGCGCCTCGTGGCGCTTCATCTGCGTGCAGGGGTGCCAGACGCTACGCAGGCTGCGCTGCGCGAGGTTGGCGGTGTTCACTTGGCCTGTACTGGCACGTGGTCACGTGAACCGGTTGCGCGGTTGTGTTCGTCCACGAAGACGAGCTGGGGCTTGTGGGTGGCGAGCTGGTCTTCGTGCACCTGGGCAAAGGCCGCGATGATGACGAGATCGCCCACCGAGGCGCGGCGTGCGGCCGAGCCGTTGATGGAGATCATGCGGCTGCCGCGCTCGCCCTTGATCGCGTAGGTGACGAAACGCTCGCCGTTGTTGATGTTCCAGATATGAACCTGCTCGTTCTCCAGGATGTTGGCGGCGTCCAGCAAGTCTTCATCAATCGCGCAAGAGCCCTCGTAATGCAGCTCGCACTGGGTGACGGTTGCGCGGTGAATCTTGGACTTGAGCATGTGTCGGAACATGGAACGGTTCTCCTGAATGGGGGTGGCAGTGGGGTGCAGGCCGGGCTGGTCAGCCCCCCACGATGGCTTGAAAGGTCAGCACGGTATCACCTTCTTGAAGGCGCAGGTGTTCACGCTGGGCGCGGGGTATGAACTGCCCGTTGACGGCGGTGGCCACGCTGGCGGGCGCAATGCCTTGTTGTGCCAGCAGTTCGGCCAGCGAGGTGTGGTTGTCGATAGGAAGCGTGAGGCCGTTCAACTGCACGTGGGCTGGTGTGTTGACTGCATGGGCTCAGGCGCCCTGAAGGGGGTCAGACATGGGCGAGGTTCTCCGTGGCGAGCGGGTGTGGCTGTCCAGGCTGCGCAGCGCGTCTTGCACCAGCGCGGGCGCGAGCAGCCAGCCGTGGCGAAACAGACCGTTGATGCGCAGCAGGCCGGGCGCCTGTTCGGTGAGGGGCTCGTTGTCGGGCAAGGCCGGGCGAAGGTTGCTCTCCATATGAACGATGCGGGCCTCGGCCAGACCGGGCAACACGCTGTGGGCGGCGGCCATCAGTTCGACCGCGCTGCGCAGGCTCACAGGCGAGCGGTCTTCGCTCTCACTTCGCTGGCGCCCACCACAAACAGGTTGTCCGCGCGCGGCACGATGTACACCCGGTGACGGGGGTGCAGCAGGCGAACCGGTCGTTGAAGCGCCACGCCCGGGGCTTGCAGCCACACCACCTCCCCGCGCACCCCGCGTGTGCGGCAAGCCGGTGGGGGCGCCGGTTGCACCTGGGCACCCACGCCGCGCACATCAATGGCCAGATCAAAGCGCTGTTGGCCATCGCGGGCCAGCCACAGCGCGCCCGGCTCCACCCGGGTCACGCTTGTGCTCCAGCGCCATTGGGTGTTGGGCGCATGAGCGGCCAGCGCGTGAAGCATCTGGCGCGGCATGACCTGACCTTCACCGGGCAAGAGCCAGGCGTGAAGCCCGGGGAGGAGGCTGTGCTCCAACTGGGCCAGCGAGGCGCGGTCCAGGCTTTGGGGCGCGGGTGCGTCTGGCAGCTGCGTGGCGGACAAGCGGGCAAGCACCCGCCTGGCGGCACCCAGGTCGGGCCCGTGGGCCACCATGAGGCTGCCTTGCTGCGCAAACAGCGGCCCGCTCCAGCCGGCTTCAGACAGTTGCTGGGCCACGTCGCGCCACAGCCCCATGGAGCGCCAGCCCAGTTGGGCAATGGCCGGACCGGCGTTGTCAAGCTCAGCCAGCGGGCTGAGCATGCCCGCGGCGGTGAACCCGGCGGCATGGGCTGTGCCGGCAGGCGCAAGCTCGCCCGTGGCGGGTTCGCCAGGCCCGTTGGCGGGATCGAACACCGTCACCGAATGCCCTGCGCGTCCGAGATGCCAGGCCAGCAGACGTCCCAGCACGCCGGCGCCCGCAATGCCCACGCGCATTGGCGAGGTCGACATGGTCAGTCGCCGCCTTTGAGCGTGTCGGTCAACTGGGAGACGGGCACGTAAAACTCGCCGCCCACCGCCTTGAATTCCGCACTCTTTTGCGCCATGCCTTCGGCCAGCGCCGCTTCTTCGCTCACCCCTTTGGCGGCGGCGTAGTCGCGCACGTCCTGGGTGATCTTCATCGAGCAGAACTTCGGCCCGCACATGGAGCAGAAATGCGCCTCTTTCGACGAATCCTTGGGCAGGGTTTCGTCGTGGTAGTCCTCGGCGGTCTGCGGGTCCAAGCCGAGCGCGAACTGGTCGCGCCAGCGGAACTCGAAGCGCGCCTTGCTCATGGCGTCGTCGCGGGCGCGGGCACCAGGTGGCCCTTGGCGATGTCGGCCGCGTGGGCGGCGATCTTGTAGGCGATGATGCCTTGCTTCACGTCGTCGCGGTCGGGCAGGCCCAGGTGTTCCTTGGGCGTCACGTAGCAAAGCATGGAGGTGCCCATCCAGCCGATCATGGCCGCGCCCACGGCGGAGGCGATGTGGTCATAACCCGGCGCGATGTCGATGGTCAGCGGGCCCAGCGTGTAGAACGGCGCTTCGTGGCAGTGTTTCAACTGCTCGTCCATGTTGGCCTGGATCAGGTGCATGGGCACGTGGCCCGGGCCTTCGATCATGGTCTGCACGTCGTGCTTCCAGGCCACTTGCGTGAGTTCGCCCAATGTCTTGAGCTCGGCGAACTGGGCCTCGTCGTTGGCATCCGAGGCGCTGCCTGGGCGCAGGCCGTCGCCCAGCGAGAAGCTCACGTCGTAGGCCTTCATGATTTCGCAGATTTCCTCGAAGTGCGTGTAGAGGAAATTTTCCTTGTGGTGGGTGATGCACCACTTGGCCAGGATGGAGCCGCCGCGCGAGACGATGCCGGTGCGGCGCTGTGCGGTGAGGTGGATGTAGGCCAGGCGCACGCCGACGTGGATGGTGAAGTAGTCCACGCCCTGTTCGGCCTGTTCGATCAGCGTGTCGCGGTAGATCGCCCAGGTGAGGTCTTCGGCCACGCCCCCACCTTTTCAAGCGCCTGGTAGATGGGCACGGTGCCAATCGGCACCGGGCTGTTGCGCACGATCCAGTCGCGGGTGGTGTGGATGTTTTTGCCGGTGGACAGGTCCATCACGTTGTCGGCGCCCCAACGGGTGGCCCAGACCATTTTGTCCACCTCTTCCTCGATCGAGGAGGTGACCGCCGAGTTGCCGATGTTGGCGTTGATCTTGACGCCGAAGTTGCGCCCGATGGCCATGGGCTCGACCTCGGGGTGGTTGATGTTGGCCGGGATGATGGCGCGCCCGCGCGCCACTTCGTCGCGCACGAACTCGGGCGTGAACACCTCGGGAAGGCGCGCGCCCATGGGGTTGCCGCGCAGACGCGCTTCACGCGCAGGGTCGCCCAGGTACTCGCGCATCCACTCGCGCTTGCCGTTTTCCCGGATCGCCACGTACTCCATCTCCGGCGTGACGATGCCTTTGCGCGCGTAGTGCATCTGGGTCACGTTGGCGCCGCTGCGGGCACGGCGCGGCGCGCGTTGCAGGCCGGCGGCCTCGGCGCGCAGGGCCTCGATGCGTTCGATGGTGGTGCCGTTGTTCTGCGCTTCGTTTTTCACACCATCGTCCAGCGCGGCGCGCTGGCGCCCTTCGTAGCGCTCGGTGTCGCCGCGCGCATCGATCCAGGCTCCGCGCACATCGGCCAGCCCGGAGCGCACGTCGATAGCGGCTGCGGGGTCGCTGTAGGGCCCGGAGGTGTCGTACACCGTGACGCGCTCGCCGTTGGTGAGGGCGATTTCGCGCATGGGCACGCGGATGCTCTTTTGCGAGCCGGTCACGTAGACCTTGCGGGAGGCGGGGAAGGGGGCTCGGCTGAGCGCGAACTGTTCAGCAAACGGAAGCTTGTCGGGGGCGTTCATGGCGGTGGTCTCCATTGGGTGTGGAAAGATGCCCCGCCATCGACGCCTGGGGTGCGGGTGCAAGGTCCCCATTCAGGGAGACCCATGCACGCTCGCGCCTTGGGCGCTGCAGCTCTTCTTACGCTGGTACTAACCAGATCAAGTTCGCGGTTCCGGCGGTCAAGTCCGCCATCTCAGCACGCCATACGTGCACCCCGGAGCAGGACAGAGTGTACTTGGATCGGGAGGGTTGTGGTGGACCGGCGGTGGTGATTGGGGCGCCAGATGTCCTTGGTGGGTGCCGATGGGAAGTTGGTGTTTGCGTCGTGCGGGCCGCTGTGACTGACCTCCCGACGGCACTTGTCACCCGTGGTCTGGCGGGGAAGCGCTGGCGTGGCCGCCGATGTCGTCGCCGGTCGTTAGACTCAACCAAAAACCAAGCCCCGGAAGCACTCATGACTCCTGCCCTCAAAGCCACGGTCGTCGTCGGCGCCCTTGTTGCCGCCGCATTCGCCCTCAATCCGTCTGCGGAGCGACACAGAAGCGAGATCAAGGCCACCATTGCTGAACGCAGCCCGTTGGCGGGCTTCTTGGGCATCGGTTCGCTGGCCGCCTTTGCCAGCAACTACCACTCGGTGGGCGTCGGGTCGTACACCAGCATTCGCGACAAGACGATCTCGGTGGGTTTTCTCGGCATGGTCTTTGTGATCGATTCGCACCAGGATCCTTAAGGGCAGTCGCCGTGTTTCCGAGGCAGGCCGTTGCACAAGGCTCCATGCGCTTTGAACACGTGTCGGTTTTTTGCGATGCGTGCTGCCGCAGTTCAGGGCGTTATCACCAAATTGCAGATTGATGCCATCGTCTACGCAGCGAGCCCCCCTTCTTGTGGATTGTGGCGTTGATGGCGCCATTCATCGAGCGGCCGGCCCAGACTTTGTTCACGAGTGCCGGCTGCTGGGGTGCCGCAAGACCGGAGATGCCAAGCTCACCAAAGGCCGTCGACTGGCGGCCAGGTTCGTCGTTCACACCGCGGTTCCGGTATGGCAATGCGGAGACCGCGTCGAAGCCGCGCTTCTTGCATCGTGGTACCGGCGTTCGTTGGAAGTGGCCGTGTCCGCTGGCGTGCGCTCCATTGCGTTTCCATGCAACAGCGCGGGGGGCTACTTGATCGAACGGGCGTGCGCCTCCAATACAAGCTCAGGCGCCGCTTTCGCGGCAGGTCGTTCTTTGCGGCCCACACCCCAACCACCGACGATTCGTCCGGATGCGCTCCGGTCTGCCGATAGCCGACGACATGGCGTCTGCCAGGATGGTGCTAGGCTGTGAGCTCGGCGGCTGAGGTCCACTGCGCGTTTTCGACACCAGAAAAATGGGCGCGTGCTGGGATGTCTCCGCGTGGTGGCAATGATCTCGGGAGGCATCATGAACGACAAGCCAAGGTACTGGTTCCCAAGAAAGCGCTATGGGTGGGGCTGGGGTTTTCCATCGAGCTGGCAGGGGTGGGTGGTGTTGGCGGCCTATGCCATCGCAATGCTCGTTGGTGCTGCGTTGTTTGATCCCAGCCGCAACGCCGCGGGGTTCATCGTCTGTACTGCACTCGCAACGGCGGCGCTGGTGGTGGTTTGCTGGCAGAAAGGCGAGCCTGCGGGCAAGAGGTCAAGCAGCAAGTGAAGCCTGTTCGTTGGAACGAACAGATGGGCCCCTCAAGCGCGACCTATCGGGTGCGCCAGGGCGGACAATGCCGCGCGCACCCACCGGCAGGTCCAAAAGCCCTTCGGCAAAGCGCTTCTGCCGTGGGGTGTGGCTCAGCTTTGATGGGCGCGAAGGGAGAGCGTAATGACCTACGTAAAAGACATTGTTGGCACCTACCTCCATTTCCAGGACGATGGGTCCGTCAACACGGTTGACGTGTCCGACACCTTCTGGGCGCGCTTGGCTGCTGGGGTCCATTCCGAGCTTGACCAGGGGAGGCTTATGTCGGCTTTTACGTTTTCCGAGCCTTGGTCAACATGGGAGCGCCATCCCGCCGGCGAAGAACTGGTGATGCTGTTGTCGGGTTCGGCCGTGGTCGTGCTCGACGAGGCCGGGCGTGAGCACACGGTGCCATTGAGCCGCTCTGGCGCCTACGTTCTCGTGCCACGGAATGTCTGGCACACCGCCAGGACGTCGGTGCAAACAACCATGTTGTTCCTCACCCCCGGGGCTGGTACCGAGCATCGGCCTGTCAACGCCTAGGGCCTGTTCTTCCCGCTCCGCTCAGGCACCTTTGGCACCGTGGCATGCATGGGTGCGTTGGCACGCAAGCTGGGTGCGGGTGGACGCCCTTGCTGGCGGCGAAGAACAGCCAAGGCATGCGTCAGACCGGCGGTTTGAATGCCTTGCGCGCTGCCGCCACCTTGGCCCGCGCGTGGCAGCCCAGTTCATGGTCGTTGACCAGCCCCATGGCTTGCATGAAGGCGTAGGCCGTGGTGGGGCCGACGAAGGACCAGCCGCGTTTCTTGAGGTCTTTGGACAGCGCGACCGACTGGGTGTGGGTGGACGCCGTTTGGGGGGCCGCCAGGGTGGCCGGGTCGGGTTCGAAGCGCCAGAAGTAGGCCGCCAGCGAGCCAAACTCATTTACGAGCTCTTGCGCTGCCCCGGCGTTGCGAACGACGGCTTCGATCTTGCCGCGGTGGCGCACGATGCCTTGGTCTTTCAGCAGGCGTTCCACATCCGTTGGGCCGAAGGCGGCGATGCGGTCAAAGTCAAAGCCGAGAAAGGCGCGGCGGAAGTGCTCGCGTTTGCTGAGGATGGTGCGCCACGACAGGCCCGACTGGAAAGCTTCGAGACAGATCTTTTCAAACAGGCGCCGGTCGTCAGCGACGGGGAAGCCCCACTCGGCGTCGTGGTAGGCGGGGAATTCCGGCGCACCATCACACCAGCGGCATCGGGGCAGTTGATCGGTTTCCATGGCGCGATATCAGGCCGGTGTCTGGGTCAGCAGGCTTGCCAGAGCGGGTTGTGTTCTTCCTGGCTTGAAACTGGTGATCTCGGGCGTGACCACGCCATGCATCACGAAGGGGTCTTGCGCCACACGGGCCTCCACGAGGTCACGTGTTTGCTGGGCCGCCAGGATGCAGCCGCCGCTGCCGTCTTCCAGGCTGCCGGCAGCCAGGAAAACGCCGTCGGAGAAGCCCGCGTCGAGCCAGGCGTTGTGGGCGGCCATCCATTGCGGCGCGTCGACTTTGCGCGCCGAGAAGTGAAGTTTGATGATGTGCATGGGGTTTCTCTTTCAGGGTTGTTCTGCGCGCGGTGCGCGAAGCTGATGTATCCAACGGTGAAGTTGTGCGACTTCTTCCTGGATGAAGCTGTGGTCGTCAAAGGCATTGGCCAGCACGGCAATGCCCTGGCTTCGTGCCAGCAGGTGCATGGCGTGGCGATCGGCTTCGCTGGGTTGAAAACCCAGCGCGCGCATTTGTTCGGCCAGCCATTCGCGAAACAGCTGGAACAGGCCACCGGCCTGAGGCCGGGTGGGGTGGTCGAGTTTGGCAAGCTCGGTGCAGAGCGTGCCGACCGGGCAGCCATGGCGGCGGATGGCCGCACTGTTGGTGACCATCATGTCGGCGAAGCGCATCAACCGTTCGCGCGGGGACGCCGCCGATGCCGCCCAGGCGTCCAGCATGTCTTGGGTCTGCGTGGTGCGCCGGTCGATCACCGCCGACAAGATGTCATCTTTGCTCTTGAAGTGGTGGTAGAAGTTGCCCCGGGAAAGACCGACGGCGTCGGCAATGGTGGCGAAAGATGTGTGGTCGTAGCCAGACGCATAGAAAAGCGCGTCGGCGGCGCTGACGATGCGTTCACGTGTGCTTGGCGAGGTCATGCGGCACAGTATAGGACAGTTGTCCTAATTGTGCGAATCGCGGGGGCGGTTTTTTGTTGGGCTTCTGGGAAACGCAGAAAAGTTCGTTCAGGCCGCCACGGGATTGAGCCAGGCGCGCAGGTAGGACCGCAGCCTGTCTTTCATGGGTTGGCGCTGGTGGATGGCGCAGAAATTGAGCGCGAGCGTCTGGATCACCATGGCTTGCACACCCTCGACCAGCAGCTCCACCGGCACGTCTTTGCGGAACTCGCCCAGGGCCAGCCAGGGTCCCATCACCACCCCCATGCGTTCGAACGTCTCGGCAATGGGGCCGATCTCTTCCAGCGCGGCAGAGCCAGAGCGGCGCAGGATGACGTCGAAGACATAGCGTTCGGCAGACATCAATGCCAGGAGCGGCATCAGGCTGGTCACGACCTGGTCAGTGGTGCGGGGCGGCTTCTGCGCGGCCATGCGGTCGAGTTGGGCGTTGATCCGCTCGCCGATCAGCAAATCCATCAGTTCGTCCTTGTCGGCGAAATGGGCGAAGAAGGTGCCCTTGGCCACGCCGGCGCGCAGCACCAGTTCGTCGATCCGCAGGGCCTCGAAGCCGCGTTCGTTGACCATTTCCTGCGCCATGCCGATCAGGCGGGCGCGCGTTTCCAGGGTTCGTTGTTGGACGGCTTTTCGCATGCTGGCACTGTGCCTCATGAATCGACCACAGTCAAATTTTATTGACCATAGTCAATTTATGCGGTTTAATTTGACCATAGTCATTTTTTGAAAGGCATACCGACATGGCACGAATTCTTGTTTTGGATGGGCACCCAGCCTCGGCTTCGCTGTGCCGCGCACTCGCTCAGGGCTACGCCGACGCGGCCCGCGAGGCGGGGCATGAATTGCGCCTGCTGCACCTGCACGATCTGAATTTCGACGTGGATTTCGGTCTGGCGGGCTATGAGGTCACCAAGCCGCTGGAGCCCGCGCTGGAGCGGTTTCTGGAGGACCTGGCCTGGTGCACCCATTTCACGCTGGTGTTGCCCATGTGGTGGGGAGGACTGCCGGCGAAGCTCAAGGGTTTGTTTGACCGCTCGTTCTTGCCCGGGCAGGCCTTTGACACCCGCAACCCGGGCAGGTGGGGCATGCCGCGACCCCTTTTGACAGGCCGAACGGCCCGCGTGGTCATTACCTCCGACACCCCCTCCATCTTTCTGCGGTTGGCGTACCGCAATGCCCTGATCTGGCAACTGCGAGGGCAGATTCTCCATTTTGTGGGTATTCGGCCGGCCAGGTTCACCCTGTTCTCCCAGGCCAGCCATGCCACGCCGGCGCGGGTGCAGGGCTGGTTGGAGCGGGTCAGGGCACTGGGCGCGCGGGCCAGATAAGCCCAGGGGCACGGCATGTTGTCCTACAAGGCGACGCGGCTTCTTCCGAGAAGCTGCGGTGCGCTGCTTTCCTACACTGACTTCATCGACGGCCGAGACGCATTGACCGCCGAGACTTTATCAACCATAGCTCCTTGGGAGCAGCAGAGGAAAAGAGGACACCATCATGAAATCTGGCAAGATGAACAAATTGACTTTGCTCGTGGCTGGCGTGGCGCTTGCGTCCGCAGCCGGGGCGCAGACCATTGACAACTGGCAAAGCACCGATGGCACGGTCTGGCGCAATGGTTCGGGTGACCTCTGCTGGAGAGACAGCAACTGGACGCCGGCGACCGCCGCTGCCGATTGCGATGGCGCGCTGCAGCCCGTGGCACAAGCCGAGCCAGCACCAGCTCCTGCACCGGCGGTGGTGCCCGCTCCAGCCCCTGCGCCGGCACCCGCCCCAGCCCCTGTGATGGCGGTGAACCTGCAGGCCGAGACACTGTTTGACTTCGACAAATCGGTGGTCAAACCCGCTGGCAAGGCCGCTTTGGATGCGCTGGTGGCCGATCTGGGCAAAGTCAATGTGGAAACCTTGATTGCGGTGGGCCACACCGATGCGATCGGGACCAACGACTACAACCAGCAGCTGTCGATCCGCCGCGTGGAAGCGGTGAAGGCCTACCTTGTGAGCAAGGGTGTGCCCGCTGACCAGATCAAGACCGAAGGCCGTGGTGAGTCCGAGCCAGTGGCCTCCAACCAGACCCGCGAAGGCCGCGCCAAGAACCGCCGCGTGGAAATTGAGGTGGTGGGTACCCAGAAACCCATGTAATTCCTGCCCTCATGAGGCAGTGATGAAAGGCACCGCGCCGGGCGCGGTGCCTTTTTCTTTGGGGCCTGTATGGGCGGGAGAAGGGGGCTCCCGACAACAGCGGGTGAAGTCCCCCAATAAGACAACTGTGGCGCAGGCCGAAGCCAGGTTGTGGCGCGGGACCTCGCACTTGTTCGCGCGCTACTGGCGTTGCCAGAGGTTGTTGATCAGCGGTTTGACGGTCACGCCATGAAGCACTATCGACAGGGTGACCACGATGAGTGTGATTTGCATGAGCTGCAGTGCCAGCGGCTCGGGCAGGCCATGCTGAATGGCGTACATCAGGTAGTAGAGCGAGCCAATGCCCCGCACGCCAAACCAGGCGGTCATGCCGAGCAGGGGTGGGCATTGCGTTCATGGCCCATGGCGATCCAAACACCGACCGGGCGGGCCACGAGAAACAAGAACATTGCCGTGCCCACGGCCACCCAGCTCCAGGAATTCAGAAACAGCGAACCGCCCACGAGCAACACGAGAACGAGCTCCGAAAGCCGCTCCATGTGCTCTTTGAATACCAGTGTGCCCTCGCTCACCGGCGCGGCAGCGGCTGCCGGGCTGGCTGGCGCGTCAAACGGTGCCTGCTGAACCGTTTTGCCCATGCGCAGTTCGGTTTGGCGCAGTGCCACGGCCGCGAAGAAAACCGCCAGAAAGCCCCAGGCATCGATCAGCAGGCTGATGCCGTAGACCACGCCGATCAGCCCAAGGCCAAGGAAATCGATCAGCAAGGCGCTGGCGTCGGAAGCCCGGCGCAGGTGCCGGGTCAGATGGGCCAGCGCCGCCCCGGCCAGCACGCCCACCACCACGCCGCTGACGGTGGCCCATATCACGTCCTTGAACAACCAGTGCCAACCGAGATCGCCGGCGTCGTGCAGGCCCAGCATGCCCAGCCCGAGCACCACAAAGGGAAACGCGCTGCCGTCGTTCAGCCCGGCTTCGCAGCTCAGGCGAAAACGCAGCCGGTCGTTGTCGCCAGGGTGCCGAATCTGCACATCGGTGGCCAACACGGGATCGGTGGGGGCCAGGATGCCGCCCAGAAGCACGGCGGCGCCCCATGACAGGCCCAGCGCCCAATGCGCGAACGAGGCCATCAGCCCCACGGTCAGCGCCATGGACAGCGATGCCAGCATGACAGGCGCCCGCCAGCGCGGCCAACTGAAGGGCACCGGCATTTTCACGCCGGTGGCATACAGCGAGATCAGCACGGCGACCTCGGTCAGCAACTCCATCAGGGCCGATTCCTTGAGCGGGTTGAAGTGGTACAGACCAAGCCCGGTGGGACCGAACAGCAGGCCCACCCCGAGGTAGAGCATGGCCGAGGTGGCGGGTACGCGGCGCAACACCGCACCGCTCATGCCCATGAAGAGCAGCAGGCCGCCAATCAGCAAAAACCAGCCGGCGGTGCTCATGGGGTGGGTGTTTCAGTGGGGATCCAATGGGGGGCAGGCGCGTTGCCTGGGATGGTCGGGTGGCTGGGTGGGCGTGTCATGGTGGCGAGGCTGATCCGGGGGCGCTTGCTGCCGGGGGTGATTTTTCGTTTGGTGTAAACAACAGGCCCGATCATCGCGGGTTTGCTGTGGGCCGCTGGCATTGTCAGGTAGGGCCGCCGCCTGGAAGTTCCCTTGCGAGCGAGGTGCTTCGGGCGGGCGTCTGGCGGCAGAGGCGCAAACACGCCATGGCCCTCCCTGTGGGACCGGTTTTGTGCCAGAACGGCGCTTGACAAGCGGCGCCGGCTTACGATGGCGGGTGAACAGCCGTTCATTCGCGGGAGGCGGTCATTCACGCTTTCTGGATCATTCTTTTTTTGGAGCTTGCTTCATGTCCGTTGCCATTGAAACCTCTTCTTCCGCTTCGGCGCCGGCCATGCAGGCCCCCATGTCGAATCCGGCCATGATGTCACCATTTCATCTGGCTTTTCCGGTGGACGATCTCGACGCCGCTCGGGCGTTTTATGGGGGGGTCATGGGCTGCCCCGAGGGGCGCAGTTCACCCGACTGGATCGATTTCAATTTCTATGGGCATCAGATCGTGGCCCACCTGGCGCCGGGTGAAGCGGGCTCGGCCGCGACCAACGCGGTGGATGGGCATGGCGTGCCGGTGAGGCATTTCGGCATGGTGTTGCCCATGGCCGAGTGGGAGGCGATGGCCGAGCGGCTCAAACAGGCGGGCACGAGGTTTGTGATTGAGCCCTACATCCGGTTCAAGGGCGAGCCGGGCGAGCAGGCGACCATGTTTTTCATGGACCCAGCGGGCAACGCCATCGAGCTCAAGGCCTTCAGCGACATCTCTCGCTTATTCGCCAAGTAGGGTCTTGCGGTGTGGGTGGCGGGCAGGGTGCTCGCCAATGAAAAGGGGCGTTCCATCGATATGGAACGCCCTCTTTTTTTCATCCCCCGAGGCTGTCGCCTCGGGGGATGGACTGATACCCGATGTGCGCGATCAGGCCTTCTTGTTCCAGGCGCTGCACCAGCCTTTGCCGGCAACTTGTTTGCCTGGGAACAATGCAAGCACCGGCGGCGTCGTGGCCTTGCCCTGGAACAGGGCGCAGTTGTGGCAGCCCTGTTCAGCGGTGTGCTTGGGGAACTTCTTGGTGTCGGCCTTGGTGGTGTCGGCCACGTAGCCCAGCGCGGCGGCCTGGGGCGATTTTTCGTCCAGCATGTCTGCTGCCTGTGCGCGGGAGGCCAATGCAAGAGCGGCACCACCAGCGGCCACGGTCATCATGAAGGTGCGACGTGAATTGATCATGGAACTTTCCGAGATTTTTGACAGGCCGAATGGGGAGGCGCGCCGCCGAGGACCTGTCTGCCCGGTGGCGCGTCAACTCCAACCGAAACGCCAGGGGCCACCCGGTGCCCATTCACCTCTGAATGGATCCGGTTGAGTGGCAGCGCACCCCACGCTTGCGCGCGGGTGCTCGGGGCGATTCAAGTGGGTTGGCGCGATTAGATGCCACCCGCATTGCGCGCGTATTGCGATTTGTCAAAGCACCGTCAATCAGCCTTGCCATTCGCTTCAGTGGCTCGCCTGTGATGGGAGTTGGCACTGAGCTTGCTTGGGGTGAGAAACGGCAGCTGCCCACTGTATGAGGGCGGCCCAGGGTGGTCACTGGCCACCGCCGGACCATAAACCAGGAGATTGCTCATGTCTGCAGGCGCACCCACCCCGGAAAGCACAGGGGCGGTCGCGCCTGCTTCGGCCCACACGCCCCACCCGCGCCACATCCGGCTGACGTCCCACTCAGGGGGCTTTGGGGCGTTGCCGATCGTGTGGGGGGCGGCATCGGCGCGTGAGCGGGGGCCTGTGGTGGGCACCACGCTGCAGGTGGCCAACCGCAATGTGATCGGTACCCACAGCGGCAGCTACAGCGTCTACCGGGCGCTGGCGGTGGCCGCGGGCGCACTCAAGCGGGAGCACCGCGCCGACCTGACCAACACCGCGCCGACCCAGGTCATCGGGCCCTACCCGCAGTGGGCCGACCCGGCAAAGATCGTGAGCCTGGATCCCTGGGGGGCGGTGGTGGCCGACGCCTACACCGCCGAACTCTCGGCGGGATACGACATCCGGCCCACGATCGCGGTGACCCAGGCGCACGTGATCCTGCCCGAGGTGATCGAGGCCTTGCAGAAGGGGCGGTTGAAGCCAGACGGGCAACTGCTCACCGCCGGGGGCGCGGCGGTGGTGACCAAGGTGGCGGTGGAGCCCGTGTGGTACCCTGCCGGGGCGGCCAGGCGATTTGGCTGTTCCGAGGCCGACTTGCGGCGGTGTTGTTTGAGGAAACGGGCGGGATGTACCCCGAGCTGGTGACCCGCTCCGATCTGGAGGTGTTTCTGCCACCGATCGGCGGTCAGACGGTCTACATGCTTCGGCAACCCGCGGGACCTGGCCAACCCGGCGGTCGAACTCACTGCGCGGGTGCACGACGAGTGCAATGGCTCGGACGTGTTCGGCTCGATATCTGCACCTGCCGGCCCTACCTGACCCACGCGATCGAGGAGTGCATTCAGGGCGCCCAGCGCGGCGGGGTGGGGCTGGTGGCCTATTCGAGAAAAGAAGGCCGGGCCTTGGGTGAGGTCACCAAGTTTCTGGTCTACAACGCGCGCAAGCGCCAGCTCGGTGGTGATACCGCCGATCAGTACTTTGCGCGCACCGAGTGCGTGGCGGGCGTGCAGGACATGCGCTTTCAGGAACTCATGCCGGATGTGCTGCATTGGCTGGGCATCACCCGCATCCACCGCCTGGTGTCGATGAGCAACATGAAATACGACGCCATCACCGGCTCGGGCATCGAGGTTGGCGAGCGCATCAACATCCCCGATGAGGCTGATCCCGGCGGATGCGCGGGTGGAGATGGACGCCAAGATGGCGGCCGGCTATTTCACCCCGGCGCGGTGCCCGATGCGCACGAGCTGAAAAAGCCCAAAGGGCGGGCGCTGACCCAGATGAGGGGACCACTGCACACAGCGCAAGGGGCGGTGCGCGCGCTGCGCCACACCGACGCCGCAGCGCGCGCGGGCCCACCAACTGCTCTCGCGCGCGCGGGCAGGGGGTTCATCCCATTTTGCGGTGAACGACGGCGCGTTGGCGCAGGTGGCTTCGGCCGTGGCGGAGCTGACCCAGGCGCGCTTTCCCGGCGGCGAGATTCCCTATCACAGCCGCTGGCGGCATTTCGAAGCGGGGCAGGTGGATCGGGTGGCCTTGCTTGACCAGCGCCTGGGACCGGTGGACGCCGCAGCGCGTGCGCGGGCGCACATCGACCTGGTCCTGGTGAGCGTGTTGCTTGATGCGGGCGCCGGGCCAGACTGGGTCTATCGCGAGGCCGACACCGGCCTGTCTCTGGCCCGTTCCGAAGGGCTTGGGGTGGCGAGTTTGCATGCCTTCACAGCGGGGCTGTTTTCCAGCGATCCTTCGCGGCCTTGTCAGGTGGACGCGAATGGCCTCATGGCGCTCACGCCGGCGCATTTGGCGCAGGCCTTCCAGGTGGCGCCGGGCAACCCGCTGGTCGGTTTGGCGGGGCGCACGCAGTTGCTGCGCAGCCTGGGCCGGGCCATGTTGGCACAGCCCGCGATTTTTGGACCATCGGCCCGCCCCGGGGGACTCTACGACGCACTGCTCGCCACCGCGGGTGCCGCCCATGGTTTCGGTGCGCACCGTTTTTGCGCACGACATTCTGGTGCGCTTGCTGGACACCCTGTCGGGCATCTGGCCGTCGAAGAACGCCATTGAGCGGCGGGCCCTGGGCGACTGCTGGCGCCACCCTGCAGCGGCGGGCGAGGGGTTGACAGCGGGCTGGGTGCCATTTCACAAGCTCTCGCAGTGGTTGACCTACTCGCTGCTGGAACCCTTCGAGTGGGCGGGGTGGGGTGAAAGGGGTGGATGCTTTGACCGGTTTGCCGGAGTACCGCAATGGCGGTTTGTTGATCGATGGCGGTGCTGCGTCCGTTGCCGCCCGATTGGTCCACGCGGCAGTGGGCGGCGGGCGATACCTTCATCGTTGAATGGCGGGCTTGACCGTGGCGCTGCTGGACGAGCTGGCGCCGCTGGTGCGCGAGAAACTGGCTTGACGGCGCAGCAGATGCCGCTGGCCTGCGTGCTCGAAGGGGAACCTGGGCTGCCGGCAGGCACTCGCGCAGCGACTTCGAGGTGGTTTGCCGCCGCTGAACATCGTCAGCGACGGCACGGTTTTCTGACATCAAACAAGGGGCAACACCATGAGCCAAGTCCACCTGATCGACCACCCGCTGGTCCAGCACAAGCTCACGCTGATGCGGCGCAAGGAGGCCAGCACCAACAGCTTTCGGCGATTGCTCAATGAGCTGGCGCTGCTGATGACCTATGAAGTGACACGCGACATGGCCGTGCAGGACATGGCGATCGAGACCCCGTTGGAGCCCATGGTGGGCAAGGTGATCGATGGCAAGAAGCTGGTGTTCGTCTCCATTCTTCGGGCGGGCAACGGCATTCTGGAGGGCATGCTGAATGTGGCAGCCCGGCGCCCGGGTGGGCCACATTTGGGCTGTACCGCGACCCCAAGACGCTCACGGCGGTGGAGTACTACTTCAAGATGCCCTCGGGCATGCCCGCGCGCGATGTGGTGGTGGTCGACCCGATGCTGGCCACGGGTCATTCGGCCATTGCCGCCATCGACCGGCTCAAGGAAACGCGCCCCAAGTCCATCAAGTTTGTCTGTCTGCTGACCTGTCCTGAGGGCTTGGCGGCCTTGCAAAGGGCCCATCCCGAGGTGCCGATCTACACAGCGGCGATCGACCGCGAACTCAACGACCACGGCTACATACTGCCCGGGCTGGGCGACGCCGGTGACCGGATCTTCGGCACCCAATGACGCCGGATGCCGCCTGTCGATGAGCCTGGGATCCGCAGGTCCGGGTGGGGGCGCGTATGCTTTGGGCGTTCTCCAAACCATGCGCCGCTGAATAGCGTCACCAAGAATGTGTCGCTTGACGCTGGTGCTTGATTGCGCCATTCCAAAGGCCCCTTGCCATGCTTGACCTGTTGATCACCCACGCCAGCCTGCCCGACGGCCGCACCAACATGGGGGTGGCGGTGCGGTCGGGGCGGATTGTTGAAGTGGCGCCCGGGCTGCACGCCCCCGCCCACGAGACGGTGGACGCCGCCGGGCAGTTGCTGTCGCCGCCGTTTTGCGACCCGCACTTTCACATGGACGCCACGCTCAGCTACGGCCTGCCCCGGGTGAACCAGAGCGGCACCTTGCTGGAGGGCATTGCGCTGTGGGGCGAACTCAAACCGCTGCTGACCGAAGAGGCGCTGGTCGAGCGCGCGCTGGCCTACTGCGACTGGGCCGTGGCCAAAGGCCTGCTGGCCATTCGCAGCCATGTCGACACCAGCGACCCGAGCCTGCTGCCGGTGCGCGCCATGCTTGAAGTGAAAAAGCGGGTGGCGCCCTACCTGGACCTGCAACTGGTGGCCTTTCCGCAAGACGGCGTGTTGCGCGCCCCGGGCGGGTTGGACAACCTCAAGCGGGCACTCGATCTCGGGGTGGACGTGGTCGGGGGCATTCCGCATTTCGAGCGCACCATGGCCGATGGGGCGGCGAGCGTGAAGCTGCTGTGCGAACTGGCCGCAGAACGCGGTCTGCCGGTGGACATGCATTGCGACGAAAGCGACGACCCGCTGTCGCGCCACATTGAAACGCTGGCGTTCGAAACCCAGCGCCTGGGGCTGCAAGGCCGGGTCAATGGCTCACACCTCACTTCGATGCACAGCATGGACAACTACTACGTGAGCAAGCTGATCCCGCTGATCGCCGAGGCGGGGGTGAGCGCGGTGGCCAACCCGCTGATCAACATCACGCTGCAAGGCCGTCATGACACCTACCCCAAGCGCCGCGGCATGACCCGCGTGCCCGAGCTGATGGCCGCCGGTGTGAACGTGGCTTTCGGTCACGACTGCGTGATGGACCCGTGGTATTCGCTGGGAAGCGGCGACATGCTGGAGGTGGCCCACATGGGCTTGCATGTGGCGCAGATGACCAGCCAGGCGGGCATGCGGCAGTGTTTTGAGGCGGTGACGGTGAACGCCGCCAAGGTGATGGGGCTGGGCGGTTATGGCGTCGAGGTCGGGAAAGAGGCGAGCTTTGTGTTGCTGCAGGCGCGCGATGCGGTGGAGGCGATTCGCCTGCGGGCGACCCGCCTGAAGGTGTGGCGCCGGGGGCAGTTGCTGGCGCACACGGCGCCTGCACAGGCCCAGCTTTGCCTGCCGGGGCGCCCTGCCTTCACCACCGCCATGCCGGCGCGCGAGGCCAATCGCTGAACACCCGCCTCAGGGTGCGTGGTCGGTGTGGCGGTGGCGGAGCTGCTGGCGTCGGTACGTCACGGCGCCGATGAGCAGCAGGCAGGCCGCGCCAGTGGCCGCCGGAAACAGAACCGTGGTGGGTGAGTAACGTTCCAGCGCTGCGGTGGCCAGCGCGTTGCGCACGGCAAACAGGGCGAAGAAGGTCAGGTTTTCTTCAAACGGGTGGGCCCATGCCTTGCGCAGCGTGGGCCAGAAACCCACCACGTCCACCGTGGTGAGGATGAGCACCGCCCACCACGGGTCTGCGGAGAGATACCACAGGGGCAGGGCACTCATGGCGGAGAGAAAAAACCACCAGTCTGTCCGCGTGATGCGGCAATCGGCTCGCCGCGCGAAGGCCAGGGCCGCGATATAGAGCGTGATCAGGCCGGACAAGCCAATGGGCCAGGCACCCAGTCCGCCGCCCGCGCTGAGCTGGGCCAGAAACACCACGCAGGTGGTCGATCCCCAGATCACCCAGGAGAACACATGGGGCTTGGTCCGCCCCTGCCGGATGCTTCGCACGTAAGGAATGAAGCCTGCAAACGTCAGTGCGGCGGCGAGCAGGCTGAGAACTTCGCGTGACATCGACCCATTGTGGCCTCTTCTTTCTCCCTTCGTCCCGTCGCTTTCCTTCTTTGCCGTGGCAGCCCCGCCTGCTCAGGCTCTGGTGGCGAACGCGCAGACCTCGGCGAGCACGCCCGGGTCGGCCAGAAGCTGAAAGTGGCCCAGGCCAGTCAACGGATGCCATTGCGCCCCAGGCCACCGCTCGGCCACCGCCTGCAGGTCGGTGGCAGGCACCACCGGGTCGTCGGTCGAGTGCATCAGCAGCGCGGGCTGGGTCAGCTTTTCGACCTGACGCCGCATGTCGATGCGGTCCGGGTGTTCGCCGCTGACTTCGTGAAGCCTGCCCAGCAGCAACCCGGTCTGTGCTTCGTCCAGACCAGACTTGCTGGCGGCGAAACGGGCAAACTGACCGTAGTGTGTGGGGGCGGCCATCAGGACCACCCGCTGCGCGGGCAACCCCTGGGTGAGGGCGTGGACGAGGCTGGCGGCGCCGTAGGAGTGCCCCACCGCCACCGCAAACCCACCGGCGGCCCGGCTCGCTTCCCGCAAGGCGGCGGCCGCCAGCGGGATGGCCAGGTGGGCGCCCCCCGAATGGCCGTGTCCCGGCAGGTCCGGCGCCCACACAGAGAAACCGGCGTCGAGCAAGGCCTCAGCCAGGGGCATGAGATCGGCCGCCTGGCTTTGCCAGCCGTGCACCAGGAGGGCCGGTGGGCCTTCGCCCCGGCGGTGGAGCGCGATCGGGACCCACTGTCCATCGGGCCATGCCGGTGGGGCCTCAATATCGATGCGCATCGCTGCGGTGTCTTGTGGCCAGGCCCTGGGGGCCGTTCGGCGCACGGAAAGGAATTGGCTCAGGGTCTGTTCCACCGGTGTGCTGGTCTGTTCAGGCATGGCTGTGTTCTCCAGGGGTTATCGATTGGGCCGGGTGTGCACGCCAAGGCAGAGCAGCCCGGCGAGCAAGGCGAGGCCGGCAAACAGATGGCTGAGGCGTTGGTAGTCGGGCAGGGTGAAGCTGGCGCCACCGATCACGACCACGGTCAGTGCCACGCCGAGCACGCTGCCAAATTGCCTGATGGCCTGATTGACGGCGCTGCCCACGCCGAAATGGGTGGGACCCAGGCTGGCCACGGCTGCGCCAGCCAGCGAGGGCAAGGCCAGGCCCACGCCAATGCCGGTCATGAATTGGCCGGGCAGCCAGTGCGTCAGGTACGCCGGCTCCAGCCCTGGCACATGGGCTTGCCAAAGGCCCCCCGCAGCGACCAGCAGGCAGCCCGCCACCAGGACCGGTCGGTGCCCGGCCCGCGCAGCAAAGCGTCCGGCGAGAATGGCCGTGGGCACGACCATCAACGGACCGGGCGTCATGGCCAGACCGGCCAGTGGCAGGCTGTAGTGCCAGATGCCGGTCATGAAGAAAAAGAAGCCGAAAAACATCATGGCAAATGCGGTGCCGAACACCAGTGTGGCGAGGTTCACCGCGCGGTAGGTGGGGTTGGCGAACAGGCGCAGATCCACGGCTGGCGCGGGATGCTGCCTTGCCCAGGCCACGAAGCCGCCCAGCAGCACCAGGCCGACGGCCACGGCGCCGGCCACCTGGGGGCTCAGCCAGGCGTGGGATTCCAGGTGCACCACACCCCAGGTCAGGGCACCGACACCGGCAATCAGCAACAGCACGCCGACACCGTCGATGCGGTGGCGGTGGGCGCCGGTCGGGTCTGGCGCCAGCCTGGCGCGGGCGCGCCAGAGCGACCACAGGGCGGGCGGGAGGTTGATGAAGAAGGCCCAGCGCCAACCCATGGTGTCGACCAGCCAGGAGCCCAGGCTGGGTCCGACCGCGGCAGCCAATCCGCTCACCGCCCCCCACAGGCTGACGGCGACCGCCCGCTTGTTTTGGGGAAAGGCCGCCAGCACGATGGACAACGAAGCTGGCGTGAGCATGGCCGCGCCTGCGGCCTGAAACACCCGTGCGGCCACCAGCGCACCCACGCCGGGTGCCAGGCCACAGGCCAGCGAGGCCAGCAAGAAGAGGCTTAGGCCGAGCATGAACATGCGCCGCCTGCCATGGGTGTCCGCCAGCCGCCCGGCGGGGACGAGCAAGGCGGCATAGACCAGGGTGTAGGCGTTGATCACCCAGGAGAGGTCGGCGGCCGTGGCGCTGGAGAAGCTGCTGCGCAAGGCGGAGAACGCCGCAAACAGGACGGTGGCGTCGATGGACACCAGGAACACCGCCACACTGGCCGTGAAAAACGTGGGCCAGGGGGTCGCCACGGAGGCTACGGCGCTGTCGGGCGGCGCCACGGTTGGAACGGAGATGGACATGCCAGGGGCCTTTCGCTTTCGAGTAGGGAGTCAGATCGCTTCCAGCACGGTGGCGATGCCTTGGCCGCCGCCGATGCACTGGGTGGACAGCGCGTAGCGACCACCGGTTCGTGCCAGCAGGGCTGCGGCCTTGCCCGTGATGCGCGCACCGGTGGCGCCCAGTGGGTGGCCGATGGCAAGGCCGCCGCCGTCGATGTTCACCGCGTCCAGGTTCAGGCCGAGCTCGCGGATGCAGGCCAGGGCTTGCGAGCCAAAGGCTTCGTTGATTTCCACCACGTCCAGGTCGGCCGCGCTCAGTCCGGCACGCGCCAATGCCCGACGCGTGGCCGGTGTGGGGCCGATGCCCATCAGCGCCGGATCCACGCCCGCGGTGGCGAACGAGCGCACCCGGGCGAGCGGTTGCAGTCCATACCGAAGGGCAAAGTCTTCGTGGACCACGAGCACGGCGGCGGCCCCATCGGTCAAAGGCGAAGAGGTGCCGGCGGTGACCACGCCGTCGGAGCGAAAAGCGGGCTTGAGCGCGGCCAGGGCTTGAGCAGAGGTTTGCGGCCGGATGCAGCCGTCGAGGTCGACGAGGGTTCCTTCGGGCGTGGTGACCGGCACGATCTCGGCGCTCAGGCGGCCTTGTTCGCGGGCCGCGGCGGCGTTCTGGTGTGATCGCACCGCCAATGCTTCCTGATCCTCACGCGACACCGCATACGTCCGGGCCACGTTCTCCGCGGTCTCGCCCATGGCAATGTAGACCTCGGGCTGGTCGCGCAGCAGTCCGGGGTGCGGATCAAAGTGCAGGCCGCCCTGAGGCACCATGGACATGGATTCCACACCGGCGCACAGAAAGGCCTCTCCCATGCCGGCCTCGATCTGTGCGGCGGCCATGTGCACCGCCGACATGGAGGAGCCGCAGAAGCGGTTGATCGTCATCGCGCCGATGTCCTGTGGCAGTCCCGCGAGCAGGGCGGCGATGCGCGCGATGTTGTTGCCCTGTGCGCCCTCGGGATAGGCGCACCCCACGATCACATCCTCCAGCAACAGTGGGTCCACCCCGCTGCGGTCGACCACGCCGCGCAGCACCTGGGCAAGCAGGGTCTCGGGCCGCGTCTGCGCCAGAGCACCTTTGCGGGCGAAATGGAACGGGGTGCGCGCGTAGCTGGCAATCACGGCTCTCATGTTCTTTCCTTTTTGTTTAGCTACCTACTATTAGGTAGTCTGTTGGGTCAAATATTGGCACGCGATGGCGCGTGCGCTGCGGGTCAGCGGGGCTGATTGAGTTGGGTGATCAGGGGTGCAACAGCGGCATCAAATACCTTGGGGTCACCATGCAGGCGGGCGCTCATCAGCGCACCCTGGCACACGGCGTTCACATGCAGCGCCCATTGCTCTGGCGCCACAGGGCCGGTGCTTCCGCCGGTTGCACGGGTGGCGTCGGTCAGCCGCAGCGCCACGCCGGTCAGCCAGTCGATATGGCTGCGGTGCAGTGCCCGCACCGCCGAATGCATCGATGGTTCCAGGCAGTCCCATTCGCCTGCCGTGGCGCCAATCGGGCACACCCGGTTGCCCGCGCCCACCTGATCGCGCAGCAGCCGGATGTAGGCCAGCAACTGCCGCGCCGGTGGCTCGGTGGCCAGTGAGGACTGCCAGCGATCGAACCCAGGCGCGCCTCGTCCACCAGGGCGACGCCAAGCGCCTCCTTGGAGGCGAAGTGGTGATAGAGGCTGGCCTTGCGAATGCCCACCTGATCGGCCAGCGTCTGGAAATTCAGACCCAGGTACGACCGGGTCAACATCAGCTCCGCGCCCAGTGCAGGATGAGTTGGCGCGTGTCGGTCAGGGTGTGGCGGGAGATGGTGCTCATGGCGACCTACTATACAGTAGGCTGAATCGCCCGGCAAGCGACGCCTCAGTGACCGGGTGGCTGGGTGGATGTTCGATGTTCGTCCAGCCTCACCACCGCCCACAGACCCGGTTGGCGGGTGTGGCCACCCCAGGGCGTCTCCACGGCGCACCACGTAGCCATTGAGGAAATCGATCTCGCTGGGCTTGCCCCGCATCAGGTCTTGCGCGGTGGAGGAATACTGGCCCGGCATGGTTTCGGCAATCCGGCGCACCGCCAGGTCGAACCATCGCCCGGCAGCGCGACCCCATCGGCTTCGGCCACCGCGCGACACTCCGCCACCACGTCGCGCATCACCTCGGCGACACCAGGCTGTTGCACCAGGCTGCCGTAGGGAATTCGCCCCACGGCGGAAAGGGCGTTGTAGGCGCAGTTGAGTCAGTTTGGCCCAGAGCGCCCCGCGCACGTTGTCGCTCACCTCGGTCGGCACGCCCGCGGCGACCAACGCCTGCGCCACCGCTTCGCTGCGCTCGGCCGGTTCGATCAGCAGCTCACCCCGACCGTGGTGGCGCAAGTGGCCTGGGCCGGCCATCTCGGTGGCCACATAGACCACCGCCGCCGCCACCGGGTGGCCGGGCAACACACTGCGCAGACGCTCCGCGTTGTCGACCCCGTTTTGCAGACACAGCACCAATGCGCCAGGGTCAAGGTGTGGGTGGATCTCTGCGCCAGCGGCTTCGGTGTCGGTCGACTTCACCGCAAACAGCACCAGATCGGCGCCGGCCACGGCGCGGGCCTCGGTGGTTGCGTCCAACGGCACCGATTCGTCGAAGCGTTGGGTTTCCATGCGCAGGCCCTGTGACTGGATGGCCTGCACGTGTTGGGGGCGGCCAATCAGGGTGACGCGGTGTCCAGCGCGGGCGAGCATGCCGCCGTAAAAGCAGCCAACCGCGCCAGCGCCCATGACGGCGACCCGCATGCGCGAAGGGGTGGGTGTGGAAGGGTTCATGAAACGATTCTAGGAGGCAGCCGGGTCGAAGTCGGTTGCACAGGCATCGTTTACCCTTGTGGGCCACCAAGCACAAAGGACGCATCTTGTCACTGGAAACCGCTGTCGACGCCGCGCGTGAGCGCTACCGCAAGAACAACCCGGCCAGCGAGCGGCAATTGACCGAAGCCGCTGCCGTCATGCCCGGTGGCAACACCCGCACGGTGCTGTTTCATGCGCCTTTTCCGCTCACCATGGTGCGGGGTGAAGGTGCCCATCTCTGGGATGCCGATGGCCATCGTTATCTCGATGCGCTGGGCGAGTTCACGGCCGGCTTGTTTGGCCACTCGAACGCCGCGATCCGCCAAGCCATCGTCGAGGCCTTGAACGATGGCCTCAGCCTGTCCTCACACAACCGCCGTGAGGTGGCGCTGGCGAGCGAGATCCAGCGGAGCTTTCCGTCGATGTCGCTGATGCGTTTCACCAATTCCGGCACCGAGGCCAGCCTGCTGGCCTTGGCCGCAGCCCAGGTGCACACGGGGCGGCGCAACATCCTGGTGTTCGATGGCGCCTACCATGGCGGCCTGCTGAGCTTCGGCCGGGGCGGCTCGCCCATCAATGCGCCACACGACTACCTGGTGGCACCCTACAACGACCTGCACGCGGTCGAGGCGCTGGTGCGCGAGCACGGTCCATCCCTGGCGGCCATCGTGGTGGAGCCGATGCTGGGCGCGGGTGGTTGCATTCCGGGTGATCCGGCTTTCCTGCAGGGCCTGCGCGATCTCACCGAGCGCTGTGGTGCCTTGCTGGTGTTCGACGAGGTGCAGACATCGCGCCTGTCGTATGGCGGGCGGCAGGCGCAACTGGGTCTGACACCCGACCTCACGGTCATCGGCAAGTACTTCGGCGGCGGTCTGTCGTTTGGTGCTTTCGGTGGCCGGGTTGAATGCATGCAGCGTTTCGATCCGCGCCGCCCCGACGCCTTGGCGCACGCGGGCACCTTCAACAACAACGTGCTGTCCATGGCGGCCGGGCTGGCCGGACTGCAGCAGGCGCTGACGGCGCAAGCCCTGACCGAGCTCAACCAGCGTGGCGAGCGCCTGCGCGAACGGCTCAACGCCGTCTTTGAGGCACAAGGGGTGGCGGCCCAGTTCACCGGCCTGGGCTCAATCATGAACCTGCACGGCATGCGCGGGCCCGTTCGTTGTGTGGCCGATCTGGCGCCGTCCAATGGCCTGATGAAGGAGCTGCTCTATTTCGATCTGCTGGAGCGCGGCGTCTACATGGCGCAGCGCGGGTTGGTGGCGCTGTCGTTGCAGTTTGATGAGGCCGCATGCGACACCATGGTGGCCGCGGTGGAAGACGCCGTGCGTGCGCGTGTCGATGTGTTGCGCGGATAAGGAAGGCAGTTCATGACGCTGATGTCCGAGCGGCGAGAGGGTGTGATGACCTTGACGCTGAACCGCCCCGACAAACTGAACGCCATCAACAACACGCTGGCGCAGGACCTGCTCGACGCCCTGGGGGCGGTTGCCGGGGACTCGTCGGTTCGGGTGGTGCGGCTGCGCGGCGCGGGGCGCGCTTTCTGCGCCGGCCGCGATGTGGGTGCGCCGCCCACGGATCGCGACCTGGAGCTGGTGCAAGCGGTGGCACAGGCCATCGTGCGTTTGCCACAGCCCGTGGTCGCCGAGGTGCACGGATGGACGCTGGGGGCGGGGCTCGAATGGATGCTGGACGCCGACCTGGTGGTGGCGGGACGCAGCGCACGCTTTCGCCTGCCGGAGGCTTCGCTGGGCGTGTTTGTGACCGGGGGACTGAGTGCCACCTTGCAGGCCATGGCCGGGTTGGCGCGCGCCCGTGCACTGCTCTTGTTGGGCGAGGTGTTTGATGCTGAGCAAGCTTTGGACTGGGGGCTGCTCTACCGGGTGGTGGACGACGCGGACCGGGAGGCGGCGTCCTGGCAGGTCGCGACCACCCTGGCCGCGCTCGATCCTGAGGTGGCGCGGACCTTCAAGCGGGTCCTGAACCAGATTGGCCTGCCCGCTTTCGACCGCGCCATTGAAGCGGAAAACGGGGCGCAACGCCAGTTGGGCGATCGGCGCAAGCCGGACTGAACCCGATGGCGTGGGCCGTCAGTTGCCCAGGGCTCGGAGCACCTCTTCTGCGGTCGCCGGCGCATTGACCTGCATCGGGTTTCCGCCGGCCTGCGCCACGGCATCGCGCAGCGCCTCGTAGACGCTGATGGCCAGCATGAAGGGCGGCTCGCCCACGGCCTTGCTGCCGTGCACGTTGTCCTCGCGGTTGGCCTCGGGCCAAAGCTCAACCTTGAAATGCGCGGGCACGTCGCCGGTGGCCGGGATTTTGTAGGTGCTGGGGGCGTGGGTGGCGAGGGCGCCGTCGGCGCGCCAGACCAGTTGCTCGGTGGTGAGCCAGCCCATGCCCTGGATGAATCCCCCCTCGATCTGGCCGATGTCGATGGCCGGGTTGATGCTGTGGCCCACGTCGTGCAGGATGTCCACCTTGAGCACGCGGCTTTCGCCGGTGAGCGTGTCGATGGCCACCTCGCTGACCGCCGCGCCGTAGGCGAAGTAATAGAAGGGGCGCCCGGTGAGCGTGGTCTTGTCGTAGTGGATCTTGGGCGTGCGGTAGAAGCCGTCGCTCCAGAGCTGGATGCGGTTGGCGTAGGCCGCGCCCACCACCTCCTCAAAGCGGCGCGAGGCCTTCTCGGTGGACACCTGTCCCGCTTCGAAATGCACCGCGCCCGCGCCCACGCCGTCCAGCCCGGCCACGAAAGCCGCCAGGTTGTTGCGCACCGAGCGGGCCGCAAACTGCGCGGCCCGGCCGTTGAGGTCGGTGCCGCTGGAGGCCGCCGTGGCACTGGCGTTGGGCACCTTGCTGGTGTCCGCTGCCGTGCACAGCACCCGTTCAAATGGCACCCCCAGCTCGTCGGCCACAATTTGCGCCACCTTGGTGTTGAGGCCCTGACCCATTTCGGTGCCGCCGTGGTTCACCTGCACGCTGCCGTCGGTGTAGACGTGTACCAGCGCGCCGGCCTGGTTGAACAGCGTGGCGGTGAAGCTGATGCCGAACTTCACCGGGGTGAGGGCGATGCCGCGCTTGATCACCGGGCTCTGGGCGTTCCAGGCGGCGATCTGCTCGCGGCGTTCGCGGTAACCGCTGGAGAGGGCCAGCTGGTTGATGAGCGGGTCGAGAATGTTGTCTTCGACCTTCATCTGGTAGTGGGTGGTGTGCCGCTCCGTCTCGCCATAGAGGTTGCGCAGCCGCACCTCCAGCGGATCGAGGCCAAGTGTTCGCGCGATGTCGCTCAGGATGCGCTCGATCACGATCACGCCCTGGGGGCCGCCGAAACCGCGAAACGCAGTGTGGCTCTGGGTGTTGGTGCGGCAGCGGTAGGAGCTGATCGCCACGTCTTGCAGGAAGTAGGCGTTGTCGGCATGGAACACCGCGCGGTCGGCCACCGGGCCGGACAGGTCGGCGCTGAATCCACAATTGGCCAGCATCTCCAGTTGCAGGCCGCAAAGCAGGCCGGTGTCGTCGAAGCCCACCTGGTAGTGGTAGGCAAATGGGTGGCGTTTGCCGGTGATGACGAAGTCGTCGTCGCGGTCCAGGCGCAGCTTGACCGGGCACTTGAGCTTGTTGGCCGCCACGGCCGCCCACACGGCCAGGTGCCCCGCCTGGGTTTCCTTGCCCCCGAAGCCACCGCCCATTCGGCGGCATTCCACGGTGACGGCGTGGTTCGCCAGACCCAGTGCGTGCGACACTCCAGTGCTGCACCTCGCCGGGGTGTTGGGTGCTGGTGTAGACCCACCACTGGTCCTGCTCCAGCGGTAGCACATAGGCGATCTGGCCTCAAGGTAAAATGCCCTGGCCGCCCACCTCGAACTGGCCTTCGAGCCGGTGCGGTGCGCGACGCAGCGCGCCACTGGCATCACCCCGGGCCACATGCACCGGCGGCAACACATAGTGCTCAAGCGCGTGCGCCTCATGCACGCTGAGCACGGCATCCAGCGGTTCGATTTCCAGTGCCACGAGGCGCGCCGCGCGCCGCGCCGTCATCACGTCGTCGGCCACCACCAGGGCAATCACCTGGCCTGCGAAGTGCACCGTGTCGAGAGCGAACACCGGCTCGTCGTGGGCAAAGGCAGCCAGCGTGGTGTCACCCGGAATGTCCCCCGCGTCAATCACGCCGCGCACGCCAGGCAGCGCCAACGCGGCGGAGGCGTCGAGTTTGCGCAAGATGCCGTGGGCCACCGGCGAACACACCGGGGCGGCGTGCAGTGAGCCGCGCACCTCGGGTATGTCGTCGATGTAGGTGGCGGTGCCGGCCACCTGGGCCCGGGCGCTTTCGTGAAACCTGGAGGCGCCTGCGGCGCGCAGCGCATTCATGACAACGCCTCCAGGGTGCGCGAGTCTTCCAGGTTGATGGCTTGCTGGCCCTGGGTCTCCAGCCAGAAGCGCTGCAACAGGTTGCCCAGCAGGGCCTGGCGGTAGCTGGCGCTGGCGCGCATGTCGGAGATGGGCTGGAACTCGGCGCGCAGGACCGCCTGGGCGGCCATCACGGTATCGGCGTTCCAGGACTGTCCGAGCAAGGCCGCTTCGGTCTGGTGGGCGCGCACAGGTATCGCCGCGACGCCACCGGCTCCGATGGAAACTTGCTGCACCACACCGTCTTGCACCGTTATCTGCAGGGCCAGGCAGACCGCGGAGATGTCGTCGTCAAAGCGTTTGCTGATCTTGTAGACGCGCTCGAAGGCGAGCTTGGTGGGGCGCGGCACCTTGATCCAGGCAATGAGTTCGTCGCCACGCATCACATGGGTGCGGTAGCCGGTGTACAGGTCTTCCAGGCGCAGCTCCCGGTGGGCGATTTCGCCACCATCGCGGGTCTTCTTCCACCGCATCAGCACCACGCTCGCCCCCAGCGCGATCAGCAGGGGCATGCTGTCGCCAATGGGCGAACCATTGGCGACATTGCCGCCCAGCGTGCCCGAATTGCGCACCGGCAGCCCGGCGAAGCGGCGGCTGAAGGCCAGGAGCTGGGGCCGCTCCTTGACCAGGGCTGAAAACGCGTCTTCCAGCGTGACCGCAGCACCGATGGCGATGTGGTGCGGGTAGGTTTCGATGCGCTTGAGCTCGCGCGCCGCGGTCACGTCGATCACCTGTTCAAACCGCTTGTGCATTTTGGTGACCCACAGGCCCACATCGGTGCAGCCGGCCACGACCTGTGCGCGGGGGTGCTTGGCACGCGCCTGCAGGAGCTCGACCAGGGCGCGCGGGCGCAGGTAGCCCGAGCCGGCTGGTGGGCGCAAGTCCTTGAGGGCCTCGCGGGTGGCGGTTTCGTCCACGCCACAGCCGGCGGGGAGGGGCAGGCTGCCCATGGTCTGGGCGGCCTCCAGAATGGGCCGGTAGCCCGTGCAGCGGCACAGGTTGCCCGAGAGGTCGGCCTGGGCGCGCTCGCGCGTGATGCCTTGCCCTCCCTGGCTGTTCTGGTACAGGCCAAAAGGCTCATGACAAAGCCCGGCGTGCAGAAGCCGCATTGGCTGCCGTGGCAGCGCACCATGGCTTCTTGCGCCGGGTGCAGGGCGGTGGGGCTGGCGGCGATGTCTTCGGCGGTGATGACCGCCATGCCGTCGACCGAGTGGGCCAGCCGGATGCAGCTGTTGATCGCCCGGTACTGCAGGCCGGCGCCCACCCGTTCTGCGAGTACCACGGTGCAAGCACCGCAGTCGCCTTCGCCGCAGCCTTCCTTCGTGGCCGTGAGGTTGAGATCCTCGCGCAAGACCTCCAGCAGCGTTCTGTCGGGTGGTACATTGCGCAGCGCCACGGGCTGGCCCCGGTGCAAAAATCTAAGGGTTTGTGCTGATTTTTCAGGCGTCATGCACGCCAGCATAGCCCGCTTGCGTCTGGCACAACATATGCTCTACCGTATGAGCTGAATGTTCTTACCGCCATCGCGATATACCGCTGACAGATATGAAATACCTGTCGATGTTCGACAAAATTGACCTGCACCTGATTCGCGTGCTGCACACGGTTCTGACCGAGCGCAGCGTGTCGCGCGCGGCGCTGCGCCTGGGCATGTACCAGCCTGCGGTGAGCGCGTCGCTCAAGCGCCTGCGCGAGTTGGCGGGGGACCCCTTGTTGGTGCGCTCTGGCTCCGGCATGGTGCCCACCGAGGCGGGCTTGCGCATGGTCGAACCAGCCGCCCACATCCTGCGCTCGGCCGAGATGCTGTTCTCCGACGCGCGCAGCTTCAACCCCAGCGAGACCAGCCAGACCTTCAGTTTGGCCGCCAGCGACTACCTGGATCCGTATTTCCTGCCCCAGCTCGTGTCGCAGCTCAAGACGCTGGCGCCCGGTTGCCGCATCGATATCCATCCGCTGTCGGCCAACGCCGACTACCGGCACCAGCTTGCCCAGGGGCAGGTGGATGTGGTGATCGGCAATTGGCAAAAGCCCCCCGATGATCTGCACCTGGGCCGCCTCTTTGGCGACGAGGTGGTGAGCCTGGTGGCCAACCACCACCCCGCTGTTAAACCGGGCTGGGACGCGGAGGCCTGGCTGGCGGTGGACCACATCGCCCCCATGCCCACCCATCCCGGGGCCCGCGGTGTGATCGACGACCACCTGACCAGTCTGGGCCTGGTTCGCAATGTGGTGGCGCGTTGTCCCTATTTCGGGCTCATCCCTTCCATGGTGGCCGACAGCCTGCTGGTGTTGACCACGGGGCGCCACTATTGCGAGCGTTTCATTGACACCCTGCCGGTGCAGATCCTGCCCTGTCCGGTGCCGTTTCCCCGCATGCGGTATTACCAGCTGTGGCACGAGCGCACCCATTCCTCCAACGCCGGTCGCTGGCTTCGCGAACAGATCAAATCCGTTGCCGCCTCCCTGCGCAAGTCCGAAGCCGATGCCCTTGCCGCCGCCTGAACGCCGCCCACCGCCGAGATCCACCGCATGACCACGCCCCGACTCCATTTGTCCGACATCACCAAACGGTACCCCGGTGTGGTGGCCAACCAGTCGGTCTCGCTCACGGTGCTGCCCGGCGAGATTCACGCGGTGCTGGGCGAAAACGGGGCGGGCAAGTCGACGCTGATGAAGATCATCTACGGCTCGGTCAAGCCCGACGAAGGCCGGGTGGCCTTCAACGGGCAGGAAGCGCACGTGCGCAACCCGCAGGAGGCCCGCGCGCTGGGCATCAGCATGGTGTTTCAGCACTTCAGCCTGTTCGAGACGCTGACGGTGGCGGAGAACGTGTGGCTGGGGCTCGACAAATCCCTGAGCCTGCCGGAGGTGAGCGCCAGCATCACGGCCAAGGCGGCCGAATACGGGCTGGACATCGATCCGGCCCGCCCGGTCCATACCCTGTCGGTGGGCGAGATGCAGCGCGTGGAGATCATTCGTGCGCTGCTGACCAACCCTCAACTGCTGATTCTTGACGAGCCCACATCGGTGCTCACACCGCAGGCGGTGGACAAGCTGTTTGTGGTGCTGCGCAAGCTGGCCGCCGAGGGCTGCAGCATTCTCTACATCAGCCACAAGCTGCATGAAATCCGCGCGCTGTGCCATGCCTGCACCGTGTTGCGGGGTGGCCGGGTGACCGGGGTCTGTGACCCCCGGGAAGAAAGCAACGCCTCGTTGTCTCGGCTGATGATTGGTGCCGAGCCGCCCGCGCTGGAGGCGCGCTCGCTGAACGCTGGTGGTGCGGTGCTGGAGGTGCAGGGGCTCAGCCTGGCCAGTGGCGACCCCTTCGGCACCGATCTGCATCAGATTGCCCTGACTGTGCGCGCGGGTGAGGTGGTGGGCATTGCAGGCGTCTCGGGCAACGGGCAGAGCGAATTGCTCTATGCGCTGTCCGGCGAAGACACACGCTCGCCCGCTGGCAGCATTCGCGTGGGCGGGCGGGATGCCTCGGGCCTGAGTCCCGGGCGGCGGCGGGCGCTGGGTCTGCATTTTGTGCCCGAGGAGCGGCTCGGCAGGGGCGCCGTGCCCACCTTGTCGCTGGCGCAGAACCTGTTGCTCTCGCGCCGTGACGCGGTGGGCGTGGGCGGTTGGCTGGGCTTGTCTGCGCTCAGGACGCAGGCCGCCGACATCATTGCCCGGTACAACGTCAAGGCCAATGGCCCCGGGGCGGCGGCGAAGTCGCTCTCGGGCGGCAACCTGCAGAAGTTCATTGTGGGGCGTGAGATCGAGGCCAAGCCCAGCTTGTTGATCGTGAGCCAGCCCACCTGGGGGGTGGATGTCGGGGCGGCTGCCCAGATCCGTGGCGAGATGCTGGCTTTGCGCGATGCCGGGTGCGCGGTGCTGGTGGTCAGTGAGGAGCTCGATGAGCTGTTTGAAATCAGTGATCGCTTGTATGTGATCGCCAAAGGCCAGCTGTCGCCCAGTCTGGACAGGGCGGAGGCCACGATCGAGAAGATAGGTGAATGGATGTCGGGTCTGTGGAACGAAGATGCGGTCAAGCACGGGGAGGGCACCGATGTTGCGGCTTGAAGTCCGTCCCCAACCTTCGCTGCGCTGGGGCTACGCCTCACCGCTGCTGGCGCTGGCGATCACGGTGGTGATCGGCGTGATCCTGTTTGCCTTGCTGGGCAAAGACCCGGTGCGCGGCCTGCAGGTGTTTTTCTGGGAGCCCATCAAGAGTTGGTACGCCCTGTCGGAGCTGGTGGTGAAGGCCACGCCGTTGCTGATCATTGCACTGGGTCTGGCCGTGTGTTTCCGCTCCAATGTCTGGAACATCGGTGCCGAGGGCCAGTATGTGATCGGGGCGGTCTGCGCGTCGGGTGTGGCGCTGCTGGCCGGGCCCGACTCCAGCCGCTGGATCGTGGTGGCCATCCTCCTGGCGGGCGTGGCCGGTGGCATGGTCTGGGCGGGCATCACGGCCCTGCTGCGGGACCGTTTCAATGCCAACGAAATCCTGGTCAGTCTGATGCTGGTGTATGTGGCCATTCAGGTGTTGAACTACCTGGTCTACGGTCCTTGGAAAGACCCGAACGGCTACAACTTCCCGCAGACCAAAACCTTCGAGGCCGTAACCCAGATTCCCAAGCTGATCCAGGGTTCGCGCGTCAACATCGGGGTGTTGCTGGCCTTGGCCGGTGTGGGCGCGGTCTGGGTGTTTCTCTTTCGCACCTACGCGGGGTTCGCCCAGATCGTGGGCGGTCTCGCCCCAGCCGCGGCGCGCTACGCGGGCTTTTCCTCGCGCAAGGCCCTGTGGTTGGCGCTGCTGACCTCGGGCGGCGCGGCGGGTCTGGCGGCGGCCCTGGAGGTGGCGGGCCCGGTGGGGCAGCTCACGCCCTACATTCCCGCCGGCTACGGCTTCGCGGCCATCATCGTGGCGTTTGTGGGCCGCCTGAACCCCGTCGGCATCGTGTTTTCCGCCATCTTGATGAGCATGTTCTATATCGGCGGTGAGCTGGCGCAATCGCGCCTGGGCCTGCCCAAATCGATCACCGGTGTCTTCCAGGGGCTGTTGCTGTTCGCGCTGCTGGCTTGCGACACCTTGATTGCCTACCGAGTTCGATGGGGGAGGGGCTGACCATGGAATCCATTGCATTGCTGATTGGTGCATCGCTCAATGCCGGCACGGTGCTGGCCATCGCGTCGCTGGGTCTGCTCATCAACGAAAAATCGGGCATCGTCAACCTGGGCGCTGAAGGCATGATGCTCTGCGCGGCCCTTGCCGGGTTCGTGGTCACGGTTCAAACCGGGAGCACCCTGGCCGGCTTTGGCGCAGGCATGGTGGTGGGGGCGCTGCTGGCGGGCCTGTTTGGCGTGCTGGTGATCTGGTTGAACACCAACCAGTACGCCACCGGTCTGGCGCTGACTTTGTTCGGGGCGGGCTTTTCTGCCTTTGCCGGTACCGGCTACGTGCAGGCGAAGCTGCCACCGTCCGTGGACTTTGCCATTCCCCTGTTGTCCGATCTGCCCATTCTGGGGCCGATGCTGTTCCGCCACCACCCCATGGTGTTCCTGTGCGTGCTGCTCACCCTGGGGCTGATCTGGTTTCTGTACCGGACCCGGGCCGGGCTGGTGTTGCGCAGCGTGGGCGAGAGCCCCGAGTCGGCGCATGCGCTGGGTTACCCGGTGCGGCGCATCCGCCTGATGGCGGTGATGGCTGGTGGGGCCTTGTGCGGGCTGGCTGGCGCCTATGTCTCGGTGGTCTATACACCGCTGTGGGTGGAGGGCATGACCGCGGGCAAGGGCTGGATCGCGCTGGCGCTCACCACCTTTGCCACCTGGCGTCCGGCACGCGTTTTGCTCGGTGCCTATCTGTTCGGGTTCGTGACCATGCTGCAGTTCCACTTGCAGGGCGCGGGCGTCCATGTGCCGAGCCAGTTCCTCACGATGATGCCGTACCTGGCCACCATCGTGGTGCTGGTGCTGATTTCCCGCAACCCGACCTGGATCCGCATCAACATGCCCAGCTCGATTGGCAAGCCGTTTTATCCCGGCTCGTGAGTTCGGGGCCAGGGAAGCGGTGACCACACCCGGTCGCTTGACGCCCCGATTCCAGTTACATAATGCACTTTTACCGTTCCAACCACCACCGTTCATCAAGAGGATTTCATGACTGATTTGAACAAACGTTCCCTGATCAAGGCCGCCGCGCTGAGCGCGTTGGCCAGCGCTGCGCTGATGGGCTGCGGCAAGAAGGAAGAGGCACCGGCGCCCGCCGCCGAGCCCGCGCCTGCGGCGGCCGAAGCACCCAAGGCCGAGCCCTTGAAAGTGGCGTTTGCCTATGTGGGTCCGGTGGGCGATGGCGGCTGGACTTTTGCGCACGACAACGGCCGCAAAGCGGTGGAGGCCGAATTCGGTGACAAAGTCGTTACCAGCTTTGTGGAAGGCGTGCCCGAAGGTCCCGATGCCGAGCGCGTGTTGCGCGACATGGCCAGCCAGGGCAACAAGCTGATTTTTGGCACCACCTTCGGCTACATGGAGCCGATGCTGAAAGTGGCCGCCGATTTCCCTGATGTGAAGTTCGAGCACGCCACCGGCTACAAGACCGCGCCCAACATGCGCACCTACGACAGCCGCACCTACGAAGGCGCCTATATGGCGGGCGTGATTGCCGGGGCCATGACCAAATCGAACACCCTGGGCGTGGTGGCTTCGGTGCCAATTCCCGAGGTGATCCGCAACATCAACAGCTTCACGCTGGGCGCCCAGTCGGTCAACCCGAAAGTGTCGACCAAGGTGGTGTGGGTGAATGCCTGGTTTGATCCACCGAAGGAAACCGAAGCGGCCACGTCCCTGATCAATGGCGGCGCTGACGTGCTCATGCAGAACACCGACTCGCCAGCGGTGCTCAAGACGGCAGAAGAGAAGGGCAAACGCGCTTTTGGCTGGGATTCCGACATGACCGCCTACGGCCCCAAAGCCCACCTGGGTTCGGCCGTCATCAACTGGGCGCCTTACTACAAGAAGGCCGTGGGTGACGCACTGAACGGCACCTGGACCACCGGTGGCGTGTGGTGGGGCCACAAGGAAGGCGCCATCGACATGGTGTCGATCGCAGAAGATGTGCCCGCCGAGACAAAGGCCAAGATCGACGAGATCAAGGCCGGTCTGAAAGACGGTAGCTTCTCCATCTGGAAGGGCCCGATCATGGACTCCACCGGCAAGGAAGTGCTGGCCGACGGTGTGGTCGCTGACGACGCTTTCCTGGGTGGCGTGAAGTTCTACGTCAAGGGCGTGGAAGGCAGCGTGCCCAACTGATCCCATTCCGCACGGCACGCCCCACTGCCTGAACGACCGGCATCGCCGGCGCTTGGGTTGGTGGGGTTGTCAGGGTCGCAAGCCGCAGCGGATGCTGCGGCTTTTTTTATTCGCGGAGAATGTCGGGATGATCGAAAAACAACTTTGGCACCCGGTCGTGGCCAGCCATGAAGTGACCGGCGCCCCGGTGGGGGTGGTGTTGCTGGGAGAGGCGGTGGTGCTGTGGCGCGAACCTGGCCACGATGGCGCACGCGGCGTGGTGCACGCCTGGGCCGACCGCTGTCCGCACAGGGGTGCCCGCCTGTCGCTGGGTCGGGTGCTGAACCACCTGCGGGGCGCACGGCTGGAGTGTCCCTACCATGGTTGGCAGTTCGCTGGCGATGCGGCGGCGGCGCAGAGCGAGGTCTCCTGCGCGCGCTGCGTGCATGTGCCGGCCGCACCCGAATTTGTGCCACCCGCCAGTCACGCCGTCACGGTCTTTGAAGCGCGGGATTTGAACGGTCTGATTTGGGTGCGTTTGGCGGCACCCGCTGCCGATTGGCCGCCCACGCTTGTGGAGCCGCCTGTTTACGGGCCCTGGGGCGATGCCGAATGGCGACAGGTGCTGTTCGGTCCCTACGATATCCACACCAGTGCGCCCCGCATGGTTGAGAACTTCATCGATTTGAGCCACTTCGGTTTTGTGCACGAGGGTTGGTTGGGCGCCCGCAGCCATGCCCAGGTGGAAACGGGCCAGGTGGAAGAAAGTGCGGACGGGTTGAAAGCCCGTGATTGCCGTGCCTGGCAGCCCCGTGGTTATGCGGGTGACGCTGGGGGCGTCTGGGTGGACTACCGCTATGAGGTCCCGCATCCCTTTGCTGCGATCCTGTTCAAGGACGCGGCGCAAGGCGATCCGGTCAGCAATGCGTTTGCGCTGTTCATCCGTCCCGATGGCGATGAGCGGTGCACGGCCTGGTTTGCCATGGCGCTCAAGAACGACCCATCTGAAGAAGAGACGATACGGGAGTTTCAGGAGACCGTCTTCTCCCAGGACCGTCCGGTGGTCGAATCCCAGATGCCCAAGCGCCTGCCCATTGGAAAACAGGGGTCGGTGCGCGAAGTGCACAGTCCGGCGGATCGCATGTCCAGTGCCTACCGCCGTTACCTCCAGCGCCTGGGCATTCGGCTGGGCGTGTGCTGAGCGCGCTGTTGTCGCACCGCGCTGCCGATTTCGTGCCCCGCCTGGAACGGGACCGCATCGCGACGACGGGTATACCTGGCCGAGGGTTCGCTCCCGGGCCGTTCATTCAATCGGAGATCTGATATGCCTCTGTCCCCTGCCGAGCTGGCCAAGGTCCTGCCCAAGGCCGAACTCCACATCCATATCGAAGGCTCGCTGGAGCCCGAACTCATTTTTTCGCTGGCCGAGCGAAACGGCGTGGCCTTGCCTTATGCCAGTGTGCAGGCACTGCGCGATGCCTATGCATTCAAGGATCTGCAGAGCTTTCTTGACATCTACTATGCGGGGGCAAGTGTCTTGCTGCATGAAGCCGATTTCTACGACATGGCCTGGGCCTACTTCGAGCGCGCCAAAGCCGACAACGTGGTCCATGCCGAACTTTTCATCGATCCCCAGACCCACACCGCCCGCGATGTGCCCATGGCTGCGGTGGTCCAGGGGCTCTCACGGGCCTGCGACGATGCGCGGGAGCAACTGGGTGTTGATGCCTCACTGATCCTGTGTTTTCTCCGCCACCTCAGTGAAGAAGATGCGTTCGCCACGCTGGAAGCCGCGCTGCCTTTTCGCGCCCACTTCATCGGGGTGGGACTGGATTCCAGCGAGCTCGGCCATCCGCCGGAGAAATTCGAGCGGGTCTTTGCTCGGTGTCGAGAACTCGGTCTGAAGGTGGTGGCTCATGCCGGCGAGGAGGGGCCGCCCGAATACATGTGGCAGGCCATCGACCTGCTCAAGGTCCAGCGCATCGACCACGGCGTGGCTTGTTTGCAAGACCCGTTGCTGGTGGCGGAACTGGCCCACACCCGCTTGCCTCTGACCGTATGTCCCTTGTCGAACCTGAAGCTTTGCGTGGTGAGTGATTTGCGCGACCACCCGCTCAGGAAGATGCTCGATGCAGGCCTGTGCGTGACGGTGAACTCGGACGATCCCGCCTATTTCGGTGGGTACATGAACACCAACTTCGTTCAGACGGTGGAAGCGCTGGGCCTGTCACGCGACGAGGTGATCACCTTGGCACGCAACAGCTTCGAGGCCGCGTTTGTGACACCTGAACAGCGCCAGAAATGGATGTGGCAGGTGCAGGCCGTGGCAGCCGCCTGAGGCATTGCAGATCCCTTGTGGCCTGATCGATCAGGCACGGTCGGCGGTTGGCTGGGTTCGTTCTCTACAGGAGGACCAGTGCGTGGGTCACGGCGTACGCGCCGCACACCAATGACGAAACGAGCATGAATGGGGTGCGCAGGCTGGTCACCCAAGGCGCCAGGAGCAGGGGCACCGCCGTGCGCAGGGCGTAGAGGCAGGTGATGCCCCACACGACTTCCCGCTGCCAGGGCAGTGTTTGGCAGCAGCGGCCGCTGAGTGACCAGGTGTACAAGGCGAAACCGGCCAATCCGGCTGCGATGGCCGTGGTCACGATCGTGGGCCAGGGGTGACCACGCTCGGCCATCCGTGCGAGGTCTTCGCCTGCGCCGAAAAAACGGTACCAGGCGGGGCCGCCCGCGATGATGCCCAGGTGCACAAGGGCGGCCAGCAGGTCCAGTCCAGCAGCGACGGCGATGATCATGGCCTGGGTTCAACGCTGCTCGTCAGCAGGGCCGCGGCCAACGTCTCGTCCATGAGAGCTGCGTCCTGTGGTGTGATCAGCGCGGACAGGTGCTGAATCCCGATCAACTGTGCGTAGGCCATCTGTGCGGAAAGGTTCGCCCGAGCGAGAGGCAGCCCCATGCTTTGCGCCAGATCGCGCAGGTACTGCAGACGCTGGGTGTCCACCGCTTGCACCGTTGACGCCACTTCCGCATCGCTCATGGCCCAGGCGCGCAGCGCCACTTCGGGCCTCATGTCTTTGCCCAAGGCAAGCTCGCTTAGCCGCTTGCTGCGCTGGCGCAGGTCTCCGATATCAGCCACCGCATGGATGAGCTGCTGGGTGTAGGTGTTTTTCCAGTGGGCCAGCAGGGCGGTGACGTATTCCGGTTGGCCACCGAAGTGGTGGTAGAACGAGCCCTTGGTCACGCCCAGCGTTCGACACAGCACATCGATTCGCAAGCTCGCCGGACCACGTTCGCCGATCAGGCGCAGGCCTGCGTCCAACCAGTCGGTGCGTGTCAGGCTGGGGTTCACAGGATGACCTCGTTCGAAGTGCTGATGCGGGCGTGCATCCCGATCAGGTGCAGTCCGAGCACCACAAACAGCCATGCGCCGGAGATCGGCAGCACGTAGGCCACGAAAGCACCCATGAGCAGCAAGGCCCATCCCATGGTGGTTGGCAGCGCACCGACCCGGTCCAGCCATTGCTGCATCAGCAAACCCATGATGGCCCAGGACACGCCCGAGACTTGAAACCAGAGCGCAGCAAAGCGGTCCAGGTGCAGAGCACCGCTTTTCTCCACGCTGTGCCACCAACCACTTTGATGCCATTGGCTGAGCACGTCCCAGCTCAGCACCACGCCGATGGTGCAATGCAGCGCACCAATGACCACCAGTAACCAGCCGCTTTGTCGATATGCCCACATCGCTACACCCTCGAAACCTTTTGTGAATGGAATAGGTGGACAGAGAATACCATACGGTATGGTATTTAACAGCGATGCGACGACATGCATGCGTATCATGTGTCCGAGTCTCTTCATTGCACGTGCCATTTTCATGATCGCGATCAAACCCGCCCGCACCGTTTCCAGCGCTGGACAGTCTTTTCACAAGGGTGATTCGCTGGCGTCGGGGCGTGGTTTTCTTCGGGTGTTTGCGTCTGAGGCACTTTGTCGTCGCTCACAAGCGGCGCGTCCATGGCCGAGCCTGGCGTGGTCAGCGGTGGTGGACAGCCAACCCCAGCCCGATTCGCTGTGGGCACCGGCCGACAGAGCGTTCAGACAGCAGCGACCTCCGTCCGGCGAGGATGTGGGCTGGGTGATGTCGGCGCTGCGCCAGCACCAACTTGGACCACAGCGTCCGAGCGCTGAGGCCTGAAATTCCAGCTTTCTCGCTGACCGAACCCTTTTCATGCACGAGCTCCACGAAGCGGCGACACATCTGGTGACCGGTGCCGAGGCCCAGGGCGCCGGCTGGCGCAATGGCTGGAGCTGGGTGCTGGCTGGAACCGTGGGGCGCCATGGGCCGCTTCAGATCCGGCTGTGGATTGGGGCGGCTGTGTGGTTGGTGGCCTGGGTGGCGCTGTGCCTCTCCATCGGCCATACCGATGTGCTCAACCAGACCATGATTGCGGTCATTGCGTCGGCGCTGTCGGCGCTTTGGCTGCCGCCGCGTTGGGCCATGTTCAGTAGCCTGGTCTCGGGCGTTGCATTCAACTTCGTGTTCGTGCCACCCCGTGGGGCGTTCGCACTGGCCTTCGATCAGCACCATGTTTTCCTGCTTTTCACGGTGGTGGGGCTGAGCTGGCTGATCGCCTGGTTGATGACCTATCAGCGCCAATTGACGGTGGCTGAGCGCATTTATGCCTTGCGCGCGGAACAGCTACAGGGGCTGGGGGAGATGCTGAGGGATGCGGAAGACCCGCGGACCTGTGCCGTTGCGCTGCAGCGCGCCTTGTCGGTCCTGGTGGGGCGGCCCGTGAGTGTCTGGATCGCGCCGTTGGTCAGCGATCCCGAAGACGAGGGTGCCTGGCTTGGTGAAGTGGATGAGCCCATTCGAAACCAACTTTTGTTGGCCGCAGGCGGTGCACCCGAATCGCAGGGGCAGGAGGCTGGGGAGCCCGTGGCAGCCGACGACGCGCTGGCCTGGTACTTGCCCATGCGGGGGCGCGCCCAGATTTTTGGCGCCGTGCGATTGCCTTTGAAAGCCGGTGGACACACCTTGTCTTTGCGCAGCCATGCCCAGGCCCTGTGCGATCAACTCGGGCTTGCGCTTGAGCGCCATGCCACATGGCGCCAGGCGGACATTGCCGAGAAAGAGGCCCATGCACAGCAGTTGCGCAACACCTTGTTGACCGCGATTTCTCACGACTACCGCACACCATTGGCCACAATCCTGGGTGCGGCCACCTCGCTGTCGGACCAGGCCGACCGCCTCAGCGAGGCCCAGCGCAAGCGCTTGCTCGGTGCCATTGTGGATGAGGCCAACCAGTTGAACCGGATCGCCGACAACACCTTGCAGCTGGCGCGACTCGACTCGCCTGGCTTGCACCTCAATCTGGACTGGGAGTCTGCCGAAGAGATGGTTGGCGCGGTGCTGCACCGCGCGCGTCAACGCGACCCCCATCAGCGCATTCTGGCCAGCGTCGACGAGGCGATTCCGCTGGTCCGATGTGACGCGGTGCTGCTCGCCCAAATGATGGACAACCTGGTCGACAACGCCTTCAAGCATGGTCGAAGCGATCAACCGGTGGAGGTGGTGGCTGCCCGGGAAGGCGAGGACCTGCTGTTGGCGGTGCGCGATCGCGGTCAGGGTGTGCCGCCAGAATGGCGTGAACGGGTGTTTGACATGTTTGAGCGGGTGGGACAGGCGGGCGACGCCACGCGCCTCACGGACCCTGGCATGCGCCGGGGTGCAGGACTGGGTCTGGCGGTCTGCCGGACCATTGCACGGGTGCATGGCGGAGAACTCACCATGTGCGCGCGCGAAGGTGGGGGCACCAGCATGGAGTGCCGGTTGCCGCTGGGTGTGGCGCCGGCTCCGTTTGCGATCTCGGGATGGGGGAATCTGTGAGTTTGCAAGTCTTGTTGGTCGAGGATGACCGTGAACTGCGCGGCACGCTGAGCGCGGCGCTGCAGGTGGAGGGTTACCGGGTGGTGGTCGCGGCCAGCCTGGCCGATGCCAAGTCGGTGCTGGCCAATGCCGCAGACCGGGGCCGGTTTGATCTGGTCTTGCTGGATCTCGGGCTGCCCGATGGGGATGGTGAGGCGCTGCTGGGCAGCTTGCGGGCCGATCAGCGCCCGCCCGTGATCGTCATCTCGGCCCGCCACACCGACGACCCCAAAATCCGCTTGCTCGATGCGGGGGCCGATGACTACCTGGTCAAGCCTTTCAGCCTGGGGGAAATGCTGGCCCGCATGCGGGTGGCTTTGCGTCACAAGGGCCGCGTTACCAGCCCGGCGGTCACGCGCTACGAGCACGACGGCCTGGAGATCGATGTGGAGGCACACCGGGTGCGCTTGCACGGGGAACATGTTCACCTCACCCCCACCGAGTTCAAGCTGCTCGCGCGACTGATGCGTCAACCGGGCCAGGTGGTGACCCACCGGCAATTGCTGCTGGATGTGTGGGGCGAAGAGTTCACTTCCCACACCCATTACCTGCGTCTGTACATGGGGCAACTCAGGGCGAAGCTGGAGGCCAACCCGGCAGATCCCCGCCGCTTGCTGACCGAACCCGGGGTCGGTTATTCCCTGGTGGAAGCGAACGCCGGGGCCCGGGCGTCCTGATTCCGGCGCCAGGGCCGGGAGCGGCCCGGGTGTGCTACTTTGGTTGCATGGTTGCCACAGCTTCGGGCTGCTTGCACCCATCCTTATGCGTTCCTTATGCGCTCATCGGTAGCCTACTGCATTCGTTTTCGAGGAAATGTCTGCATGAATACCGCCACTTTGCCCGCCTCTCAAGCTTTTGCTCCGACGTCCAGTTTTGTGGGCGGCATGACGGGCGAGGGAAACGTGGGGGGCGCCGCGCCTGAGCGGGCATCCGCGCCCGCCGATGCCGGCCTCGAGCACGCGCTGGACAACCGGTTTGTCTTTGACGACCCCCGTTACGAGCAACTCGCCGCTGACAATGCCAAGCGCTATCAGGCCGGGTCGCCTTTTCCCCATATTTACCTCGACAACTTTCTGCCCATGGATGTCGTCGAGGCGGTGCTGAGCGAGTTTCCCCAGCCTGGTGCCATCGACTGGCACAACTACAACCGTCAGACAGAGATCAAGCTCGTGTGCGCCGACGAGAAGCAGTTCGGGCCTGTGACCCGCAACCTTTTCTATCAGTTCCATTCCCTGCCTTTCCTGCGCTTTCTGGAGAAGATCACGGGCATTCCCGATCTGATTCCCGATCCGTTGTTGCGCGGGGGCGGTCTGCACCAGATTCGCCGGGGCGGTCTGCTCAAGTTGCATGCCGACTTCAACAAACACGACAGCACATTTCTGGACCGGCGCGTCAACATCCTGCTGTACCTCAACAAGGACTGGAAGGAAGAGTACGGTGGCCATTTGGAGCTTTGGGACAAAGACACCAAGTTCTGCGGCGACAAGATCCTGCCGGTGTTCAACCGCCTGGCGATCTTCTCCACCACCAGCGAGTCGTTCCATGGGCACCCCGATCCCCTGAACTGCCCGCAAGACATGACGCGCAAATCGCTTGCGCTGTACTACTACACCAACGGCCGCCCCAAGAGCGAAGACGGTGGCACCCACACCACCATTTTCAAGGCCCGTCCGGACGAGCAAATCAAGGGCGTGTTCTGGCGCGTGTCGCAAGACCTGATGCCGCCCGTGATGTTCCGCAACCTGCGCCGCTTGCGCGAACGCTATTTCAGCAAGACGATTCAGAAGCGCGGCTGATACGATGAAGCGTGGCGGGCGGCGCCTGCCGCCTTGCGACCCAACAGGCCTCTTGCCCGATACCGGGTGGAGGCCTTTTTCATTGCCTGTCGTTTGAGCTATTTGCGCTGACCGTGCCGGTTCAAGGCAGCTTCGATGGCCGACGTGATTTCCCGGCTGTTGGGTTCCATGGCGCTGGGGAAGCTCTGCACGGTGCGCCCGTCCCGGGCGATCAGGTATTTGTGAAAATTCCACCCTGGCGCCACCTGGGTGGCCTTGAACAACTGCTCATACATGGGCGTGCGCAGTGGGCCGGTCACCGCCACCTTGCTGAACATCGGGAAACGCACACCATAGGTGTTGAAACACAGGTCGGCGATCTGGTTGGCGCTGCCCGGCTCTTGTTGGCCAAAGTCGTTCGAGGGAAACCCCAACACCACCAGGCCGCGCTTGCCGTAGCGCGCAAAGAGCGCTTCCAGGCCTTCATATTGGTGGGTGTACCCGCAATAGCTGGCGGTGTTGACGACCAGCACGACCTGTCCAGCGAACTGACACAGGTTTTGTGGCGCTTCGTCTTGCAGGCGTGGGTAGCTGTGGTTGAGCAGGGCGGGACAAGCCGCCGCCGATGGCGCGGGCGAGACGGCTGTCTCCGCCAGGGCCGGGGCTGCGACGGCCAGGAACGCTAGGCCGACGGCAATCCATCGGCGTGCTTTGGGCGCAGCGAGGCGGTTCATGGGGGCATTCTCGGGGACCCCATGAAACCCTGGCCGCCAAGGGGTCGGATCAGCGGGGAATGGACGGATTGCCGGTCTCATAGACCAGAACCGCCGCGGCGAGGTCTTCAAGCGCGGTGCCGACCGATTTGAAGACGGTTCGTTCGGTGGCATTCTTGCGCCCGGTGGCCACGCCCTTGGACAGGGTGGTCAAGGTGCCGCGCACATCGTCTGCCCGCAACACTCCGTGTTGAATCGGGATCAACAGGTCACCGCTCTTGGTGAGGGCCTCTTCCGTGTCGACAAACAGGCGTGCATTTTGGAAGCAGGCATCGTCGGCTTCGCGCATGGCGGGCGTGAAGCTGCCGATGAGGTCCAGATGGGAGCCTGGGGCCAGCCAGGCGCCGCGCACAAGGGCCTCGGTTGACAGGGTGGCACAACTCACCATGTCGGCCTCGCCGCAGGCCTCGGACAGCTGGTCGGTGGCTGACGCCTCGAAACCCGCTTGCTTGAGTCTGTGGGCCAGGGCCTGCGCTTCGCTGTGGCGGCGCGACCAGACGCGGACCTGCTTGAGCGTGCGCACAGCCTGGTAAGCCTGAGGAAGCAGGCTGGCCACCCGGCCGGCACCCACGATCAGCAGGTGTTCGGCGTCGCTGCGTGCCATGTAGGAAGCGGCCAGGGCCGAGGCGGCGGCGGTGCGGCGGGCGGTGATCTCGTCGCCATCGATCTGGGCCAACGGGACGCCGGTGCGCCCGTCAAACAGGAGGTAGGTGCCGTGCAGGCCGGGCAGGCCGCGTTTGGCGTTGCCGGGGGCGATGTTGACGATCTTGACCCCGTAGTAACGCCCGGCGGTCCAGGCGGGCATGATCAGCGAGGTGATGCGGCGGCCTGCGGCATCCATGCCTGCTTCGCCGATGGGGCTGATGATTTCATGAACATGGCGGGGCGGCACCTCACAGCCACCGGCGAAGCGCTCTCGCAGGGCCGGAATGAGCTTGTCGAAGGGGAGGGCGGCGCGGGTGGATTCGGCATCAAAAAATTTCATTGTTCGATGTTAGGGCCGTTTTCCGCCCTTTTCCTTCGCGCCCCTGTCGATCTTTCTCGGCACTGCGCCACCCTCCTGAATGGGGCGCAGCAGGGCCGTTCATGACCCGATACGACCCCGGGGCGGGCGTGTCAGTCACCCAGGGAGCGCCCTTCGCCCGCCTCCTCCACCGTCTGCCCGTCGCGGATGCGGTAGATCCGTTTGAAGGTGGGAATGATCTTTTCGTCGTGTGTCACCACGATGATGGCGGTCTGGGCCTGTCGGGCCATGTGGTTCAGGATGCGCATGACCCCCAGCGCCCGCTCGCTGTCCAGTGGTGCCGTGGGTTCGTCGGCCAGAATGACGGGCGGCTTGTTGGCCAGCGCTCGGGCGATGGACACCCGCTGTTGTTCGCCGCCAGAGAGTTGGGACGGCTCGGCGTGGGCGCGGTGCTGGACATCGAGTGCCGTGAGCAGCGCCAGTGCGCGCTCGCGGGCCTGGGCGTTGGGCAGCCCCGCCAGCATGGGCAGCAGCGCCACGTTGTCGGTCACGTCGAGGAAGGGGATGAGATAGGGGGCCTGGAAGACGAAACCAATGCGATCCCGGCGCAATGCCCGCAGGTCTTTTTCCTTCCAACCGTTGTCGTAGATGGTGGCGTTGCCGAGCGTCATGCGGCCACTGGTGGGGGCGATGATGGCCCCCAGGCATTTCAGCAGCGTGCTCTTGCCGGAGCCGGAGGGGCCCACCAGGCCCACGACTTCGCCCGGGTGTACCACCATGTTGACGTTTTTCAGGGCCTCGACCGCGGTGTCGCCGCGGCCATAGACCTTGCGCAGGCCTTCGATGGCGATGCCGCCGGTGGGCGGGGTGGGCGTTGCGCTCATCTCGTTCATCCGATGGCCTCCCCGGGGTCGACCTTGAGCGCCACCCGGATCGCCAGGGTGCTGGCCAGGGCGCAGATGGCCATCGTGACGACAAAGCCGGTGACAGCGTCACCCGGCATCAGCAACACGTATTTGGGGAAGGCGGGGCCCCAGGCGGTGGCGGCGATCTTCCCCACCGCAAAGCCGATCAGGCCCAGGCCCAGGGCCTGTTGAAGAATCATGGCGGCGATGGTGCGGTCGCGGGTGCCGATGAGCTTGAGAACCGCGATTTCACGCAGCTTGCCCATGGTCATGGTGTAGATGATGAAGGCCACGATGGCCGCGCTCACGATGGCCAGAATCACCAGAAACATGCCGATCTGCTTGGCCGAATTGGCGATCAGTTTGACCACCAGGATGTCTTTCATGCCCGTTTGTGTGTGCACGCTCAGGTGCTTCCAGCGCCGGATGGGCTCGGCCACCGATTCGGGCGCCAGGCCCGGTGCGACTTGCACCAACACGGCGTTGACGTTGTGGCTGCTGGTTTGCAGGCCTTGCACGGCCTCCAGCAGGCCGGGGCTGCCCGGCCGGTTGAACGCCGGGTTGGCGGCCGTGCGCGCCCGGTCGTTCTGTATGGCATCGTTGTCTTTCAGGAACTGCGCGTTCTGGGCGTCCTTGAGCGAGACGAAGATCATCGGGTCGCCACCGGAGGAGACCATGCGCCGAGTCAGCCCGACCACGGTGTATTCGTGGCGCCGAATGCGGATTTGGTCGCCCAGGGCGAAACCGGTCTTCACGTCGGCCACGGCTTCGTAGTGGCTGCGGGTGGGTTGGCGTCCGGCCACGAGGTAGGCCGGCGCGCCCGGCTGGCCCGGCTCCATGCCCACCAGCATGGCACGCACGTCTCGCTCGCCGTGGCGCACCTGCAGAGTGAAGTAGGCCACGTTGGCCGCCGCGGCCACGCCGGGCATGCCCCGGATGCTGCGCACCACGTCGTCCTTGATGCTGGACGACTCTGCGTAGGGCCCCAGGGTGTCCTTCTGTACCACCCAGAGGTCTGCGCCGCTGTTGCCCAGCAGGGCCTGCGCATCGTCCACCATGCCACGGTACACCCCCGCCATGGTCAGCGTCACGCCGATCAGCAGACCCAGGCCCAAACCGGTGAGCACGTATTTGCTCCACCCGTGCAGGATGTCGCGGCCTGCCAGGCTGATCACCGGGTCTCCCCGGGGGCCAGCAACTGCTTCACGATGGCGATGCGGGTGTCGGCCTGCAGCGCTTTCTGGCTGTACAGCACCACCGTGTCGCCTTCTTGCAAGGCGTCGGGTTCTTGCGATGCCACCTGCACCTGACCGTCCAGGCTGGCCGGGCCGGTGGTCAAGGCAACAAAGTGCAGGGCGCCGCCTTTCAGCGACCAGACGCCTGTTTGTCCTGCCCGGTGCTGAAGCGCGGCATTGGGAAGCACCAGGCCGGGCTCGCTGGGCGCGAGTTGCAGTGTCACCTCGGCCATTTCACCCACGCCGATGCCGGTGGGCTGGGTGTCAAAAATCACCTGGGCCAATCGTTCTTCGGTGATGGCATCGGCCAGAGGCTCGACGCGCTCGACCTTGCCTGTCCATGTTTTTCCCGGGTGAGAGCGCAGCACGATGCGCGCGGGGAGACCGGAAGACAGGCCTGCCGAGCGACCTTGGTCAACGCGCATTTTGACCCGCAGGCTATCGGGGTCGATCAACTTCACCACAGCTTGCCCGGCTACCACGGTGCTGCCAGCCTCTGCGTCGCGACTTGCCACAAGGGCCGCCGCGGGCGCACGCAGCGTCAGGCTGCGCCGTTGTTCCGCCAGGGCGGCGCGCTCGGCGCGCAGGCGGTTCAGGTCTTGGGTGGCGGCGTCGAGGCTGGCTTGCGCGCTTTGCAGGCTGGCGCGAGCAGAAGCGGCCTCCTGGGCGCGCGCTTCCAGGGCCCCGGCGCTGATGAAGCTCTTTTGCGCCAGGTCCTGGTTGCGCTTGAGGTTGGCCAGCGCCAGGGTGTGGCGGCCGTGTGCGTCCGCGAGCTGGGCCTGGTTGGCGCTGCGGCTGCTTTGACCGCGGGCGAGCGCGGCATCGAGAGCCGCCTGGCGCTGGTCCATGTCGACCGGGTCCATCTCGGCCAGCATTTGTCCGGCCTCGACCCGGTCACCCACGTCCACGTTCACCGACAACACGCGCCCGGGTGTGATGGGACCGATGAGCCAGTTGCGTTGCGCCTCGACCTGTCCGATCCCAAACACCTCGGGTGAGACGCGACCGCTTTTGACTTGCGTGATCTCCACCTTGACCGGGGCCAGAGGCCCGGTGCGCAGTGCGACCCAGGCCAGCGCGGCCAGCAGGGCAATCAGCAAGGTGCCCAGCAACAGGCGGCGGGTGGTCGGTCCAGAGGCGTTCATGGCGGGTTGTTCGGATGGCGGTGATGCGGCTTGGCCGCAGGAGGAGGCAGTGGGGCGCTGTGCAGTGATTCCTGTGCGGAACAAGGCAAAGACGGCAGGGGCCTGCTTGGACATGGTCTCCAGCTGGCCGGCCAGCAGACTCTGGATGACCAGTCCCTGAATCGATCCCACAAACAGCACCATGGCGGCTTGCAGATCGGTGCCTTCAGCGAGCTGCCCCTGGGCCTGCCCCGCCTCAGCAACCCCAGCAACAACTGTCGGTAGGCGAACATCAATTGCCCCACGCGTGCCTTCAGCGGCGATTCGTGGGGGTGCTGCAATTCCTGAAACATCAGGCGCGGCATGCCTGGGTGCGCCACCACGAACGCCACATGCGCCTCGAACACTGCCTGCAAGGCGCTCAGCGGGTTGTCTTCATGGCGCGCTGCTGCCGCCTGCAAATTCGCCAACAGCCGTGCGCTGGTTGCATCCAGCACCGCCAGCCAGATCGCCTCTTTGCTTTCGAAGTGGCGAAATACAGCGCCCTGCGTCACGCCTATGGCCTGCGCCAATTGCGCTGTGGTCACATCGGCCGGTGCGCGCTCCGCCGCCAGCGCCAAAGCCGCCGCGATCAGGCTGGCCTGGCGAACTTCGGTGGGTTGTTTGGGGGCCGGTGCAAGGGATGTCATGACCCTAATGTAATTCAGTAATTACTTATGTACAACCCAGTGGGTCGGGCTGTTCACCCAATTTTTCGAAGATGCGTTGCGGATCAAAAAAGCCATGCGCAGCGTTGCAAAGCCTGGCCGTGGGGCGACGCCGGCTGCGCCTTGGGCCTGGCCCTATTGACCTGCGACGCATCTTGGGAGAACGGCGTTCACAAGCCCTGGTCTGTTCGCCTGACGACAACATGCTGCGCCATCGGCAGCGCCTTCCGGTGCATCGCCAAAGCCCTGTGCGCGCTTTGAGCTCATCGGGCGTATTCGTTCGTCTGGGGTGCGAAGTGGTTCTGGGGTTGTGTGGTCTGCCCCTGGGCGATGGCGAGTTGCTGGGCATCTGCCAGGTGTTGCTCGCTGTTGCGTTGACCAGCGGCGGCAACGTTCATTTCGCTCATGGGTGGCGTTTGCTGAATGACCGCCACGCGTTCGCCGTCTTTGCTGAGGAGAAAGTTGCTGACCGGACCGCGATAGGCGTATTGCTGCGCGTGGCCCACGGCGGCGGCGCAGATGCGCTCGATCTGTTCCGGGCTTTGACCGCGCGCGCTCAGTGCCGGAGCGAGTTGATCGTGGGCGAGTTGCAGGTGGCGTTGCTGGTCTGGCGTGAGCGAGATGGGGCCACTGGGGCGATCTTGCAGGGCCGTGGGCGCGGCACCGTGGCCTTGGGACAGATCCCTTTGGGCGGCCACCAGCGCTGCCGACGTCTTGGGGCCAACAATGCCGTCCACCGCCAACCCGTTGGCTTGTTGAAATTCGCGCACGGCGCGTTCGGTTTCGGGGCCGAACCTCGAATCGGCCGCCAGCTCATGGCCCAACTGACGCAAAGCCAGTTGGGTGCCCAGAACGCCCACACCCTGATCGGGTTGCCGAATCAGGCCATCGGCCATGTCGGAGCCAGTGGCATATCCCAAGGCGGCAAACGTCTCCGGCCCGGCGATGCCATCGACCTGCAGACCGTTGCGGGCCTGAAAATCGCGCAGCGCCTGTTCGACCTCGATGCCAAAGCGCCCATCGGTGGGCAAGTCGAAGCCCTGGTTTTTGAGCGCGGTTTGCAGCCCCAACACCCCAAGACCCACTTCGTCGCGGCGCAGCAGACCGTCTTGCATGTCGTAACCCGGCGCAAGCACGGGCGGCAAAGCGCCTTCAGGTGGTACGGGCGGCAAAGCGCCCTCAGGTGGTACGGGCGGCAAAGCGCCCTCAGGTGGCACGGGCGGCAAAGCGCCCTCGGGTGGTACGGGCGGCAAAGCGCCCTCGGGTGGTACGGGCGGCAAGGGTTCGTTGCCCACGACGGGTGCTGCATCGGGTTCGGGAGGCTCGCCCAACCCGGGCGGCACCGCTGCTATGGGTGCCGGTTCGATGCCGTCGGGTGCGATCAGATCTGCGATGCCCTCGGTCTCAAGGGGCGGTGCGACGGGTCCGGGGATGGTGTCCACCACCTGGGGCGATTCGTCGGGCAAACGGTAGTTGCCAACCGGTACGCCACCCAGTGAACCTGCCTCGGGTGTCGCCTTGTCGGGCGTCGGCTGCCCTCGCATGGACACCTGTACAGGAAGACTCGACTCGCTCAAAAAGCCCAGGCTGCCGGGCAGGGCGCCAGCGTCAGATTGGGCATGCAGGGCGCCAAAAAACCCCTCCACGGCGCTGGCCTCTTTTTGGTTGGAAAGCAAGAACACCTCCCGGAACACCTGGTTGGGGGTTTGCGCCTGGGCCAGGCGTTCCCACTTCCCGCCCTCTTGACCCGGCCGTGCGTTCAGCTCGACAGCCATATCCCGCAGTTGCATCAGGTCCGATTCGGTGAAGCTCATGTCCACCGTGACGCGCTCTGGAAAACCCACTCTCGGGCCGCCGGCATCGGAGAAGTTGACATACATGCGCTGAGCGGCTTTGCCGTCCACTCCCTGAAAGGTGGCGGTCCAACGGCGACTGGACTCGTCCACAGTGCCATCGGCACCTGCGGTGTGGGTATAGCTGTAGGTGCCGCTGGCAGGGTAGCGCCAGTCGGTTTGGACTTCTGAGGTGCCGTCGGTCCACTGCGTTTGCGTGGCGTTCAGGGCCGCGTCTGTTCCGACCGATACGCCGAGCGGCCCGGCGTTGAGCGCCAGCGAGGCGCTGTCGCTGACCGACAGCTGGCCGCGTTCACCGACCCGGAATACGCCAGGCGCTTCGCTGGTGGGCACGGTGCCGGTCTGCATGTAGGTTTCGTAGGCGTGTCTCCCCTCGGGCGTGCTCAAGTCCAACTGGGCCACGGAAATCTCCTGCCCTTCGAGGCGTGTTTCGCGGCTGATGCCTACGCTCAAATCTCCGCTCCCCACCCCCAGGAAAGCATCCCGCTCCATGGCCTCCATCGGCCCGGTGGTTATTTCAAAAATGTTCTCGTCCACGCGGCGAATGCCCAGACCCTGACCTTCGAGGGAAGTGAGGGTCTCGTCGAAATGCAGCTTCTTGTAGCGGGCGGAAAACGATTGGGCGGTAAAGGATTCGCCGCTGATCAGCACCGAAGACCCTATGGGCATGTTCATCGGGTCGACCGGGTTGGGCGCTGCGCTCATTTCCCCCGCAGCTATGCGCGCGCCCACGTCGGGCGGCACCACCGCCTGGTAAGTGAGTCGCTCCCCGGTCGAGGCCTCGATCGAAAAATCCACCGAAGCACTGGCCCTTTTCCAGTCGCGCACGGTCTGCCTCGCCCCCTCGGGCAAACGCTCGATCAGGTCGGGCGTGATCAGGGCGCGCAGGGCCTCGCTGCGCAGGCCCGCCTCCGCAGCCATCGAGGCCGAGAGTTCCAGCACCTGGCTGCGCTCGCCACCAGGCGCCACCTGAACGCGTGACAAAGAGACCTCAATGCCGTTTTCTGCCAGACCCTGCGCGCCCTCCAGCCGCACCGTCATGCCCGGGTGGAGCAACAGGGCCCACGCCTGATCGGGCAGCATCTGTGCCACCGTCCGTGCCGCTGCGGTTTCCTGTGGTGTCATGTGTTCCGACACCGGGAAACCCAAAGAAACCATGAGCTCGCGCAAATCGGGTGAAGTCAGCGCGTTGATGTCAATAGGCGGCGTGCCTGGTTCGCCGTTGCCGGTGGGTGTGCCCATGGTGATCTCCCTGATGTCTGAATACAAAAGAATGAGTTTTTACCACTGGTGTTGAAGAAAAGGAGCATCCGCCCCGAATCGGGCGCTTCAGGCGTCGACCGGCTCAGCCCGAACGGCCAGCCCCGCGCCCCCGGCTCCGCCCAAATCGCCGAAGCCAGCGCCCACGCCGCCGCCCGGGCCTTCATCGCCCGCTGGCAAGGCGTTACCGCCTCCGAGCTCTCCACGTCTCAGAGCTTTGTCATCCAGCTCTGCGAGCTGCTCGGCGTTGAAGCGCCGCACCCCATGCCCGATCAACGCTGCATGTTCGAGCAGCCCATCACGTTTCAGCATGGCGATGGCTCCACCAGCGCCGGGCGGGTCGATTGCTACAAGCGCGGCCATTTCGTGTGGGAGAGCAAGAAGTTGAAAGCTGGGATGGCCGCGCAGCAGACGGGCGCCACCACCAAAACCTTTGACGACGCCCTGCTCAAAGCCCGCCAGCAGTCTGAGAACTGCGCCCGCGCCTTGCCCGCCGCCGAGGGACGCCCGCCCTTCGTGGTGGTGGTGGTCGACATGGGCCATGTGATCGAGCTGTACGCCGAATTCACCCGCAGCGGCGCCACCCACACGCCGTTTCCCGACCCGCGCCACCACCGCATCAAGCTCGGGCAACTGGCCGACCCGGCGATTCGCGCGCGGCTCAAGGCCTTGTGGACCGACCCGCTGGGCCTCGACCCCGCGCGCCAAAGCGCCAAGGTCGCCCGCGAAGTGGCCGCCGAGCTCGCCGAGCTGGCCAAAAGCCTGGAAGCCGCCGGCCACCCGCCCGAGCAGGTGGCCGGGTTGCTGACCCGCTGCCTGTTTTCCATGTTTGCCGAAGACGTGGGCCAGCTGCCCGCCGCCGGTGCCAACTGGCAAGAAGTGGAACCCGCCATCATCTTCGGCACCCTGCTCGAGCGCGCCCTCGACCCCACCGAGCGCCACGCACCGGCGCCTTGGGCGCGTTCGCGCTGGGTGAGCGCTCGCCCAGCCTGCTTTTGCTGGGCGGCGGCGCGCTGATGGTGGCCGGGGTGCTGATCCATCTGGCCGAAGACCATGCCCACAGCCACCCGCACGCGCCGGATTTGCATCATCGGCACCGGCATTGAGCACCAATCAATCCTGGTGCAGGGCGCTCATCCTTGATCGCAACGGCTTGAGATGGCGCTGCGTGCCTATTTAAACCGCGCCGCCTGCGGCCCCTGTACCTGCTGCAACAGCGGCGATCCGGGGAGCCACCGAAACGCGGTCGAGCCCAGTGCCAGCAGCGCGGCAATGGTGAGCATCACCGCGCGGTAGGGTTCCTCCAGCCCCTGGCCCTGGGCCCAGTCGGCCACACGCCCGGTGAGCCACTGCACCAGACCCACGCCCAGAAACATGGCCATGGTGAAGACCGAGAGGGCGCGCCCTGTGAGGTCGGGTGGGTAGGAGGAGCGCACATCGGAATACTGCAGCACCGAGTAACCCGACAGCACCGAGATGCCCAGCACCAGCGCGATGTTGAGCGTGGCATGGTGTGTCAGCCCCATGGCCAGGTAAAGCAGGGCAACGCCGAAGGAGAAGTTCGACACGAGCGCGCGCCGCCGCGCAGGCCCGGGATCGAGTCTTCCAAAAAGGGCGGGGCTGAACAGGGAGATGAGCGACATCACGAGCGCCACGTTGCCGCCCTCGATCAGCGAGAAGCCATAGCGGTCGATCAACATGGGGGCAATCCACAGCCCGCGCAGCGCGAGGAAAGAGGCATAGGCCACCATGCCCAGGAGCATGATGCCCAGCGTGTGCGGGAGCAAGAAAAGGGCGCCGAAGCGTTTCACGGCCGCACCCCAGCTCTCACGCTGGGGCGGCTGGTTGTTCAGGGGCGGTTCGTGAACGCCGCGCCAGATCAGAAGCCAGGCCAGCACCGACAGCGCTGCCAGCAGCGCAAATCCGCTGCGCCATCCCCCCTGCTCGACCATCCAGGCCAGCGGCGTGCCGGTCAACAGGAGCCCCAGGCCGCCAACGCCCATGCCGACACCCGACACGAAGGCAAAGCGTGAGCTTGGAAAATGGCGCGAGATGAAGACGGTGCATGACAGAAACACCGGTGCACAGCCCACACCAATGAGCAACTGGCCCGCCATCAGCCAGCCATAGCTGGGCGCGGCGGCCGACAGGGTGGCCCCCGTGATGGCCAGAGGAAAGACGGTGAGCACGGTGCGGCGAAGCCCATACAGGTCCATGCCGATGCCCATGACGAACTGTGCGATGCCGAAAGACAGGGCGAACAGGCCGGCAAACGTGCCCAATGAACCGGCACTGAGCCCGAAATCGCCTTGCAGGCTGGTTGCCATGATGGCGGTGACGGTGCGGTAAGCCTGGCTGAGGGCGAAGGCCGACAGCAGCGCCAGCAGCATGGCCCACAAGGTGGTGTTCGATGGCGTTGAAGGTGAGGTGGCTGAATCGCCTTCAGCGGCCAATGGCTCGGGGGATTCTTTGAAGTTGGGCACGGGGAGAGGGGCGTTCGGAGCCAACCGGCGCGCGCAAGGCCAAAGCACAGAGGGCCCGTCGCACACGGCAAAGCGAACAGCTTACCTGTCCCCGCGTCAGCACGCTGTCGCGCAGGTCATCGTCGGTACAGGGCATAGGCCAAAGTGCAGCGGCAAACAGCTCTGGCGCCATGAGTCCTTTCCTCATCCCCCATCGCCTCCTTGGGCTGCAGGTTGTGGGCTGTGAGCGTCGGGACGGTGAGACTTTCTGTCGTCCTCTGTCCAAGTTCTTTGCGCACGCCCTGGGCCGTCGGTGCACCCTTGACTGAGGTGGCCGGGCGTGTTGGCGGGGCGCAAAAAAAGCACTCGAATCCTCCAGGCGGTCGAAGCAATGGGGGTGTTTGCGGAGACACTCTGGGATTCGACTCGATGGCAATGGTGGGGCGGCGTTGTCGGGGTTGTCGTTGCTTTGCGCAAAGGTATTTGCCTGTGAACAATCGCATGCGTTCATTGGTTGTCTTGGTGGTGTTCTTGTCAGTGACAGCGGGTGCGTTGTTGCTGCTTCAAAGCGGTCGTTCGCAGGCGCAGCTGCGCGCAGAGGTGTTGGAGCAAGCCAAACAGCGCAGCACGAACCTCTCCGATGCCATGGCTGGGCAGGTGCAGGGACTGTTCAATGCGATTGATGTGGCGCTGATCCAGGTTCGCCGGGAGTGGTTGGAGCATGGGCTCGGGCCCTCTTTGGAAGAGGCCGCACGGGACGCGCTGGCCACCTTGCCTCAAGGCCTGGTGACGCATGTCGTGATGACCGATGCCGAAGGTTGGGTGGTGTTCAACAGCCTGGGCGTCTCGAATCGGGTCAACCTGGGAGACAGGGACTACTTCCAGCAACACCTGGCCGGGGGCGATCGGGCAGTGATTGGTCAGCCAGGGCGCTCACGGCTCAATGGGCAATGGGTGTTCTCCGTGAGCCGCCCCCTGTGGCGCAACGGGCGCTTTGCCGGCACGCTGCACTTCACCATGCCCACCGAAGCACTGGCGGCCTGGCTGGCAAGGCTCAAGTTGTCCCCGGAGGATGTGGTGGCCTTGATCGCCGCGGATGGCAACATATTGGCGAGAAGCGTCGGCAATGCCGAGGCCATGGGCCAGAGAATTCCCGATGACCGCCCGTTCATGGTGGCGAGCACCGCGGTGTCTGGCCTTTACCGAGAGCGGGGGCATGTCGATCAGGTGCTTCGCACTTTTGGCTGGCACCGCATACCGGGTTCGGGAGCGGTGCTTGTGGTGGGTATTTCGGATGCGGGGGTGTTGCGTCCATTGGAACCATTGTTTCAGCGGAGTTCGTGGATTGCCGCGGCCTTGTCGGTGTTGATTGGCGCTTTTGGTGCGCTTATTGCCGTTTTGTTGTGGCGCGTGGCCAAGAGCCAGGCTGAGGCAGGCGAGAGCGAGGAGCGGCTCAAAGAGGCGCAGCAACTGGCGCATCTGGGCAACTGGGAGTACGACGTCGCCAGCGACCGGCTTTACTGGTCGGACGAGATCTACCGGATTTTTGGCATGGACCCATTGGGTGAGCCCATCACCCTGGCGCGCTATATGGCTTGCGTGCACCCGGAAGACCGCAAGCCGATGACGGCGCTCTACCGCGATGTATCGCAGCCAGACAAGCTGCACGATGCGGAGCACCGGATCGTGATGCCCGATGGGCAGATCAAGTATGTGCGCGAGTTGTGGGTCAACGAATGCAAGGACGGCCAACTGGTGCGCAACCGGGGCACCCTGCAGGACATCGACAAAATCCACACCGCGCAACTGGCGCTCAAGCAGCTCAATGGGAAACTCGAACAGCGGGTGGAAGAACGCACGCGCGAGCTGGGGGCGGTCAACCAGGAGCTGGAGGCGTTTGCATACAGCGTTTCGCACGACTTGCGCACGCCGTTGCGCAGCATTCATGGATTTGCGACCTTGTTGGAAGAGGCTTGCAAAGACATCCCTGGAGAGGCCACCGTGTACTTGCAGCGCATTCAGCACGCGGCGTCTCGCATGGGGGTGCTGATCACCGACTTGCTGTCAATGGCCCACCACAGCCGAGCGCCACTGCACCACCAATTCGTCGATTTGAGCGCGATGGCGCGCGAGATCAAGGCCGAGCTGGAGCAGGGTGATCCGCAGCGCCGGGTGCAGTGGGACATCGAAGACGGGTTGAGTGTTCAGGCCGACCCGACGTTGATTCGCGTGGTGTTGCAGAACTTCCTCTCCAACGCCTGGAAGTACTCCCGCCATGCCGATGCGCCCAAGATCAGCTTGACACGCAGTGAGCATGACAATGGCGTGCAGGAGTTCTGCGTGCGCGACAACGGTGCGGGATTCGACATGGCCTACGCGGAACAGCTCTTTCAACCCTTCAAACGCCTGCACACCAATCAGCAGTTCGAAGGCTCTGGGGTGGGGTTGGCGACCGTTCAGCGCGTGGTGCAGCGCCATGGCGGGGCCGTGCGGGGGAAGGGGGCGGTCGGACAGGGCGCTGCGTTCTGCTTCTCGCTGCCCGACAAACCGTTTGCCGAGCAGGCGGTCGAGGCCTGAGGGCTTGCTGCCTATTCCCTGGCCTTGCTGGGCAGCGGGTAGGTGGATTTCTTGCCCAGATGTTTGCCGTGCTTTGCCAGCCAGTTTTCGGCCGCCTGACGGCCAATGTTGCGCAGTTGTTCGAGGAAAGTCAGGTTGGTCTGGGACTTGGTGCTGGCGGCGAACGGGGCCAGTGCTTCTTCCGGGTCGAGCTTGTGCAGCCGCAGGTTGTCGATGCGCCTGAACAGCGGGCGTTTGTAGGCGCAGTCGGGACGCCCCGCATCCTCAAGCACTTCCTTGATCAGCGCGATGGTGCGCAGCTCTTTGAGCAAACTGGCATTGAACGTGATTTCGTTGGCCCGGTCGAGGATGGTGCGGGCGCGGGTGGGCACGGTGTCGCGGCGGTTGGGGTTGATCTGAATGAGCAGCAGGTCGTCGGATTCTGTTTCACTGATCAGGGGCAGCAAGGCCGGGTTGCCAGCGTAGCCGCCGTCCCAGTAGGCCTCGCCGTCGATTTCGACCGCTTGAAACACCAGCGGCAGGCAGGCCGAGGCCAGCACCATGTCGGCGGTCAGCTCGTCTTGATGGAATACGCGCAGATCGCCTGTGCTGACCTGCGTGGCGGCAATGAACAGCTTGGTCTGATGGCATCCCCGCACACTGTCGAAGTTCACGGTCTCTTCGAGGATGGTGCGAAGCGGGTTGAGGTTGAGCGGGTTGAGCTGGTAGGGCGAGAGTTGCTTGCCGACCAGGCTGGCCGCTTGTTGCCAGGGCGCAAGCATCAGCTTGCATCCACGGGGTGGTGCTGTCGAGCAGGGCACCAAACGGGCTGCTCTCCCAGGAATGAAACGGCGAGGTTTCCGCCACCCGGTGCCAGAAGCGTTGCAGGCAGGCCCGCGCACCATCGCGCCCACCTTCCATCAAACCGGCCGCCACCGCCACGGCGTTCATGGCACCGGCACTGGTGCCGCTGATGCCGGCGATTTCCAGCCACTCTTCCTCCAGCAGGCGTTCAAGCACGCCCCAGGTGAATGCGCCATGGGAGCCGCCGCCCTGCAAGGCCAGGTTGATGCGCAGCTTTTTGGTGGGGCGCTTGGCGGTGGACTTGGTTGCAGGCGCTGTTGAAGGCTTGTTTGACATGTGAGAGACCTTCTGTGGGGTTGAGGGCTTGCTCCCACCATCTGTCGATGGATGCGTTGCGGAACAAACGGGGTGTGCCAGGCGCGAAACGTGGTCAGGACCGATTCCCGGCCAAGGTTTCGCCATGCCGCGCATGGTCCATTTCTTCGGCTGCAATTCGAGTGAACGTGAGCAGGTCCTGATACAACAACATCAACCGGGATGGTGATATTGTGCAGTGCAGCAATTTTACCGGGGTGAGGCCGAGTTTGCAGGTTTGCCTGCTCGACTGGTCTGGGTCAAGACATGGCGTGGGCCGGTACGGCGCGTTCATGGTGGGTCTGCGCCTGCTCCTGGTGTTGTTCGCGCGTCTGGGTGACTGCCGCTGCGTGCGCCTGTTCCAGGTGTTGGTCTTTGCTCTGGCTCAACCCGTGGTTGGTGTTGTACTCCCCCACCGGCGGTCTTTCCTGCAAGACCGCCACCCGTTGCCCGTCTTTGCTGAGGTGGACAGCCTGGATGTCGCCGCGGTGCGCGTGTTGCTGTGCATGGCCCACAGCGGCCGCACTGATGCGATCGATGTCCTCGGGTGAGTGGCCTCGCGCGCTCAGTCCAGGGGCCAGGGCATCCCGGACCATGTTGAACTGGCGTTGGTGGGCTGCCGAGATGGGTGAGGCGGTGGGTGGGCTGCCGCTGCGGTCCCGGTTTTCCTGGGCGCGGAAGGCGTCGCGCGGGTCTTGGTGTTTGGTCGCTTCAGTTGGTGCCGAGGCGGCTTCAGCGCTGCGCTTGCGCAACTCGGTGGGCAATTCGGGCAGCTGAATGCCACGTTCTTGCATGGTGTGGCGGATGGCCGATACATGTCCCGCTTCTTTCCAGACGGTGTTCAGACCGTTTTCGATGCGGGCGCCTTGCCGTTGCTGGGCCAGTTCCTTGGGCCAGCCTTGGTCGAGGTTGTTGCGGGAGTCTGTATTGGCGCCGAGCGCCATCACATCGTGCCGGGCCTGCACCAGTTGCTGGGCATGTTGCCGGTGTTGCTCG
>JAWKYI010000012.1:0-164777 GCA_041396525.1 Burkholderiaceae bacterium
CATTGTCCAGGCCGAGGTCGGCGGGCTGCTGACCGGCCAGACAGACCAGCAGCGTGAGGACGGCACGGCCCCGCGGCGCCGGGGCCTGGGTATGGGTATGGCATGCGAAGCCGATACCGTCTGAACGGTCATCGATGCACTCGCCCAGATCCGCCTCGTCCGCGATCTCGCGGGCGAACTGCGCGATGTGGATGCGCAAGCGGTCAGGCGTGTCCAAGCCAGGATTGATGTACCAGACATCGGAGATCGGATACAGCCCGCCGGCCTGCACCGGGATGGACTGCAAGACGCTCGCCGAAAAATCGGGCGGCAGCGCATCGCCCAACTGATCGGCGAGCATGCGCTGGATGGACTGAAGCCGTTCGGTGGTCGGTGCCGGCGAGACGATGTGCTCGGCAAGCAGATCACCAGCCGGCGCGAGGCTGGCCGTGCCCGCCTGGCTGGCATCCGCATCGCTCTCGCGCGTCGAGGTTGCAGCCGCTGGCGGGTCTGCAGGCGGCGCAGACGTCGCGGCTGGCAGTGCGATTTCGGCAGGTGGACGCGCGATGGCCCCCGGATCAGGCAAGGCAGGCGGCTTCGAGGGCGGCGTCGGGTCGCTGACCAACGCGCGTTGGCGGCTCTCGGATTCGGTCATGTCCAGAGCGAGCACGTCGTAGTCGATGCCCAGCAGCTCGGCCATCTGCCCGATCAGCTCGTCCTGTACGCGCTGTGCGGAAAACTCATCGGCCTGAACATCAAACTGCGACAGCACCTCCTGGAAGAAGTCGTCGAAGTCCTGAGCCAGGGAGCGGCCCTTGGCGTAGTGCGCCCAGGTGCGCTCGCTGGCCTTGCGCATGACAGACAGCCGTTCGACTTGGTGGCGCCCCAATCCGGCATAGAGCACGGTCGGGATCGCGGGCAGCAGGTAGCGCACGGCGTCGGCCATCCTGCTGATGTGCGACTGCTGCACGGGGTATCCATCGGCGGCCAGGCGGCGGGCCAGTTCGGACTGGCTCAGCGGGATGCCGCTTTCCAGCTCGTAGAACTCGCGCGCCTTCTCCACGCCCAGGGCTCGCTCGATGAAGGTGAGGCCGCCGCGCAGTTCGTTCTCCGCGAGATGCCCGGTCAGCGCGACGATCTCGCCGCGCTCGGGCCACGGGCGGAACAGGCACGATAGGCGGAAAAAGCGTTCGTCCTTGGTCTCCGACCATAGTTCGCGCAGGATCGCCAACCGCGTGTTGCCTCCGTTGCGGATGATGTAGTGGTTCTCGCCTGGACGCCTGGTGATGGCCGGTGCCGCATCCAGGCCACGCTCGCGGATCGATGCCTTGATTTCCTCATAGGCCGGATTGCGCTTCTTGCGCGGGTCGTGGTCATAGGGGCGCAACTGGTCCAGCGTCACGATCATGGGTGTGCTCGGCGATCGGATCGCTCAACGCCGTGGCCGTTGGACCGTTGCGCTCGAACCCGGCTGTGAGCAGCTTGCTGGCCATGTCCTGCGAGGTCATATCAGACATGGTCGTACCCCTCGCAGTCCCCGAAGCCGCCGGCCTGTTCCATGCGGGCCTCTCGCTCGGCGCGTCGGATCTGCGCACGGGCATTCAGTTCGGCCCGGTGGTCGCTCGCGGTCGAGCTGGTGTAGATCGCGGCGCAGCCGACCTTGGTGAACTTGAGGTGCCCACCGCGCGTGCCGCTTGACGTGCCAGCCTTCGCCCACCGCGAACTCGATCAAGGCGCGCAGCCGCTTATGCCCGCGGGCCAGTTCATGTGCGTTCGCCATGGGGCCTCCCGGTTTCAAGTGGTCGTTGCAGGCGGCCTGACACTTGAGCGAACTGGTCCTGCCATTGAGGGAACAGTTCGCTGGCGAGCGCGCGCATCGTATCGAGCGCAGCGGGCGCAACTCTGCCGCGTGGCTGGTGGTACTCGACCCGATGCACCGGCAGGCCGCGTGTTGCGGCGCGTGGATACCTTCTGATGGCCGGCACGTCGGTGGCGAGCACGCGAATGCCGGCATGGTCCTGGAACAGGTCGCGCAGGGCCTGCTGAATCATCCGTGCGTTGGCCGAGACTGGATGCACGCGGTTGATGAGCAGATGCAGCGGTGGCGGCTCGATACCGAGTGGCGATACGGCGCGATGTCCTCCAGCAACTGCATCGTGCCGCGGCGCAGTTCGCGGGCTGCGAGGATTTCCGGGGTCACGGGCGACAACGCCACGTCGGAGGCGAGCACTGCCATCTCTAACAGCACCGCTCGCGCACCCTGGGTGTCGATCAGCACCAGGTCGTAAAGCGGCGCCAGCGCCGGCAACAGATGGCGCAGTCGCAGGCGCCCGTCCGGCGCGTGCAGCAGCAAGGTGTTCAGCTCGCCCCGGTGGTCATTGGAGAGCACCAGGTCCAGGCCCGCGATCATCGTGCGGGACACGAGCCGATCGAAGTCGCGCTCGTTGAAGGCCAGCAGCTCATAGATGCCGCCGGGTGCGCGGTGAGCCAGCTCGTAATACGACGACAGCGTGGGCTGTACGTCGAGGTCGAGCAGCAGCACGCGCAGCCCGGCATCGGCGACGAGTCCGCCGAGGTTGGCGGCCGTCGTGGTCTTGCCGACGCCGCCCTTCGTTGAAATGATGGATAAGACCTGCATGGCGCTCTCCGTGTGGGAATGGGAAGTCCGCGGGAGAACGGGTCAGGTCCGGTGGTTGAGGCGCTCGGCGATCCACTGGTCGACTTGATCAATCCCAGCCGACGGCGCGCACGCCAGGCGCAGCGCCTGGGAAACTGGCGCTTCTTCATCAGGTTGTAGATGTGGGCGCGTTTGAAGCCGGACTTGGCTTCGACTTCATCGAGGCGCAGGATGCGGCGCTCGTTCGGCGGGAGTACAGGTGTCTGCGACATGGCGGTCACTCCTGAACGCTCGATGGCGTTTGTTGGCGTGACCTCTATTCAATAGACATGGCTGCGGAAAGACATTACCGTAAATGCAATCTCCGCGATTGCACATACAAGCTGGAAAACCTCATCCGCTTGGGCTAATGACGTGCTTCCTGGCGTTGGCGAACTTGCCGTTCAGGTTCGCTCCGTGATGCCCATGGTGCCGCCGTAGTGGGCGACCAATACCGAGACAAGCGCCTCCTGCGTTTTGAAGGTGGAGGCAAGGGCACGCCCGAGGGAGACTGGCCCAGCATCAGCGTCAGCATCCCGCCAATGATGTTGAGATACGTCATCTCTGCGCGCTCGCTGATCTCGCATTGCTTGGACGCCAACAGCACGGTGGACTGCTTGAGCAAGATGTCGTGCTGCTCCTGCAGTTCCCGCATCTGGCGCCGGGCATGCTCCAGTGCGGCCTGAAGGGCAACCTCTCGACCAGGATCGCCTGTCCTGTTTCCATGGTGATGAAAGGATGCGCCATGCGTTCGCCACGGCTGAACAGAAATCCTGGTCGGTGCTCGGGATAGTGCGTGCGCATCCAGCGCTTCAGATCGACATGGCGAACGGTCAAGTCTGGCGCCTGCAGGATCTTCGGGTCATTGAGCGTGATCCCGTTCTGGCCGTAGGGCAGCTCTCCGTTGAGGATGCCGTCGTAGATACGTTCTGAGTACAGGCGGCACTCATTCCACCGCGGGCAGTTCAGCGATGGCGGCAGGAAGCGCGGTGATGCAATGGTGGCCAGGATCATCGGCAGGTAGCGCAGCAACCCGGCCCATCGGATGGCCGCTTCGATGGGACGATAGAACACCTTTGATGTTGGAATGTCCTTGTGCATGTCTTCGTCTCCTTTCAGGAAGCGCTACATCACCGGCTCCTTTCTTGCCCTGCCAGAGGCCGTAGTGTTGTTATGCCCTGCGACGGACGCCAGGGACGATGCCCTGAACGTAGGCGAGTGAGATGATTGGCATCCGCCGCAGGTGGCCTCGTCTTGCTCGGTGTGCAAGAATTGATCGGTTGCCGGCCCATCGAGCGATGAGGACGCAAGCTCGATATTGGCGCTCACGGTTCCAGCGTCATGGGTGGCGCAAAGTCCATCAAGACCGATTCGATATGCTCTTATATCCGCACGGTTTCACGATGAGCACGGATACGGATTTGATGCCCAGCGTTCAAGATTGGCCGAGTGAATCAGGGGGGCCTATGCTGACCCGGAATGCTGATATAGCCATATAGCATCAGGCGGCATCGACCTGCGCTGGTCAAAAGCCTGCAATTGGAGGCGGCCAGCGTCCGCTCGATGCATTGATTGGAAGTACTCATTGACCGACTGGGTGGCGCTGCCACCCGGCCTTCTCACTACAAGGCGAGGTCAAGTCCTCCGGCGCATCGACCATCATGGCGCTTTGCACCAGCCGTTGCACGGTCTGCTTGGCCTGCATCGGCAAATCCGATTGCGCAGCAAACTCATCGGCCTCAATGCTCTGCGCGGCCACCAGGCGAGCCGCAAGATGGAGGTTTGTCGGGCAGACTGCCTCGATAGCAGGGAGTTTGCCCAAGGCGTCGTATGGCCGCAGAAGCGCGCGGTAGATGTGCCAGGTATCGATGCTCCTCGGCACCTGCTTCAAGATGGTCTGAATCAGATTGCGTTTGAGGGGGTGAGCTGCCAGTCGGGAACACGCTGCCCGCGGTTGCCCATCTGAATCGACAACAGGTTGCCGGCCTGGATCTCGTAGGTGATCCAGCGGCGCGACTTGCCGGCGAGCTTGGCGTAGTCCGCCACCGAGAGGTTGTGCGGCGCCTCGAACGTTTCCAGCAACTGCAACCGCTCGCGCTGCACTTCCGAGCCTGGGCCGCGCGTATTCGGGGCAGATGCACGGCAGACAGCCGGTGCACAGAAGCCGGCACCTGTGGCGCATCGGGTGTCGGAGCCACGACCAACTGGGGCGCGTTAGGGGCCAGGACCGGCCGATGGGTTGCCGCCTGCCCGGCAATCGTGGGCAGGCCCTGCAACGTGATGGTCAGGTGCGTGCTGCAACTTCGACCTGATTCTGCTCGAACAAGTCCAGAGCGATCCGCCCAGTCCTGCATCATGACGCGGCGTTGCTCGACGTACTCGGCATGGTTGTAGGTTGCGCTGATCCGATCCGGATCGGCATGCGAAAGTTGGGCGTCTACCCACTTGGGCGGGTACCCCAATTCATTGAGCGCGGTCGAGATGGTGGCGCGAACGCCGTGCCCAGTGAGCTGGTCTTCATATCCCATACGCTTGAGCGCGCCATTGAGCGTGTTCTCGCTGAGAGGGTTCTTCAGGCACCAATCACCGGGGATGAGATAGACCTGCGCTGGCTTCAGATTTCCCAGCAAATGACGAACGACCTCTTGTGCCTGCAACGACAGTGGCACGATGTATGGCGGGATGTCGGCGAAACGCTGGCGCTTCTTCTTGGTGAGCTGCTTGCGTTGCTTGAGCCTGACAACCGGGATGATCCACAGACCGCGCTCTAAATCGAACTGATCGGGCGTGGCGTAGCGCAATTCACCGGTGCGCACGCCCGTGAGCAGCAGCAGACGTAGACCCAGTTGCGTATTCAGGCGACCGCTGTACTTGCGCAACGTCTGCAGCATTGCCGGCAGCTCGGGCATGCGCAAAGGGATTGTTCTCCACCGGCGGCAGCGGCATCGCCACCACGTCCAGATCCTTGGCCGGGTTGTCGCCCATATTGGGCACCACCACCGAGGCGTAGGTGAATAGCTGGCTGAACCAGGTGCGCAGCTTCTCGGCTACCGACAGCGAGCCACGCTTTTCCACTCTGCCGATGATGTCCAGCAGGTGGGCGCGGGTGACGTCGTAGATGGTCAGGTGGCGCAATACGGGAAACACGTCCTTGGCGAAGACGCGCCCGATCTGTTTGGGCGTGCTCTGGCGGCCCTCATTTTCCAGAGAGAGGCTGCGGTGGGCCAGCCATTTGTCGTAGATGGCCTGGAAGGTGTGCTCGCCCGCCAGGACGATGGCGTGGCGCTTGCGCTTGCGCTCCGAATGCGGGTTGATGCCCTTGGCCAGCATGGCCCGGGCCTCGTCGCGCAGATTACGAGCGTCTTTCAGGGAAAGCGCGGGATAGCCGCCGAAGGACATGCGCTCGCGCTTGCCGCCCCAAGTGAAGCGGAAGTGCCAGGCCTTGAAGCCGGTGGCGGAGATGTGGAAGTAGAGACCGTCGAAATCGACAAGCGAGTACGCCTTGCCGGTCACCTTGGCCTGTCGAACCTGGAGGTCTGAAAGCATGAGCCCAACTCCTGCGAAGCGAGTTGGATGCCATGTTCCCGACGGAACCCCGGCTCCTCCAGCAACAATACGGTTTTGGGAACCTCCGCATTGCCAATGTACCGCTCAACGTACCAGTTAGAACCGGCTGGGAGTGGATTTCGCTGGATGTCAGTGGATCGAGGTTGGGTGGAAATCCTCAATCCTGACAATGACTTACGGCGTTCTATGGACTCCGGTGGAAGTCCCTGGAAAGTCGAAGTGGAGCGGGTGAAGGGAATCGAACCCTCGTATGAAGCTTGGGAAGCTGCCGTTCTACCATTGAACTACACCCGCAATCCTCGCATTATAGGAGGCGCCGGGTCCAAGCGTTCGGCAGAAAGGTGTTCGACGCTCAGGCTTTCGCAACAGGGGGCACGTCGCTGGCGACCTGGGTTTGCTGGGTCAGAGTTCGGCCGCGCCGGAAGGCGCATGGTCGATGCACGTGATCGTGTCGGCTTCGGTGAGTGTCAGGGCGCGCATGGTGCTTTGGCACGGGACCACTTTCACACCGACTGGGCTGCCCCACTGTTGCGGTTGCAGGGCAGGCTGTTGGTTTGGAGCATGTGGATGCCCGAGCCATGGGTCACGATTTCCACAATGACCTTGTCAGCACTGAAGCTGAGTTGAGCATCCTTGGCGTTGTTCAATGCCCGGCCCCAGCGGAGGGCGCGTTGCCGCTGACCAACAGGGACACTTGCCGGCATTTGCTTTGTATGGATCAGGCTCCCCAGTCCAAAGGGGGCACCAGGGTCGACCGTACCCTATTCAATGCCGACCATGAGGATTTCCCGGACGGCTTTCGCCGCTTCGTCGAGCGGGAGATCACGTCTCTTCTTGAGGTCACGAAGGAGTGGGGTTATGGGGACTGCGAGGTGTGGTGCAAGGCTCGTGAAAACGGCCTTCTGTGCCTGGTCATCTCGAGGACTTGGCGGCTCCGGGGGGGGGCCATGCCATGGTCTTTCGCTTTCACTTCGCGTTATCTGGCTGACGGCCGCGCCCGGCCAAGGGTTCCGGGCGTGGTGCCGATCAGTCGGTCGCTCACTGCTGGGGCAGCAGGTTGAACTGCCGTCCCACCAGACGATCGAGCGTCCGTGTCGGTAGCAGCCGGGGCAGGGTCCAGTTCTTGAACTTCTCTTTCATGACGGGGTAGGCCGTGCGGGGCGAGCCGGTCGTCAGCGCGGTCAGCACCACATCGCCAATGTGGCGCGGCGCCAGCCCCTTGCGTCCTTCAGCGATGAACGCGCTCCTGAACCCTTCCAGACTCGCTCCATAGGCGGTCTGGCGATAGGGTCCGTAGTCCTCGGCCTGAGCCTTGTCCAGGATGGGCGTGTTCACGTGTCCCGGCTCGATGAGGATGACGTCGATGCCGTACAGCATGAGTTCGCGCCGGAGCGATTCCGACAGCCCTTCCAGGGCATGCTTGCTCGCCGCGTAGGCCCCCAGGTAGGGAAAAGCCATCTTCCCGCCAACCGAGCTCATGTTGACGATCCGGCTCGGTCCTCCCCGGCGCGCCGGATCGGTGCCCAGCAGCGGTGCAAAGGCCTGAACCATGCGCAGCGGCGCGATCAGGTTGACCTCCATCTGGGTGCGGACGTCTTCGAGCGGCTGATGAAGCAGGGGCCCCACCAGTGACACGCCGGCGTTGTTGACCAGGCCCTTGAGGTTCTGCCCGCCCAGCAAATCGCGAACCTGGCTCACCGCCTGCGCCACCTCCGAGGCATTCGTGACGTCCATGCGCAGCGGCGTGAAGGCGCCGCCGAACTTCGCCCGCAACTTATGTTCGTCGCTGTCCTTGCGGACGGTTCCGAAGACGTGGAACTTCGCTTCCACCAAGGCTTCGGCAACGCCCTCCCCGATGCCGGTGGAGACGCCAGTGACAACGACCGCGTTTGAATCCATGAGTCAATCCTTCCAATGTGATGATGTACGGTGCACATCTTTCGGTGGACATCGTACATCTTCAGCCATGATGGGTCAAGGTGTACAGTGTTTCGGATGCCTTACCCTTCCAAAACAGACCGTGGCGCCATCCTGGCCGAAGCCATGCGGCAGGTCACGCTGAATGGGGTCGACAAGCTCGCCATGCGCAGCGTCGCCGCCGCACTGGACCTGGCGCCCAACGCGCTCTATCGCTACTTCGACAACCTCGCCTCGCTCCAGGGCGCACTGGCCGATGAGAGCCGGCTGCGCCTGCTTGACGCGCTCCAGGCTGCGGTGACCAGCGAAGGCCCGGAGGCGACACTTCGAGCGATCGCGTATGCCTATGTGCAGTTTGCGCGGGAGCATCCCGAGCTGTTTTCGCTGACCCTGAGGCCTGGGGCCGTCGAGGCGGAAGACGAGCCCTCGCACCTGAAGTCGTGGGTCTTCACGCGTGGACATGTCGCGCAGCTGTATGGAGAGGAGCGCGCGTCTGAAGCCACGGTGGCGCTATGGGCCTTTCTTCACGGCATCACGGCCCTTGAGGCGGCCGGCGTCTTTGGGGACATCAAACCGGCCAGCAGCTTCGAATTCGGCCTCCAGATCTGGATATCGGCTGCGCCAGCGCCGAACGAGCGCGGATCGACATAGGAGCCGATCTCCAGCAAGGGGGCGCCATGCCATGCCGGCCGCATCGGCCCTCGGCACCAATGGACGTGCTGCATCAACTGCCGCGTGCTGCGCGAGACCCATGCGGGGGGCTCTCCGGAGGTGTTGCCGGCGATGCCCGCGGTGTGTTCGGCGCTCAGGGGCGGATGTACGACCAGCCTTCCTTTTGCCGCTCCATGAGTTCCACCACGCCGGATGGCACATAGCCGATGCTGCTGTTCATGTCGGCCGGTGTGAGCTTCGCGCCTTTCATGGTGTTTTGGCAGGCGACCACCTTGACGCCCGCCTGTGTGGCTTCGGTGACCCGGTTGCTCACGGTGCTGTCGGCCTTGAGCATGTGGATGCCGGGACCGTAGGCCACGATTTCCACCGCCACTTTGTCGGCACCGTAATCGTTTTGTACGTTCTTGGCGTTGTTCAGCGCGAGATTCCACTTGGCCGGGTCGTTGTCGCTCATCTGGAGCACCACCCGGGGCATCTGGCTTTGTGACTGACCGGATTGGCTGTGGCCATGGTGGGGGCCTTTGCCGTGCATGGCGCAGCCTGAGAAAAGGGCGATGCTTGCGACCAAGAGGCCGGTGCGGATGAGATGGGATCGGTTCATGTGTCTCCTCGACGGTGTTTGTTGATCGGTAACCATTGGCGAATCAGTACGCTCTTATATTGTGGGCTGGCAGACCACTGGCGGGAGTGGGTGTTTGCCCTGATGGAGCTCTCGCCACCTTGCGCTGCACCCTCGTTGGCGGGTGTTTCTCGAATCGGGCTGTCAGGCCTGCCTCGCAGGTCGTGTCCCCGCAATGAAGCAGGGGGCATTGGACCGCGGCAAGGGCGCGCGCCCGCGGATGCGGTCCGCGATCTTCTCGGCCATCATGGTGGTGGCTGCGTTGAGGTTGCCGGTGGTGATCACCGGCATGATGGACGCGTCGATCACCCGCAGGCCTTCCAGCCCGTGCACACGGCCCTGGCCGTCGACCACCGACATCTCGTCTTGCCCCATGGCGTTGGTGCCGCAGGGGTGGTAGGCGGTCTCGGCATGTTGGCGCACAAAGGCGTCGAGTTCGGCGTCGTTCTGCGCGGGGTCACTGGGCGTGATCTCGCGGCCGGCTTCGAAATGGTGGGTTGCACCGATGCCGAGGTGAAGGAACAGCCATTCGGCACCGATGGCCGGCTGGTTCCACCATTTCAAGGTGCTCACCATGGAAACCGGCTGTAGGCACTCGTACTGCTGGTAGATATCGAGGTGGTCCTGCAGGTTGGCGCCCGCGCCGGGCAGGTCGAGCACCACCGGGATGTCGAGCGACTGGAGCAAGGCACCCGGGCTGACACCCGACCGCTGCAGGACCTGGGGGGAGGCAATGGCGCCTGAGCACAGCAGCACCTCGCGCCGGGCGTGGGCCGTCTTGGCTTGGTTGTCGTGCAGAGAATCCACGCCCACGGCGCGTTGGCCGGAGAACAGGATGCGGTCGGTCAGTGCGTGGGTGACGACGGTGAGGTTGGGGCACTGGCGGGGCCTGGTCGAGGTAGCCGCGCGCGGTGCTGGAACGGCGACCATGGGGCGTGGTCGTGCGGTCCATGGGGCCGAAGCCTTCTTGCTGGTAGCCGTTGAGGTCGTCGTGGCCTGGGGTGTTGGAGGTTCGCCCGTATTGTTGGGCTTAAGTGAATCTGAGTGACGCCAAGCGTCGTTCGCAACGTTTTGTGTCTGCGTCGAACCGATGGGCGCGCCTGGGGTCGGACAGTGACAAGCGGTTGTTGGTTCGATCGCGGCCCGGCTCGCGGGCCTGCAGGCCACAACGCAAACAGTTCGAGGAGAAACACATGAAGTTCAAAATGCAAATCGTCGCTGGTTGTCTTGTGGCCGTGGCCCTCGTGGGTTGCGCGGCGCCAGGCGGGCCGAATGAAACGGGAGGCACCATCGTTGGTGGCGTGCTTGGCGGTGCGCTGGGTTCGCAGGTGGGTGGTGGCAGAGGCCGCACTGTCGCAACGGTGATCGGGGCCCTGGTGGGCGCCAACATTGGTGCCAATGTGGGCCGCTCCATGGACGGCAACGACCGTGCGCGCACGGCGCAGGTGTTTGAGACCGCGCCCACCGGACAAGCCACGCAATGGGTTAATCCGGACACGCGCAACCAGTTCACGGTGACGCCAACGCGCACCTATGAGACTGCCGGCGCCCCATGTCGCGAGTACACGATGCGGGCCGTGGTGGGCGGTCGTCCCGACGATGTGTATGGCACCGCTTGCCGGCAGCCCGACGGCAGTTGGAAGATCATGAACTGAGGTGGGTTGATCACCTCCCTGCGGCGCCCTTTCGTGGCGTGCCGTGGAACCAGAGGCAAGAGGCCGCGCGTCGTGGTTCGACGCGCGGCCTCTTTTTTTCGCCTTTTCTGATCCGGGGGTTTCACCCGGCTGCAGGGGTCAGGACAGGATGTCGCCCAGGCAGAGGTACTTGATCTCGACGTAGTCGTCCATGCCGTGGTGCGAGCCTTCGCGGCCCAGACCCGATTGCTTCACGCCGCCGAAAGGCACATGCTCCGTGGCGAGAATGCCCACGTTGATGCCCACCATGCCGTATTCCAGCGATTCGGCCACGCGGTAGATGCGCCCGATGTCGCGGCTGTAGAAGTAGCTGGCCAGGCCAAACTCGGTGTTGTTGGCCGCGTCGATGGCCTCTTGCTCGGTTTCAAACTTGAAGACGGGCGCGAACGGACCAAAGGTTTCTTCCTTGGCACACAGCATGTCGGCCGTGGCGTCGGCCACCACGGTGGGCTCGAAGAACTGGCCGGCCAGGCGCTTGCCACCGGCCAGGACGCGAGCGCCTTTGGCCACGGCGTCTTCCACGTGGCGTTGAACTTTCTCCAGTGCGGCTTCTTCGATCAGCGGACCCTGGTTCACACCGTCTTCAAACCCGTTGCCCACCTTGGCTGTCTTGACCTTGGCCGCGAATTTCTCGACGAACTGGTCGTAGACACCGCTTTGCACATACAGGCGGTTGGAGCAGACGCAGGTCTGGCCCGCGTTGCGGTACTTGCTGGCGAAGGCGCCCTCCACGGCCGAATCGATGTCGGCGTCGTTGAAGACGATGAACGGCGCGTTGCCGCCCAGCTCCAGCGACATCTTCTTCACCGTGGGCGCGCTTTGCGCCATCAGGATGCGGCCAACCTCGGTTGAGCCGGTGAAGGAGATGTGGCGCACCACATCGCTGGCGCACAGCACCTTGCCCACCGCGATGGAATTCTGGTCGTCGGCAGTGACCATGTTGAGCACGCCGGCCGGGATGCCGGCGCGGATGGCGAGCTCTGCTGCGGCCAGGGCGGTCAGGGGGGTCAGTTCGGCGGGCTTGATGATGACCGGGCAGCCCGCGGCCAGCGCTGGCGCCACCTTGCGCGTGATCATGGCCAGGGGGAAGTTCCAGGGCGTGATGGCGGCGCAGACGCCAATGGGTTGCTTGAGCACCATCAGACGGCGGTTGTTGTCGAACTGGGGCAGGGTTTCACCGTTGACCCGCTTGGCCTCTTCAGCGAACCATTCCACGAAGCTGGCGCCATAGGCGACTTCGCCTTTGGCTTCGGCAAACGGCTTGCCTTGCTCGGCGGTCATGATGCGCCCCAGGTCTTCCTGGTTGGCCATCAGCAGGTCGAACCATTTGCGCAGGACGATGCTGCGCTCTTTGGCCGTTTTGGTTTTCCAGCCGGCCCAGGCCGCATTGGCCGCTGCAATGGCCTTTTCCGTGTCGGCCGGGCCCAGATTGGCGACATCCGCCAGTTTCTGGCCAGTGGCGGGGTCGAGCACGTCGAACCGGCTGGCGCCTTTGACCCACTCGCCATTGATCAGCGCATCGGTCTTGAGCAGGCTGGGGTCGTTCAACTGGGCCAGGGGGGAGGTTTTCATGTCCATGGGAAGTCTCTTTTCTGGGTTTGGAGGGCGCCTCGGGTCAGCGCATCTCAATTTCGACAAATACCACCTCGTGCTCGGTGGGGTTGATCACATTGTGCTCGACGCCCACGTGGCGCGTGTAGGACTGGCCTTTGGCCAGCGGCGCTGAGCGAGGGCCATCGGCCGTCTCCAGCAGCAGTTCGCCGTCGGTCATGGGCACGACCACGTAGTCGTGGGCATGGCGATGCCAGCCCGTCTCTGCGCCGGGAGGGAAACGCCACTCGGTGACGATAACGCGATCGTTGTCGATCTGCACGGAGGGCACGGCTTGAGGGCGGTTCATGGCAGGGGTATTGGGACGGTGGTGGGAGGGGGCCTGGTGTGCTGTCCCACGAATAACTTGCATATGAAACCATTTGCGGGACAGCACACTAGCGGTAGGACACGCCAGGCAGGACGCAGAGCATCTCGAACAGCAGGTTGGCGCCCAGCAGGGCGGTGTTGCCACTGGTGTCGTAGGCGGGAGAGACCTCCACGAGATCACAGCCAACGAGATTCAAGCCGCGGCATCCGCGCACGATTTCCAGTGCCTGCGGCACCGAAAGACCACCGACTTCGGGGGTGCCGGTGCCACCGGCGTAGGCGGGATCGATGCCGTCGATGTCGAAGCTGAGGTAGGTCGGGGTGTCGGGGCCAATGGCTTTGCGAATTTGCGCCATCAGCGGGGTGAGCGATTGCCACCAGACCTCGTGCGCAGGGACCACGGTGAAGCCCTGTTGGCGCGGCCAGTCGAAGTCTTCGGCCGAATACCCGCTGCCGCGCAGGCCGATTTGCCAGACCTTGTTGCCGATCAGGAGGCCTTCCTCGACCGCGCGGCGAAACGGTGTGCCGTGCGCGATGCGTTCACCGAACATGTCGGGGTTGACATCGGCATGCGCGTCGACGTGGATCATGGCCACAGGGCCATGGGTGGCCTTGAGTGCGCGCAGGATGGGCAGGGCGATGGTGTGGTCGCCGCCCAGGGTCAGGGGAATGCAACCGGATTCGATGATGGGCCGGTAGTGCGCTTCGATGATCTCGACCGACTTTTGCAGGTTGTAGGTGTTGATCGCCACATCGCCCAGATCGGCCACTTGCAGGGCATCAAAGGGCGCTGCGCCGGTGGCCATGTTGTAGGGCCGGATGAGGCAGGACTCGGCGCGGATCTGGCGCGGGCCAAAGCGGGCACCGGGGCGGTGGCTGGTGCCGATGTCCAGCGGCACGCCGATGAAACCGGCGTTCAGGCCCTGGGGGCTGTCAGCCGTGGGCAGGCGCATCATGCTGGCAAATCCACCGAAGCGCGGCATCTCGTTGCCGCCCAGCGGCTGGTTGAATGATTGAGCCATGGTTTGCTGATTCATTTGCGGCGTCCGCGCAGCCATTCCAGTGTGAGCATCAGTGTGGTGGTGAACAGGATGAGCAGGGTGGCGACGGCGGCGATGGTGGGGGAGATGTTCTCGCGAATGCCTGTGAACATCTGCCGCGGCAAGGTGACCTGATCGGGGCCGGCCAGGAAGAGCGTGACCACGACTTCGTCAAACGAGGTGGCAAAGGCAAACAGCGCGCCCGAGATCACGCCCGGCGCGATCACCGGCAGCGTCACGCGAAAGAAGGTCTCCAGCGGGCTGGCCCCCAGGCTCAGGCTGGCTTTGACCAGGTTGTGGTTGAAGCTTTGCAAGGTGGCCAGCACCGTGGTCACCACAAACGGCGCACCCAGGGCGGCATGGACCAGGATCAGGCCGAGGTAGCTGTCGTTCAGGCCCAGCTTGGCGAAGTACAGGTAGCTGCTCACGCCGACCACCACCACCGGCACCACCATGGGGGCGATCAGCAGGCCGGTGATGAAGCCCTTGCCCAGGAACTGGGTGCGGGCCAGACCCATGGCGGCCAGGGTTCCGAGGGTGGTCGCCAGCAGGGTGGCCAGCGGTGCCACGATGAAGCTGTTCTTGGCCGCGCGTATCCACTCGTCGGCGTGCCACATCTCTTCGTACCACTTCATCGACCACCCTTCGATGGGGTAGGCGAGAAAGGAGCTGTCGCTGAAGGACAGCGGGATGATCACGATCACCGGCAGCAGCAGGAACACCAGCACGCCGATGCCGGTCAGGCGCAGTGCGTACCAGCCGATTTTGTCCAGCAGGGTGTAGTAAGCGGGGAAGGAGGGGAAGATGGTGGACAACATGGTTCGATTCCTTGCGCTCAGCCCAGGCTCAACTCGGCCTTGCCCAGTTTTCGATAGAGCGCGTAGAGAATGAGCGTGCAGGTCAGCAGCACCGAGCCCAGCGCGCAGGCCATGCCCCAGTTGACTTCCACGTTGGTGTATTGCGCCACGTAGTAGCTGAGCATCTGGTCGGCCGGTCCGCCGAGCAGGGCGGGGGTCACGTAGTAGCCGATGCAGGTGATGAACACCAGCAATCCGCCCGCGGCAACGCCTGGGTAGGTCTGCGGCAGGTAAACACGGAAAAAAGCCGCCAGAGGCGCGCTGCCGAGTGACACCGCAGCCCGCAGGTAGTTCGAGGGTACCGACTTCATCACGCTGTAGAGCGGCAGGATCATGAAGGGCAGCAGGATGTGGACCATGGCGATGGTCACGCCGAGTCGGTTGAAGAGGAGGGGAATCGGGGCATCGGTGGCGCCGATCCACATGAGAAACCGGTTGACCAGTCCGTTGTTTTGCAGGAGGACGATCCAGGCAGCGATGCGCACCAGCACCGAAGTCCAGAACGGCAGCAACACGAGGATGAGCAGGATGTTGGCCTTGCGCTCTCCCAGTGTGCTCAGCCAGTAAGCCAGCGGATAGCCCAGCAGCAGCGCAGACAGGGTGACGATGGCGCTGATCTTGAAGGTGCGCACAAGAATGTCGCTGAAGGCGGCGGCGTTGGGGCCGACCTTGACGATCTCGCCTTGAGCGGTGCGTTTCAGGTCGACCGAGGCCAGCAGGTAGTCCGGCGTCCAGCGGGAGCTGTTCTTGGCAATGGTCTGCCAGTAGGGCAGTTCGGCCCAGCGCTCATCGAGCTCAAGCAGTTTCTCGCGGGCCTGTTCGGGGCTGAGGTTCTCGCCCAGCGGCAGTGCGCGGTAGGTGCGCATGACGAGCGAGCGGGCACCAGCCACTTCGCTGTTGAGCCGGCGCGCCAGGGCGCCCGCCTCAGCGGTTTCTTCAAAGGCAGAAAAGTCGTCGACCAGGGCGGAGAAAGCGGCCGCTGGCGGCGCGCTTTTGCGGTCCCATTGGGCCAAAGCCTGCCCCGTTCGGGGCAGGGCATCGGCCACTTCCGGGTTTTCGACCGCCCGAATGAGCAGGGAAGCCAGCGGCACCAGAAAGAACACCACCAGGAAAGCCAGCAGGGGCAGTGTGAGCGTGATGGCCCGCAGTTTCCTGCGGCGCTCGGCGCGGCGCAACTGCGCCGCCAGGTTGCCGCCCGACAAGGTTTCGGTGGGGTTCATGGTGGTGCTGCCGGCCATGCTCATTTCGCAGCCCAGGCCGAGAAGCGCTTCTCGAGGGCTTCGCCCTGGTCGGCCCAGAAGGCGATGCCGAATTGCAGGGCATCCTTGCTGTTGGCCGGGGATGTGGGCAACATGGCCAGCACCTTGGCGTCAAGCTTGGCAAGCGCCTTGTTGTTGGTGGGGCCGTAGCTGATGTTTTTCGCGTATTCGGCCTGGGCGTCGGGCGAGCTGGCCAGGGCGATGAACTTCAGCGCGGCGTCTTTGTTGGGTGTGCCTTTGGGCATGACCCAGTAGTCCAGATCGTAGATGCCACCGGTCCAGGTGATTTTCAGGTTTTTGCCTTCGCGCTGGGCGGCATCGATGCGGCCGTTGTAGGCCGTGGTCATGACCACGTCACCCGCGACCAGGAACTGGGGCGGCTGGGCGCCGGCTTCCCACCACTGGATGTTGGGTTTGAGCTCGGTGAGCTTCTTGAACGCGCGCTCTGTGCCTTCTTTGGTGGCCAGCACCTTGTAGACGTCGGCGGGCTTGACGCCGTCGGCCATGAGGGCGAACTCGAGGTTGTAGCGGGCGCCTTTGCGCAAGCCGCGCTTGCCAGGAAATTTCTTGACGTCCCAGAAATCGGCCCAGGTGGTGGGGGCCGTCTTGAGCTTGTCGCCGTCATAGGCCATCACGGTGGACCACACGAAGGTGCCCACGCCGCACTCGTGCACCGCGGCTTTCTGGAAGTCGGCCTTGTTGCCCACCTTGCTCCAGTCGATGGTCTCAAACAGGCCTTCGTCGCAACCGCGGCTCAGGTCCGGGCTTTCCACCTCGACCACGTCCCAGGTGACGTTTTTGGCTTCGACCATGGCTTTGATCTTGGCCTGTTCGCCGTTGTATTCAACGGAGGTCACCTTGGCGCCCGTTTTCTCGAAGGGGGTCACGTAGGCCACCTTCTGGGCTGCACCGTTGGCGCCCCCAAAGTTCACCACGGTGAGGTTTTGTGCCATGGCAGGCAAGGCCAGCATGGCCGAGACGGCCAACAGAACGGGTTTGAGTTTCATGAAGTAAGACTCCTTTGGGTTGACGAACAGGGGAACGGGGAAACGGTTGCTCGGGTCTCTGGGCGCTGGGGCAGGCCGGCGCCTCAGCGGTAAACGCGCAGGTGTTCGTTGGGCACGTGCAACTGCACGCGGTGGCCCGCTTGCATCTGGCCGGCGAACTGCAGCGGCAGCTTGACGCTGAGTTCGGGTTGGTCGCTGGTCTGGCAGCGCAGGCGCAGGTGGTCGCCGAAGTAGATGACATCGGTCACTTCAGCGCTGAGCAGGTTGCCCGCCGTGCCTTGGCCGTTGGCCAGGCCAATGCGCTCGGGGCGCACGCTGCACTGCACCTGATCGCCCACCTGGGCCTGGTTGACGTTGACGCCGGTCAGGCGTGTGCCATCGCTCAGTGCCACTTCGCACTGTGCATCGCCGGCCTGGACGACCTGGCCATCGAGCACCGAGTTGTCGCCCACAAAGCTGGCGACGAAGCGGTTGACCGGGGTTTCATAGAGGCGGTCCACCGGGTCGATCTGCTGAATCACCCCTTCGCTGAACACGGCCACTCGGTCGGACATGGTGAGCGCTTCGGACTGGTCGTGGGTGACGTAGACGAAGGTCACACCCAGGCGCCGGTGCAGGGCCTTGAGCTCCAGCTGCATGTGTTCGCGCAGCTGTTTGTCCAAGGCACCCAAGGGCTCGTCCATGAGCACCAGCTGGGGGTCGAACACCAGGGCGCGGGCCAGCGCCACCCGTTGCTGCTGCCCACCAGAAAGCTGACCCGGGTAACGTTCGCCCATGTGGCCCATCTGCACCATGTCCAGCGCGCGCTTGACTTTCTCTTCGCGCTCGGACTTTCCCAACTTGCGCACCGTGAGCGGGTAGGCGATGTTGTCGGCCACCGTCATATGGGGAAACAGTGCGTAGTTCTGGAACACCATGCCGAAGTTGCGCTTGTGTGGTGGCGTGCGGGTGATCGGCACGTTGTTCAGGCTGATCTCTCCCGCGGTGGGCGATTCAAAGCCTGCCAGCATCATCAGGGTGGTGGTTTTGCCAGACCCCGACGGGCCCAGCAAGGAAAGAAACTCACCCTTCTGGATTTCGAGGTTCAGATCGCGCACCACCAGAATGTGGCCGTCGTAGGTTTTCTGCACACCGGTGAAGGTGACGAGTGCGTTGCTCTGGGTCATGGGTCTGCAAGCCTGAATCTAGGGGTCAAGGGGAGGTGGGTTGCCAACTGGCAGGGTGTGCATCAAGCGCCGGGGGATCCAACTCGGCCACCAGCCGCTGACCATCCATCAGGATGGGGTGGGCCACCATGGGCGGCGAACGCAAACCATCCGGAGCTAAGAGCAATTCGCGTGCCACGGTATGGGGGTGTGACATGACCTGTGACACATCCAGGATGGGGGAACACGGGACACCCGCCGCGTCCAGCAGCGCCACCCACTCCTGGGTGCTGCGTTGGAGCGTCCAGCCAGTGATCATTGGCACCAGGCTCTGGCGGTTTTCCACCCGCGCCGGGTTGGTGCTGTAGCGCGCGTCCCTGGAGACCGCAGGCTGGCCCGCGCATTCACACAGGCGCGCAAACTGGCCGTCATTGCCCACGGCGATCACCATGTGGCCATCGCGGGTGGGGAACACCTGATAGGGCACGATGTTGGGGTGGGCATTGCCCATGCGCCTGGGCGGTTTGCCACCAATGAGCTGGTTGGCGCCCTGGTTGGCCAGCATGGCCACCTGCACGTCAAAAAGCGAGGCATCGATCACGCGCCCTTTGCCGGTGCGCGCGCGTTCGTGGAGCGCGGCCAGGATGGCGCTGGTGGCATACACGCCCGTCATCAGGTCGGTCACCGCCACGCCCACCTTCTGGGGTTCGCCACCGGGCTCGCCGGTGATGCTCATGAGACCCGCCTCGGCCTGGATGGCGAAGTCGTAGCCTGCCTTGTGTGACAGGGGGCCGGTCTGGCCATAGCCGGTGATCGAGCAATAGATCAAGCCCGGGTTGATGGCCTGCAGGCTGTCGGCATCCAGGCCGTATTTGGCCAACTGGCCGACCTTGTAGTTCTCGATCAGGATGTCGGCACCACGAGCGAGTTCCCGCACCTGCTGCAGCCCGGATTCGCTGGCCAGGTCGATGGCCACGGAGCGTTTGCCGCGGTTGGCGCAGATGAAGTAGGCGGCGACGCGTTGCTCGCCTTCGCCCCACCAGGGAGGGCCCCAGGATCGGGTGTCGTCGCCCGTGCCCGGCCGTTCGACCTTGAGCACCTCGGCGCCGTAGTCCGCCAGCATCTGACCCGCCCAAGGGCCGGCCAGCACCCGCGAAAGGTCGAGCACACGAACCCCGGCCAGGGGGCGGGGCGAAGGCGCCAGACCGGCGTCAACGGAAGCGCGCGCCTCGCTCATGCGGGCTGCAGCGCGTCGAGCGAGTCGGCGATGATGGCCAGGCCTTCGTCGAGCAAGGCATCGCTCGCGGTCAGCGGCACCAGAATGCGCACCACATTGCCGTAGGTGCCGCAGGTGAGGATGATCAGCCCACGCTTGCCCGCTTCGGCCGCCAGGGCCTTGGTGAGGTCTGCGTCGGGTTGTTCGGGATCGCCGTTCTTGCACAGCTCGATGGCGACCATGGCACCCAGGCCCCGGACTTCCGCAATGCACTTGTGCCGCTTGGCCAGCGCCTGAAGCTGGGTGGTGAGGCGCAGGCCGACGTCTTTGCTGCGCTGCAGGAGGTTGTTCTTTTCAAACTCGTCGAGCACGGCCAGGCCTGCTGCACAGGCCAGCGGGCTGCCGGCATAGGTGCCGCCCAGGCCGCCTGCGGCTGGCGCGTCCATCACTTCGGCGCGGCCGATGACCGCCGAAATGGGGAAGCCGCCCGCCATGGACTTGGCCATGGTGATCAGGTCGGGGGCCACGCCGCTTTGCTCCACCGCGAACCAGGTGCCTGTGCGGCCCGCGCCGGTTTGCACCTCGTCTGCGATCAGCAGGATGCCATGCTGGTCGCACAGGGCGCGCAGGCGTTGGAAGAGTTCGGGCGGCGCCACGTTGAAGCCGCCTTCGCCTTGAACCGGCTCCAGAATGATGGCGGCCACGCGGCTGGCTTCGATGTCGTTCTTGAAGATCTGTTCGACAGACGCCATGGCGTCGTCCACGCTCACGCCGTGCAAGGCGTTGGGGAAGCGGGCGTGGAAGATTTCGTTGGGGAAGGGGCCGAAGCCCAGTTTGTAGGGGGCCACCTTGCCGGTCATGCCCAGCGTGAGCAGGGTGCGGCCGTGGTACCCGCCGGTGAACGCGATCACGCCGGAGCGGCCGGTGTGGGCGCGGGCAATCTTGATGGCGTTTTCCACGGCCTCGGCGCCGGTGGTGAGGAACAGCGTCTTCTTGGCAAAGTCGCCTGGCGCCTTGGCGTTGAGCCGCTCGGCCAGCTCGACGTAGGGCTCGTAGGCCAGCACCTGGAAGCAGGTGTGGGTGTACTGGTCGAGCTGGGCTTTGACGGCTTCGACGACCGCGGGGTTGCGGTGGCCGGTGTTGAGCACGGCAATCCCGCCAGCGAAATCGATGTAACGGCGACCTTCGACGTCCCAGACTTCGGCGTTTTCGCCCTTGGCGATGAAGATCTGGTGGCTGTGGCCAACGCCGCGCGGAACAGCGGCGTTGCGGCGGGCCATGAGCATGGCGTTGGTGGCTTGGGATTCGCGTTGCATGGAGACTCTCCGCAGGGGTGAGGTGTGGTTGGATGGGCTGGGGCGTACTCTATGCATAAGGTGCGGTGGGTACCATATACAGACAGCCCGTTGGTGCCAATGCACTGTATAGCCCGCTCCACCGGTACAGATTCCATCCAGGTTTCACAAAGTTATGTTCTCCATCGATCCCAAATCCACGGTGCCTTTGGTGGTGCAGATCGTCGAAGGCTTTCGGGAGGCGATCCAGAGCGGCAATTTGCGCCCAGGCGCCAAGGCGCCGTCCATACGGCAGTTCGCCCACGCGCAAGGGGTGAGCGTCTACACCGTGGTGGATGCCTACGACAGGCTGGTTGCCCAGGGTTATTTCGCCTCACGCCCACATTCCGGCTTCTTTGTTCGGCAGCGCGAGGGCCTGACGCGCTCCAGTGCGCAGCAAGCGCCCGTGGAATCGGCCAACCACAACTTCGATTCCATGTGGTACCTGCGGCGCGTCTTCGAGAATCGGGCGCTGCGCATGAAACCCGGCTGCGGCTGGATTCCGAGCGATTGGCTGTTTCAGGATGGCCTGCGGCGCAGTCTGCGGGCCTTGGCCGCCGGGAAGACCGAGCTGGGGGCCTATGGTGAGCCCAAGGGCTTCCTGCCATTGCGGGAGCTGGTGTGTGGGTTCCTGGCGGAGCAGGAAATTGCATTGAGCGCCGAGCAGGTGTTGCTGACCCATGGCTCAAGCCAGGCCCTGGACCTGGTGGCTCGATGCCTGGTGCGACCTGGGGACGTGGTGCTGGTGGACGACCCCGGCTACCCCAATTTGCTGTTTTCTCTGCGGTTTCTGGGAGCACGCCTGGTGGGCGTGCCACGCACCCCCAGTGGTTATGACCTGGAGGCGTTGGAGGCGTTGGTGAAAACGCATCAACCCAAGGTTTTTTTCACCCAGCCTCGCCTGCAAAGCCCCACGGGCTCGGTGGCTTCGCTGGCGCACCTGCACCGGGTTGTGCAGTTGGCCGAGAAGCATCAGTTCACTGTGGTGGAGAACGACATCTACGTGGACCTCGATCCCGAGCCACGCCCCTCGTTGGCCAGCCTGGACCAGCTCAGGCGCGTGGTCTACATCAGCAGCTTCTCCAAGACCATCTCGCCCAACCTGCGGGCAGGGTACCTGGCTGCGCCACCCGATTTGCTGGAAGATTTTGCGCAACTCAAGATGATTTCCGGGCTGACCTCTTCGGAGTTCAGCGAACGCCTCGCCTATGGGGCCCTGGTGGACGGCCGCTGGCGCAAGCACCTGCGAGGCCTGCGTGAGCGACTGGGCACGGCCCACCAGCATGTGGCGCAGGCGCTGGAGGCCAATGGATTCGAGCTGTTCTCGGAGCCCAAGGCCGGCATGTTTCTGTGGGCCCGCCACCCCGAAATCAAGAACGCCGCCGAGCTGGCCTACAAGGCGGCAGAACAGGACATTCTGTTGGGACCAGGCCACTTGTTTGCGCCAGATCTGGCGCCAAGCCCGTGGTTTCGATTCAATGTCGCTTTCACCGATGAGCCTAAAGTGCTGTCTTTCCTGAAAGATCAGCGCAACCTTGACTGAGTGCCAATTGCGGCCCTTCGCCCCGCAGGCCTCGCCAGTTTGCGAAAATGCAGGGTTTGGTGCGGTTTTCGCCCAACCCGTCCCGTTTGAACCCATTTCAAGGCCACCATGACCCGCCCCGCAACCGTTGCCGATATCCGCAAGACCTTTCTTGACTTCTTTGCCTCCAAGGGCCACACCATCGTGCCCTCCAGCGGGCTGGTGCCGGGCAACGATCCCACGCTCATGTTCACCAACTCGGGCATGGTGCAGTTCAAGGACGTAGTTCCTGGGCACCGACAAGCGCTCTACAGCCGCGCGGTGTCGGTGCAGGCCTGCCTGCGGGCCGGCGGCAAGCACAACGACCTGGAAAACGTCGGCTACACCGCCCGCCACCACACCTTCTTCGAGATGCTGGGCAACTGGTCCTTCGGCGACTATTTCAAGCGCGAATCGCTGAAATGGGCCTGGGAGTTGCTGACCGAGGTCTACAAACTGCCCGCCGAGCGCCTGCTGGCCACGGTGTATGCCGAAGACGATGAGGCCTACGACATCTGGACCAAAGAAATCGGCTTGCCTCCCGAGCGCGTGATCCGCATCGGTGACAACAAGGGCGGGCGCTACAAGTCCGACAACTTCTGGATGATGGCCGACACCGGTCCCTCTGCGGCCCCTGCTCGGAGATCTTCTACGACCACGGCCCCGAGATTCCCGGTGGCCCTCCAGGCAGCCCTGATGAAGACGGTGACCGCTTCATCGAGATCTGGAACAACGTGTTCATGCAGTTCGACATGGCCGAAGACGGTCTCGGTCAAGCCGCTGCCCGCGCCCTGTGTGGACACCGGCATGGGCCTGAGGCGCCTGGCGGCGATCCTGCAGCACGTGCACAGCAACTATGAGATCGACATTTTTGAAGCGTTGATCAAAGCCGCTGCGCGCGAAACCGATGCCACCGACCTGGGAAACCCTTCGCTCAAGGTGATTGCCGACCACATCCGCGCCACGGCCTTTCTGATCAGCGATGGCGTGATCCCCAGCAACGAGGGGCGCGGTTACGTGCAGCGGCGCATCGTGCGCCGAGCGATTCGCCACGGCTACAAGCTGGGCAAGAAGACCCCGTTCTTCCACAAGCTGGTGGCCGACCTGGTCCGGCTCATGGGCGACGCCTACCCGAACCTGGCCGCCCAGGAACAACGCATCACCGAGGTGTTGAAAACCGAGGAGGAGCGCTTTTTAGAGACGCTGGCCACGGGCATGGAGATTCCTGGACAGCGCGCTGGAGGAGGTGTGAAGCAACTGCCGGGTGACGTGGCTTTCGAAGCTGCACGACACCTATGCAGTTTCCCGCTCGATCTGACCAACGATGTTTGCCGGGAACGGTCCGTGACCGTGGACGATGCCGGCTTCCATGCCGCCATGGAGAAGCAGAAGGCCGCTGGGCGCGCCGCGGGCAAGTTCAAGATGGACCGGGCATTGGAGTACACGGGCGCGGGCAACGCGTTTGTGGGCTATGCGCAACTGGAAGCGCCTGCCAAGGTGGTCGCGCTTTATCTCGACGGCACGCCGGTGGCCGAGCTCAAAACGGGGCAGCAAGGGGTGGTGGTGCTCGACACCACGCCGTTTTACGCCGAGAGTGGTGGTCAGGTGGGCGATGAGGGCACGATCCGAACCGCCTCGGCAAGCTTCGCCGTGGGCGACACCCAGAAGATCAAAGCCGATGTGTTTGGCCACCATGGCACGCTGGAGCAAGGGACGCTGGCGGTTGGCGATGGCGTGACTGCGCAGGTGAACACCGCCCAGCGTGCGTCAACCATGCGCAACCACTCGGTGACCCACCTGATGCACAAAGCCTTGCGTGAGGTCTTGGGCGGCCATGTGCAGCAAAAGGCTCGTTGGTGGATGCCGACAAGACCCGCTTCGACTTCACCCACAACGCGCCGGTGACCGACGAGCAGATCCGCGAAATCGAACAGCGGGTCAATGCGGAGATTGTGGCGAATGCACCGACCCAGGCGCGCGTCATGGACATCGAGGCGGCCAAGGCGACCGGGGCCACGATGCTGTTTGGCGAGAAGTACGGTGACACCGTGCGGGTGCTGGACATCGGCAGCAGCCGCGAGCTGTGCGGTGGCACGCACGTGCAGCGCACCGGCGACATCGGCTTCTTCACCATCACCGCCGAGGGCGGCGTTGCTGCCGGTGTGCGGCGGGTGGAAGCGGTGACGGGCATGAATGCGCTGCGCTATGTGCAAGGCATGGAAACCACCCTGGGCGGGGTCGCTGGCACTCTGAAGGTTACGCCTCACGAAGTGCCAGCCCAAGTCGGTGCTTTGTTGGACCAGATGCGTGACCTGGAGAAGGAAATGGGCGCGCTCAAGAGCCGGCTGGCATCGGCCCAGGGCGATGAGTTGGTGGGTCAGGCGGTGGACGTGAAAGGGCTCAAGGTATTGGCGGTGATGCTGCCCGGCGCCGACGCCAAGACCCTGCGCGAGACCATGGACAAACTCAAGGACAAGCTCAAATCGGCAGCCATCGTGCTGGCCGCCGTGGATGGTGAGAAGGTGCAACTGGCCGCCGGTGTGACCGCGGACAGCGTGGGCAAAGTCAAGGCCGGCGAGCTGGTGAACTTCGTGGCCCAGCAAGTCGGTGGCAAAGGCGGCGGCAAGCCCGACATGGCCATGGCCGGCGGTTCCGACGCCAAGGCCCTGCCAAAGGCGCTTGCTTCGGTACAGGCCTGGGTGTCAGAGCGCGTTTGAGGGTGCTGGTGTCAGGCGGGGTCTGGCCAGGCCAGACTTTGCCGGCTCTGGAAGCTTCGTGGCGCGCCAGTGACCGGGTCGGTGAAGGCCACGCTTTTGGCCAGCAGGCGCAATGGCGTGGCAAAGTCTTCCGGCTCCTCGGGCCCCCTCAACACCGTCGGGTAGAACTGGTCGCCCACGATCGGCAGCCCCAGTGCGTTCATGTGAACCCGGAGCTGGTGCCGCTTGCCGCTGATGGGGATGAGTTTGTAGCGTGCCCAGGCGCCTCGCCGCTCCAGCAGCGCGATGGTGGTTTCGCTGTTCGGTGTTGAACCGGCGTCGGCCTCGACCATGCGAAAGAAAGCCTCGGGGTGCTCTTCCAGTCGACTGCGCCGGGTCAGCGGCCAAGCCACGGTTTCTGTGTGGGCCGCGATGGCTTCGTAGGTCTTTTCGATGGCGCGTCCGCTGAACAGCGCCTGGTAGGCTCCGCGTTCTTCAGGGTTGACCGAGAACAGCACCAGGCCCGCAGTTTCTCGGTCGATGCGGTGCAGGGGGCTCAGCTGTGGCAGATTCAGCCGCCGCTGCAGGCGAACCAGCAAGGTTTGCTGAACAAACCGCCCGCCGGGTGTGACCGGCAAGAAATGGGGCTTGTCTGCCACCACCAGGTGTTCATCCTGAAACAGCACCACCTCCTCAAATGGCACGGTCTGTTCACTCGGCCATTCGCGGTAGTAGTAAATCCTGGCCCCTGAGCGGTAAGAGGCATGGGCCTGCAGCGGCTCCCCGTTGTCTTTGAACACCTGCCCCAACGAGATGCGAGCGAGCCAGTTGTCCTTGGACACCGCGGGCATGCGATGCGCGAGGTAGTCGACCACGGTGGCCCAAGGTGCGGGTTTAAGCTGGGCAGGGTGACGCAACTGGGGGCGACACCGTTGCGCGGGGGAATGGCGGGGTTGGCCGGTCGACGCGACATGGGGCGATAAACCAGCGCTGGCTGACCGTCAGGGAATCACACCCGGCGATAGACCAGGTCCCAAACGCCGTGTCCGAGCTTGATGCCTCGGTTTTCGAACTTGGTCAAAGGGCGGTAGTCGGGTTTGGTGGTACAGCCGTGCGGGCCGGGCTGGGTGTCGCTGTTGACCAGCAGCGGCTCGGCTTCGAGCACCTGATGCATCTGCTCCGGCATAGGGTTCCCAGTCGGTTGCGAGATGCAGATACCCCCGGGTTTGACGTGGCGGGCCAGGCGGTTGACGAACGGGCCCTGGATCAGGCGGCGTTTGTGGTGGCGGCTTTTGTGCCAGGGGTCTGGAAAGAAGATGTGCACGCCGTCCAGGCTGCCTTCACCCAGCATGTGGTCCAGCACCTCGACCGCGTCGTGGCGGAAGATGCGGATGTTCTCGATCCCGCCTTCGCCAATGAGCTTGAGCAGTGAGCCCACGCCGGGTTCGTGGACTTCGCAACAAATGAAGTTGTCCTCAGGCCTCACCTGGGCAATGTGGGCGGTGGCCCCGCCCATGCCAAAACCGATCTCCATGTACAGCGGGGCCGTTCGGCCAAAGGCCGCAGCCACGTCCAGCGGACTGGCCTGGTAGCTCAACAGGTATTTCGGTCCAAACTGCTCAAAAGCCCGGGCCTGCCGGGCCTGTGCCCCGCGCAGCACGTAGCTCTTGATCACGCGCATGTAGGGCTTGTCGCCCTGGTTGTCGGGACGCTGGTTTTGAATGGGGGCTTCGGAGGCGGGTTCTGACGTCATGGCTTGTTTCGCGATCTGGGCCAGAATTGTAGGCGGCGTTCTGCGGAGGGGACCCGCAGAACGCCGTCCATGCTGGGCGTCAAGCACCCTGGCCGGGGGAGTCGCGTTCTTGGGTGAAGCCTTGTGGCAGGTGCTGCACCGCTCTTCGCGTGTCCACGGCGAGTTGATCCAGTGCCGTGTCGAGCTGTTTGAGGATCTGGTGTTCGTTCCAGTCTTCGCTCTCGGCTTCACCCTGGGTCGTGGACGGCATGGGCAACATGGCCGTCACCATGCGGAATCGCAAGCCGGTGTCGTTCGGAAGAATGGAGGTGCGTTCCAGGCCTTTGGCGACAAAGTGCTGCGCCAGCAGCTTGATCTGATCAGGGCGCACAGGGCCTTCGACCAGCACCGCAAACCGGGTGTTGGACACGCGGCACACCGTGTCCACATCGCGCACCACACGCGACAGCTTCGAGGCCGCCACCACCAGTGCCCGGTCACCGCCTTCGCGGCCTTCCAGTGCCACGATTTCGGCGTGGTTGGAAACTTCCACCAGAAGCAGGCCGCACAGGTGCCCATTGCGTTTGGCGCGTCGCATGGCGTCGCGCAGACGCAGGCGAAGAATGGGCGTGATGGTGAGGCCTGTGAGCGGGTCGGTGCTGTCCAGTGCACGCATGCGTGCCCGGTTCTCACTGAAGTCCTTCGCCCGGCGGTGCAGTGTAGAGCAGCAGCGGAATCTCGATGGCCGAGCCGATGAGCACGGCGTACTGTGTGGCCCAGCTGTCGGGAAGCACACCTGTGCTGCGCAGTGCGGGGAAAGGGTAGCCGAGATGGACCGGCAAGAAGCCCAGCAACAGCCAGCCCGCGTAGCGCTCACCTTGGCGCCAGGCCCAGAAACAAAGGGCGATGCTCATCATCACCGAGAGCAGGCCGTAGAGGTTGAGAACGAGGAAGGTGGTCTCGTTGGCCGCCAGGGCATAGACGGCTGAAAACGCAAAGCCGAACTGGGACCAGGTCACCGCCACCCGGTCGACGACGCCGTTGTGCCGAGGAAGGGAGCAGGCTTCGCGGACGAACCAGATCCCCGATGCGGTAAGCCACAGCATGAACATCGCCGGGGCAGCGTTGTTCCACCACGCCCAGTGGCCCCAGAAAAAGGCACCGCCAAAGCCGGTGAACGCGATCTGAAAACCCAGCATGCTGGCTACGTAGAACACATAGGCCACGAAGGCCCGGTCGGCGTAGAGGCGGGCATGGACCCAGCCCAGGAACATCACCAGCAAGACAAAGCCGATATAGGCGCCGATCAGGAGCGTGGTCCAGTCGCCCTGGATTTTCATCTCAGACCCGTTGATCAACGACAGGCGCGGGCTGATCGGAGCCGGGTTGTTCTCGATGCGCAGCCAGGCGGTACCGGGTGTGTTTTTGGGATTGATGGTGAAGGTGGGCGCACGCCCTGGCACCGACCATTCCGCCACGGGGATGTGGTCCCCAGCCTGTTGCTTCTTCCAGCTCGTCGAGGCGTTCTCCTGATAGAACACGGCCAGGTCTGTGAAAGCCGATGCGTCCAGGGACAGGTACCACTGGTGTTCGCTGTCCAGCGCGGGCAGCTCGACGCGTATCCAAAGACTGCCGGTGTCAAGCTTGAAGGAACGGTGCGATTCGATGGGTTGAAACGCCTCGCTGGACATCTTCGAGACTTCGTAGATATCGGCCTTGCCCGTGGTGTCGACCCAGAAACGGGACTGCATCGTAAGGTCGGTGTTGCCCTGGGGTTGGGCGCGTGCGGCGTTCGGCCAGCCCATCGCTGCCGTGAAGGCCACCAGCCAAGCCAGGACCACCCACCAGATGCGGGCTTGCAGGAGCAGGGTGGCGGATCGGGCGTGGCCCCTGGGAACAATTGCATTCATCGACCTCATCCTCCTTGTTGTTTTCGCACCGCTCGCCAAGGGCCCGTGGTGGTGAGACGGTCCTCCAGCCGATTGATCCAGCCGGGTGCCTTTTGGTCATTGTCCCAGGCCGCGACCGTTTGATGAAGCGGATCGAGCAGGTGCTCGGGCAAGTTCAAAGGTCTGGTCTGGTCAAGCAGAAAGCGCGTTATCAGGTGATAGCCCACCACGCGGGTGAACATGCGCGTGAGGGAGAAACTGGGCACCACCCACTGAACAATGGTGTCGATCAGGCGCGTCAGTCCGAGGCCAAGCCAGAAGGTGATTCGGGTCAACCAGGAGATTCGCTGGGCCACGCCGATGATCTTGGCGCTTTCACGCCCAATCAGCCATTGTGTGAGCGGGACGGGAATCTGGCGAATCACGGGCAGGCGGATCGATTTCGCCAGCGCGCCCATCAGGGCGCCCCCCAGGGCGGGGCGCGGGTCGTTTGACGGCTGTTGGTCGATGGACAGGCTTTGAATGCGTTCAAACAAGGATTGCGCCTCGTCCATGGTGTGGGCCATCAGGTCGGTGTCGATTCCCAGCACGTGGCCCATGACATTCCATGCGTGCAGGTAGGCCTCTTCATCGGCCCGCGAGAGTCGCTGCCCCAGTTTTCGCATGCCTTCCAGGAAGCAGTAGCTGAAAGTGAGCAGTGTGTAAGCCAGCTCGACCTGGTTGCAGGGCAGCCCCTGCGTGTCCACACTCCAGCCATGAGCGAGCAGCGCTTCGTGGAGTCCGGCTGGTGCCGTGGCATCCATGCGAGGCGCAATGCTTCCTGCGGCAGCCGAAGGGTTGCCGCGCAGGATGAGGTGGCGGATGGAAGCATGTATCAGGCGCACCTTCAGCACCTGCGCCACGCCCGAGCCGTCGTCGCTCAGAAGCCCGCCGTGCATCATGACCGGAAACACCATGGCGGCCGTCTGCCGAATGCGGTGTTCCGTATGGGCCTCCAGCTGTCCCGCGATGTGCAGTACCTTTGCCAGGTGCGGCGGCAGGTAGCACTCGGGCAGGCTGCTGCAAAACAACAGGGTGCATGACAGGGGGCCGTATTCAAAGAACAGCTGTTCGGCCCGCGCGACTTTCGCGGCATCCACCCATTCGGGCAGCACCCTGCCTTGTTCCAGATAGCGTTGCAGGGACTCCACCACTTGCGGGTCGGCTTGAGGGCCCTCGGGCTGCCAGTGGGTCAGGGAGGCGTTGGTGGTCCAGGTGGCCATCAGACGGGTGGCCAGCGAGAAGCCCTGGGTGTCTTGCGGGGCGCCAGCCGGAATCAGGGCGGCCACCGTGTCGTCCGCCAGCGGGTCAGCACGGTACTTCTGGCGTTCAAGGGCGCGGTCGGTGTTCAAGATCAGGCCCTCTGGGAACTGTGTGTCCATTGCAGCCAACTGGTCGTGGCCACCAACAAGGGAATGCCCATGGCAAAGAAAGCAATGGCACGGATTTCAATGGGATGCCCGAACGCCAACTGGAAGATCAGGGCGCTGGCGTAGATGGACAAAGGGACCAGCGTGGCAATCCTGGACTGCGGACAAGGGGCCGAAGCAGGCAGTCTGGATGCAGCGATCAACTGGAACGCCAGCACGATCAGCCCCCCGATCAGCATCCAGCCCGCAAAACCCTGAAGCGTCTCGCCAAACCAGCCGCCGTCCGTCTTCTGCATGACCCAGGCTTTCAGGACGAACACGAAGTAGGGATCTGCGCCCAGATCAAACGCAGTGACGATCATGGCCGCCAGCCAGGCCACCAACAGGGCTCCGCCCAGACCCAGGCGGGGCGGCACAGGCTGGCGCCAAAGCAGGAAGCTGGCCATCACATAGCCGGTGAAGCACAGGGCAAACCACATCAGTGGAATCACGACCGGCACATTGCCCAGTTGCAGGCCCAGCACATCGGTGTAGGTGTAGCGGCCGAAGAACCAGCCGCGAGACGAACCCATTTGTTCGGCAAACCATCCTACGAGCAAGGCCAAGGTGGCAAACAGGTTGGCCGCCCCTCTGCCCAGCAGCCGTTGTGCGGCCCAGAAACCTGCCGCAAACATGAGCACCGAAGCCACGTTCAGTGCGAGTGTCACCCCCGGGAATTCAAGTGCGGTGTACAAGATCAATCCCAGCCCAGCAAGCCCAACCAGGCCATGTTCCATGGAGATCTGCCGCTTCGCGCTCGTTGCATTCAAGGCTGATTGGGTCATTCGATCAAGGCTTCTTGTTTGGTGGCTGGTCGGGGCAGTGCTGTTGCGTGGCCCGCCCCTCGGGGGGCGGGGCTCACCGTGGTCCGGCACCTCCTGGGTTTACCGTTGTTCTACATAATGAAGCTGATTTTACGGACGACTAACATTTCGGCCCCACCCTGGGCGACAGTTGGCCCATTTCGGGTATGCCCGCGGTGGCTATCGCTCGCCAGGCGTTCACCCAGAGTGCCAGACAGGTTGCCACCGGGCGGTTTTGGGCCGATGGCAACCCCAGCGTAGCGGCTGCCTGATTGAGCGCGTGGCTCGGATCACTCAAGTCAAGGGCCTGGGCGCCGTTTTGTTTGCTGAGCTTTTCACCGTTGGCGCCCATGACCAGGGGGGTGTGGCGGTAGTTCGGTGTGGGCAACCCAAGCGCCCTTTGCAAGAGGATCTGCCGGGGGGTGTTGTCGGCCAGATCCTGTCCTCGAACGATGTGGGTGACCCCCTGCGCCGCGTCGTCGACGACCACGGCCAGTTGATATGCCCACAGTCCATCGGCCCGTTTGAGGACAAAGTCTCCTACCTCCTGAGCCACATCTTGGGATTGATCACCCAGCGCCTGGTCGAACCATGCCACCTGCGATTCGGTCGGGGTGGTGAAGCGCCAGGCCCTGGCGGGCTTGCCCTTCAAGCCGCCGCGCTCGGGACGGCAGGTCCCAGGGTAGACGGCTGGTTTGTTGCGTTCGACCGCGATGCCCATGGCGAAGAGGCTGGATTCGATTTCCTTGCGAGAGCAGCCGCAGGGATAGGCCAGTCCGCGTTGACTCAGGTCGTCGAGCGCCGTTTGGTATCGGTTTGAGCGCGTGGATTGCCATATCACCGGTTCGTCACTTACAAGGCCGCAGGCCGCGAGCTGCCGAAGAATCAGCTCGCCGGCACCCGCAACGCACCGGGGGGTGTCCACATCTTCCATGCGCACCAGCCAGATTCCTTCATTGGCCCGGGCATCGAGCCAACTCGCCAGCGCAGCCACAAGCGACCCGGCGTGCAAGGGACCTGTTGGCGAGGGGGCGAAACGCCCCAGGTAGCCGGATGGGGCGCTCATCAGGGCAGCGCTTCGTGGCAGCGCTGCCGCCTCATTTCATTGCCAGCGCCAGTTCCAGTCCGGAAATGAACGCATCCTCCACACGGTGTCCGAGGCACCAATCGCCGCACAGCCCGATGCCGAGGTCCTGGTCGAAAACAAACGACCGACCCAAGGGTTGCTGGGTCTGGGCGAAGCGCCAGCGGTGCACCACCGCATGCGCAGGCGTGGCGCGGATGCCGGTGATTTCTGCAAAGCCTTTGAGCAGTTTGCCTTTGACGCGCTCATCGTCGTCTTCCAGATGGCGCGTGGACCAGGCTGGGCTGGCCTGGATGGTCCAGCGTTCGATGCGCTCGCGTCCCGGCTTGCTGTTCTCGCGGGCGAGCCAACTGATGCGGTGGTGGGTGCTGCGCGCAGCGTTCCATTGCGGGCCGATGTGGGGCAGGTCGGGTTGCATGGCATTGGGGTAAGCCACCATCAAGGTCCAGCACGGAGCCACTGTCACCTTGTTGAGTTGTTGCCGCAACTCGGGTGAGTGGCCAGACGCGAGCAAGAGATCGTGCGCCTGCAGATGGGGCAGGGCCAACACCACCCGGTCAAAACCACCCAGCACATGTTGCCCGCCCTCGCTGTCCTGTGCACGCAGTTGCCATTGTTTGGGGTTGAGCGCGTCGCGTTCGAGATGGGTCACCCGTGTTTCCAGCCGTGTCTGCGCACCACTGACCTGGTGCAGCTCTGGTTTCAGCAGGGGCTGGGCCCAATGGCTCACCAGGCCGCTCATGCCGGGAATGGCAACAAAGTGGGGTTCGCTTGGTGGCGGAGCGCTGGCCAGGACATGGCCCAGCTCGTCCAACACCCGCACTGTGCTCACGCTCCAGGGCCTGATCTGCTCCTGGGCGCCTTCCAGCACTTTGGCAAAGCGTTTGTCACGGACTGTGAAGTACTGGGCGCCGTGATCGAAACCACCAAACTCGGTTCGGCGGGTTGCCATGCGGCCACCAAATCCGCGGCTTTTTCAATCAGCGTGACGTGGTGTCCCGCTTGCAACAAGGTTCGGGCGCAGGCCACGCCTGCCATGCCTGCACCGATGACGGCGATGCTCAGCGGGCCATCGTCCACCCGTGGCTTGGGGCCTGACGCCTTCTTTTGCCTTGCTTTGGACGGTGAGGTGGGTGTTTTGCTCTTTTTCATGTCACGTCACGGGTTGGCCAGTATGGGCTTGACTGTATCAGCCCCACCGCCTCGTGCCCACGCAGCACCACGACTTTTCTGTGGGGCCGTCCGGTCAGTTCTGGTGGTGGTTGTGAAGCAGGGCCGCGCGGGTATTGGGGTGTTGCAGCTGATCGATCCACCAACGCAATGCACGTCCCATATCGGCTGCGTTGCGGGTTCTGCGCCACGCGTAGTGGGCCGTGAACTGGTCGCGGCGCTGCGTCACAGTTTTCACCACCAGTCGGCCGGCCGCGATATAGGGCTGCGCCAAGGGCAGTGGAAGAAAGCCTGTTCCCATGCCACGCAACTGCGCTTCGAGTTTGTGTTGCATGGTCGGCACAGTGAGCACGTCCTGGCCTGAAAGAGATTGTGGGTAATGCCGTTGCCTTTTTGGGTGGAGTCGGCCACGGCCACCGCTCGAGAACTGCGGACTTCGTCTTCACTCAGGGGGTGGTCGATCAGGGCGAGCGGGTGGTGTGGGGCCACGGCATAGACGAATTGCACATCGCCCAGCGGGGCGGACTGGATTCCTGGCAGGTTGACATCGCTGCTGACGCCCAATGCCAGGTCCGCATGGCCGTGTTGCAGTGCTTCCAGGGTGCCCGAGAGCGTCTCCGCTCGGATCTTGATCCGGGTGGGGCTTCCTTCTGCATAAAACGCTTCGCAAAGCTCGAACAATGTCGCGCGGGCAATGATGGCGTCGGCCGCAATGGTGAACTGGGGCTCCCAGCCGGTGGCGACCCTTTTGACACGCTCCGCCACTGCATCGAATTCCTGCAGCAGGGCCTTGCCCGCGCGAAGCAGTTCGGTCCCCGCCGGCGTGAGCTTCGCCCGTCGTGCGCTGCGATCAAAAAGCAACACATCGAGCGCATCTTCCACCAGCCGGACGCGGTAGGTGAGCGCACTGGGCACCATGCCCAACTCCCGGGCAGCAGCGGCCATGCTGCCCAGGCGGTGCACGGTTTCGATCAGGCCCAGGTTTTCAGGCGACAAGGCCGCGCGTGGGGAGCTTTTGGGCATGGCTGCAGGGTGAGAATATTCAGAAAATTTGAATGATGCCATCAATTCGATGGCGTCACCAAATTGGGTACCCAATCCAGAATTCAGGTCATGGATGGTCCACACCGTTTGAGTCGTGTTCGGGCCAAGAAAGGATTGAAATCATGAAACTGGTTCGGCGTTCAGAAGCCCGCGGGCACGCGGATCATGGCTGGCTGAAGAGTCAGCACTCCTTTTCATTTGCCGATTATTTCGACCCCCAGTGGATGGGTTGGGGCAACCTTCGGGTGATCAATGAAGACCGCATTGCGCCGGGGACGGGCTTTGGCACCCATGGCCATCGCGACATGGAGATCATCAGCTACGTGCTGGAAGGCAACCTGGCGCATCGCGACAGCATGGGCAACATCAAAGGCATTCCTCCCGGCGACTTGCAGCGCATGAGCGCGGGCACGGGTGTTCGCCACAGCGAGTTCAACCACGCACCCAACCAGACCACCCATTTTTTGCAGATATGGATCGAACCGGAGCTGCGTGGCATCGAACCTGGCTACGAGCAAAAGACCTTCCCCCAGAGCGGCAAGCGCGGGCGGTTGCAGTTGGTGGCCTCACCAGATGGGGCGTCGGGTTCGGTGACCATTCATGCCGATGCGGCGGTCTATGCGGGTTTGCTTGATGGTGCCGACTCGGTCGAAATGCAACTGCGGCCCGAACGCAAGGCGTATGTGCACCTGGTACGAGGCAAACTCGAGGCCAATGGCGAGTCGCTGAAGGCCGGTGACGCGCTGGCTCTGTCGGACGAATCCCGCCTGTCTCTTGGTGGCGCAGAGGACGCCGAAGTGCTGGTGTTTGATCTCGCCGCCTGAACGCGGCTTCCTGGAACCAATCCCGCGCCCTGGCGGCGCTTTTCTGGAGTCTTCAAATGAGCAAGATTGTTGTTGTATTTCATTCTGGCTATGGTCAGACCCTTCGCATGGCGCAGTCGGTGGCCGATGGCGCCAAGGCCGAACTCTTGGCCATCGACCCCGATGGCAATCTGCCCGAGGGTGGTTGGGATCTGCTGAACGAAGCCGATGCCATCATCATGGGCAGCCCCACTTACATGGGCAGTGTGAGCTGGCAGTTCAAGAAGTTTGCCGATGCGTCAAGCAAAGCCTGGTTCACGCAGCAGTGGAAAGACAAGCTTTTTGCCGGCTTCACCAACAGCGCCACCATGAACGGTGACAAGCTCTCCACGCTGCACTACCTGTTCACACTGGCCATGCAGCACAGTGGCGTGTGGGTGGGGACCGGCATGATGCCCAGCAACAGCAAGGCAGCCCAGCGCAACGATGTGAACTACGTGGGCTCTTTCAGCGGTGCCATGGCGCAGAGCCCGTCAGACGCTGGTGCCAACGAAATGCTGCCCGGTGACCTGGAGACCGCGCGTCTGTTTGGCGAGCGCGTCGCGGCCACAGCCGCCAAACTCAAAGGCTGATCAGGTCTCCGAGGTCTGTGCCGCTGGCACCGGGCTCAATGGCTCGGGTGTCAGCACCTTCTTCGCATACGAAGGGTCGGGCTGGATGCCCTCGCAGACCTGTATGGCCAGCCTTTCTGCATCGCGCCGGCGGATGTTGGCAATGATTTCGGTGGCGTCGGTTGGGGCCATTCCCAGGTGCTCCAGCGCCACCCGGCCCAGTGCAAGGGCGGATTCCAGGGTCTCTCGCTGTTGCATGTCGGCACCAGCCTGGATCAGCTCGATGGCGTGCATCCGATCGTAGGCGCGGGCCAGCACCACCGCTTGTCTGAACTCGCTCTTCACCAGGGACACGATGTGGTTGCAAGCCTGCCGGTCGTCCACGCACACCATGATGACCTGGGCCTGGTGCGCCCCCGATGCGTGGAGGATGTCGAGTCGCGATCCGTCGCCGTAATAGACCTTGTAGCCAAAACGCGCAGCGTCTCGAATGCGCTGAGGGTTGTTGTCGATGGTGGAGACTTCGAAGCCCTGGGCCAGCAGGCCCTGGCTGGCGATCTGGCCGAACCGGCCAAAACCGATGAGCAATACCTTGCCCTTGAGATCCTGCGCCGCTTCAGTTTCGTGCAGGGACGGTGTTTCGGCCTTGATCACCCAGTTGGCCAGCAGCAGGATCAGCGGTGTGAGTGCCATGGAGAGAATGATCACGGCAGACAGCAGCGCCTGGGTTGCCGCGTCGATCAGGCTTTGTGACTGGGCAGCGGCAAACAGCACGAACGCGAACTCGCCACCCTGAGCGAACAGGGTCATGCGCGAAAGCGCCACCCGGCGGTTGCCGCCGAAGAGCCGCGCCACCGCGTAGATGCCTGCGGCCTTGACGGCGACGTAAGCAAGCAAGACCAGGAGGATGGTTTGCCATTGCTGCAGCACGAGTGTCAGGTCGAGCGACATGCCCACGGCGAGGAAGAAAAGACCCAGCAAGATGCCTTTGAAAGGCTCGATATCGACCTCGATCTGATGGCGGTAGCTGGAGCCGGAGAGCAACACGCCCGCCATGAAGGCACCCATGGCCATGGACAGCCCGCTGGCCTCCATGAGCCAGGCCGCCCCCAGCACCACCAGCAGTGCGCCAGCGGTCATCACCTCGCGCGCGGGACGCCGCGAGCAGTGCAAACACCGGATTGATAACCCACCGCCCCGCTGCCACCAGAATCGCGACCGCCGCCAATGCCACCAGCAATGCCCGCCAGCCGCTGCCAGCGGATGCGGCGTGGTCCGGGGCGAGAAACGCAACCAGGATCAGGAGAGGGACCACAGCCAGGTCTTCCAGCAGCAGAATCGAGACCGCCTGTTGCCCGGCGACCGTGTGGGTTTCACCGCGTTCGTTGATCACCTGGGCCACAACCGCCGTGGAGGACAGCACGAAGCCCGCGGCGCCCACGAAGGCCACCGTCAGCGGCAGCTGGAGCAACAGACCGGCGCCTGTCAACAACGCTGTGCACACCAGTACCTGGGTGAGCCCGAGCCCGAAAATGTCGTGTCGCATGCCCCAAAGGCGTTGCGGCCGCATTTCGAGCCCTATGATGAACAGAAACATCACCACACCCAGCTCCGACACATGCAGGATGGCTTGGGGGTCGGTGAACAGGCGTATCCCCGAGGGCCCCACCAGCAGACCCGCGGCGAAGTAGGCCAGCACCGAGCCCAGGCCGAGCTTTCTGAAAAGGGGTACGGCCACGACCGCCGCGCCCAACAGGGTGACGATGGGCCCCAAGGTTTGGGTGGCAGTAGCGGACATGGGCTTCCTCGCGAGTGAAGGGCGATGTTAAGCGGGCCAAGGCGGCGCGCGCCCAAGCTTCGGCCGATGCAACCCTCGTTTGACGGGGGCTTTCGCGGATGATCAGGCTTTTGTCACATGGATGGGTCTGACCCACCCAGCAATTGGCGGCCTTGTCCGATCGGGGGTGCCAGGAAAACCGTTGTTCACCCGCTGTTCACCTTTTGAATGGCGGGATGGGATGCGATAGAACGTGGTGTCGACGCCAGTTCCGTTCAAATGACCAGGCGTTCCTTTTGCCGATCGGCGGCGCGCAGTGACGCCCATGCGAAGGCCATGCCGACCATGGCTCCGGCCAGCACATCCAGGGCCACATGTTGCATGGTGGCCATCGTCGACCATGCGATGGCTGCGCAATGCAGAGGGTTGAGCCACAGAAGCCATGTGGGGGCGTGGATGACGGAGAGGATGCGGTGCAGCCAGAAGGCGGTGAAGATGGCCGAGGCCACGTGCAAGGACGGGCAGGCGTTGCCGGGGGCATCCACCCCCTTGATCAGAGAAAGACCTGGGTACTGGCTCCAATCGATGCCGAAAGTGGGGGTTTTGGTCGGCATCCACCAGAAGATGAGCAGGCAGACCGCACACATGGCAGAGACCCAGAAGCCGAAATGCAACAAAGCACGGAGATTGAGCATGAACGCGGGGGGGAGCGACACGTAGACCCAGAGCGAGATGTAGATCGAGAACGCCCAGGGTGTCAGGGGAATCCAGTGGTCGATGGCCAGCGCCGGGACTTCAACGGGCGGATTGCCCGGGTGTTCAAGGATGGTGAAGTAGGCCCAGAAGAACAACCACATGAACGCCGTCGTGCCCAGTCCCTTGAGCCACCACAGCACCGCAAAGCGCCGTCCAAGTGCCCGAAGCCAAGGCGCGATCATGCTGGCTCTCCGTGTCCCAATCCGGGTGTTTTCACGTGGTGGGGTCGCGCACCAAAAGGCGGCGGGACGGTGATGTGGTTCATGAAGTGGTGCAACACGGCCGGTATTGTGCCTTCGGAATCGCGGGTGGCTGCGGGTACAATCCGTTGCCTAAAAAGTATGCAAGGAAGACCTGCTCAGGTCCTTTGTCAGGCTGGTCCTCAGCGAGTTTTCAGTTCGGCTGCCGCCAAGGGAGGGGTGCCCAGATCACCACCGGGGGTGTGTGCGAAGCTCGTGTTTGCTCAAATGTATGCCATGCAATCCATCGAATTGATAGCCAAGTTTCTTAAAGACCGTTTGGGGGTGGAGCGCGAACAAGTCGTCGAGTCTGCCGTCCTGGTCGATTTGGGCGTGGACTCGCTGATGCTGGCGGAGCTGATGTTTGAAGCCGAAGACAGCCTGGGCATCTCCATCGACTCCAATGTGGAAGTCCCCAAAACGGTGGGTGACATGGTGCAACTGCTCGACGGTTTGCTGGCAGAAAAAGCCTCTGCAGCATGAGTGGCCGTCGCGTTGCGGTGACGGGCCTGGGGCTCGTGAGTCCCTATGAATCGGGGGGGCTTGAGGACTTCTTCGAGAATCTGCTCAAAGGGGTGTCTGCTGTGCGCTTTTTGCAAACGGAAGACAAGCCCAGGCCCTTGGCCATGCCCTTTGTGACCTGTCGATCGTTTGATGCCGCAGAGGCGTTGGGCAAGCCGCTGGCGAGCATGATGGAACGTTTTTCCCAGTTGGGCGTGGCTGCGGCGTTTGATGCCTGGGCCGATGCAGGTCTTTCCCGACAGGCGGATGAGGCTGCACAGCGGGACGACTGGGACTGCCTCTGGGGCACCGCGCTGGGTGGCGTGCTCGCCTTTGAAAAGGGGTACTCAGACATGTGGCAAAAAGGCCGTGAGCGCCTGTCGCCGTTGTCGGTGGTCATGGGCATGAACAACGCAGTCAATGCGCACCTCTCCATCCAACTGGGGTTGGGCGGTGCAAGCCAGAGTTATACGGTGGCTTGCGCCTCTTCTGCCGTGGCCATCGGCGAGGCGTTCCGGCGCGTTCGCTCTGGTGAGGCCACCCTGGCCATCACTGGCGGATCCGACGCCACACAGACCTATGGCGTGGCACGCGCTTGGGATGCCATGCGGCTGATTTCTCCAGGTGACGAAACCTCTGCGCCGGCAGCCTGCCGCCCGTTTGCCGCCGATCGGCGCGGACTGGTGTTGGGGGAGGGCGCCGCGGCCCTGGTGCTCGAAGACTGGGATCACGCCGTGGCCCGCGGGGCACGCATCCACGCAGAGATGGTGGGCTACGGCGCAAGTTGCGACCGCAGCCACCTGGTGCGACCTGAGGCCGAAGGCCAGGTGCGCGCCATCCGGGCCGCACTGAAGGATGCAGGACTCTCCGGGGAAGAGATCGGCTACGTCAACGCCCATGGCACGGCCACCCTTGAAGGCGATCCCACCGAGGTGAGTGCCTTGACAACCGGGTTTGGTGTGCGGTCGAGGTCGCTGCCGGTGAGTGCGACCAAATCCATGCATGGGCACCTGATGGGCGCGGGCGGTGCGATTGAGGCCGTGACCACCGTGATGAGCTTGCGCCAGCAGGCCATTGCGCCCACAGCGAACCTGGCCGGGCGCCTCGACCCTGCCTGCGAGGGCGTGGACCATGTCTTGGAGGGTCGACGACAGGTGCCGATCGAAGCGGCCTTGTCCAACTCGTTTGCCTTTGGCGGCAGCAATGCGGTGCTGGCTTTCAGGCATGCAGGGCGTGAAAACAAAGGAGTCGCCGCATGACAGAATCTCGCGTGTCCACTGCTTCAGACCCGTTGATGTCTGAGGTGGCGGCGTTGGTGGTCGAGGCCCTGAACCTGGACGTGGCGCCATCTGACATTGAGCCCGATGGACCGTTGTATGGCGGCGCTCTCGGTCTGGATTCGATCGATATGCTTGAGATTTCACTGGTGGTCTCGAAGCACTACGGATTCCAGTTCCGCTCCGAAGGGGAAAACAACCAGGCGATCTTCGCCTCATTGCGGAGCTTGTGTGACCACATCGCCGCCCACCGCACCAAATGAGGGCGTTGGTGGGGATCCCGCTGTTTTGTCCTCGGCCGTGACGACGCACCAGTTGCCGCTCGTCAGCGGCCTCAATCTTGATGATGCGTTGGCGTGGCGCCCGGACGGTGCCGTGCGGGTGCGGGCATTCATCGCTGAAGCGCAGCGTGCTGCGCGGGCGCTGCCCGCCGCACCCTGGGTGGTCAACCTGTGTGAGGACCGGTACCATTTTGCGGTGGTCTTTGCGGCTTGCCTGCTCACAGGCAAAACCAGTCTCCAGCCTTCCTCTCACTCCTCCCAGACACTGGCTCAGCTCGCCCTGGACCATCCAGGCGCGTTTGCGGTAACCGACAGCGGTTTTGACGCTTTGCCGATACCGCGTGTGGATTTCGGTTCGTTGAGTCAGGGCCCTCTGGATGATGTGGGGGAAATTCCTTTGGTGGCCGCTGAACGCACGGTGGCGGTGTTGTTCACGTCGGGTTCCACCGGCTTGCCGCAGGCACATGGGAAAACCTGGGCGATGTTGGTGGCCAACGGACAGGCCGAAGCCCTGGCATTGAAACTCACGGGCACGCACACCGTCTTGGTCGGCACGGTACCGGTGCAACACAGCTATGGATTCGAATCCACCTTTCTGATGGCGTTGCATGGCGGTTGTGCCTTCTGGAGTGGGCGGCCCTTCTATCCGCAGGATGTGGTGGAGGCGATTCAGGCCGCGCCTTCGCCTTGCATGGTGGTGACAACGCCTTTTCATCTGGCCAATCTCTTGGCATCGGAGCTTGTCTGGCCTGCCGTCAACGCGTGGCTTTCGGCCACTGCGCCGCTCGACGAAGCGCTTGCCCGCGAGGTCGAGGTGCGCAGTGGGGCGCCTGTCTATGAGATCTATGGCTCCACGGAGTCGTCACAGTTGGCCTGGCGCCGCACCACAGCCGGCCCGGCCTGGCACCTGTTGCCGGGCGTCGAGCTGGTGCAGGATGGCGACCTGACCAGCGCGCAAGGGGGGCATGTGGGTGGGCGCGTGCCATTGTCGGATCTCATCGGATTGCAGTCTGAGCGCCGTTTCCTCCTGCATGGTCGCCATGCCGACCTGATCAACATCGCTGGAAAGCGCACTTCGCTGGCATACCTCAACCATCAGTTGCTCGCTGTCGAGGGCGTGGTGGATGGGGCCTTTTACATGCCCGACGAATCGACTGTCAGCAAGGGGCATCAGGTGGTGCGTCTGGCAGCGTTTGTAGTGGCGCCTGGCTTGGCGCGTTCGGCTTTGATGGCCTCGCTGCGCGAGCGCATTGACCCGATTTTCATCCCAAGGCCGTTGGTCTGGCTTGACGCGCTACCGCGCAACGACATGGGTAAGCTGCCTCGCGCGGCCTTGCAAACACTGTTTGAGCAAAGCCAGAAGGCCCCGACATGACCGAGCACCGCTTTGCGTGGTCGGTGCCTGAGCGGCACCCGGCATTTGCTGGCCATTTTCCCGGCCACCCGATATTGCCCGGTGTGGTCTTGCTGGACCGGGTCGTGATGGTGGCGCAGACGCTGGCTGGCGAAGCCGGTCTGGCGAAGGGATGGGCGGTATCGCAAACCAAGTTTCTGAGTCCGGTGGGTCCTGGTGAAAAGCTCGTTTTTGTCTTGACCTCCGATGCGCGAGGCGGTTGGCGGTTTGTGGTTCTTGCGCAAGGAGAGCGCCAGGTGGCTTCAGGCAGCCTGGCAGCGCTTGAGCCATGACGGAAGACGGTCAACCCGACTGGATGCAGCAAGAGGAGCGCAGCCATGCCCTGGCGCTGCGCTTCATGGTGTGGCTGTCACTGACGTTTGGACGGCGTTTGGGTCGCGTGGTGTTGCACGGCATCACCGCCTACTTTGTCCTGTTTGCCCCCAGCGCACGCCGCGCCAGCCGCCATTATCTGGACCGTGCCTTGGGCCGTGAGGCAGGATGGCGCGACGGCTACCGCCATGTGTTGAGTTTTGCCAGCACGATTCATGATCGCGTTTACCTGCTCAACGACCGTTTCTCGGATTTTGATATCCAGGTGTTTGGGCAGGACGCCGTCCGCAACGCGCTGGGGGACGGTCAGGGCGCCTTGCTCATTGGGGCGCATCTGGGCAGCTTTGAGGCGTTGCGCGCGGTTGGCTGGGGTTCGGGCGGCCTGAAAGTGGCGATGCTCATGTACAAGGACAATGCGCGCAAGCTCAACGCCTCATTGGCCGCCATCAATCCCAAGGCCATGCAAGATATCATTCCGTTGGGGCGGGTCGAGTCGATGCTGGAGGTGCGCGACAAGCTTGAACAAGGCTTCATGGTGGGCATGCTGGCAGACCGCACGCTGGGCGATGACATGATGAACGTTCATGATTTTCTGGGCCATCCCGCACCGTTTCCCGTGGGGCCCTGGCGCCTGGCCGCAATGCTCAAGCGGCCTGTGTTCTTCATGACCGGGCTCTATCTGGGCGGCAACCGGTATGAGTTGCACTTTGAGCCTCTGGCCGACTTCTCGAAGGTGGATCGCGCTGGCCGACAGGCGGCGATTGACGAGGCAATGGCCAACTATGTGGGTTGTCTGGAGCGCTTTTGTCGGCGCCATCCATACAACTGGTTCAATTTCTTCAATTTTTGGCGCATGAAATGAAGCTGAAGCGACTTGCCCGGTGGGCCTTGTTGGGCATGAGTCTGGTGGCCTCGCTGGCCCACGCGGCCTACAGCGTTGACCAACTGATGGCCGATCTGGCGCAAAACAAAGGGGGGCGTGCCCGTTTTGAGGAGAAGCGGTTTGTGGCTTTGCTGGACAAACCGGTGGTGGCGTCGGGCGAGATGGTCTATGCACCGCCAGACCGTCTGGAAAAACACACGCTGCTGCCCAAGCCCGAGACCATGGTGCTCGACAAGGACATTCTCAGCGTGGAGCGCGACAAGCGGCGGATGTCGATCAATGTCTCAAGCCGTCCGGAGGCGCAGGCTTTCGTCGAGAGCATTCGCAGCACGCTTTCGGGCAACCGCAGGGCGCTCGAAGCCTTTTACCGCCTGGAGCTGCAGGGCGAGCGGGGTGCCTGGACCCTCACCCTGTTGCCCACCGATCCGGACATTGCCGCGCTGTTGCAAAGGGTCACGGTCAGCGGCAGCCAGAATCAGGTCAAGCGCATTGAATACCTGCAAACCGACGGTGACCGCTCTGAGCTGACCATCGAGACCATCGAGCCATGATTTCGTCGCGCTTGCGCGTTTTCTTGCTGTGGTTGGTGCTGATGGGCGCGGGCGCGGCGGTCGTGGCCAACAGCCGTTTTTCGACGGACATCTCCTTTTTCTTGCCCACCCGGCCCACGCCTGAGCAGAAGGTGCTGGTCAACCAGTTGCAAGACGGCTCGGTATCGCGGTTGTTGATGTTGGCCCTGGACGGTGGCGATGAGGCCCTGCGGGCCAGAGTCTCACGCGCCATGCGCAAACGCCTGATGGCCAGTCAGCTGTTCGTGTCGGTGCAGAACGGGGAGGCCGATGCCTCCGATGCCGAGCGTGCGTTTTTCCTGCGCCACCGGTATCAGCTCAGTCCGGCGGTGGATGCGCAGCGGTTCTCGGTGGCCGGGTTGCGCGATGCGGTGGGCGAAACCGTGCAGTCCCTGGCCTCCCCCATGGGCATCTTGATCAAGCCTTTTCTCGCGCAGGATCCCACCGGGGAGCTGCTGGCGGTTCTCGAGCAGCTCAACCCGGGTGCCCAGCCCGAGATGAGGGCGGGGGTATGGGCCTCTCGTGACGGCAATCGCGCCATGATGCTGCTGGAGACCCACGCGCAAGGTTCGGACATTGATGGCCAGTCCCAAGCCATCGAAGCGGTCAGGCAGGCGTTCGATCAAGCGCGCTCAACGTTGTCTGGAGAACCCGGTGCCGCGATGACGATGGAGCTCTCAGGCCCGGGGCTGTTCGCTGTGCAGTCCAGGGAGTCGATCAAGGAAGAGGTGTCCAGACTGCTGCTGATCAGCACCCTGGGGATAGTGGTGGTGCTGATGTGGGCATACCGCTCGCCCCGCTTGCTGGCCTTGGGCCTGTTGCCAATGCTCAGCGGTGCGTTGGCTGGTGTGGTCGTGGTGAGCCTGGTTTATGGCACTGTTTTTGGGATCACCGTGGGTTTTGGTTCGGCGCTGATTGGCGAGGCCGTGGATTACGCGATCTACTACTTTGTCCAGTCGGGGCGAACAGGGCTGGCGCAATGGCGTCGCTCGTTTTGGCCGACGATTCGCCTGGGTGTGATGACTTCGGCGCTGGGTTTTGGTGCTTTGCTGTTTTCGGGCTTTCCTGGGTTGGCGCAGTTGGGTTTGTATGCGCTGTCGGGGGTGTTGACTGCGGCATTGGTCACGCGCTTCGTCCTGCCTGTGTTGGCCGGTCCGGTTCACACCGTGCCTGAGCCTGGGCGATGGGTGCACGGCGCGCTGGCCATGCTGGGGCAGGCCTATCGTCTGCGCTTGGTGGTGGTGTTGCTGGCGTCGCTGGCCGGCGGCTATCTCTGGGTTGAGCGAGACCGTCTGTGGGATGCCAATCTTTCCGCCTTGTCCATGGTGACCGAAGCGCAAGGGGCTGCAGATGGCCGTTTGCGGGCAGACCTGGCGGCGCCCGATGCGCGCTATCTGGTGCTGGTGACAGGGCCGGATCAAGAGGCCGCGTTGCAGGCGGCCGAGCGTGTGGGCGATCGCCTCGACGCGCTGGTGCAGGACGGCTCGATTGGCGGCTACGACAGTCCTGCGCGGTTTCTGCCCAGCGTCCAGCGCCAGGCGCACCGCCTGTCTGCCTTGCCCGAAACCGCGGTGCTGGAGGCCCGCCTGCAGGAAGCGCTGGTCGATTCGCCGCTCTCCGCCAGCAAGCTGGGGCCTTTTGTCGAAGGTGTGGCGGCCGCGCGCGAACAGGGGGCGGTGCACCGCAAGGATCTTGATGGCACGGCGATGGCGCTGGCGGTGGATGCGATGCTGACGAAAGGGGGCAAGGGCTGGAACGTGATGCTGCCCCTTCGGCCGGCGTTGGATCGCGCAGAGATGCCGGTTGCGCAACTGGAGACTGCACTCGCTGGCAGCGGTGCGGTCTTCGTCGACATGAAAGGGGAGTTTGATACCTTGTACAGCGGCTATGTCAGCGAAGCGGTCCGACTCTCGCTGGCCGGATGTGCCCTGATTCTGCTTTTGTTGGGGTATGCGCTGCGCTCGCCCGTGCGCCTGGCCCGGGTTCTGGTGACCTTGGCGCTGACCGTGACCTGTGTGATCGCGGGTCTGCACGCTTCGGGCGAGAAGCTGCACCTGCTTCATCTCGTGGGCATGTTGCTGATCGTGGCGGTTGGGTCGAATTACGCGCTCTTTTTCGATCGCACAGCCGGGGGCGAGCCCCTGGATGCTGCAACGCTGATGTCGCTGGGGGTGGCCACGCTCACCACCGCCATTGGTTTTGGTACGCTGGCGGCCTCGCGTGTCCCCGTGCTGAACGCCATTGGCCTGACCGTGGGCCCGGGTGCTTTGCTGGCGTTGGTGCTGGCGGCCGTGTTTGTCTACCCACCGCAACGCCGATGAGCTCGCTTGATGTCATGGAGGACCGCATCGGCGCTTCGACGCTGATGGTCTTGCTGCCCGGAGCACTGATGAGACCCGAACACATGGTTGACGCCGGGATGTTTCAGGCGGTCCGCGAGCGCGGGCTGGCCCTGGACCTGATGGCTGTGAACCTGCACGCCTTGAGTGGATGCAACCGGGAGGCCCTGGTCTGTTTGCGCGATGAGGTGGTGGAGCCGGCCCGCAAACGCTACCAGAAGGTGTGGTTGACAGGCATCTCGCGGGGTGGTCAGTTGGTGTTGTCCAGCCTGGCGGAACACGCCGTTGACGTGGATGGGGTGTGCCTGCTGGCGCCGTACCCGGGTAGCCGCTTGACCACCAATCGCATCCGGCAGGCCGGAGGGCTCGAGGTTTGGGCGCCGAGCGAACGGGAGCTCGAAGACCCCGAGTTTCGTATGTGGCGGTGGCTGCGCCAGCCCGATTTCTCCGGGCCTGTGTTCTTGGGCTACGGGGCCAAGGACCGGTTTGCCGATGGTATGCAGCTCCTGGTTCGCCAGTTGCCGGAGGCCACCTTCCTGGAGGTCGACGGGGTGCACGATTGGTTGGCATGGATGCCGTTGTGGTCGATGTTTCTGGACGCAGGCTTTTTTGGGCCGGAGGCTGGAGCATGAGCAGACCGTGGAAGCCCACGCCTCTCCTGCATGCGTCGATCGCTTTGCATGGGTTTGCCGCCGCAGGAGCTGCGCTCGTTCCCGGGGCCTGGCCATGGGCCCTGGGCGCGGTGGCGACCAATCAGGCTTTGTTGACGGTGACCGGCTTGCTGCCCCGCTCCACCTGGCTCGGACCCAACTGGGTGTCCCTGCCAGAGGCCGCGGCGCTCAGGCGGGAGGTGGCGCTCACCATCTACGATGGACCCGAGCCCGAGGTGACGCCCCGGGTGCTGGACTTGCTCGATGAGGCCGGTGCCAAGGCCACCTTCTTCTGTATTGGTCGACGGGCGCGGCAGGCGCCTGCCTTGTGCCGCGAAATTGTGGCGCGTGGGCATCGCGTGGAGAACCATGGAGATTCCCATTCCAACGCTTTTTCCCTTTTTGGGCCGCGGCGCATGCGCCGCGACATCGAGGCCGCACAGGCCACACTGACCGACATCACGGGGCAGGCTCCCCGTTTCTTCCGTGCCACGGCGGGACTGCGCAATCCATTTCTGGAGCCGGTGCTGGCCGGATTGGACCTGCAGTTGGCGGCGTGGACGCGACGGCCTTTTGACACGGTGAATGCCGATCCGCAGCGTGTGCTTCAGCGCCTGACCCGCGACCTGGGGCCGGGTGACATCTTGCTGATGCACGATGGCCATGCGGCGCTGACCCCGTCGGGAGAGCCGGTGATCCTCAGCACCTTGCCGAGCCTGATGCGCGCCTTGAAGGACGCCACGCTGATCCCGGTTACGTTGCGCGAGGCCGAGCGGCCATGACGCCCGCGCGATCAGAGTCCAGTGGTGCCAGGGGCGGGCGGCATGGCCCCGACAAGTCCGGGCTGCCGCATCCTCTACCATTCGTGTTTTTGACCGATTGAATCCCTCCGTGTATCCCATTCACCTATCAGCTTTCACCCTCACGACTTGCCTGGGCCAGGGGTTGGCAGCCAACCGAGAAGCGCTTGCCCGGGAGCGCCCAGGCTTGGCGCGTTGTGATTTCGACTCGGTCGAGCTCGACACCTGGGTTGGTGCCGTGGCTGGCGTGGATGCGGTGCGATTGCCGGCGCATCTGAGGCGCTTTGACTGCCGCAACAACCGGCTCGTGCAGATGGGCCTCGAGGCCGACGGTTTTGATGAACGTGTGAAGGCGGCCGCGCGTCGGTATGGCGCCGACCGGGTCGGGGTGTTCCTGGGCACCAGTACCGCGGGCATCTTGCAGACCGAGCTGGCCTATCGCCGCCGCGATCCCGTGACGGGCGCTCTGCCAGACGATTTTGATTATGGTGGCACCCACAATGCCTTTTCGCTGGCGGCCTTCGCGAAGGAGGCTCTGGGGTTGGAAGGCATGGCGATGGCGATTTCCACCGCTTGCTCGTCCAGTGCCAAGGTCTTTGCCGCTGCCGCGCGGCAACTGGCGCTGGGCACCATTGATGCGGCGGTGGTGGGCGGGGTGGATACCCTCTGCCTGACCACCCTCTATGGCTTTGCGTCGCTTCAACTGACCTCCACCCACCCTTGTCGCCCCTACGACTTGGAGCGCGACGGGCTGTCCATCGGCGAGGGCGCGGCCTTTGCCCTGCTTGAACGCGCCGAATCACCCGTGTCAGGCGCGGTGATGCTGTTGGGGGTGGGCGAGTCTAGCGATGCCCACCACATGTCGGCCCCACACCCGGAGGGCCTGGGCGCCCGCATGGCGATGCGTGCCGCACTCAAAGCCGCAGGGCTGCGCGCCGAGGAGATCGACTACATCAACCTTCACGGCACAGCCACGCCGGCCAACGATGCGGCAGAAGGGCTGGCGGTGGCTGCCGAGTTTTCGCGTGGCATTCCGTGCAATTCCACCAAAGGCGCCACAGGCCACACCTTGGGTGCCGCCGGGGCGATCGAGGCGGTGATCTGCGCCATGGCACTGTCCGACGGGCGCATTCCGGGCAGCCCCGGTACCCGACAAACCGACCCAGGTATCGAGTTGAACTATGTGCTCCACGGATACGAGGCACCCTTGAAGCGGGTTCTCTCCAACTCGTTTGGTTTTGGCGGCAGCAACTGCAGCCTGATTCTGGGGGTACAGGTATGAGCCAGCCGCACACGCCGTTCATGCAGGCCTGGATCGAAGGCGTCGGGTTCATCGCGCCGGGCATGCCCGACTGGGCAAGCGCTCGGGAGGTGCTTCGTGGCGAGCGGGCCTATGAAGCGGCGCCATCGGTTTTGCCCGCGCCGTCGTTGCTGCCCCCGGCTGAGCGTCGGCGGGCCAGCCGTGTCATCAAACTCAGTCTGGCCTTGGGTCTGGAAGCGGCGACCAGTGCCGGTGCCGATGTGGCCACCTTGGCCACCGTGTTCAGTGCCTCTGGTGCCGATGGGCACAACTGCCATGCGTTGTGTGAGCAACTGGCTACCGATGACCGCCAGATCTCGCCCACGCGTTTTCACAACTCGGTGCACAACGCCGCCGCAGGCTATTGGGGCATCGCCACGCGCTGCATGGCGCCGTGCCAGGTCATTGGGGCGTTTGACGCCAGTCTGGGCGCCGGTTTGCTTGATGCCTTGGCACAGGTGAACTGCTCTGGAGAGCCGGTGCTGCTGGTGGCCTACGACAGCGAATACCCGCAGCCTTTGTTTGCCAGGCGCGACACCCCCGACTGCGCGGGGGTTGCCCTGGTGCTCAGCGCACAACCGCGTGCCCAGGCCGTGGCCCATATTCGCCTGCGCACCACCCGCAGCGCCAGCGCTGCCATGGACAACCCCGACCTGGAGCGCTTGCGCTTGCAGGTGCCGGCCATGCGCGCATTGCCATTGCTGCGCCACATTGCCTCGGGTGAGGCTGGAACCGTGGTGCTGGACTACCTTGCGCCCCAGCAGCTCGAGGTGGAGGTGGCGCCTTGCTAGACCATGCCTGGATCGCCGCCCACATTCCCCACCAAGGAACGATGTGCCTGCTTGAGCGCGTGCTGGCCTGGGATGGGCGGCAGATCGTTTGCGAGGCGGTGAGCCACACGGCGGTCGACAACCCATTGCGGGCGGACGATCGACTCGGAGCCGCCACGGGCGTCGAATACGCGGCTCAGGCCATGGCCAGACACGGGGCCTTGCTGGCGCCGACCGACTGCGAGCCGACGCAGGGATACCTGACCAGTGTGCGGGGGCTGAGCCTGCACGTGCCCCGGCTGGACGATGTGGAAGGGGCCCTTCGCGTGTCTGCCGAGCGCCTGTCCGGTGACGACCGACTCATTCTTTACGAATTCCAGTTGCACCACGGTGAGCGCTGCCTGCTGGAGGGGCGCGCATCGGTGGTGCTTGATGCACGAGCACTATGAGCGATGAAGTGAAATCCATCCGGCGGGCCCTTGTCACTGGAGGCAGTGGCGGTTTGGGGCAGGCGATCTGTCAGCAACTTGCCCGAGAGGGGCTGCATGTGATTGTTCATGCCAACAAGGCGTTGGCCAAGGCCCAGTCGGTGGTTGATGCGATCAAGAGCGACGGCGGCAGCGCAGAAGCGGTGGGCTTCGATGCTGACCAACCGTGTCGCGGCGGCGGGAAGCTTTGGAGTCCCTGCTGGAGGCCGGTCCGATTCAGGTGGTCGTGAACAACGCAGGCATCCACGACGACGTGGTGTTTCCGGGCATGAGCGGCGACCAGTGGGACCGAGTGATCGATGTGTCGCTGAATGGTTTTTTCAATGTGACGCAGCCACTTTGCATGCCGATGTTGCGCACCCGCTGGGGCCGTGTGATCAGCATATCGTCGGTCGCGGCGGTGGCCGGCAACCGGGGACAGGTGAACTACGCAGCCGCCAAGGGCGCGCTGCACGCTGCCAGCAAATCGCTCGCGCTGGAAATGGCGAGCCGGGGGGTGACAGTGAACGTGGTGGCCCCCGGCATCATCGACAGTGGCATGGCCGAAGGTCAATTTGATGGCGACATGATCAAGCGCATGGTTCCCATGCAACGGGCGGGGCGGGCCAGTGAAGTGGCCGACCTGGTGGCCTTCCTGGCGTCGGAGCGCGCGGGCTACATTTCGGGTCAGGTGATCTCCATCAACGGTGCCATGATCTAGGGCCTGTCCGTGAGGTCGGGCGTGGGGAGCCTTCAGCGCCCGGCAAATACGCGACCTCCGTTTCCACTGGTGTGCCCCACCTCGGTGGCGCTATATTGTGGCGAACCTGCGGCGGTGACCGCGTGCCTTGCCCCGGTTTTGAAGCCACCGGGCTGACCGTCAAGAATGAGAGTCCAGACATGACCTTTGCGCCCATCTTTCACCGTGCCTTTTTGCCTTTGGCGCTCATCTCGTTGGCCGTTGCCTTGAATGTGGCGCAGGCCCAAACGGGCGATCAATCCGTTGACGAGGGTTTTGCCTTGAGCGCCTGCCTTTCGGCCTGGGGGGATCATCCCTTTGGCAGCCACCTCACCTACACCCGCATGGCTTCTTCGGCGCGCATCTCGGGCTCCGCGCCTGGCGGCAAGGCGTCAGCAGCCACCAGCCACCCGAGCCTGGTGTTGGTGGATCCGCTGGTCAACGAGCGTGGTGAATCGGGCGCAGCCTTGTTGAACCCCAATGGCTGGTATTGCTTGCGCGTTCCACCCAAGGTGGTTGGGCGGGTGCATGTGCAACTTCATTGTCGCGCCCACCTGGCCGTCAGTTCGGGCGGGGCCACGTATTGGGGTGGCGGTCGGGGAGCCGCCGGTGTCACGACCATGGGGCCGCTTGAGGTTGAGCGGCTGGGTTGCCCCTGATCTCCTGGCCGCTTACGACACCGACTGTCGGGGCAGCGGCCTTCCTCTGGACCTGGGATTCAGGGACTGACGAGACACCATGGGCAGGGTCAGCATGGTGCTGACCACCGCCATCAAGAGCAGGGCGGTAAAGCTGGCGTCGGTGATGATCCGTTTGTCGAGCAGGATGTTGGCAAAGATGATCATGATGAGGGCTTTGGTCTGCAGCAACCAGCCGATCACGCGTGACTCACCCGGCGCCCAGCCCAGCATCCTGCCTGCGATGTGAACCCCGAGCAGCTTGCCACCGACCGAGGCCAGCAACAGAAGTGCGGCACCAGCCAGGACCCCGGCGCCCCCCATATGCCAGTTGGTGCGCAGCCCGGTGGAGAGGAAGAAGACCGGCATGATGACCAGCAACACGTGGTGGCGCAGTTGGTCCATTCGGCTTTGGTCGAACCAGTGGGCATCAATGATGGCGCCAGCCAGGAAAGCCCCCACCATGAAATGCAGTCCCGCCCAGTCGGCACCCAGGCTGCAGATCGCCAGCCACACCAGTGCAAGGTACCACCGGTCTGCCTCTTGCACGCGGGCCATGAGGCGCCGAAACAGCCACGCCGCCAACACGAACAGCGCCAGGAAACCCAACTGCTTGCCTACCCTGGTCCAGTCCATCAGGATCAGGGCGAGCACGCCCCAGATGGCCACGTCGTCCAGGCTGGCGTAGCGCAGGATGCGCTGACCCAGCGGATGGCGCAGGATGTCGAGCTTTTCCATCAACAACATGAGAATGGGCAAGGCGGTCACGGCACAGGCCATGCCCATGCCCAGCACAAACTGCCAGCGCAAGGCCTGCGTTCCCAGCCAGCCTGGGTACAGCAGCAGCAGCCCCGCGGCCAGGCTTCCCAGAACCAGTGGCACACCCAGTGCAAGCCCCGCGGTGATGCCGCTTTCACGCCTGTGTGCCCAGGCGGCTTTCAGATCTAGCTCGATGCCGGCCAGCATGACGAACAGCATCACCGCCCACCAGGCTATGCCATTGAGCGATTGCACCACGGTGGGCGTGAACACATAGGCATGGACCTCAGGAAACCAGCGCCCGAGCACGCCCGGGCCCAAGACGATGCCCGCGACGATCTGGACCACCACGAGCGGTGCCCAGCGATCGGTGCGACCCAGGCGCCAGACCAGCCAAGGCAGGCTGAATATCAGCAGCATGGCCAGCAGAAAGACCTCTGTGGTGGTCATGGCGCGGTGTCAGAGGCTGCGTCGGAACGGCCGCGTTGCTTGAGGCGCCGCGCGATCAGCAAGGGCAGCCGCACCACAAAGCCGAGAAACAGCCGGGCGTGCATCCAGGTCAGAAGGGTGTTGTCGCGCAGGTATTTGAAGTGGGAGACGCCACCCTCGTCGGCCGACAGGTAGCGAACCGGCGCGTCCATGTTCAGGGGCTTCACGCCTGCCCAGCACAGCCGCACCACGGCCTCTGGGTCGAAGTCGAACCGGCGCATGAAGGCGTTGTTTTGCATGACCTTCTTCAGGGGCTCGATGGGGTACACGCGAAAACCATACAAGGAGTCGCCCACGCCCATCCAGAGCGTTTCGAGGTTGGCCCATCCGTTGGAGACTTTTCGACCGTTCACGCGCAGGGCGGGTGCCTCTGGGCCAAACACGGGTTTGCCCAGCACCATGGCATCGGGTTGTGCCTGGGAGGCGGCCATGAACCGCGGGATCAGGTCGGCCGGATGTTGCCCGTCGCTGTCCATGGTCAGGGCGTGGGTATAGCCCGCTTTCGCGGCGCGTGTGATGCCTTCCAGCACCGCGGCGCCCTTGCCCTGGTTTTGCGGCAGCACGATCACTTCGAGGCCATCGTCCTGTGTGGCCATGGTCTGCAGCAGCTCGCTGGTGCCGTCGGTGCTGCCGTCCACCACGACCCAGACGGGGCACCAGTGGGCTCTGGCCTGTCGCACCGTGGCCATGACCTGTGGACCCGGGTTGTAGCTGGGAATGAGGACCAGGTGGGTGGTATCGGGGTTCGTTCTCGGCGGTGCGGTCATGGCTGGTGCGGGGAGGGGGTCCAGATGGGCTGTGCCTCCTGGCGAAAGTGGTTTTCGAGGTCTCGTGTCAACTCGTCATGTTCCTGCGCCGCCTCGAATCGGCGTCCGAGCCGCGCGCGCACGTACAGCGGCAGTTTGGGGCGTCTAAGAAGCGGCCAGCGCTTGCCGAGGTAGGGCGTGGAAAACTCCAGGAACACGGCCTGGATAGGGACACCCGAACGCCGGGCAATCAGCCCGACGCTGGGCGTGAATGCGTCAAGCGGGAATTCGAGGGTGCGTGAGCCTTCGGGAAACATCACCAGCTGGGCACCATCGAGTAGCGCGTCCCGGCTGTGGGCGATCATGGGCAGGGCGCCGTCGTTGCGCACGTACTGGGCCAGGCGCGCGGCGGCCCCCAGCAGCGGGTTGTCCATCAGACCGGCTTTCATCACGCAGATGGCATTGGGCAATCGCGAGACGATGAGCACGGCGTCGAGCAGCGACGGGTGGTTGGCCGCCACGATCATGGGCCCCGCCTTGCGCAGGGCGTCAAGTTCGTTGAGGTCCAGGCGGCAGGCGCAGAAGGTGGTGAGGATGCGCAGGTAAATGCGAAAGCCCAGGAAATGGTCGATCGACCGATTCGCTTGCCGAGGCGCCGCGGCAAGACGCGGTGCAACAGCAGGGCGAAAGGCAGCCAGATCAGGCAAAGCAGACCCAGGCTGCCCAGTCCGATCACCATGGCCACCTGTTCATAGGCCGCCCACAGGGGCCCGGTGGCGCCGCGGTCAGTCATCGGTCATGACGCGGGTGGACGATTCGCCCAGCACCCAGGAGACGGCCAGTCCTGCCGCCACATAGTTTTTTGTGCGGACCAGCGGGCTGTCGGCAAAGGTGGCGCCACTGAGGTTGTCGTAGCGCAGGAACGCGCCAACCCAGTGGCGGGCATAGCGTTTGGAGATGCCGACGAGGTATTGTGTGCCGGCGAATCCGCTTCGGGCCTGGTAGGCAGGGCGGCTGGCGGTGGCGTAAAGAGGGTCCACGCCATAGAAGTACTGGTGCTGTCGGCTGTCGCCGAACAGGGCGCCGGCCTGAATGCCGATGTTCCACCCAGGGAGCGCAGCCACACTGCCCAGATCCAGGTTCAGCTTGGGGTGCAGCACCCAGCCGATGGCTTTGGGGTGGCTGTTGAGCGTGTAGGCAGCGCGCAGGGGAATCAGCAGCTTGAGCTGCCGGTGGGCATGCGGTGCTTCCCAGAGTTTGACGTTGAGCTGGGGCCCGAACTCCACATTGGCATCCAGGTCGGGCATGCCCGACCGCACACGGATGTCGTCGCTGGCGGCGGGCGGCGACAGTGCGCCCGAGACCGTGAGCTCCAGTCGGTCCGACTCGAACAGTTCGGCCCGCATGCCATCCCTGTCGGCTTTGAGGAATTCGCCGCGGTACACAAAGTAAGGCGTGGGCAGCACAAACTGGCTGCGCTGATCGGAGCCGCGGTAGGCGGGGAAGCTGACCGTGGCCACGCCCAGCCCGGCCTCCCACAAGGGTTTCTCTTCAGCCGCCTGTGCGGTGGGAACCAAGGTGCACAACAGCACGCACAGGCCGGGAAGAGCGGCCGCGGGCAGTTTGCCTGGCAGGCGGGGGAGGGCAATAGCAGGCATGGGATTCAGGCGTTGTAGAAGGAGGGATCGTCCACGGGGCGGATGTTGGCCCGGCGTCGCCGCCAGGCCGCATAGGCCCTTCGGGGCTGCACGATGTTGCCAGCGTAGTAGATGGCTTTGAAGGCGGCAATTGAAGGCCAGATCGGCGTCTTGCCGAAGATGTCGCCAGCCAGCACCGACAACAGGGCTTCCTTGACCCGAAAGATGTTGCGAGGCGCCATCAGGAGGTCGCGCATGATGGGATTGGTCATGCGATAGATCACCCAGGAGAAGGCTTTGGGCCCATGTCGCATGACGTGATCGAACCGCTTTCGCGCAGCCTTGGCCTTGTGGGGTTCGCGCAGACAGGTGTTGATGGTTTGCGCACCCACCAGACCGCTGTGCATGGCCAGCCACACGCCAGAGGAGAACACGGGGTCGATGAACGCGTAGGCATCGCCCAGCATGAGGTAGTTGTTGCCCTGACAGCGCTCGGACAGGTAGGAGAAGTTGCCGGTGGCCTCCACTTTGTTGACCAGTTCGGCCGCCTTCAACCGCTCTTGCAGCTTGGGCGACAGGGCAATGTTGTCCAGCAAAAACTGCTCCAGGGTTCGCTTGCCCCGAGACTTCATGTGGTAGGGCCACGTCACCATGCCGATGCTGGTGATCCCGTTGGCCAACGGGATGAACCAGAACCAGCCGTGGTCAAACCAGTAGACCGTGATGTTGCCCTCAATGTTGCCTTCGTTGCGCATGGCATGGCGAAAGTGACCGTAGATGGCCGAGCTGTTGTGGCGCGGATTGCGCGACTTGATCTTGAAGCGGTTGGCGAGAAAAGTGTCTCGACCCGATGCGTCAACCACGAAGCGGGCTTGCCACTGCTGTTCGAGACCGTCGTCGGTGCGGGCCGTGACCGTGGCGCCACTGTCATCCGGGTGGAAAGCCACCCCGACCACCTTGCAGCCCTCGTGCACCTCAGCGCCCTTGCGGGCCGCGTTCTTGAACAGGATCTGGTCGAACTCCGCCCGGGGCACCTGGTAGGCATGGGCGAGCGATTTGTCCCAGGCCTCGGAGAAAGAGAAACGCTGGGAATGCGCATGATGCGGGGACACAAACTCGGCGCCGGGCTTGTACATGCCGATGGCCTTGACTTCCTCGGCGATGCCGAGTTGTTCGAACAATGGCAGGTTGGCGGGCAGCAAAGACTCGCCGATGTGAAATCGGGGGTGGTGGGCCTTTTCGAGGATCACGACGTGGTGTCCTTGCTCGGCCAGGAGCGTTGAAACGGTGGATCCGGCGGGTCCACCGCCAATCACCAGCACATCACAGGTGCGGGGTGTGGGGCTTTCAGAGACTGGGTTCATGCGGATTCAACAGCGGGTCGCCCTTGATGGAGACGACGGCCGCGCGCGGGATGATGATGGTTGGCTTGAATTGCCACGGGCGGGATGCGGTCAGGCCACGGCACAGGGCAGCATGGCTTCCTCTCCAGTCAGTGGCTGTTGGCTGGCGGCGCTGCGGGTGCCTTCGGTGGCGCGGCGCAACGGCGCGAGGTCAAAAGCGGGCAGGTCGGGGTGGTCCGCCCTGGCGCGTTGGACGATTTCGGCGGCGAGGCGGCTGAGCCGGGCGTTGGCTTCCTTGATGCGTGCCACGAAATGCGCGGCATCCAGGGAGTCGGCCAGGCTGCGGTTGAGCTCAGCGAACCAGGGCATTTCTGCCTGATCCAGCATCACGGCGGGGTTGCGTTTTCGACTGACTGCAGACCACTCGCGAAGGAACTTCTGTACGGACCGGTTCAGTTGTTGGCAATGGTTCAGTTCGCTGCGCAAGGCCGCCAGACTCGACAGGTCGGTGAGCCGATCATGAAAGAAGAACTGGGCCAACACCCCCCAATAGTAGGTGTAGTCCCAGACCACTTTGACGGGCAACACCTCGGGATCTCCGAAGATGGCGTACTGGTCCTGGTAGAGGGCAAGGGTGCCTTCGTAGAAAGATTGAAACACCTGGTCAAACGCGGAGGCTCTGGCGCGCAGGCGCACCCCTTGCCGATCCAGGGCGATCAGTTCGGTGATATAGGTGTTGCTGATGGCGATGAAGTCGCTGCCTGGCGAGTAAAACGGGTCGATAAAGAGGCCTGCCTCGCCAGTCAGTGCCCAGCGGTCTGCCGAAAAGACCTGTTTGCAGCCGTAGGAGAAGCGTTTGAAGAAGGCGAAGTCCTGGAGCAGGTCGCGCCGGGTGTCCAGCGCATCAAACAGCAGTGGCTGGTGGGTCTTGAGCCAGTCCATGGCTTTGTCAAAGCTGTTCATCCGATCCAGCGGATGCATGGCCGGGTCGGCCACGATGCCAACCGAGTGCGAGCCGGATGAGAGGGGGATCAGCCAGACCCAGTAGCCGGCGCCGACGAGGTGATTGGTGGACAGCCAGCGGGTCTGCGGTGTGCAGCGTTCGCGCCAGGCCGGATTGTTGCTCCACTCATCAAGGTGGAGACGGTCCTTAATGCGGAACCAGACGGCATGGCAGGCATGGTCATTGGGCTGGGCCAGATCCAGCTTGCGCTTGACGAGGCCAGCTCGGCCGCAGGCGTCGACCACCCAGCGGGCCTGGGCGTCGAAGGTATGTCCACCGCGGCTGTAGGTGACCTGGTGGGGCGCCTGGTCGCCGCGCTGAGGGTCTTCGGTCAGGTTCAACTGCCGTACGGTTGCGCCGGTCAGCAGGCGAATCCCGCTGGCCAATGCCTGCTCTGCCAGAAAGTTCTCGAATATGCCGCGGTCGATCTGGTAGCTTGGCATCGACAGGTGCCGCCCTGGCCCTATCTCGGTAACCTGATCGAGATCCCGGCGGCCTTCGGAAAAGAAGAAACGAAAACCGAACTTGCGCAAATGCTGTTCTTGCAGGTGCGCCTTCAGACCCAGGACCTCGCTGAAGTAGTGGGCACCGATTTCCACCGTGGACTCCCCCACCTTGTGGGTCGCGGGTGGCGCAGGGCCCTCCCTGCGCTCCAGAACGAGCACGTCAACCGTGGGCTCTTTGCGCTTGAGCTGCAGGGCAAGGGTGAGGCCCGCCAGGCCGCCGCCAAGCACCACCACGTCGTGCTGATCGATTGTGTGTTCCATCCCCCGAGTATCGCTGTTTGCCTTGACGTGGCGCGAGCTTGACTGGGTCCAAGCCCTAGGCTTCTGCCCCGCTTTTCAGTGGATGCAAGGCAAGTTGCAACCGTTGGTAAGCAGACAGTGGCAGGGAGAGCTCCCTCGATTGCCCGAGCGCCAGCATTTCGTAAAGTGGCAATGCCTGCGACATGCCGTTGGTCGGCAGACTGCGTGCGGCGGTGGTTTGTGGCTCGCAAGCCACGCCGGGGTTTGCACAGAGACACCAGTCGATGCGCGTTCGCGACTGGGCGCTGGCGCGGGCGTGGAGCACCAGGCCCACGCCAATGGCGCCCTCACTGTGCGTGGTATTTACCAGCGCGCCGGTGGCTGCGGTGTCGTAGCCCACCAGCAGGACGGCTTGTTGACTGGTTTGCGCCAGCATCGCAGCCTCCAGCAAGCCTGCGGCAAAGCTGAATTCGGCCGCGCTCACCACGTTGTGGTTGCGACCGTTGCCCCACAAGAGACTCCACACGCCCAAGGGCGCGTTGTGAATGGTGTGCAAGAAGCGGGTTGGCGAGACCATCAGCGGGGATTGGGCGAGCGTGGTGCACAGGTGGTCGATGGTGGGCAGGTCGCCGTGCGCAGAGGTGAAGACAGCCATGAGTTCGGCAGGCTCGCGGCCAGATGCCTGCATGGCGGCTGCGCTGACGGCCAAGGCGAGGGAGACGGTGTCTGGCGCCCGACGGCGCTCCGCGTTGGGCAGTGCCGTCGGTTTGGGGATGGGCGTCGGTCGGGCCAGGGGCGCCTGTTCGCCCCGGAATGCGAGACGGGCGTGATCCCAGCCGGGCAGTGTGGGGGCCCAGAATCCCAGCCCTTCGACGAACAGTGTGTGAGAGGTCATGGATTGCCCTCTGCTTGCCCGAATACCAGCACGCAATTGCTGCCGCCGAAGCCAAATGCGTGGCAGGCTGCGGTTCGCACGGCTTGCTCCGTCGGCTCAAGCAACAGTTGGAGGTCGATGCCGGTCTCGGCCGATTGCGTGCCCACGGTGCCAGGCATCACACCCGTTTCAAGTGCATGAAGGCAGAAAGCCGCCCCCAATGCGCCCGCCGCGCCCAGCGCGTGGCCGGTGAATCCTTTGGTCGAGCTGACCCGCGTTCGGGCAGGGAATCGCCGGGCAATGACTTGCGCTTCGATGGCATCGTTCTTGGGTGTTGCGGTGCCGTGGGCGTGCAGGAAATCGATCTGGGCGGCGTCCACGCCAGCATTGCGCAGCGCTTGGTCCAGTGCCGTCAAGGCGCCATGCCCACTGGGTTGCGGAGCGGAGAGGTGGTAGGCATCGCTTGATTCGCCTGTCCCCAGCAATCGCAAACCGTTGCGACCACGCTCCAGCAACGCAAAGCCTGCGGCTTCGCCGAGGTTGATGCCGCGCCGCTGTCGGTCAAACGGACGGCAGGGCTCAGGCGAGACCAGTTGCAAGGCGTTGAAGCCGAAGATCACGCTGCCACACAAGGTGTCGACACCGCCCACCACCACCGCATCGGCCAAATCCAGGGCGAGCAGGCGCGCACCCGACGCAAAGGTCTTTGCGCTGGAGGAGCAGGCGGTGGACACGGTGGTGCAGGGGCCTGTGAGACCCAGGGCCTCTTGCACGAACATGGCCAGCGAATGCAGTGTGTGGAGGTGGTGGGAGCCGTTGGGCTGGGGTGGGAAAACGCCTTCGGAAGCCAGTTGTCGGTAGGCCGCTTCGGTTGCACCGATGCTGGCGGTGGAGGACCCCAGAATCACGGCAACGCGGTGTGTTCCATGGCGCCGGGCAGCGTCACGCACCGCCGCAGCGAAGCCATCGGCTTGCAGGCCCATCCAGGCGAGCCGGTTGTTTCGACAGTCCCAATGGGACCAGTGCCCAGGCAAGGCGGCATCAAGCCCGGCGACCTGGCCCACCCAGGTTTCCAGCTTTTCCGTCACACCGATGGTGGGACGCGATGACGCCATCGCATGGGCCATCAGGTTCTGAAGGCCACTTTTGTGCGCTTTGACGGCACTGGCGTGGGCCATCATTCCGGAGCCCAAGGCAGAGGTGGCTGTGTAGGCGGTGACGCTCACAGGCGTGGACAACGGCATGGACGTGACTGGGGAAAACGCGCGTGTTGATGGTGTGGGTACGTGAAGAATACCGTCAGCCGCCATCGTTAAAATAAAGGACTTAGCTTTTTGTTCTTCGGGGACCCTGGTCGGGCGATCCTGCGGACGCTTTTTCTGAACCTCTATGCCTCACGAACTCTCTTCCCCCGTTGTCACGGCACTCTTGCCCGAAGTGTCCGCCCTGATCGTCGAGGCCCTGAATCTGGAGGTGGCTGCCAGTGACATCGATCCCGATGCCTCCCTGTTTGGCGGGGGGCTGGACCTGGATTCGATCGATGTGTTGGAAGTGGCTTTGGTGGTGTCCAAGCGGTATGGGTTTCAGATGCAGGCGGACGATCCGAACAACCAGACCACTTTCTCGTCTTTGCGCGCCTTGACGGCACACATCGCAAACCACCGCACGGTCTGAAGAAGGTGGGGTGGCCGGTGGTGCGCGCCGTCGGCGCCGGCATTCTGACGGTGGCCTGGGCGGTCGCCTCCTATTTCAACAGCGCCAGCGGGGTGGCCTCTGGGTGGGGTGTGGCGCTGGCGTTGGCCCCATTGAGCCTGGTGGTGGTGCTCGGCTTGTACCGGATGCGCCAACGCTGGCTGGCGCTGCTCTTCGGGCTGGTGTTGGTGGCCTTGCTCACCTGGCTTTGGCCGGCCCTGAGCCAACGCATAGCCACACTGTATTTTCTTGAGCACATGGGGGTCTATTCGCTCTTGGCGGTGTTTTTGCGCGAACCCTGAGCGGCTCGGGTGACTCCCTGGTTACCCAACTGGCCCGGCGGGTGCACGGTGGTGCCCTGAGCGACAAGCAGGTGCGCTACACCCGTCGCGTGACCTTGGCCTGGAGCCTGTTTTTTGCTGCGATGGTGGTGGTTTCGGTGGGGTTGTTCCTGTGGGCTCCGCTGCCGGTATGGTCTGCCTTTGCCACCCTGTTGGGTGGGCCGCTGATCGGTGCCATGTTCGTTGTTGAAGTGCTGGTGCGGCGGTGGGTCATGCGCGGCGAGCCCAGCGGATCCTTGCGCGATACCGTCAAGGCGTGGCGGGCGCACCGCTCCGGACGCGATCATTGAGGGTGTGCCAGACGGCGTTTCACTTCCAGCGGGTGTCGAATTGGGCCGTCTTCGATGGCATCATTGACCCATGTTCATACACCTTCGCTTGCACACCGAGTTTTCCGTCGTTGATGGCACGAACCGCATCGACGAGGTGGTTGCCGCGGCGGCCAAGGATGGCCAGCCCGCATTGGCCATCACGGACCTGAACAACCTGTTTGGCGGGGTCAAGTTCTACAAGGAAGCCCGTGGCAAAGGGGTGAAGCCTCTGCTGGGGGCCGAGGTGACGCTGCAAGGTTTTACCGAGCAAGCCGCCAATGCCATGCCGGGCAGCCATCAGCCCCCTGCACCGCGGGTGATTTTGCTGGTGCAAGACAAGCAAGGCTATCTGAATCTGAGCGAACTGTTGGCCCGCGCCTGGACGCGGACCGATGGGCGCAACGGCGCCCTCGTGCAGCGCGCCTGGCTGGAAGAACTCAATGGGGGACTGCTGATGTTGGCAGGCGCCCAGGCGGGGCCTGTGGGGCAGGCACTGATGCAGGGCGATACCGAGCGGGCCACCGATGTGGCGTTGCAGCTCTCCAGCCTGTTTCCCCACCGCTTCTACATCGAACTTCAGCGTGTTGGGCGCGTGGACGATGAGCGCCACGTCATGGCAGCGGTCAAGCTGGCCGCTCGGCTGCACTTGCCGGTCGTGGCGACCCACCCGGTTCAGTTCTTGGCGCCCGACGATTACGAAGCGCACGAAGCCCGGGTCTGTATTTCCGATGGTGAGATTCTGGGCAATCGGCGGCGGGTGCGCCGGTTTACCCACGAGCAGTATTTCAAGAGTGCGGCCCAGATGGAGGCCCTGTTTGCCGATGTGCCGTCGGCCTTGGCCAACACGGTGGAAATCGCCAAGCGGTGCAGCCTGACACTGGTGCTGGGCAAGCCCCAATTGCCCGATTTCCCCACGCCCTTGATCGATGGCGTGCCGATGCCGATGGAGGATTTCTTCCGCCAGTCTTCGTTCGAAGGCCTGGAGGAGCGTTTGGCCCACCTGTATCCCGACGCCGCCCAGCGAGACGCCGAGCGGCCGCGCTATGTGCAACGCCTGGAGTTCGAGATCAACACGATCCTGAACATGGGGTTTCCCGGCTATTTTCTGATCGTGGGTGACTTCATCAACTGGGCCAAGAACAACGGCTGCCCGGTGGGGCCCGGCCGGGGTTCGGGCGCAGGCTCACTGGTGGCCTATGCGCTCAAGATCACCGACCTGGACCCGCTGCAGTACAACCTGCTGTTCGAGCGATTCCTGAACCCTGAGCGGGTTTCGATGCCCGACTTTGATATCGATTTTTGCCAGAGCAACCGCGATCGGGTGATCGACTACGTCAAGGAAAAATACGGCAAGGACGCGGTGAGCCAGATCGCCACGTTTGGCACGATGGCGGCGCGTGCCGCCATTCGGGACGTGGGGCGGGTGCTGGATTTTTCGTACGGCTTTTGCGATGGCATCTCCAAGCTGATCCCGAACAAGCCTGGCAAGCCCATCACCATTCAGTATCCGCCCGCGGACGTGAAGGAGGAGGACAAAGAGAAATACGCCATCCTGGCCGAACCGATGCTGGCCGAGCGGATCGCCAAGGAAGACGATGTCAAGACGCTGATCGAGCTGGCCCAGAAACTTGAAGGCATGACCCGAAACATCGGCATGCACGCTGGTGGGGTGTTGATCGCACCGGGCAAACTCACCGATTTCTGCCCCCTCTACGCCCAGCCTGGCAGTGAATCGGCCGTGAGCCAGTATGACAAGGATGACGTGGAGGCTGTGGGGCTGGTCAAGTTTGACTTTTTGGGGCTTGCCACGCTCACCATTCTGGAGATCGCGCGCGAGTTCATCGTCAAGCGCCACAAGGGGCAGGAGAACTTCAGCTTCGAAAATGTGCCCCTGGACGATCCCAAGACCTACGCGCTGTTTTCCCGCGGGCAGACCGAATCGGTGTTCCAGTTTGAAAGCCGAGGCATGCAGGGCATGTTGAGGGATGCCAAACCGTCGCGGCTGGAAGACCTGATTGCGCTCAACGCGCTGTACCGGCCAGGCCCGATGGACCTGATTCCCAGTTTCGTGGCACGAAAGCACGGGCGCGAGACCATCGAGTACCCGCACCCGCTGGTGGCGGACATGCTCAGCGAGACCTACGGAATCATGGTCTATCAGGAGCAGGTGATGCAGACCGCTCAGATCCTGGGCGGGTACTCGCTTGGCGGCGCCGATATGTTGCGCCGTGCCATGGGCAAGAAGAAGGTCGAGGAGATGGCCGAGCACCGTGCCATCTTCCGCGCGGGTGCGGCCAAAAACGACATTGACGAAAAGACCGCCGACGAGATCTTCGACTTGATGGAGAAATTCGCCGGCTATGGTTTCAACAAGTCACACGCCGCAGCCTATTCTCTGCTGGCTTATCACACCGGCTGGTTGAAGGTGCACTACACCGCCGAGTTTTTCTGCGCCAACATGACCGTGGAGATGGACGACACCGACAAGCTGAAGGTGTTGGTGGACGATGCCCACAAGATGGGCCTTTCCTTCGAGCCGCCCGATGTGAATCGCGGCGTCTACCGCTTTGAGCCCATCACCGACAAGTCCATTCGCTACGGTCTGGGCGCCATCAAGGGCACCGGCCAACTGGCGATCGAAGCCATCGTCGCCGCGCGCGAGGGGCGAGGGGAGGGTCCTTGTGGCGATGAGGTCGGTCCCTACAAGAGCCTGTTTGATTTCTGCCGCCGGGTGGATCGCAGCCGGTTGAACAAACGGACGGTGGAGGCCTTGATCAAGGCCGGCGCTTTCGATTCTCTGCATCTCAACCGCGCGCAAGTGCTGGCGTCGGTGGAGCGCGCCTTTGAGTTCGCGGCAGCCCAGCAGGCCAACCTGCACCAAGGGGGGCTGTTCGACATGATGGGGGGAGACGATCACGGATCCAGCACCCAGGAGCCCGATCTGGTGGAGACCACGCCCTGGGGCGTAAAAGAGCGTCTGACCATGGAAAAGACGGCGATGGGCTTTTACTTCTCCGGGCATCTTTTTGATGAGGTGCAGCGCGAGGTCCGCCGGTTTGCGCGCACGGCACTGGAGGATGTGAAGGAGAGCCGCGACCCGGTGATCTTGAGCGGAATCGTGACCGACTTCCGGGTCATCAATGGCCAGCGCGGCCGCTTGGCGCTCTTCAAACTCGACGACAAGACCGCTGTGCTGGAGATCAGTGCGGACGAGAACCTGATCAACCAACACCGCAACCTGCTCAAGGACGACGAGCTCATCGTGGTCCAGGCTGTGGCCCAGCCCGACCGATTCTCCGGTGGGCTGCGCTTGAAGATCCAGCAGATATGGGATCTGGCTGCAGCGCGCTGCCGTTTCGGCAAGTACCTGCGCGTGGCCGTGAATGGGCGTGTACCCGCGGTGGCCCAGTTGGTGAAGGAGTTCCCGCCCAAGCGGGAGGAGACCGAACAGGGTGAATTGCTGCGCGGCCTGCCGGTTCGCCTGGCGCTGGAGCGCGAGGGGGCGCAGTGTGAAATCCAGCTCGACGACCGGGCGCTGTTTTTCCCCACAGATGCGGCCTTGGCGAGCTGGATGGCCCAGGCCCACGACCGCCGTGCCGAGATTGTCTTCGACTGAGCTTTTGGGAGACAGACTCTAAGATGGCCACGCGCAGAGGATCGGTTTTATTGCGGTGGCGTTTTGCGCGTTGACCGTCGCCAGTCTGGTCTACAACTCGCGGGCTGTGGCCTGGAAACTGCGCCTTGCGTGTCCGGTCCCTTGGGCCAATCACTTCCCCGTTCGCTCGTCGTTTTCTGGGGTCAATGGGGTCAGGTGCGCTCGACCATGAACCGGGACACTGGGCGCCAGCGGTCTGGTGTCGTGCGCTCACGCACCAGCGATGTGCATTGCCTGATCCGCGTTCTGTCGGGGCCTGGCTGGGTGTTTTGAGCCCCATTCAGTGGGCGTGCTTGCCAAATAGCGCACAGGCCAGGCTTGGCCTGTGGTTCAGATGGTGCAGAAATGACCGATATGTGAGGGATCATGAAGCTGCAACACAAGGCTTGGGTACTGGTGCTGGCCACGGTCGGGATACTGACGCTGATCGCTGCGGGGGTATCGGAGCGTTCAATGTCCTCGACCTTCTCGACCATGGAGGTCGAGCGCGCCGCCCTGGAAGGGGAGCGCGCGCGCCGTTTGCTCGACTTGCAAATGGACGGTTTCGTGGCGACCTTGAAAGACTATGCCTACTGGGCAGACACGGTCCAATTCGCTGAAGGGGATAGCAGCGGGTACATGGAGGAGAACTTCACGACCGACAACATGCATTCGCTCAGGATTTCCGGGGTCGTGGTATTGAATCAGGCAGGCGATGACGTGGGCGATGTGCGCCTGGTTGATCGGGAAACCTTGGGCCCGATGCAGCAAACCCATCTGAACCTGATCAAAGGCCTGGCGCGCAAGGTGCTGGATGACACTTCTGGCGATTCGGTCTTGCGCACCTACCATGGTGAACAAGGGCAGCTGCTTCTGATTGCCATCGCGGCCATCCGGCCAGATGCAAAAAGCGGAACAGCGCCGCGTGGCGCCTTGGCCATGGTGCGCCGGTTCGACCAGCGCGAACTCGTTGAGTTCAGCCGTGTTCTGATGAAGCCGGCGGTATTGGCTTTCATGCTCCCTGCCCACGCCAGCGATTTCACCCATTTCTCCGTCTTGAGCGATGCCAAGGCGGAGGAGCATGTGGTGATTCGAGACCACTTGGGTCAGCCTGTGGCAGAACTGGTGTTGAGCCTGGATCGCGATTTGCACCAGGAGGGGCACGTTTTGGCGCGGGGAGCTGGATACGCTGTGGCGCTGACAGGCCTGTTGCTCGGTGCTCTGTTGGTATTTTTGCTTGACCGGTTGTTGCTGCGGCGCGTGCAGGGCATTCATACGGATTTGCAGAGCATCACCGACGAAGGCGCCAGCGGTGAGGGAAGCGTTCGCGTGGTGGGCGATGACGAGCTGTCTGCCCTGGCGGTCACCCTCAACCGCTTGTTGCTGCGTGTGCGTTCTGATGCCGCAGAGCAGAAGGCATTGTATGAGCGGCAGGAGGCGCTTCAGATGCAGTTGATGCAGAGCCAGAAGACCGAGGCGTTGGGTCGGTTCACCAGCGGCATCGCACACGATTTCAACAATTCCCTTGCCGCCATCGGTGGCTGGATGCGCTTGGCCGATGAAGACCTGGCCAGCGACCATCCCGCTCACGACGCATTGCAGCAGGGTCTGAAAGCCACGCGTTATGCCAACGGCCTGATGCGACAGTTGCTTGCCTTCAGTCGGCAGTCCAAGCCCCATCTCCAGCCTTTGCAGGTCTGCCAGTTGATCGACGAATCGCGCAGCCTGGTGACCTCAGGACTGTTGAAAACTTGCGAGCTTCGGGTCACCTGTCCCAGCGACGACATCTGGGTGCAGGCCGACCTTACACAGATGCAGCAAGTGATCGTCAACCTTCTGATGAATGCCGCTGACGCCATGGGAGGCAAAGGAACGATCTGGTTGTCGGTGGCGTCCTGCACTTTCCCCCTTGGTGAAGGAGAGGTCGTGCCCGATGGTGTGATCGGCCTGACGCCTGGGCGGTATGCCTGTCTGACGGTGCGCGATGAAGGTCCGGGGATCGCGTCGGAGCACCTGGCCCGTATCTTTGATCCATTCTTCACCACCAAAACCGTGGGCAAAGGCACAGGCCTTGGGTTGTCTGTTGCCCACGGCATCATGGCGCGCCATGGCGGCGCTATTGGCGTTTGCAGCACTCAGGGCGTGGGCACCTCCATGTACCTTTACCTACCGCAATGCGATCCGCCTGTGGCCGATCTGGAGGTGAGCAGGGCCGGGTCTTCCACCTTGGACATGGCGCCGCATTTGCTCTTCGTCGATGACGACCAGCTGGTGCGTCACGCCTGGGGCGCCCTGCTGGAGCGGCAGGGATGGGCAGTGACGCGTGCGCGCGATGGTGAAGAGGCCTGGCGCCTCTATCAGCAAAGCGAGCACCGATGGTCGGTGGTGCTGACCGATCTGGCCATGCCCAAGCTCGACGGAATCGGCCTGGCCCAGCGCATTCGCGCCAGTGCCGCTCCTCCGCCAATCGTCTTGATGAGTGGCAATGTCAGTCTCGAAGACGCCGAGCATCTGATGGAAACCGACTTTGTCGCGGTGTTGCACAAACCAGTGGATGCAGAGCAATTGAATGCCGTGTTGAATCGGGTGCTGCAGGGGAGCGACCCGGCGCGTTGAATCGTCTTGCGTGGTGGGCTTGTGGTGCCGCGCTAGAATTGGCGCGTTTGCAGCGGCAGGGTGCTGCCGCTCTGCCATTCGTGCGTTGAGGCGTTTGGGCAACTTCTTGTAAGGGTCTGCCCTGGCCGCTGATCGGCGCACCGTCTCTTCCCTGTGGATTCCCATTGGTTGCGTGCGGCCAAGCGGTGCGCTCGGCACCGGCGCTGGTCTGCTGGTCGCGGCAACGCCTCGCGCATGGCAAGGCGGCCCTCTCATTGCTGTATTTGTTCTCCCCCCGGGCCACCTCTGGCCTTGCCGTTTTGGAGCTGCCGATTTTGTTTCAGAGTTTTCGTCAGGACTGGTTGTCCAATGTTCGCAGCGACATCCTCGCTGGCCTCGTGGTGGCTCTTGCCCTGATTCCTGAAGCGATCGCGTTTTCCATCATTGCGGGTGTCGATCCCAAGGTCGGGCTTTATGCCTCGTTCTCCATCGCAACCATCATTGCCTTCATGGGCGGGCGACCCGGCATGATTTCTGCTGCCACCGGGGCCATGGCGCTGGTGATGGTGACGCTGGTGAAGTCCCATGGGCTGGACTACCTTTTGGCAGCGACCGTGTTGACCGGTGTCTTGCAGGTGATGGCTGGCTGGGTGAGGTTGGGGGTTTTGATGCGCTTTGTTTCGCGATCGGTGGTGACCGGTTTCGTGAACGCCTTGGCCATCCTGATTTTTATGGCGCAGTTGCCCGAGTTGATCAACGTCACCTGGCATGTCTATGCCATGACAGCCGCTGGGTTGTGCATTATTTATGGTCTGCCGTACCTCACCAAAGCTGTGCCTTCGCCTTTGATCACCATCGTGGTGTTGACGGCGGTTTCCATGGCATTGGGTCTGGAAATCCGCACCGTCGGCGACATGGGTGAATTGCCAGACAGCTTGCCCACTTTTCTGATTCCAGATGTGCCCTTCACCTTTGAGACCTTGCGGATCATCTTTCCCTATTCCCTCACATTGATGGTGGTGGGCTTGCTGGAGTCGCTGATGACGGCCACCATCGTGGACGACCTGACCGATACCAAGAGCGACAAGAACCGCGAATGCGTCGGCCAAGGGGTGGCCAATATGGCCACGGGCTTCATCGGTGGCATGGCCGGTTGCGCCATGATCGGACAAAGCGTGATCAACGTGAAGTCAGGAGGGCGGGGGCGCCTGTCGACGCTGGTGGCCGGCGTGGTGCTGCTGATTCTGGTGGTGTTTCTCGGCGAGTGGGTCAGGCAGATTCCAATGGCTGCGCTGGTGGCCGTGATGATCATGGTCTCCATCGGGACCTTCAACTGGGCTTCGTTTCGCAACCTGCGCGAACACCCCAAGAGCTCCAGCGCCGTCATGATTGCGACCGTGGTCGTGACTGTGGCAACCCACGACTTGGCCAAGGGGGTTCTGACCGGTGTGCTGTTGTCGGGCTTTTCTTTGCCCACAAGGTGGGGCAGATTCTGCGGGTGAGTTCGCTGGCGGAAGATGAGGGGCGGCAACGCACCTACCGCGTGACAGGTCAGGTGTTCTTTGCCTCGGCCGAGCGGTTTGCCAATGCCTTCGACTTCAAGGAGGTGATCGATCGCGTGGTGGTGGATGTGAGCCGTGCCCATTTTTGGGACATCACTGCCGTCAGCGCGCTCGACAAGGTGGTGATGAAATTCCGGCGGGAAGGGGCCGACGTGGAGGTGGTGGGGCTGAATGAGGCCAGCGCCACCTTGGTTGACAAGTTTGCATTGCACGACAAAGACGGCGCCGCAGACATGATCACAGGCCACTGAAACCCAGGAGCATTCCCATGAAGACAGAACAACGCGTTATTGCTTGTGTGGATCAGTCGTCCTATGCGGACTCGGTGGCCGATCACGCGGCCTGGGCGGCGCTTCGCCTGGGTGCGCCGCTGGAGCTCCTGCATGTGATCGACCGCCATCCCGAAACAGCCCGCAGCACCGATCACAGCGGCGCCATCGGTCCTGACGCCCAGGAGGCCTTGTTGACCGAGCTCAGCAGCGCCGATGAAACCATGGTGCGGGCCGCGCGCGAGCAAGGCCGCGTCTTCCTGAATCGACTGCGTGAGCGCGCCCTGGCCGCAGGGGTGGCGGTGGTCGACATGCGCCAGCGTCTTGGACACCTGGAGGAAACCCTGAACGGTTCCCAAGGGGACGCACGCCTGGTGGTGATGGGTCGCAAGGGCGAAACCGCCAGCCAGTCGGGTGCGGCCCTGGGCGGTCAGGTGGAGCGGGTGGTTCGTGCGCTGGAGCGTCCCATTCTGGCGGTGGCCGACACCACTTTTCGCGAGCCTCGGCGCCTCCTGCTGGCTTATGACGGCGGTTCAGCGTCCCGCAAGGGCGTGGAGATGGTGGCGGCCAGTCCACTGTTTCGAGGCATGGATGTGCGCTTGGTCATGGTGGGCAATGACCGCTCGGATGCCGTTGCGCAGATGGCTTGGGCCACCGGGCGCTTGCAAGCCGGCGGTGTGCAGGCGCAAGGGGAACTGGTGTCGGGTGAACCCTTGGCGGCGATCCAGGCGGCGGTTGATCGCTTGCAAGCCGACTGGTTGTTGATGGGAGCCTATACCCATTCTCCGTGGCGCAGCCTGTTCAGACCAAGCCTGACCAGCGGATTGCTCGGCTCTGTCCGTTTGCCGACTTTGCTGTTGCGTTGAGGGCGGGTGGCAATGTGGCGCCAAGTCTGTTCCATCAGACTGGCGCTCGCATGGACGCCTCAGTGGCAGCCAAAGACGCGATGCCGGGACAGCAGGCCTCCGCAACACCGCATTTTGCATCTTCTGGCTCCAACGCCACCTCCGCCAATCGGGCGAAGGCGCTTCAGTCTTTGGGCCCGAAAGTCACCGGGAAACTCGAGGGATAGCGACCGTTTTCGTCGGGGGGAATGGTGGTTTTTTCTGCCGCCCGCAGCACAGCGCTGTCCCAGGACTGCACGCCACTGGAGCGCGTCAGCCGTGCGCTGATCACGCGTCCGGTCGGACCCACCGTCACGCTGACCTCGGCCTTGGGATTGCCGGCAATCTCCTGCGGGTTGGGGTAGTAGATGTTCCGCTTGAAGGCCCCCGAGAGCTTTTGGGCGTAGCTGGCCGATGGGCTGCTGGACCGCTGCGCCGAGCCACGGGCGCTGGCGTCGCCCGTCGCTCCAGCCTGGCCCAAAATGCGGCGCATGTGCTCGTCGCGTGCGCGCCTGGACGCTTCCTCCTGTGCCTGGCGGCGCTTCTTCTCTTCTGCCAGCTTCTCTTGTTTTTCGCGTTTTTCACGCGCGGCCTGTTCGGCCTTTTTCTTCCGCTCCTCTTCCTGGGCCTTGGCGCGCTCCTCATCGGCTTTCTTCTTCGCCGCTTTTTTTTCTTCCGCCCGTTTTCGAGCTTCCTCTTCCTTCTTCTTTTGGGCTTTCTCGATAGCAATCTGCGCTTCGCGCGCCTGTGCCGGGTCGGGTTCGACCTTGGGTTCGGGCTTCGGTGGGGTGGGCTTGGGTTCAACCTTCGGTTCGACCTTGGGTTCAGGCGGAGGTGGCGGCGGCGGAGGGGTCACCTGTCGCGGCGCAGCTTCTTGCGCCACGTTTGACCACAGCTCCGCCTCGAACGCCACCGGTTGCGCATCCTGTTGCCAACTGACACCCCATGTGAGTGCAGCGACGAGCAATCCATGGGCCGCCAGCGCAAGCACCAGCGGAAGAGGCCAGCGTCCCGGACGCGGCGGCTTGAGGTCGGTTTGGTCTGGGGAAGCTTGCATCGGCTCTGGTATCAACGGCTGGTCTGCACCGACAGACCGATGCGCTCCACACCTGCACGCTGCAGCGTGTCCATGGTATTGACCACGGTTTCGTATTTGATGGATTTGTCTGCGCTGATCACCACCGGTACCTTGGCGGCTTTTTCACCGGTCTCGATCACCGCCTGGAGGTTGCGCACGGATTCAGCCAAGGCAGTGAGCTTGACGGTCGAACCCTCTGCTTTTGCCGATCCTTCGCTGACCTTGATTTCCTCGTCCTTCGAAATCGTGACACTGACAAAGGACTTGGGTTGTTCGCTGCCCTGACCCACGGTGGGCACATCGATCTGGCTCGGGGTGATCAAGGGAGCGGTTACCATGAAAATGATCAGCAACACCAGCATCACGTCGATGAAGGGCACCATGTTGATCTCGTTCTTGGTGCGGCGGGTGCGCCCGCGGGAGTAGGACCCAGCCATGGTCAGTGCCCCGAAGCGGTGGCCGCTGGCGAAGTGGCTGTTCCCAGGTTGCGCTGAAGGATGTTGGAGAACTCCTCCATGAAGGTTTCCATGCGGTTGGCGACCCGGTCAATGTCGGTGGTGAACCGGTTGTAGGCCACCACCGCTGGAATGGCCGCAAACAGACCGATGGCGGTGGCCACAAGGGCTTCGGCAATGCCGGGTGCCACTGTGGCCAGCGTTACCTGCGCGAGCGCGGCAAGGCCGGTGAACGCGTGCATGATGCCCCAGACGGTGCCAAAAAGGCCCACATAAGGCGCCACGGAGCCCACGGTACCGAGGAAAGACAGGTTGGTCTCCAGGGCATCGATCTCACGCTGGAAGCTGGCGCGCATCGCGCGGCGCGCGCCATCGAGCAAGGTGCCGTTGTCGGTGATGCGGCGCTCGCGCAATTTGTGGAATTCCCGCATGCCGCTGGCAAAGATCCGCTCCATGGGCCCGCCATGGCGCGCGCTTTGTGCAGCTGCAGAGTACAAGTCGTTCAAGTTGGCGCCAGACCAGAATTCCCGGTCAAAGTCTTCATTGTGTGCGGCCACGCGCTTCAAGGCGAACACCTTGCGGAAGATGGCTGCCCAACTGATGACTGAGAACAGCAACAGCAGCGCCACCACGGCCTGCACCACCCAACTGGCGTGGAGCATCAACTGGACGATGGAGAAATCTTGGGTCATAAGGAAGTGTGAGCCTTGAAGAAATGAAAGGTTCAGGAGGTGACTGTGTGTGGCTGTAACAGGTTCAAAACCTCGTTGGGGATGCGGGTGGGGCGCATTTGGTGGCCATCGACCCAGCCAATTCGCACCGAGCCCTCGCAGAGTCAGGTTGGCTTGTCAAGGTTTTCGTCTGCCGGCATCAACCAAACCGATTGCTCGATTGTGAGCGAAGCCCGACCCAGGTCCTTGGCACTGGCGGTCACGATCAGACGGTCGTCCAAGCGGGCCGAGCGCAAATACCGTATGTTCGCTTCGGTGACCACGAACATACCCCCGACTTTGTCGCGCAGCGCCTGTTGTCCCACGCCCAGGCTGCGAAGCCATTCGGTGCGGGCCCGCTCGAAGAACTTGAGGTAGTTGGCGTAGAAGACGATGCCTCCTGCGTCCGTGTCTTCCCAGTAGACACGCACTGGCCACTGGAAAGGCTTCACACCTGCGTCGCGTTCGGCGGTGACCTGGGTGGACGTGTTCACAAGGCGGTCTCCAGTCGTTTCACCGCCTCTTGCAATTGGGCCATGGAGTTGGCGTAGGAAAACCGCAGGTACCGACCGGGTTCGGCCTGACCGAAATCGCGGCCGGGCGTGGTGGCAAGCTGGCATCGCTTCATGAGTTCAAAGGCGAAGGCCCAACTGCCGCTCTCGGGTTCTTGGGGTGTGGCCGCTGGCAGCCCCCACTGCTTGCACGCGCTGGTCACGTCGGCCCAGCCGTAAAACGCGCCATCGGGCATCACGGGCACCGAAAGTCCCAGTCGGTTGAGCTCTGGAATGAAGTAGTCGCGGCGTGCCTTGAACTGCGCACGGCGCCTCTCGTACTCGGCGAGACTGTCGGGTTCGAAGCACGCGAGGGCGGCGTGTTGGGCGATGGTGCTGGCGCAGATGAACAGATTCTGGGCCAGTCGCTCCACCACGGGCACCAGCGCAGGCGGCAGCACCAGCCAACCCAGGCGCCAACCCGTCATGTTGAAGTACTTGGAGAAGCTGTTGACGCTGATGATCTCTTCACCCAGGCCATCGGGCAAGCCCAGGGCGCTATGACCATAGGCGTCGTCAAAGCCCAGACCCAGATAGATTTCGTCAACCAGAGTCACGCCGCCTTTGGACCGCACAAAACGCGCAATCCGTTCCAACTCGTCTCGCGCGATGGAGGTACCGGTGGGGTTGGAGGGGGAGGCCAGCAAGACACCGCGCGTGGCGGGTCCCCAGGCGGCCTCTACCTGGTCTGCACTGAGCTGGAAGCGCTGATCGGGCCCACTGGGTACCAGCACGGCGCGGCCCTCCGCCGCCTGAACGAACTGGCGGTTGCAGGGATAGCTGGGGTCGGGCATCAGCACCTCGTCACCAGCCTCGATCAACGCCAGGCAGGCCAGTTGAAGGGCTGCTGAAGCGCCGGCTGTGATCACAATGCGCTGGGGGTCGACGTCAAGGGCAAACCGGTTGGCGTACCACCCGCTGATGGCTTCCCGCAGGCGGGGGAGGCCTGTGGCTTGGGTATATTGGCTGCGCCCGCCGCGAATGGCGCGCTCCGCAGCCGCCTGCACCAGCTCCGGGGCTGTGAAATCGGGTTCGCCAATGTTCAGGTAGATCATCTCCCGCTGGGCTGCGTCAGCGCTGGCGGCCATATCGGCAGCGGCTTTGGCCAGCTCCATGACGTAGAACGGTTCGACGCGTTGGGCGCGCTGAGCAACTCTCATGAGCAGGGTGGGACGGTGGGCGGTCAAGCGGCGTCGCCCGCTTCGCGTTTGCGCCCGGTCTTGGGAGGCGCGGCGTTCGCGGCCACCTCGGTGGGGCGAAGCTGTTCAGCGAGTTTGTGCATCACGCCATTGACGTATTTGTGTCCATCGGTACCGCCAAACGACTTGGCCAGTTCGATGCACTCATTGAGCACCACGCGCCACGGAACGTCCAGGCAGTGTTGAAACTCATAGGCCCCAATCCACATGACGGCCCGCTCGATGGGCGAAACCTCGTCCAGAGGGCGGTCAAGCTTGGGCACGATCAGGGCGTCAAGGGCCGCTGCTTCGGCCACGCAGCCGTGCAACAACGCGTCGTAGTGCATGCTATCGGCTTTGTGGAACCCGGACAGATCGCGGGTGAAGGTGTCAATGTCTGCGGCGTTGTTGCCTCCAACCAAGTGTTGATACAGTGCCTGGAGAGCGAATTCCCGCGCGCGGGTGCGGGCCGACTTGTCGGCTGCCTTGCGCGGCTTGGGGCTGGGGGAGGAGGCGGGCGTTTCGGGCATCATGTGTCGTTGCCCAAGTGGGGCAGGGTGTCCGTTTGTTCGAGTATTTCGCTCAGGAGAGGCTTGGCACTGAAGGGCTGTACCCGATGCGGCCTCTTCGCTCGACCCAATCCAGCAAAAGCGGAAGCCGCTTTCATCCGATTCGCTCCAGAACATGGGCCATTTCGACGGCCACGCGGGCCGCGTCGCGCCCTTTCTCATCCTGACGCGCCACCGCCTGGGCTTCGTTTTCGGTGGTGAGGATGGCGTTGGCGATCGGCGTCTGGTAATCCAGCGCGAGTCGCGTGACCGCCGCTCCAGACTCGTTGGCGACGAGTTCGAAGTGGTAGGTCTCCCCGCGGATGATGCACCCCAGGGCAATCAGCGCATCAAAGTCGTCGCGCTCAGCCATGGCCTGCAGCGCCACAGGCACTTCCAACGCACCGGGGACCTTGACGTGCTCGATGTGCTTTTCCTGCACACCTAGCTTGAGTAGCTCGTCGCGGCACGCGTTGTACAGGGCATCGGTGATGCCTTCATTGAATCGGGCCTGAACGATGCCAATGGACAGCTTCTTGCCATCCAGCAGGTTGGAGGTGCCTTTGTCAGCGCCAAACATGGTGTGTCCGTTTCTGGGTGTGGTGGGGGTTAGGTGTTGGGTGCCAGGTAGCCGGTGATTTCCAGTCCGTAGCCTGCCATGCTGGGCATGCGGCGTGGGTTGCCCAGAAGCTGCATCTTGTGAACACCGCTTTCACGAAGGATCTGGGCGCCAACCCCGTAGGTTCGCAAGTCCATGCGGCCACGCTCGGGCGCTTGAGCAGACCGGGCCACGCCATTAAATTGGGCCAGTAGTTGGTCTGCCGTTTCACCGCAGTTGAGCAGCACAGCCACCCCGGCGCCCGCCTCGCTGATGTGGCGCAAGCTGTTTTCCAGGCTCCAGCTGTGCATGGCACGGCCGACCTCGAGGGCGTCGAGCACAGACAGGGGTTCATGCACCCGCACCGCCACGCTCTGATCTGGCGCCCAACTGCCTTTGACCAAGGCCAGGTGAAGTGCACCGCTGGGTTGATCGCGGAACGCCGTGGCCGTGAACGGACCAAAGGCTGTTTCCATGGTTCGACTCGACACTTTCTGCACCAACGACTCGGTGCGGCTGCGGTGTTCGATCAGATCGGCGATGGTGCCGATCTTCAAGCCGTGCTGGGCGGCAAACACCTGCAAATCAGGCAGGCGAGCCATCGTCCCATCGTCTTTCATGATCTCGCAGATCACGGCCGCGGGCGAGCAGCCAGCCATGGTGGCGAGATCGCATCCCGCTTCGGTGTGGCCGGCCCGCATCAACACGCCGCCTTCCACGGCCTGCAAAGGAAAAATGTGACCCGGTTGTACCAAGTCAGTTGCCACCGCGTTCGGCGCCACAGCCGCTTCAACGGTTCGCGACCGATCTGCGGCAGAAATGCCCGTCGTCACACCCTCGGCAGCCTCGATTGAAACGGTGAACGCGGTGCCTTTCTTGTCGCCATTGCGCGCCACCATGGGGGGCAGTTGCAGGCGTTCGCACCGCTCCCGGGTGAGCGTGAGGCAGATAAGGCCGCGCCCATATCGAGCCATGAAATTGATGGCTTCTGGTGTGACCTGGTCGGCGGCCAGAACCAGGTCGCCTTCGTTCTCGCGGTCTTCTTCGTCCACGAGAATGACCATGCGGCCAGCGCGCATGTCCGCCACGATGTCTTCAATGGGCGAAATTGGTACGGGGGTGGGGTTGATGCTCATGGGCGGAGGGCTTGGGGGAGAGGTTAGGCCGCTGCTGAGCATGCGCTCCACATAGCGAGCCACGGTGTCAATTTCCAGGTTGGCGCGGCTTCCAGCGCTCAGTTGTCCCAACGCCGTGTGATGAACGGTATGTGGAATGAGGTTGATGCTGAACTCGCAACCTTCGTCGCTGTCGGCAACCCGGTTGACCGTGAGGCTGACGCCGTTGATTGTGATGGAGCCCTTGTAGGCCAGGAACTTGCCAAGCTCGCTTGGGGCCATGATGCGCAGCTCCCAGCTCTCACCCACCTGGGAAAAACGGGTTACCTTGCCGATACCGTCCACATGGCCGGAAACGATGTGGCCACCAAGCCGGTCGTTGGCGCGAAGGGCTTTTTCGAGGTTGATGCGGTTGCCAAGCTCCGCGAGACCGCAGGTGCACTCCAGCGACTCGGCCGAAATGTCGACGTTGAAGCGCCCGTCAGACAGATCAATCGAGGTGACCGTCATGCAAGCGCCATTGAGCGCAATGCTGTCGCCAAGGCTGACGTCGTCAAGGTAGCCTGGCGGCGCCTCGACAGTGAGGCGTTTGCCATGGTCCAAAGAGCTGCCCAGGTCGTGGAGGGCGGCGATGCGCCCCACGCCGGTGATGATTCCGGTAAACATCCTGCTATTTTCGCAGGGTTTCGGGCGGGATTGAGCCCGCAGGACATTCGCTCTGCAGAAATACCTTTGGACCGGGATTATCCGATTGCGTGCTCGGGTGCCAGAAATGCATCCCGTCCAGCCATTCGGGCCACGATGCGAAGGTCGCTTCCCACCATGTCGACGGACCTGAAATGCAAGTCCGTCGCATCCTGCAAGGAGGACAACGGGGTCGTGGAAGCGATGCCAAGGCCCGGTCCCAACAGCTTTGGCGCCAGATAGGTCAGCAGCTCGTCAACCAGCCCTTCATCCAAGAGAGAGCCATGAAGTCTGTGTCCAGCCTCCACATGAAGTTCATTGATTTCGCGTTTTCCAAGGTCCACCATCATGCCCGCGAGGTCGACTTTGTGTTCCTTTCCAGCGCGGGTCCCAGGCATGTGGATCACCGTCGCACCCTTCGCTTCGAGCGACTCTCGTCTGGTGGCGTCCTCTATTGCGCAATAGATCAGAACTTTCCTTGCCGTGGCAGGGTTGAACAGCTTGGCTGTCACGGGGGTCTTGAGTTGGCTATCGACGATCACGAGGTGTGGTTGGCGGGGCGTCTCGACCAGACGCACATCCAGCAAAGGGTCATCCTGAAGCACTGTCCCGATGCCTGTGAGCACTGCGCAGGCACGGGCGCGCCACGCATGTCCATCCGTTCTGGCCGCCGGCGCGGTGATCCATTGGCTGCTGCCGTTGGAAAGCGCCGTGGTGCCGTCCAGCGACGCAGCTGTTTTCAGACGAACCCAAGGTGTGCCCCGGATCATTCGACTGAAAAAGCCGATATTGAGCTCGCGCGCCGCGACAGACTCGGCGCAGTCTGAAGGCAAAAGCTCCACGTCGATTCCCGCTGCGCGCAGGCGATCAACACCTTTGCCCGCCACCAAAGGATTGGGGTCCAACGTCGCCACCACCACGCGCCTGACGCCAGCAGCGATCAACGCATCGCAGCAGGGCGGGGTTCGGCCATGGTGAGAACAGGGCTCCAGCGTGACATAGGCTGTCACTCCCTGGGCATTCAGGCCTCGTGCTTCAACATCTCGAAGTGCGACGACTTCGGCATGAGGGGCGCCAGCTTGCTGGGTGTGTCCTATGCCAACGATCAGGCCAGAATTGTCAACGAGCAGACATCCAACCCGGGGGTTCGGGTTGGACAGGCGTAGCGCCTTACACGCCTGTTCAAGGGCCGCGTTGATGTGGAGGTGGTTCGGGTCTGGGTATTCAGAGCGCAAGGTATGGGTGCAATGAATTTACGACGCCTTGAAGCAATCCGCCAGGGTCGATCCTGTCGCGTTGTTGCTCAAGGACTTTTGACCCGTGTTGGTAACGGTCAAATCACCGCATCGATCACCCGTCATGCTGCCCGTACGCTGGGCGCGCAGCGTGAACGTGCCAGCTGCCGTGGTCGGAGTTCCGGCCGCGACACCCACCACCGCGCCACCCTCGACCAACTGGATGTTGTATGCGGGATCGCCGGAGCCTGCTCGCGGCGAGGAGAGTAGGCCACCTGGGAGAACCACACCTGCAAAAGTGTCGCGCGCACTGAAATAGCGGCGCATGTATTGCTCCGCCTCCATCAAGGCCCGTTGGGCATCGGCTCGGCGGGACTTGGCCACCGATTCGCGGTAGGAGGGCAGAGCAATCGCGGCCAGTAGGCCGATGATGGCGACCACAATCATCACTTCGATCAGGGTGAACCCGCCTTCTGTCTTTGATCGATCAGCTTTCGCGCTAGGTGTGGATGATGTCATGTTGCAGGCCTCAGTTGGAAGGTGGGGCGCTCAATTGGAATTGGGTGCGGTTCCAACCCGTGCTTGGGCACGCCACGCCGGCCGTAATGGGATTCTCTGCGGTGCCAATGATGGTTGCTCGCATGTTGCGGCAAGGAGCCGCACCACTGAGTCGGCGCTTGCATATTCACCATCAGCGCCCACGCCCATGGGACGCGTGGTCACATCTGGGTCAATGTAGGGGTCATTGGGGTCAATGGGGTTGGGCACAGTGATACTGGACAAGGGCGTTCCATCAGGGCGGGTGAAGAAGCTGGACACGGAAACGCCGCGCGAGAAGCCGCTCTCCAGGCAAATAGGCGACCGCAAAATCGTCCAAGCGGCTGTCATCAATCACATCGAAGGACCGGCTGCGCGATGCGGATGCTGTGCGCGCGTCCAGAATATAGAGGTAGTTGGCGGGCAAGTCAGACACCGTGCACATTTCCTCGCTGCTGCCAGGACGAAGCACGGTGGTCGAGATCATGACGCTATTGCCAATGTTTTGCACTTCCGCAATGGAGCGTTCACCCGCTCGCAGGGCGGCATCGGTCTCGTGGACGTTTTCCATGGGCATGTACCAGCCTTTGTGTATGTTCCAGTCGATTTGGTTGTCGGTGATGCCGTAGTAGGTGGTGCCGCTCACCGTTTGTGCGGTGCCCGGCAGAATGCGCTGTTCCAGCAACTCCGATGGCAAGACTTCGTCGTAGGGATCCGTCCCCACAATGGATCCGTCGGTGTTTTTGCGGTCCCAGATGCCATAGATGGCTTGTGGCTCCAGATCGCTCAAGTCGCTTTCTTCCAGCAACATGCCAGTGGCAAACACCACCACGAAGCCGTCGCTGTTGCTTCTGAGTGAGTGGGGTTGCCAGGCTGGTGCTCCAAAGATGGGGCGGTTGCCTGGAACGGTGAACAGCGGGCGGTTGCCTTCCACGTGCCAGGTGGAGGGGTCACCGGTCAAGTTGAAACGCCAGAGTTGTCCATTGGCATCGCCTGCATAGGCGGCCACAACGCGGTGGTTCAGCTCGTAGTTTCTGAGCATGGTCACACCACTGAGGCCTCTGCCTGCCGAGTAGCCGTTGGGCAAGGGGATGGTGCGAACGACATCTCCAGTCAGTGCGTTGAGCACCACCAAACCGGCCTTTTCGCCATTGGCCACGCCGTTGTAGTGACCATTGTTGATTGCCACAATCCATTCACCGCGCTCCGGGTCTGTCGCAGTTTGATCATTTTCCGTTTGACCGCTCCGGGCAGGGTTGGCGTTGTAACCCATGGTGACGTCATCGCCATCTGCGGTGTTGATGATGTCAGGACCGGTTTCCCACAGGAAATCTTCCCGGTCTGGAATGCGGTTGGGCGTGCTCCCAGGGTTGATTGGTGAGTTGACTGCATAGATCAGCGGCTCACCGCGGCCGCCGGAGCCCACACCGAGGTGGCGCCAGGCACGCCACTGGTCAGCCACGGCCAAGCCCTGTGCGGAAGCATAACGGCGGTCAAAGATGTCGTTTTGACTGATCGGACCGTCCAACACGTACTCGAAAACGTAAGGGTCGCGGGCGAATCCCAGCATGCGGCGCAGACTCCGACGCGGCATGAACGCCGCTTGCTCGACACCCGTGCTGGCGTTAAAAGAGTGCATCGTGCCTGCGTTTGTTGCCACGAACAGCGAAGACGGGTAGCCCAGTTTTCTGCCGGCGTACTCCTTGTAACTGTCCCAGCCATCGACGCCGCCACCTGTGGTCACACGGTCGTACAGATAGTCGCGTGAATAGTTCATCAGCACGGAGGGTGGATTCACCATGGACGCGATTTTGGATTCGCGTTGTCTGTACAGCGCATTGTTGGCATCAATTGCGGAGTCGTCACCACGTAAGTAGTCAATAAAGCTTGTACCCGTGGGTATCCGAGCGGCGTCCGGGCCCGTCGTGAGGGCGTCTTGCACGTCAGAGGTGAGGCTGCCAAACGTACCATTGAAGTCAATGGGTTGATCGGTGCCGTGCATGGTGAACACGCTGCGTGCCGATGGCGCGGGCAGCAGTGACTCGGCAGACCACCTGATTGCGCCAGTCTCGGCGCCATTGGCATCCAACTCCTTTGCTTGGATGTTGCCGGAGTTGTCGAGCGTTCGGTAGGACACCGTGTATTTCAGTTGCCCCGCAAGGGTTGAGTTGTCACCACCGGAGCTCACCGACACACCAGCGTCTTGCCCTGAGGAGTTCAGGATTTCGGCAATGATGATGTTGAAGATGGACTTCACGTCGTCAGCGGTTTTGGCGCTGAAGGATCGGGCCCCGCCCGAGTAACCGGCATGGATGAAGTCATCCACGCGGGTTTGTGAGGACGAGCTCAGCAAATCACCCACGGGCAAGGTCGGGTTGACGGTGGGAGGATTCCGACCGTGCAATGTGTAGTTGGTCTTGTACTGATTGATCTGATTGAAGCTCAATCCAGTGCCAGTGACCTCACCGGACGGCGCAATTAGGTAACCCACCGTGTAGGTGGCCATGTTCTGCCAGAACGTGGGTTGCCCATTCCTGTCCAGAACACCATTGGCCAGTGATGGGCGCATGTCGGTATGCCAGAAGTAGCGCGCCGTGAGGTCGGCCAGACCACCTGTACCCGTGCTTGGGAAGGGGGTGTACAGCGGGCGCCCCTCGGGGGTGTCAATCCCGTTGTGGCGATAGCGGAACGTTTCCGATGGAGCCGTCAGCAAGGGTTCTGCTGAAAGAGGGTCCGTCGATGTTGTCATAGTCGCCTCCTGCCGATGTGGGGCCCCACGGTGATCCGGAGGTCCACCCGCCGTCAGAAAACAGCAGGTTGAACGAACGGCGGCAACTCATTTCCGGGCTGCTGCTGCTGGTGGGGTCGGTGCGCCAGGGGTTTTCCGTCACGTTGTTCCCCACGCTGTAGTACTGCGCAGCGCGATCGACCGCAAAGTGCAGCGGTGTGCCCCCTTGCGACACCATGCCATTGAGCCAGCTATAGAGCTGGGTGTTTTCTGTGCTGCCGCGGCTGAGCATTCGCACCCCTCGCGACAAGGTCACCGAGCGCCTGCTCCGGGCGGCAACGTCAGTGGAGCGTTGTATTATTGGTTGATCGGCATGTAGCCGATGCGCAATTGGTTGTCGAAAGTGGAGGGGTCATTGGGCACGCCGTTGGCGTCGGTGTCGGCCAAGGCCAAGCCGATGGCTGTGCTGGTTGCCAACTGGCGATTGCTGTACCAGCGATACCAATTCAGGATGTTGGCAACTTCCTGGGCATTAGTGCAGACGTTGGCAGCGCAGTCGGTGCGGGTGTTGGGCGTGGGAATGGTGTACGTGGTGGTGTCCCCATACCTCACATCGACACTTGTTCTGGCGTCGCAGCCAATATCTTGCCCCGCTCCGTCTTTGAGCACGTTGGAGCAATAGGCGTAAGTGAACGTGGTGCTGTCGGACGCTACAGGTGCTGAAGTGTAGGCAATGTGTTGTGGCAACCGAAGTCCATACTGTAGGTTGTACCGGGAGGTGAATCCTGAGGGGTCCAAGGTGTTGACATGCCCCTGGCTGTTGCGTGTAGTGCCGTCGCTTGCGTACATCGAATGGTAGATGCGGAAGTCGTTGGGCGCCACGTTGCGTTGGTAGACGGTATAGCGGAAGTTTGCGGAGTTTTGGTTTGATATCCACACCACGTTGTAGCTTGGATCCCGCTCAGATGCAGGCACCGTGGCTGGAAGAAGGGGGTCTCGCGGGGAAATCACGTCACCGTTACCGTCTACCCGTGGCAAGTAGCGCACACGCGGGTTGTAGTAGATCGGGTTGACCTCGGCCGAGCGTTGCGCGGACCAGTTCCAGATGCCTCGGGCTGGTGAAGCTAAGGTGGAGACATTGGTTAACGCCTGCGTGTACCAATTTCCCCATTGCCGGTAACGTCGATAGCAGGTGTAGGTGTCAGACCCCGAGTTGTAGATCGCGTCACCGCCGATACCCGTATTGAACCAATACTTATTGGTTGAGTTGACGTTCGAGTAGGGGCTCGGGCACACACGGATGTCATATTCTGAGTCATCTGTGACGTTGTAGGTCTCGTGATAGGTGAATGCCATGGAGCCGGAGTTGTCCAAGGCGATCATCAGGTTGGGCTTGGCACCCGACTGATTGGTCAAGAGAGGGCGGCTGCTGGGTTGGGCCCAGGCCGACGCACTTACCAGCGCAGCGGTGGTGAGAACCACAGCAAACAGCGATTGAGCGGGTGTGCGGCAATTGAACAAGGATTTCATGGCTGCCTCTCTGGAGATTCGGAGATTCATGTGCGTGGAGCCTGTTGTTTGCATCATTCGACGCCATTGTTGGCGGACAACACAGGTACGGTGGGCGTCAGTATGGATTGAAGCCAGACTTCGGAGCCGGCACTCAAGGTGCCCGCCGCAGTGCCAGTGGCAACCACGGTGGCGTCACTGGAAAGCCCGCGGCTAGTGATCAGAAAACGGTCATTGACCATGGCTTGAATGATGCAAGTGGGCGGGTTTTTCAGTCGCGCGTCCCGGGTTGCATCGGCGGAGCCGTCATAAACTTGCCCGCCATACTGAGGTGTCACAGTGATCAAGTTGGCCGCGGAAGGCGCCCAATTGTTCCTGGTGTTCCAGGCGCCACCAGCGATTGTGGTGACATCATCTGCTGAAATCGCTGTGGTGAAAATTTTTAAGGAGTCGGCAGGGAAGTTGGTCCCACCGTCTACGCTGTCGATTGCAACACGCTCGCAGAACCGCAGTGCATCCTCGGCCGCCACGCGGGCCACCTGATTGGTTCTCATGTTGTTGGAGAACTGCTCGAAGGATGCTGAGTTGCGCGCTGCCAGCAGACCCGCGAAGGAGATGATGACCAGCATGATCAAGGCCATGGGGAGCACGATCCCGCTGGAGCGGGACTGGCCTGGGCGTTTCGAAGGCATATAGCGTCGCACGACAGTGTCTTTCCGGTGAAGGGTGACGGGCATCAGTTTTCGTACAAGTAAGTCCAGGGGTCTTCGCCTGCAGCGTAATCTGATGGCAAACCGGGGCGCATGTTGCGCAACTGGATGGTGGTGACATAGGCGCGGCGCAACCGCCGATCGGTGTTGGTTTGCACAGCCCCATCGCAGTCCACGTACCGTCCAAGGTCACTGATGCTGTTGTCTCCCGTGGGGGCGGTTTGCGCTGTGCGTGCCAGCAGACAAATGCGAATCGCCGCAACCCGAGACCAGTTCGCCGCCGTCGCACCAAGCGCCGCGTTGTTCGCGGCCACGTAGCCCGCCACTTGATGGGGAATGGGGTTGCCTGTGGTGGGCAGCGCCGTCACCGCATACTGGATCTGCATGTCCTCTATATTTGGGATCAGGGCAATGGCTGTGCCGAAGCCGGCACCGGTTCGGCCGTGGCAAAACAACGAGGGCGTACCGTCTGCGTCATTGGCAATGTAGTAGCGGTTGTCGGCCAGCGAAAGGGCTGTGGCGGAAGCTGCACCGCCGTCTACAGATGTATCCCAGGGGTCAATGCCTTCGTTCGCACAGTTGCCCGGTACGGTTGCTCCGGAGGCGTTGGTGACCGGTTGGCTGTTCAGCACGGTGGCTTCATAGCGGACCGCCAGTGCGTCAGACCCGGTGCCTGCGGCATTGCATGCCAGGTGTTGAAAGGGCGTGTCACTGGTGCTGCTGGGCGTCCCTTCGCAACCGAACACTGCGCGCCCAGGAAAAAGCCTGGCGCCCGATGCATCCACGCTGGAAAAACCGGCCAAACGGATCTGTTGCTGCAACACCTCCAGCGCAAGTGAGGCGTCCTCATTCATTTGCGACTCGAGTGTGCTGCTGCGAGAGGTGGTGGAGGTGTTCACGTAGATGATGACCACTGCGCCCATCAGGAACAGGCCGATGGTCATGGCGACCATCAATTCCACCAGGCTCAAACCGCGCTGATGGCGCGATCCCGCCACAGAAATACGGGGTGTGTGGCGCGTCATCACAGTCCTACCTTGAAGTACATGCAGCTGTAGATGGCTTCATCAGCTGTGGAAAGGTTGTTGGGGCAATTGCCTTTTCCTGCGGCAAACAGGGAGTCGGCGGCGTCCGCCTGGGGTTCTTGCCAAAGCAGCCAGACGTCGAGGTCGCGGCTGTTGGGCGTGGGCCGGCTGACCACGACGGCATCACCTTGCGGGAGCCGAGCTCTGACCGAGCGCAGGAATTGGTCGACATCGGCCGTAGCCAGGGCATCGGCAACCGCGATGCCGTTGGCTGGAACGGAGGGGTCGAGGTCCAGATTGCTGGAGGGGACTGTGACCGCAGTGGCTGCGAAGTTGTCTGCCAGATCCACAGAGTATCCGCCACGGTCGTAGCCATACACGTTGACCCGGGCCCGATCGGCAAAATCGTTTACCAGCGCAATGCCGGTGAGGCGAAGTTGCGAAACCTTGTTGTAGTTGAAGGTGGCGCCCGACAGGCCCGCAATGTCGAGCAGGCCGACCGACACAAGAAGAATGGCGACCAGCACTTCAATCAGGCTGGCTCCTGTCTCGTTGCGCATCGGTGGTTTGCGGGTGGTGGAGGGATGCATCTCTGCAAAGAGGGGCTTGTGTGTGAGACTCATGGGATTCACCAGCGTCATGGGAGCACTTGAGATGTCACAGAGGCGCGGCCCACTTGGGAGACTCTGACCTCGTTGATGCGGGTTCTTCCCGAAATCGCGCCGCTGGGTGTAACTGTGAAGGCGGTTAAAGCAGCAGATCGCATCAACCCATTGGGCAGAAACAGCAATGTGCTGACGTTGTTGGTGCTGGTGATCGAGGCGATGCCAGAGGGTGCGGCCGTGACAGCCAACACCCGCTCGCCGGCATCGACCGACAACTGGGTTGCACCATCGTCGACAAACACAATCCAGCCGCTCCCCCATGCGGTTGTGCCGAGGCAGCTGGTGCCGTTGGCGCTGGAACACACCACGATGCGCCGGGAAGACTTGATGGCTTCTGAGCGGGCCAGTTGCAGGCTGGACGTCAGCGCCCGGGTGGCACTGTCTCGGCGCCATTGGCGCACGGTTTCGCTGAAGCTTGGGAATGCCAGCGTGGCCAAAATGGCAACAAGCGCCATCGTCACCATCAGCTCGATCAAGGTAAATCCTCGCTGAGGGCGGTTCGACGTGAAAGGGACGTGTGGAAGGTGTGTCAATTTTCAGCTCCGTACTGCAATGTACCGGGCTGACTGGCGCGCAATTACCTGCACTGACGTGCGGTCAGATTTGTATGCATCAGCGGTAAAAGGTATTCCTTTTTATTCTCCTGCCTCACTGAGGCGCAGTCTGCCGACCCGGTTCACGATGATTCTCATGGGTGCCCCAGACGTGGGGGACACCACCATGCTGCTCATGCCGGATGCCATCAAACCGCTGGGAAGAAAGTCAAAGCGCCGCACATGGTTGGATGATCTGAAGCTGATGAGACCCGATCGCGGTCCTGCGACGGCTATCACTGTGTCGGTCTGGTCGAACGCCTTGTTGGCATTTTCGTCTCGGAAGATGAGCCAGCCGTGTCTCCAATCGGCCTCCGATGAATCGGTGCATTGAATGCCGTTTTCGCTGCAGCACACCACCACCCGCTTCGATGACTTGATTGCCATAGCCCTCGCCAGTTGCAAATGGTCCACGAATGCGCGCGTGGCGCTGTCTCGCTGCCACTTCGCCATCAGGCCGCCGAGGTTGGGTAAGGCCAAGGTCACAAGAATGCCTAAGACGGAGTTCGTGAGAAGCACTTCGATCAGCGTGAAACCCCTGCAACCCTCGCAGCGCGAGTGGAACTTGATTGTTGCCCACCGCATATAGCCTCCTTTTTTGGAGACTAAAGTGTAATTTTTCTTGATCTATTTCGTACTTTATTGCTAATCAATTTGGGGTATGCAATAAGGAAGCGGGCTCTTGGGGTAATGGCTGGTTTATCGCCTGACCTCGTCCACCAGCGCGCGGAAGTCGTCGATGTCCTCAAAGCTCCTGTAGACACTGGCAAAGCGGATGTAGGCGACCTTGTCCAATTTCTTCAGTTCACGCATCACCATCTCGCCAATTTTTTGAGCGGGTATTTCCCGTGCGCCGAGGTTCAACAGCTTTTCCTCGATGCGCTCGATCGCGGAGTCGACTTGTTCCATGCTGACCGGTCTTTTGCGCAGCGCCAGCGCAAAAGAAGCGTGAAGCTTGGCTGGCACATAGTCAACGCGCCGCCCGTCCTTTTTCACCACCGTGGGAAAGGTCACTTCGGGTCGTTCGTATGTGGTGAACCGCTTTTCGCAATGACCACATTGGCGCCGCCGCCGAATGAAGTCAGCGTCTTCGGAGATGCGGGTTTCGACCACCTGGGTCTCCAGGTGTCCACAAAAAGGGCATTTCATCGGATTGCCTGCAAGTGCGCCTAGGACTGTAGGCCACCCACTCTGAAAAGCGTAGGTGGGTGGGCTGTGGTTGGGTCGCGAGTACCTGCTTGCGACCGCAACAAACTAGCGGTACACGGGGAAGCGCGCGGTCAAGGCGTTGACCTTGGCTCGCACGCTCTCAATGTTGGTGGTATCGCGCGGGTTGTCGAGCACGTCGGCGATCAGGTGCGCCGTCATGCGAGCTTCCTCATCCTTGAAGCCGCGGGTGGTCATGGCTGGGGTGCCGATGCGCACGCCGCTTGTCACCATGGGCTTCTCCGGGTCGTTCGGGATGGCATTTTTGTTGATGGTCATGTGGGCGCTGCCGAGCACCGCCTCCGCCTCCTTGCCCGTGATGCCCTTGGCGCGCAGGTCCACCAGCATGACGTGACTCTCAGTGCGGCCACTGACGATGCGAAGGCCCCGCTCGGTCAGGGTCTCAGCCACAATCTGGGCATTTCTCAGAACTTGCTGCTGATACACCTTGAATCCTGGTTCCAGCGCTTCCTTGAACGCCACGGCTTTGGCTGCGATCACATGCATCAACGGGCCGCCTTGCAGTCCGGGGAATATCGCGCTGTTGATGGCTTTCTCATGCTCGGCCTTCATCAGGATGAGGCCGCCGCGTGGCCCACGCAAGCTTTTGTGGGTGGTTGACGTGACGACGTCAGCGTGAGGTACCGGATTGGGGTAAACGCCTGCAGCGATCAGGCCCGCGTAGTGGGCCATGTCGACCATGAATATTGCGCCCACGTCCTTTGCCACCTTGGCAAAGCGTGCGAAGTCGATGCGCAGGCTGTACGCTGATGCCCCGGCGATGATGAGCTTGGGTTTGGTTTCATGGGCTTTGCGCTCCATGGCCTCATAGTCGATTGCTTCGTTGGCGTCCAAGCCGTAGCTCACCACATTGAACCACTTGCCGCTCATGTTCAGGGGCATGCCGTGGGTCAGGTGGCCGCCTTCGGCCAAGCTCATGCCCATGATGGTGTCGCCGGGCTTGAGGAAGGCAAGGAAGACCCCTTCGTTGGCCGAGGCACCGCAGTGCGGTTGCACATTGGCTGCGTCCGCGCCAAAGAGCTGTTTGACCCGGTCAATGGCCAGTTGCTCGGCCACATCCACGTGCTCGCAGCCACCGTAGTAGCGTCGGCCCGGATAGCCTTCTGCGTATTTGTTGGTCAGTTGGGTGCCTTGCGCGGCCATGACCGCGGGCGAGGCATAGTTTTCACTCGCAATCAGTTCGATATGGTGTTCCTGGCGCGCGTTTTCGGCCTGAATCGCAGCAAACAGCTCGGGGTCGGTTTGCTCGATCAAAACGTGGCGGTCGTACATGGTGGCAGTCCTTAGAAGACATGAATCCCTGTGCAAAGTGACAAGGGCTGCCCAGGCGAACGGCTGATCACCAATGAATCTGTTGATTCAGCGGCGGTACGCTTCCCCGTGGTGATCTGGAGATTGCGGCGCTCTCGCCGGTTCCAGGGGCCACGTCGGTATCGATGGGACAGTTTCGGACAGCCGTCCCATGCGCACCTATCGCCAGTTGCGTACCCGCCGAGTTTATCCGAGCTTGCGTTTCGGGGTGCGATTCAGGAGCGAACCATGGCAACCGTGCTGGTATCGGCCTGGGGTTTTGCGGTTGCGTCCACGTTGACCACGGGCGCTGGCGTGACGAGGGTGTCTATGGCTTTGGGTCCGGGCACGTCGAGCGCTGCCGTGTCCATGGGGGGAACCTCTGGCACTTCTTGCACTTCGGGGGCAGGTGCAGGCCGGTAGATGGGGAACACCTTTGGCATGGGTTTGCCCAGTGCCACGCTTTGAATGCGCAGGTGTTCTGCCATGACTTTGTTGATATAGCCACTGCCGTCGGTGGTCACCGCGCCCACATAGAGGCGAAGCCCACCTTCGATGGAGCCGGCGCGTTTGACGCAGTCGTGGAGAACCAGCGCACCAACCCGCAGGTTGGACACGGGATCAAACGCGGCCAGGCGGCCGCCGAAGTCCTCGTATTTGTCGGTATGAACGCGTGTCAACACCTGCATCAGGCCTTGAGCGCCCACCGGGCTTTGAGCGAACGGGTTGAACCGGGATTCAATCGCCATGACGGCAAGCAAGAGCGTGGGATCCAGATGCACCCGCTCGCCCACATCGAAGGCTTCAGCGACGAGCACCCCCAGAGGCTCAGGGGCCACGCGGTATTTCTTGCTGAGCCAGTAGGTGACGTTGGCCTGCTCCTCGGGAAGATGTGTCGGAATCAACGCCGTGGCTCGTTCGGCAGCTGCCGGCTCTCCAGCCACGAATGGCTCCTGTGCCGCCAAGGTTTGCGTTTCCTGCCGCTCTTGCAGCCAGGTCAGCAACTGCCGCTCGCCCTCCTGGCGCAGGTCGGCCCGCGCACTCAAGGTGATGGTCACGATGGCCAGCATCATGCCGGTCAAGGCCATTCCGTTGTGTGCGAGGTCTACAAAGCCACGATAAACATCACCCATCACGGTTCGGGCGGGCGTGTTCCATGTCCAGTTTGAAGCGTGTTGGCAGGTGGGACTCATGCGTTTCTCCTGACGCGCATAAATCCACCTCACTTTGTGGTGTGGATTCATGCAAAGGTTTGTTTCTCTTGGTCCTGGCCGTCCGGCAATGAGCGCCGGTGGTCTTGCGGAATTCGCGTGCTGCCTTTGCACTAGGCACGTCGGGTTAACCCGCAATCAGAACGAAGCTGGCGGATCGTATGGGGTCTTAAATGCCAAGTCAATGTTAAAAACCAGATTTTATATAACCAATCGATCTGTAAATTTTCAGTTCGAGGGAGTGCTGTGACATTGCTAGCAGCTCGGTGAACCCCATGGCGAAATGCGGGAGGCGGTGGGGTTGGGGGCACCTTTGGTCGGGCAAAGGCGTTTCCGACGGCTGGTTCGCTGGCAGGTAGCAAGCGTCAATCGCATTATTTGAACGATTGACAAACTTCATGCCCAAAGCGCTCAAAGGCGCTTGAAACCCCGGTGCTGAACGCGTAAGCTTTGGCTTGCCGGTTGCAGACTGGCAGCAACCAAAGACAGTGTTTCGCTGTTGCTGGTGCACCATAGGAGCAATCTATTGCTCCCGGGATGTCGGGACTCAACCCTCTCGTCATCCCAAATCGCGGCATGGGTGTTAGCCCGCCGTCAGCCCCGGCAGATCCACGGTCTCGCCGGGGCTTCTTGTTTTGGCGACGCAATCCCGCGTACCTCAACAGCGGCGACAATAGAGCGTTTGCCACGCTTGACTCGGGTCGAGAGTGGCTCCTTCATAGCCAGATCGCCATGTCGCTTTTTTCATTGCGCAAAACCAGTCCCCAGTCCCCAGTCACGGAATCTGTTGTGAATACGCCTGTTTCCTCCAAGTCTGCCGCCACCGCAAATCACCCATTGGACCAGCTCACGGGAGGCGCGTTTTCAGCGCCCACTTCGGGCGAGCGTGCCGCCAGGGTGCGGGAGTGGTTGTCCTCTGAGCCATCGCACGAAACGATGACAGAGGTGTTCAAAGAGCTTTCTCAACGCGACCGAGGCGCAGCGAAGCCTCTGAAAGAGAGGCTCGACGAGTTCAGGCGCCAGAAAGCCCAGGAGGCGATTGCGGCCGATTGGGCGGCAAAAGGTGAAGGCCTGCTCGAGCAGGCTCGCCTCAATCTTGCCGATGCCATGGCCTGGCAACGCGATGCGGCCCGGGCAGGGGCGCCTCTTTCACGAGAGCCCCTGGCAGGGATCAAGGCAAGATTGGCGGATCGGGTGAAGGCCATCGAGGATTTGCAGCACCGTGTGCAAGTGGAGCGCGAATCCGCTGTGCTGATGGCCCAACGGATCGAAGTGATGTCCACCAAGCCTTGGCGTGACGCTCAGAAGTCGGCGCCTGCTTTGGGCGACGATGTCAGGGCCTGGCTGTCACAGTCGAGTGCCCTGAGCGAAGACGCTCAGTGGCCCAGCGTTGAGCCCAAATTTCCGCCCATGCTTGAAGCTTCGCGTGAGCAACTGCAACTGGTGTGGGACGCTTTCGAAGCCGCATTGGCGCAGGCGGTGGCCGCTGAGGCCGATCCCAAGGCCCCTTTACCGGCGGTGCCTGTTTGGGCGGATGAATTGCGATCGGAGCGCGGCGAGCCCACGGCTTTGGCTGCCGAAAAAGCCGATCGCGAAAGCCATGTTTCCCAAGAGCGCAAGGCGCAGGTCCTGGCGGAGTTTGATCGTGCCATTGGCGTGTTGGAGCGTGAGATTGCCGAAGGGCACGGGAAGGCCACCCCGAAGGCGGCCGCTGATGTGAGAAGCCTGGTCAAGAACCAAGGGCGCCTGCTCGCTCCTGAGCAGGAAGCCCGAGCCCACGCGGCGCTCAAGCAGGCGGGAGATCTGGGGGATTGGCAGCGATGGCGTGCAGATCAGCTGCGTGAAGAACTGGTTGCCAAGGCTGAGGCGCTCCTGGCGGCGCCAGAAGGTCAGCGACTGGGTGGTCGCAAGATGCAGGAGACCTTGCGCAGCTTGCGTGACCAATGGAAAACCACCGACCAGGGCGGGTTGCCCAACCATGCATTGTGGAAGCGGTTTGACGAGGCTTGTACAGCGGCTCACAAGCATGTTGAGGCTTGGCTGGTCCAGGTGCGTCAGCAGGCTGACGCGCACAAGGCCCAGCGGCTGGCCATCATTGAGGATCTCAAGGCATGGACTCAGGTCAATGCTGCTGACACGGACTGGAAGGCCCAGATTCGCTCTCTGCATGCGTTTTCAGAGCGTTGGCGTGGTGCGGGGCACCTGAGCGAAAAGGCCTTCGCAGAGTTGCAGCCGGTTTGGAAGTCGGCCATGGCGGCTGCCCATGCTGGTTTGGAGGCCGCGCAGAAAGCGAGTATTGATCGCCGTCGTGAATTGATTGATGAGGCAGTTGCGCTGGGAGCTGCGCCCCAGTTGCGCATCGACGCGGTGAAAGCCTTGCAGCAACGGTGGCAAAGCGAAGCCCATGCTGTGCCTCTGGAGCGAAAGCAGGAACAGAAACTCTGGGAGGCTTTTCGCCAACCCATCGATGAGGCGTTCTCAAGGAAGAGCAGTGAGCGTGAGCGCGCGGCGAGCGCCCTCAATGAACATGATCGACGGGTGCTGGAGGCATCCAAGGCGTTGGATGCCGCAACCGCAAGCGATGATGCCCAGGCCATTCGCTTGGCAGTCGAGAGCCTGGAAGCTGCGCTTCGTGGTCAGGCTGATGGCCGCGCTGCCACGCCCGCGGCCAGTGAGGAGGGCGCAAGTGCTTTGGTGGGTGGGATGGGTGAGGCCGAACCCGCTCCGGCAGAAGGCAGTGGCGAGCCAGGCGCTGAGAAATCCGCAGCCGCACCGAAGCCGACACCCGCCAAGAAAGTGGTGGCCGTGCGAGGGGATGATCGGCCAGGAATGAAGAAGGCTGAGCCACAGGCGCGAGACGAGCGACGCGCTTCAGGGCGGGACAACCGGGGTACCCCCTCCGCAGGACGCGGGCGAAGCGCAGGCGATGCCGGGCGGCGGGGGGGGGACCGGGCCGACCGCGGTGGACGAGGCGCCATGGGGCCTCGTTTGGGGGATGCCGCGTTCCGTGCCCAGCGCCAAGCGCTGGAGCAGGCCGATGCTGCGTTGCGCAAACTTGCTGCACAAGCCCATGGAGAAGTGTTGACCCAGTTGCTACAATCTTGGGAAGAACGCGATGCATCCAAGTTGCCAACGGCGCAGGCCTTCGGGGCTCGGGTCAATGCCTCAACCCGGGGAGCGTGGGCTCAGAGCTTGTCAGGCGCCGCTCAGGCGTTGCCTGCAGATACGTTGCTGCGCCTGGAGATGGCCGCTGAAGTCCCGACACCCGCCGAGCATCTCAGTGCGCGGCGCATGTTGCAGTTGCAACTGCTCACCCGGCGCAACGATCCAGCGCCGGCAGATACGTGGACACGGGACGTGGCCCAAGTGTTGGCGGGGGCATTTGACGGCGCCACGGCCAAGCGTCTCCAGAACGTGCTGAAAGCGCTTCTCAAACGGTGAGAACCTAAATGCCTGGCTGTTTCGTTTCAGGCCGAAAGAACCCATCGTAGAGCGCCACCAGTGCTGGGAATTCTTGTTCAAAGCGCAGCCGATTGACAAAGTAGGCTTCGCAGGTCACTGCGAAGAACTCTCCGGGTTGAGTGGCACCATAAGGGTCGAGCCATGGTTTTTCACCACCAAAGCGCTCGGCCATGTTGAGCGCTTCCCGGAAGGTCGAGAAGGCGTGGCTCATCGTGTCGCGCCAGTGTGTTCTTGCGGCGTTGCCTCTCAGAGAGCCCAGACAGGCGCTGTCCCAATCGGGTGCGCCGTCGGCGGGCTCGCCTCTGGCCGTTCCGCGCATGTCCATTTTGTGGATGAACTCGTGAATGACGACGTTGCTGCCAGCTTCGGCCACCCAGGGCGCCTGCGCCACGTCGGCCCAACTCAGCATCACCGGCCCGCCTTGCATGGCTTCCCCGGCCAGGGTTTCACGGTAGTGGTGGACCACCCCACTTGCGTCGGTAATTCTTCGATCGGCCACGGCGGCCCCAGGTTGCACGACGATGCCCACGAAATCGTCGTACCAGTCCAGAGAGCTCAATGGTGCGTCGCTGAGGCGGGTGCTTCCTGGGCCTGGCAGATGCAGCAGGGGTAAGCAGGCCTGTGCAGCGATGGTGAGTGCCATTCCGTCTGAAATGGCGAGGCCGTGCGCTCCGTGAAACTCCTTCTCCAGTAGAAAGTGCCCACTCAAAAGGCGCAGGCGTTGTTGTTCGCTATTGGTCAGTGCTCGTAGGTAGGGTTGTGCACCGATCGTGGATTGCCACAGTGCGTCTGGCAAAGTGGGGGGCTGTCGCCATGAGCGGGGCAACCATCGCTGCAAGGGCATCATGTTCGCGAGCTGGTCATACCGTGAGGCGTCGAAACCCGCTTGCATCCCAACGAAGCACCTCCGCGCGGGGTGGTGCGCTGGTGGCGTCCCAGTCGCTCAGCACCACGCGCTGCAGGCCATCGCCCAAGTCATGGATTTGTGGGCGGTGAGTGTGCCCGTGAATCAAGGTGGAGGCGCCACTTTCGAGCAGCCACCGCCGCGCTTCTGCCGCATCCACATCTGACCATTGCGCCGGATCGCTTCCCGCGGCCTGTTTCCGTGCTTCGCTTTGTTCTCTGAGGTGACGGGTGACGCCGAGTCGTTGTTGGAGGGACTGCGCAAGAAACCGGGTTTGCCACGCATCGCTCCGAACCTCCTTGCGAAATGCCAGATAGTCGGTGTCTGCCAGGCAGAGAGCGTCTCCATGGCTCAGCAAGCACCTTGCTCCGTGCCACTCCACCAGGGTCGGATCGCACAGCTCAATCGCACCCGCCTCCGCCAAGCCAGCCGGACCCAACAAAAAGTCCCGGTTGCCATGCATGAAGTAGACGGGGCGTGTGGCGCTGTGTGCGCGCAGAATCGCCATGCATTGCCGGGCGAAACCGCTCGATTCGCCACCCAGCTCGCTGTTCAGCAGGTCATCTCCGGCCCAGACCTCAAAGAAATCGCCCAAGATGACCAACGCATCGGCGTGCTTGATCGGCGGACTTTCCATGAAGCTCCGCCAACGCTCGAATGTGGCCATGTCAGAGGCCTGAAGGTGCAGGTCTGAAATGAAATCGACCGCTTCCCAGTGGCTGGGGAGATGCCAAGGGAGTAAGCGGTCGACAGCCGTATCGGTCATTTGGCAGGGGCCATGGCCCCGTCCACATCAAATTGCAACAGCTTTCTCGATCACGACATCTTCTTTGGGAACGTCGTCGTGGAAGCCCTTGCGCCCGGTGGCCACGCCTTCGATTTTCTTGACGATCTCGGAACCATCGACCACCTTGCCGAACACCGCGTAGCCCCAGCCTTGTGCGCTGGGGGCGGTGTGGTTGAGGAACCCGTTGTTGGACACATTGATGAAAAACTGGGCGCTGGCGGAGTGGGGGTCACTGGTGCGCGCCATGGCGATGGTGAATAGCTCGTTTTTCAACCCATTGTTGGCTTCGTTTTGGATGGGGGTGTCGGTGGGTTTTTGATTCATGCCCGGTTCGAAGCCCCCGCCTTGCACCATGAAACCTGGAATCACCCGATGGAAAATCGTGTTGTTGTAGTGACCCTTGTTCACATAGGACAGAAAGTTGGCGGTCGACAGAGGCGCCTTTTCTGCATCCAGCTCAAGTGTGATGACGCCGTGGTTGGCGATGTGTAGTTCAACTTTTGGGTTGGCCATGATGTTAGTTCTCCAGGGTGGCTTTGAGGATGGTGACGGGTTGTTGGGGGACGTTCTGATGCATGCCCTTGTTGCCAACAGGAACAGCGGTGATCTTGTCCACTACGTCCATGCCCTCGATGACTTTGCCGAAAACGGCATAGCCATGGCCGTCAGGGCTCGGGGCATTGAGTGCGGCGTTGTTGACCACGTTGATGAAGAACTGAGCAGTGGCTGAGTTGGGGTTGGCCGTGCGAGCCATGGCAATGGTGCCTCGGTCATTTTTCAGACCATTGCTGGCTTCCAGCGGAATGGGTTCACGGGTGGCCTTTTGTCGAAGGTCTGGCCCGAAGCCGCCACCCTGAATCATGAAGTTGCTGATCACGCGGTGGAAAACAGTGCCGTCGTAATGCTTGTCTTGCACATACTGAATGAAGTTGGCCACTGTTTTCGGCGCTTTGGCGGGGTCCAACTGCAAGAGGATGTCACCCAGGGACGTGCTCAAGCGCACTTTGGGCATGGCCGCAGGTTCGGCCGCCAGAGTGGAGCAGGGCAGAGCCACGCTGATCGCACTCACGAGCAAAGTGGCATTGAAGCGGCGGCGGGCTCCTAATGCCAGCATCGACAGTGGGTTTTGTGGCATCAAACCGTTCCTTCGTTGAAAATCTTCCATTGATCGCCTTCGCGAATCCAGTATTGGCGTTTGGTCACACCGCGGGATTTGCCCGCAGGGACTTCACCAAATGTGACCACCATGGTGTCGTCTTTGTCACGCCAGTTCAAAACCGACAGGTCTTTGAGCTCCACCTCTCTCGAGTTCAGTGCTCTTACCTCGCTTTCCAGGCGGGGCCACCAATCGGCCAGCTTCTGTCCCTGGTTGTCAAAGCGCTGGGAGTAGAAAGCTTTGAGCTCCTCCAGCTTGCCCTGGTTCTTCAGATCCCGCCAGGCCGCCAACGTCTGTTCGAATTTGTCTCGCTCAGCTGCCAGGGTCTGTCGGTCGACCCAATTGAGTTGCGCAGCAATGACCACCGGGGTCGTCCGAATCGAGACTTTGCTCAGCAGCGACTGGAGATCCTGGTTGGACAAAACCACACACCCTTCCGAGGCCAGCGGGGGCGGGCAAATTGTTCGGAAGGTGACCCATGCAGCCATATGCCACTGCCTGTTTTGCCTCGCTGGAGATCCAGCGCATTGGGGTAGTTGATTGGCAGAGCACCCGCTCCATAGAGGTCTGGCAGTTTGGATGCGTCAAGACTGCTGGTGATGTAGTAGACCCCGACAGGGGTTCTCAGATCGCCTTCAGTGGTCTTCTCCACACCGGACAGCCCAACCGAAATGTAGTAGTCGCCCACAAGCTTCATTTCGCCAGGCGAGCCACTCTCAGGTCCTTGCCTGTTTTCAAACAAATACAGGCGCGAACGCGATGCATCAACTGCAATCGCATGTTTGCTTTGGGTTGAAAGCGCCAGAAACTGCGACGGAACACTGTTTTCAGGGGGGCGCTCGGTCAGGGCTCTCAACCGCCTGCGCGACTGCTCCCGCAGCACTTCGAGTTGTTTTGCGGCGGCAATGGCCTTTGTATCTGGCACATCACCGATCTGGCGAATGGGGCGCGTGTAAACACTGAGCAAGTCCCCGAGAACCAGATTGGCCAATTGGAAGTTCGGGTAGTCGCGAACCAGTGACTCCGCCTCTTTCAAGGCTTCCTGTCGGTTGGCCTGGCTGATCAGCTGATAAATGTGAATGAGCCGTGCCTCGGCTTGGCCCAGCATGGGCAGTGATTGGGCGAGCGCTTCGGCCGTGAGGGTTCTGCGCGAGAGGCCAGACGTGGATATGGCGTCGTCAAGAACGGGCAAACCGGCATTTGCCGCGATGGCCGAGGCCGTTGCCATTGGGGATGTGGCCGCTGACGCCTCGGCCATTGCACCCAGCGAGGATTCGTTCAGGGCAACGGAGCGCCCGAAGTATGCGGAGAGGAGAAATGCGGCGATGCCCGAGGCAGCCAGCCCTGCCAGTATCGCTGCCAGACGCCGGGGGGCTGCGCCAGCGAACGAGGGCGAGGTCGAGACGCTGGCGTGGCCTTTTTGAAAGTAACGCCGAGCGGCCATCAGGAGCCTGCAGCTTCGCGCACGATCAGCCAGCGGCCGCCACTCCGCACCAGATCGAGCGTTTTGCGGCTGGTGACATTGAAGGTATCTGAGGCATAGTCCTGACGGAACTTGGCGGTTGCGCGATCACCATCGATGGATACGGTCAGATCACTCACGTCCACTTCAATGCGCGAACGAGGGACGATGCGGGCCTTGCGCTCTGCTTCCCAGCTCTTGCGGGACTGCCCGTCATTGGGGGTGAAGTTGGGTGCATAAGCGTCCAGGTAGGACTTCATGTTGCGCGAAGACCAAGCACTTGCCCAGGCCATGACAGCGGCTTTCACCTCGGCATTGGCATCGCCAGCCGTTTGCGCCGGTGCCGGTGCGGGTTCGGGTGTCCTGGCCGCAGTGGTCGCGACCGCTGGAGCGGGTGATGGTGCCGGGGCAGCGGCGGGGCGTGCTCCTTTGGTGTCTGCCACAAACAGATTGCGAATCAGGCTGAGCTTGGGGGCCACGGCGGTATTGGTCGCATCCAGTTGCAAGGCTTTGCTGTAAGCCTGGCTGGCCAGTTTTGCATAGACGTCACCCAGGTTCTCGTGGGCTGTGGCGTAGCTGGGATTGGTGCGGATCGCCATTTCCAGGGCGGCGCCTTGTCGAACTGGCTTTGTCCGGCGTAGAGAACCAGGCGAGGTTAAGCAGGTCTGGGCAGTTCGGGGAAGTCTTCGGTGAGCTTGTAGCTGGTGGCAATGGCGTCAGCGCTTTGCTTGCCGCTTTCCGACTGGATCACACCTTTTCAGAAATCGCATTTTGCGGGTCGCGTGGTTTGGACGAGAGGTAGGCATCCACTTTGGTCAGCGCCTCACTCATCTGCCCTGCGCGCATCAGGCGATTGACTTCGCTGTTGCCGTCATCGTTTGAGCCATGTACCATGCTGCACTCATGCCGCCATAAACGCCATTGACAAGCCAGCACTCGCGTTGGAGCGGTCGCGCGCCGTGTTGCCTGAGTGCGTTTTTGGGCCATGTATTGTGGCTGGTTTGGAAGATAGACCTTTCAAAGTATGGAAGAAAATATCTGAAGGTCTTTTTAACACGTATTTAACAGGCTGTTGAAAATGCTATCAAACGCCAGGGTTGTCTGTGACTGGAATGTTGGTCGCGCAAATTGGCCTGCGCAGCGATTAAGCGGCCATTTCGGCCTGTTTCAGGCTGCTCTTGCCCGTTCCGGGCGCATCGTATCCCATGGTTCACGCATGATGCGCGTCCCACCAACCGCCCAGACTGCCCATGCGCACCAGCTGTAGGTGGCAAAGCACAGCAGCGCCTGGCCCGCGAGCTTGGCCTGACCGATCAATTTGCTCCCACACCGCCCACTGTCTTGATCCAGCCAAAGGCCTCCTCGATTCGCTTGCGCACTTTGAGGCTGGTTTTGTAGCCCTCGTGGCGCTTGATGCGCCCATCGACTGCAGAGTGCTTGTCCTGGTCGCCACGTGCGGCGTGACCAAGAGCCGGCGACAGCCCCGATGAAGGCCTTGCTGTCGCAGTTCTCGTCGGCGCCGACCGTGGCCCGCTTGTTCCTGTTGCCCCGGCGTTTGAGCAGTCGCCAGCGCCGCCCGCGCCTGGCGGTGCCACTGGCATGTGATCTCCACATCCACGATCAGACCGTTGTATTCTCCATGAGGATGTGCCCCATGTGGCACAGGCGGGACTTGTCGCCCGCGCTCTTCTTGAACAGCCGGGCATCGGCATCGGTGGTGCTGGCATGGGTGCCGTTGCGCGCTCCTGCCCTTGAAGTTCACCTCGGGGTTGCGTCCGGGTGGCGTGCCGCTGTCGTCGTCTTTGCGTTTGAAACTCTTGTGCGAGGCCCAGGTCTCAATCAGCGTGCCGTCCACGCTGAAGTGTTCGTCGCTGGCAAGCCGGCCCCACTGGGCGCTGAGCTTGACGCGCTCGAAGAAGGCGCGCGCCAGGTCTTCGCTGAAGAGGCGTTCGCGGTTGGCGCTGAAGGTGGAGTGGTCCCAAAACTTTGTCCTCGATGTTCAGGCCGACGAACCAGCGGTACAGCAGGTTGTAGTTGACCGCCTCGACCAGCTGGCGTTCGCTGCGGATGGAGAACAGGATTTGCAGCAGCAAGGCCTTGAGCAGCATCTCCGGCGGCACCGACGGTCGGCCACGGCGGGCGTACACCGCTTCGAACTCGCTGTTCATGCTCGCCAGCAGCGCATCCACCACGGCGCGCAACTTGCGCAGCGGGTGTGCCGCTGGCACTCTTTCTTCAAGGCTGATGTAGCTGAACATCGCCCCCTGGAAGTCTTGGTTGCCTCTCATCTTTCTTGTCGCAGTTGTTGCGGGATGGCTTCAGATCGTAGCGGCCGACGCGGACGCTCGCAGGGGATTTTTCAACGGCCTGTTAAAACAGAAATATAGCGCGTAATGAACCGCACGATCTCCGACCGTGGCTGGCTATACTGACGGATTGTATCTGAGGGGGTAAGTCCAAGGACCTCCTCAATGCCCCACCGGGTCGTCTTGTTGCCGCCAGTTCCGGGTTTTTTGTGCCATTGCGTGGTTTTTGCGCCGTGCTTTTATTTTCATGACCCTTCGCATTTACAACGCATTGTCGCGCCGTACCGAGGTGTTTGTGCCTCTGGAAGAAGGTCATGTCCGCATGTATGTGTGGCATGACAATTTATGACCTTTGCCATATCGGCCATGCCCGCATGATGATGGCTTTCGACGTCATTCAGCGCTGGCTCAAACAATCCGGTTATCGAGTGACCTATGTGCGCAACATCACCGACATTGACGACAAGATCATTCAGCGCTCGCTCGCCCGGGGTATGTCGATCAAGGCGTTGACCGATGAAATGACCTCGGCAATGCATGAAGACATCGCGGCGCTCCTCATTGAGCCGCCGACGGTGGAGCCACGGGCAACCGAGTATGTGCCGCAGATGCTTTCGCTCATCGGCGAGCTGGAAAAAGGGGCTGGCCTATCAGGCCGCAGATGGCGATGTCAATTTCGCTGTTCGGAAGTTCTCCGGCTATGGAAAGCTCTCGGGAAAGTCGCTGGACGATTTGCGAGCGGGCGAGCGAGTGGCCGTGGCCAGCGACAAAGAGGATCCGCTGGACTTTGTGTTGTGGAAAGCCGCCAAGCCGTCGGAGCCTGCCGAGGCACAGTGGGAAAGCCCCTACGGCAAGGGTCGGCCAGGGTGGCATATCGAGTGTTCCGCAATGTGTGGCGCCCTCCTGGGCGACACCTTTGATATTCATGGCGGTGGCGCTGATCTTCAATTTCCGCATCACGAGAACGAGATCGCCCAGTCTGAGGGGGCCCATGGCAAACCGCTCGCACGGTTCTGGGTGCACAACGGATTCGTGCGCGTCGATAACGAGAAGATGTCCAAAAGTCTGGGCAATTTCTTCACCATTCGCGAGGTGCTGGAGAAATACGATGCGGAGACTGTGCGGTTCTTCATTGTGCGTACGCACTATCGGAGCCCACTGAACTACAGCGACGCGCATCTGGATGATGCCCGGAGTGCTCTCAGGCGGCTGTACACGGCATTGGCCGGCGTGCCTTCGACACCCATGGTTGAGGTCGATTGGCAACACCCTTTCGCGCAGCGGTTCAAACGGGCGATGGACGAGGATTTTGGGACCCCCGAGGCCGTGGCGGTGCTGTTCGAGTTGGCGAGCGAGGTCAATCGCACGCGCGATGCTGATTTGGCCGTCCTGCTGCGTGGTCTCGGAGAGGCATTGGGGCTGTTGCAGAGCGATCCCACTGCTTTCTTGCAGGGGGGACATCCGGGAACAGGTCTTTCTGAAGAGGCAATCGCCGACCTGATCGAGCAGCGGGCGGCGGCCAAAGTGTCCAGGAACTTTGCAGAGGCCGACCGCATTCGTGAAGGTCTTCTGGCGCAGGGTGTGGTGCTCAAGGACAGTGCGTCGGGAACCACTTGGGAGCGCAATTGATGGCAACGGCCCTGTTGCCTGATTTCGGCCCGGATGCGCCAGCGTATTGGGCGGAGGCTTGCAAGCACCTTGTCAAGCGGGACCGTGTGATGAAGAAGCTCATTCCACAGCACAGTGGCGTGAGCCCAGTCCAGAGGTGACGCCTTTGTCACGCTGGCGCGCAGCATTGTTGGCCAGCAGGTTTCGGTCAAATCGGCACAGTCGGTTTGGGACAGGTTTGCCATATTGCCAAAGAAGCTGGTTCCCGCGCAGGTGTTGAAGCTGAAGGTGGATGACATGCGAGCCGCGGGGCTGTCGGCGCGCAAGGTTGAGTACTTGGTGGATTTGGCGCTGCATTTCGCCAACAATCAGGTCCACGTGGCTGCCTGGGCCGACATGGAAGACGAGGCCATCATTTCGGAGTTGGTCGCCATTCGCGGGATCGGACGTTGGACGGCAGAGATGTTTCTGATATTTCACCTGATGCGCCCCAATGTGTTGCCTCTGGACGATGTGGGCCTGCAAAACGGCATCAGCCGTTGCTATTTTTCGGGTGAGCCTGTGAGTCGCAGTGAAATTCGTGAAGTGGCCGCGACGTGGGCGCCATACAGGAGCGTGGCGACTTGGTATATTTGGCGCTCCCTGGATCCTGCCCCAGTGGCTTATTGAGCGTGGGCGTTCCGAGTAACGCCCGCTCACCGCATCGCGCGGCAACCCCTTAGGGACGCCTCGACGACGCCTGAACAGGGCGCATGCAACACGCGGTCCGCCCTCACAAGATCCTGGCTTTTGGAGTCACCCCTTGGCTAAAAAGAACTTTCTCGATTTTGAGCAACCCATTGCCGAGCTCGAAGGCAAGATTGAAGAGTTGCGTTATGTGCAGAGCGAGTCTGCCGTGGACATATCCGCGGAGATTGAGCAGTTGTCAGGCAAAAGCCTGCAACTGACCAAAGACATCTACAGCAACCTGACGCCGTGGCAGATCACCAAGATTGCTCGCCATGCCGATCGGCCTTATACGCTGGACTATGTTCGAGACATCTTCACGCACTTCCAGGAGTTGCACGGCGACCGGCACTTTGCGGACGATCTGAGCATTGTGGGCGGCCTTGCCCGGTTCAACGGACAGCCTTGTATGGTGATGGGCCACCAGAAGGGCCGGGACACCAAGGAGCGCGGTCTTCGCAATTTCGGGATGACCAAGCCTGAGGGTTATCGCAAGGCCCTGCGCCTGATGAAACTGGCGGAGAAGTTCAAGTTGCCTGTTTTCACTTTTGTGGATACGCCGGGGGCCTATCCGGGGATCGATGCAGAAGAGCGTGGGCAGTCCGAGGCCATCGGACGCAACATCTTCGAGATGGCCCAATTGGAGGTGCCGATCATTTCCACCATCATTGGTGAAGGTGGCTCGGGCGGCGCGCTGGCGATTTCGGTCGCGGATCAGGTGTTGATGCTGCAGTATTCGGTGTACTCCGTGATCAGCCCGGAAGGTTGTGCCTCGATTCTCTGGAAGACAAGTGATCGGGCCAGCGACGCCGCTGACGCACTGGGCATCACGGCCCACCGCCTCAAGGCGCTGGGGTTGGTGGACAAGATTGTGAGCGAGCCGGTGGGCGGCGCGCATCGCGACCACCAGCAGATGGCGGCCTTTTTGAAGCGTGCATTGGCAGACGCATGGCGGCAGCTCTCGGATCTCAAGGTCAAGGAACTGATCGATCGCCGTTACGCGCGCCTGAACAGCTATGGGCGCTTCAACGACACCAAGGCCGACAGCAAGTCTGACAAGCGGTGACGTGCTGCCACAGCCCTTTGTGTGCATTGACAGGGCTTTGGCCCAGTGGTGCGGGCGTTGGCCGGTTGAGCTGACCGATCCGGCGTCCTGGGTGGCGGTGGCGTTCAGCGCCGGAGCCGATTCCACGGCTTTGTTGATGTCAGCGAACCGGCGATGGCCCGGGCGAGTGGTGGCACTGCATGTGCATCACGGATTGCAGGCGGCTGCTGATGGGTTCCAAGAACAGGCGATGCAGACTTGCGATGTGTTGGGTATTCCGCTGAAAGTGGCTCGGGTTGATGCTTCCCATGGCCCAGGTGAAAGCCCGGAGGACGCGGCGCGGCGGGCCCGCTATGGAGCGCTGGCTCGCATGGCCAAAAGTGTGAATGCGTCGGTGGTGTTGCTCGGACAGCATGCCGACGATCAGGCCGAAACGATGATGATGGCGTTGGGGCGGGGTGCAGGCTTGCCCGGGTTGTCCGCCATGGGGGAGTGGTTTTTGCGTCATGGGGTCGGGTTTGGCAGGCCGCTCTTGGCGGTTTCTTCCTGGGAAATGCGAGAGGCGCTGCGAGTTGTTGGACAGGCGTTTGTTGATGATCCCAGCAACCAGGACCAAAGGTTTGTGCGCAACCGCGTGCGTGCCCGGCTGATGCCGGCCTGGCAAGCCACGTTTCCGGGTTTTCAAGCGGCGGTCGCCCGAACCAGCCGCCATGCGGCGCAGGCGCAGCAGTTGCTCGAAGACCTGGCGCGAATCGATCTGGAGCGGGTGGGCATACCTCCACAGATCGCTTTGCTGCAATCGCTGCAAAGGCACAGGCAGGCCAATGCACTTCGCTATTGGCTCAAGCAATCGGCCAATGTGGCGCCGAGCGAGGCGCAGATGAGCGAGTTGCTGGATCAGGTTGACGCCTGCCGCACAAGGGGCCACCACATTCGCATCAAGGTGGCGAGCGGCTTCATCGAGCGCACGGGTCCCAGCCTGGGTTATTCCTCGTCGATATAATTCCGGGTTTGCCCGTAGGCTTTTGGCCAGGTTGGGCGCTGACTTGTCGGGTTGGTGCCTGCTTCGGATGCGGGCTGTTGTCAGTTTTTTTCATCAACCCTTCTTCACCCGATGGCATTGATAGTTCACAAGTACGGCGGCACCTCGATGGGGTCGACCGAGCGCATCAGCAATGTGGCCAAGCGCGTGGCCAAATGGCACCGAGCCGGTCACCAGATGGTGGTGGTGCCCAGTGCCATGAGCGGTGAAACCAACCGTTTGCTGGGTTTGGCCAAGGAGCTTGCACCCGCCAGCACCACCACCAGCTACGGGCGCGAACTCGATATGTTGGCGGCCACGGGTGAACAGGCCTCGTCGGCATTGCTGGCCATTGCTTTGCAGGCCGAAGGCCTGGACGCCGTGAGCTTTACAGGTTGGCAGGTCCCGATCAAGACCAACAACGCGTACACCAAGGCGCGCATTGAATCGATCGACGATGTTCGCGTCCGCGCGGCCCTTGCAGAGGGCAAGGTGGTGATCGTGACGGGGTTTCAGGGCATTGATCCCGAGGGCAACATCACCACTTTGGGGCGTGGCGGCAGCGACACCTCGGCGGTGGCCGTGGCCGCTGCGCTCAAGGCGGCCGAGTGCCTGATTTACACCGATGTGGATGGTGTGTACACCACCGATCCGCGCGTGGTGCCTGAGGCACGGCGCCTGTTGCGCGTGAGTTTCGAAGAGATGCTGGAGATGGCCAGCATGGGCAGCAAGGTGTTGCAGATCCGCTCGGTGGAATTCGCTGGCAAGTACAAGGTGCCGCTGCGTGTGCTCTCGAGTTTCACGCCTTGGGACATAGACCTGAATGAAGAAGCCACCTCTGGCACCCTGATCACTTTTGAGGATGACGAAGATATGGAACAAGCCGTCGTTTCCGGCATTGCCTTCAACCGCGACGAGGCAAAGATCTCTGTGCTGGGTGTGCCTGACACCCCTGGTATTGCCTACCAGATCCTTGGTACTGTGGCGGATGCCAACATCGAAGTCGATGTGATCATTCAAAACGTGGGCAAAGAAGGCAAGACAGATTTCAGCTTCACGGTGCATCGCAACGATTTCCAGAAAGCCCTGGACCTGCTCAGGTCGCAGGTGATTCCCAAGCTGGGCGCAAGCGAGGTGGTGGGAGACTCGCGAATCTGCAAGGTCAGCATTGTGGGCATCGGCATGCGCAGCCACGTGGGTGTGGCCAGCCGCATGTTCAAATGCCTGAGCGACGAAGGCATCAACATCCAGATGATCTCCACCTCGGAAATCAAGACCTCGGTGGTCATTGATGAGAAGTACATGGAGTTGGCGGTCCGGTGGTTGCATCGGGAGTTTGACCTCGATCAGCCTGCCGACACACTGGCGAGCTGAAGAACATCGGTTGGGGCTCGCAATCGGGACCCGATCTGAGGCATAATATGTGGCTCCGGAGCGATGACCGAGTGGCCGAAGGTGCTCCCCTGCTAAGGGAGTATGGGGTGTAGAGCCTCATCGAGGGTTCGAATCCCTCTCGCTCCGCCAACTCAGTGAACAAACCCGCCTGCATCACCGATGCTGGCGGGTTTTGTTTTTGCTGCCGCTGGTGCGTATGGTTTTGCCCCGAGGGGCTGTGTGGCGTTGGCGCGCATGCGACCACAGTGGCATTGTGAGCGTGGACAATCGCGCCATGTCCAATTCCTCTTCACCTGCGACCACATTGACGGGCACCGCTTTCGCCACGCTGTTGCTCATCGCGTTCATGATGGGGGCCAATCACGTGGCCGCCCGGTTGGCGTTTGACAATGGGGTGGACGTGGTCACCGCTGTGGCGTTTCGAAGCGGGGTGACAGCCCTCGTCGTCGCGGTGCTGGTGCGCCTCCAGGGCGCCGGCGTTCGGCTTACGGCCCGGCATCGCAGGGCATTGCCTGCGATCGGGGTGCTGGTGGCGATCCAGAGTGTCTGTCTGTATTCGTCTGTGGCGCGTCTGCCGGTGGCCTTGGCCTTGCTGGCGTTCAATACCTATCCGTTGTGGACGGCGTTGTGGGCCCGGATGGTGTATGCCCACCGGCCCGAGCCCCGGGTGTTGCGGGCCATGCCGGTCATGTTGGTGGGTCTGGCCATGGCGCTGGACGTCTTTGGGGCCGCTTCAGGTCTGGATGCTTCGGTGCATTGGGCACAAATCGGGGTAGGGGTGGCGTTTGCTTTGGCCGCAGCGGCCACATTTGGTCTGGCGCTGGTGTTGACTCAGCATGAAGCGGCAGACGTCGATGGGCGTTTCCGCACCGCCACCACCATGGGGATTGTGGCCATGCTGGCGTTGGTCGGCGTCGGCGTGCAAGGCGGTTTTCATTTGCCCCAGGCGCCTGTGGGGTGGGCTGGGTTGATGGGGCTGACGGTCTTGTATGGAACGGCCTTCACGATCATGTTCACCGTATTGCCCCGGTTGGGGGTGGTGGGGAACTCCGCAATCATGAACGTGGAGCCGATCTTTGCGTTGACGCTGGCCTGGGCGGTGCTGGGTCAGACCATTGCGCCCATGCAGGTGGCGGGTGGCCTTTTGGTGGTGGCCACGGTGATGTGGCTGGGGCTGCGTCGGCGATAAAAAGGCGGCCCATGGGCCGCCTCGTGGGTCTCGAAAGAGGTTGAGTGCTGGTGTGCTGTCCCACAAATAACTTGCATATGAAACCTCACCTTCACACCCATGGCTGCAACCCGAAGGGAAAGGGGTGCAAACAGCGCCACTCGTCGTTGCACTCCCAGGTCAGACGCTCGGTCTGACCGCCGTCCCGCGCCCAGATTTGCGCTGTTTGCGCCCCTTTCGCACTCGGAAAATAGTGTGAACAGGCCCTAGTCGGATGTGCCGTCGTCGTGGCTCTCTGCGAGCGCGCGTCGGGGGGTGACGAACTTGGCTATAAAGATCGGTAGCACGAATCCGGCCACAGCCATTGCGAGGAAGGTCACAGCAAGTGGCGAGCCGTAGAGGATGGACAGGTCGCCATCGGAGATGGTGAGTGCTCGGCGCAGGTTTTTCTCCATCAACTCACCAAGGAGGATGCCCAGGATGACCGGCACCATGGGGATGTTGAGCTTGCGCATGATCCAGCCAAAAACGCCGAAGGCGATCATCAGCATCAGGTCGAAGGTGGAGTTGGTCAGGGCGTAGATGCCGATGAAAGAGATCATGGCCACAGCGGGCATCAGGTAGTAGGGCGGGATGCGCAGCACGCGGGCAAACAGCCCCACCATGGGGACATTGAGCGCCAGCAACATGATGTTGGCGATGAACAGCGCGGCGATCAGCCCCCAGACCACATCGGGGTTGTTGGTGAAAAGCAGAGGGCCTGGGGTGATGTTGAGCGAGAGCAGCATGGCCAGCAGCACGGCTGTGGTACCCGAGCCTGGCACACCCAGGGCGAGCATCGGCACCAGAGCACCGCCAGCGGCTGCGTTGTTGCCTGCTTCTGGGGCAGCCACACCGCGCGGGTCGCCTTTGCCGAAGAAGCCTTTTTTGCCGACGACCTTTTTTTCCACCGTGTAGGCCAGGAAGGAGCCCAGCGAAGCACCGGCGCCTGGGAGCACGCCGGCGATGAAGCCGAGCACCGTGCCGCGCGTCATGGAACCACTGGTCTGTTTGATCATGGACATGGGCGGTATGGCACGACCGATGGAGGTCACGGGTTGGGTGGACGAGCTGTTTTTCTGGCCACGCTCTTCGATGAAGACCAGCACCTCGGAGAGCGCGAACATGCCCACGATGGCAATCAGGAAGTCGATGCCGTCGTAGAAGTGCACATTGCCAAAGGAGAAGCGTGGTACGCCGGTCTGGCCATCGACACCCACAAAGGACAGCGCCAGCCCGATGGCCGCCGCGAACGCCGCTTTGGCCTGGTTGGCACTGGTCACACCGCCCAGTGTGGCAAAGGCCAGGGTGAACATGGCGAAATACTCTGCCGGTCCGAACAGCAGGGCCAGATCGACCAGTTGAGGCGCCAGGAACACGAGGCCCCAGGTGGCGAAGAAGGCGCCCACAAACGACGAAATGCCGGAGATGGCCAATGCTTCGCCCGCTTGCCCTGCACGGGCCATCGGGTAACCGTCCAGCGTGGTCATGAGTGCGGGTTCATCGCCGGGAATGTTAAGCAATATCGAAGATATGCGTCCGCCATACATGGCGCCGTAGTAGACGCTGGTGAGCAGAATGAGCGCCGGTGTCGCGGGCAGGCCCATGGTGAACACCACAGGGATCAGAATGGCCACGCCGTTGGATGGGCCCAGGCCGGGCAGGGCGCCGATGAGCGTGCCGAGGAAGCAGCCGATCAGGGCCAGCAGGAGGTTTTGCCAGGTCAGGGCGATGGCAAAGCCCTGGGCCAGTGAGGTGAAGGTGTCCATGAAGTTGCGTCCTCAGAAGCCCCAGGGGCCTTTGGCAAGGTTGAGTCCCAGCACGTGCTGGAAAAGCGCATAGATGCCTACAGCAATCACCACGCCACCGATGAGCGACTGACGGGGCGAACCGCCCAGGCGCCAGACCAGAAAAGCGGTGGCGACGATGGTGCTCAATACAAAGCCTGCGACGGGCAAGATTTGGGCATAGGCGATGAAAAGGCCCACCGTCGCTGCGAGCTCGGCCAGCTTGAGCGCGGCGGGCCAGTGGGGCTCGGCATCGGGCTTGAGCACCATGACCAGGCCAGAGATGCCCATGACGCCAGCAATGACCAAGGGAAAGGCCTTGGGGCCCAGCGGGTCCTGGATGAAGCTTTCTTCGATGAGGCCGGTGGCCCACATCATCAACAGCGACAGCACGATGGTTGCGCCGCCAAAAATTCTGTCACTCATGGCTGATGGCCTGTTTGAGGAGTCGGGATGGGTCAGGGAGGGGGGAGGGCGCTTCGCCGTGTGGCGAGGCACCCTCCTTGTTGACACTCGTGGCGTGGGGCTTATTTCTTGACGATGCCGATTTCGAGAGAGAGGTCGTGGATTTCGTCCACCGACTCTTTTACGAATTTCTGGAAAGCCGCGCCGCGCAGGTTGAGAGGCGCCATGCCGTTGTTGGCCATGATGTCTTTCCATTCTTTGGAGTCATAAACCGCACCCAGGCTCTTGACCCAGAAGTTGTAGGCGTCATCGTTCATCTTGCCCGGGGCGTAGAAGCCGCGCCAGTTGGCGCCGATCACGTCCAGGCCTTGCTCTTTCGCGGTCGGGTATTTGGCGAACTCGCCGCTGAGGCGTTCGGGCGCCATCACCGCCAGCACCTTGATCTTGCCGGCGTCGACAAATCCCTTGGCTTCCGAGATGTCGCCCGTGAAGGCTTGCACCTTGCCGGCCAGCAATTGCGTCACGGCTTCGCCGCCGCCGTCGAAGGCCACGTACTTCACCGAGCGCACGTTGCTGACGCCCGATTTGCGAGCGGCGATCAGCACCTTGAGGTGGTCCCAGCCGCCCACGGCCGAGCCGCCAGCGAAGGACACGGAGGCGGGGTCGGCCTTCACCTTGGCCATCAGTTCGGGCAGGGTCTTCAGTGGCGAGTCGGCGGCCACGGCGATCATGCCGTAGTCGGCGCCCACGGCGGCCACCCAGCGCACCTGGTCCATGGTGTTGCCGGGGTAGGCGCCTTGTGCGAGCCGGGTGGATGTGGCTGATGAGGCGGCCACGATCAGGTTGTTTTCGTCGTTGCGCTTGTTCACCACCTCGGCGAACGCGACCCCACCTCCGCCACCTGCCTTGTTGACCACTTGCATGGTTCCTGGCACCAGTTTGAGGTCTTGCAGTGTCTTGCCGACCATGCGGCAGGTCATGTCCCAGCCGCCACCGGCGCCAGCCGGTGCAATGCACTCGGAGCTGCCGGGTTCAAAGGCTGCGGCCGGCGCGGACACGGCGGCCAGGGCGAAGCCCAGGGGAGCTGCCCAGCGGGCGAAGGTATGGGTGTGGGTCATGGTGTCTCCAAAGCGATCAAACCGTCTTGTGACGGATGGGTTCATCGGGGCCGGGGAATGACAGCAAAATGCCAGTTCCCGGTTTTGTAATGGCATGTCGCCATGCGCCTCGCAATGTTCGATGGCCAAACTGTCAATCGCCTGTCCATGGTTTGGGGTTTTCCCTAGGCGTGAAATTCGCGGGGCCTGGGGCACGATGCCGGGCCGGTCGCATCGCCAAGTTGGCGCCGGTTCGAGATCGCTGTTTTGACCTTGTTCTGACCTATCGATGAAGCTGCTGTTGATTGAAGATGACCCGTCCTTGCAGGCAACTCTGGCTCGCACGCTGGGTCGACGTGGGTGGTCGGTGGTCACCTGCAACGATGGCGCCTTGGCGCTGGCTCAATGGGATGAGGCTCAGCCCGATGTGGTGGCATTGGATCTGACGCTGCCGCACGTGGATGGGTTGCAATTGCTCACCACGGCAAGACAGCGCGGTTGGGCAACACCGGTGTTGATCCTCACTGCGCGTGGCACCGTGGGTGATCGGGTGGTGGGGTTGAACACGGGCGCGGACGACTACCTGGCCAAGCCATTCGACCTGGACGAGATGGAGGCGCGCTTGAAAGCCCTGTGTCGGCGCCGTCCGCTGGCCGATGGCCAGGCGCCAACACTGGCAGCGGCCATCACGGCCATGGGTGCATTGAGGTTGGACACGGAGAGCGGTGCGGCATACCACGGCACCGAGGTGCTGGACTTGCCACCACGTGAACTCGCACTTTTGCAAGCGCTCATGGGCAAACCCGGGCGCGCCGTGGCCAAGGAGCGATTGTTCGAATTGGTGTTTCCCGGCGCGCTGGACGTGCAGTACGAGGCAATCGAGGTGGTGGCCTACCGTTTGCGCAAGCGGCTTGCCGGAACAGGGGTGAAGCTGGTCACGTTGCGCGGGCTGGGCTATTTGCTCAAGGCCGACGAATGAGCGAGGCGGCGCGCCCGGTTTCGCTGCGGCGCACGCTGCTGCTGGGCATTTTGCTGCCGGTGTTGGGTTTGGTGACCCTGAACACGTTCAGTTTGTATCGGGAGGCGTTGGAGAAGGCGACCACCGCCTACGACCGCACCTTGCTCGCTTCGGCGAAGACGATCGGGGAGCAGATCGACGTGCGCGGATTTGATGACCAGGCGGTGTTCACCGCGCGCGTGCCCTATGCGGCGCTGGAAGCCTTCGAGGCCGACAACCAGAGCCAGTTGGTTTACAAGGTGACTTCGCTCAAGGGCAGCCTGGTCTCTGGCTATGAAGACTTGCCTGCGTGGACGGGCAAAGTGCCTTTGCGGCCCGCCTATGCCGCGCTGGTGGATTTTTATGACGACCAGTACCGGGGAAGCCAGGTGAGGGTGGCTGCGCTGGTGCAGCCGGTGGCCAGTACGCGTGGGCGGGGCATTGCGGTCATCCAGGTGGCTGAGACGCTGGAGCTTCGGGAGGCGCTGGCGCGCGACATGCTCATTGGCACGTTGTGGCGTCAGGGTCTGCTGCTGCTGGTGATCGCCACCGTGGTGGTCTGGGTGGTGCAGCGGGCCACCCGGCCGGTGCGGGTGTTGTCGGAGCAGATGCAGCGGCGCGGAGAACGATTTCACGCCGCTGGTTTCCCAGGGGCTGCCCCGCGAGTTGTGGCCGCTGGTCAAGGCCGCCAATCAGCTCATGGGTCGCCTCAATCAGTTGCTCGATCACCAGCGCCGGTTTGTGCGCGACACATCCCACCAGTTGCGCACGCCGTTGGCGGTGCTCAAGGCGCAGGTGCAGTCGGCCAAGCGCGGGGATCAAGACACGGACACCGCTTTGCGGGAGATCGAGCAAACGGTGGACCGGGCCACGCGGATGGCCAACCAGATGCTCGCCTTGGCCAAGGTGGAGCAACTGCGCGAGCAGGCCCAGGCGCTGCCCAGCAGGCTGGACGAGTGCGTGCGCAGCGTGGCGCTCGATCTGGCGCCGCTGGTGGCCGACAAAGACATTGACTTCGATATCCGCACCGAGGCGGTGACGGTGCTGGCGCACGAGTGGATGCTCAACGAACTCTCGCGCAATCTTTTGCACAACGCGGTGAAACACACCCCGCCGCAGGGGCGCTTGATGGTGGAGGTGACGGGCGGGCAGGATGGAAGGGCGCTGTTGCGGGTGCGCAATGAGGGCGCCGGGCTCACGCCCGGTCAGATGGAGAGCCTGTTTCAGCCTTTTGTGGCGATGGGGGGGCAGCAGGGCGCAGGCCTTGGGCTGGCCATTTGTCAGAGCATCGTGCAAGCGCTGGGTGGCCGACTTGAACTTGTGAACGCGCCCGCCGATGGCCTGGCGAAGTCGGGTGTGCAGGCGCGCGTTTGGCTGGCGGCCTACCGCAGAGCGCTCCCGGCGCTCAAGCCAGCCCCGCCTTGAGCAGCACCTCGCGCAAGGTGTCGAATTCGTTGGTCACGAATGCCTCGAAGGGCGCTCCCACCAGCGGGTCGGGTAGCCACTGATGGCGCTGTATCGAGCCGCGCCAATCCTCAGACCCCATGGCGGCTTCAGTGGCCTTGGCCAATGCATCGAACGCCGCATCGGACAGGCCTGCCGGTGCACAAAGGCCGCGCCAGTTGCCAATCACCACGTTCACGCCCAGTTCGACCATCGTGGGTGCGTCGGTGCCGGGCAGTCGGGCATTCGAGGTGACGGCAACGGCGCGCATGCGTTGGCTCTGTATGTGGGGCAGGAATTCGCTGAAGCCGCTGCCCCCCACGCTCAGGTAGCCGGCCATCACGGCCGCGGCGGCCTCGCCACCGCCGCGAAACGGCACGTAGTTGATGCGGTTGGGGGGCACGCCCATTGCCTTGGCGATCATGTGCACGGCGATGTGCTCCGTGGATCCGCGCGAGCCGCCACCCCATTTGATGCTGCCAGGGTCGTTGCGGAACTGACGCAAGACGTCGGCCATGTCTTTGAAGGGTGAGTTGGGTGGCAGGACAAAGACGTTGAACTCATTGGTCAACCGGGCCAACGGCCTGACCTGATCCAGCCCCACAGGGGGGCGGCCCGTGATGATGCCACCCAACATCACCGAGCCCATCACCATCAAGGCGTGGGGGTCGCTCCGATAGGTTTTGGCAAACTGCGCCAGGCCGATGGTGCCGGCCGCACCGCCCCGGTTTTCGTAGATCACCTCGCTTGCTTGCCGGCTCGCCACCAGCGCGCGGCCCAGTGCGCGGCCGGTGAGATCCCATCCGCCGCCCGGGGTGGCGGGAATCACCATCCGGAAACCTGGAGGGGCTTCGGCGGCGCGGGCCTGCAATGCCATTGCCGGCCCGACCAGCCAGACGGGGAGGCATTTCAGAAACTCTTTGCGGCGCATGGTTTCCAATCTGGGACGTCTCTTGTTGTTTGAGGTTTTTATGGGGAAGCGGGCCGCGCCGGATGGGGGCGATGCATACACCTCAATCGTCCAGCGAAGCGCTCCAGCGGTCGTCCCAGTTGGGTGGTGGGCGGTTTCTCAGTGCCTGCATCTCGCGACGGTCGCGCTTGGTGGGCCGGCCTTGCGTCAGGCTGAGGGCCGGCTCAGGCGCCACGCGGCGCGACTCGGCCACTGCTTGTCGCAGCCGGATGGATTCGGCGGTTTCTTCGTACAACAGCGTGGCCACCGACGCCGGGCCACGCACAGCAGACAGGGCCCGCACCACCACCGTTCGCACCACCTGCCCCTGGCGGACTTCGATGGTGTCACCGACCCGTGGCTCTTTGGCGGGCTTGGCGGTCTGGCCGTTGACCAAGACCCGCCCTTTGTCGATTTCGTCGCTGCTCAGGCCACGGGTTTTGTAAAAGCGGGCAGCCCAAAGCCACTTGTCCAGGCGGACCTTGGCTTGGGTGTCTTGAGGGGCAACCATGGGATCTGGTGGTTTTTCAGGTGAAGCTCAGGGTGACGCGATTGTGCATCGCATGGGGCGCGGTGCACAGCCCTGGGGGCGCGGTACCATCCCGCCATGACCCGTGACGACCGCCTTCCGCGCGACGCGCAAAGCATTCTCGAACTCGCCGCGAGGTCGATGTTTGATCTCTTTGCCAACGCCAGCGAGGGGATGATGCTGGTGGATCGCAACGCCCGTGTGGTGTGGATCAACGACCTGTACCGCCGCTACCTGCCGGCGCTGGGGTTTGAGCGCGAGGAGGATTTTGTCGGCCACCCGGTTTCCAACGTGGTGCAAAACACGCAGATGCATCAGGTTCTGGCCACCGGCAAGCCAATCCTGATCGACCTGCTCACCAACAAGGCCGGTACGTTTGTGGTGAGCCGCATTCCGCTGCGCGATGACGATGGCGAGGTCATTGGCGTGCTCGGGATTGTGCTGTTTGATCATCCCGAAACCACGCTGCAGCCGCTGATCGCCAAGTTTGCCCGGTTGGAGCAGGACTTGAGCGAAGCCCGCCGCGAGCTGGCCAACCAGCGCCGTGCCAAATACACCTTTGCCAGTTTCGTGGGCACCTCGACCGGCGCGCTCGAGGTCAAGCGGCAGGCGCGCCGGGCGGCGCAATCGAACAGCCCTGTGCTGCTGCTCGGGGAGACCGGCACCGGCAAGGAACTGCTTGCCCACGCCATTCACGCCGCCTCGCCCAGGGCGGGGCGCCCGTTTGTGAGTGTGAACATGGCGGCGGTGCCCGAATCGCTGCTGGAGGCAGAGTTCTTTGGCGTGGCCGCGGGTGCTTACACCGGCGCGGACAAAAAAGGCCGCGACGGCAAGTTCAAACTGGCCGACGGCGGCACACTGTTTCTCGACGAGCTGGGCGACATGCCGCCGTCGGTGCAGGTCAAATTGCTGCGGGCCCTGCAGGAGGGAGAGGTGGAGCCCCTGGGGTCGAACAAGCTGGTGCGATTCGATGTGCGGGTGGTGGCGGCCACCTCGCGCGATCTGCAGCAACTGGTTCGGGAAGGCAGCTTTCGCGAAGACCTTTTCTACCGGCTTAATGTGCTGCCGATCCGGGTTCCGCCCTTGCGCGAGCGTGCGGGTGACATTGCCCTGTTGACCGAGACGCTGTGTGAAGACATCGCCCTGCGCAGCGGGCGCGACCACATGGAGCTCAGCGCGCAGGCGCAGGCACTGTTGGCCGCGCAGCCTTGGCGGGGCAATATTCGCGAGCTGCGCAATGTGCTGGAGCAGTTGGCGTTGCGCAGCGACGTGCCGCAGATCGGGGAGGGCGAGGTTCGACAGGTGTTGCAAGCCAGTGGCGCAGGCGTGTCTCGCGCGGTGGTACCGGTGGGTGGGGGCCTGTCGACCGCAGCGATGGCTGCAACGCCCGTGCCCGCGATCCGTCCCATGGCCGAGCGCATTGCAGAGCTGGAGCACGCCGCCATTGCCGAGGCGCTGGCCCACACCAATGGCAATCGGACGGCGGCGGCCCGGTTGCTGGGCATTTCACGGGCTTCGCTTTATGACCGCTTGTCCGCCATGGGACTGGCGTCTGAAAAATAGACGACGTCTGAATTTCAGGCAATTGAATTGTCTGACTTTCAGTCGATTTGCCTGAGCGAAAATAAAAAGTCTTTTGATATCAACGGGTTTCAAGATGGCATGAAGTCTGCAGGGAGGGTGGACGGCGCTCGGCGCTGTGAACCATCCAACAGGAGACAAGACATGACCCACACCACCCGCCGCCTCGCGGTGATCGCCTTGGCCTGCTCGGCCTCCCTCGCAAGCACCCTGGCGCTGGCGCAATCTGGCGGTGAAATCCGCATTGCCCATGTGCACAGCCTGACAGGACCCTTGGAAGCCTATGGCAAGCAGACCAGCACCGGGTTTCAGATGGGGTTGGAATACGCCACGGGCGGCACGATGATGGTGGCGGGCAAGAAGCTGGTGGTGATTGAGAAGGACGATCAGGGCAAGCCCGATTTGGGTCGCAGCCTCCTGGCAACCGCCTACGCGGATGACAAGGCCGACATCGCCGTCGGTCCGACCTCTTCCGGCGTCGCGCTGGCGATGCTGCCGGTGGCCCAGGAGTACCGCAAGATCCTGGTGGTGGAGCCGGCCGTGGCCGATTCGATCACCGGAGAGAAGTGGAACAAGTACATTTTCCGCACCGGTCGCAACAGCTCACAGGACGCGATCTCCAATGCCGTGGCGCTGGACAAGGAGGGTGTCAGCGTGGCCACGCTCGCGCAAGACTATGCCTTTGGTCGCGATGGGGTGGCGGCATTCAAGTCGGCCCTCAAGAAGGCCAAGCTGGTGCATGAAGAATACCTGCCCACCGGTACGACCGACTTCACCGCAGGCGCCCAGCGCCTGATCGACAAGCTCAAGGATCAGCCGGGTCGCAAGGTGATCTTCATCATCTGGGCCGGTGCGGGCAATCCGTTCAAGATCGCCGATCTGGACCTCAAGCGCTACGGCATCGAGATCGCCACCGGTGGCAACATCCTGCCCGCCATGGCCGCCTACAAGAACTTCCCCGGCATGGAAGGCGCCACCTACTATTACTTCGGCATCCCGAAGAACCCGGTCAATGACGCCATGGTGTCTGCCCACTACAAAGAATTCAAAAGCCCTCCGGACTTCTTCACCGCCGGTGGCTTCTCGGCCGCCATGGCGGTGGTGACCGCCTTGAAGAAAACCAATGGCGACACCAACACCAACAAGCTCATCAAGACCATGGAAGGCATGAGCTTCGAGACGCCCAAGGGCACCATGACCTTCCGCAAGGAAGACCATCAGGCCATGCAGAGCATGTACCACTTCAAGATCAAGGTCGATCCGGCGTTTGCCTGGGGTGTGCCCGAACTGGTCCGCGAAATCAAGGCCAGTGAGATGCAGGTGCCGATCAGGAACAAGAAGTAAGTCCCTGCGCCGCTTTGCGGCTTTCTCCTGATGGGAGCAACACGAGCGGACCGGCGGAGCCAGTCCCGCCGTGTCCCTGGTGTGTCGCCGGTGGCGGCGACAGCTCACGCACTTGCATGGCGCTGTTGAATGACAGCGCATGGAGTCCTTATGCTCGAAACCCTTGATCTCACGGTCCGCTTCGGCGGGCACGTGGCGGTGAATGCTGTGTCCTGCGCTTTCGAGCCGGGCACGTTGACCGCCATCGTCGGCCCCAATGGCGCTGGCAAGACGACCTATTTCAACCTGATCTCGGGCCAGATTAAGGCCACTGCCGGCCGGGTCAGGCTCAATGGGGTGGACATCTCGACCTACGGTGCACCAGCGCGTGCCCAGGCCGGGCTGGGCCGCGCCTTCCAGCTCACCAACCTGTTTCCCAATCTCACCGTGCGTGAGAACGTGCGGCTGGCCGTGCAGGCCCGGGCGGGCGCTGGGCTCAACCTGTGGCGGATCTGGAGCGATAGGCGCGATCTGGCCGTGCGGGCCGATGAGGTGCTCGAGGCGGTGGCGTTGGCGGACAAGGCAGATGCCTTGGCCAGCAGCCTGCCCCATGGGGATCAGCGCAAACTGGAGGTGGGCATCTTGATGGCGCTGGAGCCGCAGGTGTTCATGTTTGACGAGCCCACCGCGGGCATGAGCGTGGACGAAGCGCCGGTGATCCTGAATCTGATCCGCAATCTGAAAGCGGACAAGACCAAGACCATTTTGCTGGTGGAGCACAAGATGGATGTGGTTCGCGAGCTCTCGGACCGCATCATCGTCTTGCACAACGGCGAGCTGGTGGCCGATGGCGAGCCCGCCACCGTGATTGCCTCCCCGGTGGTGCAGCAGGCCTACCTCGGCATCAACCCGGAAGAGGAGGCGCAGGCATGAGCGACCCAACCCAACGCGAGGCCGCTGCGCGAGGTCCATCGGCCACAAGCCCCGAGAAGCTTCTCGTCCTCGACGGTGTGCACACCCACATCGGCGCGTATCACATCCTCCATGGGGTGGACCTCGTGGTGCCAAAAGGCGAGCTCACCATGCTGCTGGGTCGCAATGGCGCGGGCAAGAGCACCACCCTGCGGACCATCATGGGCCTGTGGCAGGCGAGCCAGGGGCGCGTGGTGTTCGATGGCCAGGACATATCGGGCTGGCACACGCCCCAAATCGCCCACAGCGGCGTGGCGTATGTGCCGGAGAACATGGGCATCTTCTCCGACCTCTCGGTCAAGGAAAACATGCTGCTGGCCGCGCGCGGCGCTCGCACCCTGGCCGACGTGGATACCGAGCGCCTTGAGTGGATCTTCGACCTGTTTCCGGCCATGAAAAAGTTCTGGAACCACCCGGCGGGCAAGCTCAGCGGAGGGCAGAAGCAGATGCTGGCGGTGTCCAGAGCGATCATCGAGCCGCGCAAGCTGTTGCTCATCGATGAACCGAGCAAAGGCCTTGCGCCGGCCATCATCCAAAACATGATCGAGGCCTTCCGCCAGCTCAAGGCGGCGCAGACCACCATCTTGCTGGTGGAGCAGAACTTCAACTTCGCCAAGCAGCTCGGCGACTCGGTGGCCGTCATGGACGATGGCCGCGTGGTGCACAGCGGCAGCATGGCCGAGCTGGCGGTCGACGAAGCGCTTCAGGCGCGCTTGCTCGGGTTGTCATTGGGGGCACATCAATGACGCCTCACGCCACACGTTTTGCCGCGCCGCTGCGGCCACACCGGGAGATCCACCGATGAGCCTTTTGAACGACATTGACTGGAAGCCCATGGCCCTGGTGCCGGCGCTCGCCCTGATCGCACTGCCACTGACCGGTAGCCCCTCCACCTGGCTCACGCTCACGGTGGCCGGATTGGCCATGGGCATGATCGTGTTCATCATCGCCTCGGGTCTGACGCTGGTGTTTGGCCTGATGGACGTGCTCAACTTCGGCCATGGCGTGTTCATTGCCCTGGGCGCGTTTGTGGCCACCACGGTGCTGGGCAGCATGGGCAGCTACACCACGGCAGACAGCCTCTGGCTGAACCTGGTGGCGCTGCTGCCGGCCATGCTGGTCGCGATGGCCGTGGCCGGTGCGCTGGGGCTGGTGTTCGAGCGCCTGATCATTCGCCCGGTGTATGGCATGCACCTCAAGCAGATTCTCATCACCATGGGCGGCATGATCATCGGCGAAGAGTTGATCAAAGTGATCTGGGGTCCCCAGCAGATTCCGCTGCCGCTGCCTGAGGCGCTGCGAGGCTCGCTGATTTTTGGCGATGCGGCGGTGGAGAAGTACCGCGTGTTGGCGGTGCTCGTGGGGGCAGCGGTGTTCGCGGCGATGGTGTGGACACTCAACCGCACCAAGGTTGGCCTGCTCATCCGTGCGGGTGTGCAGGACCGCGAAATGGTCGAGTCGCTGGGTTACCGGATTCGCCGCCTGTTTGTGGGCGTGTTCGTGGTCGGCAGTGCGCTGGCCGGGCTGGGCGGGGTGATGTGGGGGCTCTACCAGCAAAGCGTGGTGCCGCAGATGGGGGCGCAGGTCAATGTGCTGATCTTCATTGTGATCATCATCGGTGGCCTTGGGTCGACGCTGGGCGCGCTGATTGGCGCCTTGCTGGTGGGGCTGATGGCGAATTACACCGGCTTTCTGGTGCCCAAGGTGGCGATGTTTTCCAACATCGCGCTGATGGTTGCCATTCTTCTGTGGCGCCCTCAGGGTGTCTATCCCGTCACCTCAAGATGACCGCGCGCACCGCGTCTGGCGCCGCCTCGTTCGGGGCGCCGCGTCTTGCCCAACGCCACGGTGGCGCGCGTCGCGTTGCCGTGCCCAACGAAAGATCTTTCACATGATCCGTCGACTTCTCTCCAATGACTTGCCGCGCAGCCGCTGGCTGGCCGCGCTCCTGGTGGTGCTGTTTCTAGGACTGGCCCTGGCGCCCTTCCTCTTTCCGGGGGTGAAGGCGCTCAACGTGGCGGCCAAGATCCTTGTGTTTGTGGCGCTGGTGGCCAGTTTTGATCTGCTCCTGGGCTACACCGGAATCGTGAGCTTTGCCCACACCATGTTCTTTGGCATCGGCGCCTATGGCGTGGCGATCGCGATGTCTTCCGCCGAAGAGCCGACCTGGGGGGCGTTGGGGTTGGGCGTGGCCGCGGCAATGCTGGTCTCACTGTTGCTCTCGTTGTTGATCGGGCTTTTTTCGCTGCGGGTTCGCGCCATCTTCTTTGCCATGATCACCCTGGCCGTGGCCTCCGCGTTTCTGACGCTGGCCTCGCAACTGTCGGATTTCACCGGCGGTGAGGACGGGCTGAGCTTCTCGGTGCCCGAGTGGCTCTCGCCCTCGTTCGAGCTGGCGGAGGACCCGGTGGTCACCCCGCTGGGCGAGGTGTATGGACGGCAAGCTGATCAGCTATTACCTGCTCTTTGTCGCCGTGACGCCATCTTCCTCACCATCCTGCGCATCGTGAATTCACCGTTCGGGCGGGTATTGCAAGCCATACGGAAGGCGATTTCCGGGCCGAGGCGCTGGGCTACCGCACGGTCATCTACCGCACCCTGTCCAACGTGTTGTCCGGCCTTGTTCGCCACGCTGGCGGGGTGTCTGCTGGCGCTATGGATCCGCTACAACGGATTCTGACACCTCGCTGTCGTTCGAGATCATGCTCGATGTGCTGCTCATTGTGGTGATCGGCGGCATGGGCACGATTGTACGGCGCGATGGTTGGCGTGTGCTGTTTGTCTTTGGCCCGGCTACCTGCAGACCTGCTTCGGGCGGCGGGGCAGGCTGCAGAGGGATTCCCCTGCTGCCCGCCCTTGCTCGCCCGACCGTTGGCTGCTCTGGTTGGGTGTGCTTTTCGTGCTCTCCGTTTACCACTTCCCCACAGGCATCGTCGGCAAATTGCGTGAGCGCACCGCCGTGGCCCAGCTCAAGCGCTCCAAGGAGTCCACATGATCCTTCAGCAGACATCGCCGCGTGCGCTATTTGCGGTGCGGAAAGAGAGATTCACTTCATGGACTGGATGCCCGCCAAGGGCGTGCCGAACTGCGGCACGGTGGTCGCCTGGCACGGTCTGGCCCGCACGGGGCGCGACATGGACCCGCTGGCCGCCCATCTGAGCGCCCAGGGCTACCGGGTGATCTGCCCCGACACCATCGGACGGGGCCGCTGCGTCAGGCCCCATCCCGAGCGTGAGTACTGCCTCGCCTTCTACGCGCAGATTGCCACCGATCTCGTGGACCAACTGGGCTTGGGCAAATTTCACTGGGTGGGCACATCCATGGGCAGCGATCGGCATGGCGTGCGCGGCCGGGCCGCTGAAAGGGCGCATGCAGCGGCTGGTGCTCAACGACAACGGGCCCGAACTGGCGGCTCCCGCCATCGAGCGCATCCGCACCTATGCGGGCAACCCGGCGGCCTTTGACACGGTCGGTGAGCTGGAGCGCTATTTCCGCACGGTCTATCAGCCCTATGGCTATCTGAGCGATGAACAGTGGGTCTTGCTCACCGAGAGCTCGACCCGCCGCCTGCCCAACGGGCAGGTCACCCCGCACTACGATCCGGCGATGGTGATGCAGTTCACCCACCACCCCGACGACTATGACCAATGGGACACTTACGACCGCATCGACATACCGGTGCTCTGCCTGCGGGGTGCCTCCTCTGATCTGCTGCTGAAAGAAACGGTTGAGGCCATGCGCGACCGCGGGCCAAGGGCCTTGGTGGTCACCATTGAGGGTTGCGGCCACGCGCCGGCGCTCGTGTGCCGGGTCGTTGCCAGTTGTCGCTGGTGCAGCGGTTTCTGGCCGGCATGTGATGCCGGCTCCGCTTCAGGCCGTCTGCGGTTCGGGCTCGGGTTCTGGCAGGGCGACCTGGTCGTCGGTGGAGAACTGGTAGTCCTTGAAGACGTGTTCGGCGTCGAGCAGCTGGTAGGTGCCGTCGGCGCGGCGAATGGAGGTGTCTTTCAGGCGCCAGGCGGTCTGGCCGCAGGTCCAGATGTCGAAGTTGCGCATGTGGGTGCACAGACAGGTCTTGTCTTTCACCGAAATGCGCCGTTCACCAGGGTGGGCGGCCAGTTCCCGGTTGTACGAGGTGACGTAGGCGCACTTGCCATTGGCGTCCAGCAGGTAGCCGTAGGCTTCGCAGTTGGGCCGAATGCCGTCGCCAATGCCCGGGCTGGCCTTGATCATGCGCATGGGGTAGCCGGTGGGCGAAATTTCGTTGACCTCAAGGTCGTCCTCGCTGGCCTTGAAATACTCCTGCTTGATGTCGTCGGGCAGGCCGCACTCCTTGGTCACGGTGAAGCGGGTGGCCACCTGCACGCCCGAGGCGCCCCAGCTCGTAGCGGCACCGCATCGGAGCCGGTGAAGATTGCCGCCTGCGGCGATCACCGGGATGTCCAGGTTCTCGGCCTTCAGCCAGGCAACGATCTCCGAGACGATGGTGGCCAGATCGTATTCCGCCCAGTCCATGCCAAAACCCAGGTGGCCGCCGGCCAGCGGCCCTTCGACCACAATGTAGTCGGGGTTGCGTTCGAGCCGCGCGTTTTTCTTGAGGAAGAGCTGCAAGGCGCGAAGCGAAGAAACGATGATGCCGAACTTGGCCTCGCGAAAGCGGGGGTGGTCGGCCACCAGCGTCATGGAGCCCAGGTGCAGGCCGGCGGCGAGCGTGATGCCGTCGATGCCGGCATCCAGTGCCGAGGCCATGCGCACCTTCAAGGTTTCCTTGGGCGCGTTCATGGTGAGCTTTTCCATGCAGTTGATGAAGATCAGACCATCGCCCGTCTTGCGGGCCATGGTTTTCTCCACGTGCATGCCGTGTGGCTTCTGCAGGCTCCAGATCAAACTTGACCACCGACTTGTCTTCGGAGGCCGTGCCCTGGTATTGTTTCTGTTTGGCTTTGACGTATTTGGTTTTGTAGCGGCGGTCGGTCACGGTTTGACCATGGCGTCGGAGATAGCGACCAATGCCACCCAGCCGCGCTGCCACCAGCGCGAGATCGGACGATGAAATGTCTACGCCCATGCCACCGATCATGATCGGCACCAACTCGTGGGTACCCATGCGCAAGCGATAGTCGTCAGTTGTCTCTTCATGTGTATTCAGTTTCCAAAAACGTCGTAACGCTTAACCGCTGAGATCGGGATGTCCCGAAAAGCGCCAGCGCCGTGGTTTTGCGCAGACAGGCTCGCCGGTGCGTGAGTGGTCTATTTTCGGGCAAAGTGACGACCTTGGCCTCTGTCCTACAGAGTCCTTGCGGCACGTCAAGTCGACTGCGCAGGGGCGGCCATACCCTGGGGTCATCAATCTTCACCATCAGGAGCCTTGAGCATGAGCGAAAACGCCAGTGTCATCATCACCCGCCAGTCCGGATACCAGTTTTTGGTCGATTTTGGGAGCAGTTTGCCCACTTTGCTGGCCGATGAGCCCACGCCGCTGGGCGAGGGAGCAGGGCCGGCGCCAGACCACATGCTGTTGGCGGCGGTGGCCAACTGCCTGAGCGCCAGCTTGTTGTTTGCATTGCAAAAGTTCAAGCAGGACCCGGGCTCACTGGTGGCCACCGCCACCCCAGTGGTGGGGCGCAACGCGGAAAAGCGTCTCCGCATCGAAGCCATCGATGTCAAGCTGGCGCTGGGCCAGCCCGCCGGATCGCTGGAGCACCTCGACCGCGTACTGGATCAATTCGAGGCGTTCTGCACCGTGTCGATGAGCGTGCGCCAGGGCATTGCGATCAATGTGCAGGTGCAAGACGGCACGGGCGCGGTCATCAAAGGCTGACCGGCGCGCAACGGCCCAGGCCCGGCTGCGGAACGGTTTTGGGGCGACCCACGCTGACCACACGCGGGTGCGCGCCGGCGCGCCGCTTATGCCAGAGACAGGCCGGGCGTGGCTTGCCACACGCCTTGTTTGTCCACCCACAACACGTCCACCTGCCACAGGCGGGCCAGTGCCGCGATGCGCTTGGGGCCCGCCACGAACATCACCTTGGTCAGCGCATCGGCCAGCATGGCGCTGGGCGCCAGCACGGTCACGCTGCTGAGCGAGGGCGGCGAGTCGCCAGTGGTGGGGTCGAAGATGTGGTGGTGACGGTGGTCGTCTGAAAAGTGGCTGCGGTTGTCGGCGGAAGTGGCCACCGACCGTCCGTCGTTGTGCAGAGCAGCCAGCAGGCGCGACTCATCGCGCGGGTCTTCGATACCCAGTGTCCAGGCTTGGCCTTGCGCGTTGTGGCCGAGCGAGGTGAACTCGCCCGCGTTGATCAGCGCGTTGGACACGCCGTGGTAGCGCAAGGCCGCCCGGGCGGCGTCTGTGGCGCGGCCCTGGGCGATGCCATTGCAGGTCAACGCCATGCCGGGCCGCCGCAACTCGATACGCTGGGGGCGGATCTGCAGGCCTTGCCAGCCCACGCACCGCCGGGCAGCGGCGATTTCCGCGCTGGTGGGCAGGCGGCCCTCTTGCCGTGCCTGGTTGTACAGGGACCACAGCGGTTGCACACTGAGGTCAAACAGGCCGCCGCTGCGCCGAGACACGTATTGCGCGGTGTTCAGCACCGTGAGCAACTCGTTGCTGGGGTTGTCGAGAAAACCCTGACTGTTCAGGCGCACGAGTTCGCTGTCGGTGCGGTGCAGGTTCATCGCAACCTCCACTTGGCGGATGGCTTGGACGGCGGCGTCCAGCGCGCGCTCCACCTGCGCCGCATCGGCGTGGGCAGCCTGCAGGGTCAGGGTCGTGCCCAGCCCCAGCAGAGCGCGTTGCCGCCAGACCAGCCCCCCGCCGCCAGTTCTTTGGGAGGCCTTGACGGCGCCACCCAGGGCCAATGGCGCGATCAGGAATTGCCGTCTTTGCATGAGGTGTTCTCCAAGGTGGGGACGCTCAAACCGCTTGCGGCGCCGGGGGGAGGGCGCGGACCGGAATCACCCGCCCTTTGCGCTTTTCGACCATGAGCGGCGCGCAGAGCTCGTCAGCTCTCGCAAACGACCACGCAGTCCAGGCACTGGAAGCATTCCGCGTAGTCGATCTGTCCTTGCGGCTCGATGGCCTGGTACTCGCAGCGGTGACGGCAGGTCTGGCAGGGCTGGCCGCAGGCGTCACGGCGTGGCAGCCAATCGAGCTGTAAGCTGCACGACCCAACACCGCCAGCCCGGCCCCAGCGGGCACAGGTAGCGGCAATAACCTTTGTAGACAAAGGCGCTGAGCATCAGCAGGGCCACTGCCCAGAGCACAAACGGCCACGAGCGTGCAAAAACCAGGGTGATGGCCGTTTTGAACGGCTCGATTTCGACCGCCTTGTCGGTCCAGGGTGCCGAGATGAACGGCATGGCAATGACCACCGCCAATGCCGCATACTTCAGTCGCTTCAGGTGTGCGTCGGTGCGCGTGTGCAGCCGCCATTGGGGCAACCTGGCCCATCGTGCCAGGCTGGCGATCAGGTCTTGCAGGGCACCAAAAGGGCAGAGCCAGCCGCAGAAGGTGCCCCGGCCCCAGAGCACCAGCGACACCGCCACATAAGCCCACAGCAGCACCGTCATGGGGTCGTACAGGAAGAAGGCCAGGCCGCGTCCGGCCAGCAGCGCTTGAATCGCCGCCGTGGCGTTGACGATGGACAACTGCCCTTGCGCATACCAGCCGATAAAACCCAGTGTGAAGAGCAGGTAGCCCGTGCGCACCTGTGCCAGCCCGCCGGGGCGAGGCGGTGATCCAGCAGGCCGCGCCAGCAATGCCGTGAGCAGGGCCAGCGCCGCTGCCAGCATCCCGATTTCCCAGGCGCGGTCCAGCCAGAGCGCGTGCCAGGTTTTGCTGTCGGTGCTGGGACGGTCAAAGTAGGGGGCGGGAAGTTGCAGCGCGAGTTGGAAGTCCTTGCGGGCCTTCTCCGGAAACATCTGACCCTTCTCCCGGGTCACGCTCAGCGCAAAGTCCAGCGGCTTGGCCGGGTCCAGGCTGGCCTGGCTGATGACTTTGAATATCCGCCAGTGCGCATCGGACCAAGCCAGTCGGCGGGCAAGTGGGAGCCGTGTCGACCACGAGGTCGCGCAGCTCGGCGGGCAGGCGACTGTGTCAATGTGAGACGGTCTGGCACAGCGCCCGGAATGTAGTTCTCGCCCACAAAGCTGTCTCGCCCACGTGTGGCCACAAGAAAAGCGTGATCACCCGGCTCGATCCAGCCCATCAGGTATTTCCAGGCCTCTTCATCCAGCACGTTGCGCCCCACGCTGGGCACATTGAGTTGCATGGCCATCAATTCGGTGAACACGCCTTCGGGCTCGCGCAGGGCCAGTGCATCCTGCCGTTCGCCCACCGTCCCCTTGAAAGCCGCCTCGACTTCCCTGTTGAGCACCGTCCGGCGAGCGACCAGCCCGGCCCGCTCCAGGGCGTCAAAATCCATGGGTTCAAAGAGCGTGGTCTTGATGCGGCCCACCAGATCCGGGTCGGTGCCCGCAGCGAAACCCAGCTTGGCCCGGGCCACCTTGAGCGCTGCCGACAGCAGGCTTTGGTTGACGATGCGCACCGAGGCTGTGGCCTTGGCCACACCATCGATGTAGACATTGGCGCTGCCGACCTGCCCACCCTTGTTGAGGTTGGAGCCGATCTTGATGTTTTGCGTGATCGACAGTCCCTGATATTGGTCCACGAAGCTGTTCAGGGGGGTGGGGCCGAGCCCCTCCACAAACACCGGCTCGTGTTGGGAGAGCACCTTGACCCCCAGAAAGGCCCCCTTGTTGTCCAGCGCGATCAGGAGGTTGACCGGCGTGCCCGAAAAGCCGGGCACTGGGGCGAAGTCCAGCGACTCAAACGCATACCCCACTGGCACCGGATCGCCCCAACCGGTGTCGCTTCGCATCTGGCGAAACAGCGGCCACACTGGCAGCACCGGGTCCTTTTCGCCCACCAGCAGTGGCTCAGGAAAGTACGCCGTCAACTGGGCACGGTCCAATGTGGCGGCTTGCACCGAGGCGCCCACCAGCAACAAGCTTGCTAAAACCGAGCGCACCAACCCGCGCAAGACAAGGCTCAGGAACCGCCGCAGGAACAGGGGTACACAACGCATGGGAGTTGTTCAACTATGAGACACCAGGTCTCATGGCTGCAACTCCTGTGCCATTCAGGGTTTACCAGGGGGTTCTGTTTGAAGTTCGGCGGCGCATGGCCAATCGGTGTCGAACGCGGAGCCAATTGGGCCGAATGCATCCGATGTGATCCCACCCAGGTGGACTGGTGCCGATCCCATCACCATGAGACACATCAAAATCCAGAATGGCCGCCAGACCTTGGGCGCAAGGTTCAGCCTTGCGTCATCCACATCTTGGCGGTCTGCATGCCCAGGCCGGTGAACAGCAGCGAGCCAAACACATGGAGGCTGGCGGTGCCGGCGGCGAGCGCCCAGCGGCCGTGTTGCATCATGCTGACCACTTCGACCGAGAAGGTGGAAAAGGTGGTCAGGGCGCCCAGAAAGCCGGTCACGATCGCCAGGCGCCAGGCTGGGTCGATCTGGGTCTGGTTCTGGAAATAGACCACGGCCAGACCGATGAGGTAGGCGCCGACCCAGTTGGCGATCAGCGTGCCCCAGGGGAGCAGGGCGTGGCCGTGGTTGAACCACAGCGACAGTCGCCAGCGCGCCAGCGCGCCCAGTGAGGCACCGATACAGATGGCAATGGCGGCGGGCATGCTGTTGGGACTTCAGCGGTGGATGGTTTCAGAAGGGCGCTTCGCCGTCGCCCACGGCCACCACGGCCTCGCCGTGGGGTTGGCTGGTGGCGGTGGTTTCGTTGCTTGCGGCGCCGGAGGGCATTTCACCAAAGGCCACTTCACCACCCAGTGCTTCAATCAACGCGGGCAAGAGCTTTTGCAGTTCGCCCGTGCTCAGCGCCACGTCGGTGTCAAAGCCACTTTCGTCGTCATTGGCGCGGTCGTCGAAAACCCCTTCCAGAAACGCGATCTTCTTCAATTGCATCGACTCGGTGAGCATGAAGCCAATGCGGCCTTCCCAGCTCACCGCGAGTTTGGTGGGGAGTTTGCCTTGGGTGATGTGTTTGCGCACCTCTTCGGTGGCCAGGTTGTGGCGGGTGAATTTGACGACGCTTTTTTCCTCATCGCCCGATTTCAGTTCGCACTCGCGCTCCACGTTGAAGCCCGCCGGCCAATCGTCGGGCGACTCGGCAGACAGCCAGTTGGTCATGGCCGTCTGCGGGGTGACGGCTGTCTGCAGCAGGGTGATGCTCAGGTCGTTGAAGGCGGCGACGAGCGAGGTCACGATTTCGTCGACCTTGCTCTGGCTGCTGGCGTCGGTGATGAGCAGGCCGTTGGTCAGATCGATCCAGACCCACACGCTGCCACGGCGGGGGAAGGCCATGGGCAGCAAGGCCAGCAGGGCGTCTTCGCGCAGGGTCTTGGTTTCTTTCTTGCCGGGCTTGCGACCGGTGGTGGCCTCGATGTGGTCGGCTTCCTCCTGCGCTTTCTCGCGCACGATGTCGCCCGGAACGCTTTTGGTCTCCATCACGAATTTCAGGATGCGCTGACCAGCGACCGACTCCACCAAAGGCCCGTGGGCTTCGCCACGCGGCTCGACCCAACCCACCGATTTGTCCTGAGAGGCCCCGCAGGGCACAAAACGTTGCGCGTCGAGCGCGGCTTCCATGGCCTCCAGCGTCGGCGCCCAGCCAGGCGCGATGCGGTAGACGGTCACATTCTTGAACACAGATTTCCTTGTTGACTGAGAAGGGCCGTCGTGTGACGGCCATGGGGTGATCTTAGATGAATGGCGCTCGGATCCCACGGGTGGTGTTGGTCGGGGATGGGAGGTAGCGCGCGTGATCGTTTCGGGCTTTGAGCGACTTGGCAAGCCGGAACGGTGGCATCCTAGGGCTCTGTTTGCATACTGCTCCCCAACGCCTGCGCCATGAACCTGCGATTTGTCGAAGCCTTCTATTGGGTGGCCACGCTCAAGAGCGTGACCCGCGCGGCTGAGAAGCTGTACCTCACGCAGTCGGCCATGTCCAGCCGCATCGCGACGCTGGAGGAAGAGCTTGGCGTGTTGTTGCTGGATCGGCGAGACAAGCAGTTCCGGTTGACGGTGGCGGGTTCGCGGTTTCTGGTTTATGCCCAGCGCTTGCTTGAGTTGCAGCGCGAGATCAAAGGTGAAATGGGGTCCGACGTGTCAAGGGCGGTGTCGATGCGCATCGGGGCCATCGAATCGGTTTTGCATGCCTGGCTGATCCCCTGGATCGAGCAGTTGCGCGTGGATTTCCCCGAGCTGGAGCTGGAGCTGTCGGTGGAGACCTCACCCATTCTGGTGGACCAGGTCTCGCGGGGCACGCAAGACCTGGTGTTTGCCGCGGTGCCTGCCACGGGTGAAGATGTGCGCAACAGCGCGCTGCAACCCATGAAGATGGGCTTCATTGGCAACCGGCGGCTGGACCGCAAGCGCCGTTTCACGCTGCGCGAACTGGCGCAGCGGGAGATTCTCACCTTTCAGCGGGGCTCACAGCCCCATGTCGAGTTGCTGGAGCTGTTTCGGCAACACGGTGAGGAGCCGGGGCGGATTCACACCGTGTCGTCGGTGTCGGCCATGATTCAGTTGGTGCAAGGTGGCCTGGGCGTGGCCACCTTGCCGCTGCAGGCGGTGCAGCGCCTCAATGGGTATGAGGATCTCAAAGTGTTGGCTTGTGATGCTTCTCTGGTGCCGTTGCCCATTCACGCCAGTTACAGAACCGACCCCACCTCTCGTGTGGTGGAAAAGGTGGTGGGGTCGGCCATTGCGTTTGTGGATGGGTTCTCTGGGGCAAAGGCGCGCCGCTGAGTGGTCGAGCGGTTGTGATTCGCCAAAAAGGCATAGGAAAGATGCAATTGTGGCGGATGAGAATCCGTGGTTTCCCTAGGGTTGGCGAATTGTGCCATCGGAAAAATTGATGAATTGAGAGAAATATTTTTCGTTTGTCGCGAGGTCGCATGATCCACACAATGCAAGTCTTCAAGCCGATGTCCGGCTGCAAGAACTTGGAGATGCGAAGAACATGACCCATCCGCCTGCCGTCAGTGCCACTGCCTCCGACCCAGACGAGGCGATTGCCCATGATCTGACACAGGTTCGGCAGGCCATTCGCCAAGGGCGCTGGACGGCGCACACCAGCGGTGTCGCGCAAGACCATGTGCAGGGCAATGTGGTGATCCTGCCCGAGGCACAGGCCAATGACTTTCTGCGCTACTGCCAGCGCAACCCCAAACCCTGTCCATTGCTGGCTGTCTCGGAGCCGGGCGAACCCATGGTGCCTTCGCTGGGGCGAGACATCGACATTCGCAGCGACGTGCCGCTGTACCGGGTGTGGCGCGAAGGGGAGATGGTGGAGGAGCGCCCAGACGTCGCTGCGCTGTGGCGCAAAGACCTGGTGAGCTTTGTGATCGGTTGCTCGTTTTCATTTGAACAGGCGCTGATGGAAGCCGGACTGCCGCTGCGCCATGTGGCGCAGCGAAAGAACGTGGCGATGTTCCGTTCGAATGTGCAGACCGTGGCGGCGGGCCCATTCCATGGGCCGCTGGTGGTGTCCATGCGCCCATTGCGTGCGGCCGATGCGATTCGCGCGGTGCAGGTGACTTCGCGCTTTCCGCAGGTGCACGGTGCGCCGGTGCACCTCGGAGACCCCTCGCTGATCGGTATCGAAGACCTCTCAAAACCCGACTACGGCGACGCCATTGAGGTGAGACCCGACGAACTGCCTGTGTTCTGGGCCTGTGGGGTGACGCCGCAGGCAGCCATACGGCAGGCGCGGCCCGCTTTTTGCATCACGCATGCCCCCGGCGCCATGCTCATCACCGATCTTTTCAACAGCCAGTTGGCCAGTTTTTAACCAAGGAGCCTCCCCATGAAACAGCTTGCAGTCTGCCTATCCTCAATCGCTTTCGCCGGGTTTGCCCAGGCGCAGACCACCTGGGACCTGCCCACGGGCTATGGAGCCAACACCTTCCAGACGCAAAACGTGGAACAGTTCGCCAAGGACGTCGAACGGATGACTGGTGGCAAGCTCAAGATCACCTTGCACCCCGGTGGCTCGCTGTTCAAACAACCGGAGATCAAGCGGGCCATCCAGAGTGGTCTGGCGCCCGCCGGCGAGTTCATCATTTCCGGGCTGTCGAATGAGAACCCGCTCTTCGGTGTGGATTCGATTCCGTTCCTGGCCACCAGTTACGCCGAGTCCAAGCGCCTTTATGACGCGGCAAAGCCGGTTCAGGCGAAAGTCCTGGGGCGTCAGGGTATCAAGATGCTGTTTTCGGTGCCATGGCCTGGGCAGTCGCTGTACTCCGTCAAGCCCATCAACAACGCGGCCGATTTCAAGGGCACCAAGATGCGCGCCTACAACCCGGCCACCACCAAGATTGCCCAGTTGCTCGGCGCCTCCCCGGTGACCATCCAACTGCCAGAGTTGAGCCAGGCCCTGGCCACGGGCGCTGCCAACAACTTTCTGACCTCCAGCGCCAGCGGGGCCGATGGCAAGTTGTATGAGCAGGTGAAGTACTTCTACCCGGTCAATGGCTGGTTGCCGCGCAACGTGACGGCGGTGAGCCAGCGCGCCTTTGATGCGCTGGATCCGGCGACCCAGGAGGCGGTGATGAAGGCGGCGGCAGCGGCTGAGCAGCGTGGCTGGGCCGCGAGCGAAGAGGTCGATGTGGATTCGATTGCGGTGTTGAAGGCCAACGGCGTGGCCATCTCGGAGCCGTCGGAGAGTGTGAAGAAAGCCCTGTTGGCCATTGGCGAGACCATGACCAACGAGTGGCTGGCCTCGGCGGGCGAAGACGGCAAGGCCATCATCGACGCGTATCGCAAGAAATGACACCGCTGGCGCCTTTGCCCCGTCTCGATGCGGTGGGGTGAAGGCCCTTCTCTCTCCCCGCCAACAGTTGCCGCCCGGAGCCCACCATGGACAAGCTTGCCCGAACGTTTTACCGACTCTTGATGCTGCTGGCGTGTTTGTCCATGATTTCGGTCCTGCTGGCGATCAGCCTGAACATTGCCACCCGCCTGGTGGATGGTTGGAACATCCCCGGCCTGGACGGCTATGCGGGCTATTCGATTGCGGCGGCGTTGTTTCTGTCATTGCCTTCGGCGTTGATGCATGGCAGCCATATCCGCGTGACCCTGGTGTTGCAAAACGCAGGCCCCCGCCTGAAGGCAGCCCTGGAGTACTGGAGTCTGGGCGTGGGGCTGCTGGTCGCGGCCTACCTCGCCTGGTTCTCCTGCCGGCTGGTCTGGTTGTCCTACAGCTACCACGACGTGGCGCCGACGGGCGACGCCACTCCGATGTGGATTCCTCAACTCAGCATGGCCCTGGGCACGATCGGCTTCGCTGTGGCGTTTCTCCATGCATTGATCAATCGCTTTCGAGGGCAGGCGTTCTTTGCACAAGCGTCCGATGACGCCGTGCATGCCGAGTAGCCACGGTGCACCCAGGCCCCGCTTCATTTTTCAACCCACCACCGCATCGGAATCGTCATGGACGTTTTGTTCGCTCTGGGTCTGGTCATCGCGCTGTTCCTCATATTGGGGTCGGGCGTGTGGATCGGGATGTCGCTGCTGGCTGTCGGTCTGATGGCCATGGAGTTCGTCAGTTCGCGCCCGGTGGGCGACGGCATGACGCTCACCATCTGGGGTGCCACGTCGAGCTGGACCCTCACGGCCTTGCCTCTGTTTCTGTGGATGGGCGAGATTCTCTTCCGAACCCGGTTGTCAGAAGACATGTTCAAGGGACTGGCGCCTTGGTTCAACCGCTTGCCAGGCCGTCTGCTCCACGTGAACGTGATTGGCAGCACGATCTTTGCGGCGGTGTCGGGTTCATCGGCTGCGACCTGCGCCACCATCGGGCGCATTTCCCTGCCCGAACTGCGCAAGCGGGGCTACCCGGAGTCGTTGGCCGTGGGCACCCTGGCGGGCGCGGCCACGTTGGGTTTGCTGATTCCTCCATCGATCATCATGATCGTCTACGGCGTGGCCGCGGACGTGTCGATTGCCAAGCTGTTCATCGCGGGCGTGGTGCCGGGCCTGCTGTTGGCCAGTCTGTTCATGGGCTACATCGTGGTCTGGTCGCTCTTCAACAGGGACAAGATCCCCAAGGCCGAAGAGGGCGTGAGTCTGGCGCAGAAGCTGTACGCGTCGCGTCACCTGATTCCGGTCGTGACGCTGATCGCAGCGGTGTTGGGTTCGATCTATTCGGGTGTGGCCACAGCCACCGAGGCGGCGGCTGTGGGTGTGCTCGGTTCGTTTCTGATCTCGGCCATTGAGGGCAGCCTGAGCTGGAAGAAGTTTCAGGATGGCCTGGTGGGCGCCTGTCGCGTCTACTGCATGATCGGGTTGATTCTTGCGGGGGCTGCCTTTCTGACGCTGGCCATGGGCTTTGTGGGGCTGCCACGGCATCTGGCCGAGTTCATCGGTGGTTTGGGGCTTTCGCCGCTGGTGCTGGTGATGGCGCTGACGGTGTTCTTTCTGGTGCTGGGCTGCTTTCTCGATGGCATCTCCATGGTGGTGCTCACCATCGGGGTGCTGATGCCCACGGTGCAGGCGGCGGGGTTGGATCTGATCTGGTTCGGCATCTTTGTGGTGCTGGTGGTGGAGGTGGCGCAGATCACACCGCCGGTGGGCCTGAACCTGTTTGTCCTTCAGGGGCTGACGGGGCATCAGATCAACTACCTGGCGCGCACTGTGTTGCCCATGTTCCTGCTGATGATGGGCGCCATCCTCATCCTGTATTTCTTCCCCGACCTGGTGCTCTGGTTGCCAAGAAACATGTAGCGCCGGCTGGACACAGAAAGGCCTTCCATGAAGATGATTTTTCTTGCTGCGCTCTGCGCGGCGACGGTTTCGCACGCCCAGACGCGCTGGAATCTGGCCAGTGGCTACAGCGCCGAGTCGTTTCATTCCGAGAATCTGGGGTGGTTTGCGCAGGCCGTTGCTCAGTCCAGCCAAGGGCGTCTGTCCATCGCGGTGCACCCGGCTGGCTCCATGCTCAAACTGGCGGAAATCCCGGCTGCGGTCGAGGCGCGCCGTGTCGAGATTGGCGAGACCATCATGAGCAACCTGGTGGGACAGATGCCCGTGACCGGCGCGGACTCCATTCCGTTTGTGGTCAAGGGCTACAGCGACGCCCAGCGCCTGTGGTCGCTGCAGCGCCCTTTGGTGCAGGCGGCGTTCGCGCGGCGCGGTCTCAAAGTGTTGTATGCCGTGCCCTGGCCGCCGCAGGGCCTGTATGCCAGAAAGCCCTTGAGCCGGCTACTGGATCTCAAAGGGTCGGCCATGCGCAGCTACAACCCCGCCACGGTGCGCCTGGCCGAAATGCTCGGAGCCCGGGCGGTTCCTGTGCCCATGGCCCAGGTCAATGCGGCCCTGGCCAGCGGGTCGGTCGACTCGATGATCACCTCGGCCGTCACGGGCGTGGAGAACAAGGTCTGGACCAGCGTTCAACACTATTACCCGATCAACGCGTGGTTTCCCAAGAACATCGTGTTTGCCAACCTGGCTGCCTTCGATTCGTTGGCGCTCACCGAGCAGGGCTTGTTGATGGAGGCAGCGCGTCAGGCCGAGGAGCGCGGCTGGCGTCTGAGCCAGGCGCAGGAGGCCGAGGCGACCGCCGAGCTGCGGCGGCAGGGGGTGCAAGTTGAGCCCTTGCCGGTGGAGTTCGAACAAGCTTTCAAGCGCATGGGCGAGCGCTTTTCCATCGAGTGGCTTCGCACCGTCGGCAACGAAGCCAATCAGATTTTCATTCCCTATTACGCAACCCGTTGAGTCAACATCATGCAGTCCCAAAAAACCTTCCATGAAAAAGACCGTTGGCAGTTCTGGATCGATCGTGGCGGCACCTTCACCGACATCGTGGCCAAGCAGCCCGATGGCAGCCTGGTGACCCACAAACTCTTGTCCGAGAACCCCGAGCAGTACCGCGACGCCGCGGTGGCCGGCATCCGCCATTTGCTCGGCCTGAGCGCGGGCGAACCGATCACGCCCGACAGGGTGGCGTGCGTGAAGATGGGCACCACCGTGGCCACCAATGCCTTGCTTGAGCGAAAGGGCGAGCCCACCTTGCTGATCACCACGCAGGGCTACCGCGACGCGCTGCGCATTGCCTATCAGAACCGTCCCCGGCTGTTCGATCGCCACATCGTGCTGCCCGAGCTGTTGTACAGCCGGGTGGTCGAGGCGCAAGAGCGCATGGGTGCACACGGTGAGGTGGTGCAGCCATTGGACGAATCACACCTGCGCGAGCGTCTGTGGGCCGCGTATGACACGGGGTTGCGCAGCGTCGCCGTGGTTTTCATGCACGGTTACCGCTACACGGCGCACGAGCAGGCCGCAGCCCGCATCGCCCGCGAAATCGGCTTCACCCAGGTCAGCACCTCGCACGAAACCAGTCCGCTGATGAAGTTCGTGAGCCGTGGCGACACCACGGTGGTGGACGCCTACCTTTCGCCCATTCTCAAGCGCTATGTGGATCAGGTGGCCGCAGAGATGCCGGGCGTGAAGTTGTTCTTCATGCAGTCATCGGGCGGTCTGACCGACGCCCACGCCTTTGCAGGCAAAGACGCCATCCTCTCCGGCCCGGCGGGGGCATTGTGGGCATGGCCCGCACCGCCGCCATTGCGGGCCATGCCAAGGTGATCGGCTTTGACATGGGTGGCACCTCCACCGATGTGTCGCACTACGCCGGTGCCTTCGAGCGGGAGTTTGAAACGCAGGTGGCCGGGGTCCGCATGCGCGCACCCATGATGAGCATCCACACCGTGGCTGCCGGCGGCGGCTCCATTCTGTCGTTTGACGGCTCCCGCTTTCGTGTCGGGCCGGAGAGTGCGGGCGCCAATCCTGGACCGGCAAGCTACCGGCGAGGTGGGCCGCTGGCGGTGACCGATGCCAACGTGATGCTGGGCAAGATCCAGCCACAGTACTTTCCCAAGGTCTTTGGTCCGCAGGCCAATGAACCGTTGAGCCTGTCCGCGGTGCAGGCCCGGTTCCATGAGCTGGCCGCCAAAACCGGTCGCAGTCCAGAAAGCGTGGCCGAAGGTTTTATCGAGATCGCGGTCCAGCAGATGGCCAATGCCATCAAGAAGATTTCCGTGGCCCGTGGCTACGACGTGACGCGCTACACGCTGCAGAGCTTTGGCGGCGCAGGCGGTCAGCACGCCTGCCTGGTGGCCGATGCGCTGGGCATGACCAAGGTCTTTGTTCACCCGTTGGCCGGGGTGCTCAGCGCATACGGGATGGGGTTGGCCGATCAGAACGTGATCCGCGAACAGGCCGTCGAACTGCCGCTCGACGCCGACTCGATATCTGCGATCGAGCAGCGTCTGGCCGATTTGACGGATGCGGCACAAGCCGAGCTGACGCGCCAGGAGGTGAGCGCTGGCGAGGTGACCGTGCACAAGCGGGTGCACGTGCGCTACCAGGGCAGCGATGCGGCATTGGTGGTGCCGTTTGGCGATCTGGCGACCATTCAGGCGGGGTTCGAAGCGGCGTATCGCCAGCGGTTTGCCTTTCTGATGCAAGGCAAAGGTCTGATGGTCGAAGCGGTATCCGTTGAGGCTGTGGTGGCCAGTGATGCGCCCGGTGAGCAACGCCGTCAGGCCCACCCACCGCGCGAGGTGCCTCGCCGAGAAACGGTGCGCATGTTTGCCCTGGGGCAGTGGTTGGATGCGGCGCTGGTGGTGCGAGAAGACCTCCGCCCGGGCGATGTGGTGCCGGGGCCCGCCATCATTGCCGAGCGCAACGCCACCACCGTGGTGGAGCCGGGTTGGGAGGCCGAGCTGACCGCGCTGGACCACCTGGTCCTGGAGCGGCGCGTGGCGCGCGCGGTGACCTATGCGGCCGGCACCCAGGCCGATCCCGTGCTGCTCGAGGTTTTCAACAACCTTTTCATGAACATTGCCGAGCAGATGGGCCTGCAACTGCAGAACACGGCTTACTCGGTCAACATCAAGGAACGACTGGACTTCAGCTGCGCGCTGTTCGATGCCACTGGCAACCTGATTGCCAACGCGCCCCACATGCCGGTGCACCTGGGCTCCATGGGGGAAAGCATCAAGACGGTGATCCGTGAGAACGCAGGCCGCATGCACCCGGGCGACGTGTACGTGCTCAACGACCCTTATCACGGGGGCACCCATCTCCCCGATGTCACGGTGATTACCCCGGTGTATCTGGGCGACGCCGCCCAGCCGACCTTCTACGTCGGCAGCCGTGGCCACCATGCCGACATTGGCGGCACCACGCCAGGTTCCATGCCGCCGTTTTCCACGCGCATCGAAGAAGAGGGCGTGCAAATCAACAATGTGAAGCTCGTCGATCGCGGCGTGCTGTGCGAAGCGGACATGGTGGCTTTGCTCAAGAGCGGGGCGTACCCCTCTCGCAACCCGCAGCAGAACATGGCCGACCTCAAGGCCCAGATTGCGGCCAACCAGAAGGGTGTGCAGGAACTGGCCAAGATGGTTGACCAGTTCGGGCTGGAGGTGGTGCAGGCCTACATGCGCCATGTGCAGGACAACGCGGAAGAGTCCGTGCGCAGGGCCATCACCAAGCTCTCCAAGCGCCTGAACGATGGGCAGTTCACCCTGCCACTGGACAACGGCGCCCAGATTCGCGTGGCGGTTCGCATCGATGCCCAGCGCCGCAGCGCGGTGGTCGACTTCACCGGCACCTCGCCTCAGCAGACCAACAACTTCAATGCACCCACGGCGGTGTGCATGGCGGCGGTGTTGTATGTCTTTCGCACCCTGGTGGACGATGACATTCCGCTCAACGCCGGGTGTCTCAAGCCCATTGATGTGATCATTCCGCCCGGTTCCATGCTCAACCCCAATCCCCCGGCGTCTGTGGTGGCGGGCAACGTGGAAACGTCGAGTTGCATCACCAATGCACTGTTGGGTGCCCTGGGTGTGTCGGCCGGATCCCAGCCAACGATGAACAACTTCACTTTTGGTGATGCCGAACGCCAGTATTACGAGACCATTTCGGGCGGCAGTGGTGCAGGCGGTGTGTTTGACGAAAACGGCCGCCTGGTGGATGGGTTCAATGGCACCAGCGTGGTTCAGACCCACATGACCAATTCCCGGCTCACCGATCCGGAGATTCTGGAATTCCGATTCCCGGTGCGCTTGCTCGGCTATTCGCTGCGCAAGGGGTCGGGTGGCGCCGGGCGCTGGCAGGGCGGGGAGGGCGGCATGCGCCGTGTGATGTTCCTTCAGCCCATGACCGCCAGCATCCTGTCCAATGGACGCATCCACCCAGCTTTTGGCATGGCCGGCGGCGCGTCGGGTGCACCCGGCGTCAACCGGGTGGTCCGCGTGCGCGGAGCGATCGAAGAGGTGGCGCACATTGGCCAGGTCGACATGGAGGCAGGGGATGTGTTTGAAATCCACACCCCTGGCGGTGGCGGATTTGGCCCGGCCGGGCCGTCCTCAAGTTAGCCGAGGCGCGCCCGAAAGACGAAGTGGCCCTTCAGCGCGGAAGCGGGCGGGTAGCCAGGCTACCCGGGTCAGAGTTCTTCCACCCGCCTGGCCGGGTAGCTGTCCCAGCTCTGGCAACCAGGACACTGCCAGAAATGCTGACGGGCCTCAAAGCCGCAGGCCGCACAACGGTAGCGCCTGAGTGGAGTGCTGGCGTGCTCCAAGGCCTTGATGACCTTGTCTTGTGCAGCGGCGTCAGACAGTGTCTCGCCCGCCAGCCATTGGGTTGCGATCACCAGCGAAGGCTCGCGCTCCAGATGGGATAGATAGCGTTGGCGCGCGCTGTTGGCGTCGGGGGCAAGCTTCGCCAGTGCTTCGGTGATGTCCAGCGAAGGGGCGTGTTCGTGGGCGGCCTGAAGCAAGACGGCGGTTTCGCTCTCTTTGCCCAATTGTCTGGCGAGTTCCACCATCGAGGCCGCAGCCAGTGGCAAGCCTTGAGGCGCCTGTTGTGCCAGTTGCTGCAGTGCCTTGTACGCACCGGCTGTGTCGCCGGTTTGTGCCCTTGACGAAGCAGTGGCCAGCCAGGGCCTTGCCAGTTGTGGTGCACGGTGTGCCGCATCGTCCAGCAGTCTCATGGCCTTGCCACTGTCGCCGTTGGCGCGGGCCAGGTCCGCCTCTTCACACAGGTAGTGGGCCAGACGCGGGGCGAAGCTGCCTTGCTCTGCGGCCTCAAGTTTTTGTGCCACCCGCTGCGCATTTGGCCAGTCGCGCGAGCGTTCGTAGATCGACAGCAAGGCCAGCAGGGCCTCACCCTCAAAGGCCGAGCCATCCAGCTTGCTCAGCGCTGCTTCGGCGCGGTCGAGCAGGCCCGCCTTGAGAAAGTCCATGGCCAGCGCGTGTTGGGCCCGGTCGCGGTCCTTCTGGTTGATGTCCGCGCGTGCCAGCAGGTGTTCGTGCACCCGCACGGCCCGGTCGTAGTCGCCGCGGCGGCGAAACAGGTTCCCCAAGGCAAAATGCAGTTCGGCGGTGTCGGGATCGCCTTGCACAGCCTCGATGAAGGCATCGATGGCCTGGTCCTGCTGCTCGTTGAGCAGGTGATTCAGGCCGCGAAAGTAGGCCTTGGGCGTCTGACGGCTCTCGATGCGCCATTGGCGCAAATCCAGCCGGGATGCCACCCAACCCAAGGCAAAGGCCAGCGGCAAGCCCCACAGCAGCCAAGTGAAATCAAAATCCATGGGCAGTCCTCGGGTTCACAGCGTCGGTGAAGACGCAACCGAGGTTTCCAAAGCGGTTGAAGTCGCTTGCGTTGGCTGAGTGCTCGCCTGGGGGGCCGTCACACGTGCCTTGCGCGCGCGCAGCCAAGAGGCAGCATCACCAGAACGCCGAGGCACACACCCAGAAGCAAGGCCGCGAAGAGCGCGAGCACCAGCGGCACCTTCCATTGCGCGCCGAAGAACAGGTTGACCGTGATCGCGGACTGGTTGTTCAGCGCGAAGGCGAACAGAACAAAAAAAATGGCTGCGTTGAGCAGCCACATCAGGTATTTCACGTCATTCCCTCAGTGGTGGAACGATTGTAACGACCACCGCACGCCGTTCAGGGGTGCCAAAGGCGGCTGTTGGGATTCACGTTGAAGAATCTCGGCGGTCCTGGCATCAACCTGCTCGCGCAGCGCCTTCCCAGGTTTGAAATGAGGAACCCGTTTTTCAGGAATCATCACGCTCTCGCCGGAACGCGGATTGCGCCCCATGCGCGGGGAACGGCGGTTCACCGAAAAGCTGCCAAACCCGCGGATTTCGATGCGGTGACCCTTCACCAAAGCGTCGCCCATGGCATCCAGAATGGTCCGGACCGCAAATTCGGCGTCGCGTTGGGTCAGTTGGCTGAATCGGGCAGCCAGGGCCTCAACAAGATCAGAGCGGGTCATGAATAGCGCTTGACAAAAGGGGTCAATGAAAACGGCCGCGGGGCAATTCGATAACGCGCAGTTGCGTCACGAGAATGCCCTGCGGCCAGTTCACCGAGATCAGTTGTTGTTGTCCAGCTTGGCGCGCAGCAGAGCGCCCAGGCTGGTGGTACCGGCGTTCTCGCGAGCCGACTGCTGGCTCAGCGTCGACATGGCTTCCTGCTGGTCCACAGCGTCCTTGGCCTTGATCGACAGCTGGATGTTGCGGGTCTTGCGGTCCACATTCACCACCACGGCGGTGACTTCGTCGCCTTCTTTCAGCACATTGCGTGCGTCTTCCACACGGTCCTGGCTGATTTCAGAGGCGCGCAGGTAGCCCAGCACGTCTTCGCCCAGATCGATCTCAGCGCCCTTGGCGTCCACCGTCTTGACCTTGCCGGTCACCACGGAGCCCTTGTCGTTGATCGACACGAAGGTGGTGAACGGGTCGCCATCCAACTGCTTGATGCCCAGGGAGATGCGCTCGCGCTCGACGTCGATCGCCAACACTGATGGCCTCCACTTCCTGGCCCTTCTTGAAGTTGCGCACGGCGGATTCGCCGGGCTCGTTCCAGGACAGGTCAGACAAGTGAACCAGGCCGTCGATGCCAGCGGCCAGACCGACGAACACACCGAAGTCGGTGATCGACTTGATCGGGCCCTTGACGCGGTCGCCGCGCTTGGTTTGCTCGGCGAATTCGTGCCATGGGTTGGCGCGGCACTGCTTCATGCCCAGGGAAATGCGACGCTTGTCTTCGTCGATGTCCAGCACCATGACTTCGACCTCGTCACCCAGCGAGACCAGTTTGGACGGGGCCACGTTCTTGTTGGTCCAGTCCATTTCGGACACGTGCACCAAACCTTCGATGCCTGGCTCGAGTTCCACAAACGCGCCGTAGTCGGCGATGTTGGTGATCTTGCCGAACATGCGCGTGCCTTGTGGGTAGCGGCGCGCCACACCCATCCATGGGTCGTCGCCCATCTGCTTCAGACCCAGCGAAACGCGGTGCTTCTCGGTGTCGAACTTGAGGATCTTTGCGGTGATTTCCTGACCGGCCGTGACCACCTCGGAAGGATGGCGCACGCGGCGCCATGCCATGTCGGTGATGTGCAGCAGACCGTCGATGCCACCCAGGTCAACGAACGCACCGTATTCGGTGATGTTCTTGACCACGCCATTGACAATGGCGCCTTCCTTGAGGGTTTCCATCAGCTTGGCGCGCTCTTCGCCCATGGAGGCTTCCACCACGGCGCGGCGGCTCAGCACCACGTTGTTGCGCTTGCGGTCGAGCTTGATGACCTTGAATTCCAGGGTTTTGTTTTCGTAAGGCGTGAGGTCCTTGGTGGGACGGCTGTCGACCAGCGAACCTGGCAGGAAGGCGCTGATGCCGTTGACCATCACCTTCAGGCCACCCTTGACCTTGTTGGAGGTGGTGCCGGTCACGAAATCGCCCGATTCCAGGGCTTTTTCCAAAGCCATCCACGAAGCCAGGCGCTTGGCCTTGTCGCGGGACAGCAGGGTGTCGCCGAAGCCGTTTTCGACGGAGTCGATGGCCACGGAGACGAAATCGCCCACTTGAACTTCGAGTTCACCTTGGTCGTTCTTGAATTCGGCCAGCGGCACATAGGCCTCCGATTTCAGACCCGCGTTGACCACCACGTGGCTGTGTTCGATGCGAACCACTTCAGCGGTGATGACCTCGCCCGAGCGCATTTCAGCGCGTTTCAGGGACTCTTCAAAGAGGGCGGCAAAAGATTCAGACATTGAGTTTCCTAAACCATCTTCACGTCGGGACGGACTGGCTCGTCGATGAAGCACAGTGCGAGGAAGCGACGGAGAAAACGGTGTTGACGTTGCAGCGCAAGACCGCTGCGGGGTTAAGGTGAAAAGAACCTTCCGGCCTGCGGGTCGAGAACACCCGGCTGTGCCTTCAGGGCCAACAAGAGGTGCTTTCAGCGGGCCGAAAACACCGTTTTGCTTTGCCACCAGGTCAATACCTGTTGAGCCGATTGCTCGATGCCCAGTTCGGAATTGTCCAGTTGCATTGCATCCTCGGCGGGCTTGAGCGGCGCATGGGCACGGGACGAGTCCCGGTGGTCGCGCGCCTTCAAATCCTCCAAAAGACTATCGATGTTAGCAGCAATCCCCTTTGAAATCAACTGTTTATAGCGGCGCTGGGCCCGTTGTTCAGCGCTGGCGGTGAGGTAAACTTTCAAAGGAGCCTTCGGGAAGATCACTGTGCCCATGTCGCGGCCGTCGGCCACCAGCCCCGGCAGGCGCCTGAAGCTCAACTGCAACGACTGCAAGGCTTCCCGCACGGCCAGGTGTTGAGACACCCGCGACGCCATGCCGCCGGTGGATTCCAGGCGCAGTGGGTCGGTGATGTCACGCCCGCCCAGGTACACCTTGTGGTCTCGGAAGGCCAGTGGCAGTTTGGCCGCCAGACGGGCGAGGGCCGTTTCGTCGTCCAAGTCAATGCCGGCGTCTTGTGCGGCCAGTGCCGTGGCGCGGTAAAGGGCGCCTGAGTCCAGCAGGTGAAACCCCAGCTTTTGGGCAACTTCCGCGGCCAGGGTGCCCTTGCCAGAGGCCGTGGGGCCGTCGATGCAGATCACCGGAATGTGCTCGGCTTCGGCTTCGCAGACGTCGAACAGGGTTTCAAAGTAGTCGGGGAACGTTTTGCCGACGCACTTGGGGTCTTCGATGCGCACCGGCAAGCCAGCCGGGTTGAAGGCCGCCAGAGAGAAGCACATGGCAACGCGGTGGTCGTCGTAGGTGTGAAGGCTGCCGGTGGTCCAGCGGGTGGGTGGTGTGATGCGGATGAAGTCGGGGCCTTCTTCCATGATGGCGCCCAGCTTGCGTCCTTCGCGGGCCATGGCTGCGATGCGATCGGTCTCCTTCACCCGCCAACTGGCGATGTTTCTGAGAGTGGTGGTGCCGTCGGCAAACATCGCCATCACGGCCAGGGTCATGGCGGCGTCCGGAATGTGGTTGCAGTCCAGGTCGATGGCTTTGAGCGGCCAGGCGCCGCGTCGGATGTGCAGCCGATTGGCTTCGCCTGAAATCTCTGCGCCCATCAACCGCGCGGCTTCGACAAAGCGGATGTCGCCCTGAATGGAGGACAGCCCCACGCCTTCGATGGTGATCCCCGGGGCGCCGTGTTTGGGGGTGGCCAACGCGCCCAGCGCGATGAAATAGCTCGCCGAAGAGGCGTCGCCTTCGACTCCGATCTCGCCCGGTGAAGCGTAGCGGCTGCCTTGCGGGATGACAAAGCGGCCTGGGCTTTCTTCCAGCACCTCGACACCGAACTTGCGCAACAGATTGAGTGTGATATCGATATAAGGACGCGAAATCAGCTCGCCAACCACTTCAATTTCCACGCTGGAGGCACTGCAGACCAAGGGGAGGGCCAGTAGCAGTGCGGTGAGAAACTGGCTGGACACATCGCCCCGGACGCGAATCGGTGCCTGGAGAGACAATGGGTGTTGCTGGCCGTCGCCCAGACGCAGGGGGGGGTAGCCCTCATTGCCAAGGTACTGCACCGGGCAGCCAAGCTGGCGCAAGGCGTCCACCAGATCGCCGATCGGGCGTTCATGCATGCGGGCCACGCCACTGAGGTCAAATTGCGCTCCCTGTGTTGTGGCCAGCAAGGCCAGCGCCGCACACAGGGGGCGCATGGCGGTGCCCGCATTGCCGAGAAACAGCGCTGCCTTTCGGTTTTGCAATTGCCCACCAAGCCCTTGGAGGCGCAGCGGTTCTTGTTCGGGTGTCTCGATGCCGCAACCCAATTGCTTCAAGGCTTGCAACATGACGCGGGTGTCGTCCGAATCAAGCAGGTCGTCGATGGCCGTGGTGCCTTCGCTCAGCGCGGCCAACAACAGCACACGATTGGAAATGCTCTTGGATCCCGGCAACTGGACGGTGCCACCTGCGCGAGCCAAGGCCGGGATGTCTAGAAATTCAGTGGTGTACATGCGGCTGTTGGGCGATCATGGTGCGCGCAGGCGTGCCCCGCGACCGGTGCGGAGTGGTCAACCTTTGAGCTTGGTGCCCATGCGCCAGCGGGCGCGCGCCTGGCTGGCTTTGTCGATCAGGGATTCCAGCTTGTCGGACTCTGCGTGGGCCAAGGTAAGCTCAATGGCGTGCAGGGCTCGCTGGAATTGCTTGGCTTGCGCCAGAACTTCTTCGCGGTTGGCCATGAGCACGTCGCGCCACATCTGGGGGTCGCTCGCGGCGATGCGGGAAAAATCGCGGAAGCCCGGGCCCGCCAGCGCCAGGAACTCCTCAGCCTGTTCCTGGCCTTTGATCGCATTCATCAATGCGTAGGCAATCATGTGGGGCAGGTGGCTGACCGCTGCGAAGGCGGCATCGTGCGCTTCGGGCGTCATTACCTTGACTTCGCAGCCCAGCGCAGTCCAGAGCTGGTGTGCTTTGTCGAGCTGGGTCGTGAGGGTGCGCTCGATGGGGGTCAGAATGACCTGGCGCCCCATGTAGAGGTCGACATCGGCGTGCTCAACGCCAGAGAGCTCCTTGCCGGCAATCGGGTGAGCGGGCACGAAGACCCCCACCTGGTCCTTGAGCACGCGGCGGGCGGTGTCGACCACGTCGCGTTTGGTCGACCCCACATCCATGATGAGGGTGTTCTTGGTGACCAGGTGGCGAATCGCCTTGAAGGTGGCTTCGGTGGCGGAGACAGGTACCGCCAGCAACACCAGGTCTGCACCGGATACCGCCAGCAATGCCGAAGGCGCCTCCACATCGATCACGCCCATTTGCCGCGCGCGCTCTGTGGTGGAGGGGGACTTGCTGTACCCCACCACGCGTTTGACCAGGCCAGCCCGTTTGAGCGCCAGGGCGAAAGAGCCCCCCATGAGGCCACAGCCGATCAGGCCGAGCTGTTCAAACATGGGCGTTCTTCCAATTGGTAGTGTTTACGGCTTTCAAGGTCATTCGTTCACGGGGTAGGCGCCAAGCACCTTGTAAAAGGCACAAAGCCCTTGCAACTCCTTGAGAGCGGATGCCACATGGGGTTGGCTTGGGTGGCCGTTCAGGTCAATGTAGAAATAGTATTCCCATTGTCCGGACTTGGCGGGCCTGGATTCGAAACGTGTCATGGAAACACCGTTGTTTTTTAACGGGACCAGCAAATCATGCACAGCGCCAGGTCGGTTGGGGACTGAGACCACCAGACTGGTGCAGTCGTTGCCTGAGGCGGGCGGCATGGCCATGGTCTGGGGGAGGGCGATCACGGCAAACCGAGTGCGGTTGTACGCTTCGTCCTGCACCGCGTGCGACACGATATGCAGCGCAAACTGGCCTGCCGCCCGCTCGCTCGCCAAGGCCGCCCAGCCAGGGTTGGTGGCTGCCAGGCGCGCACCCTCGGCGTTGCTGGAAACGGCCCTGCGTTCCGCATTGGGCAGATGCTGGGTCAGCCAGTTCTGGCATTGAGCGAGGGCCTGAGGGTGCGCCATCACCACCTCGATGCCATCGAGCGAGTTGACCTGGCGCAACAGGTTGTGGCGAATCAGCAGACTGACCTCGCCCACGACATGCACGGGCGAGCGCAGGAACAGGTCCAGGGATCGGGCCACCACGCCTTCGGTGGAGTTCTCCATGCCCACCACGCCGTATTGCGCGGTGCCCGCTGCGGTGGCGTGAAACACCTCATCGAAGTTGGCGCAGTAGATCAGGTTGGCCGCACCGCCGAAAAACTCAACAGCGGCTTGTTCGCAGAAGGTGCCGGCAGGACCCAGCACCGCGACCCGTTGAGGCGCTTCCAGCGCCAGACAGGCCGACATGATTTCGCGCCATATCGATGACACATGCTGATTCAGCAGTGGTCCCTTGTTGTTGCTCTGGATTTTCTCGATGACCTGGGCCACCCGGTCGGGCCGAAAGAAAGGCGATCCCTCAGCGCGCTTGATTTCACCGACCTTCTCGGCCACGAGGGCTCGCTGGTTCAGCAGGGAAAGAAGCTGCTGGTCCAGTGAGTCGATCTGCACCCGCAGAGCCGCTAGCGCTTCGGATTGGGTCGGTTCGCTGGTCATGGTCTCAAGCCTGTGTTTTCTCAAAGTCACGCATGTAATTCACCAGGGCCTGAACGCCTTCCAGTGGCATTGCGTTGTAGATGCTGGCGCGCATGCCACCCACCGACTTATGCCCTTTGAGCTGCAGCAGGCCGGCCGATTGAGCGCCAGCGAGGAAAGCTTCATTGCGTGATTCGTCGCGCAGAAAGAAGGGCACGTTCATGCGCGATCGACAGTTCTGTGCGACTTTGTTGAAGTACAGCTGCGAGTTGTCGATGTACCCGTACAGCAGGTCAGCCTTGGCCTTGTTCATTTCCTCGATGGCTGCCACACCGCTCAGGTCTCCGAGCCTCTGGCGCTTGAGCCACTGAAAGGTCAGGCCGGCCATGTAGATGGCGTAGGTGGGGGGCGTGTTGTACATCGAGGCGTTGTCGGCCACTGTCTTGTAGTCGAATGCACTGGGGCAGATGGCAAGCGCGTGGCCCAGCAAATCTTCTCGGACGACGACCAGCGTGAGGCCGGCAGGCCCCAGGTTCTTCTGTGCGCCGCCAAATGCCAGCCCCACGCGAGTCCAGTCGACAGGGCGGGATGCCACGTGGGAAGAAAAGTCGATCACCAGCGGCGCGTCACAGCCCAGGCCTTTCAAATCAGGGAGCTCGTGAAACTCGATGCCGTGAATGGTCTCGTTGCTGCACAGGTGCACGTACTGGGTGTCTTGGCCCATCTTCCAGGACGAAGGCGCGGGCACGGATGTGTGACCGTCGGCTTCATTGCTCGCAGCGACGTGCACATTGGCGTATTTGCGAGCCTCTTTTGCCGACTTTTGGCTCCAGCTGCCGGTGATGACGAAGTCGACCGCGCCTGCGCGCGAGAGGTTCAGCGGGACGATGGCGTTCTCTGCCAGTCCGCCGCCTTGCATGAAGAGAATGCGAAAGCTTGAGGGCACGGCCAGAAGCTCGCGCAAATCGCGCTCGGCGGTCTCATAAATCGAGATGAACGCCGTGCCTCGGTGGCTCATCTCCATCACGCTCATGCCACTGCCTTGCCAGTCGAGCATGTCGGATGCGGCCTGTTGCAAGACCGCTTCTGGCATGGCCGCAGGGCCTGCGGAGAAGTTGAAGGGGCGCGTCATGCGGCGTCCGTGCCTTCGCCACCTTCGTTCGCGCCTTCATCGGCTGGCGCCGCGTTGTCGCCTTCAGCTGGGTCGGGTATGTTGGCATCGTTTTCAACAATGCGCTGAAGGCCCGACAGTTCGGAACCATCGTCGAGTGCGATCAACGTGACACCTTGGGTGGCTCGACCCATTTCACGGATCTCGTTGACGCGGGTGCGCACCAGAACGCCGGTGTCCGTGATCAGCATGATCTCGTCTTCGCTGTGGGCCAGCGTGGCGGCCACGACTTTGCCGTTGCGTTCGCTTTGCTGGATGGCAATCATCCCTTTTGTGCCACGGCCATGGCGGGTGTATTCGCTGATGGGTGTGCGTTTGCCGTAGCCATTGACGGTCGCGGTCAGTACGCTTTGCTCCTCATCTTCAGCCACGAGCATCGCGATCACGCTCTGGTTCTCTTCGATGGTCATCCCCCGCACCCCGCGAGCGTTCCGACCCATGGGGCGCACATCGTTTTCGTCAAAGCGAACCGCCTTGCCGCCGTCGCTGAACAGCATCACATCGTGTTTGCCATCGGTCAGCGCGGCGCCAATGAGGTAGTCGCCATCGTCCAGGCCCACGGCGATGATCCCTGCCTTGCGCGGGTTGCTGAATTCGGCCAGTGGCGTCTTCTTGACGGTGCCCATGCTGGTGGCCATGAACACGTACTGGTCTTCTGGAAACTTGCGTGCTTCGCCGGTGAGCGGCAAAACGACGTTGATCTTCTCGCCTTCTTCCAGTGGGAACATATTGACGATCGGGCGTCCACGCGATCCGCGAGAACCGGCCGGCACTTCCCAGACCTTGAGCCAATACAGGCGACCCCGGTTGGAGAAGCACAGGATGTAGTCGTGCGTGTTGGCGATGAACAACTGATCGATCCAGTCGTCTTCCTTCGTCGCCGTGGCTTGCTTGCCTCGCCCACCACGCTTTTGCGAGCGGTATTCTGACAAGGGTTGGCTCTTGATGTACCCGCTGTGGCTGAGGGTGACCACCATGTCGGTGGGGGTGATGAGGTCTTCCGTTGAGAGGTCCTGCGCGCTGTGTTCGATCTCGCTGCGACGTGCGCCCAGCTTGGTCTGGCCGAATTCCGTTTTGACTTCGACCAGTTCTTCGCCAATGATGGTGGAAACGCGTTCGGGTTTGGCCAGGATGTCAAGCAGGTCGTCGATCACGCCCATGACTTCCTTGTATTCCGCCACGATTTTGTCCTGTTCAAGACCGGTGAGGCGCTGCAGACGCATTTGCAGAATTTCCTGAGCCTGAGTCTCGGAGAGGCGGTACAGCCCGTCGTTGCCCATGCCATATTCTCTCGGCAATCCGTCGGGGCGGTAGTCGTCGGCGTTGATCACGCCACCATCGGCCTTGGCTCGGGTGAGCATTTCGCGAACCAGCGCACTGTCCCAGCTGCGCGTCATCAATTCGGCTTTCGCCACTGGCGGCGTGGGCGATTCCCGAATGATCTTGATGAACTCGTCAATGTTGGCCAGCGCCACCGCCAAGCCTTCCAGCACGTGCCCGCGCTCGCGTGCCTTGCGCAGGTTGAACACGGTGCGCCGCGTAACGACCTCGCGTCGGTGTTCCAGAAACACCTGGATCAGGTCTTTCAGGTTGCACAACTTGGGCTGACCATCGATCAGTGCCACCATGTTGATGCCAAACGTGTCCTGCAACTGGGTTTGCTTGTACAGGTTGTTGAGCACCACCTCGGGTACTTCGCCGCGCTTGAGTTCGATGACGAGTCGCATTCCGGATTTGTCGGACTCGTCCTGAATGTGGCTGATGCCCTCGATCTTCTTTTCGTGCACCAGTTCGGCGATGCGTTCCTGCAAGGTCTTTTTGTTGACCTGATAGGGAAGCTCGTCGACGATGATGGACTGCCGTTGCCCCTTGTCGATGTCTTCGAAGTGGCATTTGGCGCGCATGACGACACGGCCACGCCCAGTGCGGTAACCGTCACGCACACCGTTGATGCCATAGATGATGCCCGCTGTCGGGAAGTCGGGCGCTGGCATGATTTCCTCAGTTCGTCGATGGACGCATTCGGGTTTCTCAACAGATGCAGGCAGGCGTCAATGGACTCGTTGAGGTTGTGTGGTGGGATGTTGGTGGCCATGCCCACAGCGATGCCACCCGAGCCGTTGACCAGCAGGTTGGGGAAGCGTGCTGGCATGACCAGCGGCTCTTTTTCGGACCCGTCGTAGTTGGGGCCGAAATTGACCGTTTCCTTGTCGAGGTCGGCCAGCAATTCGTGGGCAATTTTGGCCATGCGAATCTCGGTGTATCGCATGGCTGCGGCGTTGTCGCCATCCACAGAGCCGAAGTTGCCCTGGCCATCCACCAGCATGTGACGCAAGGAGAAGTCCTGGGCCATGCGAACGATGGTGTCGTAGACGGCGCTGTCACCGTGTGGGTGGTATTTACCGATCACATCCCCGACGATGCGGGCGGACTTCTTGTATGGACGGTTCCAATCGTTGTTGAGCTCGTGCATCGCGTACAGCACGCGCCTGTGCACCGGTTTCAGTCCGTCTCTGGCATCTGGCAACGCCCGGCCGACGATCACGCTCATGGCGTAGTCAAGGTAGCTTCGGCGCATCTCCTCTTCAAGGCTGATGGGCAGAGTTTCTTTGGCAAACTGGGTCATGGGCGGTGGTGTAAGTTGGCGTTACAGGCCTGAAGGCAACCGTGTATTTTAGGCTGGCTGAAAAGCGGCATTTGAAAGGGCTTTTGTTGCTGTTGAGCAACGTGGTTGCAAGCTGGTCTCTTTGGCTACACCGTCGCGACACCGCGTCATGCGTTGAATCTCGGGCTTGTGGCACAATAATTCCAACGTTTCTAGTGGTGGTCACTTCAAGCGTCAATGTTGAGAACCAGCCGTTACGCGGCTCACACCAAGAGGATATCCATGAGAAATCTGAACAAAGTGGCAATTCTGTTCGCTTCCGCCACCTTGGCTACCGCTGCGTTGGCAGCTGGTACGGGCACCAACGACAACTGGGTCAATGGTCAAGGCGACCTGCAATGGATGAACGGTGATGGTTCTCTGTGCTGGCGCGACGCCAACTGGACGCCTGCTACCGCTGGCAAGGGTTGTGACGGCGCCATCGTTCCAGAGGCTCCTGCACCAGCCCCAGCGCCCGCCGCACCTGCCGCCGCACCTGCTCCGGCACCAGCTCCAGCGCCTGCTGCTGCTCCCGCTCCCGCCAAGGTGACCTACGCCGCTGATGCTTTCTTCGATTTCGATAAAGCTGTGCTCAAGCCCGAAGGCAAAGCCAAGCTGGCTGATCTGGCTGAGAAGGTTGGTGGTGTGAATCTGGAAGTGGTGATCGCTGTCGGCCATACCGATTCCATCGGTTCGGCGACCTACAACCAAGCTCTGTCGGTGCGTCGCGCTGAAGCCGTGAAGGCCTTCCTGGTGAGCAGGGGTATCGAAAGCAACCGCGTTTACACCGAAGGCAAGGGCCTCACCCAGCCTGTGGCCGACAACGCAACCCGCGCTGGTCGTGCCAAGAACCGTCGCGTGGAAGTGGAAGTTGTGGGTACCCGCAAGTAATTTCCCCGCTGCGCCGATACGAAGAGCCCTGCGTGAGAACGCGGGGCTTTTTCTTTTGCCGAATCCTGTCGATCCAAGGCGGGGACGAAGACCGGGGTCATCTGGTTCAACGGGCCGCCTGGTGGACATGACAGTTGCTTCCACCCGGCAGGGTGGCATGCACGAGCGCGCAGAAGTGGCAGGCGGTCAATCCGGTGGTCTGTCTGTTGCAGAACCCCTACCGCTCGGCACAAGGCAGGCAGCGCCCTTCGTGGGCGAAATGGAGCTCTCCAGCGCCGAGGAGGCCAGCCCGCGCGAAACCTTTGCTCTCCTCCGTGGATGGCTGCTTCGAAGGCGTGTGAAAATCGCCCTATGAACGCATCATCCACCGCCAATTCCGATCCCGCTGAAATCGCCAAGTTTTCTGAGCTTGCCCATCGCTGGTGGGACCCGGAAAGTGAGTTTCGCCCATTGCACCAAATCAATCCGCTGCGGCTGGATTGGGTGAATGCTTTGGTCCCGTTGCGCGGCAAGACGGTGCTTGACGTGGGCTGTGGCGGAGGCATCCTGGCCGACTCCATGGCCCGAAAAGGGGCCGAGGTGACGGGCATTGATCTCTCCACCAAAGCGCTTCAGGTGGCGCGGCTGCATGCCTTGGAGGCGGGTACAAGGGGTGTGGCCTATCGTGAGGTGAGTGCCGAGGGTCTGGCCGCTGAGCAGCCGGCTTCGTTTGATGTCGTGACCTGTATGGAGATGCTGGAGCACGTGCCAGATCCTGCGTCGGTGGTGAGGGCCTGTTCGGCGCTGGTGAAGCCGGGTGGCTGGGTGTTCTTTTCCACATTGAACAGAAATGCGCGGTCATTCCTTTTCGCCATTGTGGGTGCCGAGTACCTTCTGAATCTGCTACCCAAGGGCACACACGAGTATGCAAAGATGATTCGGCCCAGTGAGTTGGCCGCGTATTGCCGGGAGGCCGAGCTTGAGCTGGTGCAGACCAAAGGCATGGAATACAACCCGTTGACACAACGCTATTGGTTGAGCGGCAACACCCAGGTCAATTACCTTTTTGCGACCCGTAAACCTTGAATACGGGCGTTGACATGCGGTTTTTGGACGTGCGAGCTGTCTTGTTTGATCTGGATGGGACCCTGGTTGACAGTGCTCCTGACCTTGCCGCCGCCGCCGACGCGCTTCGGCTGCGCGCAGGCCTGCCATCGTTGCCGCTGGCGGCCTACCGTGCCCATGCAGGCTCGGGCGCCCGCGGCATGCTTCGCGTGGCCTTTGGTCTCGGGCCGGAACACGTGGACTACGAACCCCTTCGGCGGGCGTTTTTTCTGGAGTACGAGCGGTGCCTGACGGCGCGGACCCAAGCGTTTTCCGGGGTGCCATTGCTGATTGAGCGGTTGCAGGGGGGCGGTCTCGCCTGGGGCGTGGTGACCAATAAAGCCGAACGGTTCTCTCTGCCGTTGACGGCCAGCATGCCGTTGTTCAGCAGCGCAGGCGCCATCATCAGCGGCGACACCACACCCCATGCCAAGCCACATCCCGCGCCGCTGTTGGAGGCCGCAAGGCGAATGGAGGTGGCCCCCGAGCAGTGTCTGTATGTGGGGGACGACCTGCGCGATATCCAGGCGGGGCAGGCCGCGGGCATGCGAACGGTGGCTGCTCGCTACGGATATCTGGGGCCGGATGCCGATGTGACGACATGGAAGGCCAATGCGGAGGTGCATTCGCCCATGGAGCTCTTGAAATACCTGGAACTGCCTTAAACTATGCGTTCAGGGGCTGCACCGGTTTCGACGTGGGTTCGGACGCGTGGCAGGGCATGTCGAGGTTCTGTTACCTCGTAAAACAGCAGAAAAAAACTAACTGCAAACGACGAACGTTTCGCACTCGCCGCTTAATTGCCGGTGAGCTTTGCAACAGCATGCCTATGGGCTGGGCAAGGGTTCGAATGGCGCAAGCCACTAGAGTCCAGGCTGCAAAGATAATTCAATAGGCTGGTCAGGCGTCGGGCAACTTGGCGTTCGACAAGATTCAAGGTTGCTGGCTTCCCTTGCAGCGTGTCGCTGCGCGGCTTGGGCGGCGAGATTCAAATCAGACGACTACACATGTAGAACTGTACGAAGAAGGCTTGCGGACGGGGGTTCAAATCCCCCCAGCTCCACCATACACAAGGGCTCGGACTCATCTCCGGGCCCTTTTTCTTGCCTGAAATCCCCGCACCACGCGGGGTTCCGGCCACCTGTACTGCGGGTGGCCATCAACCAAAACGCCCTAAATCGGCCACTTTCTCGGCCAGAGCCGTCTCTGTTCTCCGTTTGGCCTGCGGGTAGGCGCAGATGGTGGCCTAGCAAAATCAACAACTTACGCGCGTCGGTTCATCGTCAACCAAGGCCGCCGGTCACCACCGCAACTAGACGGCGTGCGTCACTTGTACTAACATTGCGGCAGTTGATCTAACAAAAGAGGTGCTGCCATGACTGCCGTTGCATCGTCGCCTTCCGCCCGTTCTGCCCGACTTGGGCGCGCTACCCCCGAACAGGAGGTGGTGCTGCGCCGTGCCGCCGAGGTGGCCCACAAATCGCTGACCGACTTCATCCTCGACAGCGCGTGCTGGCCGCCGAGCAGACCCTGCTCGATCAGCGGTTGTTCATGGTCTCGCAGCCAGTACCAGGCCCCTGATGGATCTGCTGATCGCCCCGAACAGGCCAACGAAGGGTTGCGTGACCTGTTTGCCCGCAAGGCGCCCCCGGGGATGGTAAAGTGACGTTGCGCGCACCGGAGCCTCTGGCCGCGCAGCATCGGCTGGAAGGTTTTGATTGCGGCAAGCCCGCGTTGAATGACTGGCTGTTGCGCCACGCCCGCCAGGCGCAGGGGCAGTGGCTCGGCCAAGACCTTTGTCGTTGCCGAGGACGATGGCCGCGTGGCGGGCTACTTTAGCCTGACCGTGGGACAAGTCGACACGCTGGAGGCGCCGGAGCGCATTCGCAAGGGGATGGGGCAATACCCGTTGCCGGTGGTGATTCTGGCGAGGCTCGCTGTCTCGGTGGTGGACCAGGCGGGCGGGATAGGCTTTGGCCTGCTGCAGGACGCGATTCGCCGCACGATGCTGATTGCCGAACAGGCCGGCATCCGTGCCATGCTGACCCACCCCATCGATGAAGAAGCGGCGAGGTTCTACACCCGGTCTGGTTCATCGCGCCGCTGCGCGAACAGCAATTGTTGCTGCTCTTGAAGGACGCCCGTCGCTGGGTCCGCTGAACCATGACCATCGAATCACTGCCCACTTTTACTGCCGGCCCGCCAGCGCTGGGAGTCCATCCCCGCCGACATTCGCCAGCGGCTGCTGTCCAACGTCTGCGCACAGTGCCGTCACGAAACCACGATCACGAATTTCAGCGGTACCATCTGCGGGTGGGCACTTGCATGCTGGTGCGCAAGTGCGCCGAATGCCGCAGTGATGTGGGCACGGTCATCGATAGCCCGTAACTCGGTCAGGCGTCGAACCCGCCACCACCTCCCGCTGCGCTACCCAGTCGGTCGGCAGCGGATTGCGCTGGAACCACAGCAGGCTCATGCACTTTGGCTGCTGCCCGGCCAGGATGCTCTGGATGATGGCCGGCTCCAGCAGCGGCAACACGCAGCAGCTCGTTGACCGTCGAGTGGTGCAGGCCTTCGCGCTGGGCGATCTCGCTGCCACTGCCGACCACACCGTCGTCGAGCAGTTGCTGCCAGTAGAAAGGCCCGCGTCAGTGCCACCAGCAAGGGCTGGTCGATCTGGCTGGCGACCTTGCCCGGCGACTCGACCGCCCCATCTGGCCGCACCACCACCTTGCTGGCGCCGCGCTTCCTGATCTTCAGCGGGATGAAGGTGACAGTTGACCTGGCCGCCATCCCGGCGTTCGCGGCATCGCTGCCCCAACGGCTGCACCGGCTTCACGCCTCCACCTCCGCTGTTCCCATTCCTGCAATTCCGCGCCGATGGTGCCGGGCATCAGTTCCCCCGGGCCAGTTCCTGCCAGCTTCCTGATCGCGCCCAGATGATTTTCCAGCCCGCCGTCGGCAATCACCACGCGCTCGATCAGCAACTGCGCCAGTCGACACTGTTCAACGGGGAACAGCTGCTGCCACAGGCCCGCCAGATTTCGCATCGGAAGCATGACCTCAGGCCTGGACAGGTCTGGGCGGCTGTCCGTCCGATCCCGAAGACTGACCGCACGATGTGCGGCGCCGACAGCGCCGCCGATCTGCTGGGTCACTCAATTCCTCTGATGGGCGCAGCCGGTAGCGGCCCAAAGGCCGGCCCACGCGCCGAAGCGCCGGGTGTTTGACCGGCGTAGTAGCGGTAGGTCTTCCCTTGACCGTGAGCTGGGCACCAGCTGTTCGCCATCGGGAAGCGTAAACAGCAGGCCGCGAAGGGAGGACTGGTTCCCGCTGGCGGTCGCTGGTATCCCGCCGCCGTTCGATGCCATCGGTGGCGATCAGGGCGTGAACCGCGTCCCACTGCGTTCGCGTCACGATGGCCTGATGCTGGCCGGGAAGCTCTTGCCCTTGTGGACGATCTCGCCCAGGTACATCCGGTTGTGCAGCATCTGTAGATGGTCTGCTTAGCGAAGGGCTTGCCGCCCTTGGTGACCACGCCTTGCGCGCCGTAGGCCTTGGCCACCATGCGTGCTTCGAGCGCACTGTCGCCGAAGTCATCGAAGATGCGGCGCACCAAGGCAGCCTCAGTTTCATTGATCACCAACAGTCGGTCGCGCACGTCGTACCCCAGCGGCAACGGCCCACCCATCCACATTCCCTGGCCTGCCAGGCGATCTTGTCGCGGATGCGCTCACCGGTGACCTCGCTTCGAACTGCGCAAAAAGACAGCAAAACGTTGAGCATCAGCCGGCCCATCGACGTGGCCGAATCGATCTGCTGCGTGACGGCGCTGAAGCTGACCCGGTGGTTGGGTCGAACACATCGACCATCCGCGCAAAATCGGCCAGCGAGCGTGACAGCCGGTCGATCTTGTAGACGACCACGATGTCGACCTTGCCTATCTGATGCCGGCTATCAGGCGGCTTCAAGGCAGGCCGTTCCATGAGCATTGCCACCAGAGAAACCGCCACATCGTCGTAGTCGTCGGCTACCAGCGGATCCAGCCCTCGTGGCTCTGACTTTGATGAATGCGTGCCCGGCTTCCTTCTTGGGCATCGATGGAATTGAAGGACTGGTCAAGCCGTTCGTCGCTGGACACGCGGCAATACACCGCGCAGCGCTTGGGTGGCACGAGCAACGGCGCGTTCATTGACCATCCCCCTTACCGCTCCGCAGACCAAAGAACTTCGGCCCATTCCATCGTGTGCCCGTGATGTGCGGCGCTGCCGCCGACAGGCTCTTGAACACATGGCCATCCAGGCTACAGACCATCGGGCGTGACCGTCACGCGGTATTCGCGCTCATCCCATTCGCGGATCAGCGTGGTGTCGGGCATCAACAGGGTCTGCGCGCTGCGGCCGACACTGGTTTTGATCTTGGAATGCTTGGCACCGGCCTCAACCAGTGCATTCTGCGGACGTTGGTGTTGTGCACCGCAAGCCAGCTCCTGGATGCGGTAGGCCAGGCGCGATTCGACGTAATTGCGGTTGCGGTGGCTGGGCCGCCGGGGAAAGTGCTGATCCCACAGCGCCCAGAGCTCGGGCATTGGAAGATCGGGCAACGCCCGCCAACTGCGCAGCGATGGTGCGGGTTGCCGTCCGGCAGCCATCCTCAGTCCTCCCAGATCGCGGTGCCACCGAGCGTGATCTGGCAGGCGGGCATCGTCAGCGGTTGCCATTTCGCGGTGGCCACCCTCTGGCGGTGCGTGCCGGATTTGCCGGTGAACCAGTAGGTGTGGCCATCGTGCTGTACGCGGTAGGGCCCGAGGTGATCGAATTCGGCCTCGATGGTCATCACCGCGCGGGCGCTGGTTGGTGTCGGTGACCTGCACACGCAGGGTTTGGTGGATGCTCATTGCTTTCTCCAAGAGGGGCTGCGGACCTCCATGAACGCGCTGTGCCGACCAGAAGCCAAGTCAAACCGCGCCTGATCAACGTCATCGGCTTGCCCGTCGCAACATCGACACGCTCTCCCAGCAGCGTCTGCGGTTTGCCGGTGCGGTTGTTCTTGACGCCCAGGATGTAGACCTCGCCGTTCCACACCCCGCAGGCCACGTCGGTGTCACTGGCCGTGGCCGGGATCAACCAGCCGGTGACGCCATTGGGCAAATGCAGCAGGTCTTCCATCCGGTGATAGGCCAGCGCATGGCCTCCTGGTAGTGGTCGGCAACCTGCGGAGCGGTTATGGCACGTCCGGGAAGTTCTCCGGCTGAGGATGGAATCCAGACCAGCGGCTGGCCGCTGGCAAACCAGCCTTGCACGCGCTGCTCGACTTCGGGGTTGTAGTGCTGCAGGCGTTCAACGGGCACGTGGCGATTGCCATCGTCGCTGGCTTGGGGTACTGTCGTGTGGTTCATCAAAGTCTCCTTGAGGTAACCGGCAGCGGCGCCGGGCGGTAAACCGGGGTGGTGTCTGGTAACCCTGTTTCGGGTTCTGTCGGCAGCGGGCAGGCGCGCTCGCGCCTCGTATGGCGTTTGGCGAGGAAGGACCCATCAGCCTTCGCTGGTTGCGTGACGATCAGGCCGCTGGCATTTCTGCCGCCAGTGCATCGCCAGCGGCTTGGATCAACGCTGAGGAATCTCAATCCGGAAGCGACTTTCGTCGTGGTGGTGAAGTTGATCTGGCGCCGGGCCGCCGAGGCGCGAGCCAGCGTGTTCATGACCGGCATCAACTGTTCGTGCAGCTCGATTTCTGCCGCATTGCCGCACGGCAATGGATGAACGGTCCCCTCGCTTTGCGCACGGCATCGGGCAGCCAGCCAGTTGGCCTGAATCGCATCACGCTGGCGCTCAAGTTCCTCGTCCGTGATGCCCGGGTGATGCGCAACTCCACCTCCAGTTTGGTCAAGGTTTCTGGCACAACGAATTCCGCTTCGTGTCCAGCAGCGCCCGAGATGCCGACTTCGTCTCGACAGCAATGCGCGCTTCGAGGGTAGTCTCGCCAGCCGCTTGCAATCTTGGTCAGTTGGCCAATGACCGCCCAGCTCAGCGGTGAGCGCCTTGCGCTGCGCGATCAGATCCGGCCAAGCTGCTTGCGGGACAGTACGAAGCGTTCGGGGCTGTTGCCAGGACCCGCTGCAGTGACGCAGTTGGCTCTCCAGGTTGGATACTTCGACTTGAGCCTTTCCATCCGCTGGTTCGCTCACACAGGATGGGCCAGTGGGTTTAAGGCCGGTGGCGTGTTCATCGACATCGAGCCAGCGGCATCACGCAGCCGGGTTTGCTTCCTCGCGTGCCGCAGCGTGCTCAGCTTCCAGCTCCCTTGGCCAATTCGGCTTTGAGGGGCGTGAGTTCCAGGGTGAGCGCGCGTCGCAGTCAGCCTTGACTTTGTCGAGGTAGGGTTGACTCTCTTGCTGAACGGTCTGGCTTCATGGTGATGGTCTCCAGGTTTGATCAGAGCGGACGGGGTAGTGGGTATCGCCGGCCAGCGCGATGGTGCTGACCCACAGGCCGGGGCCTACCTGCTTCTTTGATGCCGACCGGCGTTCGGGCGATGCGGATGACCAGTGGCCTGCCAACCCTGGTGAGAGGTTGGTTTGCTCTTCCGGGTCATCGCCACAATCGCGGCAGCCAGCGGGGACAGCTGCGTTTCGAGCAGAGGTGGATGGGCTGTGGTCTGCGGCGTGATGCCGAGAACCTGGCCCAGATGGGATGCGTTGGGATTACGCCCACGGTGAGCCCATATCGAGTGCCACCTCGATGCTGGTGGCGGCAGATTGGTTTGGGAACGGGTCTGTGCGATGCGCCAGCGCGCTCCCTCCCACGAAGGCCGAATGGTGATGTCGATGCCGCCCTTGGCGCGGTAGGCCGGGGCGATGCGGCGCAGCTGGTCCGGACAGGCCCGGGTGAGCGCGGCCAGCTGCTGCGGTCGGGGATGCTGTGGGTGTTCAGCAGGTCGTAGAGCTCGCCGGCGGTGCCCGCCAGTTGATGGGCAGCACGCGCTCGGCGAGGTACTTGTCCAGGGCTTGCGCGACGGCGTTGCTTTCCAAGGCACGGTCGATGCCAGCGCGCACACAAGTTCGGCGTACTGCTGCTGGAATTCACTCCGGGGCAAAGCCCAGGGCGCGGGCTACTGCCTTCGGCCCAGGCGCTCGTAATCGGCCATGCGCTGCTTCTGGGTGAGCTCACCGTCGGCAAAATGGCCAGGGCCGCTGAGAACAGATCCAGCAGCCTGGCGAACACCGTGGGCTGGTCGCGTTCCCACCCCGGCGTGGGTATCGGCATCGTCGCGCCGGGCATCGGCGGGGATGGTGGGCAGATCAACGTGAATCACCCGGTCGATCAGGTCGGGGCGCGGCTACTACAGCGATGCCGTTGAGTACCACCGGCCGCTTGGTTTCATCACGTGCTCTTCGCCATTGGTGTAGAGCTGGCGCGAGGCAAAGCTTACCACCAGTGGCCAGGGTGCAAAAGGCATCCTGCTGCTCGGCGTGAGGCCAGAGAGGTTCTCGTAGCTGACCAGCCAGTTGTTGGCGGCGGCGACGAACACGTCCTCCACCGTCTTGGCCGCCCGCGCAGCATCACCTTGTTGGGATCGACCAGGCTGCGCAGCACGGATTGCGTGGTGGACTTGGCCGAGCCTTGTTCGCCTAACGTTAACTCCAGCACCGGGAAGGGGGGTGTCCGGCGGAAACAATCCAGCAGCCACGCCAGCACCATCACGCGGCAGTGCGCCGGGATGTTGGTGTGCCGCCAGGAGAGCAATCCGACATCGCCATGGGTCACCGGCATAGGCAGCGGGCGCATCAAGGCGTGCGGGCGGAATACATCAAGGATTCGTTCACCACCCGCCAGCCCCAGGGGGGTGACGTGGATGACCCGCCACTGCTCATCGGCCAGATCGATCAGGTAGCTTATCGTCACAACGGGCGGCACGGACGGGATGCAAATTTCCTCGCCGTCGTTGATGCCTGCAGCGGCGAGCGCACAGTGCCGATTTCATCGTGGTTTCCGGCACGCCCATTTCTTGGCGCGCCAGTAGGCAGCGCAACCAGTCCTCGAAGCCGAGAGAGTACACGCGCCACACTTCGCGTCGACTGGCATCGGGATCACGGCGACCGCATTGCGATCCGCGTCGTGGTGCAACTGGCACTGCGCCCGGGCCAGCGCCACCAGTTCATCGAGCGCGCTCGCGTCGTCATCGCTGCCTGGCAGTTCATCGCGCACCAGTTTGTCGAGCACCGTCACGGAGCAGTCACGGTTTGCCTTCTTGGCGGCGTGGCGCAGGCGCAAGTAGCCGGGCAGGTCCGTGGCCTGAGGATCGAGAAGGCGCGCACCACGTCTTCCTCGGCCAGCACGCCCACGTCATCGACCAGACGGACCAGGTGCCTCCTCGATCACGCCAACGGGATCGGTGTCAGGTGTCGGTGCCGGAGTGGCCGCAGCATCCATCTCGACCGTGTGATGGTCGGGATGGTGGTGACGGTCGTTCTCTACTACTCCGTCCGGAGAAGGGATGATGGACGCGCTCATCGTCACAGCCCGAATCAGCGCGAACGTTCGATGAGATTGCGAATGTCCTCAGCGCGCCAGACCGTGGTCTTGCTGCCGAGTTTGATGCCTTGGGGGAATTTGCCTTCCCGGATACCCGCCCACCAGGCCGAACGGCTGATGGGGATCAGGGACAGAATCTGCGGCAACCGAACGAAGCCGGTTTCGGGCAGTGCAGGACGGGGCTGGTACATGGCGAGCATCCGTGGTCGTTTGGGGATGCTCTGTATTGAATGCCACAAGAATTGGCATTCATAGACACGGTGCGCGCACGATGATCACGCTGCGCGCAGCGTGAAGGTTCGCGGTTGAATTACTCGGGCGGCGAGTCTTTTGGAATGCCCGCGATCCAATTCTTGATCGTGCCCGGTGCCCCGCAGACCTGCGCGCTGATGATGCGGTAGGCCTCTTCCTTGGTGCGGTAGGTGTTCAGCGAACAGTTCCAGGGCCTTTGCCCTTGCGGCCCGGTTGCTGGCGTGTCGAGCATCGGCTGCCCGTCTGACGGCTTGGCTTTTGGGCCTTGCGCACTTCGCGGCACTGGCTCCGGCGTGAGTCCGGCCTTCCACGCTTCCTCGATGAGCTGTTCCATTGATGGCGGTTCCGGCAACAGATCGGCCAGCACCAAGGATTCCAACGATTCCATCAGCGCATCTACCGCCGGCATGATGATGATCCTCGACGGGGTATCTGCTGTGGCCTCAATCACCACGCCCAACTTGTACAGAGCCAAGAGCCGGAGGTAATCGCGATCCGTTGCAGGTGCTGACCTCAGGCGCGGCCATTCGGCTTGATTGGTGACCTCGATGAACCAGTCCAGGTCGCGCTTCTCGTAACGGTCGATCAGTTCACCGCCGTGCTTGATTTGCGCCAACGTCACGGTGTCGGTGATGGCGGCATCCATGCTGGCCAAGCCAACATCTGCGCCAACTGCTCTGCGCTGAAGCGCTGTAAATCTTCTCGGGCGCAGGCAGCAATCCGCACCGCGTTCGGCAACTCCAGCAGTTGTTCGAGCGGTGTGGTCAGGGCCAGGGTGAGCAGATGCGGGTTCATTGCCCATCAGTCTACCGAGGGTGGTCCAGCACCGTCCACGTTCATCCATGCCGGTTCTCCATCGCCCACTGCGAGCCACCGCTACGCGCCCTGCGTGATGACCGTGCCGAGGGCATATCCGTGCTTTCGCCGGTGTAAACAATAGGCGACCGTCACAACCATCACCACCGTCACACCGGGTGGAGCTTGTGATGGTGGTGACGATGGTGATGGTCACCGCCTATTGTTATGGCCGAGGAACGCATACATACCCCGGGCAAAAGGGGTCCTTCCTGGCGATATTCCAATACGGGGGGCGCAAGCGCAGCATTTCGCTACTGTCAGGGTGCAAACCGATTGCAGGGTTTGCGGTCTGCACCCGGCGGTGCGGGCAACGGGCCGAAAGCCCAGTCATTGCGGGCCTGTGCGGGATGGCGGCAACGTGGAAGGTGCGAACCTGGTGCGTACCCGGTTTGCAGGTTTGCACCCCGGTGCGCGCGAAAACGGCCAGTACAGAAAACTCAATGCTGGCGCGGGTTTGCAGCCGATTCGCTGGCTGGGTTGTAGAAATCGGCCCACGAGCCTTTGCGCACCGTCTGACGCATCGGAAACAGGTTGTCGTAACATTCTGTGAGGCGCGCACACGCGCACGCGTATAGAGAGTTACGGGAGCTGTGTCCGATGCGTCAGACGCGCCGAGGCATTGGCAAGGGCCTCCAGAAACTGGACACCCTTGGCGGCAGATCACACCACCCTGTACACCCGCTCGCCGGAATCGTTGTGCGCCAGCACCACGTTCAGGCCGAGCTTCTTGCGCACATCCCGGAGATGGCCCCACGCACGGTGTGGGGCTGCCACCCCGTGGCCAGCATCAGTTGCAGACTGGTCGCCCCCTGCGGGCGGCGCAACGCCATCACCAGAGCGGCGAGTTTGGTGCCGGGGCGCACCGGGATGCCCTCCAGAAGTTGGAGGTCGTCGGTGGTTTCCATTGGTAAGACATCATCCGGTAGTGCGGGTCGCTGTTGGCCGATGGCCGCATAGCCCGCGTCGGTCATAACGTGGCCGTCGTCGGCAGGCTCAATCCAGCCACGATGCAGCAGTGCTGCCAGCACCTTGACCCGAGCCCCGCCGCGTAGCCTGTCAGGCCATGGTTCGATCTCGCCGTGTGGTCGCCTGACGGCCGCCCGGAGGATAAACATCTGTGCAGAGGATGGTCTGGTGTCAGATTTCATCGGTATCTCCAGCGACGGAAGCGGCAATCCATTCGGCCGCGCCGATCAATTCCATTTCCGCCCATCGGGCGCGGTAGTAGGCAAGGCCACCCGGTTGATCACCAGATCCGACGACCTGAACGTAACCTTGTGCCCCCCAGGGTTTGGGGTCGCTCACAACCAAGAAACAGGCGGCGAACATCGGATTGCGGCAAGTTTCCGGGTTGAGTTGGACCACATCCCCGGCCTTCAGGTTGGCCGGGTTCATGGGTTTGCGCGCCCATCGAAGATCGCCAGCAGATCGTCCAGCGCCTGATCCACCCGACCGAGGTCACCGACGTGGCCCCAGTGGATGGCGTCCGGGTCATGGCCGAAGCGGTCGTCGGCCAATTGCCGCAGGGCCTCTATCTTGTCGAGGATCATCGGCAGGCGCTGGAGGTAGGTGTCGAGGGCGGTGGGCTGGGTGGTCATGGTTGGCTCCGGGCTGATGGATGACACCACCATTCACGCGCTGAACGATCAGGAAGCCAAGCGAATGATCATGCCCTGGGCATCTAGCGCTCGCCCGCCACCCATCAACCTGATAAATTACATCCTTTGCGACTAAAACCGACTTTATGCCACCAGAACCGCTGTCACCGGAGTATTGCCATGACCGCTGAACCATGGGTATCCGTGGACCAGATTGCCGAGCATCTGGGTGTCACACGCGACTCGATCTACCGCTGGATCGACCGCAAGCACCTGCCCGCGCACCGCGTGGGGCGCTTGTGGAAGTTCAAAGTATCCGAGGTGGACGATTGGGTGCGCGCCGGGGGCGCGGATGAAGCAAACAGCGCCGCACCCGTCAAAGAATGATTCGAGGAAAAATACATGAATGATCTCTTCAAACAGGGGCTGGCAAAGAACTTGATCAGCTTCGATGCCGACCAGAAAAACATCACCTACGTTCGGCAGAACAAGCGTTTGCGCTTTACTGACCCGGAGGAAAAAGTCCGGGCCAACGCCTATCTCTCTCTGGTGATTGAGTATGGCTACAGCCCCGAACAGATTGATATTGAGGTCACTGTCGAGCATCGCGTGCCCACGATCTTTTCTGACATCGTGGTCTACGCCGACAAATCGCTGAAGAAGCCGGTCATCGTTGTCGAATGCAAGCGCGAAGAAGCCAGTCAAGGCGAGCTTGATCAGGCTGTGGAACAGGGTTTTGGCTATGCCAACTCCATGGACGCCGATTTCGTCTGGATGACCTCTGGCCTGCGCAACGATTATTTTCGACGCGACCGCAAAGCGCCCAAGGAGCGCGTGGCCAACCGCCTGGCCGACTTGCCGCGCGCGGGGGGCGATATTTCCCGCGCCAAATACGTTAAAGGCGGTCAAGGTGGTTTCGAGCTCAAGACCGTCGAAGAAAACGAACTCACGCGCATCTTCAAGCAGGCCCATGATGCCCTCTGGGCTGGCGGCAAACGCAACCCCGCCGAAGCCTTCGACGAACTCGACAAACTTATCTTCTGCAAGATTTGGGATGAACGCGCCAAGCGCAAGAACGGCGATCCCTACGACTTCCAAGTGTTCAGCGACGACAAGGGCGACGATCTCAAGGCACGCATTCATAACTTGTATCTGGAAGGCCGA